>CAKZYA010000075.1 GCA_937883755.1 uncultured Flammeovirgaceae bacterium | reverse complement strand
GTTTTATTGTTACCAGCCGCAAATACTACCAAGCCACCCGCCATGGGTCCAATCTGAATATTCTGACCAAATTTTTCTTCTGAGTTATCGTAGCCTGCCCGCTCATTGAAGTAGCGAATGGCATCTTCCAACACCTGGCTTTCGCCACCCCCACCCCAACTATTTTGAGCAATTACTGCTCCGTTATCAGCTGCGTAGACAAAAGCTACTGGGAAACCACCCTGCCCTGACCGACCGAACACCGCGCAACTCATCAGCCTCACTCCCAGTTGCTCCCCGTCTCCCCCAGCAATGCCAGCCACTCCCACACCGTTGTTTGTGACCGCTCCAATGGTACCCGCCACATGCGTTCCGTGTTTATCAGAATAAACTCTCCCGGCGTCGGCACTGAAGTCGTAACCGTATACATCGTCTACGTAGCCATTGCCATCATCATCTACCCCAAACTCTCCATCTTTTTCAGCTTGATTTACCCAAAGAGCTTGTTGTAAATCTTCATGCTTGGTGTCAATGCCTCCATCAATTACTGCCACCACTACCCGCTGATCTCCACTATTTAGGAAACGTGCAGCAGCCAAACGAATATCTGCCCTAGTAGTACCTCCACTTTGTCCGGTATTATCGTAGTGCCATTGATCTTTGTACCGAGGATCATTGGCCGAAGCTATCGTATCAGCCTGATTAGTAGATAAATGAGTCCGAACGGGAATAGTTTCGGCAGTAGCTACCCAGGCATTTTCACAAAACATTTCTGCTAGAGTTTGTACCGGAGTAGCTAAAGTATCGGCAAATGCTACTTCGTACCACTGATGTAATCCGTAGTGCTGATGGGCTTTCTCAAACTTATAACTCAACGGAAATACCCGACGAATACCTACTACCCGACAATCCTTATTGAGCTGATCTAAAGATGCTTTTCCAGTATCTACGGTTCCTGATGATACGTGACACTCGGGAATAGCCTCCTTAAATTTGACCCATATTTTATGATCAACTGCTTTTTCAGCCTGAGCCAGCACGGTAGATGAGACCAGTAAGCTCAAAAAAATAAGCAGAAGAATACGATTGGTAAGGTTCGAGTAGTGATGCACCAATAAAGATGTAAAAGTTAGTAGTATAGTACATGAATAATAACTTAGCCATCTCTTAACAAAAGCCAGAAACAGCATTTAAAAAGCTATTTTTTTCTTATTAACCTTCTAAAATAAGGAAAAACTTACATCCACCCTAACCAGAAGCCAGAAAGTTGACCGTCGCAGAAAATTTAGCAGCGAGTAGAATAATCAGAAGTAGTCTAGATGAGTATTTGGATTTTTCGGACTTTGTAAACAAATTATAGTTTTCCGTTTACCACCTAACCTATGAAGTTATGCGGATTTCTGTCTTGATTTTTTTCCTATTTTACATCTCGTCTTTTGCAGCTTATAGCCAGTCTAAAGAAGCTACCCGGCAGTTTGAAGAGATACTTTCTCTACGTAGTGCGTTTAATCCTCAAATCTCTCCCGACGGTAGCATGATAGCCTATCAGGTTCGGAGTACCGACTGGAAAGAAAATCGCTACGATGAAGAAATTTGGCTTTATAAAGAAGGGCATCCGCCATTTCAACTAACCTATACTGAGAAAGGTAGTAGCACCCAGCCTCAATGGTCGCACGATAGCCAATGGATTGCTTTTCTGGCTGACCGCGATGAAGATAATCAGGTGTATATGATCCGAGCTGCCGGGGGCGAAGCCCAGCAGGTTACATCAGTAGAAGGAGGCATTCAGCAATTTTCTTGGTCGCCTACTGAGCTACGAATTGCTTACACCAAGGCCGATAAAGATAAAGAAGAAGAAAAAGCGCGTAAAGAGCGTTTTGGTGAATTTGCAGTGGAAGATGAGGAGTACGATCAGTACCACTTATGGACACTAGCCGTGCAGCCTGATATGTGGCCCCGCCCCGAGGAAATGCCCTGCACCAATGATTCTACTGATAACGAAGATTGTATTCAAAATCCTAAGTCGGAGCAGCTTACGGAAGGCGATCATTTTTCGGTGAGTAGCTTTGCTTGGTCACCTGATGGAGATCAGATTGCCTTTCAGCGACAAAAAACCTCACAGTTACTCTCATTTTTCTCAGCTGATATTGCGGTTATTAGTGTAAAGGATCATCAAATCCGTACTTTGGTAGATACTCCAGGCTACGATGGAAATCCGGTCTGGTCGCCCGATGGGCAGTGGATAGCTTATCAGTCGAGCGATGGTGATACATTATCTAACTTTTATAAAAATGGCAAGATCTTAAAAATTCCGGCTGACGGTAGCAAACAACCCCAGTCTATTGCTACCGATATTGATGAAGAAGTTTTCAACCTCCATTGGAACCCCAACGGCATGTACGCCCTAGCGCGACAGCGTACCAATCAATACGTTTACGAAATCAACCCGGAATCGGGAAAATCTAAAGCCATACTCAAAAATCCCGACAATGTGTATGCGCTGAGCTTTTCTCAGAATGGTGAAAACCTCGCGTTACAGGGACGGTCGGCCACCCAGCTTACCGAAATTTATACTACTACCACCCGCCAGTGGGAACCCATTGCCGTCTCCAATATGACTCAGCAAATTCAGGATATGCGGGTAGGTAGCAGTGAAGTAATCCAGTGGAACAGTCGCGATGATGCTACTATTGAAGGTATACTACACAAACCCGATGATTATGATCCGAGCAAACAGTACCCACTCATGGTCGTCATTCACGGGGGGCCAACAGGCATAGATACTCCCACTCCGGTTTTAGGATACGTTTACCCGGTTAATCAATGGTTAGAAAAAGGAGCACTCGTACTTCGGCCTAATTACCGAGGGTCTGCCGGATACGGAGAAGATTTTCGCTCACTGAATGTTCGTAATCTGGGCGTAGGCGATATGTGGGATGTGATGTCAGGGGTTGATTATCTGGCTGAACAAGATATGATTGATACTACCCGGATGGGAGCCATGGGTTGGAGCCAAGGCGGCTATATCTCTGCTTTCTTAGCTACTAACACCAATCGCTTCCAAGCCATCAGTGTAGGTGCAGGAATTTCTGACTGGACTACGTACTATGTCAACACCGATATTCACCCCTTCACCCGTCAGTATCTGCAAGCTACTCCGTGGGACGACCCTGATGTTTACGCCAAGACATCGCCCATGACTAACATTCGTAATGCCAGTACACCAACCCTAATTCAACATGGGGAAAATGATAAGCGAGTGCCTATTCCGAATGCCTACAAACTGTACCAGGGCTTGCGCGATATGCAGGTGGATACCAAATTGATTGTGTACAAAGATTTTGGTCACGGTATCAATAAACCTAAGGAGCGACTGGCTGCCGTATGGCATAATTGGCAATGGTTTAATAAGTATCTCTGGGATGAACCGAATGAAGATACTGTAGAAGCTACTGTTGAGAAACCTGAGAAAAATATGAATAAACCTGACCACTAATTGAGTATTGTCGGTGTACTCCGAATTTGGTTAGTTTTTTCTTTTATCGTTATAGCTTTTCTGCTATATTGACGTAGACCGAATTGCAACATTCATGCTTATCATTAGGGTCTACCTGTACTCGCTCGCCTCTACATATTTTTCACATAAATTTTATGCTTATGGATCAGATGATTGCAGAATCTCAGCCCATGTCGATGGAGCGTAACATCGAAGAAATGTACCACAACAGCCTAGATTGGCAGTCAGAGGTATCATTATGGAAACAAGAGCTGAAATTTTTCCAGAAGATGCTCGATACTTACACTGGAAAATGTCTCTCAGTAGAACAAAAGCAACGGCTGAGTCACCTTCAAAACCTACTTATCTACTACGATGGAGAATTACTAGATCAGTTTAGACAGCAAACCCGCCGCCACGTTAAGTACCTTGCCCACCAAATGGAAGAGGAAAACATCCTAAACCTTGACGAGTATCAGCAAAAATTTGGAGGATTAAGTAATCACCTAGCAGCATTCGCTACCGAATACCGCCGTTACAAAAAAGACTTTTTTGCCCTGATGGAAGAGCTTATTGACCAATCAGTTGAGAAAGAAGTTCAGGCTGAGTCTCTTAGTACTGAATAAGTACTTTTATCACTAAACTAGCCCGTATTTGAAGTGGATTCCAACCGAGTCCACTTTTTTGTTTTTACCGTATCTAGCTACTATGTCGTCTGGCTTACACCTCACCTGACCGCTTACTTCTACTTTAGGTTCACCAAGCAAAATTTATGTTTAACCTAACCTGTCACAACGCTATGGTACTATTCCGAACACTAAGACTGGCTTTAGTTGCTGTATTACTCAGCAGCACCTTTGGCTGCCGAGAAATTCTTCACGATATTCTGGATGATATCCACGACGATGAAGAAGAACCCACCACTTTTATAGTAACGGTTGAGAACGTTTCTGAACCTGGATTAATTGACACCGATAGAGCTAATGGAATAGTTCCACTCTCTCCGGGAGTATTTGCTCTGTACAAAACTACTGCTGGATCTAAAGCTGTTTTTGCCCCCCATATGCCAGCCGATGAAGGCACCGAACTGATTGCCGAAGATGGAATGGCCATGGTAAAAGCCGATCAATTAGCTGGAGAAGAAAGCATCGGTATGAGTGGTATTCTCAGCCCCGATGGTCCAATTCTTCCCGGTGAGCCTTATTCATTTGAGGTAACTGCTTTACCGGGTTACTACTTGCAAGTAGTAACTATGTTTGTGCAGTCTAACGATTGGTTCTACGGATTTAACGACGGTGGCTTGCCGCTGTTTGATGGTGATGAACCGATATACGGCGACGTTACCGAGTATATTTCGCTGTATGACGCAGGTACTGAAGCGGATACTGCTCCTGGTACTGGCCCCGACCAAGTGCTAGCACAAGAGCCCGGTTCTAGCAACGTGGGGCCTCACGATGAGGTTGATGTAATCAAGCCAGTTGCTGATCGTGACTTTGATTTTCATGTTCCTGAAAATGCTTCGGTTATTAAGATAACTGTTAAGCCTAAATAACTTTTTTTATCCCTTTAGACTTCTCTGTTTTGGATTAGTCTAAAGGGATTACTTTTTCTCTATTCTTCCGTCCTCCCACTTTTATCTTCTCTTTCCCTCCTTGTAAAAGCCCCCGAATATTCCTTATCTTAATCGGCTCAATATTTTAGCTACCGGCCTATATAATTAAAATCATGAATAAGGTATATCCATGCTTAATTAGCGCACTGCTTTTCTCACTTACCATTACCGCCCAGTCCCAAAAGCAAAAATCCCAAGCAGCTAGTAATCAAGAAGAAAAGATCCTCGCCTTGGCCGGACTTAAATTCCGCAACGTTGGCCCTGCTCTTACTTCAGGACGCATTGCTGATTTTGCCGTAAACCCCGAAAATCCTAAGGAATACTACGTTGCTACCGCCTCGGGAGGTATTTGGAAAACCGTGAACGCGGGTACTACCTACGAGCCTATCTTTGATAGCCAGGGTAGCTACTCCACTGGTTGTGTTACGCTCGATCCGCATAACCCGAAAGTAGTTTGGGTAGGTACGGGCGAGAACAACAACCAACGTAGCGTAAGTTACGGCGATGGCGTATACCTCTCTCGCGATAGTGGTAAATCCTGGAAAAATATGGGCTTGAAGCAATCAGAGCATATTGGTAGCATCCTGGTTGATCCTCGCGACTCCAATGTCATCTACGTAGCAGCAATTGGCCCACTGTGGAGTGCGGGTGGTGAACGAGGGGTGTATAAATCTGTCGATGGCGGGCAAAGCTGGAACGCAGTGCTTTCTATTGACGAGCATACAGGGATCAATGAAGTAATTATGGATTCGCGCAACCCGGACATTCTCTACGCTACGGCATTTCAACGTCGTCGGCATGTATTTACTTATCTGGGCGGCGGGCCGCAGTCGGGTGTATACCGCAGTACCGATGCGGGCGAAACCTGGACAAAAATTAATAAAGGATTACCGAAAGTAGATATGGGGCGGGTTGGCCTGAGTCAGTCTCCGGCTAACCCAGATATTTTGTACGCTATTGTGGAAGCAGCCCAGGGCGAAGGTGGTTTTTATCGTTCTACTGACCAAGGCGAAAGTTGGGAGAAGCGCGGCGACTACGCTACCAGCGGAAACTACTATCAGGAAATTGTAGCCGATCCGGTAAATCCTGATAAAATTTACGCGATGGACACCTGGCTGCACATCAGCGTGGATGGCGGTAAAACATTTAAGGTGCTAGGAGAAGATACCAAACACGTGGATAATCACTGTATGTGGATTAATCCGCAGGATGCTGACCACTTTCTGGTAGGTTGCGATGGTGGTATTTACGAAACCTTCGACGGAGCTAAAACCTGGCACTATAAACCTAATCTACCCATCATCCAATTCTACAAAGTGGCGGTGGATAATGCTGAACCATTTTACAATATCTACGGTGGTACCCAAGATAACTTTAGCCTGGGAGGCCCTTCCCGCAGTATTTCTAACAATGGCATTGCTAACAGCGAATGGTTTGTGACCAACGGCGGCGATGGTTTTGAATCGCAGGTAGACCCTAACGATCCTAATATTGTGTACGCTCAAGCGCAATACGGCTACCTAGTACGCTATGACCGTAAAAGCGGTGAGAGTGTAGGTATCCAACCTAAACCGCGAAAAGACGAAGTCGCTTACCGCTGGAATTGGGATGCTCCACTGACAATCAGCCACCACCATCCGACGAGAATCTACTTTGCGGCCAACAAACTATTCCGTAGTGACAACCGGGGAAATAGCTGGGAGGTAATCAGCGATGATCTTACCCAGCAGATTGATCGTAATAAGCTAAAAGTGATGGGGAAAATCTGGAGTGTAGATGCAGTTGCTAAAAATCAGTCAACCTCACCCTACGGAACCATTGTCGCTTTCTCTGAATCGCCCCTGAATGAAAACTTACTATTTGTCGGTACTGATGATGGGTTGATTCAAATCACGAATGACGGAGGTGATTCCTGGACGAAAATATCTCAGTTCCCGGGAGTGCCAGATCGAACGTATGTTAACACACTATGGGCTTCGCAACACGATGAACAAGTAGTGTACGCTGCTTTCAATCACCATAAGTACGGCGACTTTCAGCCTTATTTGTATAAAAGTACCGACCAAGGGCGAAGTTGGACTGCTATCAGTGCTAATTTACCAAAACGAGGTTCAGTCTATGCTATTGCTGAAGATCATGAAGATCCTAACTTGTTGTTTGCTGGCACTGAATTTGGCGTATTCTTCAGCAACAGTGGCGGCCAGCAGTGGACCCAACTGAAAGGAGGTTTACCCATCATTGCCGTGCGGGATATTGCTATTCAGCCACGAGAAAATGATTTGGTGCTGGGTACTTTCGGACGCGGCTTTTATGTGCTGGATGATTATTCTTCCCTCCGAAATTACCGTCCCGACGAAACTGAGGCCGCACTCTTCGCAGTGCGTGATGCTTGGCTATACCAAGAAAGCACCCCGCTGGGACTGCCCAAAAGATCATTTCAGGGTGATAGCTATTACATGGGTGAGAATCTGCCCTCGGTAGCTCTCATAACCTACTATTTGAAAGACACACTGAAAACGCAGGCCGAACTCCGCCAAGCTCGTGAGAAGAAAGCCGAAGACAATCCTTATCCCTCTTATGAGAATCTGTTAGCTGAGCAGCAAGAGCCTAAGCCTAAGTTACTGTTTACCATTAAGGACGAAGCCGGAAATATTATTAGAAATATCAGCACCAAGCCTCAGGCGGGACTTCAGCGCTTAACTTGGGATTTACGTTACGCGCCTAAAAATCCAGTGAATCTGGTGCCGCCCGCCTATTATAATCCCTTTGCTACTCCACCCGCTGGGGCTATGGTTCCTCCGGGTACATATCAGGTGGCTATGGCTAAACTAGTAGATGGTGAAGTAACTCCTCTAGCTGAGCCAGTGAGCTTTGCGGTGAAAGCGTTAGATAACACTACGCTACCAGCAGATGATCGACAGGAGCTGGTAGAATTTCAGCAAGAGGTAACCCAGTTGTTTCGGGCGGTGCGAGGAGCACAAGAATCACTAAAGGAGATTCAAAATCAGATGAAGCATATTGAAATAGCCATTCAGCAGGTAGAGCTACCCTACGACAAAGTCTACACTGAAGTACAGGAAATTCAGCAGGAGATAGCTACGCTGAACCGAGAACTAAATGCCGACCGGGTCGCTGCTAAACTGGATAAAGGGCAACCACCTAGTATTGCTTCCCGAATTAGTTATATTGTCTTTGAACAATCTAATACTACTACCCAGCCTACCCAAACTCACCGAGATAGCTACGCTATTGCGAAGGAAGAATTCCGCCCGTGGCTTCAACGCCTAAAAACACTGATTAGCGACAAAATTCAGCCTTTGCAGGAGAAATTGGAACAAGCCGGAGCCCCGTATACACCCTACGCTTTACCGGTGATAAGTCAGTTTTAGAATTCTTTGACTTTTCGGTATTCTAGCCTAAAACTATTGGGAGTACTCTTCCAGAACACTCCCAACATATTATATCCCTCCTTTTACAATTACATAGAATTTTTTCGGTCAGGCAACCGATCTTAAGATCGCTGGGTTCTGTAGTTGAAAGACTAAACTGTGAAAGAATTGATCTTGAACGAAGAGGAATTAATAAGACGGTGCGTAAAAGGTGATCGTCGTGCCCAAGAATCTCTTTTCAATCAATTCTACCAAGATTTTTATTTGATAGCCATGCGCTATCTAAGCGACCATCATGATGCAGAAGATGTTATCATCCAGTCATTCACGCGGGTCTTTAAAAGTTTATCCAAATTCTCCTACAATGGCCCGGGTAGTTTAGGAAAATGGGTTCGCACCATACTGATTAATGAAGCTATTCGGTCGCTGAAGAAAAGAAAGCTGATTCAATTTAATGAAGATGGTCAACATCTGAATACGCCAACATCAGAAGCGAATGCGCTACAGCAAATGCAGGCCTCTGATATTTTACGAATGATAGAAGGGCTTCCGACCGGATACCGAACCGTTTTCAATTTATATGTGGTGGAAGGTTATTCACATAAAGAGATAGCCAACATGCTGGGTATCAGCGAAAGCACATCAAAGACTCAATTGAAAAAAGCCCGCCATCACTTAATGAATATTATTAATGATCAGAAAGCTTATGGAACCGCTTGATATTGATAAAATCATCAGGGAAAAGTTACAGGAAAGCAATGATTTGCATAAGCATCAGATGGATTCTGCAAAACCATTCATTTGGGGTGCAGTTCAGCAAAAAGTTACCGCAAAAAGGGTGATTACGTGGTATAATTTGGCTGCGGCTGTTGCGTTGCTGATGATTATTTTCTCCTTCATTCTGTATAGTATCCAACAGCAATATCGTCAGCAGATAGATTTACTAGCTAACAAATTAGATCAGATGCAGCAAAGCTATGTATCTCAAACCGAAGCTTTGCACACTAAAGATACCCAGGCTGAATTATTGGCAACCAAGATAGGGCAGATGGAGCAAATGCTAGCAGGTTTGCAAGCAGAACAACCCCTCAACCCCAAGGAAGTGGTTATCTACCGTACTGATACAGTGTACATAAAGCAGGTAGAGTATATAAAGGCTACGCCTGATTTTACACACTCGCAAGGGCTAATTGCGGAGATAGCAGAAGAATCACCTAAAAGAGAGGAAACTGCCATATTACCAGAAATTGAGACCGACGACGTGATCTTTCTTAGCTCTTCTAATCTAAGCAGAAATCAACCGTCTGAATCGATAAAGCTTAAATTCGGTCCATTCTCTCGAGAAGACTAATCATCAATAAGTATTAACGAAGATGCACGTAATCAGCAAAATTACTATGAAACAACTATGTCTAATCCTTATGATTTTAACGTTGTCAACTGCTAGTTTTGGACAAATGATCAGAGACTCGGTAATATTCTACGTAGATAATCGAGTAGAAGTCAATATGGCAGTTCCTGATTATTCCGACCTGAAATCATCCAGTGGTGTAGTAGCTGCTTTAGCAGATTTTAAAAGAGTAGTGACTCAGCTTCAAAATCAACTATCTTCCGAATCGGCTGAAGTGGTTCGTTACTCGGTAGGTGGTTCAGTAACAGTAGAACCAGGCAACCAAAAGATCGTCTACCTAAGAAAAGAAGGAAGCTTTACCAATACCGGAGTCCGAGACCGAGGCATTATAGTCAGTAAGGAATTCAAGATTTTCATCACAACTTCCGATATATCCAGTATCACTGACCTATCCTTGTCGGAGTGTTTAGAAAAAGTAATTGCGATTCTTCCCGAAAAAAGTAGATGGTCAAAATCACTTTACTACGAATGTATTGATGGAGCCGTGATGAAGATTGACGATAGGAATAATGAACTTGATTTTCTGGAATTGACTTTAGGTGCGGGAGCCGGATTAGTTAAAAATGCCTGGGTGCCGGATGTCTCTTTTGGCGTGGGCATTGGGTTTAACAAAAAGGGAGTGGCTAGGTTTCCCTATATTTCCTCAAATATGCTTTTTGACTTTGGCTCGGAAGGAGGCACTAACATCAACACCTTTTTGAATGTGGGCTATGGCTGGGATATTAGTAAGCAAACCAAGAAGAAAGAAATACTAGGAATAGAGTTGGGGTATTTGATCTCGCGGCAAGGCGATTTATTCGGTGAGAATACTTTTAAGCTTGGTGCCAATTGGTCACCCGTGAAAGGGGTTTTTGTAAATCCGCACCTGTACATAACCGATAATTTTAATACAGTATTCCCCGGTATTCGGGTTGGTTTCGGTTTTTAAACAGAACCACAGCCCCAGGTTTTTAGGTGAGAGAGTTCATAAGTCATTTTTCCGTACAGACATCTATTTTCGTAGTAGCGTGCTACTGAATTGTTGTTTATCTTTGAGAAATAACTCAAGTTGAAACTCACACCTTAACTCATGTATCGTATACATCTCCTCCTCCTATCTCTGCCATTTTTAGCAGTCGGTCAAGATTACGAGAATCCACTCTGGATGCGCTATCCGGCTCTTTCTCCTGATGGACAAACCGTCGTATTTAGCTACCAGGGTGATTTATATTCAGTACCTAGCTCCGGAGGAGAAGCTGTTCCGCTAACATTGCACGAAGCCCATGACTATTATCCGGTTTGGTCGCCCAATGGTCAGCAGATCGCTTTTGCTTCCGACCGCTTTGGCAACTTCGATATTTACCTAATGCCCGCTCAGGGTGGCAAGGCCGAACGGCTTACCTATCATTCTGCTCACGATCACCCAACGGATTTTAGTAATGATGGTCAAAGTGTGCTATTTACCTCTTCTCGCACTCCTAGTGCCCAAAGTGCGCTGTTTCCTTACCGGCGATTCAATCAGCTTTATCAGATTTCTACCGAAGGTGGACAGCCTACGCAAGAACTATCGCTGCCAATAAACCATGCTCACGTATCTTCTTCGGGCGATAAAATGCTGTATCAGGATTTAAAGGGCTACGAAGATATTTGGCGTAAACATCATACCTCCTCTATTGCCCGCGACATCTGGCTGTACGATGCCAACTCCGGTGAGCATACTCAACTTACTACCTTCAATGGTGAAGATCGGAACGCTTGGTGGAGTGCCGACGAGCAATCGGCTTATTACCTAAGTGAAGAAAGTGGGAGTTTCAATGTTTGGAAAATGAACGTGGATAACTCGAGTCAGAAAGAGCAACTCACTAACTTCGACTTACACCCAGTACGCTTTCTATCAGTTTCTGACAATGGTGTACTTTGCTTTGGCTACCACGGCGAAATCTATACCATGCGTGAAAGCGAACGACCTCAGAAAGTGAATATCAGCATTCGTACCGACGATAAATACAACGCTCGCCGACTAGAAACTTTCACCAGCAAAGCTACCGAAATGGCACTCTCACCCAATGGGGAAGAAATTGCATTCGTGGTACGCGGTGAGATATTTGTGACCGACGTAGAAAGTGGATTGACCAAACGAGTGACTAACACTCCCGAGCAGGAACGCTCTATCAGCTTTGATCCCGAAGGAAGAAAAATTCTCTACGCTAGCGAGCGCGATAGTAGCTGGAATCTGTATGAGACCCGCATCATCCGTGATGAAGAGCCTTACTTTTACGCCGCCACGGTTCTGGAGGAAACACCCATTCTAGTAACTGAAACCGAAACCTTCCAACCATCCTATTCACCCGATGGAAAAGAGGTGGCTTTTCTGGAAGAGCGCACTACGCTGAAGGTGGTTAACCTGGATAACAAAAACGTCCGAACCATTCTGCCTGGTGATAAAAATTATTCTTACTCCGACGGCGATCAGTGGTACCAATGGTCACCCGACGGCAAATGGTTTTTGGTGCAGTTCTTAGACCGAGGCCGTTGGATTGATGAAGTGGGATTAATTTCCGCCTCCGGCGACGGAGAGGTGGTGAATCTAACGAATAGTGGCTACAGCGATTACTTGCCCAAATGGCAAATGGACGGAGAGGTAGCCATCTGGTTTACCGACCGACGCGGTATGCGTAGTCACGGAAGTTGGGGTTCTCAGGATGATGTGTACGCCATGTTTTTTGACCCAGCGGCTTGGGAAAAGTTTAACCTGAGCAAGGAAGAATACGAACTATTGAAAGAGAAGGAAAAAGAAGATAAGAAGGAGGATTCTGAAGAAAAAGATGAGGATAAAGAAGACAAGAAGAAAGTAGCCGATCCAATCAATATTGAACTGGAGGATATTGAAGACCGAACGGCTCGATTGACGATTCATTCCTCAAGTTTAGCCGATGCGCTACTCTCACCTGACGGGGAAAAGCTGTACTACATGAGCAGCTTTGAGAAAGGTCACGATGTGTGGGTAACTGATCTGCGAAAACGCTCTACGGAAATTCTGGTAAAGCTCGACCAGCGCGGTGGTCAGTTAGCAATGGATAAAAAAGGAAAGAACCTGTTCGTCCTGAACGGCGGGAAGATTATCAAAGTAGATATTGAAAAGAAGAAGAAAAAGCCCGTCGCTTTTAAAGCCAATATGGATCTAAAACCACTCGCCGAGCGGGAGTACATCTACGAACATATGTGGCGGCAGGTACTGAAGAAATTTTACGTAAAAGACCTGCACAATGTAAGCTGGGATAGTCTGAAAGTAGCTTACGCCCAATTTTTGCCCCACGTTAACAACAACTATGATTTCTCCGAAATGATGAGCGAATTGCTCGGCGAACTCAACGCTTCCCACACTGGTTGTCGCTATTATCCTGATACCGAAGGGGCTGATGAAACCGCTTCCCTAGCCGTATTTTACAATGAAACCTACGAAGGCGATGGGCTGAAAATTCAAGAGATTATGGATAAAAGCCCACTCGATGATCCCGAATATAATATTCAGGCTGGGCATATTATTGAGAAGATTGATGGGGAAGCCATTACCGCTGGAATGAACGTAGCTCCACTGCTTAACCGTAAAAAAGACCAGTTTACTCTCCTTTCTATGTATAACCCTGATGAAAACAAGCGTTGGGATGTGCGGGTAAAACCAGTGAGCATAGGGCGAGAGAGCGAACTACTGTACGAACGTTGGGTAAAGCAACGCCGAGCAGAAACCGAAGAATTATCTAATGGTAAGATTGGCTACGTACACGTGCGCGGTATGAACGATGCCAGCTTCCGAGAGGTATTCAGCGAATTGCTCGGTCGCTATTCTGATAAAGAGTCCGTAGTGGTAGATACCCGTTTTAACGGCGGCGGCTGGCTGCACGACGATCTGGTTACTTTCCTAAACGGACGAGAGTACTTCTCCTTTTTGCCTCGCGGTCAAAAGCTAGGCGCTGAACCGCAGTTTAAGTGGACGCGCCCCTCATCCGTGATTATGGGTGAAGGCAATTACTCCGATGCTCATATGTTTCCCTTTGCCTACCAAACCCTCGGCATTGGCGAAACCGTAGGTATGCCCGTTCCCGGAACCGGAACCGCTGTTTGGTGGGAACGGCAAATCGATCCAAGTTTGGTATTCGGTATCCCCCAGGTAGGTGTATTAGATACTGACGGCGACTTCCTGGAAAACCAACAACTAGAACCCGACCACCTAGTAAAGAATGAACCCCAGCAAGTACTGGAAGGCGAAGACCAGCAACTGAAAAAAGCCGTAGAGATCCTCTACCAACCTACCGACATTCCGATGGGGAAGTGAGATAATATGAAAGAATTCCGGAAGGTACATACCCACATAGATTTTTTGTAGGGTATGAAGTACTACTGCTACAGCTAGCAGATACTCCAAT
>CAKZYA010000074.1 GCA_937883755.1 uncultured Flammeovirgaceae bacterium | reverse complement strand
AGTGTTCAAGTGTTCAAGTGTTCAAGTGTTCAAGTGTTCAAAATTACATGAATACGTGAACACTCTAACACCCGAATACATAAAAATCAAGAACTATATCTACACAATAATTGGTTATTTACGGACTAACACCGACGACTTGGCAGGTATCTATATTCATATTCCATTTTGTAAGCAGGCATGCTACTACTGCGACTTTCACTTTAGTACCAATCAACAACGTAAAGCTGATATGGTACGGGCAATTACTTGGGAATTAGCATTACAAACGGAGTATCTGTCTGGTCAAACCCTGAATTCAATCTACTTTGGTGGAGGAACACCTTCCTTACTAACTGAACAGGAGCTATCAAGCTTGCTGGAAGCGGTGTACGCTCATTATTCAGTCTCAGTAAATCCTGAAATTACGCTGGAAGCTAACCCGGATGACCTCTCTCGGGAAAAACTACGAATGCTTAAAAAAGCAGGGATCAATCGTCTTAGCATCGGAATTCAGTCATTTTACGAGCCACACCTGCGCTATCTGAACCGCGCACATTCAGCCGAAGAGGCAAGGAGTTGTGTGCAGCACGCCCAAGACATTGGGTTAGACAATTTAAGTATTGATCTGATTTACGCTATTCCCCACCCGAATCACTCAGTCTGGCAGGCCGATTTAGCTACTGCAATGGAATTAGCTCCGCCGCATATTTCTTCGTACTGCTTGACGATTGAAGAAAAAACAGTGTTTGGCCGTTGGTTGCGCCATCAGAAAATTCCTCCGGTAGATGAAAGCTTCGCTGCCACCCAGTTTGATTTACTGGTTAGTACTCTGGCTGCGGCAGATTACGAGCAGTACGAAGTTTCTAATTTTTGCCAGCCCGGTTGGGAATCAAAGCATAATAGTAATTACTGGAAAAATGTACTGTACCTGGGAGTGGGGCCCGGAGCTCACTCGTTTGATGGAAATGCCCGGCAGTACAACGTAGCTAATAACGGAAAATACCTAAAAGCATTAGCTGAGAAACAAATTCCTTGCGAACGAGAAGAACTAAGCCGAGCCGACCGAATTAATGAATACCTAATGACGGGGTTACGCACCAAATGGGGCTGTGATCTGAAGTTTCTGAAGCAAGAATTTGGTTATGATTTATTGGCTGAACATCAAGCGTATGCCAATCACTTAGTTTCTGAGCAAAAAGCTATGTTAGAAAACCAGCAATTAGTGCTCACTCAGGCGGGAAAACTACTAGCCGATGGTATTGCTGCTGAACTTTTTACGGATATAAAATAAATATAAGAATATTTATTCGTTATAATTATTTGATAGCCAGCTGTTTAAGAATTTTTGCTAGCAAAAATCGTGCATTTTTTATTTGCAACTCATTTTCTGCACAGAAATTGCCTACGTAAGATTGAAATCATTATTCAATACTATATCAACCAATCTTATGAAAAAGATATTATTAACCATATTTGCTTTAGTTACATTACATTCCGTTTCGCAGGCTCAGTTTTCCATCGGAGTCACCGGAGGTCCAGCCTTTTCTACTGGAAATTCATCTAATATTATTGACAATGGCTACGGTCTAGGAGTAGATGCTCGCTACCAAATTAGCCCAAACGTGATGGCGGGATTATCTTTTCAGCGATTCTCCTACGGAGCTAATGCCTTAGGGATCAATATTCCCGGGGTGGACTTCACAATTAGTCCAATTACTGCCTCATTAGCATTCACTCCCATGACCGAAGGCATTACTCCTTATATCGGAATTAAAGGTGGAATTTATGATACCCAAGTAGATCTTGGTTCGTTCTTCAAGGTTTCTCGCACTTATTTTGGTGTTGCTCCTACTGCGGGTGTTTTAATTCCGGTGAGCAAGGCCATTGATATACATGCCAACGTTGAGTACCATACGATATTTGTTAACGAGTCAATCCCTCTCACAGAAATAACACTGAGTGAAAATATTAACTTTGTGCCAATCAATATTGGTGTCGCTTTCAAATTCGGACAATAGAGTTTTAGTTAGGTAGCTGTTACGATGAAAAAAGCTGTTCGCGCCTTAGTTGAGCAGCTTTTTATTTTTTTCCGAGTTAACGAGGAAAAGTAAGATTCTACTAATTCTACCCATCCTAAGGACATTCCCGCTTACTCATTTCCCATTAGTACTAACCTTCTCTAAACCCTCCCGCCGGATAAGCGTTCACAAAATAGTTACCTCTAATTTTTGTAGCTCTTGCGGTCTCATCGGCGAACTCTTTTATTACTTTTTACCGCTAACGGAATTTCAGGATTTGCCCAAGGAATTACCATGTTAGCGGTACCCTGGTACTTTGCTCAGCAAGGTGAGTCGTCGCAGTTTAATCTGCTGTACGGGATCATTACCTTCATTACCTTACTGTGGGGACTGACGGCTGGAACTATTGTCGATCGCTTTAACCGCAAAAGGGTTTTTCTGCTGACCAATACGATAGAAGCCGCTATTTTGCTACTCGTGGCAGGCTACGGTTTTTTCTCAGGTGAACTTTCATCTTGGTTAATCATCGGAGTATTTGCTACTACCATTTTTGGGTTCTATCTGCACTACCCTAATTTGTACGCCTTTGCCCACGAAATTAGTACCGAGGGAGAGTATAGCAAGGTGACATCAGCCATTGAGATTGTGGGGCAGTCTACCAATGTAATTGCTGGGGCTTTTGCTGCTTTACTTCTGGAGGGATTATCCTGGCAGCCAACTATCGCACTAGCCGGAAATACGTATAGTTTTTCGCTCACGATTGAAGCCTGGAGTATGCATGAGATTTTTCTGATGGATGGCATCACCTATCTGATGTCTATCGCTCTCATCGGTTTTATTCGATACGTGCCCAAGTTTGAAGATAAAATCGAGCGAGGCTCATTCATCAAGCGGCTGCGTTCGGGCTTTCGCTATTTACGGCAGCACCCGGCTATCTTTCAGTTTGGCTTTTTCTCGCACAGTATTTTCGTAATTATGCTGGTGCAGCTTCACGCCTTAATGCCCCTGTATATTTCTCAACACCTGGGGGCAGGTGGACACGTATTCGGCGGAGTAGAGATGCTTTACGGGGTAGGAGCTCTTTTAGCAGGTATTGGAGTGAGCCGTTTGTTTCGGTCGGTACACACGGTATACGCTATTGCAATACTGATGGCGATCACTACCGGAGCGCTGTTACTGAGTGCCACTACTCAGTCAGTCAGCTTATTTTTGTGTGTAGGCTTACTGATTGGCTTTACCAATGCTGGAACGCGGGTGCTTCGGCTGGCGTTTTTGTTCAAATATATTCCCAATGAAGTAATCGGAAGGGTCAATAGCATTTTTAGTATCCTGAACGTGCTGATGCGGGTTTGTTTTATCATGTTGTTCTCCGCTCATTTCTTCGGGGTAGGTTCTAACGTGGTATTTGCCTACTTTATCCTGAGCTTATTCACCACCTTTTCGGCACTAATGTTGCTGCGAAAAAACCAAAAACGGGCGTTGGCATAAATAATCTTAAGGATATTCTCAGAAATTATATAACGAAGAGAAGACATATTTTCAATTTTCCCTAATAAAAATCTAATACGACTAACAAATTTTTATTTTCCAGAACTAATACGTATTTCCCGCGTTTTTTTTATAGATTTATAGAACACATTTTAAACTTTTATCGGAGGATCGTCTTATGATTGATTTGCTACTTATGGGAGGTGCGTACGTAATCATGGTCTACTTCATGGTAGTCCTGATGAAGAAGCGTAACTTTCGCTTCCGCGACGACGATGACGATGATGATGATGGTGGTATTACCATGACCCCCACACCTGATCTTGATTTGCCCCCTGGTGTTACCCTACCCGATGGCGATGATCGCCCTATTCACCGTCGCCGTATTACAGAGCCAGAAGAAGTCTTCGCCTGATTTTTGTCGGCACGCGATTATTTTTACGTTTTCTTATCGGCTATAAAGCTCGTTGAGTTATAGACTAGATTACTCAAGCAACTTTTAGTGATGTGTGAGCGTTTTTCTAGCTTAGAACGCTACTAAATGATTATGTCTATTCGCTCTACCTCATATCTCTTTACCTTATTTTTCATATTAGTCATTAGCTTTAGAGCATACGCTCAGATTCTGACTCCGGCTACCTGGCAAGTATCTTGGTCAAATGAAGAAATGAAGGTTGGTGAAGAAGTGGATGTGGTCTTCACAGTCACTATTGATAAAGATTGGTACCTCTATTCTACTGATTTTGACCCTGACCTGGGTCCCATGGTTACGGAGTTTACCTTTGAACCTAGTAGTGGCTACGAATTAGTAGGGGAGATTAAGCCCATTGGTGCTAAAGAGAAGTACGACGAACTTTGGGAAGGAAACTACACCTACTTTATTGAAAAAGCTGAGTTCCGGCAAACGGTTAAAGTGCTAAATGAAAATCTGGGCAAAGTCAGTGGCTCGTATAATTATCAGGTGTGTACCGATGTAGACGGACGCTGTATTCCTTTTGACGATGAGTTTACACTGGCAGCACCGTTGGCTGGTAAAAGTCAATCTTCCCTAGGAGAAACAGATGCCAATATTACCCAATCAATTCCAGGCACTGATTTGAATGCGAACGCTCGTGAATCTACCACTCCTTATACCTTAATCACTTTTTTCTTTATTGCCTTTTTAGCCGGACTAGCCGCTTTGCTTACACCCTGCGTCTTCCCAATGATTCCGATGACGGTCACGTTTTTTACCGGGGGCAACTCTAGTAACGCCGCGGCTATTCGTGAAGCTATCATCTACGGATTGTCAATTATCGCTATTTACACCGTAGTCGGAACGTTGGTTTCGGTAATTTTCGGGCCAGCGTTTGCCAATTGGCTAAGTACGCATTGGTTACCTAACCTATTTTTCTTCGCGATCTTTATCTTTTTTGCCCTTTCCTTCTTGGGGCTATTTGAGATTACATTACCTAGCTCACTGGTCAATAAAGTAGATCAACAAGCCGATAAGGGCGGATACTACGGCATTTTCTTCATGGCATTTACTTTGGTACTGGTGTCATTCTCTTGCACGGGTCCTATTGTAGGTAGTGTGCTGGTAGAATCCGCCGGAGGGCAATTTGTGAAGCCTATTGTAGGGATGCTAGGTTTTTCGCTGGCGTTTGCTATTCCATTTGCGCTATTTGCCGCCTTTCCGCAGTGGCTTAATAATTTGCCTAAGTCAGGCGGTTGGCTCAATTCGGTGAAGGTAGTACTAGGCTTTTTAGAGTTGGCATTAGCGTTAAAATTCCTGAGCGTAGCCGATCAAGTATACCACTGGAATCTTCTCGATCGCGAAGTTTACCTCACCCTTTGGATTGTCATTTTTGCTTTGCTAGGATTTTATCTATTAGGAAAACTACGTTTGCCCCATGATAGTAAGCTGGAGACAATTCCGGTGCCTCGATTGATACTAGCAATTGCTACTTTTTCTTTTGTCGTCTACCTAATTCCTGGATTGTTCGGTGCACCACTGAAAGCCTTGGCAGGTTACTTGCCACCCATGCACACCCACGATTTTAATATGCCATTGCTGATTGCCCAGCAACAGTCAGCTAGCGGCGGAGCCACGCTGGTTAGTAACGAAGAAGTTTTATGCGATGAACCTAAGTACAGCGATTTACTACACTTTCCGCACGGCATCCAGGGTTACTTTGATTACGATCAGGCGTTGGCTTGTGCTCAGGCGCAGAATAAACCGCTGTTTATTGATTTTACCGGGCACGGTTGCGTAAACTGCCGAGAAATGGAAGCCCGGGTATGGTCTGACCCGGCGGTGTTGCAACGCTTGAAAGAAGACTTTGTGGTAGTGGCTCTGTACGTAGATGAGAAAACTGAATTGCCTGAATCGGCATGGTATACTTCAGACTACGATAGTAAAGTAAAAAAGACCATTGGCAAGCAGAATGCCGATTTGCAGATCCGACGGTTTAACAACAATGCTCAACCCTACTACGTGTTGCTGAACAGCCAGGGCGAGCTACTTGCCGAACCTAAGGCTTATGATCTGAGCGTAACCAATTTTGTAGATTTTCTAGAGCTAGGCAAAAAACGCTTTGCCGCTGGAGAAACGATAGAAGATCCGACTCTCGCTCGGAAGTGATTAGGGACGTGAGTTGGTGTGTGATTCAACCGAGTACATCCTTCACATGATAAAAAAGATTATGACATCAGTAGTGGTCGGTCTATTTATCTTTTTTGGACTATACATTATCTGGTGGAATTTACCTGTGAAGGTAAATCGTTATGTAGACATACAACAAGGGCGTAAAATTATCGAGGACATAGAGTTATTTCAATCTAGAAATAATCGTTTGCCTGAAGATGACGATTGGCAAAGTTTGAGAAAGATGAATTTTGATACAGCTAATCACTTTCTGAGACCAGAATATTCTAAGTTGAATGACACTACTTATGAACTCATATTTGTTGAGGGGTTTGACCCGCCCTATCTTTTATGGAATTCAAATCAAAAGGAGTGGAAGATGGGTAATCCGACTTATTTGAATACTCGACGTAAGAACTGACTAAGGGAAGATTTGCTGTTTGAACGAAGTGAGTTTCAAATCTTCCTAGATTTTTTGCATACTTTTTCATCGATGGAAAAAGTATGAGCCTCCCGGCTTGAGGGTGAGGTGTTGAGAATTACGATTTTATAGTTTACCATTAGTGAAATCTAATCTAAATACGCCTCGGCTTCATTTCTAACGATATCGTACTGGGCTGAGGCAAGTGCTCGTTCGTACAGTTGACGAGCCTGAGTGTATTTTTGCCGTTGGTGGGCAATTCGAGCTAGTCCGGCGTAGGCATGACTACGATAGTGTTCTGCCTGTTCACTCTTAAGACTAGTTCCTACCTCAAGGCTTTTAATGTACTGACGTTCAGCAGTAGTAAAATCTTTATCCCGCTTTTCTAATAGCATTCCCTGAAATAAATGGCCTCCCATCCGGTAATAGGGTCGGGGATTATTCAGTAACCTACGAATAGGAGACTCCAGATTTTGGTAGTTCCCAACGGCTAGAGCAGCATCTAGGAAGTTGGTGGCGAAGTACGCATTGTTAGGATACTTCTCGGTGAGGATGCGGGCGTATTTTAGACCTTGCTGGGCATCGTCTTCGTAGTGCAAATAGATATGGGCGAGATAATCGGCTGACTCTGCCTCCATAAAAATAGATTCCCGGTAGGCTTTTTTTACTTGCTCTAGTCCTAGAGCCTTATCGCCACTCTTAAAAAACCACATGAAGGGCTTGTAGATCGGGTGCATCTCTGGGTACTTTACCCGATAGTAGTTATATAATCCGGTAGAAAAATAAAACTCCGCAAAGTCTTCCTTCATCTCCATACCTGCCTTGAGTGAACTGTAAGCGTCCCGAGCAAGACCTACGGCTTTCATATAGTTCCCGCTTTCGTTTTCGTATAGCGATAGCAATCCGTACCCGGCCATCATAAAGAAGGTGGCTTCCGGATTATCTTCATCTTCGTCTAGTATTGCTTCGGCGGTTTCTACGGTTTGGTAGAGATAGTCTTTCAGTTGATCCATCTCCGGACTTTCGGGTTCTATGGGATGGTGAGCCGCCCGTACAGTTAGTGCCTCGAGTAATGGGTTAGCTGGATGATTAGGTAGTAGCTGACGAATGCGCTGGTTCAGTTTTTTGCTTTCAGCCACATTGGTATTGTACAGATACTCGAGGTTTTGCGTAATTAACTGCTTTACTTCAGGGTTATCAATGGCGAGGGTATACTGAGCCCAAACCGAGCCAGCGAGCAGATTTAGCACGAGAGCAGTAACGACTATTTTCATTCCCTTCGGTAATTTATTCAGACAGTTAACGTGACTGATATAAATTGGTTATCAGGGTTTAATATGGGTACCAATATTCATCATTCTCAATGGATAGCTTGAAAAATGTTTCAAACCATGTTGCTTCTTTAGAATCTGAGGGTTATACCTTTTTATTAGGTCTTTCTTTCTTAGCCTTATCTTTCTTTTTGACTCTTACTCTACCCTCAAAAAATTGTCTAAACTTGCCGAAAGGTGAAAGATTAAAATAAGTCGCTACAAGACCTATGATACCAATTAGTATAAGAAAGTGCCCCCCATAACCAGAAGGTTGAAGTGCTCTGTTATACCCAAAGGCTACCTTATCCTCTACAATCATTTTTATTCCAACAACTAGGAAAAAAAGTGAAAAACTTAAACCAACTAAAACGTTTTCAAGATTACCTTTAGATTTCATCATATTTACCAAAGGGCACTTTACACACTAGCTGATTGAGGTAGATAGCGAGTTAGCCAGGAATCTTTCACCGGAATCTTCCACTGGTTTTCAAAAGCCCCGAGGGTTGTCACCGAATTGTTGAAGGTGATGGTATCTGGCGAAATGTTTCCTTCTTTTACTCTCTTCTTGGCTTGGTTCATAGGCAGTAGCTGTATGTCATCATTTTGCCAGAAGGCAATCTGAGTACGATCAAAAAAGCTAATGGGTGAACCTGCACTAGTGAATTTTTGCTCCAACTCCCGAACGAAAGCTACTGAACTGTCAATAGAGCAGCCGCTGGCCGCGTTGAACTGTTCATCTACTGCTACCACTAAAAAGTGGCGATGAAATACCTTCACCGAAGCCCGAAGTGCGTTGCCGTGTGCGGCCCACTGATTAGTAAACTGCTGACCTAGTTCTAAAGCATAGCTTTCTTCTGTCTCAGTTAACGGGCGATTGGTTTGGTAGACCCAGGCGCGGGCAGTAGCAGGTAGTTCATCAAAAGGAATATACATACTGAAATATTTTTTTATGGTACGACGAAAATTTATCTTGCTGTGTTAGCTGGGTGAAGAACAAAAATTCAACAGTATTGGTGCAATTACGGTCGCGTAGGCGACTTCTCCGAAACATCTTCTTGCTTATTGTGGTAGTGGGGGTTGGGTACTCACTTTATTACATTTTCCGAGCACTACCTATTCTCACTGGGTTTGGCGCCAAGCATCTTTGTTCCTGCCATTTTGTAGCTCATCGGTCGGATAGTTCGGTGCTTGCTAACGAACTCGTCCGCTTTCCCTATCACCTGGCTGATTACGAAGTAAATGATGTTGATTCTTCGGCAACGGCTTCCATATTCGGAATGGTCAGTCAACGAGCGGTTTATCGTCAGGGGGCGGGTTGTGTACTGCTGGTAGATCAGGAAGAAGCACCTTCAATTCCTCAACTAGCTCAATTGACCAACTCAGTCACCAATCAGTACCAAATTCCGCAGAACCAACAAAGCTTGGCAGGGGTAAACTACACTCAACTCAAGAAGGCTATTGATTGGGCGTTTTCTGAACCGGATGCTGAGCATCTGAAGAATACTAAAGCAATAGTAGTTATCTATAACGATACGCTAGTAGCTGAACGTTACGCTTCGGGTTTCTCGGCAGAAACACCAATGCCCGGCTGGTCTATGACTAAAAGTATCGTGAATGCATTGGTAGGGATTACCGTCCATCAATCTCAACTGGATATTTATCAACCTGCCCCTATTCCCGCTTGGCAGGAAGAGGGTGACCCAAGAAAAAATATTACCTGGAACCATTTACTGCGAATGAGTAGTGGACTGGAGTGGGATGAGACCTACTTCGGAGTAAGTGATGTCACTCGTATGCTTTATCTGTCAGAAGATATGGCTGATGTGGCAATTCATCAACCCTTAAAAGAAGAACCGGGTGAAGAGTGGTACTATTCCAGTGGTACTACGAACATTCTCTCGTTTTTGCTGCGGCAGTATTGGGGGGATGACAATTACTATGTGCTGCCCTACCAGCAATTGTTTCAACCACTCGGAATGCAGAGCGCAGTTATTGAAGCCGATTTATCCGGTACGTTCGTTGGCTCATCGTATATGCTAGCTACCGCTCGCGATTGGGCAAAGTTTGGCTTACTGTACTACCACGACGGTATTTGGCAAGATCAGCGAATCTTACCCGAAAACTGGGTGAAGTATACGACCCGTCCAGTAGATGATGCACCGTTTCGGAAATACGGTGCTCAGTTCTGGCTCAATGCCGGGGAACGTAATCGTTTTGATCAGCGAGAGTTTCCTAATGTGCCTACCGAGCTGTTCTTTGCCCAAGGTTTTGATGAGCAGAGCATATTTATTCTACCCAAACGCAAGCTGGTAATTGTGCGGTTAGGCATTACTGCTAGGGGTAATTTTGATAAGAATTACTTTCTAAGTGAGGTAATAGAGTCGTTTGATTACGAAAACTGATATAAATCATATCCAGGGCTGAGTGCGCTCATGGTTATTAGGGAATAAAAGGGGGAACTTAATACTACAAAGTTTATCTGATTTACCACCCTTTAACCACCAAAGCCATGTTACCTAAAAAAAATCCAGCTCTTGATTACAACCACCTGAGACCCATGTTTCTCAGCATCGGTTTAGTTACTAGTATGCTATTAGTTACTGTCGCTTTTGAATGGAAGACTTACGAAGACGCTTCACTGGTTGAACTAGCATCAAATATGACCGATCAGTACGAAGAAGTTATGGAAATACCCCCCACTAATCAGCCACCACCACCACCGCCCAAGGTGATTCAGCCCGAGATTATTGCTGTTGCTGACGAAATTGACATTGATGAACTAGAAATCTCATTGGATATAGAAATACATGAGTCTACTGTTATTGAAGAACGGGAATATTCTCCTGTAATAGAAGAACCTGAAGAAGAGAAAACCGACGAAATATTTGTAGTAGTAGAAAAGTTTCCTGAGCCAGTAGGTGGTATGACTGCCTTCTATAAATACGTTCAGGAAAATTTGGAGTACCCTAATCGGGCACAAGCAATGAGTGTAGAAGGTAAAGTGTTCGTACAATTTATAGTTTTTACCGATGGCTCAATCCAAGAAATTGAAGTGATCAAAGGTATTGGTGCCGGTTGCGATGAAGAAGCATTACGCGTAGTAAAAGAGTCACCTATTGAGTGGATTCCTGGAAACCAGCGAGGAGTTCCGGTAAAGGTTCGGATGGTACTTCCTATTACCTTTAAGCTAAGGCATAGGAATCGTAAATAGGTTCCCCTCAAGTGTACAAACGCTAGTAGACCACACGCTCTGGCAATAAAAGAAATTTAGTATACAATACGCAAAAGGTGGTTATCAGCGTACAACTAAGTGGCCGTTCATTTGGACGGTCACTTTCTGTTTGGTACCATAGATTCCAAATACACTCCCCATCAAAAGAACTAGTTTTTGTTATCGGTTGCATTAATTTTTGGCAGAGAAGATTAAGAACATTAACTTGAAAGCCTACTTTATTTTTATTCTAATCTATTAGCAAAAGCTATGAGCACTGACCTAACCACCCATCGCGTAGGCGTCATTATGAATGGAGTAACCGGACGGATGGGAACCAACCAGCACCTAATGCGATCCATCGTGGAGATTATCAAACAGGGCGGGGTAAAAATTAGTCCTACCGAAGTAATTATGCCTGACCCTATTTTGGTAGGGCGAAATGCTGTGAAGCTTCAGAAACTCTGCGAACGGTCCGGTGTTGAAAAATACACTACCAATGTAGACGAAGTTTTACAAGACGATCAATATTCTATTTATTTTGATGCCCAGACCACTGGGCGACGGGCGGAAGCCGTACGAAAAGCTGCTGCTGCTGGAAAGCATGTTTATTGTGAAAAGCCCACCGCTACCGATACCGAAACTGCGTTGGATATTTACCGCGTATGCCAGCAGCACGGTGTAAAAAACGGGGTAGTGCAAGATAAACTTTGGCTACCCGGCCTAGTAAAAGTAAAACGACTGATTGAAAACGGTTTTTTTGGTAAGATTCTGTCGGTACGAGGTGAGTTTGGTTACTGGGTATTTGAGGGTGATACGATTCCGGCTCAACGACCTTCTTGGAACTATAAGAAAGAAGAAGACGGCGGAATCATCGTTGATATGCTCTGCCACTGGCGCTACGTGTTAGATCAAATATTCGGAAAGGTAAAAGCAGTTTCTTGCCTCGGAGCGACCCATATTCCCGAGCGGGTAGATGAACAAGGAAATACCTATCAAGCTACGGCTGATGATGCGGCCTACGCTACTTTTGAGCTGGAAGGTGGGGTAATTGCCCATTTCAATTCATCTTGGACAGTGCGGGTTCGCCGTGATGATTTGCTGACATTACAAATTGACGGAACCAAAGGCTCTGCGGTAGCTGGTCTGCGCGAATGCCGAATTCAGCACTACGGTAATACTCCTAAGCCCGTCTGGAACCCAGATATTGTACAACCCATTGACTTCTACGACGGTTGGGCTAAAATACCCGAGCAGGAGTTTCACGACAATGCTTTTAAAGTTCAGTGGGAAATGTTCCTGCGCCACGTAGTGAAGGATGAGCCATTCCCTTACACGTTGCTGGAAGGAGCCAAGGGAGTCCAATTGGCCGAAAAAGGTCTGGAAAGCTGGGAGAAACGTTGCTGGGTAGATATTCCTGATCTGGAAGGCTAGGAGCTTAGAACTAGGATAATGGTAGCTCAAAAAAATGATGAGAAGTAGATTCAAACACGCACTTACTTCTTCAGAAAGCGATAACTTCACCACCACAAACTGACCTACACTTTTATGAAAACCTTAACCATACTACTTACAGTGGCATTGACCATATTGGTCAGTGACGCAACATTTGCTAATCCACCCGGTGATATTGAACAGAAGCTGGAGGAGATGGGTGTAACTCTTTATGAGATGCCCCCTCCTACCGCCAACTATGTGCGAGCGGTACGCTCCGGTAATCTCATATTTCTAGCCGGGCACGGTCCCATGAAGCCCGATGGTAAAAATGTAACCGGAAAGCTGGGTAAAGATCTATCGGTAGCAGAAGGAAAAGAAGCAGCCCGTTACACGGCTATCGCTTTGCTTTCCACCCTCAAGGAAGAAATTGGCGATCTAGACCAAATTTCCCGCGTTGTGAAGGTACATGGCATGGTAAACAGCACTCCAGATTTTACTGATCATTCGCAGGTGATGAACGGCTTTTCCGATTTTATGGTAGAATTATTCGGAGAATCAGGGAAACACGCTCGTGCTGCCGTTGGAATGGGCTCATTACCCGGCAATATCGCCGTAGAAATAGAAATGGTGGTAGAAGTAAAATAAATCAGGATGAACATGATTTTACCAGATGATCAAGACTTGCCGCTCTTTTCATATTTGACATTTCATATCTCGTATTTTCTATGAATAACGTAGCTTTTATTACCGGAGGTAGCCGGGGCATTGGGTTTGGCATTGCTGAGGCTTTAGCCAAAGGAGGTTTTGACGTAGCTATCAACGGGATGCGCCCTGAAGAGGCCGTAACCGATGTGCTCGATCAACTTAAACAGCACGGCGGTGATGCGATCTACTGTCAAGGAAATATTGCTGACACGGAAGCTCGGCAGCGAATGCTTCAGCAGATTCGAGATCACTACGGTCGGTTAAATGTGCTGGTTAATAATGCTGGTGTGGCTCCGAAAGAACGAAAAGATTTACTGGATACTTCAGAGGAAAGCTATGAGTATGTGATGAAGACTAACTTGCAAGGGCCTTACTTTCTGACTCAGCAAGCGGCTAACTGGATGATTGATCAGCGACAAGCTGACGAAAACTTCTCAGCCTACATCATTAATATTTCGTCTATTTCAGCTACCGTGGCTTCCGTGAATCGGGGTGAGTACTGTATTTCTAAAGCCGGTATGAGCATGATGACCTTGCTGTTTGCCACTCGTCTGGGAGAATACGGTATTCCGGTCTACGATGTGCGCCCCGGTGTTACCAAGACCGATATGACCTCGGGTGTAACGGATAAATACGATAAACTAATTGAAGAAGGACTATGTGTACAACCCCGTTGGGGCTACCCCGACGATGTGGCCAAAGCCGTTGTGGCACTCGCTCAAGGTTACTTTCCATACTCTACCGGGCAAACCATCATGGTAGATGGCGGATTGACAATTCCTCGTCTTTAGTTACGTTGAGTAAGAAGTTAAGTCAAACAAATATCCATAGTATTATGAAACTTTTTACAAGCAAGCCTAAAGCAACTGCTAAGAAACCTGTCTGGAAAGAGTGGCTGCATTCTATCGTGTTTGCCGTTGTCGCAGCCTCACTCATTCGTAGCCTGTTTATGGAAGCCTTCGCGATTCCCACATCTTCTATGGAAAACTCGCTGCTAGTAGGTGACCATCTGTTTGTGAGTAAATTGCACTACGGAGCTACTACTCCACGAACATTGTTACAACTTCCACTCATTCACCAGAATTTACCTGGTACAGAGGTTCCCGAATACCTGGATTGGGTTCAGCTCCCTTATTATCGACTACCAGGTTTTAGGGAAGTAGAGCGAAATGAAGAAGTAGTATTTCATTACCCGCCCGAGTGGGATCGTCCGGTAGATATGAAGACCTTTTACGTAAAACGCTGTGTGGGTTTACCTGGTGATAACTTAGAAATACGAGATGGAGAAATCATTGCCAATGAAGAAATACTGCCAAAGCCGGAGCACGGACAAACCAGCTATTGGGTACAATCTAAGCAAACTATTCATCCGCGAGTATTCCGCCGATTAGGTATTGATGAGTACTACACTGGCTCGGGTGGTTATCAGATTAATGCTGAGGCCGACGCTGCCAAACAGTTGAGTGAGTTACCATTTGTGCAGAAGGTAGAAGAAATTATCTATCAGCCCGGTGAAATGAGGGAGCAATTGTATCCACAACAGAAAGAGAAAGATTGGACGATTGACTACTACGGCTCAATCTATTTACCCAAACAAGGTGACCGTATTCCATTAACTGAGGAAAATCTAGCACTGTACGGCTCAGCTATTGTTCACTATGAAAATGTAAATGCTGAACTTATTGATGGAAAATTATTAATTGATGGTCAACAAGTTGAAGAATACGAATTCCAGCAAGGGTACTATTTTATGGTAGGTGACAATCGGCATAATTCACTAGACTCCCGATTTTGGGGTTTTGTGCCTGAAGACCATATCGTAGGTAAGCCTGTAGTGGTTTGGTTCTCTTACGATAAAACTGCCGACTTCTTCAACCGAATTCGCTGGGGACGATTATTTACATTGATATAATAGTGTGTTCGTGTATTTATGTGTTCAGGTATTCATGAATAATTTGAACACCTGAACACCTGAACACCTGAACACCTGAACACCTGAACACCTGAACACCTGAATACTACACACCCTAACACTATATTTATTCATGTCATCCACTCCTAAAAAAACCTACTGGTACCTCTGCGTAGCTGCGGTCGTCCTGCTCTCAGTAATAACATTTACTCCATTGGTAATTCCAGCTGGGGTTTATGAGCCGATGCTTTTCGGCCTCCCTTATACACTGTGGGTTACCTTTCTAATTATGATTTTATTTGTCGTAATTACCTATATCGGTACGCGGGTACATCCCGGACGTAACGACGAAGACGCCGACTAAGCTAACTACTACTATGACAACCTGGGTTTTTATTATTGGCTCTCTTTATCTAGGGATGCTCGCGTTTGTGGCAACCCGCTCTTACCGTAGCAACAAATCAGCCGAAGACTATCTGATGGCAGGCTCTAACATCGGAGTGATTCTGGGCTTTCTCACCTTTGCGGCTACGCTGTTTAGTACTTTCACCATCTTGGGTATGCCCGACTTTTTCCGTAATCATGGTATCGGGGCCTGGATTTTCCTAGCAATTTCGGATGGGGGCATGATTTTTCTGATTCTTTGGTTCGGCTACCATCTACGGAAGAAGGTAAAACAAAAAGGATTCCAGGGAGTCTCAGGGCTATTGCAGGACTGCTACGGAAACAAGTTAGCCGGATACGTCAGCTTCGGGGGAATGTTTGTTTTTCTAGTTCCCTACGTGGCTATTCAAATTCGGGGTATTGCTATTTTCCTAACGGCTGTTTTTCCCGAAGCCTTGCCGCCTTGGGGTTGGTCGGTAATAATTGTGGGAGTGATGCTGCTTTACAGTGAGATTGGCGGTTTGAAGGCCATTATGCACGCCGATGCGGTACAAGGACTAACCTTATTAATCGTTAGCTGGATTATTGGCATTAGCTGCGTGGAGCATTTTGATAATCTAAAAGCTCTATTTGCCGAAGTGCAAGCTAGTAATCCTGAATTACTATCTACGCCTGGACCAAATGGATTGTTCACACCTCAGTTTCTCATTGCCTCTTTTTTGGTAATTCTCTGTATTCCGATTACGCAACCTCAATTGGCTATTCGTCTAGTGATTTTGCGGAATCTGCGAACCACCCATCTAATGGCCGTAGCGGTCGGGATTTTTGCTATTCTGGTAATTATTCCTACCATTTTTATTGGGTTGTACGGAGCGGTTCGTTATCCCGATGCTAGTACGCCTGACTTTCTCTCGCAGGTACTACTTTACGAACAACCAGGAATTATCGCTGCCTTAGCCGTAGTTGGATTGTTAGCCGCGGGACTATCTACTACTGACTCCCAAATCTTTGCCATGGGCACCGAACTACGATCCTTACTCTCCGGAAGTGAGAAATCTAAACTCACCAAGACCAAAGTAGCCATCGTTGGCTTCGCCGCAGTTGCTTTGATTTTCTCTATCCAGGCTAGTGATCAATTGGCACTCTTAGCGCGAGTGAGTTTTGCGGGTACTTCATTGTTAGCCCCCATGATTCTATCGGCGGTGCTTATTCGTAAAAAGCTAGGAAACGAAATTATCTTTGCTACGGCACTAGCTCTGCTTACGTTCCTGTCGTCTTTGCTAGGGTTAATTCCCTCTTCGGTTGGACCACTTCGTCTCGATTTATTTCTACTGCTTGTCTTAAGCACTTTCGTACTGATTTCCAACCAATTACGACGCTGATTTTCCGTTAATTCATCGTTTTAGTGTAAAATTTATGACAAAATTTAGGATATATATAACCTAAATATGTCATTTTGTCGTTAGAATAGTAGTATATCCGACGTTCTGTCTGCTTCTATAGGCTGGTAGATAGATTTGGTATACGGTTTGCGAAGTTATTACTGAGTAAAACAGAGGAGGTTTATTATGGAGAATATACTTAAGGATTTTATCCTGCAAATAGATACGATGAATACGATTGGTGGTGGAACTACCGCTACCCAGGTAAGCGTAAAAAAAGAGGTGGATCGGGTAATTATTGAGGTAAATGCCCCTACGGTAGACAGCGAATCATTTAACATTTACCTGCGAGGAAATCAATTGATTGTGTATACGATACTAAATGGTTTTAGCGCAATAAATGAAGAACTAGATCGTGCTGCCCGACATACGGTTCCTATGTTCAACCGGGTATTTGATGTACCGCCCTACGTTGACCGGGAGCAGATTGATGCCATCTTTGAGAATGGTCATCTACGGGTAATTCTTCCCTTCAACGAGGGTGAGACTGAAGATGTGAAACGTATTGATATTCGTGAGTACTAGTTTGAAACATTTAGGTTGATGAGTGATTTTTGAGGCGGGATGAATTCTTCATCCCGCTTTTTTTTCTTGTTGCGAATATTTGACTTCCGCAGTTCATGTGGCTTATTCTGTACGTAGTCCATCTACTAGATTAGATTTAGATACCTTGCCCACTTGGGTGAACACTACTGCCAATAAGACCACTACTAGTATTATGGCGGGAAGCATAATCTCTAAGTATCCAATCGGTACAGAAATAGGATACATCATGTCCATCATGGCTTTAGCAAGTACGTAACTGATGGGTAATCCAAGTACGAGGGCAAGTAGGCATAGGACGATGTATTGCTGAGTAATATTGATAGCAATATTCTTCAATCCGGCGCCTAGTACCTTCCTGATGCTAAATTCTTTTATTCGTCCGGATACATTGAGTGTTACTAGTCCGTATAATCCTAGGCTGGCTAACAGTACTGCCATAAAGGCAACCGTTTTTGTAAACCGTTCTTGAGTATCTACTTCTTCAAAAAATCCCGTCCACACATCTTCTTGGTAGCCTCCTTGGAAGGGAGTTTCGGGAAATAGAGCCGCCCACTCAGATTGCAGTGCCTGGTAGGCTTCTTGTTCGGTACCTGGCCTAACTTTCATTGACAAATAGCGATAATCCGACTGATCAGCTAAGCGGAAAATAGTTGGCTGCATTTCGTAGTAAAAATTCTTTTCATGAAAATCTTTCACTACTCCGATTACCTCGTACTTGGCACCATCAATCTCGAGCAACTCGCCTATGGGCTGTTCTAAAACCATATTCTTCACCAGAAGCTCATTCACTACTATTGCTTGCTTGTCGTTTTCCGAACGGTCTTTAAAAAATCGCCCTTCAGTAAGTTGTAGCTCCATCGTTTTGAAATAGTCGGCACTGACTGATAGTTGGGCTACTTCATACGGACGGTTGGCTTGATACACCAGAGATGGGGCTGTTTCTTTTCCTAGATGATGCGTTGATCCAGCGGTGGACATAACATCGGGATGTTGGATCATTAATGCATTGAGGCGATCAAAGCCTACGGCATCTATCACGTCGGCATAGAGTGTTCCCTGCTGATTGTACCCCCAACTACGGTTATTCAGGTAGGTAGTATTTTGGGTAAAGACAACAGCATTAGTAATGGTAATACAAGCTAAAATAAGCTGAAATCCTAGTAGCACCTTGGTGAGTGGATTCTTTTTACCAAACTGAACCGACCCTTTAAATATTTTGACCGTATTGAATTTTGAGATATAAAGAGCAGGGTAGATACCTGACGCGATGCCAGTTAGAAATAAGAGTGCCACTAGAAAAATCCAAAGATTTCCATCAATAAGATTCAGCTCCATGTTGCGTTGTGCTACCTGAATAAACCAAGGTAGAAAGATAGTGAGTGCCAAAACTAATCCTACGATGAGCGCAAAGGCAGTCACCAGTATATTTTCGGCTAGAAATTGGGTGATTACTTTGCCCCGGTTAGCCCCGATTACTTTTCTAACCCCAATCTCCTTCAAACGCTTAGCGGCTGATACAATAGCAATGTTAATATAGTTGAAACAAGCCAAGGCAAGCATAAACAGCGCAAGAATAGGCAGCGAAATACGACCTTCCGAAGAAGCATCGTAAGATATATCGTTTTTAATATTACCCGAATTCAAGTGTAAACTAGCCAACTGCTCAAATCCGAAAGAAGTAATTTCCCAATCATTTTGAGCTTTGTTGTGTAAAGTTTGGTACTTCGTCATCCCTTCGGTAATAAGAGCTAAATCCGAGGGGGCACTTACTTGAATCAGAGTGGCATTTACAAATTCTCCCCAGTCTTGGGAATTATAATTAGGAAAGTTAGTTCGCAGGTTCTCGAAATTGACTAGGAAGCTAAAATCAATGATATGAGCTTCTGGGAAAGGTTCAGCCACTCCGCTTACTTTGAATGTCTTACTTCGGTCTTCCCCAAAAATCATTTGTATATCCTGGCCAAGCGGGTTCTCATCTCCGAAATACTTCGTGGCCATTTCATCGCTCAGAATAATGTTATTTGGTTCAGCTAGCGACTGCTTTACTCCCCATTTTAGAGGAAAGGTGAGCATATCTAAAAATTCCGGATCAGAAAAGCGTACACTTTCGTGGAACACTTTATCGCCATTTTTTAGCACTGCGTTCTTGTCTTCAACCCGGCATACTTTTTTAATGTGGGTAAAATCTTCTCGTAGCATATCGCCTAACGGACGAGGGGTAAGACCATATTGTTCTTCCGTCCCGCTTCGGTCGGCAGAAAAGGTAATTAGGTATACTTCATCTTTGAATTCGTGAAAACGGTCTATGCTGTAGTCGTACTTTAAGAACGCGTACACTACCAGGCAAACCCCAATAGCCATGGATAAGCCAAAAATATTGATGAACGAGCTTAGCGGATTTCGCATTAAGCTACGGGAGGAAGTTTTGTAGTAATTTCTAAACATATTAGTGCTGAAGTTGGGTTGGAGGCTCAGTTTCTTCCAGGCATAAGGCTGACAGCAACGGATTACATCAAATAGGTAATGCATTCGAGCTTGAGTACTACCCTGCTCTTTTATTCGCTCGTAGTAGAGTTCTTCTAGGTCACCGTGAAGTTCCTCATAGCGTTCCGGTCGGCAGTACCACCGGAAAAAGATGTGAGGTAGTTTAGGTACATTAATCTTCTGATCCATATTAGCTCATTTGCCATTTAAAGGCGATATTAGGTATACGATTTCTGAGGCGCATTCTGAGTTCCATAGATTCATCCAATGCTCGCTTTCCGTAAGCGGTAATAGAAAATAGGCGCTTTCTCTTTCCACCTCTTTTAGATTCGGGGTCGCTGAGTCGAGAATCTAGCATTCCTTTCTCTTCAAGGCGATACAATGATTTATGTACCGCACTTACGTTAATTGAGCGACCTGACTGCTCCTCAATTTCTTTGGCAATGGCCACTGCGTAGGCTTCGTCGTACAGTACACCCACAGTTAATAAAATGAGCTCTTCGAACTCGCCCAGATGAGTTCCTTTCATAATGATTAAATTTCATTTTGCCTGTAATATAGTAACTTCTAGAATTAAATTTACTTTTGTCAGTAAAATTTATTCTAAAATAGACTTTGGAATAAGTGAGCAGAGAAGTAAGCTTCTACCACTTAGCGTTCGCAGGTTAGTTGAACAATACGCTTTGTGGTTTGTGAAAGAATGCTATTAGATGTGACTATCGCTATTCTACTCTCAACCCGCTGACAAGATCAGATTTAGATATCTTACCAATCTGAGTGAAAACCACTGCCAGTAATACTATTATCAAGATTAGAACTGATAAGGCGACACTCAGTATATTCATAGGAATATGGTAAGTATATACAGAATCGAAAAAGAACGCTACTATAAAGTAGCTCAAAGGAGCACCAATGATTAAGGCAATGGCAAATAAGAGTATGTATTGCTGTATAATAACCGCTGAGATATGTTTCAGGTTAGCACCTAGCACTTTTCTGACACTAAACTCCCGAACTCGCCCGGATACATTGAGAGTTACCAACCCGAACAATCCTAGTCCAGCTAAGAGTATAGTGACTAATGCTATTATGCGCCAAAATTTACCGTGGGTGGCCACTTCTTCAAAGTAGTTTCCCCACACATCTTCCTGGTAACCTCCCTGGAAAGGAATCTCTGGAAAAAGCTGAGCCCATGTATTACGCAGAGTGGCATAAGTCTCATTTTCTGAACCAACTTGTACCTTCATTGATAAGAAGCGGTAATCTTGTTCGGGAGCTATTTTAAATAGAGTAGGTTGTATAGCATGATAAAAACTATAGGGGTGAAAGTCGTCAACTACCCCAATAATCTCATATTTTGTATTGTCGATGTCAATAAGCTCACCTATTGGGTTCTCAAGATTTAAGTTTTTGGCGAATAACTTATTAATAATAACGGTTAGCCGGTCGCTCTCAGAGTGATTATTAAATACTCGTCCTGATGTGACCTCTAAGCCCATCGTTTCAAAATAATGGGTATCAACGGATAATTGATCTACTTCATATTGACGATTAGCATTACGCACAACCGTGGTGGTGTGATCTCGTCCAAGGTGATGAGTAGAGCCAGAGACAGATAAGATATTAGTATTTTGAATCATCACATTTTTTAATTGCTCGAAGGCTGAATAATCGTGTACACTGGTATACAGTGCGCCCTCGGGATGATAGCCCCAGCTACGATTGGCAATGTAGGTGCTGTTTTGTGTAAACATAATAGCGCACACTATGAGTAAACAAGCTAGCACCAACTGGAAGCCCAGTAGTACTTTAGTGATGGGGTTTTTACGACCGAAACGTACAGACCCTTTAAATATATTGACCACATTAAACCTGGCGATATAGAGAGCGGGATATAAGCCTGAAGCTACCCCAGTGAAAAGCAAAACGACTACCAGAAACCCCCACAATACATGATCCATTAGCTTAAACTCCATACTGAAGCTATTTATTTGCTCAAACCAGGGAATAATAACTGTAACTGCTAGAAATAGCCCCAGCAGTAGTGCAAAAAGTGTAACGAAAACATTTTCAGTCAAAAATTGGGTAATAACCATTTGTCGACTGGCTCCGATAACTTTTCTCAGTCCAATTTCTTTCAGTCGTTTAGCAGCTGAAACAATAGCGATATTAATGTAATTGAAACAAGCTAAAGCCAGTAAAATCAGAGCGAGAATAGAAAGGATAATTTGAGCTTGGTAGTTGTTGCTATAGTAAGGGCTGGAGATAGTGTTACGTATATCTCCAGAGTGTTGGTAAAGAGTCGCCAATGGTTCAAAAGCAAAGGTAGCAATAGCCCAGTCTTGTTCGGCTTCATTTTGTAGCCGTTTGTACCTTCCCATTCCTCGTTCAATTGTATTTATGTTCTCTGGGTTGTTTACTTGAATTAAAGTGGCGTTCACAAACTTTCCCCAATCGTTGAAATTATAGCTTGGCTCCGCCTCAATCAGATTATCAAAGTGAACAAGGAAGTCAAAATCAATGGCATGGGCATCAGGAAAAGGCTCGGCTACCCCCGCCACAGTAAATACTTTGCTTCTATTTTCTCCGAAGATTATTCGTACATCTTGGCCTATCGGATTCTCAGTTCCAAAGTACTTAATGGCCATCTCTTCACTTAGAATGATGCTATTCAGGTCAGATAAAGAATGCTTCGTACCCCATTTCAAGGGAAAGGTGAACATATCTAGAAACTCTGGATCGGAAAATCGTACCTGCTCATGAAACACCCGATCTTCGTATTTCACTACTACATTTCGGTCTTCTAGACGGCAGACCCGCTCAATAGAAGTAAAATCTGCCCGTAGCATTTCGCCCAGTGGGCGAGGGGTTAGCCCATTTTGCTGTAATGTACCGTCTCTATCGGCGAAAAATGTAGTCAGGTATACCGAATGTTTGTTCTTGTGAAACTCGTCAACGTTATTTACCCATTGACTAAACCCGTAGGCTAATATGCAGACCCCGATAGCCATAGATAAGCCAAAAATATTAATGAACAAGCTTAATGGGTTTCTTACTAAGTTACGGGATGAGGTCTTGTAATAGTTTCTGAACATGGGAGGGTGATTAAAAGGGCGGTAGGTACTAATTTTCTTGAGAGCAAAGGGGCGAAGAAAATGCATAACCTGGAACCAATAAAGGATAGATCGTTGCCAGCGCGGCTTTTCCGTGAGTTCCAGGTAGTATTCTTCAAGGTCACCCAGAATTTCTTCTAGTACATCAGGCTTACAGAGCCAACTGAGAAATAGCTCTACCTGCTTTGGTGGCTCGTTGCTTTCTGGTTTCATGTTATTCGTAAGTTGCTTAGTGCTAGTTCAGGAATTTGCTGCCACAGGTTTACTTTTACGTCTCGGCTTTGCCTTAGTACACTTTTGCCATGAGCAGTTATAGTAAATAATCGCTTTCTTCTTCCCCCTCGTTCGTCGGTAGCTCCACCTAAGTGAGACTTGACTAATCCTTTTTTTTCCAGCCGATTTACTGTGCCATGTACTGCGCCAATGGTTATGGTTCGGGAGGCGTGTTCTTTGAGAGCTCGCCGGATTTCTAAACCGTAGGCATCTTCCGGTTCTAACATAATTATCAGTAGCAATACTAATTCTTCTAATTCGCCTAGATGTTGCTTGCTCATTACTTTGTTCTATTTAGTAGAACAAATATAAAAACGTTTTCCATATTTGTTCTATTTAGTAGAATAAATGCCTAAAAACTTTTTGAAATAGTGAGATAGCTAAAGAGCTAAGCGACTAGTTGAGAAGTCAAAGTCTCAACTTTAATCTTATTATTAAATACTCCTAAGGAATCTGTTTATCTATTACATTATTTGTACAATAAATCCTAATAAAATAAATAGTTAGTAAAAATAAGCTACTTTATAAGCAGTTAGTTAACAAAATAGTAAACAGCACGTTAAAAAAGGCAGGTAGACTCATGTAGGCATTTTTGCTTTATTTTTTAATAGCTGCAGAATAAGCAGCCCAGTAGGTACATTGATATGAAAAAATTATTGCTAACCGCGATTGTGGCGGTTGGGGCTATCGGTCTTACGTGCGCCGCTCCCCAAACAGCCTGGTCATCCGGAGTGATTGTTACGGCTGATGAACAAATACTACAAGGCGAAATTCGGTACAATTACGCTTATGATATTGTGATGTACCGCGAGAATGCTGATGCCAGCTTACAAACTTTTTCAACAAATCAGATCACTTCGTTTCGTTACTACGATGAAAAGCAAGATCGGGTACGCTATTTCCATAAGTATACCTACCGGGAAAGCGACTATATTACTCGTCCGGGATTTTTTGAGGTGGTCTTATCCGGAAATATCTCTTACCTACGGAAACATAATGGAGTGACCTACTTTGATGCTACCGATTCGCGTCGGTTTGCGGTAAAAAGAAGTGGGAGAACGAGCCCTGATGTAGTATGCTACGATTATTACGTACAGTTAAATGGCGAGATTATCCGGGCTCGTCAGTTCAAGCGAGAAGTGCTTCCTTGGCTATTAAACCAAAACATCGCCGTTAAAGATCATATGAAAGAACATGGTCTTCGCAGTGGCTATGTAGATGATCAGATTCGGTTGGTGCGTTACGCTAACGAACGACTTCAGCCTCACATATCTATTCGCTGATATTACATCATAATCCCAGCTAATCGCTAACATTCTTCTTCATTTTTTGCTTACGAGTAGGTACAAAACATTGCTTAATGAGTATACTACTCGCTACCGAAGAATTATCGGTTCAGTATCAAGATACCGCTTCGGCGGCGGTACGGCATATTGGCTTATCAATTCCCGAAGGGGAAATCGTCGTGATTGTAGGAGAGAGTGGTTCGGGCAAAACTACGCTACTTAAAACAATGGCTGGGCTGTTAGAGCCTAGCGAGGGAAGAGTTCTTTTCGATGGCAGGCCTTTACCGCCGCCTTCTCGTCGCCTGGTTCCGGGGCATCCGGATATTCGGATGGTTTTTCAGGATTTTGGTTTGTCGCCAAATATGAACGTGCACGATAATATCGATCATGTGTTGAGAAGATACGAGCCAGCCTACCGTACCGAGCGGGTTCAGGAATTAATAAGTCGCTGCCGACTTGGTGGACTAGAAGATCATCTGCCTAAAACTCTTTCAGGGGGTGAGAAGCAACGACTCGCCCTAGCCCGGGCTTTGGCCGAAGAACCACGCTTGTTGTTGATGGACGAACCTTTTGGTCAAGTAGATACTTCTCTGAAACAACAGTTAAGGGTTGAACTAGCTGATTTTCTTGAGGAGTCTGATTCTACGGTAGTTATGGTTACTCATGATCCTAAAGATGCCCTAAGCCTCGCGGATACCATCGTGGTAATTAAAGACGGGAAGATTATTCAGATAGGTACGCCAGAAGTAATTTACGATCAACCCACTTCAGCTTACGTAGCTCAACTATTTGGCTCGATCAATATTCTTCCGGTAGACTTTTGGCAGAAACATTTCATTCCGGAACTGAACCGTACTTCCGATTATTGGGGAATACGAGCTGAGAGTGTCAAAATCATTCTAAAGTGGTCAGAAGATGAAGATCAACTTGGTATGTTGATAACTAAAATCACTCAGGTAGTTTATCAAGGTTTTTATCAGGAAGTTTACGTAGAAGTAGAGGGGCAAACAATTACCGCCTTTCATCAGGGTGAATCAATCGTTAAAGATCAAACCGTTGGGTTAATAATTGATCCTGAAAAGCTAGTCCCAATCTTACCATAAAAGTTTTGAAGCTAGCCAATAATCGGCGAACGTTCGAACTCGGCGTTTTCGTCAAATAGTTTACGATAGGTAGCCATGGTGCGGACACGTTGGCAACCTAAAGCTTCCATTACCCGAACCATTTTAGGATTAAAATCTCCTACCCAAGTGACGATGTAAGTATCGTACTTGTGGCGTTGCTCTTTTTCGTTCCAGCAAACTTCTCGCAGGTTGTCGAATATCAAACCTTCAATGCCTCGCATTTGGTACTTTTGCTTTACACCGAAGGCCACTCCGTAGCAATCGCGCACATTTGTAGTTTTTTGGTGGAATAAGAATTTTAGCTTGCCCCAGAGGTTCATATTGTCACCCACTTTTTCGTAGAGTCGGTTGATGTTGGGTAGAGCGACCATAAAAGCAATCGGGCTGTCTTCGTAGTATACAAAGTGCAGCAGCAGTTCGTCCACTACCGGTTTTATCTGTTTTAGTAGATTAAGTGCCTGTTGCTCAGTCATAGCCCGAAAATTATCGTGAGTTTGCCAGGCATCGTTATAAATTTCCATAAAGTGGCGGGCGTACTTCAGTGGCTGATTTTTCTCGTAGGTACGGATGGCATACTGAGGCTGGGCTTTGATCCGATCTGAGCGACGCTGGAATATTTCGGGTAGGGGAGTTGCGAACAGTTTATGGAAAATATACTGGTTGAAGTATACCTGAAAACCATAAGCTTCAAATAGCTGAACGTAGTACTCGGGGTTATAATTTTGACCATAGTAGGGTTTTAAATCGTAGTTTTCAGTGATTAGTCCCCAATACTTATTATTCTCTCCGAAGTTAATCGGTCCGTCCATCGCTTCCATCCCCCGTTCACTCAACCAGTTTTTGCACTGGTCAAACAAAGCAAATGCTGCCTCTTTGTCATCAATACACTCAAAAAAACCTAGCCCCCCAGTTGGCTGGTTAAAGGTATTCGCTTTGCGCTCGTTAATAAACGCCGCTACCCGTCCGACTACCTCGTCCGAAGCATTCCGCATAATCCAGCGTTCGGCTTGTCCGTGGGTGAAAAAAGTGTTCTGATTAGGATCAAAAACCGCTTCTACCTCCTGCCGAATATGCGGAACCCAGTTCGGATCATTCTGATAGATTTGGTACGGAAGCTGTCGGAAAGCTTCTTTATCTGCGTTACTACGAACGGCTTGAAAAGTAAATTGGGTGGTGGTTGCGGTAATTGGCATCGTTATGATTTATGATGTAAAGAAACAAAAAAAGTAGATTTACTTGCTATACTTTGAAGTTCTATGTATCTAACATACCTAGAACTTCAAAATATATATGATCTCTAAAGAATTAGTAGCTGCTTCTACCATTCCTATTGTTCTTTCTTTGCTGAAAGAGAAGGATAACTATGGCTACCAGCTAATCAAGGATGTTCAACGAATATCGGGTGGATCACTCCAATGGAAAGAAGGTTCGCTTTATCCGGTGCTACTAAAGCTAGAAAAGAAAGGGTTGATATCATCCTACATTAAGCAAGAGGATGGGAGAAACCGCAAATATTATTCTCTCAATAAATCAGGAAAAACCACTTTAAGCGAGCTAAAGAACGAATGGACTAATATCAATCAAGTAATGATAACGCTATGGAACCCGCAAACTCGTTTGACCTAGATACGGCGATTAGCCAGTATATCAGTCAGGTTAACTCAGCTAAGATTCTATCAGAAGAAGAAAAAGATCAAATCTACGACCACTTCTGTAGTGAGGCAGCATCCCTACAAGATTCAGGACTGAGTACCGAAGAAGCATTCTTCATTGCTAAAATGCGCTTCGGCGATTCTAGTACTATTCAACAAGAGTTTGCTAAAGCCAAACCTTGGAATAGCTTACTCCAAATAGTTTTGGTAGCTGTCGTATTGGTGTTAGGAATAAAATTAGTCTTGAATGTGGCAAACGTATTTTCGTTCTCAATTGTGATTGCTTTGCGGGAATTCTCGGCGACCAGAGTTGAAAATTATCTAAATGTAGGTGACTGGATATTTCGTATTGGAGTAATAATCGCTCTACTTTACTTAGGTTATATAATCTTCACCAAAGTTAGAATAACATATATCAGGCATCTCTGGGCAATACCAACGCTATTTATACTATCCGAAGTAGCTATTCGGGCAATGATGCAAATCTTTTTTGATACCTTCACGACTGGAATTTTTACTACTTATTACCTCCACTCTTCATATATCTACTTTGGTGTAAGCTGTGTGGTTATAATTTTCTCTATGTGGTTTCTCTATAAAAATAAGGATCAACAAATAAAGTTTGCCTAGTTGAGCTTTTGCGAATATTAATTCATTTCTCTTACGATAATATCCGAACCCAGGTATTCATCAGTCTGCTTCTTGTACCAATGTCGCATTCTAGGCAGGGTGATACCATCTATTTGCAGATCATCCTCAAACTTAATGATTTCACCTTCTTCCGGGTTTTCAGGGTGGTAAAACTCCAAGGCTAACAAGGTATAATCTTCGGTAGAGATGATTAGTTGCCAGTGTTTGCTAATCATTTCTTGTTCTAGCTCTAATGAAATGCGATAGGCTTCTTTGCCTTCAAATACGATTGGTTCGGCTGGAGCCATTTTGTCGTAAAATTCTTTAGTAACCGACATAGGCAATCCGTACATGGCTTGGTAAAAATTGCGATAGCCTTGGCTGCGTTGCTGGTTTATCCCGTACTTTTCTATTATTTCAGCGGGTACATCAGTATTATCATTAAACAATGCCCGAAACGAACCTCGCTCATCGATAATTCGCTTGATTGTGCCTTCACTCCGATTTCGCTCGATCTCAAAGTAGCTACTAGCATTATTGAGCACAACTCGTGAGTACCGTTGGGGATTATTTACCCTAGGTTCTTGAATATGTAACCTAAATTCTGACTGGTTCCATCGCTGGTCAGTGTCATATTTCAACTTGCTCTGCGCTAAAATATATTGACTATTTTTACAGGGGGCGGGCGGGTTATCTGGCTGAAATGAAAAGACTGAGAGCCAGGCCGTAAATAACACTATGAGCAGATTCATGATGCGTGTAGTTGAGATGATTTATCAAACATAAGAATTTCGCGGAATAGCTATACAGTCAATCAACAGATTCTTAAAATCATCAAATAGGCAGCTAATGCAGATAATGGTTGGTAAGATTGATTCTCATAAATTTCACAAAAGTCTCACAGCCCATTTACATTTCCTTAACATACGTTATTACAGGCAACCCTTCGTAAAAAAAATCGGTAATTTGTGTAATAGCCGACGTTACTACGTTCGGCTTACTTACAGAAAGCTGACCACTTACACTATGAATGCTGAAACAAACTATTGGTTCTTTGAAGAAGAAAACTTTGTTAATATCTTCTGCCCCCAGCGGATTGTAGAGCTAGATAATCAAATTGAAGATCGGGAGTATCAAAAGGGAGATAATGTCTATTCCATTGGCGAACCGTCGGAATATGTATACATCATCAAGCAGGGGCGAGTAAAAATTGGAATGTATTCGGAAGATGGAAAAGAAATCGTGAAAACTATTCTTACTTCTGGTGAGGTGTTCGGCGAAATGGCTCTGACGGGTGAAGAAAATCATCGCGATTTTGCCGTAGTGCTAGATAATGATACCGTAGTTTGTCCGATGACCCTAGATGACTTGCAAGCCCGGATGGCTGATAACCAAGAACTAAGCTTGAGTATTTTTAAAATGATGGGCAAACGAATGCAGAAACTGGAGCGACGTATTGAACTACTGGTATCTAAAGACGCCCGCACCCGAGTGATAGAATTTTTACGCGATATGGCGAAAGAAAAAGGCCGGAAAGTAGGTTTTGAAACTATGATTCCAAACCACCTGAAACATCAGGATATTGCCAGCCTTACGGGAACATCTCGTCAAACAGTGACCACCATTCTAAATGAGTTGAAAGAGAAGAATATTATCAATTTCGACCGTCGCAAAATTCTAATCCGTGATTTAGACCTTCTAAAATAAAAACCCTTTCGGCCTTACAATCAGGGCCATATTAATCTGAACATATGAAAACTCTTATCAATTTTATAGCCATTGGGATATTGACTAGTGTCGCTTGCCAAGCAGTTCAAGCTCAAACTAATTTACAAGAGTATACTCCTTCGATACTGCTAAACCGAGGCCAGTGGGAGTTTAAGCACTTTACGAACGTTTATACTCAAACCAAAGCCTTTGATGATGAGCTTCGGAAAGATGATCAGCGAGTAGATGGGCGGCAAACATTCGCCACAGCGATCAATCAATTTATGTACGGTATCAACCCTAAATATTCGTTGGGCTTAGATGTGTGGGTAAAGTATGCAACCTTTAATGATACCCAGGGGCAACGTGACCGGGTTGGTCTGACGGGTGTAGGTCCCAAGATTAAGATTGCTCCGTTTGAGGGCGCTTCCCGTTTGTCAATCCAAAGTACATTCCTGATTCCCGTTTCGAGCGATACTGAAAGCCGGGAGCCTACTGCTACCAACCCCTTCTTATTTTTGGAGTTTGACCGATATTTGTGGATTAATGAAATCTTTTATGATATTCCGCTATCCTCTAGCACCCAGTTATTCATTCGGGGATCAATTTGGACATCGTTTCCTCGTGATTCTTTCCGTAATCGGGCTTTTGTGGAGACTCCCATCACCGTATTTTTCAACTATTTCCCTTTCGCACTGCTATCTCTATATACTTCTTTGGAATCTTTGGTGAATATCGTGGATTACTTTCAGGATACTGATGGAATGAGTGCCAACCGTTTTAAGTTTGCTAGTTCCTTCTTTTCTCAAGCTGGCTTGGGGGCAAAGTACCAACTTATTCCTGGGTTACTGGAGGGTGAACTACTTTACACCAACTTCTGGCTGGGTAGCCCCGGAGAAGGAGCCGGACAAACCTTCAATTTCGGACTTCGGGTTATTCACTAATCCACTTACGCTGAAGACAGTTATTTTACGCTACTTATTTTTAATTCATATAAGTTTAACGGGCGGGTATAAAAACGTAGCTCATTCCAGAGCTGTGTACCTGTCCACCCCATGTTTTATGCCCATTGTTAGCGGTTCGGTGTTTTATTCTGTCTAGTAGTAATAGTCATGTAAAACGTCTTTAAGTCGAACAGTCTTGTTTGAGACGATGTCGTACCCAAAATCATTTTTAAAATTAGTTATCCCGTTTTTCCAAGAAGTTACATCCTCGTCCACCATATTAATTTGTGACAGTAAATTGTAATAAGATATTTTCTCACCCATTGAGTTACTAGATAACAATAGTTCCTTGATAGCTAAACTGAAATTCTTATCTCTTTTTATTCTTTCAATCATCGGAATGAAAAAATACTTGTGATATCGTTTTATTTCGCTCGTATTTGTTAAATTATCCTTTAAGAACTGTGTTAAATTGTCTATGTCACGAAATAAAAACTTGAGGTTGAACCCTACATAATTATCTACTGGTGTTTGCCCTTCTATTAGGTCATCATAAATTCTTTTAAGAATTGGTTCGTCTGTAAGCTTCCCCAAAAATAGGAACGATTAAAACTGGAAAACAAATCGTTTATA
>CAKZYA010000073.1 GCA_937883755.1 uncultured Flammeovirgaceae bacterium | reverse complement strand
ATCTTTGCTCTGTGTAGCTGGTGCAAATACCTAGCAAAAGTTTAAATCAGTTCATCATAATACCACACAAAATAACACTTTCTAGAAATGAATAAATCATATTTTTTGTTACTATTTGTGAGCGGGTTCGCTATATTCATCCTATTGAAGTAAACCTTCAAACAAGAAGCATTATGCAGGCTATTAACGAAGAGGAAGAAAAAAAGGAGATTCTTCGGCGGTATCGTCGTCTGCTACGTTTGGCTAAGCCTTATCTGAATGGCGACGATGCTAAGCAGATAAAACGAGCATTCAACCTTTCTTTGGAGGCTCATAAAGATATGCGGAGGAAATCAGGTGAGCCGTATATCTACCATCCGCTTTCAGTAGCTGAGATTGCTGTTCGGGAAATTGGTTTGGGAACTACTTCAATTGTAGCGGCTTTATTGCATGATGTGGTAGAAGATACGCATGTTGAACTTGAGGATATTGAGCAGGATTTTGGTAAGAAGATTTCTCGAATTATTGATGGCTTAACCAAAATCTCGGGAGTCTTCGACTACGGAACTTCTCAGCAGGCTGAAAACTTCCGTAAGATGTTACTGACTCTTTCGGATGATGTACGGGTAATTTTGGTCAAACTGGCTGATCGCTTGCACAATATGCGAACGTTAGACAGCATGCCTCAAGATAAGCAGTTGAAGATTGCTTCAGAAACAATCTATTTATATGCTCCTCTGGCTCACCGTCTGGGGCTTTATGCTATTAAGTCTGAGCTGGAAGACTTATATCTGAAATATACTCAACCAGGGATTTATCGCGATATAGCCCGGGCTATCAGCAGTAGTAAAGATTCCCGGCGTCGGTTCATTAAGAAATTCATTGAACCCATCGAGGTTGCCTTTCGGCGACAGCATTTTGAAAAAGACCAGTTTGTAGTTTTTGGTCGTCCTAAATCCATCTATTCCATATGGAATAAGATGAATAAGAAGAAGATTCCGTTCCAGGAGGTATATGACTTATTCGCGATTCGTATTATTCTGGATGTACCCGTTGAAGAGGAAAAAGCGGCTTGTTGGAAAGCCTATTCAGTGATCACTGATTTTTATAATCCAAACCCAGAGCGGTTGCGGGATTGGATCAGTACTCCTAAGTCCAATGGATATGAATCGCTACACACTACGGTTATGAGTCCTAGCGGACAATGGGTGGAGGTGCAAATACGAACGCGTAGGATGGATGAAATTGCCGAGAAAGGATATGCTGCTCACTGGAAATACAAAGATAAGCCTACTGCCAGCCGACAGTCTGGTTTAGAAGAATGGATTGCCCAAGTTCGCACCATGTTAGATCAAGCTAAGCATGAAAATGCTGCTTCAGCCATTGAATTTGTCGATGATTTTCGTTCTAATCTTTTCAACGAGGAGGTATTTGTCTTTACACCCAAAGGAGAGTTACGGACATTACCTAGTGGCGCTACTGCTCTAGACTTTGCTTTTGATATTCATACGGAAGTAGGGGCGCACTGCCTGGGGGCTAAAGTCAACCAGAAATTGGTGCCGATTAACTACATTTTGCAGAACGGAGATCAGATCGAGATTATCACCTCCAACAAGCAAAAGCCTAATGAAGGCTGGCTTCGCTTTGCGGTAAGCTCTAAGGCCAAAAGTAAGATTCGGGAAATTCTGAAAGAAGAACGGAAATTAGCAGCTACCGACGGTAAGGAAATCATTCAGCGCAAGTTACGACAGATGAAGATGGAGCTGACTAGCCAGGTGATTGAGCAGATGACCGATTATTTCAATGTAAAAACCCCACTAGAGCTTTACTACCAAGTAGGAGAAGGGATTATTCCGAGCACTTCATTAAAGCGGTTTAAAGAAGATACCGAACGGGAAAAAGCGAAGACTAACGGGCAAATTAATGATGCCAAAACCTTTAAGAAGACTGTTTCTAAAATTAAAGGTGAGCCCCAAGCTATGTTGCTCATTGGGGAGGATCAGGATATTGTCGACTATAAACTAGCTAAATGCTGTAATCCAATTCCAGGTGATAATGTATTTGGGTTTGTAACGGTAAATGAGGGAATAAAAATCCATCGTACGAACTGTCCCAATGCTCCTGAACTAATGTCGAACTACGGCTATCGTATTGTGCAGGCTGAATGGACTCAGAAAAAAGAGTCAGCTTTCCTTGCTGGTTTGCGGATAAACGGAACCGACCGGGTTGGTTTGATCAGTGATATTAGCGATATTATTTCCTCTGAATTAAAAGTGAATATGCGTTCGTTTCAGATGGATACTGACGAAGGAATCTTTGAAGGTAACATCATGTTGTACGTGCACGATCGGCGGCATCTGGATAAATTAATAAAACGCCTAGAGCGGGTATCTGGCGTAGAGAAAGTTACCCGTAATGTATCCATATAGTAGCTAATTTCGTTTCCTCTGTGGCACTACGCCCGAAAATTATATCTTTGCAGTTTAGAAAGGACTTATGGCGTTAAACCCCGAAATATTTTCCAAAGTTAAAAATACCTTTATTGCTTATCTAGAGCAGAAAGGTTACCGTAAGACTCCCGAGCGTTTTGCTATTCTGGAAGAAATCTACTCCCGGAATGGTCATTTCGATGTAGAGTCACTCTACATTAATATGAAAAACAAAGGTTTTCGAGTGAGTCGGGCTACTGTTTACAATACCTTAGATATCCTCGTAGAATGTGACCTGGTTAGCAAACATCAATTTGGTAAAAACCTGGCTCAATACGAAAAAAATTACGGTTACAAACAGCACGACCATTTGATTTGCACGGACTGTAATCAGGTGCTAGAATTCTGTGATCCGCGTATCTATAACATTCAGAAAATGGTGGGGGAGCTACTAGGCTATGAGGTCGACCATCATTCGCTGATTTTATATGGAAGCTGTAATAAAGAGAACTGCGAAAAACGTCCGACTGAACCTTTGTCGGATATCGAAAAATCAAATTGACTTATTCATCATTAATTGTATGTGCTAGTGTAAAGCACTAGCATTTTTTTTGCTATCAAACCTAATTCTTATGAGTGTCGATGTGTTGTTAGGGCTCCAATGGGGCGATGAAGGGAAAGGAAAAGTTGTAGACTATCTAGCACCTAAATACAACGTGATTGCCCGCTTCCAAGGTGGGCCTAATGCTGGTCACACCCTAGAATTTGACCAGACTAAACATGTGCTTCACCAAATCCCATCGGGAGTATTTCGCTCTGAAGCCAAAAACGTGATTGGCAATGGAGTAGTACTTGATCCTATAATCTTACAAAAAGAGATGGAGGAGCTTCAAAAAAAAGGTGTTGACGCAACAAAAAACCTCTTTATCTCCAAGAAAGCCCAACTGATTCTTCCTTCCCACCGATTACTTGACGCAGCTTACGAACAAGCGAAGGGGGACAAAAAGATCGGCTCGACTCTAAAAGGGATTGGGCCCACCTATCAAGACAAAATAGGCCGTCTGGGTATGCGGGTAGGAGATGTGCTCCGAAGTGATTTTAAGGAGCTTTATCGGTTGCGAGTAGAAGAGCATAAGAAGAAGCTTACGGCTAGCAACTATGACTGTGATCTAGAGTCAATGGAGGGCGACTTCTGGAAAGCTATCGACTTTCTGAGAACGTTGAACCTGATTGATAGTGAAATATATCTGCACGATCAGCTTGATCTGCACATTCCAATTTTGGCGGAGGGAGCTCAAGGAGCTTTACTTGATATTGATTTCGGTAGTTATCCGTATGTTACTAGCTCTACTACCACTGCGGCAGGAGCCTGTACTGGATTAGGGATTGCGCCACGTCATATTGGGGAGGTTTTTGGAATCTTCAAAGCCTATTGCACCCGAGTGGGGTCGGGACCATTTCCCACTGAGTTGCACGATGCATTAGGGGAGGAGCTAAGAAAAAAAGGGAGCGAGTTTGGAGCCACCACAGGGCGACCTCGCCGTTGTGGTTGGCTGGATTTGCCGGCTTTGAATTATGCTGTTAAGCTCAACGGGGTAACCCAACTTTTCATGATGAAAGCCGATGTGCTAAACGGGATGGATGAAATCAAAGTATGCACCCACTATCGATTACCAGATGGTAGTGAGATTGACTATATTCCGTATGATTTGGAAGCGGAAGAGGTAACGCCTGTGTATCACACATTAGAAGGCTGGAACTTCGATATTGATGTGACCTCGACTATCACTGAACTACCCGATTCATTTCATCGCTATATCGAGTTCATTGAGGATTTTGTGAAGGTACCGATTAATCTAGTGTCTTTAGGGCCAAAACGAAAACAGACATTATTGAAAGAGGATAGTTTGCTAGCCAGTGGCTAGAAGTAACTGTGGCACTTACTATTACCAATACTTAATCGGTAGCTCAGCATAAACTCATGGGTACCATCAGTATTTCTACTAATTCGAGAAATGGTATGATCGTAAGTGTAACCGAAGCTAAGGTTTCGGTTCAGTATGATCTCAAAGAGAGCAATCATAGAATCTCCACTTCGGTACGAGGCTCCCAGGTTGATAACATCTTGAAAAAACACATTAGCGTTTAAATCCATATTAACGGGTTGTCCCTCCTGATAACGGATCAGGGTAGATGGCATGAGCTTAATAGAAGGGTTGAGTGTAAAAACATGTCCCCCGGTGATAAAATAGTATCGTCTTTCTCTCGCTTCACTGAGCACATCTGCACTATTATACACATCGTTATTTAGCAAGTAGGGTACAGAAATTCCAGCGTAGGATTTACTGTTACTATAGAAAGCACCTGTACCAAAATTTGGGCTAAATCGGGTTTGCACCCCAGTAAGTGATGGATCATTCAAATTAAATCTTCGTAATAGCTCGAAGTTTGACTGAGTATAATTAAAGCCACCTTGTAAGCCTAATGATAAGGTGCCAACCAGCAGTTTAATTTTGTAGGCGTAACTACCGTAGATACTGTAATCATCATGGATACCAATTTGATCACGGGATACCAGAAGCCCTATTCCCATTGGTCGGTTTTCCAAAGCGGTATGAGTGACCAGGCTTTGCGTTTTAGGTGCACCTTCCACGTTTACCCACTGATCGCGATGGACTAAGCTAACTACCCACTGTTGCTGATTACCGGCGTAGGCCGGGTTCAATACCAGGCCATTGAACATATACTGAGAGAAGATGGGACGCTGCTGGGCATGTCCTCTATTAGACGTGACACCTAGCAGTAGACCAATCCATCCGATTGTGAACACCAATATTTTTACTCTATGATATAGTCTCTTCATAATATGAAAATCTGTCTGGCGCGGAATACTCCACTATAACAGTCATAGAGTATTCCAATAGTTAGGTGGCAAAATGGTTTATCGTATCAGTTCTAAGTACCCTGATTCAGGCTCGTCGCCATTCTGCTTATCAATTAAGTAGAAGTAGGTACCATCGGGTAACTTATCTCCTGCAATATATAATCCTCGGTTACCGTAGCCCTCAAAGTACGAGGTCTCATTATCATAGTCTTGGTTCTCGTAGACCAGTGTACCCGCCCGGTTATAAATCCGCACAATATTGCCCTCGAAATTTTCTATACAGCTAATAATGAATCTATCATTATTCCCGTCACCGTTAGGTGAAATTCCATTAAAGGCACTAATAGTGCTTCCAATTGTTCCGGTATTGGTGTAAGTACATCCTTTATCATCAGTAACTGTAACTTCATACACACCCGGTGGCTGGTCAATTAAGAAGAACCCATTGGTATACCCTTCAGGTGTAAGCCACTCAATATCAACTACTCTTACATCCTCATTGAAGCGTACTGTGATAGTTCCACTGTTCTCAAAGCAGGTAGAGGGGGTACTGACAATCTCAAAGTTGAGATTATTTTCTACTCTAGGAATCTCAACCGTGGCAGGTTCAGCGTAGCAGCCTGATACTAAATTAGTTACTGAAACTGAATATTCGCCTTCCGCTAATCCGGTTACGATATTTGTGCTATTACTACGGAAAACCTCATCGCCATCTTCATTGTACCAAGTGTATTCATACACCGCGGTAGAGTCTAGCAAAGTACTGTCTATTACAGCCATGGCTGAACCATTAGGGTTTAAGCAGTGCGTTACGGGGGAAAGTACCTCGGTAATAGGAGTAGGTAAGCGACGGTCAACGTCTTCGGCGATTACCATGCCCGTAAATGGATCGCTCAAACAGCCCGTAATTCTATCGCGAACTACTACCGAATAGGTATTAGGTTCTAGATCAGAAGCTATTGGACTTTGAGCAATAGGATTTCCTGATACTTCTTCGCCTTCGTACCAGAAGAAATCATAGCGAGAAGGATCACCAGAAATTGAAGCTGACAACTGCCCATTAGGATTTCCTTCATCACAATTGGTTACGTTAAAGTCGTTAGTAACCTCAATTGTCATATCATTACCCCGCAGATCACGTACCCTAACGCTAATTTCTACCATCTCACAGTCGGGTTCGTTACGGTCGCTCACCTGTACGGTGTAAGTACCATTCTCAAGTTCATCGACAAAATTACGATCATCAGGCACAGATAGTGGGTTTCCGTCTTCATCTAACCAGCGGTAGATGTAGTTGCCACTGCCTCCGCTCACATTAGCGGCTACTTGACCATTTGGGTTGATACAACTAGTAAATGGCGAGGCCGAAGCACTTAAACTTAGTGGAATAGCAATTCCTTCAATGGTGTACGTCCGGGTGGTGACACATCCCGTGAGAGTATCTTGTACCCAAACGGTGTAGGTTCCCGGAACAATATCTTCAATCTCCAATGAGTTGCTAAAGCCAACTAAGCTATCGGCAGGGTCAGTAATAACCGCTCCTTCGTACCATCGGGTAATAATATCAGTGCTATTGCGTACCTCTACTTCAATGAACCCTTCGGGATCATCCGAAGGCTCACAAGCCACAATGGGGTCAGCAATATTATCAAGTACTACTACCGGGCTTGTAGTAGAATCGTTAACGATTATTTGTACTGGCAACGATTCGCAACCGGTAGTACGACTCAGTGCTTTTACGAAGTAGGTACCCGCAGGCAGGGCATTTGCTAGCGTAGAGTCGCTATTGACACCATATCCATCAGGAATACCAAACTCATTGCTAGGATCAGTAGGATCATCGGTATACCAAATGTAGCGATAATCGCCCGGTACCTCGAGGTTTCCGTTAAGCCTAACATCTATAACTTGTGCAGACCCTTCAGTAGGTTCGCAATTGAATTGATCTGAAGTTTTCTCGGCTCTTAAAATGGGGATAATTACTTGAGTTTGAACCTGGAAGCTATCTACTACAAAACAGCCAGTAAGCGGATTAGTAACCGTTACTTCATACCACCCTGCTTCTAGATTACTTAGCGTTTGTGTATTCGGTACCGAAGTATCTAGTGTAGCTGTTCCGGGAAGGGCTGCACCGTTGTACCTCCAGCTAAAGTTATACCCACCGGCTGGAGTTGTTCCGTTAGCATCTTCAGTTCTAACGCTTACCACTCCTTCGTTGATTCCAGTACAAGCGATAAAGTCTTGAACATCTAGTTCATAGATGAGTGGTTGAACAATAGAATCCTCTAGTACCACCTGTAATGTATCGGTTGAACTACAGTTTCCAGTGGTAGTATTGGTTACAAAGACGTAGTATGTATCCACTGTGAGATTACTTAATACGTTGCTAGTTTCGGCTAGCGGGGCACTAGTTTTATCACCCTGATACCAGGTGAAACTGTAATTGCTAAAGGCAGCATCAGTACTTTGGATAGTGCTTCCACCTTCTCTAACTTCTATAATGGTGATTGTTCCATCTCCATCACAAGTGGTAACGTTTTCCTTATCTATACTAGCGGTAGTAAACTCAGGCAAAACAGGTTCAAAGCGGATAGTATCATAAGCATACACCGTTTCGCAATCTAAGTCTTGATTTCTTACTGCTACTCGATAAATGCCTTCGGGCAAGTTCGACAGGGTACTTGTATTGGTTGCTGGAGGACTGACAGTGGCTGAACCCGGTAGGGGAGAGCCATCATGCATAGTCCAAACGAACGAATAGGTAGCTGAAGGAGTAGTTACTGTACCACTGTTGTCAACATCCTGTGCTTCTACTGAGATGCTACCCTCGGTTGCACCCGGTGTACAATCCACTACTGGAGAAGTAGCAGTAATCTGTACCTGAGTTTCAGTTGCGTTGAAATCAACGTCAACGCTTTGGTAGCTGGAAATACATCCGGTAACTTGATCGACCGCATAGACGTAGTAGGTACCACTATCTAAGTTGGAGAGCACGGTACCTATACCAACATATACTCCTGCATCAGTAATATCAGCCGAAGTAGTAGCAATTTGTTCGTGCCAGTAAAAGTCGTAATCAGCCAAGTTAGTAACTCCAGTTGTAGCTGAAGCTATAACTTCTACTTCTCCATTGGCTGGGTTACATTGGGTTTGATGACTATTCACTTGGATATTATCCGGTGCAAGCACTGGAGGCACTCTATTATCTGCAATATTTACGGTAACTGTAGTGTCACAGAGTGTCTGTAAATCCTGAAAAGTGAAATCGTAAGTACCTGATTCTAAATTGGTGATAGTAAACGTAGAAGTACTGGTGGGCACATCATGGTTTATATTCAAATCAGCCGGAGCAACCGCATACGGATTACCATCTAAAGTTGAAGAGGTAAGTTGATAATTATTGTAAGCGGTAATATCAGTAGTTCGCTTAGTTACTTCTAGAATGGTACGACCACTATTACCATCGCAAAGCGAGTCAGCTGCATTCAGGTTTTCAGTGACCAAGGGTGATTGAGCAATTGCTCGGACTTCAAACGAGCGTGGTTCAGACTGGCACTCAAAAGGAGCTGTTCCCCCTGACAGGATATGGTTTCTGGCATCTACAATAATTACGGTAAACCAACCAGGCTCTAGCCCACTAAGGGTTCGTCGGTTATTATTACCACCACCTAAAGTTGGGGCAGGCCCAAAGGTTTGATAATTGGTTGGGTCATCTAAATCTCCGCTAGGGTCAATAAATTGCACTGCGCCGTCCTCTACACGTCCTTCAAACCAGTAATAGAAGAAATCATCTTGGTTGTATCCTGCGTATTTAGGAATACCTGCTAGAATTAGTGGATCAACTTCTCCAACTACTTCTCCGGTGTTACCAGGAATACAAGTATCTACATCGGTAACCGTGAGCATTGGTGGAGGGACTGGAGTTACATTAGATGGAAGGGTAAAGGTACTATCTACGGTACATCCTGTAGCATTATCAGTAATCAAAATAGTATACTGATTTGAGCGAACACTGTCTATTAGTGGCTGGGTTTCTCCAGCAATAGGGAAATCGAGGGTAGCTCCCTGATGCCATTGATAGGAATAAGAACCTGATCCACCCAGTACGTTTATTACTTCTAAACCACCATCAGGATCAATGCAGTCAGTTTGTTGGTCAACCACATTAAAATCAAATGTGAGGTTATTAATTAATGTACTGCTTACCATAACAGTATATGGAATGGCAGGACACGTCGAGTTAGTATTGGTGGATAGAACAGTATATTCACCTGGTTCAACATTTTCTAGCACCGCTGATTGAGCAGTAGTATTTTCCGAAAGTAAAATCGGGTCGCTAGTATCGTCACCGCGATACCACTGGTAAGTATAGTTGGTCAGAACATCAGGGATAGAATACGTTACACCCCCATCATCAGAGAGATCAATTGAGGTAACTCGAGCTTCACCGTTAGGGGGAGTACAGTTGGTGGCATCCGTAGCAGCTAATGTTAGTAAGATTTCATTTCCTCTGATAATATTATCTCCCAGATAGACCTGAGATCGTCCGGTACAGCCAGTTGCAGTATTCTCTACCTCCAGAATATAAGTGCCTACTCCAATACTATCAAGACTAGCTCCGTTGATTACCGCATTAGGGTTATTAGTTGTTACCGGAGTATCTACTCCATTTACTAATTGATACCACTGAAATGAATAGCCGGCAGTGACGCCACTAACGTCGCCTCGTAAACCGCCATTTTCCTCGTTGGAATCGCAAGAAGTTTGCTCTATAACAGCAATATTGATATCAGTGATTGGAAAATCACGTTCATCACGAATAAAAACCTCGGCGGTATCTAGGGCAGCACAGCCAAAGCCGTCGTTTCGTACGGCTCTCACCGAGTACCAACCTACGTCTAATCCCGTAATCACCGAATTATTCTGTCCGGGAATGAGTGTAGCACTAGCGTTACGCACATCATTTTTCGTTCCTCGGTACCAGTAGTATGTATAGTTTGCAGTATCAGGTGTTCCACCTGAGGCTGAAGCTTGTAGACCTGCTTCAATACTACCACTATAAACCCCAGGAGTACAAAAGATTTGATGGGTGGTATCAGCAATGATAATTTCTTCTTGATAATCAGCTGACTCATCAGCGAGCGAAGTGTATGCGACTGTATCACAACCAGTAACTGTATTGTAAATTCGTACAGCGTAATCACCTGCAGCAATGCTGGTTAGCTGATGAGAATTAGGTTGAGGACTAACTGTCGTAGATGTATCTACACCTACAAACCATCGGAATTCGTAATTAGATAAACTTCCGATGGGAGCTACACTCAAGGCACCATTGGGAGCCGAAGGATTACAGTTAGTTTGAGGTGTGGGTGTAAATGTTACGTTACCAAAAGGCACGATGTTGTTCCCTACATTGAAAATGCTAGAGGCTGTTGACACACAGTTGGTGGTAGTATCTTCTACTACCGCAGTATATGGTCCAGCTTCTAATCCGGTAAATAGTCCTGAAATATTTGTAGCTATGTCCGTACTTCCTTGTCGGATAGTGTAGCGATAACCAGGAGTAGCCCCTCCACCAGAAGCAGTAATTTGCACCTGCCCGTTTGGATTACAAGAGGTTTGATTTTGCACTACAGAAGTAGCAGTAATAGTGGGTACGTTCACATTTTCAGTGAGTTCGATTGTTTCACTAAATGTACAGCCAGAAGTGCGATCAGTCGCTACAACAGTGTACTGATTAGTAAGATTTGTGCTGAGGGTATCTGGAGAAATGAGATCATTTCCAACTACTTCAGCTGATGGGCCAGAGGTGATAGTACCTCGGTACCACACCCAGTCGTAATCAGCAGGGTCACCGGGGGTAGCTACTACAGCAGTAAGCTGACCACTGTACGGAGCACGACAGGCAGTTTGGCTTTGTGATACCTGAGTAGAAATTCCGGTAATCGACCTAGTAGTAATGATTTCAAATTCTTCTCCTCGAGTATATAATCCACAATCGTTATTAGGGTCGTAAGCACGTACTTCATAGATACCAGCATCTAAGCCATTAAACGAGGGATTATTGCTAAAGGTAGTGTCTTGGATCGGGCTCATTTGTATAAGCATGAAGTCAAAGCCCGATATACCACCCCCCATTTGCACGGTAATATTACCATTCGGATTCCTACAATTTTGATTATTGTTCACGATCAAACTATCAATCTGGGGAACTTCCAAACTCATATCAATAAGTTCAGATTCAGGGCAGCCAGTTAGTAGATTGGTTACAGTAACTTTGTATAGAATAGGTTCAAGATTGGTGGCTGTATCTCCAACGGCTAATGCGCCCCGACCTGGGTTTTGTTCATCTTCCCAAACAATATTATACAGCGTTTCGTCGGGTGCACTTCCATTTATGAGTACTCGAGCTTGCCCATCGGCTGTACCGGGCGCACAACTAGAAACAGGCTGAATTTCATCCAAAGTGACCTCTTCTGATCCAGGCCAGTCTTCTAATAAATCTATGCGTACCGTATCAGGAACACCTGGGCAGGTATATACTCCGTTATCAAAATTGACTTGTACCTCATAAGTGCCTGAATCTAAATTATATACGCCAGCATCACTGCTTACCACCGTTCCATCAGCAATGTTCGTCCAGGTAAATGAGTATTCTGATGCTGGTAAAGGAGAGCCGTCGGTAGCTTGTACTTCAGCCTGTCCATTATTGTTAGCATCGTTACCAGTACAGTTACGATTATCTTGTAATTTATTGATTTGTATTGCAAACGGAAGCGGTGCCACATCGATTGATACAATGGTTGGGTCTCGGTCACATTCTCGGATAGGGCCAGTAATTTCAGTCAGAGGATAAAATACTGAATTGGCAATTTTATTACCCAAATTATCATAAGAACCAATATCATTTAGAGAAGCATATAGCCTGTACGCTCCGCGAGGGCCACTTATAGTTAATGTAGTATCAATGAAGTCACCCGGTTGTAAACCACCTGCGGGGGGATCAATCTCGACTACAGCAAAATGTGGGTCTTGATCAGTATCAGTGTAAGCCTGTTCTGGGTTATCGCTATAAAATGAAATAGGGATAGGTTGCTCTACCTCTTCATCACCATTATTTTCAAAGAATAGTCGGATTTGAAAATCCTGGTCGGGACACTGAGGAGGGTAGATACGGGTACTATCAGGCTCAAAATCAAGCCTGGCTGCCGGAAATACCAAGTCTCCGCAGTAACTGATGCGGGGCGATTGGTTTAGGAACTTATTTAGTGGGAATGAAGTAGTAGCTCCTGGATTATTACATAATTGGGAAAAACTTAGGTGATGCGGCTGAGGAACTCTAGGGACACTCAAATTATCGTTAATATTTACATTGAAGTACGAGAACTGATTCCACACCTGGCGGGCGGGTACCCAGTAGTTATTATCTGCCGCTTTGTATACTTTAATATGGCCATTTTCCCGAGTGCCTGAGGTCGCCGGAGCTGCTCCATACACATTTCGGTCACGCCCACAAGAAACTATAATTTCGGTTTCACCATCGCCGTCTACGTCGGCCACAATGGGGTATTCCCCTTGGGTTTGGGAGCTACAGAATGAACCATCTAAGTAACCACTGACAATATTACCGCTAACACCATCCACAATATAGAGGTTGATTTCATCGCGATAAATAACCTCGGAAGCTCCGTCGCCGTCAAAATCGAATACGGTAGTACCCGTAAAACCCGAAGATGACTCCCAGAACTCGTCGTGGTTTTCCCATTGCAAACTAAAGTCGTCGTTTAGTGCATACAAACTAGAACCTGACATAAAGGTTACTTCTAGTTGACCATCGGCATCAATGTCGGCAATATTTAGCGTACCTACCCCTCGTCGCCAAGTACATTGTTCAGTCGTATTGTCACAATTTCCACCACTTAAGTCTCTAAAGTTCCCCCGATTAGCAGCAATAGTATTGCCTGTGCGGGAGACAATGAACATCCTCACCTCGCTATTCTGTAGATCCCAGAAAAAAACCGAAGTAGGCCCATCTTCATCTCCTGTAGTTCCACCCATCAGTATGTCTAAGTGACCATCCTGATTAAAGTCTACCACACTAGTAGTACTCCAAGATTGATTGGTAAAGTTAGCATCTTTAGGATGATACCCTCCGGCCCGATAATCGGCTGGTAGCGTAGTGGCATCATCCATATTCAGTTCTTCAGTAAGATGATTGTTGTCAATATCGACTGAATAAATAATGTGTCCCACTACTAGCTCTAACCCACTACAGTCGGCACAGGCAGCATCCGGAAGTATATCTATGGCAACCGGAGCTGGATTCAATTCTGTTTGCCAATTATTAGCTGAGGGGTAAGTGGCTGAACCATGACTACCAGCGATCAGTACGGCACCTGTAGTAGCATCCCGGATCTCGTTGACTTGGTATAACTCGGGGATTCCGTCTAGGTTAAAGTCAGCGACATTAATGACCCGGCCACTGGGAAATCCTGATGAGGCTTGGTTCCAGTACGGAGTGAGATCATGATGATATGCTCGGACAGAATTATTATTACCCACAATAAATATCTCACCAAAGCCATCGCCGTCGACGTCGGCTACAACAGGGTACGCTCGAGTATTTGAGCCGAAATTTGTTTGTGCTTCAATACTTGACAGATCAGAGCCATCTAGTACGAATATCCTCCCGTTTTGACCATTGGTCGTAATTACCTCGGGCGTTCCATCGTTATCCACATCCGCTACCATGGGCATACCCATCGCGGCACTAGTTTGGTTGGCTGACGAATCGGCAGCTTGAATACTAAAAGCATTACCTGTAGGTACGGCTTCACAATCTGGCTCGAGTACAATAAAGTCATTAGGGTTATCTGGATCAGCTAAACAGTCACCATCGTAGTAGTCAAAAAAACCATCACCATCATCATCTACACCATTTCCGCAGTCATTCTCGCACAGTGTTGAGGCACCACAGTTATCTCTATCTTGACAATCGATTAATCCATCACCATCATTGTCGATTCCATCGTTGCAGATTTCAACTCCGCAATTAGGCTGACTTTGACATGTTGCTTCCTGGCAATCAGTTAGTCCATCTCCATCGTTATCAATACCATCTCCGCAGTTGTAAGTGCCAACCAATGTCCCGTTAATATAAACTTCGCCTTCTGCTAACGAATCAGCTCGTTGGAGAATACATGTGGGAGTTGGATAAGCAGGATCACTAGGATCAAAACAATCTTGGGCGTTAACCTGATAAGATGTGGTTAACGTAAGCAATAACAAAAATGAATATAGTAGGTACAAGTACTTCATAAGCTACATATTAGAAAAAGGCGCATGCCCCTTTTTTCTATTAACTGTAAAGTACGGTATTATTAAATCTTGATTAAATACAATTCTGAGATGTAACAAGGATATGTAAGAAAAAATAGGCAAATGCGGAAAAGCAATGAGTTTAGTACTTTTTTAATAGAGGAATTAAAGATGTTTACATGTTTATATAGACAGTACTAAGGGTAGCCATGCTTTTACGTAGAAAGAGTACTTTGATATAAGAGCAAGTGGAAACTAAATTTTTATATGTATTGATATAAATTATTATAATAAAATACTTAAAAAATTTAATTTTACTTTATCTAGTCTTTAGATAAAGTATCTAATCTAGGTGAATAATTATATATTTGTTTAGCTAGATAAGCATGAAATGAGATACTTTTATATTGTACTATTTATACTTTCTGTCCACGTAGCTCAAGCACAAAAGCTACAAGTAGGTCCAGTAGGCTCAGTTTTCTTGGCTCAGCCTGTTTTTGATAATGTAGAAATTGCTGAAAACAATCGAGGAATATGGGCACCAGGGGGAGGGATAGGTATTTCAACCAATTTTATTGCTAACGATGTTTTCAGTTTATCTACGGAATTACTGTACTACCACCAAAGAAAATCAGTTGAGGGTAATGATGGAGTTACCTTTTTTCAGGAAACTCATGATTTTATTAAACTACCAATATCGTTTCAATATGCTCATCCGGTAGGATACTCAAAAGTTCATGTATTTGTTGGACCTGTAGCTAACTACTGGATTTCTGGTAGGGGAGAGGCTCTAGTCCCCGAATTGGTAGAAGATGATTTAGAAGGCGCGTTGCGTTACGTCATCGCGTACGATGGGATACCAAAGAACGACCGCTTTGTAGTTTCTGATCCCAACCGATGGCAATTGGGTATCCAGATAGGGGCGGGTGCCACGTTTCCAGTTCAGCAAAATCATCTTAAAGTGGATGCCCGATTTGAGTGGGGGCATACAAATATGGCCAGACCTGGTTCTACTTATTCCCCATTTGTATTTTATGACATTTCCCTAGATCATACCTTTCACACTTTTTCACTGTCCTGTGCTTACCTTTTTTCTTTTGACTTATTTAAAATCACCCACAAAGGCAAAAGTACTAATAAGAAAAATCATTAGGCTCTTCTTCTCAAAGGTGGTATAAGTAAGCCGTTTTATGTGATTAACCTTGCGGCTAACTTAGGGGTAACCACTTTACTCTTAATTATCGTACTTAAAAACTGTTATGAAACTTTTTCTGTAAAACTTACCAAAAAGGTAAACCAAATTTTTATACCTACGTTGGCATAGGAAACTGACGATATTCTTAGAGTTTCCCTCGTTCACAACACAATATTGGAAAGTAAAGAACAGATAGTTTCGGTAGCTGAGCAGCTCTTTCTAAAATACGGTGTTCGCAGTGTCACTATGGATGACATAGCGAAGCAACTGGGCATCTCCAAAAAAACGATTTACCAGTACTTCGCCGATAAAGATGAAGTTGTTGGCTTAGCAACCTTAAGAATTTTAGAGAGAGAAAAGCAGCTGATTGAGGAAGTGCAACAGCAATCTAAGAACGCTATCCATGAATTGCATCTCACTACTAAATATATAAGGCAGCATATTACTGATATTAACCCTTCAGCGCTATTTGATATTCAAAAATATCACCATGATGCCTGGAAAATTTACTTAGAATTTAAAGATTCGGTTTTTATCCAAACCACGGAAAGCTCCATTCGTAGAGGTATGGAGGAAGGATATTTTCGGGGTGACATAAACCCTAAAATTCTGGCAAAGCTGCGCATTGAACAAATTCATGTTGCCTTTAATGAACAGGTTTTTCCTAAGAATGAATTTGATTGGACGGAAGTCCATCTACAGATTTTCTATAACTTTTGTTACGGCTTACTGACCCCCAAAGGAGTAGAGCTTTTTGAAAATTACGCTAAAAACCTCACTACCCATGTTTCACAAAGTTAGTATATTCAGCATATTGTTCTGGATACTTAGTAGCTATGCAGTTTACTCCCAAGAGTCTGATAGCGAGATAGATATATCACAACCTCTCACGTTAGATGCTTGTCTGGTATATGCTTTCCAGAATAGCGAAACCATAAGAATTGCCGAGCTAGAAAAGGCCATCTCCAAGGCAGATGTAGGGATTACCAAATCACAGGGTCTACCTCAGCTTAATGGTTCAGTGAACTACAATAATAACTTTGCTATTCAGACCCAATTTTTACCAGCAGTATTTTTTGCTGATGATCCTAATGAAGTGCCAGCTAATGCTCCGCCGGTACCAGTAAGATTTGGGGTTAACCATACAGGTACAGCGGGAGTATCTCTTTCTCAAATGCTGTTTGATGGGTCGTATTTTGTAGGATTGGAAGCAGCCCGAACTTACACTGAATTATCTGAGAAAAGTTACCATCAAAGTAAGGTACAGGTAGCAGAGCAGATTACCAAAGCGTATTACACTGTGCTAGTCAATCAAGAGCGGCAAGTGTTAGTGAGTAGTAACTATAAACGTCTAGATACCTTACTGCGTGAGACAAGGCTAATGTATGAGAATGGTTTTGTAGAAGAGATTGATGTAGACCGTTTATTGGTTCAGTATAATAATTCTAAAGTAGAACAAGAGAATATCAGCCGTGTGACAGAGTTGAGCTATTATCTGTTGAAATTTCAAATGGGCATACCTGTTGAGCAAGAAATTACTTTGTCAGGTAATATAGCAGATATTGACTTTGACCCTGAAATTACGGCCGAGTCAGAGTTTCAGTACGAACAACGGCCTGAGTACGCTCAGATACTGGTTAACCAAGAGTTGGCACAACTAGATATGAAAAATAACCGGGTGCAATATATACCCAAACTCACTGCCAATGCTGCTTTTGGGTACAATACTGGCGTAGACGACTTTAGCGAGATTGTCAGTTTTAGCGACCGGTGGTTTGAGTATGGTTTTTTTGGAGTAACGATGGATATTCCACTATTTGACGGTCTTCGTAAACATCATCTTATTCAAAAAAATAAAGTTCAAGTCCGGCAGCTCGAGCTACAATCTCGCTTCCTCCGAAATCAGATAGATTTAGAGATTGCTCAGGCTCGAGTTGATTTGCAGAATAGCTTAGATGCCTTACAGATACAAGAAGAAAATTTAGCGTTAGCTCAAGAGGTTTTTCGGGTGACTAACATTAAGTATCAAGAAGGTGTTGGGTCTAACTTAGAAGTTATTGATGCCGAAAACTCTTTGCAAGCTGCTGAGACAAATTATTTTAATGCTTTGTACAATGCACTCATTGCCAAAGTAGACTTAAAGAAAGCACTAGGAATCTTAGTTGAATAATAATCACCACCCTCTATTCATGAAACCTTTATTACTTAGCTTAATAGTTGCAGGTCTGCTAGTAGCCTGCGGAGGCGACAATAGCGAGCTTGCTGAAAAAAAGCAGCAATTGAAAACTTACCAACAAGAGTTGGCAGCCTTGCAAGAGCAAATTACTACGCTGGAAAATGAGATTGCGGAAGCTGATCCCGCCTTTGCTCAGCAAACCCAGAAAACTACTTTGGTTACTACGCTACCCGTGGTGAAGAAGACGTTTGAGCATTACATTGAAGTGCGGGGTTCGGTTACTTCTCGTAATAACATTACCATTAGTGCTGAGGCTCCGGCTATGGTTAAGTCGGTACCAGTCGTAGAAGGAGAATCGGTACGAAAAGGGCAAGTTTTAGCAACCCAGAATGCCGAAACCATTCGGCGAAATATACAGGAGTTGCAGACTTCCTTAGAGTTAGCTCAAACCCGCTATAATCGTCAAAAAAATCTTTGGGATCAGAATATTGGAACTGAGTTTCAGTACTTGGAAGCAAAAAACTCAGTAGAGTCGCTAGAGAGACGGATTGCATCCCTACAAGCCCAGTTGAATAATTATATTGTAAGGGCGCCGTTTTCCGGAACCATTGATGAAGTATTTGTGAAAGAAGGTGAGATGGCTCAACCCGGTTTTCCAATGTTGCGCCTGGTCAGTCTGACCAATATGTACATAGAGTCTGATATTTCTGAGGCTTTTTTGGGTGAGTTTCAGCAAGGTGATAGCGTCATGGTTGAATTTCCGTCACTAAACGAAAATATTGTGAGTAGTATCAGTTCAGTGGGGAAAGTGATCAATGAAAATAATCGCACCTTCAAGATTGAGATAAAACTACCGAATACGATGGAATTACTGCGACCTAATTTATTAGCTGTACTACGTATCAAAGATTATCAGAAGCCCAACGCGTTGGTAGTTCCTACCAAATTAATACTGGAAGATGCTAGAGGCGATTATCTGTTTATAGCCAAAAACGCGGAAGAAGGTGAAGGTAAGGTAGCCGCCAAGCAGCATATTGAACGCGGCCAAACCTATAAAAACGAAACAGTAATTGCGAGCGGCCTGCAAGGCAACGAAGTAATCATTGATAAAGGTTTTAGGGAAGTAGCCGAAGGTATACGGATCAATATAGTAAACGAAGGAGCTACGGCTCTGTCTTCTAACCAGTAATTTCTCCCAATATGGCCAATACTGATAATTCTAAGCGGGTCGTCCGTAATTTTGGCATTAGTTCTGGGGCGGTCAATAACCGCACTAGTGTACTAATTCTTACTTTTATTATTGTAGTGTTAGGAGTTACCTCTTACTTCTCAATGCCTAAAGAGAATTTCCCTGAAGTAGTAATTCCAACTATTTACGTAGGGACTCCCTATCCGGGTAACTCTCCCGTGGATATGGAGAATCTGATTACGCGCCCTATCGAGAAGGAGCTTAAAGGAGTGACTGGGGTCGATGAGATTAATTCTACCTCGATTCAGGACTTTTCAACGATTGTAGTTGAATTTAATCCTGATGTAGATATTTCTAAAGCTCTACAAGATGTAAAAGATGCGGTAGATCAGGCTAAAAGTGAACTACCCACCGATCTTGACCAAGACCCCAATGTATTTGAGGTCAACTTACAGGATCTCCCTTTTATGTTCATCAATCTTTCGGGCGATTTTAGCATAGATGAATTAAAGGACTACGGTGAGTTTCTGCAAGATGAAATTGAAGCCATGTCGGAGGTGCAGGAGGCAAATATCAGTGGTACGCTAGAGCGGGAAATACGGATTGATGCTGACCTTTATAAGATGGATGCGCGGGAAGTGACCTTCTCGGATATTCAGAATGCCGTAGCAGCCGAGAATGTAACGATTTCTGGAGGTAATATTAAAGCAGATGACTTTCGGCGTTCGTTGCGGGTGATTGGTGAGTTCACGGAAGTTGAGCAGTTGGAAGATGTAATCATTAAAAACGAAGAGGGTAATATCATTTATTTACGCGATGTAGCGGAAGTACGAGATACCTATGAAGAGGCTTCTAGCTACTCCCGGAATAATGGTAACCCAGTAGTTACACTTTCAGTCGTAAAACGCAAGGGGGAAAATGTGCTAGATGCCTCGGATAAGATCAAGGTTATTTTAGAAGAAGCGCAGCGAGGTCGTTTCCCGGCTGATTTGGATATCATCATTACTAACGATCAATCTAAATACACCCGGCTACAGTTGAGTAACCTGGAGAACAGTATCATCATGGGCGTAATTCTGGTGATTCTAGTACTCATGTTTTTCCTAAATCTGAGAAATGCCCTGTTTGTCGGGATAGCAATTCCCCTTTCTATGTTCCTTTCCTTCATGCTGCTGAGTTTCTTTAGCATTACTATCAATTTGATGGTGCTCTTTGCCCTGATTCTAGCACTAGGTATGTTGGTAGATAATGGAATTGTAGTAGTAGAAAATATTTATCGTTTGATGCAAGAAGGTCACACCTCGGTACAAGCAGCGAAAGAAGGAGTGGGAGAGGTAGCTTGGCCAATCATCACGTCTACGGCTACTACGTTAGCAGCTTTTCTGCCTCTAGCGTTTTGGTCAGGGCTGATTGGTGAGTTTATGCGTTATCTACCTATCACACTTATTATCGTACTTTCATCTTCGCTGTTTGTGGCACTAGTAATTAATCCGGTGCTTACATCTATGTTTATGAAGGTACAGGAACAAACGACCGCGCGGAAACGAAAACGCCTATTGCTGGTAGCCGGCGGAATGGTACTCTTTGCTATCGTATTTTACATGGCTGGTAATTTCACATTAGCTAATCTGCTAATGATTGGAGCATTGCTCATTCCTTTTAACCTCTTCGTATTAACCCCGGCTATTGCCTGGTTTCAAGATACGTTTCTGGTTCGCCTGGAACGTAATTATACCCGTACTGTCCGTTGGGCATTGCGGGGTAAAAATCCCTACTTCGTATTTTTCGGTACTGTAGGTCTATTGATTTTCTCCATTATGTTGGTAGGTGCCCGCCAACCGAAGGTAGAGTTCTTTCCCGGAATTGATCCGGACTACTTTAATGTGTTTGTGGAGCTTCCAGTAGGAACCGATATTGAGGCGACTAACGCGATAACCAAACGAATAGAAGGCAATATTTTCGAGACTCTGGAACCCTACAACCAGATTGTAGAAGCAGTGATTGCGCAGGTTGGAGAAAATACCAATGATCCTTCGGAAGGCGCTAACCCCGGTGAGACTCCAAACAAGGCTCGGGTCAATGTATCCTTCATTGACTACGAACTGCGCGGTGGAATTTCTACTACTGATGTGATGGAAGAAGTGCGGGAAGCAGTGAGTGGTTATCCGGGAGTACTGGTAACTGTATCAGCACCACCCGCCGGACCACCCGTAGGTAAGCCGATTAGTATAGAAATATCTTCGGAAGACTATCCTGGATTAATCTCCTTTACTGAAAAATTTCTGGCTGATGTTGAAAACTCTACTATTCAGGGGATTGAAGAACTTAAATCAGATTTAGAGACGGGTAAACCAGAACTGATCGTTAACATTGATCGGGATAAGGCTCGTCGGTTTGGATTATCAACAGCGACCATTGCCACTGAGATGCGTACTGCGCTATTTGGCTCAGAGGTATCTAAGTATAAAGATGGTGAAGACGATTATCCTATTCAGCTTCGGCTGAAAGACGAGTATCGTTACGACGTAGATGCTTTAATTAATCAGAAAATTACCTTCCGCGATAAATTTGGAAACTTGCGCCAAATTCCTATTTCAGCAGTCGCTGATTTGGATTATTCATCTACGTACGGTTCGGTTAAGCGAAAAGATTTAGACCGAGTAATTACTCTTTCTTCTAATGTACTGGAAGGATATAATGCCACTGAAATCGTAAATGAGCTTAAGGAGTTGGTGGATGATATGGAAATTCCTGAAGGCTACGAAGTAAAGTTTACTGGCGAGCAGCAGGAGCAGGAGGAATCTGGTCAATTTCTTCTACAAGCTTTGTTTATTGCCGTGATGACCATCTTCCTAATCATCGTAGCGCAATTCAACTCGGTAGCCACTCCATTTATTATTATGATGTCAGTGCTACTTAGTACTATCGGAGTATTCTTAGGGTTGGTGGTTTTCAATATGAATTTCGTGGTGATTATGACTGGGATTGGTATTATTTCACTAGCTGGAGTAGTGGTGAACAATGCCATCGTACTGATTGATTATACTAATCTTATTCGGCAACGCCATCGTGCGGAACTTAATTTACAAGAAGATGAACTGCTTCCTTACAAAGAAATTATTACCAGCATTGTAGAAGGCGGGCAAACCCGTTTGCGTCCGGTACTGCTTACGGCAATTACTACTGTACTCGGTCTAATCCCGCTGGCAATTGGTCTTAATATCAACTTTGCTACCATGCTCTCGGATTTTGATCCACAAATTTACTACGGCGGCTTCAACGCCGACTTCTGGGGGCCGATGGCTTGGACGGTAATTTTTGGTTTGATCTTCGCTACATTTCTGACCTTGATTGTGGTTCCGGTCATGTACCTGCTGGTAGATAAAATAAAGATTCGCCTGTCTAGCAAAAAGCCAGCCGCCGTGGCAAAATAATCAGAATTGTTAATCGTCTTAAAACCCAACAGCACTATGTTGGGTTTTTTTATATAATATATGCCTAGAATGATCTCTATTCTCATAATTGCCGGAGTTTTTTTATTGCTTGATTTTTACGCCTTTCAGGCGTTCCGAGTACTCATTGGTTACCTACCAACGTATCCACGCCAGATCATCTACGTGGTATATTGGCTTATTAGCCTGGTAGCTATTGCCAGCTTTTTATTCTATAATTTAGGTGGAAAAAGTGTGCTGACTGACGGTCAACGAACCTTCATCTTCGCCTGGATTTTTGTGAACTACGCTTCTAAATTTTTTGGAAGTATCGTGCTGGTGATTGATGATATAGTTCGGTTGGGTCAGTGGGCTTATGCTCAATTTGCTCCGCCTGCGGAGAGTACTTCTGGTGAGCGTGCTACTGGAATCAGTCGCTCTGAATTTCTAGCGCAGGCTTCGGTAGTGGCAACGGTAGTTCCAGCAATTGGATTGGGTTATGGAGTTGCTTCAGGAGCACATAATTATCTTGTTCATCAGGTGAAAGTACCTATCGCAAATTTGCCACGTGGCTTGGAAGGTATCCGTATTGCTCAACTGTCAGACATCCATTCGGGAAGTTTTTTCAATAAGAAAGCTGTAATGCATGGGATTGAACTGGTGATGGCTGAAAAGCCTGATCTAATATTTTTCACCGGTGATTTGGTAAATAATAAAGCTACCGAGGTAGAAGAATATATTCCCGTGTTTAGTAAGCTGAGGGCTCCGCTCGGTATTTACTCTATCTTAGGCAATCACGATTACGGTGATTATACTTCTTGGCCTTCTTCTGAAGTAAAGCGAACCAATCTGGAAAATGTAAAAGAAGCTCATAAACTGATGAACTGGCAACTGCTGCTGGACGAAAATAGAACCCTCACGATCGGTGATAATCGTCTGGCAATTATCGGGGTTGAGAATTGGGGGACGGGCGGCTTTGCTCAGTACGGTAATCTGAATAAGGCGTATAAAGGTGCGGACGACGTGGATACCCGCATCTTGTTATCGCATGATCCTAGCCATTGGGATGCTCAGGTACGCTCGCAGCATCCCGATATTGAACTAACCTTATCGGGACATACGCACGGTGGACAGGTTGGAGTGGAGTGGGGAAATTTCCGCTGGAGTTTCGTACAGTATCGCTATAAGCAGTGGGCGGGATTGTACCAGGAAGGCGATCAGCAGCTTTACGTAAATCGGGGCTTTGGCTACATTGGTTACCCGGGGCGTTTGGGTATCCGACCGGAGATCACAATCTTAGAGTTGACCCGAGCCTAGTGTCTAGGCTTTTTACCCTGAAGCTGATTTTGTAAACTTTTAATCTCAGCTGAGAAATCAGGACTTACTTTTATCTGTTCCTGAACGGATCGGCAAGCATGAATGACTGTGGCATGATCACGACCACCGAAGTGGTAGCCAATGGCCTTTAATGAATGCTGGGTATATTCCTTCGCGAAGTACATGGCGATTTGCCGGGGTACCACTACTTCTTTCTTACGAGTTTTAGATTTCAGATCAGGCAAAGAAACATTGTAGTGACGAGATACTGTTTTTATAATCAGATCAATATCTACTTCGGGAATATTATTTTGGATGATATTCTTCAGAATATCTTTAGCCAGGCTTAGAGAGATTTCTCGTTTATCGAGTGAAGAGTGTGCTACCAATGAGATTAAAATTCCCTCTAGCTCCCGGATATTAGTATCTACATTATAGGCCAGATATTCTACCACCTCAAACGGTAAAGCTAGCCCTTCGGCTTGCAACTTTCGCTCGATAATGGCAATGCGGGTCTCGAAATCGGGAGTCTGTAAATCAGCAGTTAAGCCCCACTTAAAACGAGAAAGTAATCGTTCAGTAAGTCCGTGCAAATCGCGAGGTGGACAATCACTTGTCATGATAATCTGCTTACCAGACTGTTGAAGGTGGTTAAAGATATGGAAGAAAATTTCCTGTGTTTTCTCCTTGCCTGCCAAAAACTGCACATCATCCAGAATCAAGGCATCGACTTGGAGATAGAAGTTAGTGAACTTCTGAACATTATTATTTTTTAGTGCCTCAATAAATTGACTGGTAAATTTTTCCGAAGAAACGTAAACAACAAATTGATGACCTTGCTTGCGCTTGATCTCATTTCCAATGGCCTGAACCAAATGGGTTTTGCCTAATCCGACCCCACCGTAAATCATCAATGGATTAAACGAAGTGCTACCTGGGTTTTGAGATACGGCAAAGCCGGCAGACCGGGCAAGGCGGTTACAGTCCCCTTCTATATAAGAATCAAAACTGTATTTATCATTTAAGTTGGTTTCCACTTTAAGCTCTTCCATCTCAGGAAAAGAAAAGGGCCCCTTATAATCAGATGAGGGTTCTTGATACCGTCGATTACGACTGCTACCATTACTGGGCTTAGTAGTACCATTGGGTGCAGTAGGTAACTTAATGGCTACTGGTTTATTTTTCTGATCACCATTATCTACTACTACAGAGTATTCTAATTGACCATCCAATCCAATCTCAGCATCAATCGCCTTACGAAGCACATACACAAAGTGCTCCTCTAACCACTCATAGAAGAATTGACTAGGTACCTGTATTGTAAGTGTCTTGTTTACTAGTCGCAATGGTTTGATGGGAGCAAACCAGGTGTTGAAAGCCTGTTCACCCACATGTTCGCGAATAGTTTTAAGACAGTTTTTCCATACAGTTACCTGATCCTCTTGCATCAGTAATAGGTTAGATCGCATATGCACGAAGCGTTAGAAGCAATTAGTCTGCCATGATTTTACTTGAAACGAGCTACAAATTATTGTTGAGTAATATGGGATTTAATTTGCAGGGGAGGGTAAAGGTTGGAAAAAAAAAATAAAGAAAAAAGGGAGCGAGATATTGACATGAATTATTATTGGAATTATACAATCTGTGAAATTTTTCGGGATAGGTAAAAACCACTAGTGGGGTTTTAAGAAGAAAATGAATGAAGTGATAGTAACTACTTATTTATCAGTAAGAACAATCATTACAGTAATACTTTGGTTGAAGGTTAAATCAGAGAGGTCTTATCTCCATAAAAATTCATATATAAAAAAATACAAAAAATAGCCCTTGAAAATTATTAGGTTATTAGTTTAATATTAAATTAAAGTCACAGGTTAAGAATGTAAAAAATCCTTAACAATTTGATAACCTTACACTTAGCAGAAAAAGCTAATTTCTACTATCAAAGTGGCAAAAAAAAGCGATAGTAACCTAATAGCCTGATAGCCAGTTAAATCGTGTAACGGTAACGTTATCACCTTGGTATGTTTAAGAAATTTCAACCCAAAAACGAGCAAGATTGGATTAGAGCAGCTAATCGGGAAACGCAGCGGGTAGACGCTATTTCATTCCCATACACCTTTTCACTAGGTGGTTTAGAATTATCAGCTATCAATACAACTGGCTCATTTAAAAATGATAAGTTTATTAACTCGGGCAAGAAACCTACCTTAATTGGTTTAGTATTGACTGATCATTCTCCCAATTTATCCAGTAAAAATGTTAATCAGTTAGGGGTAGAGAATATTATGCTTCCCTATTCTGAGCTCGAGAAAATTAATGTACCACATGAAAAGAATAGTGAAGCTTCTTTACAGTCAATAGCTATTACATATAAGCCAGAAGAATGGGAGCAACTTGAAGGCTTAGTTAAGAAATGGTCTCAAGCACGCAGCTTAAACGTAGCTCTGTATAACTCTTCAGTGATAAATCCTAACTTCTCGCCCACCAACGAGCAAATCTCTGAGTTAGCTTCTCGGATTTATAATAGTGATAATCCAAACCAGACTCGATGGCTCGGAATTCAGGGTAGTATACTAGGAAACCAAGGAGCTACTCCAACTCAAGAACTAGCAGCTTCTCTCAGCTTCATGGTAGATTATTGGGACAGACTATCAGATCAAGGGATATCTGTAGAATCGCTAGTGGCAAGTACTGAGCTTACCTTAAGTCTAAGTGGGGAGTTTTATCTTGATGTTGCTAAATTTGGTGCTATTCGTTTGCTCCTATATAACCTACTGAATGCTTACGGATTAGATGCGCCTAATCCCTATCAAATAAAAATCAGGGCAACCTCTGGGGTATTAAATAAAAGTCTTTACGATCCTGATGCTAATTTAATGCGAAATACCGTAGAAGCCCTAGCGGCTACGGTAGGTGGAGCTGATATCATTTCATTGTTCCCTCACGATTTTCGCTATGCAGAACCAACTGCTTTTGGGCAAAGAATGGCAGTCAATATCCAACATTTACTAAGGCACGAGGGAAAACTTCAGCATGTTACGAATCCGGTAGATGGTTCGCATTTTCTAGAAAATGCGGTAAATCAATTGGCTGAGAAAGCTTGGAAAATCTTTCTAGATATAGAAGAGGGTGGAGGGTACCGTAAGTCAGATTTAGTAAATGCTACTAAACATTTTCATCCGAATATAAAAGCCACCGAAGAGAAATTGCTCAAGCAGGAACAAGTGGTAGTTGGTACTACTCGCTATGCTAACTCTTTAGAGAGAATAACTACTGACCAAATTAAGCTTCAAGACCAGGTTCAGACTGGCAGTGCACCTTGGGAAAAGACTCGATTAACTACAGACGGATTAACTGAGGCAAAGCGACCAAAAATAGCCATTCTGGCTCCTCAGACTAATAATAATGCTAAAGTTAGTAATAAAATAACTTTTGTTACTGGGGTAATAACCACGCTAGGGTTGCGCGTTCCACTGCCCAAACAGTCATTAAAATTGATACTAGCTGAGGACTCGCCTAGCCTGTTGGTTTTTTGTGCGGATGATGCCTGGTATCAATCCCGCTTAGCTAGTGTGGCAACGCAACCCGAACTCAGCTCAGTGTTTAAAATAGCAGTAGGACGATCACCATGGCTATACGAATTGCAGCAGCAGGAAGTAATTCATGAAGTGATAAATGCCAAATCAGATCTTACTGCATTTTTGGAAATGATTTATAAGCTACTGCTATGAAGCCCGATTTTCAGAAATATCGCTTTGAGGCCGTCCGTATCCAACCGGAACAAGCTCAAACGCCCGCAGAAGAAAGTGCTGTTCAATCGGTGGTGTGCCGATCATCGGATTTGGATGAATTAGATCACCTGGATGCAGTAGCAGGACTACCGCCGTATCTGAGGGGACCATACGCTTCTATGTACGTGGGAAAACCCTGGACCATCCGCCAGTACGCGGGCTTTTCTACTGCGACTGAATCTAATGCTTTTTATCGGGAAAATCTGGCTGCTGGACAAAAGGGGCTATCCGTAGCCTTCGATCTGCCCACCCACCGGGGCTACGACTCGGATCATCCTCGGGTGAAAGGCGATGTGGGTAAGGCCGGAGTAGCTATTGATACGGTAGAGGATATGAAAATATTGTTTGACCAGATTCCTCTCGATCAAATGTCAGTATCAATGACCATGAACGGAGCGGTTATTCCGATTATGGCCTTTTACATTGTGGCTGCTGAAGAACAAGGAGTAAAGCCCGAGCAACTGAAAGGAACTATCCAGAATGATATTCTTAAAGAGTTTATGGTTCGCAACACTTACATCTACCCTCCCCAGCCATCGTTGCGGATTATCTCTGATATTTTTGCGTACACCGCTCGGCACATGTCTAAATTTAATTCTATTAGCATTAGTGGTTACCATATGCATGAGGCAGGTGCTCCGGCTGATCTAGAGTTGGCCTACACCCTGGCGGACGGTTTAGAGTATGTGAAAACGGGTTTAAAAGCAGGCCTAAAAATTGATGACTTTGCTCCTCGCTTGTCATTCTTTTGGGGAATCGGAATGGGTTTTTTCACGGAAATTGCCAAAATGCGAGCCGGACGGGTACTGTGGGCAGAATTAATGAAATCATTCGATCCTCAGAATCCTAAGTCAATGGCGTTAAGAACCCACTGCCAGACTTCAGGATACAGCCTTACTGAGCAAGACCCATTTAATAACGTAGCTCGTACCTGCCTGGAAGCGATGGCCGCTGTATTTGGCGGGACACAGTCATTACACACCAACGCTTTAGATGAGGCCATTGCCCTACCTACGGATTTTTCAGCCCGGATTGCCCGTAATACCCAGCTTTTTCTACAGGAAGAACTAACAATTACTCCCGTGATTGATCCTTGGGGAGGTTCTTATTACGTCGAATCATTAACCGGTGATCTGATTAAGAAGGCTAAAGCACATTTAGAAGAGATTGAGCGTTTAGGAGGGATGGCTCAGGCAATTGAGCAAGGAATTCCTAAACTGAGTATTGAAGAAGCCGCAGCTAAAAAGCAGGCACGTATTGATACTGGAGAAGAAATTATTGTCGGGGTCAATCGCTTTCAGGTAGAAACTGAGAGTGGTCAGGAAGCAGGGTTTGAAGTTAGAGAGGTAGACAATGAGCAAGTGCGCTCAGAGCAGCTACAGCGCCTGAAAGCGGTTAAAGATAGCCGAGATAGCCAAAAGGTGAGATATGCGCTTACATCGCTGGAAAAGGCGGCTAAGACAAATGAAAGTAACCTGCTAGAGCTGGCAGTAGCAGCTGCTCGAGAACGAGCCACACTTGGAGAAATCTCTAATGCTCTGGAAAAGGTGTTTGGACGGTTTCAGGCAACTTCTCGTACGATACAAGGTGTATACGCTAAAGAAATTGCGATGAACGAAGATTTTGTTAAAGCACGACAGTTATCTGACCAGTTTGCGGAAATGGATGGTCGTCGCCCGAGAATACTAGTTGCTAAAATGGGGCAAGACGGCCATGATCGGGGAGCAAAGGTGATTGCTACTAGTTTCGCTGACTTAGGCTTCGATGTAGACATTGGGCCACTCTTTCAGACTCCGGAAGAGGTAGCACGACAAGCAGGGGAGAATGATGTCCACATAATTGGAATCTCCAGTTTAGCCGGAGCCCATAAATCGCTTGTTCCAGATTTAATTGAGGAACTAAAAAAGATTGACCGAGATGATATTGGTATTATCGTCGGTGGGGTGATTCCCCCTAAAGATTATGACTTCCTGTATCAACTAGGAGTGCTAGGTGTATTTGGCCCAGGAACAGTGATCGCTCAAGCAGCCCAGGATATTCTACAAAAGTTGATGGATGAAGTAGGGTAACTTAAAGTGTTATTTACGGTAAGTGATTGTAAATATCTGTTAATCATTATTATAAATATCCATAAAACTAGCGAGTGCCATTTTTCCTTAAGAACTTAACTGCCTCTTTTTTATAAGATACCCCAATAGGAATTTCCTTACCCTGAATCTCTACATCATGCATGGTATAGGCAGTAATTTTATCAGTGTTGACAATATAGGAACGGTGGATACGGAGAAAATGAGGGGGTGACTTCTGCTCAAACTCACTGATTTTCTCCTTGGTTAGAATACGCTGATTAGGAAGATGAATACTCACATAATCCTTTAGGCTCTCGACATATAACACTTCATCGAATCGTATTTTTACAAATTTACGATTAGTGTTTACGTACATGAACGAGGCTTCGCTATTGGTAGTGATTTCTCCGGGGTATTTGTTTGCTTGCTCATTATTAGTTCGTCCCAGATATTTAGTGATGGATTTCAGAAAACGGTCAATGGTAATGGGCTTGAGTAAATAGTCTACCACATCTAGTTCGTAGCTTTCTACCGCATAATCGCGGTAGGCAGTGGTAAAAATAATGCTAGGGGAATGTTGTAAAGATCGGGCGAATCTGAGGCCGTCGATGCCTGGCATCTGAATATCTAAAAATAGCAAATCTACGGACTCCTTCTGTAGTATATCAAAGGCCTCAAGGGCATTTCCACAAATAGCTACCAGGTTCAACTGTGAGAATTGATCGATATGCCTTGTCAATAATTTGGCTGCCAGTGGCTCATCATCTACCACTAGGCAATTAATTTTATTCTGGGTGGTCATAGACTCAAGTTTACTTCATAGGTTTCAGTGTGTTCTTCAATGCGCCACTCATACTGATTAGGGTACAGCAAATCTAGCTGACGTTGAGCATTTTGCACGCCAATTCCTTTTCTATAATTCATTGGGTCATCTTCCATAACTATCGGCTTGCTGTTTATCACATTAAAATTCAACTTACCGTTTAACACTTCTAAAGATATGGTAACCGCAGCTGGGCCGACCACGCTGCTAACCCCATGTTTAAAAGCATTTTCTACAATTGAAATTAGGATAAGTGGGGCAATTGGAGTTCGTGGGTTATCAACTGAATGCGTGAAGTCTAACGTAAGCCGATTCCCGTATCGCAATTTTTCCAAATCAATATAGTGTTTCAACAGCGCGATTTCTTGGCTAATCGGTACTTTCTCGTCCCGGCAACGGTAGAGCATATAGTCTAGCATCTCTGCCAGTTTGGCAACCACTTCGGGGGCTTCATCTGATTTCTCCAAAGTAAGTGCGTATAGATTGTTAAGCGTATTGAATAGAAAGTGGGGGTGAATTTGCGCTTTTAGAAAATTAAGTTCGGCATTTGCTTTCTCTTGCTTCAGCATCTCGACCTTTTGTTTTTCTACACCTCGGTCCTTGATCATTTTAATGAAGAGAAAGAGAAAAGCAATACCGTATACTCGATCAAAATAGCCAAGCACAGTAAACTCAAATTCCCATATAATTTGCCCTAAAGATTCTCTTATTTCTTCAGGATCGCTTAATCTTTCGGCGATATGAATATTGTTGAAGCGATATAAAATCGTGAAGAATAATATGCTAACTACTAAACTTAGTATAAACTGAATATACTTCTTTTTCTGTAAAAGTTGAGGGATTTGAACGTAGACCAGCAAATAGGTTGCCATCATCTTTGTAGGTATGCCGACTGCCCGATAGATAAACATTCCTCTTATTTCAGATATGTTTTCGTTGGAGGTAAGTGGAGCTATAAGTAACCAACTGGCCCAGAACAAAGAATGCGTCAACCAGCGATTCTGTAAAATCCGATCAACGATATGGTTTTCCTCTTCCATACCTGAAAACTACTCAAAAAATAGACGTTGGTCGGGAATGGTCGACGAATAATCGGTAAGGTCGTCCGAATTAGCTTTACCGGATGACGAATGCCATTGGTATAGTCAAATCAATAATCTATCCCCAGTTATAGGCCACTAAGCTACTTTTAATCTTCGATATTAGCTCCCGGTTTATCATTGGGGAAAAACCAAATGCGATGAAAAATCTATTGTTAATGCTTGGTGTGTGGCTAATGAGTTATTTTGCCGGTGCCCAAGACTACTCCGAACGCCTAACTACCGAAAATAAGTCTTTCAAAACTACCTCGGGAACAGTGGTGAACGCTACTGTTGGAAGCCTGACGGTAGCGGAGAACCGGATCAATCCCGATTCGGAAAATATTGCCGTTCAGTTTATCCAACTAAAGAGTACTAATTCTGAACCGGATGTTCCGTTGATCTATCTGGAGGGTGGTCCCGGACAAAGCTGTACTTGGCAGGCGGAAGATCCTTACTACTTGGAACGGTGGCTGCCCTTTTTAGAAGTGAGTGATATTATTTTACTCGATCAGCGGGGAACGGGAGCTGGGTCTGAACGAGTATTGTATATCCATCAAAAAGGTATTCCGATGGATGTTCTCGCCAACGAAGCGGTAAGGAAAAGCTATTTTGAAGAAATGGGTCAAGCTGCTTTAGCTGATTTTGAGGAACGGGGTGTTGATTTACACGGGTACACTACGCTGGAAAGTGCTCAGGATATCGACGATTTGCGTCAAGCTTTATCCTACGATCAATTCTCATTATTAGGGTTTAGCTACGGAACGCATTTGGGACAAGCCTACATCAAGTATTTTGGTTCGCACGTAAAAAATGCGGTACTAATTGGCGTAGAGGGGCTTAATCATACTTTCAAACTACCTTCAGCGATGGATACGCAGTTTCAGAAAATTGCGTTGATGGCTCAGGCTGATCCAAACGTGAATCAAGCAGTTCCCGACTTAATGGATTTGTACCAGCGTGTGGTTCGTACTCTGGACGAGAATCCGGCTGAGATAGAAATTACTTCGCCCCTTACGGATGAACCTATGTCGGTAAAGGTTGGTTCTTTTGGGCTAAACATGATTTTAGTCATTGATATAGGTGATGCTTCGGATATTCCCGTTTTCCCTCGTTTACTGTACAGTATAGATCAGGGTGATCATTCCCTGCTACAGTGGTTTATACAAAAACGTATTGGAGGTTTCTACGGAGCGCACGGTATGAATGCTACGATGGATGTAGCATCGGGGGCGAGTACGAACCGTTTAGCCCGGGTAGAAGAAGAATTAGCTATAAGCCCGTTTCAGAATATTCTTACTGCCATGATGGATACAGATTGGCCACACCCTGATCTAGGTGAAGAGTTTCGTGCACCTCTCGTAAGTAATATTCGTACTTTGTTTATGAGTGGAACATTAGATTTTAATACGCCGCCTTATCAAGCAGAAGAAGTTCGTTGGGGGTTTTCTAATAGCAGTCATATCATCGTCAACAATGCCGGGCACGAACAGGTATTTACCCATCCGGAAGCGATTCCTACCATTATTCGCTTTTTAAAAGGGAAGGATGTAAATGACGTAGCTTTATCCTATCCGCCGCTAGAATTTATACCAGTGAAAGGAAGTGTAGGCGACTTATCTCATCCCTCGATACAGTCGTCAGAATGAATGAAAAAATTAGAATATTACTGTCTTGAAAAGCTTAATAAATAAAAAAGCCGTATCTCCTACAGATACGGCTTTGGAATAATAGTGATCTAAGAAATTAGGACTTACCTTCTAGTTTACGAATCAGGTTCAAGGCTGAGCCGGATTTAAACCACTCAATCTGATTTTCATTGTAGGTATGGTTGGTCTTAATTAAGTCTTCTGAACCATCCGCGTGAGTAAACTTCAGAGTGATTTGCTTGCCAGGAGCAAACTGATCTAAATCTACAGTTTCTACTGTATCATCTTCTTGCACTTTGTCGTAATCTTCGGGGTTAGCAAATGTTAAACCCAGAACTCCTTGCTTCTTCAAGTTCGTTTCATGGATACGAGCAAAGGATTTTACTAACACTACTCGAACTCCTAAATGACGGGGTTCCATCGCGGCGTGCTCCCGGGAAGAACCTTCGCCATAGTTATCATCACCTACTACAATCTGAGGAATGCCTGCGGCTTTGTACGCACGACCCGTAGCCGGTACTTCACCGTACTCTCCGGTGATTTGATTTTTTACTCGGTTAGCTTCTTTGTTATAAGCATTGATTGCTCCGATAAAGCAGTTGTTGGAAATATTATCCAAGTGTCCACGGAAGCGTAGCCAGGGGCCTGCCATAGAGATATGGTCAGTCGTACATTTTCCGTAGGCCTTCAATAACAAGCGCATTCCAGTGATGTTACTGCCATCCCATCCATCAAATGGAGTTAGGATTTGTAATCGCTCGGAGTCTTCTTTCACCACTACTTCTACGTCACTACCGTCTTCTGCTGGTGCCTGATAACCCGCATCTTTTACTCCGAATCCGTTGGGAGGCAGCTCAATACCGTGTGGCTCTTCAAGCATTACTTCATCTCCGTCTTCATTTTTAATTTTGTCGGTAAGCGGATTAAACTTCAGCGTTCCAGCAATGGCTAATGCAGTTGTTAGCTCCGGTGAGGTGACAAACGAGTGCGTGTTAGGGTTCCCATCATTACGCTTGGCAAAGTTCCGATTGAAAGAAGTGACGATGGTGTTCTTCTTATCAGGATCATCGCTATGGCGCGCCCACTGTCCGATACAAGGTCCACAGGCATTTGCGAGAACCACCCCGCCAATGCTATCAAACACATCTAACAATCCGTCGCGTTCAGCGGTAAATCGTACTTGCTCAGAACCCGGAGTAATGGTAAATTCAGATTTAGCTTTGATGTTTTTATCGGCCGCCTGCTGGGCAATGGAAGCAGAACGCGTGATGTCCTCGTACGATGAGTTGGTACAAGAACCAATCAAGCCCACTTCAATTTCTTCCGGCCACTGGTGTTCTTTAGCGGCTTCGGCTAGTTTGGAAATAGGCCATGCCAAATCAGGGGTGAACGGCCCATTCACGTGAGGTTCTAATTCAGACAGATTTATCTCAATTACTTGATCGAAGTATTCATCTGGATTGTCGATGACTTCTTGGTCAGCGCGTAAGTGATCTTTCACTTTCTCAGCCTCAGCAGCTATATCAGCTCGCTCAGTTGCCTCCAGGTAGTCTTTCATTTTGTGGGAGTAGTGAAATAGGGAAGTGGTCGCCCCGATTTCTGCTCCCATGTTACAAATGGTTCCTTTTCCGGTACAGGAGATGGCATCAGCACCATCACCAAAATACTCTACAATGGCTCCAGTTCCACCTTTCACGGTGAGGATTCCAGCTACTTTCAGGATGACGTCTTTGGCTGAAGTCCAACCGCTAAGCCGCCCGGTAAGTCTTACTCCAATCAGCTTGGGCATTTTTAATTCCCAGGGCATTCCCGCCATTACGTCTACGGCATCAGCTCCACCCACTCCGATAGCGATCATTCCCAAACCTCCAGCGTTCGGAGTATGGGAATCTGTACCTATCATCATTCCCCCGGGGAAAGCGTAGTTTTCTAATACTACCTGATGAATAATTCCTGCGCCGGGTTTCCAGAATCCGATGCCGTATTTATTAGAAACTGAAGAAAGAAAATCGTAAACCTCTTTATTGGTGCTAATAGCCTTTTCCAAATCTTTTTCGGCTCCTACTTCCGCCTGAATGAGGTGGTCGCAATGTACAGTAGAAGGAACAGCCGTTTGATCTTTCCCCGCCTGCATAAATTGGAGAAGTGCCATTTGAGCCGTAGCATCCTGCATGGCTACCCGGTCGGGTTTAAAATCCACGTAAGAGCCACCGCGCTCGTAGGCCTCAGAGGGAACGCCTTGGTAAAGGTGGCTGTATAATATTTTTTCGGCTAAGGTGAGTGGTCGCCCTACGATCTCACGAGCCTTACTGACGCGTTCACCCATTTGGGCGTAAACGTCTTTAATCATATCCAGATCAAATGCCATAAGGAAAGAATAGTTAAAAAGTTATCAATAGCTTATACTGCAAAAATACAGATTGTGCCGTAATTTGGTACTAAAGTAACACACTTGACCGATAATAATGTTTCCCCATTTCTCTTCTATCGCCAAATTAGCCCGATTATTTACTCTTTTGACTTTATTCGTTCTGAGTCTGGAGCCACTGTTAGGTCAGCATAAAGACTTATTGCCATTTGATACAACAAATTATGAGCTTCAGGAGGCTGTGTACAAAGAAGCTCTTCAGGCTGATCTTAAACTTCATTTTTATAAGCCTAAGTCGGGTTTGAAAGAACCTTCTCCGGCAATTCTTTTTTTCTTTGGTGGTGGATGGACGGGAGGTAATCATCAGCACTTTGCTACTCACAGTAAGTATTTGGCTTCTCGGGGAATAATTGCTATTACAGCAGATTACCGAGTACGAAAGGAACATGGAACCACTCCTATTGAAGCCATTCAGGATGCCCGAGATGCGCTAAGGTTTGTGGTAGAGCATGCAGACGAATTAGCTATTGATACTTCTCAAATAGTGGTAGGCGGTGGGTCTGCCGGAGGGCATCTAGCACTTTGCACCGCACTTATTGATCATTTTGACGAAGCTGAGAAGCTAGAATATATGCCAAAAGCCTTAGTACTGTATAATCCGGTGGTAAATACCACTTCAGCTGGTTTCGGGAGTAAGATGCTGGGAAAAGATACAATTAACGCTTCGCCCTATCACCATGTTTCAGTAGAAATGCCTCCAACCCTAATTTTCCACGGAAAGGATGATACTACCGTTCCTATTTCAAATATATATGCACTTGAGAAGAAGATGGATAGCTTAGGAGTAGAAAATACGATATATATCTATCCTGACCAGAAGCATGGCTTTTTCAACGTGGGTCGTCAACCCAGTCATCGCTACTTTTTAGAAACTTTGTATCAAAGCGATCAATTTCTAGTGGATCAAGGTTTTTTGACGGGGCAGCCATCGTTTGAATTAAGTAATAAGATAGACTGAATTAGTATGCAGTTTAGTGTTTTTAGAACGGGGTTCATAGATTTTAATTTGAGATACCTTTTGATAGACCAAGCTCATTCTGAAAGGAGGAGCTTTGATACAAAGTATACTAAGTAGAATATTTTGGCTAATTACCTAAGCGTTCTAGTAGCTGTTGTCGGTAGGCGTTGCCTACGGGTAGTTCCTGTTCGTTAATGGTGACCATCTTTCCGTGGGCTTGGTCTACTTTGCTCAAATTGATGATGTATGATTTATGAATTCGAAGAAAGCGGTCGCTAGGTAGTGTCTCCTCCATGTGTTTCATTGTATCAGCGATCATATGTTTTCCCTCGGTAGTATAGATGCGAACGTAGTTACCAAAACTGTTCACGTACAGTAAACTAGCGTAGTCTATCCGTTTGCTTATTCCATCTTCTTTAACAAAGAAATGATCTTGGTTCGGGGAAGTGTTTTCTGGTTCTTCCGAAGCGTTTGGTGGTGAATATTGATGCAGCACTTTGTTAACTGATTTTAAAAATCGGTTGAACGGAATAGGTTTCAGCAGATAATCCGTCACGTTGAAGTTATAGCTATCGACCGCAAATTCGGAATGGGCTGAGGTGATAATCACTTTAGGTGGTTTCTGCAAAGCCTCCAACAGTTCCAGACCTGTTAGTTCGGGCATTTCAATATCCAGAAAGAGCAGGTCAACCGGGTTATTCTGTAGGTAGCTAAAGGCTTCTACCGAACTGGTAGTGCTATGCACTATTTCCAGGTCAGCTACTTTTTCTATATAATTTTTGAGAACTACGTGGGCGCGGGGCTCATCATCCACAACTAAGCATTTCAGTTTCATAAATTCACAAATAAAGTAACTTGGTACGTATCGGGCTGGCGGACAATATCCAGGTAATGCTTTCCGGGATAAACCAATTGCAACCGTTTTCGAGTATTTGCTAGTCCCGTCCAGGTAGAGGAAACCGTGCGGGTAGTTTTCTTTGGTATGCTGTTGATAACAATCATCTGCAACCTTCCCTGAGCAATATCGATTCGCACGTTGACAAAGCTTTTCTCATTGGTTGTAGCAACGCCGTGTTTGAAGGCATTTTCTACAAAGGGAATTAATAGCATGGGTGGTACCAGATAGCCATCATCGTTACCATTAATCTGAAAGTCAATCGCGCAGCGTTCACTGTAACGGGTTTCTTCCAATGATAAAAAGTTATGCAAAAACGCTAATTCGTCGGCTAGCGGTAACATGCCCTTTCGGGAGCTTTCTAGTTGGTAGCGCGTAAGTTGCGATAGCTCAATAATTAGATCGGCAGCCCGTTCGGAACCTTCCAAAGCGTAAGAGTAAATACTATTGAGCGCATTGAACAAGAAGTGTGGATTCATCTGGCTACGTAGGAGTTGCATCTCCATCTCATTTTGCCGGAGCAGTAACTCAAATTCCCGCTGCTGATGAAATGCAAACTTACGAATGAGGTACAAACTCATAGCGGCTAATATTAGTAGCAAATGTAATCCCCAGAGCGTAACAAATGAAGGCTGTGGATACGGAAAATAATGGTAAAACCAGTCAACCCCTGCGGTAAGAGTGACTAGAGCAGCCAGGGTTGCCCAATAAAAGCCGTGCTTCTGCTTTTGTAAAAAGTGAGGAATCAGTAGGTAGTGATTGGTATAGACGGCGGCGACTAGGGGCAAAAGTCCCAAAATGATTTGTCCGAACACTAAAAAATCAACCGTTGGTGGTTCGGAGGGGCGAAGGGTAAGAAATATCCCTACCGCGAGAGTGAACCAGAGAACCAGTTGGTACGCAACGGGGATGAACACTATGTCTTTGAACTTAGCCATATTACAAAGTAACCAGATTATACAATGGTTGCCAAAAGGGAATGACGAACGTCGTTAGTCATCAAATACAGTTCGTTCATCCTCCTTTCGTCCCGTTTGTCACTCTTTTTTCGTCTTCTTGGGGCTATTCAGCACCTTTGAATCATGCAAACGGTAACGAAGCCGCGAGTTTTTATAAAACTAAATTTCACTAATCATGAAAAATCTAAATAAATCATTCGCCCAAATCTTTACAATTGCCATCCTTGTAGGAACTGCTTTTTTCAGTCACGCAGCGGATATAAATTCTCGTAACCAAGCTCAGCCACTACCTCAGAGTATTGGTTTTACCATTCCTGAGAGCGTGAGCCATCTTATCGCTCTGGGCGACCATTTTGCCCAACTCGGACAAGCCGAACTGGCTCTAGAACACTACAGCCAAAGCATTCGGGTAGGGAAATTAAGCGACCCAAATTATGCCGATCAGGCGACACAGGATAAAATTGTTGCGCTAGTAAAACAGATAGGAGAGGAGAAGACCCAGAATGAAATTACCAATCTTATTGCTCAAGGAGATCGTTTGATAGAAGAACAGCCTCAGCATGCCCTGGAGCATTACAGTCGTAGTATTCGGTTAGGAAAACTTCGTAATGATGACTATACCGATACCGTTACACAGGAAAAGATTGTGAAACTGGTTAGCGAGTTGGGTTCTCTCGCTAAGTAATTACTCAGTAATTGCGCACTGGTAGGTCATTAGCCTTGCCAGTGCTAATTTCTACTTATTTTTTACCCCATTTTAATTAGCTATCTAGTACATTGACATGAAAAAACTATTTTTATTCTTTATGATTGTAAGTATCAGTGCATCCGCTAATGCTCAATCTCCCTCAGATAACCTACCGGGCGTCGCCACGCCGGGAGATACTAGTTTGCCTTCGTCCGTTGAGGCGCTTCAGGAAATAATGAATTACGAGGATGGTCAGTACGACTACGCCGTAGAAGATTACTTTCAGCGACCAGCGCAGAGTTCCTTTAAGCTCTCTCCCGACGGCTCATACTTGTCTTACCTACAACGGGAAGACGGTGGTAAGCGTAATCTATACGTCAAAAATGTAACCACGGGTCAAACGCAACGCGTAGTGGAAGAAGGAGACGAACTGATTCGGGGCTACGGTTGGGCTAGCGATGAACGCCTAATCTACGTGCAGGATCAGGGAGGCAACGAAAACTACCATTTATTTGCGGTAGACATAGACGGTCGAAATCTGGTTGACCTTACCCCCTTTGACGGAGTACGGGTAGGTATTGCTGAATTTTTGAAGGAGCAGCCCGACTTTATGATTATCCAGATGAATAAAGATAATCCACAGGTTTTTGAACCATATAAGATCAATATTCAGAACGGGGAGTTGACCAAACTATTTGAGAACGACGATCCCCAGAACCCAATTATGGGTTACGACTTTGATAAGGACGGTGAACTTCGAGCCTACACCCAACAGCAAAACGGAACTGAATACGTGCTTAAATATCGCACGGGTAATGATCAAGAATTTAAGCCTATTGTCACCACCAACTGGAAGGATAATTTTAGCATCCTGAAGTTTGATTATTCCTCCGACACTCCCCACCACGCTTACGTAGTCTCTAATCTGAAAAATGATACCCGGGAAATTATTCTTTATGATCTGGCGAAGAATAAAACCATTAAAAAGATCTATGCTAATGGCATATTTGATGTAGGCGGACTAGCAACGTCGCGTAAGCGCAACTACGAAGTAGACTACTACTATTATACCGGAGAAAAAGAACACATTGTACCGGTTAGTGAAACCTACACTAGGTTGCACCAGAAGTTTCAACAAAGGTTTCCTAATCAGCAATTCTCGATTACGAGCGTTACCGATGAGGAAGATAAATACTTGCTCTACGTTACTAGCGATAAACTATACGGTACTTACTATATCTATGATGTTACTGAGGATACCTTTCAGGAGGTGATGAACCTAATGCCCCAGTTGAAGCCGGAAGATATGGCTGAGATGCGTCCAATTACGTTCACCTCACGCGATGGTTTAACTATTTACGGTTATTTGACTATTCCTGAAGAAGCGAAACAAGGAGAAAAAGTGCCTCTTATTGTGAACCCTCACGGTGGTCCTTACGGTCCGCGCGACCAGTGGGGTTTCAATCCGGAAACGCAGTTGTTTGCCAGTCGAGGCTACGCTACACTACAGGTGAACTACCGAGGCTCAGGTGGCTTCGGCAAAACGTTTTTCCTGGCCGGTAGTAAGCAGATTGGCCGAAAAATGCTAGACGATCTTGAGGATGCCGTTAACTACGTCAAGACCTTAAACTTAGTTGACGAAAATCATATCGCTATATACGGTGGTAGTTACGGTGGTTTAGCTACCCTGGGCAGCTTGGTAAAAACTCCTGACTTGTATACCTGTGGGGTAGACTACGTGGGAGTATCTAACCTATTTACTTTCTATAAATCGTTCCCGCCTTACTGGAAACCCTTTTTAGAGCAAGTATACGAACAGTGGTACGACGAGCGCGACCCGGCGGAAAAGAAGATCATTGAACAAGTGTCTCCTGCTCTCAACGTAGATAAAATTACCAAGCCTTTACTAATTGTACAGGGAGCCAATGATCCGAGAGTGAATATTAACGAGTCGGATCAAATGGTACTAAACCTCCGAGAGCGGGGGGTAGATGTTCCCTACTTAGTAAAGTATGATGAAGGCCACGGATTCGGACGTGAAGAAAACCGTATTGAACTTTATCGACTGATGGTCGGCTTTTTTGCCCAGCATTTAAAAGGAGCGTAGGCACATAGTTCAAGGTACTAGTCCTAGATTCCTCCGTAAACGGTAGGCAGTAACTGCTTCCCGTCTACTTCCCGCCTCTCAATAACATAAGCCCGCATATCATCTGAGTATTTCCCAAAAGATCTAAATAAGTTCTCCAACTAATATTTAATGATGCAACTTAGTATTAAAAACCTTACCAAAACCTACCCCAACGGGGTAACTGCCCTCAAGAATGTTTCTCTAACGATTAATAAGGGAATGTTTGGGTTGCTCGGTCCTAATGGGGCAGGGAAATCAACGCTCATGCGAACCGTAGCCACTTTACAGGAGGCCGATAGCGGAAGTATTCAGCTAGGCGATATCAATGTATTAGAAGATAAAGTTGCGTTGCGTCGGGTGCTTGGTTATCTGCCCCAAGAATTTGGAGTGTATCCCCGAATCAGTGCTCAGCAACTGCTTGATCATATGGCAGTGCTTAAAGGTATAACTGATAAAAAAGGGCGAAAAACGCTAGTGGACGCTATGCTAGAACGGGTCAACTTGCAAGACCACCGAAAGAAGAGTGTTAGTAGTTTTTCGGGTGGAATGCGGCAACGGTTTGGCATTGCCCAGGCTTTATTGGGTGAGCCTAAGCTGATTATTGTGGATGAACCCACTGCTGGATTGGACCCCGGAGAACGAAATCGTTTCTATAACCTGCTATCGGAAATTGGCGAAAACGTTATCGTGATTCTATCTACCCACATTGTCGATGATGTAAAGGAGCTATGTTCTGATATGGCAATTATCCACGAAGGAGAAGTATTGTTCTCAGGTTCACCTCAGCTAGCGGTAGACTCCCTGGATGGATTGATCTACGAGCGAACCATTGGGAAGGCTGAGATGATGGAGTACCAGCAAAAATATACCATTATTTCAAACAAGCTAGTAAGTGGCAAAACCCGTATTCACGTACATAGCGAAGAGCCAATACCAGGTTTCAGTCCGGTTGAAGCCGATTTAGAGGACGTGTTCTTTTCTAAAATAATGGGGGTCAGTGCCGCCCAATTGTAGTACCTCCTTTACCATCAAGTAATTATGTTTAAAGAAATATTTTCCTTCGAGCTACGTCAGCACTTTACCCAGTATATGGTGTATGTCTTCTTCCTGATTACCGGTCTGCTAGTATTTGGAGCAGTGGTTAGCAATAACATCTCTATTGGGGGCGATACGGGTAATGTTTACAAGAATGCTCCTTTTGTCATTGCCCAATATACGGCAACAATTGGTGTTTTCGGGATAGTGATGATCACGGCTTTTATGAATAGTGCTGCTCTTCGCGATTATCAGCAGAAATTCGACCAGATCATATTTTCTACTCCCATCAATAAGGGGAGCTTTTTATTTGGGCGTTTTTTAGGAGGCTACATTACTGCTCTTGTTCCTTTTCTGGGAGTATTTGCTGGGATACTGGTCGGTAGTACTATGCCCTGGGTTGAACCAGAGCGAATTGGACCATTTATGCCGGAGGCTTATCTTAATAGCCTGCTTATCTTCATTTTACCCAACACGCTACTGGTGGCAGCAGTCGTTTTTGCCCTAGCAGTTGCTTTCCGTAGTGTGATCGTCTCATTTATTGGAGCAGTGCTACTGTTAGTACTTTACGTAGTAAGTCAGCTTCTAGTGGGTGATCTGGATAATGAAACACTAGGAATGCTACTCGATCCGTTTGCGATTCGAACGTGCATCATCGCGACCAAGTACTGGACAGTGGCCGATAAAAATACAATGGTGCTAAGCCTGAGTGGCTATGTGCTCCTCAACCGATTACTGTGGATCGGAGTAGCCCTGATAATTTTACTAGTAACCTACGTGTCGTTTAACTTTAGTGGAAAGCGGACGAAGCGAAAGAAAGTACTAGAGCAACCTCCTGCCATATCTAAGCCCATGTTTGTTCAGTTAGAGCCACTTCCATCTACTACGTTGCACTACGATCGTCGGGCACGCTGGCGACAGTTTATTAATCAGATTAAGATTGATTTTTTAGGTACGATACGGAGTACTCCTTTTATCGTACTGCTATTCGTCGGACTGGCAAATGCTCTACCTAGCTTGTGGTTGGTGACCGAAGCCTCAGGAGACGTAATCCGCTATCCGGTGACCTATAATATAATTAGTACACTGGAGGGAGCCTTCTTCCTGTTCATCTACGCAATTATTATTTACTACAGCGGCGTATTGGTCTGGCGAGAGCGGGATGCCCGTATGGACACTTTCTACGATGCCTACGCTTACCCGGACTGGGTGATGTACTTAGCCAAGATTATTAGTTTAATAGGATTAGTAGGAATCATCCTTCTGATGAGTATTACTATCGGTGTGTTTGTCCAATTATTTAATGGATACACTCGCTTTCAGTTCGATGTATATCTGATAGACATGGGATTTACGTGGGTATCCATGATTTTTATTGCCGTACTATCCATTTTCATTCATGTACTGGTTAACAATAAGTACTTAGGATACTTCGTCATCATTGCGTATCTGTTGTTTCAAGAATTTGTGCTGGAGAGTGCCTGGGAAGTGCATCACAATCTGTTACTCTTCGGCGGGTATTCGGGATACACCTATTCGGATATGAATGGATTTGGTCCTGCAGTTGCCGGAACCGTTTGGTTTCGAATTTACTGGTTATTGTTCTGCGGCCTACTGAGTCTAGTGGCTATTTTACTCTGGGTGAGGGGTAAAGAAACCAAGCTTACCCAGCGATTGGAGATCGCCCAGCAGCGATTTACTCCTACGATGAGAAGTATAGCGATAGGAATTGCCGGAATCTGGCTATTGGTAGGAGGATTTATCTTCTACAACACTAATATTCTGAACGATTACATTAATCCGGAAGTCGCAGAAGAGCGGCAAGCAGAATACGAACGTCAGTACAAAAAATACGAAAGTGTTGCCCAGCCCCGCATCACTTCTGCTAAGTACTTTATCGATCTAGAACCCTACGAGCGTAACCTGTATACTCGTACTGAACTCGTGCTAAAAAACAAAACTAGTCAGCCTATAGACTCCCTGCACCTTACCTACAATTCCTATGGGATTAAATTGGTTGAAGTTATGCTACCCAATGCACAAGTCGTTCTGGATGATTCTGAACTTGGGTACCGAATTTATCAGCTAGGTAAACCCTTGTTACCGGGAGATTCACTAGCAATGACGGTCCGTAGTGCGTATGAATCGCGGGGATTTGAGAATGAAGTGAGTTTGGAGCAAGTAGTGAACAATGGCTCATTCTTTAATCAGACCTTATTTGTTCCCGCGTTAGGCTATGAAAACAGTCGTGAGCTTACGGGTCGTCAGGAGCGAAAGGATCATGATTTGCCGAAGCGCGATCGAATGCCTTCTATTGACGATCAGCGAGCCAAGAATCAGAACTATCTCAGTGATGATGCTGATTGGATACACTACGAAACGGTGATGAGTACCGTTCCCGACCAAATTGCGGTTGCACCTGGTACGTTAATAAAAGAGTGGGAGGAAAATGGTAAACGCTACTTTCACTATCAGCTAACAACGAAAGTCTTAAATTTTGGCTCGTTTATCTCCGCTCGTTATGAGGTGCTGCGCGACAAATGGAACGATGTTGACGTAGAGATATACTATCAGCCCGAGCATGATTATAATGTGGAACGCATGGCGGAGGCAGTAAAGCTTTCTCTTGAGTATTATTCGGGGAAGTTCGCGCCTTATCCGCACGAGCAAGCCAGAATTATTGAATTTCCGCGCTATGCGTCCTTTGCCCAGGCTTTTCCAGGAACCATGCCTTATTCGGAAAGTATCGGTTTTATTGAGAATCTGGAAGATGAAGATACCAAAGACCGGGTGCTGCACGTAGTTGCCCACGAAATGGCACATCAGTGGTGGGCGCATCAAGTCATTGGAGCTAATGTACAGGGAGCTACCTTGCTATCCGAAACTATGGCGCAGTACGCCGCTCTGATGGTAATGAAACAGCACAAAAACGAAAAGAGCGTTCAGGACTATCGTCGTTACGAAGTAGATAACTACTTACGTTCCCGTGGAGCTGAGGAACGTAAAGAAGTACCGCTGTGGCTGGTGGAGAATATGGGTTACATTCATTACCAAAAAGGAAGTAATGTGATGTATGCGTTGCAAGACTACATTGGTGAAGATAAGGTGAACCAGGCACTGTATAATTATGCTCAAGAGGTCGCGTATCAAGAGCCACCTTACACTACCTCCCGTGATTTGTTAGAGCATTTTCGGGCGGTTACTCCCGACTCATTGCAGCCATTCGTTACTGATCTTTTTGAGCGTATTACGTTGTACAGTAACCGTACTCAGGAAGCTACTTATCAAAAGTTGGAAGACGGAAAGTATCAAGTCAATTTTACCACCCAATCGGAAAAGTTCTACGCTGATTCATTAGGCGCGGAAACGGAGGCACCTATTAAAGATTGGATTGATATTGGCGTTTATGCGGCAGACGAGGAAGGTGAAGATGAGCTAATATACCTTGATCGACGTAAAATCACGGAATCTGAAAATTCATTTTCGGTGATAGTGGACCGTCAGCCTACCAAAGTAGGAATTGATCCCAATGCCTTGCTAGTTGACCGCGTGCCTGACGACAATACCAAAAAAGTAGAGGCGGAGATAACTACTGACTAACGAAGCTTCTTGAAGAAGTGCTAGTGAGAATCACGAGGCACTTCACTTCCAGAACCTCCTCGTAAGAAGTCAAAATCAGCTCCTAAGTCAGCCTGTTGAACATGATCAATATATAGTTGAGCGTAGCCTCGACCGTAGCCCAGGTTGGTGGCTTCCCACTGTTTTCGTCGCTGGGCAAGTTCCTCATCCGAAACATCCAGGTGTAGCTTGCGGGCTTCTACGTCTAGTTCAATCATATCCCCGTCTTGCACTAACGCCAATGTTCCACCCACGGCTGATTCGGGAGAGACGTGAAGTACCACCGTGCCGTATGCCGTTCCACTCATGCGTCCGTCGGAGATACGCACCATATCTTCAATACCTTTCTCTAATACTTTTTTGGGAAGTCCCAGATTACCTACTTCTGGCATTCCGGGGTAGCCTTTGGGCCCAACTTGCTTAAGCACCATCACACAGGTTTCGTCAATGTCTAGATCAGGATCGTCAATACGGGCGTGGTAATCTTCAATAGTTTCAAACACTACTGCTCGTCCTCGATGCTTCATTAAAGCCGGAGTAGCGGCGGAAGGTTTGATAACTGCTCCATTTTCAGCTAAATTACCTTTGATCACCGCAATGCCCGATCGCTCTTTCAGTGGCTGGTCAATGGTGGTGATTACGTCATCGTTATAGCAGGGAGCAGTTTCGGAGTTTTCACCGATAGTTTTACCGTTTACCGTTATTGCGTCCCAGTGCAGGTGTTCTTTTAATTCTTTCAATACCGCGGGTAGTCCGCCTGCGTAATAAAAATCTTCCATCAGGTATTTTCCTGAAGGCATCAGATTTACCAGCAAGGGAATATCGTGACCAAGTCTATCAAAGTCATCCAGCGTCAGTTCTATACCTAACCGTCCGGCAATCGCCAGCAAATGAATGATGGCGTTGGTAGAACCACCGATAGCCGCGTTGGTGACAATAGCGTTCTCAAACGCCTCTCGAGTGAGAATTTTAGACATCTTCAAATCCTCGTGTACCATCTCCACGATGCGTCGCCCGGCCATATGAGCTAGGGTTCGCCGACGAGAATCTACTGCCGGAATGGCGGCATTGTGAGGCATGCCCATTCCTAGTGATTCTACCATACAGGCCATGGTGGAAGCCGTGCCCATCGTCATACAGTGCCCTCGGCTACGCGACTGACATCCTTCGGCGTAGAAAAACTCTTCCTGAGTGATCTTTCCGGCTCGCAGGTTTTCGCTAAACTGCCAAACAGCGGTGCCCGACCCAATTTCTTCTCCTCGGTACTTACCGTTGAGCATTGGCCCACCGGAAATTACTAAAGTCGGAAGATCAACACTGGCTGCCCCCATCATGGTGGAAGGAGTGGTTTTATCGCAACCACATAGCAAAATCACCCCGTCCATTGGGTTACCCCGAATAGATTCTTCAGCATCCATACTTGCCAGATTGCGGAAGAGCATCGCCGTAGGCTTCAACAAAGTTTCACCCAGCGACATAATGGGAAACTCAAAGGGGAAACCACCTGCTTCGTACACTCCCCGTTTTACGTACTCTGCCAGTTCACGAAAATGAGCATTACAAGGAGTGAACTCCGACCAGGTATTACAGATTCCGATGATCGGGCGACCGTCGAAGGCATGATCAGGCAGGCCCTGGTTCCGCATCCAAGAGCGGTAGATAAACCCCATTTTATCGGTTTTTCCAAACCAGTCGTGGCTGCGTAGCTTTTTTGAATCTGACATATAGGAGGTGTAATTAGTAGTTTCAGATAATTCTATCAGAGCCACAATATGTAGGTTGCAAATTGATTTTACAAAGGGGGCAAAATTTTTGTCGATTTATGAATTAAATGAAAGTAAGCTTTCTTGTTAAAAGTAACGAGGTGAGATGAGGTAGTGTCATCAATATTTTACCTATACAAATGACCCTAGGGCAAAAAAAAACATGCTACTAGAGCATGTTAATAAAATAGGTAAGACGGAAGATGATTAAGAAACCACTTTGACGTTTACGGCATTTAAGCCTTTTCTACCTTGCTCTTCATCGTACTCTACCTTATCATTTTCACGAATCTCTTCAATGAGTCCAGACTCGTGAACGAAAATGTCATCACCACCTTTATCAGGTTTAATAAAGCCAAATCCTTTGGATGGGTTGAAAAATTTTACGGTACCTTGTTCCATAAGTGTGATTAATATGTGTTGGGGAAGGTAACTTTTAGATTGAGTTATTGTTCAGTATAAATTGTTTATTTTTTGGTTCGCCACCGAAAAGACTTCTCGTCAATAGCTCTCATGGTGCAAAGCACTCCATCCAAGTGATCATATTCATGTTGTACTAGCTCCGCCATTTTGGGTTCTTCAATCAGCCATTCTTGCGGTTCAAATATTCTATTCAAGAATTTGATTTTTAGTGATTTATACCTGTTTACTTGAACTAATAGATTAGGAAAACTCATGCAGTCATCCCAGAGGGTAAATTGTTCGTCGCTTGTCCAAGTAATTTCGGGATTGATGATGACCTGTGGTTCAGTTACATTTAAATAAAACAGCCGTTTCATAATGCCTAACTGCGGAGCGGCAATGCCTCTTCCAAAATTATACTTCGCCCGAATTTCTTCCATGACATTATGTAAGTCGCGCACCCATTCATCAATAAACAGTTTGTCATCTTCGGTGACGGGATCGCAAACCTGATAGAGTCGTGGGTCGCCTAATAGCAGTAGGTCTTTTAAGTGTTTCATGGGAAGGATAGACTAACTTACGGCTGGTTATATTCTTTCATCCATTCTATAGCTTTAAGTACTACGGGGTCATTTTCTAAGTCTTCGCCCACTTTACCATTGAACTCGACTTCAACATCGGGATCAATGCCCTGTTCATAGATGGTTTTGTTTCGGTCAGCTAGGTACAGGGTTGCAATGTGTAGTAGCGAGCCATCGCTGAGAAATACCGCTTCGTTAGCGGTCGTTAGCCCAGTCGAAGGTTTGCCGAATAGCTTCGTATTAGGTTGACCTACGAAAATTGCTACGACTACTTCCGCAGCACTTGCACTACTATTGTCCATTAAGATAGCGATAGGCAGATCAGAACTTTTGAGATGATAATTTAAGGGAGCGAGCATAACGGTTGAATCATCTTCGGTAAGCGTATTTCCACCGTAGCCTCCATTGTAGTAGTAACCTTTTGCAGTGACTTCCTGGTCGGCATCGATGTAGTAATACCGGTTATTTTCATCTAAAAGTGGGCCAATGCCTGTGATCATAGCAGCATTGACCCCACCCCAGTTTCCCCGAACATCTACTATCCAGCCCTGTAATTCCTTGTTATCTAAATTCTTAATGATCTGTTGCAAGCTGTCAGCAAAAAACTCAAAGGCTTCCCAATATAACTCCTCAAAACCGGGGATTCTCAAGTAGCCAATATTATTGAGTAGTAATTCTCCCGTGGCATAATTGAGACTCTGTTTTAGGCTATCGGCTTTATTTGGCTCAATGTGAGAAATAGGACTTTTCTTGAGTTCTTCTACGTCAATAGTATCTACTCCCAACGTCTTCTTAATCTGCTCAGCGTTCTGAAAGTGGGAATGGCTATCATTCAGCAATCTTAACCCTTTAGAAGTTGCCGGATAAGTGTCCTCTACGGCCGTAGCTCCATTAGCCTCAATCCGCATCAGTCGGTGAATACCCTCGAAGTTTAGCTTTTCTTTGTGCAAAGCTTTTTCTCGCATAATGTCTACCACTTCCTGAAGATAGTTTTCGGCAGTTTCGGAAAGTTGAGTATCGCTAGAATCAGAGGTCAATGGGGTTAATTCGAAATCATCGAGCCAGACTGTGCCCGAATTCCGACCGGCCCACGCCCCACCAATTTGCAGTCGTGAAGCGGTAGGGGGCGCGACAAACTCAATAGAGAAGCTCATCCACTCGGAAATTTCTTTCAGATTTTGCGAACTGTTGCTAACGTAGTTTACCCGAAAACCTTGGTCATTGTACAAATTTGCGAATAAGTATACTTTAGATGATTTTCCAGTAATACCCTTCGTTTTCATTTTAGCCGAAAGCTGATACTTGGTAAACTTATATACATCTAAATCAAGCTCTTGCCGGATACTTTTCGTCCAATTGCTGGAGGAGCCGATTTTAGCTACTTGATTTTGGCTATCCGACGTCAAATCCAACGAAGCCTCAGTTTTAGATTGATTAGTATACCAACCTACCGCAAACGTACTATCGCCAGTACCTTCTTCAAAGTCGGGGTTAATAATCTTTTGGGAAAAGAGGGGAGTAGCAAATACTACGACAATAATAGCGAGGGTGGTGTTTCTGAGTTTCTTCATTTTAAGATAGGTATAGGTTGCTAATAGTAAAGTAAATAAATCTGACAATACTGGCAATGAGAAAGACTACGAAGTTCTAGCAATTTCCGACATTGCCTTGATTGAGCAATACTGCTGTCTCGGATAAGTATTTCAACCCGTAAAGTGCTATTCCAAGACAACATTTTAGGCAAATTAGTGGTCTGACTCATACATGATCTTATTTGCAATGCTTACTAAAGAAGCTAAATTTGTTCCTATATTCTACATCAACCTAATCACCTATGAAACTGTACCGAACCCCCAGCGGCCTTTTGCTCTATCATCAGAATCGCTATTTTTTGAATGCTGAGCAGGATTGGGACGAATTGGTTAATCAAGATGATCTTTTCAATAAGATTGATCAACAGTATGCGGGTTGGGAGGAATTGGAAGATGGTGCTAGTCAGCTACATGGTGATCTTTTGCCACCTATAGGTAACCAGGAAATATGGGCTTCAGGAGTTACGTACTACCGTAGCCGAGATGCCCGCATGGAAGAGTCCAAAGCTGCTGGAGGCGGAGACTTTTACGACCGGGTATACGTGGCTGATCGTCCTGAATTATTCTTTAAAGCTACCGCAGCCCGAACAGTTGGTCACGGTGGTCAGGTGAGGATACGGCAAGATTCTACCTGGGACGTGCCGGAACCGGAACTTACTCTCTTTATTAATTCACAAGGAAATATTCAGGGCTATACGATTGGCAACGATATGAGCTCGCGCAGCATTGAGGGGGAGAACCCGCTGTATTTGCCCCAAGCAAAAAGTTACCGGGGAAGCTGCTCTATTGGTCCTTGTTTGTACGTCACTAATGAACTATTCCCTGCGGATGCTGATATACACCTCACTATCCAGCGAAACAGCGAGGTGGCCTTTCGCGATGCTACTCAGGTGAACCAAATCAAGCGTGAATTTGCTGACCTGGTAAGTTACCTCTACCGGGAAATGGATTTCCCGAACGGTTGCTACCTGATGACTGGTACCGGCATTATCCCCGAAGGTGATTTCACCTTACAATCGGGCGACGAAATTAATATTACCATTGAACCGATTGGTACGTTAACGAATACGGTGGAATAAATGCAATCAAAAATGTGTAAGACCTCGTAATATCAGATAATAGATACCATAAGTTAAGATGAATACGATAACGTTGAAAGTACCCGAGAGCCTGCAACTGAGCAATTTTGATGTAGAAATGATCGTTGCCACTAAACTTTATGAAGATGGAAAGTTATCATCAGGTCAAGCTGCCGAAATGGTAGGGGTGTCTAAACGAACCTTCATTGAGCTACTGGGAAAATATGGCGTTTCCGTTTTTGGCTATGATTTTGAAGAGCTCCAGAAGGATCTAGAAAATGTCTGAGTTAGTCATCGCTGATACCAGTTGCTTGATCGTCCTATCAAAAATAGGTCGCCTTCATCTTCTGAAAGACATCTTTTCTAAAATATCAATTACCAAAGAGGTATATCAAGAGTTTAGTGATGCTTTGCCGGAATGGATTCAGGTAGAAGAAATTAAAGATAGTGAGCGACAACGAATCCTAGAGCTAGACTTAGATAAAGGCGAAGCAAGCTCAATTGCCTTGGGGTTAGAACATGAGGAATCTTTACTATTAATTGATGAGAAGAAAGGGAGGCGAATAGCGAAAGATTTGGGCTTGAAAGTTACTGGTACATTAGGTGTACTAATCCAAGCAAAGATAAATGGGCAATTAGACTCTTTAAAAGATGAAATAGATAAGTTAAAGAAAGTAGAGTTCAGAATGTCTGAGGGATTAGTTCAGAAAATCTTAGAGACTTACGAGAAGTAAAAGAATTGATATAGAACTAGATTATCGAATAATTTTTAAACCATTACTTGAATACAAATTATGCAAATTACTGGTAGTCAGATTATTGCAAATAAACTTTTAAAGTCAGAAACCAACTCTTTTTACGCTAAAAATCCGACTAATGGTCAGCAGCTACCTACCGAATTTTTTGAAGCTACTATTGCCGAAATAGATCAAGCGGTGAAGATGGCAGAAGAAGCATTTGTAGCATACCGTAAAAAATCAGATCAGGAGCGAGCTGATTTTCTGGATAGAATTGGTGAGGAGATTATGAATTTGGGCGATACTTTGCTGGAACGCTGTCATCAGGAAACCGGATTGCCGATGGGGCGACTTCAGGGTGAACGAGGGCGTACCGTCAATCAGCTTAAGCTATTTGCCGAACTGCTGCGCGACGGTACCTGGGTTGATGCTCGCATAGATACCGCTATTCCTGATCGCCAACCAATTCCCAAACCCGATATTCGGCAGATGCAGATTGCTATGGGACCCGTGGGAGTGTTTGGTGCTAGTAATTTTCCGTTAGCCTTTTCGGTGGCCGGCGGAGATACTGCTTCGGCTCTGGCAGCGGGTTGTACGATAGTCGTCAAAGGCCACCCAGCTCATCCAGGCACATCTGAACTAGTGGGAAGAGCAATTGCTAAAGCAGTGGAAGCCACTGGTATGCCTGCTGGAACATTTTCTTTGGTACAAGGGCAATCAGTAGAAGTCGGAATGGGTATTGTGCAGCATCCGCTCATAAAGGCAATTGGATTTACCGGGTCGTTCCGGGGTGGAAAAGCCATTTTTGATGCGGCTAATCAACGCGATGAGCCGATTCCGGTCTACGCCGAAATGGGAAGTATCAATCCAGTATTTGTGTTGCCCGAAGCCCTTCAGCAGCAGCGGGATAAAATCGCCGAAGGCTGGGTAGGTTCGTTAACTCTGGGAGTAGGGCAGTTCTGTACTAATCCAGGAGTGCTGATTACCCAAGAATCAGACGAAAGCGTGCAGTTTTTAGAGCGAGCTAAACAGTCGTTGAGTGCGGTAACAACCGATGCTATGCTAACCGACCGTATCAGCGAAGCTTACCAAAAAGGTGCCGGACAAATGGAGCAAACCGATAACGTAGCTACGGTAGCTAAAAGTCAAAGCTCTGAGGCTGCCACATCAGCCGAAGGATTTATTTTCAGCACATCTGTTAAAAACTTTCTAGCACAACCTGATCTTTCTGAAGAAGTTTTTGGACCATCCAGTCTGCATATATCCGCCCAATTTAAAGCCGAAGTTTTAGAAGTAGCTAAGAATCTAGAAGGTCATCTAACTGCTACCTTGCACGCTACCGAAAATGATCTGGTCGAATACGCCGATTTGATTGCCATATTGGAAAGGAAAGTTGGGCGATTGCTGATCAATGGTTTTCCGACCGGAGTGGAAGTTTGCCACTCAATGGTACATGGTGGCCCGTATCCAGCTACGACAGATTCTCGGTCAACATCGGTAGGGACTTTAGCGATAAAACGCTTCACCCGACCCATTTCTTATCAAAATTTTCCCCAAAATGGGTTGCCCGATGCGTTGAAGAATGAAAATCCGCTTCGTATCTTTAGGCTGGTCAATGGGAAGTTGACCCAAGAGCAAATCAGCTAAAATATTTATGAATCAGGTTTGCAATATCTGCTGATTATCAGATGATTATATTTTATTTTGGCCTTCAGTGGCTGCTGTTGAGTCAATAATAGCAAGTTGATAATTTCCCAAAATCATCGTATATTCATCATTTACCTAACCTTATAGTGATGAAGATTTTAGCGGTGGTGTTGCTACTCCTGCCCGCCTGGGCTTCGGCGAGTAAGCTTTATATTCCTATGGATGCTAGTCAGGCTAACCATCTGAAAGCTTACGGGCTTACCTACTGGATTTTACAACAAAATATACCTGTCGATTGGCTATTAAACCACCGAGGTGGCTCTTTTCTCTGTGATCATAATCAGGTAATTGAGAATGAAGCAATCGTGCGGGGAGTGACCTATGAAATAATTTCTGACGCTCAAGCCGATCAGATGGCTGCCGTCATTGCTAGCCCATCTTCTAATCAGGATTTGATGCGCCTGGAGCAGTTTCCCAAAATCGCGGTGTACACGCCTCGTAGTGAAAGTCCCTGGGATGATGCCGTAGTACTTGCTCTCAAATACGCTGAAATACCTTACCAGGAATTGTACGATGAGGAAGTGCTTAACGGCGATTTAAGCCATTACGATTGGTTGCACCTACACCACGAAGACTTTACTGGACAGTACGGTAAATTCCATATGGCGTTTCATATGCATCCCTGGTACCAAGCCCAGCGCCAAGAATGTGAAGATATTGCTAATAAGTACGGCTATGCTAAAGTGTCTCATCTGAAACGGGCTGTGACTCAGAAAATCCAGGATTTCGTAGTGAAGGGAGGCTATATGTTTGCCATGTGTTCGGCTACTGATACTTACGATATTGCTCTGGCAACCGAAAGTACGGATATGGCGGCAGCAGTATACGATGGTGATCCAGTAGATCGGACAGCTAACCAGAAACTGGATTTTCAGAATACTTTTGCCTTCATCAATTTTTCGGTAGTTACCAACCCCTGGGAGATTGAATTTTCATCTATTGATGTTGATCTAAGCACGCGTCCTATTCCCCGCGAGCAAGACTATTTTTCATTGTTTGAGTTTTCGGCTAAGTGGGATCCTATTCCGACGATGTTGACTCAGAACCACGAGAAAACTATACGAGGCTTTCTGGGAGCTACCACTGCCTTTCGGAAAGAACACTTGCGACCTAACGTAATCGTACTCGGAGAAAATCGGCAAGCACACGAAGCCAAGTATATTCATGGGGAGTTTGGACGGGGATTCTGGACATTCTACGGGGGACACGATCCCGAAGACTATCAACATAATATCGGCGAGCAACCTACCGATTTACGACTACACCCTAATTCACCGGGGTACCGTCTCATTTTAAACAATATTTTATTTCCTGCCGCCAAAAAGAAGAAGCAAAAAACTTAGAGATAGTTGATAGTCTACAGTCGGTAGTCCACAGTTTGTATTTAATATAAAACGTAAACATTTACTGAAAACTGTCGACCGTGGACGATGGACTATTAACTGTGAACTAATGACCAAAAACCTGTAACTTGCCAACATTTCAACTATCATTAGCTAAACCACAAATCTTCTTAATTTAATGGCAAGTTCTCTATACGTTACCACCACCGAAGCGCATACTGGTAAGTCATTGGTGTGCCTGGGCATGTTGGAAATGATCCTCCGCAAAACCGAGCGAGTCGGTATTTTTCGCCCGATTATTAGCAGTCGACCCGAGCAGCGGGATAAGAACATTCATCTGTTGCTAGAGCATTTTCAGCTTAAACAAGAATACGAAGATTCCTATGGTTTTCATCGCCGAGAAGCCCGGGAGCTAATTTTAGAGGGTAAGTATGATCAGGTACTTGACCGGGTGATCGAGAAGTTTAAAGCCCTGGAACAGACTTGCGACTTTGTACTCTGCGAAGGTAGCGATTTTACTGACGAAAACGCTACGCTGGACTTTAATATCAATGTAGACTTTGCTAAGAATCTGGGCTGCCCAGTATTACTATTAGCTCGGGGCGATCATTTTTCTTCAGTTGAAGATGTTCTCAGCCCGGTGCAGATTTCTTACGAATCGTTTGTAGAAAACGAGTGTGAGGTAGTGTCAGTCATTATTAACCGTACTAAACCGGATTTTTCGCATGAACTGCTATTAGGTTTACAGAATCGTATTCCGAGGAAAGACATTGTGTTGGGGGTAATTCCCAGTAATGAGACACTGCAAAGCCCAACGTTGGAGGAGATTAAAGATCATTTAAATGCCGAGGTGTTGTACGGAGGGGATCACCTAAACCGTCAGGCTTACCGCTACTCAGTGGCCGCCACCCAACTTCAGCACTATTTACCTTATATTACTGATCTCTGTCTGGTGATTACTCCTGGTGATCGGGGCGATATTATTCTCAGTGTATTGCAGGCGCATCAATCTAAAAATTATCCTGATATTGCTGGCATCCTGCTTACCACCAAGTTTAAACCTGAAGAAGCGATCTCGCGGGTACTGGATGGCATTTCAGACATTATTCCTATTCTATCAATAGCCGATAACACCTATGATACAGTAGCTCAAATCAGTAAAATTAACTCTTACATCTCCCCAGAGAGCGATCTCAAAATTTTACTGAGTAAGCAATTATTCGAGAAGTACATAGATACCTCGTCACTTCAGGAAAAAGTGAGTAATGTAAAGCAGCGAGGCATGACTCCTCGTATGTTTCAGTACAATTTGGTGAAACGGGCAAAATCGCAGAAGCAGCATATTGTACTTCCGGAAGGCAGTGATGAACGAATTTTACGAGCGGCTGAGATATTACTAGAGCAAAATATTGTTGAGCTAACTATTCTGGGTAATGTTGAAAGTATTAAAAATAACATCAGTAGGTTGGGGTTACGGATTGATGATGAGCGAATCACGCTAATTGACCCAACCAATTCGCCTCAGGCGGAAAAGTTTGCGGAGCGATTTGTAGAGCTACGAAAACATAAGGGAGCTAACCTGGACATTGCCCGGGATACCGTAGTGGATGTTTCGTATTTCGGGACGATGATGGTATTGGAAGGGTTAGCTGACGGCATGGTGTCAGGAGCGGCTCACACTACACAACATACCATTCGTCCGGCACTACAACTTATTAAGACCAAGCCGAATGTATCGCTCGTGTCTTCGGTATTTTTTATGGCTCTACCTGATCGGGTACTGGTGTACGGTGACTGTGCCATCAATCCCAACCCTAATGCCGAAGAATTAGCTGAAATTGCTATCTCTTCAGCTCAAACTAGTGAAGCGTTTGGCATTGAACCGAAGATTGCTATGCTATCGTACTCTTCGGGAGCTTCTGGACAGGGAGAGGACGTAGACCGGGTACGGCAGGCGACTGAACTTGTAAAAGAGCGAATGACTGACCTGAAAATTGAGGGACCCATTCAATATGATGCGGCAGTAGATAAGGAAGTGGGCATCAAGAAAATCCCGGGTTCGGAGGTGGCGGGTTACGCCACGGTGCTTATTTTTCCTGATTTGAATACTGGGAATAATACGTATAAAGCTGTGCAGCGGGAGACTGGAGCCGTAGCAATCGGGCCGATACTGCAAGGACTAAGAAAGCCCGTGAATGACCTGAGCCGGGGCTGTACCGTGACGGATATTGTAAACACAGTAGTAATCACTGCTATTCAGGCGCAGAATATTGCTGAATAAATTCAGAAAAGCTCTGATATGAGAGCTTTAAGAGTAATGGTTAGAAAATTGAAGAGATAGATAAACAACTCATCCATGATGAATATTTTAGTACTAAACTCGGGTAGTTCCTCTATCAAATTCAGAATATACACCATGCCCCATGAAGAATTAGTGGCAGCTGGTTCAGTAGAGAAAATTGGTAGTGAGAATGCGGATATTCAAGTAGAGTTCAGAGGGCAGCGTAATCAGTTAAACCAACCCATACAAAATCATGATGAGGGTTTGCAGTGGATTGCTGATTTTCTGACTAAGCGTGTATTATCCGACTCTACCCTTGATGCTATTGGTCACCGAGTAGTCCACGGTGGAGAGGAGTTCAGTCAACCAATGCTGATTTCTGATGAGGTATTAGATAAGGTTAATGAGCTTGCTCTGCTAGCTCCGCTGCACAACCCACCCAACGCTCAGGGGATTCAGGTAAGTCAGCGAGTTTTTCCCCAAGCCAAACAAGTTGCAGTATTTGATACTGCCTTTCATGCTACTCTACCATCTCACGCTTTCCGTTATCCAATTCCGAATAGATTATACAAACAGTATGGCATCCGGGTGTACGGTATGCACGGTACCTCACACCAGTATGTGGCAAAGCAGTCAGCTAGCTTTCTGAATAAATCCTGGAATGAAGCTAACTTGATTACGATACATTTGGGCAATGGCTGTAGTATGGCAGCAGTAAAGGATGGGCAAAGTGTAGATACGTCGATGGGGCTTAGCCCTCTGGCTGGCTTGATGATGGGAACCCGTAGCGGAGATATTGATCCGTCTATTCCATTTTTTCTAAGTAACCAAGCCAATATGTCGCCCTCGGAAATTGACCATATGCTCAATCAGGAAAGTGGTTTGAAAGGAATTACCGGAGAAAATGATTTGCGCGAAGTACTAAAACTACGGACGCAAGGAGATAAAATGGCGCAGTTAGCTTTAGAGATGTATTGTTATCGAATTAAAAAATATATTGGAGCATATATGGTAGTGTTGGGTGAGGTAGACGCATTGGTTTTTACAGCAGGAGTAGGAGAGAATAGTGATATTGTTCGGGAGAAAAGTCTAGCTGGGCTAGAGAACTTTGGTATTGAGCTAGATATAGAAAAGAATCAAGAGCGTTCATCAGGTATCCGGCAATTGCAGCGAGAAAGCAGTAAAGTGAAGATTTTGGTAGTACCTACCAACGAGGAGTTAGCCATTGCTCAGCAGACGTATCAGGTATTGAGTAAAAAAAATTAATAAAATTTGCGTCTTTTCATGGGTTGACCCGTCTTCTGAATGAATTTAGTCAGAACTTTAAAAAATTACCTGATTACCATGAAACGATTACACATCAACGTAAAGGTTCAAGATTTAGATGCTTCGGTTACTTTCTACGAAGGTTTATTCGCCAGCAAGCCTACCGTTCTTAAACCAGATTATGCCAAGTGGATGCTAGATGACCCGCTCGTAAATTTCTCCATTAACCTTTCGGGTGAGGAAGGCGGGGTTGAGCACTTGGGTATTCAGGCCGATACCGAACAAGAGCGTGATCAATTATTCACTCGCCTTGATCAGATTGAAGGTAAGCAATTTAAGGAGGGAGAAACCGTTTGCTGCTACGCTCACTCTACTAAATCGTGGATTGCCGATCCGCAGGGAGTTTCTTGGGAGATTTTTCAAACCCACTGTGCTTCGGCAGTGAATAAAGCCTCGGTAGAGTCAGCAGTGAGTAATGTGTCAGCAGAATCAGCCGCTTGCTGCGATGATACTTGTTGCCCAAGCTAGTCATGAACAAGGAATTACTGCAACGGATAGAAGGAGATACCTGCCAGCGGGTATTTCCTTTGTACGAACAATACCGGGAAGAACTGGTAGGATTTGTTAACTCCCGACTCCGCGATACTGCTCAGAGTGAGGCGGTAGTAAGCGATGTGTTGGAAAAGCTATACCGAAATTGCGAATCCTTAGATTCGGTGAAAAATATCCGAGCCTGGCTATTTCAGGTAACCAAGCGTACCGCATACGATTACCTACGGGCGCAGTCTAAGCTAGCCTATTTTTCTCCTGAAGTAGTGGATGGGGTTCTGGAGGAAGCTGAAACAAGGCTTGATATTTCTTCCTTTGTACCTGAGTTAATCAACTGCTTACCGGAGAAATATGCAATTCCACTTAAAATGAGCGATTTGGATGAAGTTCCTCAGCGGGAGATTGCCCAAAAACTAAACCTATCCTTATCAGGAGCTAAGTCGCGGATTCAAAGGGGACGACAAAAGCTAAAGCAGCTTTTAGAGGAGTGCCTCCACTTAGAGACTGATTGTCGCGGAATCCCCGTTGATTACCAAGTCAAAGATTCCTGTAACCTTTTGGCGGGTAATTGTGACAAAAACCAGCAGTGTACTGATTAGTAATGTGCTAGCTACAATAATGCGGTGAAGAGTGTACTTGGCAAATTTTTCTTTTGTTGCCAGTCCAATAATCTTTTCACTATAAGTATTCCCAATCCGTTTCTTCTCGAGTCTGAATTAGGAAGACCGTAACTCTTTTCAGAGCCTTCACAGTATAAAAGCTATAATTCGGCATCAAGGTCAGCACCTTTATCCGGTGGTTCACAAAATGTAACCAGTTGTTCTTCTACCGAAGCATCCTGGCTAACTGAAGCAGAGTTAGGGTGAGTTTCTCGAAACCAGTTAATTAATTGATCTTGTAGTACCTGGACGGTATCAGCTAAAGCAGGGTCAGCATAGAGGTTGGTAGTTTCATCTGGATCATTCACTACGTCGTATAGGCGATGAGTAATACCTGGTGGCGGGTTACCGGTAGCATAGCCTTGGGCAAGGTCTCGTTTTCCAGTAGTAAAAATATACTTCCACCGTTCTGAGCGAACCATTGCCTTATTATCAGCCAAAAACTCGGAGAAAACGTAGTCTTTATGATCACCAACCTCTTGCTTAATTAACGGCAATAAGCTTTCACCCTGAGCAGAAGCTAGGGCCGGGGCTTGAATTGCTTCCAGAATGGTAGGAACTACATCCACAAATTCCACCATCGGATTTAATGTCTGGCCTTCCGGAAGGTGACTCAAGGATTGCATGAGCAAAGGGGCTTGAACGGCAGGTTCCCACATCATATGTTTTTCAAAACGTTTGTGGTCGTTCAGCAAGTACCCATGATCGCCAATGTAAACCACCAAAGTGTTTTCAGCTAGCCCTAGTGTATCGAGTTGATCGAGTATTAATCCAACATTTTTGTCGAGATATTCTACCGAAGCATAGTAAGCTGAGACGATACCCCGCCGCTCTTCTTCAGTTAGGTCACGAAAGATTTCAGGAATCCAACGGTCATCCTCAGGGCTACCCGTCGGCAGTGGCATATTATTGGGGTCATAGCTATTGGTATATTCAATCGGGAAGTTGAACGGGGAGTGAGGCTCGTGAAAGCCGACCACTAAGCAAAATGAAGTATCCTGGTGATCACTCAGAAATTGCTTGGCATGATTAGCATACCAGGTGCCAATGTCATCAGCATCGTAACTATTGCCCGGTAAGGCATCAGCGTTAAGCCAGATACGAGCAGGGTCACGAAAGGGTTTCCAGGGGGGGCGTACCGCAATGGTATCGGCTACCTCTCGACCTGGATTAGCCTCCCGGTGAGCGAAGTAGTCCTTTCGCTCAATTTTCACCTCAAAACCGTGGTTCGCCTGATTATTAAAGTGATTCTTTCCGATAATTCCGGTGGCGTAACCCTGGCTTTTTAAATGATCAGCAATGGTTACTTGCTCTTCGGGAAAAGAAGTTCGTAGCAAGGTGACGCCCGTAGCGTGAGGATATCTTCCGGTAAGGAATGATTGCCGGGAAGCACTGCACAAAGGAGCATTAACAAAGGCTTGATTAAATCGCACTCCCCGGTTTGCCATCCGGTCAAGGTTGGGAGTTTTGATGATCTTGTTTCCGTAAGCCCCCAGCACATTAGCCGAATGGTCGTCTCCAATAATAATCAGTACATTTTGAGGATGATCCGGTTCGTCAGAGACCTGTTCTTGGCTAGGAGATTGGCAAGCAAGAAGCAAAATGATTGGGAGTATGGATACGAGGTAGCGCATGGTCAGGTTGAAAATAATTTGTACATTCGTTGGCATAATACTGCTATTTTCCCACAATTACACCATTAATTAGAACTATGCAACGCCGTGATTTTTTGAAAGATGCTACTGCTGCTTCCTTGGGAGCGTGGGCATTACCTGGTTTACTAAACAACACTGATTCTTTCTTCAAAATATCGTTAGCCGAGTGGTCGCTTCGACAACCTATCCGCAAGGGAGCTATGACTAACCTGGATTTCCCCCGGGTTGCTAAAGAATTCTACGGTATTGAGGCAGTAGAGTACGTAAATCAGTTTTTTGTGGATAAGGTAAGTGATCAAACATACCTGAAGGAGTTAAAACAAAGGGCTGACGATCTGGGAGTAAATAATGTGCTGATTATGATTGACTTGTGGGATTACCCTACTGCCAGTCCTGATGAATCAGTCCGAATAAAGTCAGCGGAGAAACATTACGGGTGGATTGATGCTGCTCACACATTGGGCTGTCACGGGGTAAGAATCAACGCTAACGGCTATGACGGGAAATCGATGGCGGAAGCAGCTGATTTGTTTGTGGATACGCTAATCCGGCTGTCAGATTATGCTCAGGATAGGGAGATGAATATTATGGTAGAGAACCACGGAGGTTACTCTTCAAACGGTAAGTGGCTTGCCATGGTCATGGAAAAAGCTGGGCGCGATAACGTAGGCACTCTGCCTGATTTTGGTAATATAAAAACGGCTAAAAATGAGGAGTATGATCGCTATCAATTGATAGAAGAGCTAATGCCTTACGCTAAAGGAGTAAGTGCCAAATCCACTGAGTTTACTCGCAAGGGGCAGGAAGCCAACATGGATTATAAGCGACTCATGAGTATTGTGAAAGATGCCGGGTTCAGCGGTTACGTAGGGGTGGAGTTTGGTGGAAAGCTAGAAGAAATTCATAAAAAAGATGGAGTGATGCTTACTAAAAAGCTGCTGGAAAAGATAGGGCAGGAAATAGATAGTTAAAGATTGATAAGGGACTGTTGATAATGGATAGTTGTTTCTCTATCACGAACTATCACTTGTCCCTTTCCAATTGTCAATTATGACGTTAATTCTTGTTAAATCTTAGTGATTAGTTAGGTAAACCTTCTATTTTTTGCTATTTTCGGGGTTTATTTTGTACTTATCTTAACCTAACGGTCTATTTCTGATGAAGAAGATATTTCTCGGCTTATTCGCTATTATCCTGCTAAATCCTATTTCTGGGTTCGCTCAGCAAATCAAAATTGGCTTTGTTCAGTCAGACTACATTTTGGGCTTACTTCCCGAAGCTAGAACTGCTCAACAGGATATTGCTGCCTTTGAGCGCAAACTCAATAATAAGCTTACCGCGATGCGACAAGGCTTAGAGCTTCAAGCAGCTCAACTTCAGCAAGAGGCAGCGAACTTAAGTGACACAGTATTAGCTGTTCGCGAACAGGAACTTCAGGAATTACAGCAGGATATTGTTAGCGAACAGGAAACTGCTCAACAGCAACTCCAGTTTAAAGTAATGCAGGCTATGGGCCCGTTACGACAGAAAGTGCAAGTAACGATTGATTCGGTAGCCCAAGTCAATGGATATACCCATATTTTTCCATCAAATATTGGAGGTCAGTCATTACTCATTTATACCCAAAACCCTGATGAATCTAATGTGACTCCTTTAATTATCGAAGCTTTGGGGCTAACCGTACCCACTGCCGCTGATACTACCGGGCGATAAGTTAGAGACACTAGAGCTATCTCTGTTTCTGTTAGAGTGCAAAAACTTTGACTCTATTCTAAACAACCTGTTTAAAAAAGTTGACCCCTTGGTTTTATAGCAAGTTTACGGGGAAAGCTTTATACTTGCACTCGCGCGACGTTCGCCAGATTTTTGAATAGAGATTAATGATTGTAAAAACTAAAAAATATCAACTTTCTACTGGCACCTACATCAAACTAGCCATGTTTAATCTGCTGCGCCAGCAGTGGTGGGTATTTCTGATTGTGGCTGCTCTTATGTGTGGGACATTTTTTATCTGGTCGATCTGGTGGATTATTGGCCCCTTGATTGCCCTGACACTCTACATCTTGTTTTGGTTGATCCAATTTACCGGAGTAACTCAGATGGAGCAAAACAAAATACTGTTTGAGCGATTGAGTTATGAGATTAATAGTCAGCAGGTACTGATTAAAGTGAATACCAAGCAGGGGATGCCTCTGAGGTGGGATATGATTAAGGGTGCCCGCATCGGTAAAGATTATTTTGTGCTGATTGTTTCGAAAGCTCAGCTGGTTCACCTGCCATTTCGGATTTTCAATACCGAAAACGAACGCAAATTCTTAGAGACAATTCTGAAGCGGAAGGGATATATTAAAGCATAGTTAATGAATAATGGATGATTAATTTTCAGTCATCAGTCATTTGCTTCGTAGAAAAGGGTGCTACTATTTTCCGGATCCAGTATTTCTTGGGAAGATCGCTGAATCTCATCGGTGTTCACAGCTTGTATCTTCTCTGATTCTTGGTTAATCAAATCAGGATTACCCAGCAGAGTAGAAAATGCTAAGTTCATGGCCCGGTTCAACAATTCTATTTCTGAAAATACCAAAGTAGATTCAGCCTGATTCTTCACTTTACGTAATTCATCATTACTGATAGGCTGTTCTTGTATCTCTCTGATAATTGTATCGATAGCGCTGTTGGCGGTATCAAGTTCAACTCCTTGGTTAAGCCGTCCGTGAATGATTAGCAGTCCAGGATCAACCGAGCCAGTCACGTATGAATTGATGGAACTAAATAGTGGGTTTTCCTTCACCAAGCGGGTGAATAAACGAGATGATCGGCTACGGCCGAGAATATCGCTCAGTAAATCAACCGTTTGATAACCCGCGTCGTCTCTCCCAGGAACATGGAAAGCTTTGTAGATGGCATGAGCGGGAACTTCCCCTGACTTTGTTAAAGTTCGGGGTTTAGTCTGCTGAGCCTCCTGCGGTAAATCCCGATGATAGGTTTCACCTGCTGGGATGTCGCCAAACCATTTATTGGCCAACCGTTTTACTTCCTCAGTCTCTACCTGCCCAGCCACTACTAAAATTGCGTTATTGGGTCGGTAAAATTTGTAGAAGAATGCTTTTACATCATCTAATGTGGCTTCTTCAATATGCGAAATATCGCGACCGATGGTTGGCCAACGGTAGGGGTGGGTTTGGTAAGCTAAAGCTTTTAGCGACATCAAGGCATCGCCGTACGGCTGATTCAGGTAATTTTGTTTGTATTCTTCAATTACCACTTTACGTTGTACTTCCAAGACCTTAGGATCAAACGAAAGACTCAGCATGCGATCCGACTCTAACCAGAAAGCTGTCTCTAAATTAGCTGCCGGGACGGTAATATAATAGTTAGTAATATCAGGATTAGTGAAAGCATTGTTTTCGCCCCCAACAATCTGTAAAGGCTCATCAAACGTAGGAATGTTGACTGACCCCCCAAACATTAAGTGTTCAAACAGGTGGGCAAAGCCTGTTTTGTTCTCATCCTCATCGCGGGAGCCTACATTGTATAAAATATTAGTAGCAACAATGGGCACTGAACGGTCGGTATGTACTAGTACTCGTAACCCATTATCTAATGTGAACTGATCAAACTCAATCACTGAATTTTCTTTTAAAAGTGTTGGGCAATACTTACTCGGGCACAATGCTAACAATCTACTATCTCAATTCGTTGCCGAATCAGATAATTTGTTAGATAAACACTTAGATTGGGTCTCAATTTTTTTTGCGCAGCATAATTAGTATCATTGAGCTAATTTTCACTAACCATGCCTACTACGAAGAATCAAACTAATAATTCTAATCAATTTAGGGAGGTAATCTTCCAGTTTTTTGATTTAGTTAAGGAAGAAAGAACGTTTATTTTATTAATAGGGGTTCTTTTTTTTGTGGCTGCGGTGGTCTATCCTTACCCAGGTGTAGCCATGTGGTTTGGTTTTTTGATAGCGGCGTACTCAGCGGTTTCTAACGATAGTATTCAGACATTAGGAACGTTCATTGCCTCTAATGCTGATCGTCGCTGGTATGTTCTCTGGTTGTATATCGGCGGGATTTTCTTGGCTACAGTGACCATTGGCTGGTTGATGTACGATGGTGGTGTATCTTTTGGGCGTTTGCGGACTACAGAGGCGGATGGAAGTTTATCGTTTCCCCAACCAGATAACTTTGCCTTTTTACAGATTGCGGCTCCAATCTTCTTGCTGATTCTTACCCGGCTAAGAATGCCAGTCTCCACCACGTTTTTGTTATTGAGTAGCTTCGCTGTTAGCCCCAGCGCGGTGGGTTCAGTAATCAATAAGAGTTTGACAGCTTACCTAATTGCATTTGTTTTGGGGCTAGCGGTTTGGTTTCTGATTACTAACCTAACTCGTAAGTATTTTGTGGGAAAACCCGCCGTGGGTTGGGCAGTAGCTCAGTGGGTTACTAGCGGCACTCTTTGGTCGGTCTGGATTATGCAGGATGCTGCGAATATTGCGATTTATCTCCCTCGTTCACTAGGAGGATTTCAGTTTCTGGGCTTTGCTCTGATTGTATTTTTGGGCTTAGGGTTGATCTTCTTTCTGAAAGGAGATAAAATTCAAGATATTGTAAATGAAAAGAGTGAAGTGACTGACATTCGGGCAGCAACGGTTATTGACTTTGTTTACGCTCTGATTCTGATCTATAAACTCACCATTAGTACTATTCCTATGAGTACAACTTGGGTATTTATTGGTCTCTTGGGTGGGCGTGAACTGGGAATTCGGTTGCGTCAGAAAAGTAATGGTGAAGAGCGAAGAAAAAGTGTAGGCGGTGCTCTGCGAATGATCGGAAAGGATGTAGGCCTGGCGACCATTGGTCTAATTGTGTCGGTGTTACTAGCAATGGCGGTAAACGAGGGGTTTCGGGTTGAGGTACTGAAATACTTCAGTTAAGAAACATCTCAAATAGCAGGCTTCTCTCTAAAGAACGAATTTGTAGTTTTTCGTCTGTCTTCTCAAGTACTACCATATCTTGCCCGCTCGGAAAATGAAAGGTGTTGGGAGGCGAGGATTCTTGCCAGTCAGCGTTTATTAGGGCTAAATCGACCTTTTCTGACAGTTTTTTAATATCTTTTGAGCTGTACCAAATCACTAAAGATGAGTCAGATATGGACTTCCAGAATCGTTTTTTCACTTTCGCTGATTCTGTGATTAACAAAGTGCTTTGGCTTGCAATAGGGTAGTGCCTTAATTTTTTATCGGAAATATTGAGTAAGTACTGAGCATCAGGAGAAACCCAGCTGGCCGTTACTATTGGAATGAGCTTCTTTTCGTAAGTACTAGGCTGCCAAGCATCCAACCACTTTCGCCAATCATCTTCAGTGTTTAGGTTTACCAAACCATCTAATATTACAAAGTCTAAAGCTTCTTTATAGCTCTGTTGGGCTAGTTGGGACCAGACTTTTAAGTCACTTACTAGTTCGGGTGAAATCCAGCCACCTTGCCAGTGAGCTTTTGTCGAGGAAAGTGTTTGAGCAATCAAGCGAGGACTGATCCCTTCATCTTCACCAATAACAAGGTAATATTCGGTATCGGGCTGCAATTCTTTTAAGTGGCAAAAATAATTTTCCATTCCCTGATGGAAATTAGAAGCTGTGATGGTGGATTGGAAAGCGTAGGCGGCGGTGTCTTGCCCGTGGTCTACTGTGTCGTAGTACACTCGTTGCAAATCGGGGCAACCGCCGATGAGTTCCCATCCGATGAGTAGGGAGGAGGATGGGGTTTCGGTAAGAGTGAGGCGGTAATTTTGGGTAGTAGCTTGACAGATACTAGAAAAGCAGATGCTTAATAGAAAAATAGTGCCAATCTTTGGAAGATATTGTTTAAAATATACGTAGGTATTTAGGTAACAATTTATTAACATTATTAACAATTACGTAACATTGCTTCCAGTAGTCAAAATCAATTTGTCATGAAAACCCCCTACGAACATCGGGCTGAATATGGGTTTCATTGCCTTATTTTTGGGAAGGCATCTAAGCAGGCCAGAGTGCTTTACTGGTTATTAGTAGGTTTATTATTGGTGCTTAATATTGGCTATATTTTTCTGTCTTAAACCTATGAATCTAACTCAGCAACGGCTAGCCATGCCATTAACCCTGGACCAATTTCCAGCGCATGTTCATCAATATCAAAGGTGGGGGTGTGAACTGAGGAGTTGATGCCTCGCGCCTCGTTACCCGTACCCAAGCGATAGAAACAGGCATCTACGTGATGGGTATAGTAGGCAAAATCCTCGGCAGCCATCCATAAATCTAGATCTACCACATTTTCTTCACCTAAGTAATCGGTTGCCAGTTGTTTTGAGCGACGAGTTAGCTCCGGATTATTCTGGAGGAAAGGGTAGCCTACCTTAATATCTACATCGCAAGAGCCGCCGAGACCACTGCATATACTGTGGGCAATATCTTTTATTCTCTGGTGAGCCTGATGTCGCCATTCTTCATTGAGTGTGCGAAAAGTACCTTCAAGGTGTACCTCATTGGGAATGACGTTGGTCGCTCCCTGAGCGATTACTTTTCCGAAAGAAAGCACCGAAGGTATTTTAGGATTAGCAGTTCGGCTAACCACTTGTTGAAGGGTTACTAACAATTGAGCAGTAATCATCACCGGGTCAATGTTACTGTCAGGCATAGCCGCGTGTCCACCTTTTCCCCGAACAGTCAGATAAATTTCATCAGCACTAGCCATATACATTCCTTCGCGAAAACCTACTTTTCCCGCTGGAAGGAAAGGTAACACATGCTGACCCAGCATGGCTTGTGGGGTCGGATTTTGTAATACTCCTTCCTTAATCATCAGTGAAGCTCCTCCCGGAAACCGTTCTTCACCCGGTTGAAAGACTAGCTTTACAGTACCCTCGAATTCATCTCGTAGTTGCTGAAGAATTCCAGCGGCTCCGAGTAGGGAAGCCGTATGCACATCGTGACCGCAAGCATGCATCACGCCCTCATTTTTAGACTTGTACGGAACATCATTCGCTTCATGGATAGGAAGTGCGTCCATATCTGCCCTCAGGGCGACTACTTTAGAAGAGGGCTTCTTTCCCTCAATCAGGGCAGTTACTCCTGTGTCCGCTACTCCGGTCTGGGGCGACAGGCCGAAAGAAGTCAAGGTTTCAGAGACAAAGCGTGCTGTTTGGTGCTCTTGAAAAGATAATTCCGGATGCTGGTGCAAATGACGGCGGTAGTTAATGGTACTTTCGGCGAGTTCTCGCGAGAGTGATTTTATTTTTGGTAGTAACGATTCCATGTATCTGTACAGGTCTGGGGTTAATCCACCGCTCGAAAGGTTTCAGGTACTAGCAACACATTAGGGAAATACTTCCGCAGAGCAAAGTAGTCCTGTTGTGCTTCTAAGCGGGAGGCATATTCGCCCACTCTGGTGCGCCAAATGGTTGAGAACCGCACAGCGGGTTCGGCATCGGGTAACGCCTTGTAAACTTTGAGTTTAGCTTCGTTGGCTTCTTCTCGACTATTACCAGTGTATACCTGAAGCGTGAAGCCTGGGTACTCATTTTTCTCCTGGTGTTGTTTATCCACGGCATCAAAGTAATCCTCAATTTCTCCAGTAACGGCGTTGGGAGTAGGTAAAGTAGAAACGGATGAAATTACCTGCTCAGGATTTGGCTCGCTGGAAGTAACATTAGCTTGAGCAATAGAGTCAGTGTAGTGAATTCGGTAGGGACTTAATTCTTCGCTATATTCTTCAGCCCCCTGGGTACTGATAGTTTTGGTTGGAGCGCAATACTGGAAAATCACCAGAATTATGGCTGAGCTAAAGTATACAAATAAGTTTTGCTTCATTTTTCTAAATTTTCCAAAGCCAAAAGTAGACGATTATTGTAACAACTGCTACTTCAAGAGGAAATTGTTTACGTAGGTGGAACGGGTAAGGATGTATTGCAATACATCCTTACCCGTTCCACCCTTCACGGTCGAGGCTACGGTACTGGATGGCTTCGGCGAGGTGCTCTACCGCAATATCGTCGATTCCGGCTAAGTCAGCAATGGTACGGGAGACTTTTAGGATACGATCGTAGGCTCGAGAGGATAAACCAAGTCTTTCCATAGCGGTTTTAAGTAGGGTTTTTCCAGCAGGGGATATTTTGCAGATTTCTTTTACCATCGGGGGAGGCATCATGGCGTTGCAGTAGACAGTAGATTCTTTAAACCGTTCGGTCTGTCGTCGCCGGGCGGTAATCACTCGTTGCCGAATGACTTTACTGCTTTCAGTTTTACGGTCAGCGGTCATCTCGTCAAATGGAACCGGATTTACTTCTACGTGAATATCGATACGATCAAGCAATGGGCCACTGATTTTATTGAGATAGCGTTGCACTGCCGTAGGTGAATCGGGGTGACCTCCGGTTTGGGCGTCGAAAAAATCGCCGGAAGGGCTAGGGTTCATACTAGCGATTAGCATAAAGTTAGCCGGAAAATTCACCGTTCCCTTTGCCCGGGAGATGGTGACTGTCCGCTCTTCCAGCGGTTGACGTAGTACTTCCAGGACTGTTCGTTTGAACTCCGGCAATTCATCTAGAAACAGAATGCCATTATGCGCTAGTGAAATCTGACCGGGCTGAGGAATATTACCCCCACCAACTAAGGCCGCATCACTAATAGTGTGATGGGGCGCGCAAAATGGACGTCGGGCGATCAGCGAGTTATTCCCACCCAGTTTACCTGCTACAGAGTGAATTTTAGTAGTTTCCAGAGCTTCGTGTAGCGTGAGCGGAGGAAGAATAGTTGGAATACGTCTCGCCAGCATAGTTTTACCCGAACCGGGCGGGCCGACCATGATAACGTTATGCCCTCCGGCAGCGGCTACTTCTAATGCTCGTTTGATGCTTTCGTGCCCCTGTACATCCGAGAAGTCTACGGCAAATTGATTGATTTCTTCAAAGAATACATCGCGGGTTTCGTGCCAGAAGGGTTCAATGGCTTGTTTGCCTTGCAGAAAGTCAATCGTTTCACTCAGAGTTTCTACCCCAATTACTTCCAGATTGTTTACAATGGCGGCTTCCCGCGCATTTTCTTTGGGTAAAATAAAACCTTGGTAACCGTGTTTACGGGCTTCTACTGCAATAGGCAGTACTCCTTTGATAGGTCGCAGAATACCATCCAATGAAAGCTCACCCATTATTAAATACTTGGATAGTAGCGTATCCTGAATTTGCTCTGATGCAGCCAGTATTCCTACGGCGATGGGTAGGTCATAAGCCGAACCTTCTTTACGAATATCGGCTGGAGCCAGATTTACCACCGTTTTGATGCGGGGCATGGCGTAGCCAGAGTGCTTGATGGCAGCCTCCACCCGCTGCTCACTTTCCTTTACAGCGCTGTCGGGTAATCCTACCATAAAAAATTTAGTGCCCTGACCCACACTCACCTCAATCGTAATTAAGTACGCATCCACTCCGAAAACCGCTCCACCAAACGTCTTTGCTAACATTTTTATTAGTTGATAATGGAAATCATTATGTATTCAAGCGTTTGTGTATTCTTATGTTCATGAATAATTTGAACACCTAAACACTATCGCACTAAAGTGATAAACAGGTAAAACCCACACAACTTGATTATATGTATTTCAGCAGCTATGTAGGAAAACAAGTGAATTAGCTTTTCACAATTACTTGTTTCTCAATAAGAAGAATAAGGATGTGGATGACTTTGATGTGGATTTCTTGAATGCGGTCAGCGTAACCAAAATGGGGTACGCGGATTTCAACATCAGCTTTTTCGGCTAGTTTTCCGCCGTTTTTTCCAGTGAGAACTATGGTTTTCATGTCCTTAGCCTCGGCAGCTTCCACGGCTTTAATAATATTAGGAGAGTTGCCGCTGGTACTAATAGCGAGTAAAGCATCCTGGGGCTGACCTAATCCTGCAATAAAACGAGAGAAGATTTGGTCGTAGCCGTAGTCATTGCTGACGCAGGAAATATGGCTGGGGTCAGAGATCGCAATAGCGGGAAGAGCCATTCGCTCATCACGGTAGCGTCCACTGAGTTCTTCGGCGAAGTGCATAGCATCGCAGTGAGAACCACCGTTACCACAACTAATAATTTTTCCACCGTTTCGGATGGTTTGGGCAAAAATAGTAGCTGCTCGTTCAACCTGAGTTAGCAGTTGTTCATCTTGCCGTACTTTTTCTAGTAGTTGAATAGCCTCATCGAGCTCAGCTCGGATTAGATCAATCATGTAAGCTTCTTTTGGTCGGTATCTGAGGAATCTTCAGGGGTGGATTTTTTGGGCTCAAGAGATGACTCAAAGGATTTGATTTCCTCGTCTATCTGGTCTTCCCGTCGTTTCATGTCGTATACTTGGGCTTTAATTTCGTTTTTTTCTGCTTCCAGCTTGGCAATTTTGCTTTGATAAAGCCGCCTATCAAGCATGGCCCAGGCAAAAACAATGAGAAACATTGCTAGTCCGATTAGGGTAATAGTACGGATAGTACTCGCACTTTCTGCCAAGCTTTGGGCTACCGAGTCATCCAGGCTAAAAGCGAAAGCTACCAATGCTAGGTGAAAAAAAAATAGCAATACGTAAAAAAACAAGCGAATAGGTTTCATGAGCTAGTAAGTGGTTGTATTTAGTCTAATACGGTTGGTTATAGTAATAACACGTGCTTATATCTACTTTGTTTGTGGTCATACCGTCTGCATCTGGGTCAGTTTCCGGTATAAGCCGCCTTCTTCTACCAATTCAAGGTGAGTACCTCGCTCTACAATTCTTCCCTGTTGCACGACCACAATTTCATCTGCGTGCTGAATAGTGCTAAGCCGATGGGCAATTACCAGCGAAGTTCGGTTTTGCATTAAATGGGTCAGAGCTTCCTGTACCAACCGCTCTGACTCTGAATCTAAGGCGGAAGTGGCTTCGTCTAAAACCAAAATAGCAGGGTTTTTGAGCACGGCGCGAGCAATGCTAATCCGTTGCCGTTGTCCACCCGATAGTTTAGAGCCTCGCTCACCTACCACGGTTTGGTATTGCTCAGGCGTTTCCAGAATGAATTCGTGAGCGTTAGCAATCTTAGCGGCTTGAACTACTTCTTCTTCAGTAGCATCAGGTTTGCCAAAGGTAATGTTATTGAAAATAGTGTTGTTGAAGAGAATAGATTCCTGGGTTACAATACCCATATGCTGGCGCAACGCTTTGATCTGATACTCATCAAGCGGTACATCATCCAAGAATATATTTCCCTCCGTAGGATCGTAAAAACGGGGCAGTAGATCAGCCAGCGTAGATTTTCCTCCACCTGACGGGCCAACCAGAGCAATTGTTTTCCCTTTTTCGAGCGTGAGGTTAATGTTTTGTAGTACTAATTCATCTTCATAAGCAAACGAAATATTCTCAAACCGAATTTCCCGTTCAAAAGCAGGTAGGGGACGGGCATTCTCTTTTTCAACAATCTGGGGCTGAGTATCAACAATCCGGAAAATCCGCTCTCCTGAAGCTAACCCCCGCTGAATACTACTGATAGCATTCGTGATAGAACGAGCGGGATTCAGCATTTGAGAGAAAATGATTATGTATGTAATAAACTCGCTCGCACTGAGTGATGAGTCGTTATTAAGCACCAGAATTCCCCCAAACAATAGAATGCCGGCAACAACCGTGACCCCCAGAAACTCGGAAGTAGGAGAAGCCAACTCTTGCTTACGCGCCATTGCTACGTTAGTGCGGGCGTAATGCTGTACTTCCTTCTCAAACGTATGCTGAATTAGAGGGCGGGCGTTAAAAGCTTTGACAATCCGCATTCCTGACAGCACTTCATCCAGAATACCTACAATTCGCCCTAAGGACTCCTGGCTTTCGGTGGCCTTTTTCTTTAGTCGCTTGTTAATCTGCGAGATAATAACTCCCGAAAGCACTAAAACCAGCAGCACAAAAACGGTGAGTTGGGGCGACATCAGCAGCAGTACCGCAAAATAACCAATAATAGTAGCTGGATCACGAAAAGCAACCTTCAGAGTATTTACCACGGAGTTTTCTACTTCCTGCACATCATTAGTCATACGCGACATAATATCACCCTTTTGCTCATTGGTGAAGTACCCCAGGTGGAGTTGTGATACTTGATCAAAAATTCGCATTCGCAGCTTCTGGATTACTGAAGCCCTAATTTTTGCCAGAGTCAACCCCGATACGTAACGGAACAGATTTGAGAGAAATACAGAAATTACAATGATCCCGCAAACAAATGTTAATGCCCCAACTTTGCCTCGCGTATCCACAATCGCTAGAAAATAGTAATTGAATGTATTTATTACGTAGTCTACCGAAAGTGAAAATGCTGGAGCATTGCGCATTTCGGTTAACATAGTTTCATCAACTTGATTGAATAACACTTCAAATAGCGGAATGAGTAAGGTGAGGTTAATCAGCCCGAATAGTATAGAAAGCGAAGCAAAAAGTAAGTACTGCGGAATAAAACGGCGGTAGGGCTTGGCAAAAGAAAGTATTCGTAAATAAGTTTTCATAGCACTGAGTCAGGCCGAGAATTTACTTTAAAAAACAAGCTTCCTACAAGTTCAGTTGATGAAGTAAGATTCTAGCAAAAGTTTATCTGATTGTTAAGCGACAAAGCTAGTATGTTTTTAACTATTTTGGTAAAATTGCGGAACATCCTGTTATGGTGTTCAGAGTTTTTGGGTTTAGGGTCTTGAGTATATTATCCTTAGCCATTGTAGTGATAGAACTCTAAACTCAGAGGCCAAAACATTTGAATAGTAATACTAAAATTGTCTAAAATTTAATTATTGAAAATATGTTTGATGCTAACGGAACCGAAGGTCTAGAGTTGTTTACATGGATTGTCGGGGGATTACTGGGAATCATTGCTGCCCTAACTTTCACCCATTTCTTGTCAGTGCAAGAAGAAGATAAAGAAGCTGACGAAGGAACTGTAGAAGTAGACCCAGTGGCAGATAAAACGGAAACCCACTAATGGATAAAATTTTTAAAGTTGCTTTTGGTAGCCCATCTTCCATTTTACTCACACTAGTACTACTGGCAGCCATTGGAGCAGTTTTGTTTACCGATCTTTTTGCTTTTGTTTAGGGGGCAACCCAGCTCTTTTCCCATTTATCATCACGCCAGTTAAATTGAGCCCGGATATGTCCGTCTCGGCTTAGTTTAAGAAAATCCAGATGATAGACAGTGCTGACAATCAATGCAAAATTCTTATATCCTGATTGAGTGTTTTCCTCAGTAGGATTTTGCTTGAAACTGACTGGGCGGTTATCAGTATGTTCATCGGTTAAGTTGCCAGGAGGAACGGGTCCTAAATAATCGCCCCGGTTTTTGGGAGGAATAGTTACCCACTTTTCGTTACTACTTTCATCCTGATGATGTAACTGGGTAGTTACTCTTGCCCGGATTTGCTCTTTACTACCGTGATTGTAAAATAACCAATGGGCTTGCTCGTTCTCCGCGAGTCCAGCTACTTTTCTAGTGCGCATATCCGAATAGCAAATAAGCTGTCTCTTCCCTTTATCAGCCTTTCGTAGCACTACGGTACGTTGTTCTATACCTCGCTGATTATGAATAGTCGCGAAAGATGGGAAGTGGTACGGATGCCTGCCATCAGCCCCGCCTCGTACCAGCATTCCCCAAACGTGGTCGAATAGTTCTTCTAGAGATGGTTGGGAGGAGATCATACGTTACTTGTAATTTTTGAGCGATTAATTTTTCCACGATAAACTAAACTCTGCCAATTCAGCTGATTGCCAGTTTGGGAAGAATCAATCATAGATTGAGCAATCGCATTGGCTTGCCTTAATTGGTCTTCGGATAACTGACGATAGGCGGGAAGTTTACTATTGCGGTCTAGGTGATTGTACCAGCAATCCTGAAATAACGTGTTTAAGATCACCCGCTGAAAGCAGTGATTGAACCGAATAGGTAAACATTGCTCACTGGCCATTTGGGGCAGTACTTTGTTCGTTAGCTTCAAGTACTCCTGATGAAGTTCGTGGGTTTGCACAGCTATTCAACTAAGCGCAAGGTTTGATGTTCAGCAAAATGAAGAGGCTTGAAGCCTTACTGCTCTTGGTCACCAATGCAAATATTTCGAGCGGCTGGCGGGATAGCCTGGTGCAGTAAGGTCTTAATTTTTTGATAATCAAGGCAAGCTTCCTTTTGCTTATTGAGTTTGTAGTGAGAAAAGCCGCGCAACTTGTACAGCTCGGCACTAAACGGGTTTCGTTCAATAAGTTCGTTTAAGTGGCGTAGGGCTTTACGGTATCGGCGTTTCTCGTATGATCTTTTCGCTTTTTCTAAATGGAAATTGTAATTATTCGCTCGACCCAGATTAGCAACTACTGCTTCAATTTTTATCTCCTCCATCATAAATCCTGCCTCATGGGCTGAAAGCGGAAATTCAGTGTCGTTAAGCAAAAAAATAATGGGCACAAAAATAATGTAATGTTTGTCTTCTTGTGCGTCGGGTAACCATAAATCTTCAGCCTCTTTAAAAGCTTTAACTAGCTCATAATCGATGTCTTTACTAAGTGAATTAACGATTTGATAATCGGTAATTTTCCCATCAGGAGCTAATACAAAAGACATAACAGAAGTACCCACAATTTTACTTTGGATAGCTGAATAAGGGTAAATGATCGTCTTACCTACTTTATCGTAAAAAGCAGGCTTTCCTCCTTCTATCCGATAACTAGGAAAATGATCCAACGTGTCAGGAGGATTGGCAAAGAGTAAGGCCTTAGAAATAGAAGTGATTTAAACTTTTAAGAGTTAGATATAGAAAAAATGCGTACTGCCAC
>CAKZYA010000072.1 GCA_937883755.1 uncultured Flammeovirgaceae bacterium | reverse complement strand
ACCCAAAGATACTGACACCTGTTTTTATTAAGTCAAGTCTCCAAACACGCTCTAAAATTATATTTTTGCAGCTTCCAAGTCAAATAGAATGCCCTTCTAAATATAATGGCTCAATTATATTTTTGTGGATATACGAATGTTACTATAATGCAGATATACGTATGTCGTATATCCAGACGTTACCTGCAAGCTACCAACTCAAATGGATTCTGAATTAAAAAAATACTTGCTGGAACAATGTCGAGATTGGATGCTTGACGAAGAAAAGGTTGTTTTGAGAAGATTAGGCTTGACCGAATACGGAGAAATCACAACAAGAAAAAGTGCTTTAGCTCAACATAAAATGGAATTGCTTTATAGGTTTCAAGATAACATTGTGAATGAGATGGTTTCTTTAGGAAAAACTCAAGCAGAAGAAAATATCGCAAAACGCATTTTAGAAGACAATCCGAGTATTATTAATAATTGTTCCAAATGTGGGAAATTAGCAAGAACACCTAGAGCAAGACAATGTAGACATTGTGGAAATAAATGGTTTGAATAGTTTTATGGCAAAGGAACCTAGAGGTAGATTATATCAAGAATCAGAATTTAGCTTTGATGAATTTAATGGATTAAAAGTTGAGCAAATAATCGTATGTGAAAACTCAGAATCTGAACCTATATTAGTATATATAAAGGTTGAAAACAGAAACTGGCATCAGTATTTTCTTGATGCTGGAATTGGATTTTGGGAAAACTGGGACGAATTAATAGATGTTGATGATGATGGAGAATTCAAACACATCGATTCAACTGATAAACTTAAACTGAGAGGAAAGCGAATATCGAAAGTTTACTGTACTAAAGATTTAAAAAATAGCAGAATAGTTATTGAACTTTCGGATAAAGAAAAATTGATTCTAAAATGCATAAATCCTGAAATTTTGGACTCTGAATGTGAATTAATAAAGATAAAATAAAGCCAGTAGGTAACAATGGTAACTGTTGCACAACCTTGTAATTTCGAGTACAATTGACTACAAAAACGCCCTTAGAAGTGCGTTTTATAGTTAGTACCTAGGATTGACACTAATTTTTGAGGGGCTTACAAGCATTAATCTTAGATAAGTATAAATTCTTTTCAAGGATTCTTGTAAAACCAGTACCCTGGCCTCGCTTTCTGCCCGCTTTTCTACAAACTTCAGGTACTTCTTTAGATTGTAGGCCATCGCCGATAAATGCATAACCTTGTTGGCCTGCTGTATTCCAAGGGTATTGATCTTTCGTAATCCCATAAACTGGGTGAGGATTCCAAAAACAGGTTCAACCGTGCTCAGCCGCTTGGCTTTCATCGCTCTGCCTTTGGGGGTTGCCAGCCGCGCGTTGTTATGTTCATATTCCTCTCGGTAATACGTCACACTGAACTTCTTCTCTTTAGCGGTTTTTCCAAGACAACCACTGGCTAGCGGGCAGTCCCTACAGATCTTGCTTGAGATACGGTATTCCCTTTTCTTAGTCTGGGTGCGATGATCTAGAAACACCTTCTTGAAAGGTACAATGGCACCATTCGGACAGATATAGTGATCCTGACTTGGTACGTACTTAAACCCTTCGGGGCCACCCTCGTAGGTTCCATGCGGTGGTATATAGCTGTTGATTCCCTTGCCCTCCAGGTAGGCATAGCATTCCATGCCGGATTCCCGCCACTACTGTAGCCTGTGTCAGCCAGTACGTTTTCCAGTTGAAAGCCCAATTTCCATAATCGCCGCTGCAAGCGTGCTACGATGCCTTTTAGGTATTGGTTGTCCTTGCCATCAGCATGGTAAGCTTTGATATCGGTGATGACATGGTTGGCCGTATCTACGCTCAACTGGCTACTGTAATTGAGCTTTCTAGCTTTGCCAGGCTTTACACTTATCCTTGCATCAGGATCGGTAGGTGAATAGTGGGTCTTATTGCTCGTACAGCGACTGCCTTTATTCCCTACCCCTGGGCGCTGGTCTTGGTGCTTGCACCAGTTCTTGTTTCTGGATGCAATACTTTGTAATTCTTGTTTTGTAGCGGTGATACTTCGTTGCCCCTGGCTGGCCTTATCTTCTTTGGCTTTTCTAAAAGCCTCTTTGTCCCGATAACTAATATGGCGCACATCGGCCAAATAGGCTTCCAAATCCTGAACGGGAACTTTTAACGCCAGACTATCCATACTCGCATTAGCCTGGGAGGCCCCGCCTTTACCGGGGCAGAATCTACCGCTTGGGTATTACCTTTTACCATTCCCTTCCCGATGCACATCGCTAAGATATGGGTAAAAACTCGCTCAAATACCTCTTCTGGAAACAATTGCCTTGTTCTGCTAATGGTAGAGTGCCACGGCAGATGCTCATCAATATCGTAGCCAATAAAATAAAGAATGTCCAGGCGCATACTCGCATGTTCAATGAGTTTACGGTCGCTGATGATATTCTCTAAATAGCCCACTAGGCACAACTTAAAAAACACAACAGGATCAATGCTCTGCTGGCCACTACTCCCGTAATACGACTTGGTCTGCTGATAGAGAAAGTCTAGATGTAATACACTTTTCAAACGACGGTAGAAATTTGTCTCTGGGACACGATCACTCAACCGAAAACTATTGAACAGTTTGTCCTGGTAGGTCTTTTTTCCTTGCATACAACAAGGTAGAAAATGAATACCATGTTAAAGCTCAAAACCTTAACTTTATCAACACGTTGTGCAACAGACACAATGTGTATAGTTCATTGCTAATAAAGGCTTACAACGGAAATTCCTGCGGAATTTCCTCGCTGTTTTGTACTTGTAAAGTTTATCGCTAAATTCACGCAACAAGCCATACACGAACACGTTAGGTTTCATTAAAAACGGAATGAAAAAATCATTCCGTTCCCTTCAGATTATCTCATCTAAGATTATCCTCTCTGGAATCCAAAAACACGTGGAGCAAAAGTTGCTTTGAGTCCCATGCCAAGTGCTGCTTGTTTCATCTCTTCAGGAATTACCCCACAAAAAAGGAACTCGCCTGGATTAGCAATTTTAAGCAAATTTTCAAAATGACCAGCAGCTGTTGTTCCTAAATGAAATCCAACAGCCCCTGCATCTGCAAATAAATCCATGACTACTAACGTAGATGATGTTTCATCAAAATAACATTCTACGTGCATTGCACCTGGTTCATTGTCTTCCATTTGCTGTGTAACTTCTTTATAGATTCCCTTTAGTGTTTCAGATTGTCCTTCTTTGGCAGTCCACTTATATACCACCATTACGTCTTGAGTTGTCATAATTACTAGTTTTTAAATTTTTAATAACACAAATATATGTCGTAATAATAGCCATGATAAGTGTCCTTTTCGACAATATTAAGGGTTGTTTACGACATTTGTTTTTATCTTTGTCAAAAGACTATCAATGAAACACATAAGCGTACTAGTCCCATCAGGAAACAGTATTGTTGATACAGTTATAGCACCATACAATTTGTTGAATATGGCAAATTCCTATTCAATGAAGTTAAGTAAATCGCAACGCAAACCATTCAAAATTGATTTAGTGGGGTTAACATTAGACCCTATTCTATATCAAGGTCTATTCAGTATTCAACCAACAGCCACTATTGACGACATAGATAAAACAGACTTGATTATTATTTCGCCAATTAGTGGAGATTTAGTTTTGGAAGTCCAACAAAACATTGAGTTTGTTCATTGGATTAAGGCACAACGAATTCAGAACGGAACAGACCTTGCCAGCCTATGTAAGGGAACGTTTTTATTAGCTGAAACAGGATTATTAAATGGAAAGTCCTGTGCAACACATTGGACTGCTCACGACCAATTTAAGCAACGGTATCCTAAAGCAAACCTTATACCCGAAAAAATAATCTGTGAGGACAATGGGATTTACTCAAGTGGTGGCGCTTACTCGATATTGAATTTCACTTTATACTTGATTGAACGATATTATGGGAGAGAGACTGCCATTTGGTGTTCTAAAATTGCTGAAATTGATTTTGACAGAAAAAGCCAGAGTGAGTTTATCATATTTAATGGGCAAAAAGACCATTCTGATGTAGCTATTCATAAAGCTCAAGAGTACATTGAAGATAATTTTCAAGACAAATTGAGTGTAGAGCAGATTTCAGATATCGTTAATTTAGGTGCTCGCAGCTTTTTAAGGAGATTCAAGAAAGCGACGTTTAACACACCTTTAGAATATATACAGAGAGTTAAGATTGAAGCTGCCAAAAAACAGCTCGAAAACACAACAAAGTCAATACTAGAGGTGATGTATTTTATTGGGTATAATGATGAAAAAGCCTTTAGAACAACTTTTAGAAAGTACTCAGGACTTTCTCCCAAAGAATATCAAAAAAAGTATAACCGAGAAATGGCTTTTGCATAAATTAGCAATTGACAAACAACGAACCGCTATAAGTAATTGCTTGTTCTCGCCTACTTCAGAAAATCCTCTCGAATTTTCAGTTTGGTGCGTACGTGCAAAGTTACGTGCTAAACTACGCAACTACTTATACACGAGACCGTTATCCGAACATTGTCTATTGGATCAAATTCTATTCGTTTAGTTAATATTAAGAGGCGGAGTACCTTTCATGATAGAAATTGGGCAATATGATTTTAAATGATGGATAAAAGTTTATCAGGGGCTTGAATCAGAAATTAAAGCTCTGCTAATTAAAAAGAGATAAAATAGTATTCACAGCTGTATATTTTCAATATAAATACCGAGGCTTACCTAAATCGTATTGGCTACTCTGGCTCAAAAGAGCCAACGTTATCTACCTTAAAGGCTCTCCAACGAACGCACCTACGGCATGTCCCGTTCGAGAATCTGGATGTTCATCAGCAGCAGGAGATTCGGATTGATGTAGAGCGGTTTTACGATAAGATTGTCCGGCGCAGGCGAGGCGGATTTTGCTTTGAGGTGAATGGGTTGTTCAATGAGCTGCTCAAAGACCTCGGGTTTTCTACCCACTTTATTACTTGTAGTGTATTTTCTCAGCCCAAGCAGCAATTTACACCCTACTTTGGTCACGTAGCTATTGTGGTGCATTTGGAAGAAGACTGGTTAGTCGATGTAGGCTTTGGTACCAATTTTCCTGAACCACTGAAGCTAGATGCGGAAGCGCACCAGTTACAGGATGGGGTACACTACCAACTAGTTCGGATCAATGAAGAAGAAATATTGTTACGCCGAACTAACGACCAGCAAGAGTATATCAAAATGTACAAATTAAAGCTTGAACCTCAGTTGCTCACCGCCTTCGCTGGTATGTGCCACTATCATCAGACTTCTCCCAAATCACCGTTTACGCAAGGTAAACTCTGCTCACTACTCACCTCTGATGGGCGGATTACGCTTACCGATAAAGCATTTATCAAAACCGTTAATGGTAAAAAGACTGAAACTCCCGTAGCAAGTCCCCAGGAATTTGATCAAAAACTACGGGAGCACTTCGGCATCGTACTGTAAATTGCAGTAACATCTGCTTTCCCTTATCAGTCACCCTTATTTGGGTGTTTTCCTCCTTTCTCTTTACCTTTAAGGCGCAATAAACACTACCCCATTGCTTAACTATGAAAGAAAATCTTAAGAAGGTTGCTTTACACGATACCCATATGAAGCTAGGGGCGAAAATGGTACCCTTTGCTGGTTACCAGATGCCGCTTCGCTACAGCTCAGATATTGAAGAACACTTGGCAGTTCGCCAGAATGTAGGAGTGTTTGATGTGTCGCACATGGGCGAATTTTTTATCCGCGGACCGAAGGCTCTGGACTTGGTGCAACGCGTAACTAGCAATGATGCTAGTAAATTATTTGACGGTAAAGCTCAGTACAGTTATTTACCTAATGAAGACGGAGGAGTAGTAGACGACCTGCTGGTTTACCGCATTAGCGAAGAAGAATACATGCTGGTGGTCAACGCTTCCAACATTGAGAAGGATTGGAAGTGGGTTCAGCACTACAATACCGAAGACGTAGAAATGGAGAATGCTTCTGACCGAATTTCGTTGCTTGCCGTGCAAGGCCCTAAAGCCACCGAGACGCTACAGAAAATTACTAATATTAAGCTGGATGAGATGAAGTTTTATACCTTCCAGCAAGGAAGCATTGGAGAAGTTGACGATGTAATTATCTCCGCCACTGGTTACACCGGCGCGGGTGGTTTTGAGCTGTACGTAGCCAACGATCAGGCCGAAAAGCTGTGGGACGCTATTTTTGAAGCTGGAAAGCCTTTTGATATTAAACCGATTGGCTTGGGTGCTCGCGATACCTTGCGGCTAGAAATGGGTTACTGCTTGTACGGAAACGATATTGACGATAAAACCTGCCCCATTGAAGCGGGTTTAGGTTGGGTGACCAAGTTTAATAAAGAATTTACTAACTCAGTATTTTTGCAAGGAAGAAAAGAATCGGGTGGCGAAAATAAACTTATTGGCTTAGTGATGATAGATCGGGGCATTCCTCGAGCGGGCTACGAACTGTTCAACGAGCAAGATGAGAAAATTGGTCGGGTGACTTCCGGTTCCCAGTCGCCTTCATTGCAAAAAGGTATCGGCTTGGGTTATGTAGAAAAAACACAGGCAAAGCTTGGTAACACCATCTACGTGGGTGTACGCAACCGCCGCCTCAAAGCCGAAATTATGAAACCCCCTTTTGTTACCCCAACTACCAATTAATATGAAAACAATAGAAGTTTGCCTAACCCCCGAATTATTACATCAGCACTCCATTGTAGAAAAAGTAGCAGTAGTGGTTGATGTGTTACGAGCTTCATCTACGATGATTACTGCTTTTGCCCACGGATTAGAACGATTGATGCCTGTCGCTTATGTAGAAGGTTGCGTTGCCCTCCAGCGTTTAGACTATCTCTCGGCGGGCGAGCGAGATGGCGCTAAAGTAGAGGGTTTCAATTTTGGTAATTCGCCCTACGATGTAATGCACGGCGACTTGCAGGGGAAGTCACTGGCAATGACCACTACCAATGGAACACTAGCGATTGAAAAATCAAAATCGGCGAAGAAATTACTGATTGGTGCTTTCTTGAATTTAAGTGCCTTAGCCGACCGAATTAAAGAGTTAAACGAAGATACATTAGTGCTTTGTGCTGGATGGAAAGGGCAGATGAACCTGGAAGATACTTTGTTTGCCGGAGCGTTGGTTGCCCAACTTACTAATGATTTCAAAGCAAAAGGAGATTCAGCATTGGCGGCCCGGTTACTTTACGAGAACGCTAAGAACGATCTTTACGGAGTGATTTCGCAAACATCACATGCCCAGCGACTTAAAAAGCTATCAGCCGATGATGATATGCGCTTCTGCCTGAAGAAAGATGAGTATCACGTAGTTCCATTTCTGGAGAGCGAGCATCTAGTAGTTTAATCTTCGTAGTCACCTAGTATTTTCCAAATACGTTCTGACTCGTAGCCTTTCCCCAGCACAAAACGAGCCGTCTTGTGCTTCCGAGTGTAAGTGTCTTCACCTTCTAGCGAGTTCCACTTTTTCTGAATTAGCGATGTAAGCGTATCAATATAATCCGCTTCACTAATTTCTTGTAAGCCACGGCGGATACAGTAAGCTGATATTCCTTTCTGGCGTAAACCCATCTCTATCTTAATCCGCCCCCACTTATTGCTTCGGAACTTTCCTCGGGCAAATGCCTGGGCAAAACGTTCTTCATTTACAAAGCCATCGCTAATCAGCTCGCTCAACACTTCCTCTACCGCATCGGTATAGAGTCCATAACTGTAGAGTTTATCGCGCACTTCCTGCTGGGTACGCTCCTGATACGCGCAGTACTTAGCCGCTTTCACTTTGGCTTGCTGTTTCCAGGTTATGATTTTATTATCTGCCATTTATTATTAAATACTTGGCCGAGTGCTATTAGTATTTCCTACGTCAGTATTTTGCAGAGGGTCAGTCCTTTGTTATCTTTCAACAAAGATCTACTAGGGTTCGTTTAGCACTTTACTAGTTTATGTCCACTGTAAGCTCACAATACCAATTTTAGGCTATGAAATCGATTATTGCCACGCTGGCTATTTTAGTAGCATTTCATACTGCTGCCTGTGCTCAATTTGCGCTGGGTGGGCACGTAAACGCCCTTTTTCCGTTAGGCGATTTTAGTACCTTTAATCAAAGTGGGTTTGGGTTTGACCTAGAAGGGCGGTTTGGGATAGATAAACCATTGATGACCAGTGCCAGTATTGGTTTTCACTCCTTTCGTTCGCCAAATGGCGGTAGAGGTCAAACTTTTACCCCCATTACTCTTTCTTTATTATATGCGCTTAGCACTACTGAAATCCAACCATATTTAGGATTTGGAGTTGGCGTTAATCGGGTATCGTCTGGCAGCGCAGGGCTTCGTGTTACTAATTCCTACTTTGGAATTTCGCCCATTTTTGGCGTTCAGTATAAAAGTAGCGAGCAGATTTATTTTGATCTGAATGTACGGTATAACTTAACATTTGCTAGTAGCAATGACGCTTTCGATTTGCTAAATCGAAATGCTGCTTATTTGGTGTTTAACTTAGGGGTATTTTATAAATTTGGTCAGTAGCTAACCTGCTACTTGTTCCCTCATCTTCCTAGCTTACCTCGTGCGTTTCTTTCTGCTCATCATTGCGGTGATTATCCTCAAGCTTATCATTACGATCATCTATGGCTCGTCGGTAGTTAAACGGACGGATAATAAGCCGGGTACCTCGGTCGTAGGTAAAGTAGTTCCAAACCCAGTTTCCTAGGGTGATAATTTTCTGGCGGAAGCTTACTAGGAAAAGCAGGTGAACAAACATCCATGAGAGCCAAGCAAACCAACCCCCGAACCTGATATTCCCAGGAAAATCAGCCACTGCCCGATTACGGCCAATCGTAGCCATTGAACCTTTATCGAGGTATGAGAAAGGCTTAGTTTCTTTCTCCCGAAGTAAGTTGCTAAGGTTTTTACCAAGCTGCTCACCTTGCTGCATAGCTACTGGGGCTACCTGGGGGTGCCCCCTCGGATACTCTTCGGTGTACATTGCTGCTACATCGCCAATCGCAAACACATTATCGTAGCCGTTTACCCGGTTGATTTCATTTACTACATAACGACCTTTTTCTACCGTAGCTTTATCTAGTCCTGGAATAATAACTCCCTGCACTCCCGCTGCCCAGATTAACGTCTCGCTAATCAATTTTTCACCATTACCGAGAGTAACTTCGTAGCCGTTATAGTCTTTTACCAGCGTATTGAGCTTGACGATGGTATCAAAGCGTTGGGTCAAATCTTTCTCAGCCCGTTTCCCCGCTTTCTCGGACATAGAAGGTAACAAGCGGTCGACTCCTTCTACTAAATACACCTTCATCACTTTGAAGTCAAGTTCGGGGTAGTCACGAGGGAGTACGTACTTCTTTAGTTCGCCCATGGCTCCAGCCAGTTCTACTCCGGTGGGGCCACCGCCTACAATCACAAAGTTAGTCAGCCGATCAACTTCCTCTTCCGAATCGGAGGTAACCGCTTTCTCGAAGTTTTGCAGGATGTGGCTGCGGAGGTTCAGAGCTTGAGGCACTTGTTTAAGTGGAAAAGCTAGTTGCTGAATTTTCTGGTTGCCAAAATAATTGGTTTGCGTACCGACGGCCACTACCAAATAGTCGTAACTAATTTCGCCAATGCTGGTATACACCTTCTGCTGCTCAGCATCAATACGCTCTACCCGAGCCATGCGGAAAAAGAAATTCTTCTCGTTGTCAAATACCTTTCGCAGTGGCCCGGCAATAGAATCTGGCTCCAGCCCGGCGGTAGCTACCTGGTACAATAAAGGTTGAAAAGTATGGTAGTTATGCCGATCCAGCATCACCACCTGAAAATCTTTCATCCTCAGATGTTTTACCATCTGAATGCCCGCAAAGCCCCCGCCGATAATCACGATCCGGGGTTTACCAATATCGGGTAATTGGGTAGTTAGGTTTCTTTGGGAAACGGTGTATTCGGTAGGATTTTCAACAGCAGCCATAGGCAAGAAAGATTAGTTTATCTGTTCCTATTGAAGTAACGTAAGCCAATAAACGAGGTTTAAAAAGTAGCGTGGACTTCGGAAGTTTTGGTGCTGCCAGCTAATGTTTACCTTAATTCGGCAGAAACTTATCAAGTACTGGCTCGAGTAAAAAACCTCTCCCGAAGGAAGGCTTCTCTGTTTTTACGTGCTTGATTGACAGTGATACATTTATATGATCACTATTACCAACTTTCCTAATTCAAACTCCAGAAGTAGACTCGGCGAGACTAACCCGAAACACCAAATAAATTTACAAGAGCTAGCTTTTCGACTCGTTTATAGTAAAACAGCCATATGTAAGTTTTTAAGTGATGCTAACATAACTCCAGTGATGATTATATCTTTTCAAGCATCTTTTATACCTATTTCAGTTTAAGGAGTTCGCTAAATGAGAGGATATTATAAGTATGTTAGATATTTATGATTTAGGCTGTAAAGGTACACTGCCATTTTTTCTGTTAAATACTAGTCTGCAACAGATATTGTAAATTCATCAGGTGATAAAAGGTAGCAGGTTTTTCATATCGTGCTACTCTACACTTTTCTATTTTAATATCATCAACTACGTAAACATGGCTGTTACATTATCCTCACCCAAAAAGAGTGTAGTATCTTCTTGGCTGTCCTTATTATCTCAACCCGTAGCTATTTACAGCTTGGTAGCCCTCCGTATTTTATTTGGACTAACCATGCTATGGGAAGCATATCGCTATCTTAATAATAATTGGCTTTCTCGCTACTGGATAAAACCTCCTTTTCATTTTACCTACGAGGGGTTTCATTGGATTCAGCCTTGGCCAGGAGATGGTATGTACTACCACTTTTATGCCTTAGGATTATTGGCTATTTGTATCACCTTAGGCTTAGTTTATCGGTTGAGTAGTGTACTTTTCTTTCTCGGCTTCACATATTTCTTTCTGCTTGAGCAAGCTAGGTATATGAATCACCTATACTTAGTGGTGCTGTTAAGCTTTTTGATGATATTTTTACCTGCCAATCGCTACTTTTCGCTAGATGCAAAACTGTTCCCTGCTATCAAATCAGTTCAGGTGCCTCGTTGGAGCTTGTTACTAATACAGATTCAACTAGGGCTCGTTTACTTTTTCGGCGGAGTAGCCAAAATTAATGCCGACTGGTTGCGGGGTGAACCCATGCGAATGTGGTTAGCTAACAAGACTGATTTTCCTATTATAGGCTCGCTATTTACTCAGGAGTGGATGGTTTACTTTTTTTCTTACAGTGGGCTCATGATTGATTTATTAGCATTTCCTCTATTAGCGTTTCGCAAGACTCGCCCTTACATGTTTCTAGCTCTATTGTTTTTTCATTTTATTAATGATCGCCTATTTCATATTGGTATCTTTCCTTGGTTTGCTATCGGGCTCACTACTATCTTCTTCTTTCCTAACTGGCCCCAGCAGGTTTATCGACAGTTGAAACGTCAACCAGCTTTAGTAATCGGTACAGCACTGCTGAGCTTAGGATTAGCTCGTTACTTTCACGGTAGTGCTGAATTACTTCCTTTAGCAGTGGGGGCCTTAGCCGGAATGCTGCTTGCCACTTCATTTTCTACAAAAAATTCCCGTGAGTTTACTCTAGCAACAACATTTTCGCCAAAGCCTCGCTACCAAGCTTGGATAGTGACTGGTTTTACCGTTTGGTTCTTTATTCAGATAGCTCTTCCGCTACGCCATTTTTTTATTCCTGGTAATGTCAGCTGGACTGAAGAGGGACACCGCTTCGCTTGGCATATGAAATTACGCTCTAAAGTGGGGCGAGCCATCCTACTCACCCATGACCCTTCCAACGGAAAACAGGAAGTCATCCCCGTACAGAAATTTTTAACTCGGTGGCAGTATCAGAAAATGACTACTCGCCCCTATCTTCTTCGGCAATTTGCTCAATTTTTGGAACAGAAGTATCCCGACAAAGAAATTAGAGCTATTGTAGAATGTTCGCTAAACGGACGGAGCCAGCAATTACTAGTCGATCCTGGTGTGAACTTAACCACTATCCGGTACCGCGATTGGCAGCATCATTCTTGGATTCGTCCTTTGAAGGAACAGCCCTTATCTGCTGCTAAAACGAAATAATGAGTTAGTCCGGCGCATTAATACGAGAGTACGATCAATGGAACAATGAATTATTGTGCTGATTCGTAATCGGTAAATCTGCTACATTCTTCCCGGAATTTACAGAGTTTCATCCGAGGAAATGCTGTAAACCTAGGTTACATAAAAGAGCCAGAAGGAATAGACTTTATTATCTAGAACAAACTGCTACCAATAGAGACTAGTATAAATTGGGCAGTTCAGTCAGGTGTACAAGCGCAAGTGTCTTTGCAGCAAGGGATGGCAATGGTTACCGCTTCCGAAAAGTAACAAATAATAGCATCTAATAAGATCTTACTAGAGTATCGTAACAATACCTGCTTCAGTACTGAAGCAGAGTTATGGGAAAACGACACTTAGACTGAGAGGAAATAGAAAGAATTAACTATGAGGAGGTGACAAAAGGGTTTTAAATCCCCCTTAGTCCCCCTTTCGTAAAGGGGGAGATGAGAAATACTTTCTTTTAGATTCATGGCACTAAAGAGAAGATTTACCTTAAGAGCGTTCTCCCCCTTTTTTAAAGGAGGCCGCCGTGGAACGGGCAAGGGGATTTCCTCGTGAATAGTTCCGTTTACAACAATCTCCAGACCCGAGTGAGATAACCCGCTTGCCGTATTTAGAGAATTGACCGAAACAAACAAAAAAAGCCCTCCTGAAGGAAGGCTTTTCTGTTTAAGGTATTGATTAATAGTTTATTACTCTCTTACTACTCCTAAGCCAAAGTCATAGTTGTAGTTTGCATTGCTAGAGCCAGGCTTAAAAGTCTGATCATCAGACTGTGAAGCCGGAGCTGATAGCGTATAAGTAAAGTCATTTACGTTTCGCATATAACCCGAGCCAGGATTGGTAATAACGATTTGGTTAATTTCCCCACCAGATACCTGGGCAAATCCAGTAGCTCCACTACCCATTTCTCCAGCTGACTTGAAAGTAACAGTAGGCGCAGTTAAGTAACCAGATCCAGCGTCAGAATCTCCGCTAAAAAAGTAAAGATATTCATCATCGTCCTCACCTATGATCTGCCCTTGGTCGTTAACGGAAAATTCTTCTAGATCAAGATATGCCTGACGAGCCTCCAACGGACGCAGCGAGATAGTAGGCATAGAAGCTGAGAATATATCATATACTACTCCATCTACGCTAGTTGGTCGGAGTTTTCCATCCAGTAGCTCAAGGCTATACATAGAATCGTCTGTCCCTCTGTCCACGAGAACGCCATTTTCATATCTGGTATAGCTTACAACAATTTCAGGCTCTTCCCAGTAACCATTACCTTGGCTGGTTACTTCAAACTCATAGGTAAACCCAGCAGTTATTAAGAAAGTAGCTCCACTTCCACTTGCGCCAGCATCTTGCGTTAATGTAGGAGTAGAAGTATAATCTACTGCGCCATCATCTACTACAGTCCAGCCAGTAATGGCATCAGTATCAGCATCTACGGCAGTTACTTCAATGTAAGCAGCATTATCAGAGGTATCCGCTGAGAAATTGAATCTGTCGCCTACCGTATAACCAGTGCCTCGATTATCTAATACTACATCTGGATTAAGACCAAAGAAGGCACTGCCACCATCTAAATCTTTAGCAATTGCTTTTGCAGCAACGGCGAAGCCAGAAGCAGCACCCGTAGGGGCACCAATTTCTACCCATATGCTTGGTAGATCATTATCAACATGATCGCCAATAGCTCCACCCGCATCAGGATTAAAAATTATATTTCGAGTCACTACAGCTAATGAGTCGCCCTGCATTGCCAGATACGTTTGTTCGGCTTCAAATGGTAAAAACTCAATTTCAGCTTCAATACCTAGACCATCAGAACCATTACCATTGGGAACGATCATTGTATAACGACCATCAGCTCCTACAGTAGCGGTCTGACGCAATCCTGTATAAGTAGCTGACTGAATTTCGCCTTTACCTGAACAGTCAAAGCAAGTGCTATACTTACCCTCAATATCGTCTACATCAATAGTAGCTCGTACAATTGCTCCTTCAGCAAACTCTGGTGCATCGTTAGTGAGATCCAATTCAGCCCAAACAATACCACTTATTTCAGTAGCACCTGCTGCTACGGTCAAAGGAAGTACTGGAATAACCGTATTTACATTATCTTCTGGTAAATCTGATGAGAAGGGATCACCTAAGCTAGTGGTATAAGTAACTGTAGTATGATCGGCTGCCTCTACAGTTACTACCGCTTCACCAATACGTAAGTCACCAAATAGCGCAACTCCACCAGCATTGGTAGTAGCAGTACGAGATACTCCGCCTTGTACTAACGTTACAGTGGCACCTTCAGCAAAGTTCTCACCTTCGGTACGGGCACTTGTATTAGAGCTTCCACCAGCAACTACCGTTACTGAGTAGCTTACTACTGGGCCAATACGCTCTAGTGAGTCTTGGTATCTTTGGAAAGCTAACTGCTGCTCATAGTCTAACTCATTTTCAGCAATAGCATTTTCATTCTCGAGGCGCTTTAGGGCGATCAGGGTTGAGTCCTGAGCGGCAATGGCGTCGGCTTCGGTAAATTCATCTTCACATGAAGTGAGTGCTAGTCCGCTGACAACAACGCCAGCCCCTAGCAAGGTGGTGAACCAATTCTTAGTGTTCATCTTTTGGGTTTGATTTAAAGTTAAATAAGAAAATTTGTTATTATTCTGATTAAAGGGTCAATCCTACTGAGAATATGAAGCTATTGGAGCGTAAGTCCGTAGCATCGCGCAGTAAGTCATTAGGGTCAAATCCGTTGTTAATAGGATTAATACCGTAACGGTAGCGCACATCAAATAAGAAAGTATTAGATCCGGTAGGGATTTCAGCTCCCAATCCAATGTTCAGACCGTACTGCATAGAACGATACTCGGAACGCACATTTTCCGAACCGCTGGCAGTACGAGAAAATTGATTTCGTCCGGTACGCTCATCGTCAATGGCTACATCGCCCACAAAGTAGGTAATGTCTTGCGACTGAACTGCGGCTACATTAAATCCAATAGAAGGTCCTATCACTAATTGCGGGCGGATACCCATGATTGGCGTAGGTAGCCCAGCGCGTAGCAGTACGGGAAATTCTACATTGTGCAACTTCACATTGCCGGTGATAGCAATGTTAGAGCCATCTACTACCGACTCTTTTAGTTCTACTCTGGTACCACCCTGCTGCATATAAAGCAACTCAGCTGATACATCCAAAAAGTCTAGCAGCGAGTAGGTAGCAAATCCGCCGATAGCCACCCCGGTAACACTACCGGTATGATCACGATCGCCCATAAAGCCCTGGTAGAACCCACTGGAAGTAAGCCCAATCTTAGGCCCGTATTCTAGCGGGAGGCTAAAGCCTGAACCAGACCCTGAACTATCGTCAGAGCTAGCACTACTGCTTTCGTCCTGAGCTAAAGCTGGAGCTGCCGCGAAGCAGACCGCAAGGAGCATTGTTAGCAACATCTGGCGCACCCTACGCCATGTCTGGTTGATAAGTTTCATCATACATTTTTATTTAAGTGGTTAATACTCTACTGAGCCAGGGAAGGAAGAGGATGCAGTTTCAAGGTTGAATCATTTTCTTTTCTTGACTCGATACAAAGCAACGAGTTTCTTTTATAACCAAAATCCCTAAATAGTATGATTTACTACCCACGTAGCAGAGTGTGTAAAAACCTAAGATTTTAGCTGCTTTTGCACAGATTGTCCTAGAAAAGCGAATTTTTGGCAACAAGAAAAAAAGAGATTCTTAACCGCATTAATGCAGGTTTTCAAAAATTGAAACTAAATAGTTATATTTTTTATTTGATAAATTTTATTATGGGAAGGGAAGCGTTGGGGCTGTTGTTGATAAATCCTACCAAATTTTGACGAATGCAGTAAATCTAGCGAATGTAGCATTTTTAGCAATTCGACTAATTTTATTGGAAAAATCGCGGTCACACCTCTGTAATCGCACAATGTGGTAGTAATAAGCTATTATAAAAGTAAACACATCAGGAGTTCAAGGGCGAAAATAGAATAAAACTATTTTTAGAAATCACATTACTTTATCGATACACTACTACGATAGTTCTGGTTGTAAAAACTGAGCGGTATATCCAACGTCACACTTGGCTACGGCTTCGGGAGCACCTTCACAAATAATTTTTCCGCCTCCACTACCACCCTCAGGACCAAGATCAATAATATGATCGGCAACTTTCACTACGTCCATATTATGCTCAATAATCAGTACGGTATTGCCCTTGTCTACTAATTGATTGAGTACGTTGAGTAGATGCTGAATATCCTGAAAGTGTAGCCCGGTAGTAGGCTCATCGAGAATGTAAAGGGTTTGTCCAGTATCTTTCTTAGAAAGTTCAGTCGCCAACTTTACCCGTTGAGCTTCCCCTCCCGAGAGTGTAGTGGCGTGTTGCCCTAAAGTAATGTAGCCTAAGCCTACATCGGCTAGGGTTTGAATTTTCCGAAGGATCCGAGGTTGATTTTCAAAGAATTCTACGGCTTGTTCTACGGTCATATCCAGTACATCGGAAATAGACTTTCCTTTGAAGCGAATCTCCAGTGTCTCGCGGTTGTAACGGCGACCTTTACAGGTAGGGCAGGGGACGTGCACATCGGGCAAAAAGTCCATTTCAATCAGTTGCATACCGCCACCCTGACAGGTCTCGCAACGCCCCCCTTTTACGTTAAAGGAAAATCGCCCCGGTTTGTAGCCCCGAATTTTAGCTTCGGGCAACTCGGTAAATAAGGCGCGGATGTCAGTGAACACTCCAGTGTAGGTAGCCGGATTAGAGCGAGGGGTTCGCCCAATGGGAGCTTGGTCTACCTCAATCACTTTATCAATGTGCTCCATGCCCTTTATTTTGTCAAAGGGGCAAGGATCAGCGTACGATCGGTAGAAATGCTTACTAAGAAGTGGGAATAGCGTCTCGTGAATTAGTGTAGATTTTCCACTACCAGATACTCCGGTCACGCAGATCATTTTGCCCAGTGGTAAGGTGAGTTTTACCTTCTTCAGGTTATGTCCTCGAGCTCCGGTTAGTATCAACTTTTTTCCCGTCCCTTTGCGCCGCTCTTTCGGCACTTCGATAGCCCGAGTACCTTTTAAATAATCGGCGGTAATTCCCCCTTGCTCCAAAAACGCTTGTGGGCTTCCCGCAGCAATCACCCGTCCACCGTGCCGTCCTGCTCCGGGGCCAATATCTACAATGTAGTCGGCCTGTAACATCATATCTTTATCGTGCTCTACCACAATAACGGTATTGCCCAAGTCGCGCAAATCTTGTAGGGCTTTAATCAGTTTTACGTTGTCGCGCTGGTGCAGGCCGATGCTAGGTTCATCCAAAATATAAAGCACTCCCACTAGCTGAGTTCCAATCTGAGTGGCTAATCGAATGCGTTGGGCTTCTCCGCCTGAGAGGGTTCGTAGCGGACGATCCAGTGTGAGGTAGGTCAATCCCACGTCCACCAAAAATCCTATTCGTTTACGAATTTCTTTGAGTACTTCTCCGCCAATGAGTCGCTGTCGTTCGCTTAAGCGTTCTTCCAGATTCTCAAACCAGGCTTGCAGTTCATCAATGTTCAGTTGCGCCAGCTCGGCAATATTTTTATCAGCAATCTTAAAGTAGCGGGACTCTTTCTTTAGCCGAGTGCCTTCGCATTCCGGGCAGATCGTACTGGTCATAAATTGCTTTACCCACTTCTGGGTTTTATCCGTCCCGGTTTCGTCTTGCTTTTCCAAATAGCCAGTAATTCCCTCAAACACGGTATCATAAGTTGAACCAGGATATTTGACCGATTTTACTGCCACGGGCTTGGGGTCGCCGTGTAGGATCACTTCCCGTACTTTGTCGGGTAGGTCTTTAATGGCAGTAGTTAGTTTTACTTTGTGGCGCTTAAGTATCGCCTCCAGTTTCTTGAAAATCCAGATGTCGCGGTACTCACCTAGCGGGGCAATCCCACCCTGTCGGATCGTTAGTTTCTCATCGGGAAAGATGGCTTCTTCAGAAAATTTTTGGATAATACCTAACCCGTGGCAGGTCGGGCACATCCCATAGGGAGAATTAAAGGAGAAAGTATTGGGCGCGGGTTCATCGTAGGCAAGCCCGGTTTCCGGATCCATCAAAAACTTGGAAAGATGCTGCACATTTCCTTGTGTATCGTCGATCATGATGATGCCCTTGCCATGCCCCAATGCCGTTTTGATGGATTCAGCAATACGGTAGCGGTCATCGTCGCGAACAACTACCCGATCGACCACAATCTCAATATCGTGAGTTTTGTAACGATCGACCTGCATCTTTGGCACTAAGTCCATAATGGTACCATCCACCCGCACCTTAGCGAAACCCATCTTGCGGATTTGCTGAAATAGCTCACGGTAATGTCCTTTCCGGCCTTTCACTACTGGAGCTAGAATAATAAGCTTTCCTCCCGAGAAATCGCTCATTATCCGGTCAATGATCTGGTCTTCGCTCTGCCGCTCCATTTTCTTTCCGGTTTCGTAAGAAAAGGCCTCTCCGGCTCGGGCAAAGAGTAGACGCATAAAGTCATAAATCTCCGTGACCGTACCGACGGTAGAGCGGGGGTTTTTAGAAGTAGTTTTTTGCTCAATGGAAATCACCGGGCTTAAACCGTTGATTTTATCTACCTCAGGGCGTTGTAGATTCCCGATGAAGGAGCGGGCGTAGGCAGAGAAGCTTTCCATGTAGCGACGCTGCCCCTCGGCATAGATGGTATCGAAAGCCAGCGAAGATTTCCCGCTACCACTAATCCCAGTGATGACAATTAGCTTGTTACGAGGGAGAGTAACATCAATGGTTTTTAGATTATGCTCCCGCGCCCCAAAAATCTCAATAGTTTCTTGGTCATACTCTGGGGCAACAATGGTGGAAATATCTTCTCTTTCTTCGGTCAGGTGTTCGGTAGCCATAAGTACTCTTAGAATTGAATTACTTCAACTAGACTGCACGTCATTAGTTTCAAACTTGCTAGCGTGATTTTGTCAGCAATTAGATAGTTTCTCCTTGCCTGGTTTGTAGCAACTTCTTCGCCCGGAGAAACTCCAATACTTCAAAGGTAGGGCTTAAATTGGTTACTTAAAATAAGTATACTGAGAAAGATTTTGAAGAGGTGGAAAAAGATCTGGGAGCTAACCTAGAAGTAACCGAAACTGGATTTCCTGAATAGTTAATGTTCCGTTCAGAGCCAGAATAATTAGTTCCTATGTCTAATAACATCCAAATAGGCTTAGTGAGCTTACTTTCGTTATCTACCTCTTAGGATTTCAAATTACTATAGTAGTAACAGTCCTTCAATAAGGATTTTTGAGTCTCCTCCAATTTTTACCGAATTTTGGAGAATTTTCACAAAAATTTCCCCGCTTCTACTTGATGCCTGATAGGCTATGAGATCAGCTTTACCTGTCTTTTCTTTCCAATAAGGCCCTAGAACTGAATGGATAGAACCTGTAACAGGGTCTTCATTAATACCAATCCAAGGACAGAAAGATCGAAGGACAAAGTCATAATTACTTAATTCCGATTCGCTCATTACCACCACTTCCTTTAGTTCATTAGAAGATTTTCTTAATCTTTCAAAATCTGGACTAATTTGCTGGACTAAATTTGGATTTTTCAGTTCTATGAATAGCGATTTTAACTCATGACAGTAGAAATGTGTTTTGGGGCGTTTAATGGCTAGTGCATTTAGCAATTCCTGAGGAATAGGATAATCTTTCCTCCCGTATATCGGATACTCGAGATAGATCATATTATTATATCTACTCGCTTTGATCCTTACCCCCTCAATAGTTACAAATTCAATATCTTTTTGAGTGGACTCACGAAGCAGTAAAGATCCAGCTCCAAGAGTCGCATGACCACATGCAGGTATTTCTCCCTCAATTGTAAAATATCGAATTTTATAATATTCCTCGATAGTTTCAGGTTCTATGAAAGCTGTTACTGGAGCATTAAACTCTCTAGCCAACCTAGCCATTTTTTGAGCACTTAAATTCGTATCCAAAATACAAATCGGGGTAGGGTTGCCTTGAAAAGGCTCCTTGCAGAATGTATCTAGTAAGTAGAATTTCCCTATTGACATTGCTTAGTTATATTGCAGATAACACCTAGGGCAGCTGTCGCTCAACTTGTTAGTATTTATTCTTCTAGCTTCTTAGAACAACTAACGTGCAAGTACCAATTTTATAGGGTTAGGGCTGAACGATGTCATAGGTAGGCTTTCAATTCTTCTGACCTTTGATCCAACAGAGTTTCTGTTCATACTTCTTTGACTAATAATTATGTAATCGGGTGTTACATCTTTAGAGCACCAAATTATCTCCGGACTCAAGTTCTACAATCTGACCCTTTTGAAACTTGTCGATGTCATTTCTATACTTAATCTCGAAAGCAAATATATCCAATCGAGGATTTCCCTCTTTGTCAATGATCCGAGGTATCGTAAAGTTTTTTGTAATCTCAATGTCGCCTAGTCTTGAATCATCAGTAAGATAAAAATCGCTCCTTACATCGAGCAGTCGAGCCAGTACTATTGGTTTTGGCCTCTTTGTCTTGGTTGTGAATACATGTTCTATATCAAATCGCATTAACACTTCTTCTTATTTAGCTTGCCCATAACGACCATTGCGAGCCAACGGCCGAGTTGTTTGCTTTTATCTTTCGTTTATCAATTTAGATACTTGGAGCAACTAACTCACTAGCTCATCATTGCCAGGCTGACGGCTGCAAAATGTTGGCGTGTCGTGTTATTCTTATTTTTTCATCCATTCGTGAATGTCTATTGCAAGTTCCTTATAAGACTTTTTTGGGCCAGTTGTTGACTCGTCACCAAACCATCTCAGAAACTCTTGGTAAATCAGATCGTGAACTTTTTGTTGTGTCATGTCATCTTCAAGTTGAACAATTATTGTTTTCACTTCAGATTCGTATTCATCTTCTGGTGCCCCAATGTCAAGAAGGCTAATCGGATCATGGTGATTTATGATGGTTCTTAGTTCCATGAATCTGTCACCATATTCTGATTTCACAGAGTCTATATCAAGAGCGAATAACGGATCTTTCATTGATTCCGCATATTGCCTATCAAAATCGTCTTGAGCTTCTTGATCAGTCATTTTTGTTTTATTGTCAGTTCCGCAACATGTTAGAAGAGTTGCGACAGTCAAAATGAATAATATATTTCTCAATTCTCTCAATTCTCTCAATTTCTTTTCATGCACGCCAACAATATACAAAATCACTCAAATCCATATTCATTTGCAAACGTTTACAAACATTTACATACGAAAGTAAACGACTAACTCCCGACTGTTGCGTTCAACCTGCCGTTACTTTGCTGACATCAATTCAATGTTCAACGCAAAAATTCACGAGTTATGAACGCACTTAAAAATCACGTACAACTTATTGGTAACTTAGGTCAAGATCCTGAAATAAAGGAATTGGAAAGTGGTAAGAAATTAGCCAAATTCTCCATCGCTACTACTGAATCGTACAAAAATAAGCAAGGTGAGATTGTAAACGATACGCAGTGGCATTCCATTATCGCCTGGGATAGCTTAGCCGGAATTGCCGAAAAATATCTGCACAAAGGCAAGCAAGTAGCCCTGTCCGGAAAGCTTACCCACCGTAACTACGAAGACCGCGACGGCATTAAACGCTACGTGACTGAAATTGTAGCCAGCGACCTGCTTATGCTCGGTAAGCGGGAAACGGCTACTGCTGAAGACGAACTTCCGTTTTAGCATGCAGTAGACACCCGAAGTTTCTGAAACTTCGGGTGTCTATTTACAAAAAGCAACTTCTTACCCTCATTCCCACATACGTATTATTTCCTCAAGAATAGATCAGCATTCAGCTAAGTGAGGTCGTATAATTACAGCTTAAACTAATAATCGGAATGCTATGAAACGTATATGGCACTTAAGTTTTGTTTTGCTAGTACTATTTGTCTGGGGCTGCTCAGAAGATGAGGCTGCCGAGCAGCCTTCGTTTTTAACACTGGAAGAGCGAATAGTTCAACCTACTCTCATCTCATTCAACCTTCGTGTTAAAGAAGAAGCTGGCGAGGGGATGGTTTATTTTAACATTTTTGATCCTTCCGACCCAGTTCCCACAACTGCTGAATTGAAAGGTGACCAAACCACTCAAAGCATAGTAATGAAAGGTGGTGGATTTACATTCGGTAATTTTCAAGGACTGACTCCCAACACCAGCTACGTGATATACGGCTTTATGGAAGTAGGTGGTGTGGAAGGTAAACTGACTAGCTTGCAAGTCACTACGGCTGAGCAGTAATTTTACTAGCACTCAGGCGTCTTAATTTTCTCAAGAAAGATAAGCTCTAATTTGTCATTCATTCTCTGGCGCTTATACTCTTTGTAGCCAAGCTTTTTGTATAGATAAAGATTACGCTCACTTCTGTGCCCAGTGAATAGTTCAAATCTATTAACTGTTGGAAATATTGATTCCAAATGGTTCATCATTTTGGTGCCCAACCCCTGATTTCTGTAATCTTTATGCACAATTAACCTTCCGATTTTGCCGATAGTGCCATCAAGTAGTAACCTTACTGAGCCGACTATTTTATCGCCCATTTCTATTTTGAAGAATTGTTCTTTACCGAAATCAGCATTTATCTCTTCAACCGTTTGGGTTAAGGGTGGTATCTCATACTCATCGTACAGCTCCGCTTCTTCTTGGTAACAGTCTTTTTGAAGCAGTAGAATATCAGGTAAATCATCTCTCGAGGCTTCTGAAAGCTTCATAAATCTTAGTTTTTGCTGCAAATATATTTATAGCTACCCAAAACCATCAGCGTTTAGTGCTCTTAGTCTATAGTTTAAACTTATCACACTCAAAACTCTGAACATCAAACCCTTTCACTTCTCCCTTCTTCTACGTATATTCATTTCCACTCCAGTTCAGAAACGTCTGAGCTTCGCTACTTTTTGTTCCACTCCAAACCCACCATGTTCTATGAAAGTGTACGACAACCACCACATTAAAAACATCGTGCTGCTGGGCGGCGCGAAATCCGGCAAGACAACATTAGCGGAAACCATGTTGTATGAGGCCGGCATCATCAACCGACGGGGCACCGTAGAAAGCAAAAATACCGTATCGGATTTCCACGAGATTGAGCACGAACGCGGAAATTCGGTGTACGCCACCACTTTGCACACCGAGTGGCGCGGCTACAAAATTAACATCATCGATACTCCAGGTTTGGATGATTTTATGGGCGAAATTGTATCGTCAGTACGGGTAGCTGATACCTGCGTACTGGTACTCAATGCCCAACACGGAGTAGAAGTCGGTTCCGAACTCATTTGGAACTACGTCGATCAGTTTCAGAAGCCTACCATTCTAGCCATCAACCAGCTAGATCATCCTAAAGCAAATTTTGATGAATCCATAGAATCAGCTAAGCAAAGTTTTGGCGATGCGGTAGCCCTGATGCAATATCCGGTTAATCCGGGCGAGGGCTTTAACGCGATTATCGATCTGCTGAAGATGACGATGTATAAATTTCCCGCCGAGGGGGGCAAGCCCGAAAAGCTCCCCATTCCCGACAGTGAGAAGGCCAAAGCCGAAGAATTGCACAATGAACTGGTAGAGAAAGCCGCCGTTAACGACGATAGCCTGATGGAACTATACTTCGAGAAAGGAAATCTGGACGAGGATGAACTGCGGCAGGGTCTGAAAATCGGTATGCAGAAGCACGAAGTGTTTCCGGTATTCTGCCTGTCGGCTAAGCAAAATATGGGCAGTGGGCGTATGATGGGTTTCATCGATAATGTAGCTCCCGGTGCCTGCGATATGGCTCCTGAGCCTACTGTGAGTGGAAAAGAAATTAACTGTGATCCTAGCAAGCCTACTAGCCTGTTTGTTTTCAAAACGCTGATTGAGCCGTATTTGGGTAAGGTGAGTTACTTTAAAGTGATGTCAGGTGAGGTAACCGCCAGTATGGATCTATACAATCCGCAGTCGCAAGCGACCGAGCGAATGAACCAACTGTACATTATGGATGGTAGTCAGCGACATCCGGTCGAGAAGCTGGTAGCGGGAGATATTGGTGCCACTGTAAAACTCAAAGATACCCAAACCAACCATACCCTGCGAGATGCTAATGCCAGCATGGAATACCCGATGATGGAATTTCCGGAGCCGCGTGTTCGCACCGCCATTGTAGCGGATAGTAAAAATGACGAGGAGAAGATTGGAGAAGCCATCCGCGAACTACACGCCGAAGATCCTACGCTAAACATAGAGTTCTCCCGCGAGCTGAAACAACTGATTCTCACCGCTCAAGGCGAGTTACACCTGACCGTTACCCAGTGGCGACTGGAGCATGTGTATAATGTGAAAGTGCATTACGAAGAACCTCGCATTGCCTACCGTGAAACTATTCAGAAAGAAGCTACCACTTCGTATCGGCACAAGAAGCAATCGGGCGGATCGGGGCAGTTTGGGGAGGTACACATGACGATTATGCCCTACACCGAAGGTATGGCTGATCCCGAAGGCTACAACATTCGCAATAAGGAGGTGATTGATCTGGAATGGGGTGGCAAATTGGTATTTTACAACTGTATTGTCGGCGGAGTGATTGACGCTCGGTTTATGCCGTCTATTCTAAAGGGAGTGATGGAAAAAATGGAAGACGGGCCAGTCACTGGTTCCTACGCTCGTGACATCTGCGTACTAGTGTTTGATGGTAAAATGCACGCGGTAGATTCCAACGATATTTCGTTCAAAATTGCTGGAATGCAAGCCTTCAAACAAGCCTTTATGGCGGCTGACCCCAAAATTCTCGAGCCTATTAACCACCTGGAGGTGCTGGTGCCCGAAGAGATGATGGGCGACGTAATGACTGAACTACAAACCCGCCGTTCATTAGTCATCGGTATTGATACTAAAAATCAGTACCAGGTTATACGGGCAAAAATTCCACTGGCAGAAATGACCAACTTTAGTAGTGCCTTGAAGTCACTCACGCAAGGGCGAGCTAGTTTCAAAACCTCCTTTGCCGAGTACTCTCCCGTACCTTACGACATCCAAAAGCAACTAATTGCGAACAGTGAGTTAGAGATGGCTTAATTAGTTGAAAGTTGAAAGTTGATAATTGAAAATGGATAATTAGCTTTTGTAGACATCCGGGGTTTTAGAAACTTCGGATGTTTCTCTTTTAATCTAAGGGCTACTACCGAATGTAAGCCCGTCTAATTCAACCTAAAACTATGAGTCAAAATCGGCGAGATTTTATTAAGAGAGGGACTTCGTTAGCGGCTATTTCTTCGGTAGGAGTAAACATGAATTCTGCTTCTAATTGCTTTACTCCGTCAGCCGAAATAGTGAAAGATGCCGGGATGCAGATGTGCCTGGCTTATTTTTGGGGAATAGAACCGCACAAAGTAGCTCTAGCCCGACAGATGGACGTGTTAGGCGCAGTTGGTGGTATTAATCCCCGTATGGTAGGTATGGACAATGTTCCCAACTGGGAATATGATGTTATCAAGAAAGTACAGCAAGCCTGGAAAAATGAAGGGCTTACTTTACGAGTGATCGAGGGACCACCTTCTCTGTACACTAAAACTAAACTTGGTTTGGAAGGGCGGGATGAAGAGATTGCGAATTTTATTACGTTCATGGAAAACATCTCTCGTCTGGGTATTGATACTGTCTGCTACAACTGGATGCCTGTTATCAGTTGGGCACGTACTACCCTGGATAAACCCAGCCGGGGTGGTGCTTTAGTCAGTTCCTTCCGAACCGAAGGTATTGAAGATGAACCACTGATTACCGAGTATGGTGAACTGACGAAAGATAAAATGTGGACAAACATGGAGTATTTCCTGAAAGCGGTGGTGCCCGAAGCTGAGAAATACGGTGTTAAGCTAGCACTTCATCCCGATGATCCACCCATTGATAATATCCGCGGTATTCCACGCATTATGACTTCGGTAGCTGCCTTTAAACGGCTTATTGAGATTGTGCCTAGTGCAAGCAACGGACTTACGTTTTGCCAGGGTAGTTTCGCTTCTATGGGAGCAGAGGGCGAGGGAGAAAATATTCCAGCGGCGATAGAGTACTTTGGCAAGCGCAGTAAAATCCATTTTGTCCATTTCCGCGATGTGCGAGGCCATAAAGATAATTTTGAAGAAACCTTTCATGATGATGGTAAAACGGATATGTATCGAGCCATGCAAGCCTACTATGATGTAGGCTTCAGAGGACCGATTCGTCCCGATCACGTACCTACTATGGCGGGAGATAGTAATGAGCGCCCCGGCTACAGTACCATTGGTGCGCTGTTTGCCATTGGCTACATCCGAGGACTAATGGAAGGAGTGACGAAAAATAGTACTTAAGCTAATTGACAAGTATTATCCTGGCTTGTTACAATAGGTATTTGCCAAGTTTAAGTAAATTGAGCTGATAACAACCAAATAAGAACAAACTATGAAATTAGGAGTATTTTCTATTAGCCTTAGTGTAAAAGACCTTAGCACGTCAAAAGAGTTTTACGAAAATCTAGGATTCGAAGTATTTGGCGGGGATATAGAGCGGAATTACTTAATCATGAAAAATGAAAAGTCCTTTATCGGCTTGTTTCAGGGAATGTTTGAAGGTAACATTCTAACCTTTAACCCGGGTTGGGATGAGAATATTAATACTCTGGAAGATTATGACGATGTTAGAGATATTCAGAAGAGACTAAAAGAACAAGGAATTAAGCTAGAAAGCGAAGCGGACGAAAGCACCAGCGGCCCTGCCAGTTTCACGGTAATTGATCCTGATGGAAATCCCATTCTGATCGATCAGCACGTTTAATAGCTTTGGTTTGGCTTTGAGTAATCTCGCTAAAGTAACGCTTACTCATCTAGCGTATAAAACTCATACGTAATATCCCAAGTAAAATTCTTGCCAGAATCAACATCTACCTGAATAAATGGCTCGGGGCAAGCCGTAGTATGCGAGGCCCAATAAACCATTTTTAGCAAGGGGCGATTGGCGGTAATATGTACTCCTGCTCCCGACTTTCTATTTTCGATACGGATATCGTAGTCTTCAATATTAGAGCTGTAACCTCGCAAATCGGGAGTAAATACGTGTTTGCCTTTTTGCAAAGGCACTTGGTAGACAAGCTGATTGCCCTGAATCATGGCTGTTTCTCCAAACCCACGTCCGTCTTGTGGCTCAGGCTCGTAACCGAAAGTAGTCAGAATATTGGGGCCAGTAGTTTCACCGTCAATAATAAAGAAGTTATGGTTGTATACCGTAGTTCCTAACGGTTTCTTACCCGTATTTTTTAGTTGATGCTCTAATACCAGCTTAGGCTCATCAGCAGCTAAGCGAAGCGTCTTGGTGTACTCGTAGGCATACTCTCCGTAACTGAGTGTATGTACCATCGTAATTTTATCTTCCGCTGATTGAACTTCCCACTCGCCTGCATCCACAATCTCGTAACGGCGCATGTGGTGGTACGGCTCATCATCCGGCTTCCGCAGTATGCCAATACCAATTACCAAAAAAGTATTGCCTTCATCGTAATCGATGGGATAGAATGCTTCTACCGGACCACTGATAGACTCAGGGTCGAGTGGGTCATGCTCTGGTAGCCAATTCCCAAAGTATTCATGCCCTCCGTATTGTAAGCTACCAATCACTCCCGCCCAATCGAAACGACAACTGCGATAATAACCATTTTCGGCATCTGGCAAATACACTTCAGCTCTCAAATAGTCACTTTCAATAATCTCATTGGGGAATTCCGTTTGGGATACTGCCATTGTATGAAGTAGTAAAAGACTGAGAAAAGGTAAAAAGAAGTTCATGGGTACGAGGGTGTACCCTAATATACTCACTACAATGGATAATGTACAGCTAGCCGAAGATTATCAAACCATTTGGGTCTCTCGCAGATTGGCTTTTCGCTTTGCTTTTTTACTCAGCTTATTAATCCAGATGATAGTACCCGTAATCGGTAAGCTCGTGGCAATGAGGCAGGCGATGAAGTAAATAATTTTGGAGAAAGCACCGTAGAACGTGCCCATATGCAATGCTTTGATGGAGCGGGCAATTTGCTCATTCCAGGGTTTCTCAGAGAAAACTTCGAGTGATAAAACCTCACCCGTATACGGATTTAGCTTTAGTGCATCTCCGGCCGAAGGAGCGAAGAATCCGGTTTGGTACTTAGTAATGGCTACGGGCTTTTGCGGCTCATCCGACACTGAGATTCGGTAGTCACCTTCGTAAGGAAGCTGTTCATCGGCAACTCGGAGGAAGTCCGCTACCAACAATGTGCTCTCGGTATCTTTTGGTTTAATATCAAACTCTTCAGCCGGACGATTACGCTCTACACCCAGTACATTGTACAATCCGGTACGGTACCATTCAAACGACCATTGTAACCCTGTGAGAGCCATAATCAGTAATAGAAACGATGAATAGAACCCCAGCGCGTTATGCAGATCATGGTTAGTGCGCTTCCAGCTACCACTGAACTTGATTCGTAACCCTTGCTTCCAGGATTTTAGCCGTTGGGGAAACCAGATAACCAGCCCAGTCAGGATAATGAATACGAAAATTAGGGTAGCTACCCCCACAATAGGTCGTCCAATTTCTGTATCTAATAGTAACCAGCGATGCAGCCGAAATACGGTCATAAAAAACTCTGAGCCAGCTCCTTTGGTCGTGCCTTTAATCTCAGCAGTATAGGGGTCAACCAAATAGGTAGTTCCCCGCCGTTCGCCTTCCTTTTTCACCGATACTTCGTAACTACGCGTCTCATCTGCCGGAATACGTAGTGAGGTTACCTTTCCCTCGGGCAAGGCTTGTTCTACCTGCTGAGCGATAGCTTCAGCGGATAAGAGTTGAGCATCAGGCTGTACTGACACTTCGTATCTCTCCGGCTCCAGCATTTCCTGAATTTCCGAACTAAAGGTATAGATGGTGCCCGTCAGGCAGACCACAAACAAAATTAGCCCAGCACCAATACCCATCCACAAATGAATATCGTTGAACAACTTCCGAACTCTCTTCCAGGTGGCGTTGGTTTCCTTCGCTTTCATAGGATCTGAATTATCGCGTTAGCTATTATTTTTAACTAGTCTAAATAATTGCGTTGGCGAAAATATTGCATCGAGGTGGGATAGACAAGAGGATCCATAAAAATTCGATTTGAAAAAGAGTAGGCTGACCCTACCGATAATAGCAAAGGGGGGAGGAATTACAACTTAGTCTTACTAGAGGCTACCTCAAAGTGAAATAGCTTCTAAATCGTACTCAATCAAGTGGCACTTTATTGAATACTCCCTCAGTGACCGTGATGGTAGTATTGGTATCTTCGTCAATTGCCGTGAAGCTGAATTCACCGGATATTGTCTCATTTTCTTGATCAACCGCAGTAATTTTTATTGCTATCGCTTGAATTTCATCCGTCTCTATTTCGGCCTCCTCGCCTATTGCCCCTTCTTCGTAGCCAGCAGTGGCACCAAATCCAGCTTCATCCGTTTCAGTGAAAGTATCATCTACTTGAACTTCCGTCCGGTCTATTGCTACAATAGCTAAGGCAATTGCTTTGGCTCGCCCTTGATCTACGTCTACCGCACCAATACCCAGAGAGAAAAACCCCGAATTATTCGCGGATGAAGCATTGACAAAAGTTTCTCCCCGAGCACTAAACTCTACCCCATTGACTTTAGCAGTTACGAATACCTCTTCCGAGTCATTTTCATCAATATCATCGATATCATCCAATACATCACTACCATCGCCACATGCGAATAGTACGCTGATAATGAGCAATCCGACAAAAAATTGTAGTACTATTTTCATTGATTTCTAGATTTAGTTTACAAATATAGCGTAACATTCCTTATGGAGCTTTTCTATAATCTAATCTGACGCGGTGATTAAAGGAGAAACTACTCATAACTCTTCCAATCCACCAAATCCGAAGCGTAGTAATCTATTTCCAGCGCCTTCAAATAAGGAGCGTGTTGACCGAGACGGGTGCGGTAGTCTTCCCATTGTCGGTCAACGGGCGATGTCCAGGCAATTTCGGCGATGCCGATTAGGCGGGGGAACGCCATATACTCAATTTCATCCATATTAGTCACCGTTTCTGACCAGAGAGGTGCTTCAATGCCTAGGATATGCTCGCGGTCTACACCCGCTACCATTTTGGTAGGTTCCCAGATGTAAGCGCTGTCTACTTCAATGTAAGCCGCCCAGTGCAGCCCCAACTCGGTGGTAGAGTCATACTGCATATCCAGGTAGGTTTTGGTGGCGGGCGACATAATTACTTTTCCGCCCTGCTCAATAGCTTTGGTGGCATTTTCAGCTTCGGCCCAGTACTGCACCACCGCATTGTCTACTAATTCGGCATTAGCGATTTCGTCCCAGCCAAATACCTGCTTGCCATGTTTTAGCACTATCTCTTGGGCACGATTTACGAAGGGAATGTAATCCTCCATCGGCGTTGCGTGCGACTCATCTCCACCGATATGGATGTAAGGCCCGGGAGTAAGTGTCGCTAATTCGCCAATCACATCATCCACAAACTGATAAGTCACTTCACTATCAGTACAAAGTGTGCTGAAGCCTACCTCAATACCCGTGTATAGTTCGGCAGCTTTGCCACTGCAATTTAGTTCAGGATAGGAAGTCAGAGCCGCGTTAGTATGGCCGGGCATATCAATTTCGGGAACAATGGTGATGAAACGATCCTGAGCGTACTGCACTAAGTCGGTGTACTCTTCCTGGGTGTAATGTCCACCCCCTTCTCCCCCTACCTGGGTGCTTCCACCGTACTCGGCTAGCTTAGGCCACGACTTTATCTCTATCCGCCAACCCTGATCGTCAGAAAGGTGCAGATGAAGATGGTTCAACTTATAGTAAGCAATCAAGTCAATGTAGCGTTTTACATCATCTACCTGAAAAAAGTGACGGGCTACATCTAGCATGGCTCCCCGGTATTCATACATCGGATAATCTCGTATCGTTCCGGTCGCAATCTTCCAACTCATCTCTTGCAGAGAATCTTTTTCAATCCCCGACGGTAACAGTTGGCGAATGGTTTGTAATCCTCGGAAGAGTCCAGCGGGTTGCTGAGCAGCTAGCGTCAAAGCATCTTCGGTAATATTAAGTTCGTAGCCTTCCTCCCCTAGTTCAGTATCGGAATCATTTAGTTGTAGTAAAATATGTCCGTCGTCAGATTCGCTACCAGCAGATTCAACTGGTAAATCAAATCCGGTAGCGGGAGATAGATAGTTAGAAAGATGACGAGCTATCTGGTCTAATTCTTCTCCATCGCTCTGCGTATAAATTTTAGTGGTTTCGGTTAGTGTAAACGCTCCACCACTAGCGGTTACTGAAACAGGTTTGGGAATAATTACCTCCTGAGTGAGATCCGTGGGTTCCTTAGGTGGTTCGGAGGTGCAACTTGCGTAAAGTGAGAAAATGGCTAAAATCGCGAATGTAGAAAAGGTGTTCATAAGGTATTTCATGCAAAGACTGACATTTTACTTTTGAAGGATTGCAAGATGCTCCGTTCATTTTTGTCTTGAAACAAAAACGAACCAAAAAATTCAAGAAAATTCAAAGCTTCTACGCATAAATTCCACGCACGCCCGCTGAATTTTCAGGCCAACGCACTAATTATTAATGATTTACAAAAGGTTATAGAATGTACGTGTGCATTCCCATGTCATATCGTCAATACTATCATAACAATCATGAAAAATATTTTGAAAAAAGTCTTCACTGGTGGGTGACATTCTAATCTTAGCTACTACTAATTCACGTAAATTAACCGAACCAGACACTACATTAAACCACAAAGAGGCAATTAACCAACTCTTATTTTGCCCCCAATAAAGCTCTGCTTAGCGATGCTTGGAACTTCCGGCACCTATCAGAGCTTTTTTTTGTGCAATCATCCCCGTACTTTCGTTAGGGCATATTGACATTCAGGCTAATAAGGGATTTTGGAGATAATTTTAGTCTGATTTAGGCACTTGAGAAGGTCAATGCTCCGGTATTGACCACCGAAAGTAACGACAAGCAGGCGAAAATTCACCCAAAATCGCCATTTAAGTTTGGATGTAAATACGCCCTAGGCTTTTGGCACGAAATTTTAGCAAACTTGCGTAAACAATTCTCGCACGTATGGATATTAGAAAATCAGTAGGGGTTTTTCTTCTTCTTTTCAGCTTATTGTATGGTACTTTGCTCGCTCAGACCGACGAACCACCTTTTCTCAAACACACTCAGAGTGCTTGGGTAGATTCGGTGCTGCAAACCCTTTCGCCTGACGAACGGATTGCCCAGCTTATTGCGGTAGCAGCGTATTCTAACCGCGACGAAGCCCATAAGCAAGCATTGCTACAAATGATCAAGAAACACAAAGTCGGTGGGTTAGTCTTCTTTCAAGGTGGACCCGGACGACAAGCACGAATGCTCAATGACTTTCAAGAGGCTTCTGAGGTACCGTTACTAGTATCTATGGATGCGGAGTGGGGTATTGGAATGCGACTTGATAGCACCATCAGCTATCCGTTTCAGATGACGCTGGGAGCAATTCGGGACGATAATATGCTCTACCAAATGGGGCTGGAAGTAGCCCGTCAGATGAAGCGTGCTGGAATGCATATGAACTTTGCCCCGGTGGTGGATGTGAATAACAATCCGGCCAATCCGGTGATCAATTTCCGATCCTTCGGGGAAGATAAGGAGAATGTAGCTCGCAAGGGCATTGCCTACATGCGTGGGATGCAGGACGAACGTATTCTAACCACTGCTAAGCACTTTCCCGGTCACGGCGATACGGATACCGACTCTCACTACGCTTTGCCACAAATTAATCACCCGCGTACTCGGCTAGATTCGTTGGAAATGTACCCCTTCCGCAAACTGATTGAAGCTGGAGTCGGCGGAGTGATGGTTGCCCATCTAAATATTCCTGCACTAGATCCCACCGAAGGTTTGCCATCTACTTTGTCTAAATCTATCGTTACCGACATCTTAAAAAGCGAATTAGGTTTTAATGGATTGATCGTTACTGATGCGATGAATATGAAGGGGGTAACTGCCGGAAACGAACCGGGTGTAGTCGATAAAGACGCCATTCTGGCCGGAAATGATTTGCTAGAGTTCACTGAGGACGTTCCTCGTGCCATTGCTGAGATTCGCAAAGCGATTGAGCAGGGAGTTATCACCCAGGAACAAATTGATGAGCGTTGTCGCAAAATTCTCGCGGTAAAACAGTGGGTAGGGCTGGACAACCATCAGCCAGTAGCGGTCAAAAATATCGCTAGTGACATGACGACTCCCGCGGGTGAGCTACTTAACCGGAAACTAATTGAAGCAGCATTAACCGTACTAGAAAATGAAAACGACCTGCTACCCATTCGCCGACTAGATACGCTAAGTATTGCTTCGGTAGCTATCGGAGCGAAGAGCAGTATTACTTCTTTTCAGAAGACACTGAGTTTGTATACCAAAGTAGATCATTTGAAAATTGCTACTGACGCAGGAGCTGATGTAGCTAAAACCATCCGTAGTAAAATTGCGGATCATGATGTAGTACTGGTCAGTGTACACGATGATAGTAAATATCCGCGCAATAAGTTAAAGTTATCTTCCTCTGTAAAGGAATTACTGAGCGAGCTTACCCGGCGGGAAAATACGGTGCTGACCGTCTTCAAAAATCCGTATGTGCTGGACAAGCTCCCCAACCCACAAGAAGCTGACGGACTGATTGTAGCCTATCAGGATAATCGCCATACCGAAGAGTTAGCCGCTCAGTTGATCTTCGGAGGCATAGGTGCCAGTGGAAAATTACCGGTGAGTATCGGAAATAAATACAAAGTAGGCGAGGGGCTGACAGTATCAGGAAACTTACGCTTTGGCTACACTACGCCCGAAGATGTGGGCTTAGATTCTCGCATTCTCTATTCTCACATTGACTCACTAGTACAAGAAGCTATTGACGCTAAAGCTATTCCTGGCTGTCAGGTTCTGGTTGCTAAAGACCGTAAAGTGGTGATGCATAAAGCTTACGGCCTACAACAGTACAGCGATACGGTAAAGGTAAAACTTGATGATTTATACGATCTGGCATCGATTACTAAAGTTTCATCGGCCTTACCCGCGCTCATGAAGCTACACGGTGAAGGGAAGTTTGACCTTTCAGCTAGTTTGGGCGACTATTTACCGTACTTCCGTAATTCCGATAAAGATGATGCTACCTTCCGGGAGATTCTCGCCCATCAGGCCAAGTTCAAACCCTGGATTCCTTACTGGCAAAGCACACTACGCAACAACGGAAGCTACAAGTGGTTTACGATTGATTCGGACTCATCTAGTCGCTTTCCGATTAAGCTAACCGATAATATGTGGCTGCACCGTAACTACAAAAAGAAGATTTATAAAGCCATTAAGAAGTCCCCACTGGAAGATGAAGCTAAGTACAAGTATTCTGGTTTAGCGTTTTATCTGTTTCCCGAAATGGTGGAGGAGCTATCGGACGAAGATTACGTAAAATACATCAATGATAATTTCTATATTCCACTAGGTGCCACTACATTGGGCTTTCGTCCGTTTGAGAAGTTTCCCCTGGAGCGGATTGTCCCTACCGAAAATGATTATCTGTTTCGTAGTCAACCCATTCACGGGCCAGTACACGATGAAGGAGCGATTATGATGGGTGGCGTTTCCGCCAATGCCGGATTATTTGCCAATGCCAACGATTTAGCTAAACTGATACAGATGTACTTAGAAGGCGGTGAGTACGGCGGCAAACGCTACATTAGTGAAGAAACTATCCAGGAGTTCATTCGCTACCAATTCCCCGAAAATGATAATCGCCGAGGATTAGGATTTGATAAACCTAACTTGGAACGATCACCCACCGGAAATGCCGCCGTAAGCAGTAGCGACTCCAGCTTCGGCCATTCTGGTTTCACCGGAACCTTCACTTGGGCTGATCCTGAACATAACCTAGTCTACGTATTCCTCTCCAACCGCGTACACCCTACCCGCGATAATACCCGCCTCTACAAACTCAACACCCGCACCAACATCCAGCAAGTCATCTACGATTCTCTGATCGATGGAATTACCTATTCAGTGGGGCGGGAGTAATAATTCCATTATAACCTTTATTCTTTCAACTAACTGTAAATCAGTACGTAAATTCTTACGGATACTATTATTAAAAGCCGTATGATTAGAACACTTACCCTTCACAGAAATCTTGTTACGTTCGGACTTCCCTTAAGCCTGTTTGGAGTACTCATCTTCTTAATGAAATCGCCTTTATTGGGGAACAGCGATTCATTTACTCTCGCCATTACTATTGATCTGCTATTAACTGTTCCACTGGTGTATCTGTTTCTTATCCACCAAACGGAAATTCCGAAGACAACGGCGGTTCCAGTTATGATAATTGGATTATTGATTGGGTCGTATTTTCTGCCGAAAGAAAGCCAAACGTACCTAGCGTTATTTAAAACCTGGGGTTTACCAATCATTGAGCTTTCTGTACTATCGTTTGTTGTTCTAAAAGTTCGTAGCGCCATCGGTAAATACAAACATCTAAAGGGAGTCAAACCTGATTTTTTCTCAGCCCTAAAAAGTACCTGTCGTGAAATTCTTCCTAAGGCAGCTGTTATGCCAGTGGTCACTGAAGTTTCAGTGATTTACTACGGATTCCTTAACTGGCGAACCCGAACTCTAGAGAAAAACGAATTTACCTACCATAAAGAAAGCGGAACACCTGCGCTACTCGGGGCTTTTATCTTTATTATCGTTATTGAAACATTCGTTCTTCACCTTTTGCTAGCTAAGTGGAGCGTTATTGCCGCTTGGATATTATCTGGTTTAAGTATCTACACTGCTCTACAAGTTCTTGGCTTTGCCCGTTCACTCACCAAACGACCTATCTCAATCGACGTAGATAGTCTAAGCTTACGATACGGCATTTTGAACGAAGTTGAAATTCCATTTTCAGCTATAGAATCGGTGGAGCTAATAAGTACGCCGATAGAGAATCCCAGTTTTATAAAACTATCTCCACTGGGTGAGATGGAAAGTCATAATACGATTATCAGGTTGAATCAGGAACATGTGCTTACCGGACTCTACGGAGCAAAAAAGAGGTTTAAGATACTTGGATTGCATGTTGACGAGCCAGTGAGATTTAAAGAGCAACTAGATCGGGTTCTACTATCAGAGCTTTAACCAGAAAATTGTTTTCATCATATCACAAAGCCATAGCTATTCCATATCCCTACACTGGAATCCACAGTCTCACAGTGGGAATTCCTCGCTAGCTTTAAAAGCTAGATTGATGTAAAAACCAAGAGAAATCTTACATTCTCTTTAATCTTCCTAGTAGTTATTCATAGGTGTACCTCTATCCCTTGACACTTCATTATTAAAAATTAGTACATCCGTCTGAAGGAAGGCACTGATCAGGATATACGTATTGCACAATGTTTGAACCTGATTGTTCGCCTTAGGTATTAAGGCATTGCTAAAAAGCGTTCATTAGAGTACCTATTTTATATTAACTGATTTGCGTATGGGACAGATGAAAAATCTGATTGATCAGATTATCAAAGAAAAAGCACTAGGTGATTCCTTTCAGGAACTTAATATTCAGATGAAATTGATGCTGAAAGGTATTCCGGTTAAAACGATTGATGAAACCACTCCGAACGATCCGGAGATGTTGCAATTAATCTATGCCGCTGCTCGCGATTTTAATGTTCAATTACCCCAAACTATAGCATAATGAATAATAAGATAGCCCACTCCACTCAGCCCACCGTAGCTGAAGCTGTAAAGGAATTACAAAATCAATTGAATAACGAAGATACTCGCTTACTGCTGTACTTTGCTTCTCCTCAATACTCCGCTCATGAGCTTAGTGAACAGATGCAAGTAGCTTTTCCTGATACCTCAGTAGTTGGTTGCACTAGCTCAGGGGAACTTATCTCCGGTAAGATGTTAGACAATAGCATAGTCGCTATGTCATTTAATTCAGACCTAATTTCTGAAGTACAAGTAGACTTAGTAGAAAATATATCAAAAGATTCTCAAGCAGTAGACAAAGCATTTGATCGGCTGGCTCAGCAAGTAGGTACACCAATGGATCAACTAGACCCAAACCAATACGTAGGTATTGTACTAATTGATGGAATGTGTGGCTGCGAAGAGCGAGTTAATGAACGTATCGGAGATCTGACAAACATCGCTTTTATTGGCGGCTCAGCCGGCGACGATCTCAAATTCGAAAAGACTCACGTATACGCTCAAGGGCGAAGTTACTCCGATGCTGCCGTTTTAATGCTACTGAAACCTACCCATGGTTTCGATATTCTGAAGACTCAAAGCTTTCAGGACAGTGGTAAAGTATTGGTCGTAACGGAGCATGACGAAGCTAAACGCGAAATTAGTCAGTTCAATAATCAGCCCGCGGCTCACGCTTATGCCGAAGCATTAGGGGTGGATAAGGAAAGTTTAGCTGATAACATGTTTAAAAGCCCATTAGGCCTGATGCTTGCCGAAGACGAACCGTTTGTACGCAGCCCTCGCGTAGTGGAAGGGGATAAAGTATTGTTTTACTGTAATGTGAAGAATGGGATGGAGCTGCATCTTTTAGAATCAACTGATATTGTGGAAGATACCGAAATAGCATTGCGTAAGAAGCAACAGGATAATTCAGTTGGAGCTATCATTAACTTTAACTGTATTCTGCGCACTTTGGATCTTAAACAGCAAGACCGTACTCAAGAGTATGCTGACTTGTTCACCAATATCCCCACAGTTGGTTTTAGCACCTACGGAGAAAGCTATATTGGCCATATCAATCAAACAGCTACTATGTTGCTATTAAATAAAGCGTAAGAATATAAAGAAGCGTTGCGATAAAGAGGTTAGCTCAATCGGAACGCTTTTTTTGATCACTTCTGAACAAGTAACTCTTAATACGATCAGTATCCCTAGCTAGAGGTTTGAGAGAGCGATACATCGCAACTCGCCAAAGAAACGTAATCAGGGCGGTCAGAGGCTAGTTGGTGCTTGTAGCTTTTGAGTAATTCGCCCCGGTAGATGAGGAAAACCCCCGGCATCCGGAAACCATCACCCACCAGTTTACCGATACCATGACCATGCAGTACACCTGATTTAAATCCTCGTAACCAAACACGTAAGCCAAATACCTGCGAAAACCGGGCTCGCTGTAGGCGGAACAAGTTATACAGTTGGCATTCAGGATCACTGATGTGGGCAATACCGCCGAGCTTGTTCTTAGTAAGATACGATTCTCCCTGAGCTAAACTTCCCATGTGGACTAGCACCATTTTTACTCCCTGACTTTCAATGGCTTCTCGCTTCTCTGAGAGTTCTTGCAATGCCTCTCGGCAAAAGGTACAGCCAAAATGCCGAAGAAAAACCAACAGTACCGGATGCTGATAGGAGAGGGCGGACAAACTCTGATCTTGATCGGTAGAAAATTGAGCTAACGTTTCCGAAAGTGGCTTGTCAGGGTTCATGTTGCGTACCTCAGCCGGAGCCTGCCACTCTCGAAACACCCAATATAAGATAGCTCCTAGTGGGCCAAGCCACAGTAAATCCTTCGCAGCAAAGTAGAGTGCCAATTGGTAGGTAATGGTATCGGCAATCCAACCGGTAATCACGGCGGTAGTTTCAATAAGTTTTAGTAGAAATCCCAGCAACAATACCAGTAGCCCCTTTATTGGGTTGAAAGAAGTAAAGTAATATGCTGCGCCAAACAACATAGCAACTGCCCCAGTCATGTGCCAAGGTAACAGCACCGTAGGCACTTCCATTTGTGCCCAGCGCAGCAGACCTTCTACTGTAAGCACTAGAATTAGTCCCCAGATCAGGTTAGCAAACCCGATAAAGCGCAGTAGCATACCGATCCAATCAGGAAGCCGTTTCATGCATGGGGGGTTGTTTTCTCACTTGTAGCATCCGCACAAAAATAACGGTTAAGGGGAATAGCCAAAGCAAATCATTCATAATTAGATGAAAGAGGTACGGCCGTGTTAGTGCAGGTTGTATGAAGATAAAGTAGAACCCAATTGCCCCTACCACCTTAGACAGAATACCCAGTGGTACTATCCACCAGTACCGACGCGGATAGAAGGCTACCAAAATATAAGCCGCCCCAAATAGCAATACTCCAGCTCCCTGCCACTTAATAAGAGTTGGGGCTTCGGCTGAGATTTCCGTTACCCACTGGTAAAAAGAAGAAGGAAAGTAGTAGATAAATGCGCCCCAACCCACGTTGTACGCACCTGCTAACAATAACAAACCCCGCATCCAAGGTTCAACCCTTAGTGGTAACTGACTCAATGGTGACGACTCTTCCATACTGGAATTAACCTTCTTTTTTCAATTTTGGTTATCGGATTTTGTGACTTAGTGCACGTAACTTCCGGCGTTAATATCAATAGTTGCTCCAGTAGCATGATCGGCTAATCCACTCAATAGCAAAGCTACCATAGGAGCAATATCCTGGGGTTGGGTAAGTGAGAGAAGAGCGATGTCATTTTTTACGTACTCTTCCCCATATTTTTCAATGAAGTCTTCGGCCATTTCGGTACGAGTAAAGCCAGGGGCAACCACAAAGGCTTTAATGTTTTGCTTGCCGTAAGCCCGGGCAATGGAGCGGGTCAAAGCAACTACTCCACCTTTGGAAGCAGCATACGCCATATAATCGCTAGTATCGCCCCGGAAGGCGGCGCGGGAGGAGATGTTTACAATCCGACCTCCATCCGTTTTCTGAAAATGGTTGATAGCTTTTTTGCACAGCAATCCGGCTGCCAGTAGATTGACCGACATGGTTTTTGACCAACTATCAGCAAAAGCCTCGTCATCCGATTCTACATCAGCACCAATCGCAATTCCGGCATTATTTACCAGTCCATCTATTCGGCCAAATTTGTCAAGTACTCTATCAAATAACTGCAACACTTCTTCCGAATTTTCTAAATCGGCCTGAAATGATGCTGCCCCATTTCCAAAATTTGCTACCAATTGCTCAGCAGCCTCTTGGTTTTGGCGATAATGGATAGCTACCCTAGCTCCGGCTTCGGTTAGTTGCTCAGCAATTGCCTGACCAATACCTCTGGTAGCTCCCGTGACCAAAATATTCTGACCTGATAAATCAATTTGTAGACTCATAAACAACTAGAGATTTAAATCTAATCATACGAATAATTTAACGAAGGTGCTATATTCAAAAATGTTAATGTGTTCGAGTGTTGAGATGTTCAAGTATGCCTTACGTGAACACCTGAATACTTGAACACCTGGGCACAGGTAGCATAACACTTTAACACCATAATACTTAAGAATTCATGAGCATTACTCCCGAACAAATTAACAAGTTGATTCAAAACCGCCGCTCGTTGTATCCGGCCGTATATAGTGATGAAACTGTAGACGACACAATTATAGAAGCTATACTGGAAAACGCTAACTGGGCACCTACTCACAAACTAACCCAACCTTGGCGCTTTACTGTTTTTTCGGGTGAAGGCTTGAAGAAACTCGCTGATTTTCAAGCTGATTTATACCGAAAGGTAACGGAAACCGATGGTTCTTTTGACCAGAAGAAATACGAAAAGCTTCAGAAAAAACCGCTACTGTGCTCTCACATTATTGCTATCGGTATGAAGCGTGACTCGAAAGAACGGGTGCCCGAAATTGAAGAAGTTATGGCGACTGCCTGTGCAGTGCAGAATATGTACCTGACTGCTTCAGCTTACGGGGTTGGCGGTTATTGGGGAACTGGAGGAATCACTTACTACGAGGAAGCCAAATCATTCTTCGGACTAGGTTCTGAAGATAAGTTACTCGGCTTTTTCTATCTGGGAGTTCCAAGAACTGATAATCGGCCCGAAGGGCGGCGCGACTCTATTAGTGAGAAAATACACTGGGTACGAGAATGATTCCGTTCTAGCGATATAATCTTCCGTTCAGCTACTTCAGAGGGCGATACGTTATTTTACAAGCGGGACACACATATTCGTCTCCGTGATCGTTGAGCTTAATGCCTGCTAAATGCTTTTCAGCGTAATCCTGTATCCAGCCTACTTCTGGATTATTAGTATTGATATCTATTCCGTGATTTTTAACTGCTTCAAAAAATTGACCTCCGTACTCCTGATTACCCCAGCAGTTAGGGCAGAGACCTGTTGGGGCTAGATCTTCTTTTTTACCACTTTTGACATACTCCCAGATATTCTTAGCGATACTCATAGTTCTTCAGGGTTTTAATTCGAGTTTGTTGTCAGCGAGAAATGGCTCAGTTAGAGCGAAAATAGCGGTTTTTATTAGCAGTTTAGTTAAATTAAGAGTAAACTTATCAACAGCCTATACTTATGCCTACTTTCACCTATAAGCTATTCTTTGGTCTTTTACTTACAGTTCTTGGATTACTAATACTAGGAGCTCGTAATTTGACAAAGGACGAGAAGCCACTCAATATCCTAATTCTACATACTGACCAATGGCGGGCGCAAGCGTTTGGTTACCGCGGCGATCCCAATGTAAAAACCCCGCACATCGATCGGCTAGCCGCGGAGAGTGCCAACCTGTATAATGCTATTTCCGGAATGCCCGTGTGTACGCCCCACCGTGCCTCACTTTTGACAGGGCAACATCCGCTGACTCATGGCTTGTTTATGAACGATGTACAATTAGATACTACTGCTACCACTATTACTGAAGTGCTGGCGGAAAAAGGCTACCAAACCGGGTACATTGGCAAATGGCATCTAGACGGACGAGGACGGAGTAGCTTTACCCCACCTGGTGCCCGTCGCCAGGGTTTTCAGTATTGGAAAGCATTGGAATGCTCACATAACTACAACAAATCGGCTTACTACGCTGGTGACTCACCAGAGATGAAACTTTGGGATGGGTATGATGCTATCGCTCAAGCGGAAGACGCTCAGCAGTATATTCGGAATCACGCGCAAGATGAGCAACCATTTTTCTTATTTATCAGTTGGGGAACTCCCCACGCCCCCTACCGAACTGCCCCGCAGGAGTATCTGGATATGTACGATCCTAAAGAGATGCAACTCCACCCGAATGTGCCGCCGGAAATGGATTCTATGGTACGGGTCGACTTAGCGGGTTACTACGCTCACTGCACGGCACTAGACGATCAGATCGCTAATATTTTGCAAACCCTGGAGGAAACCGGAACCAGCGATAATACCATCATTCTCTTCACCTCCGATCATGGCGACTTGCTAGGTTCGCATCGGGCGTACAAAAAACAGCAGCCTTACGAAGAATCTATTCGAGTACCCATGCTAATTCGCCATCCGCAGGTTTTATCTGGTGAGTACTCAGCCCTTATGAACTCTTACGACATTATGCCTACTTTACTCGGGTTAAGTGATACGCAAATTCCAGCATCAGTAGAGGGCTATGATTTCAGCGATTATTTGACTGAGCAACTTCCGTTACCCGACACTACCACACTGATTAGCTGTGTGCAACCGTTTGGGCAGTGGAACCGCTTTGACCGAGGTGGTAAAGAATACCGCGGTATCGTCACGTTGCGATATACTTACACTCGTGACCTGAACGGTCCCTGGCTGTTGTTTGATAATCAGCGAGATCCTTACCAGATGAATAATTTGATAGACAAACCCGAATATGCTGATTTGCAACAAAGTCTGGACAACCTACTAACCGAAAAGCTTGAGAAACAAGGAGATGAATTTCGTCCGGGTATGGAGTACATCCAGGAGTGGGGCTACCCAGTAGATGCGAAGCAAACCGTACCTTACACCCGTTGATGGAGTTTGCTCCGGCAAAAAATGCTTCCTAAATTGCTAGTCACAAAATCTAACCTTTTACTTATGAGATTGATCGTATTTTTTGCTACTAGCCTATTTATAACCGCTTGCGGTAGCTCAGGAAATCAAACCGAAGAAGCACCTGCTGAAACCACTCAACCGGAAGCACCATCACTCACCGTAGATATTCAAGAACAGTGGGCTACCGATACCGTACTTCAGACTCCTGAATCAGTGCTGTACGATGAAGCGAGCGATATGATTTTTGTAGCCAACATCGGTACATTTAATAAAGATAGTAAAGATGATGACGGATTCATCTCCGTGCTGGCTCCCGATGGAGTGGTTGATGAGCTAAAGTGGGTAGAGGGATTAAATGACCCCAAGGGAATGGGCGTATTCGACGGCAAACTTTTCGTCGCCGACCTAGATGAAGTAGTTGAAATTGACATCGCTAGTGCCCAGGTTCAAAATAAATATCCAATTGAAGGCGCCACCTTCCTTAACGATGTTACTATCAATAGTCAAGGAGAGGTTTACATATCTGATTCGGATACTGATAAGATCCATATGATTGATGAAGCCCAGCCCATGGTTTGGATGGAGGATACGGCCTTGCAACGACCTAACGGTTTATTCGCCGAAGATGACCGAATGCTACTAGCTTCTTCCCGAGGTGGTTTTCTGGCACCTATTGATCTAGACAGCAAACAAGTGCAAGATACCTGGTTAGAGGGCATCCCTTCAGCCGATGGTATTATAAAGACCCAAAACGGCGATTACATTGTCTCTACCTGGCAGGGCGAGGTACACTACGTGGCTGCTGAGAGCGGGGAAACCATAAAGCTGCTAGATACTAAAGCAGAAGAGATAAATGCTGCCGACATTGGATATATCCCTCAGCAAAGCCTTCTTCTGGTTCCTACCTTCGGGGATCATCGCGTAGTGGCCTACAAAGTTACGGCAAACTAATGGAGTGGCTTATTATCTGTCTGCTACTGAATTTTGATCCTTCCGCTGTCGCTACCGATACACTGTATGGAACCTACGTGATTCCTAAGGAGCAAATTCGTCTGAACCTGAGCCCACCGAATAACTACACCATGTTCATGACCGAGTATAATCAACGCAGTGAGGCGGTCAATAGTCAGGAACTTTCCCGAGGGCAGTTTTCTCTGGTAGCAGACACTGTTATTCTAGAAGATGCTACCACCGGAAAAGCTATGAAGTTGTTGGCTGCTAATGAAGAAAAGCTGCATCCCATTAATGTTCCCAGTTTAGATAAAGGTGAAAAGTTCCTAGGTCAAAATCAGTACTACGCCAACGGCAAACTGAAGTGGGAAGGTACTTGGCGAAAAGGCAAAAAACACGGCACCTGGATTTATTATGACGAATTAGGCGATGTCATAAAATCGGTTCGCTACAAACGAGGTAAAAAGATAGAGTAAACTGTCCTAGATTTAGTGTTATTAGCCGCCGCCGTATTTAATAAAAAATGGCTGAGCGTTTATCATAATTGCGATTGCTAGCGTTTTCTTGTAGTGTCCAACCAAAATCGTACTTATGAAAGGTGTACTCATACTGACTTTATACTATCTTGGTTCATTATTAACTAGTGACTTTCATACTGTTGAGGATAAGTTTATTCGAGTAGAGATCTCGGAAAAAATTAGTGTAAGCCTACCCGAATCTTTCCAGCCAATGACGGAAGACCAGATGAGGCGGAAGTTTCTGTCGGCTCGCCCACCATTGGCAGCTTACACTAGTGCTAATCAACTGGCTGATTTCACAGTGGGAGCATCCAATACTCGTTGGCAAACAACTGACTTACCCATTCTGAAGGACTTTTACCGATCTAGTCTACTAGAACTTTACGATGAAGTTGATTTCATAGACGAAGGTGTCCGGTCGGTCGATGATGTGCAGGTGGCTTACTTTGAATTTACTTCGGTAGTAAAAAGTGATGAGGATGCGCTAACCCCTAAGCCTCCGGTGCATCGCTATACCTACGCTCAGTACACTATTCATCAGGATAAAGCGCTAGTATTTACCTTCAGTTGCCCCCGTCAACGCCAATCCCAATGGCAATCCATCGCCCAGAAAGTAATGGAAAGTGTGAAGTTGAAGTGATGCTGTAGTTAATAGGGATATAAAAGAGTATCTAAGTTAGATGCTTTCTAACTGAAACCTAAAATCTCCACTATTACCCGCACTATCCGTAACCATTATTTTGATAGTCAGCGGTTCTTTTGACTCCCATGTTCCGCTTAAAGATAGGTTACTAGCATCAAACTTTATCCATTCCGGTAACTCAGCATTGTCTGCTAAAGACGCCTGGTAGGATAGTTCAGGATCATCCACATCTTTGAATAAATCCTTAGGCAAGTTTAATTGAAATGGTTCGCCGTATCTTATGTCAACGTCAATATCATCATTATACAGATAGGGTTTGAAAATAGATTTGGTGCTTACCCAATATATATCCGAGTCATAGCTATCCTGACCATCTACTTGAGTGACGCTCGTTCTGCTGAAGAACAGATATTTTCTGTCCGGCGATACAAACGGTCGCTGCTCAATCTCTTGGCTATTTATGCGAGAGTTCAATCGCTCCGGAGTTGTCCAGGAGTTTACTTTAGTTTTAAAACTAATGTACAGGTCATGCTTGGATTCAAATTCATTTCGCCACGCTTGGATAATTATGTAATCACCTTCAGGAGATAAAAACAAGCTCTCTTCATCCTCAATAGAACTTAATTCGTCTACCCTTTGGACAGTAGTATAACCTTCTGAGTCAGGTTCTGAATAGTATACATCCCCACAACATTGGTATTGATCGTCCCGATTGGAAGTGAAATAAAATGACTCATTGGTTGATACTCCGTGTCCCGCTTCTCGGGAGCTAGAATTGAATACTGAATCTAAAAGCTGAGGGTTAGTAGCTTTATTGTCCGAGTAATCAGCAACCCATAAATCGGTCGGTGCACCGTCGGTCGACTTGGCAAAATAGAGCTTGCTTCCAGTAGGATCAAACATCGGAAAGAACGTGTTAACATTATCAGGAAGAAAACTTTTACTCGGGGCAGTCCACTCTCCGTTTACAAAATTCATAAGATATATAGCTGTTTTTGTCGGGTCACTTTCGTGAGCTACTCCAAACGCCATACTTCTACCATCAGGTGACATGGTGAATCCCATATCAAATCTATCTTTCATTGAGATGTCCTCTCTTCCAAAAACTTCAGGAATATCGCCAGGTGCTTTTTGTCCTAAATAACTGAGTTCTTGATTATCTGGGTTTTGTCCGGAAGAGCAAGCGATGATAAATATTAGTATTACCAGGTAGGGGATTTTCATTTTATAGGTTACTGATTCCGGGAGTCAAGGGTTGCAATTACTTGGGTGCAGCATATAAAACCAAAGGCTTATGACTCACCATTTGTTTTTTGCTCATACTTCACTCCAACCCCATGGTAGGTTTCTGGCTCTTGGTAGTCTTTGCGGAGGGGATGACCCGGCCAGTCGGTAGGGAGTAGAATGCGTCGGAGATCGGGATGATCGGTAAAACGAATGCCTAATAAGTCAAATACTTCCCGCTCGTGCCACTCGGCGGATTTCCATACGGATACGACCGAAGACACCTCCGGTAGTGATTCTTCAGTCTGGTTACGTTTGACAACCACTTTTAATGATAACTGGTGTTCGTAGGGAATGGAATTGAGCGTGTAGATCACTTCCATCATTCCAGCGGCCGGCGTCCCGGCTTCCGAACCGTTGTCAATACCCGTAAGGCACGATAAATAATCGAAGTACAGCCCTTCGGTTTGCTGGAGAAAGTGGCAAATTTCTAGTAACTGCTTAGGTTCTATTTGCAGCACAATTGGGGAAGCATTCTCTATAACTTCTATAATGCTGTTAGCACCGAATTTCTTTTCAATCTTTTTAGCGATTTCTTCCCAACTCATGCGGTTTCAGAATTAGTTTCTGCTTCCTTGTTAGCCATAATTTTTTCCAGTGCCGTAGGAGCCATCAACGATTCATTACGGATTTTTTCTTGCAGCTTGATTACTCCCCCAATTAGTGCCTCCGGGCGAGGTGGGCAACCAGGTACATAAACATCTACCGGAATAATTTTATCCACTCCTTTCACTACGTGGTAACCGTGCTCCCAGTAGGGACCACCGCAGTTGGAACAGGATCCCATAGAAATCACGTAGCGGGGTTCTGCCATTTGCTCGTACAACCGCCGTACCCGATCACCCATTTTGAAGGTAACCGTACCCGACACAATCAGCACATCTGATTGCCGGGGCGAGGGGCGGGGGAACACTCCGAAGCGGTCTAGATCAAAATTGGAAGCGTAGGTCGACATCATTTCGATGGCGCAGCAGGCCAAACCGAAGCCCATTGGCCACAATGAAGAAAGCCGAGCCCAATTTATTAGGTCATCTACTTTAGTGATGATTATTCCACCTTGCCCAAACTGCTGGTCTAATAATCCTTTCATAGTCTATTCTTCTTTATCGGAGGTAGAGGCTGCATACTTTCGGTTTATCTGTTGATACAAATCCGCAGGCACTACCGATTCGTACTGAGGAGCAGTAGCTTGTGGTTTCACCCAATCCAGAAAACCCTTTGCCCAGGCGTAAGCCAGCCCCAGTGCCAGAATCAGCACAAAAATGGTCATCTCTACCAGTGCAAACCAGCCCCAAGTACCTCCCGTTTGCTCAACCAATTCGGCCTGCCCCATCACCGTAGCCCAAGGAAAAAGAAAGGCAATTTCTACATCGAACAGAATGAATATCAGTGCAACCACGTAAAAGCGCGGATTAAACTGCCCCCAGGCCGAACCCATTGGATCTTCTCCTGACTCATAGGTAGTAAGTTTTTCTTCGTTAGGCCGATGAGGACGAATAAGTCGCGCTACCACCAACGTAATTAGTACAAAGGAGATAGCTCCAATGATAAAAAGTAGGATGGTTCCAAAGCCCGATAACTCAGTATTTTGCATACTTTCCTGGTTCAGAGAATCAAAAGTACGAAAGATTTATCAGGATATACCAGATTTTACCAGGTGGACTGGATACATCTGTCTTTCACTAATAAACAGTATTTTAATTTTTTGAAAGCGCAGAATATAGTCGACCGACGACTTCGCGCACAATAGACCTCTATACTAAAAATCTAGTGGGTCAAACTTACGGAAGTGACCGTTCATGCGGATGCGCTCGCGGGCTTTCTCCATATCACGAATTACCGGTAGGGATTCCTCTAAATGATCGATAATAAATTGCTGCCGATCACTTTCTTGTTCTAGCTGGAGTAACTCGTATTTTTTCTGGTTAGATAGACCAATCTTGTGACCCAGATCAAAAGTAGAAGCCTGGGTATTAACTGTAAAATTATCAGAAAGGCTAAGTACCTCAAACAGCTCTAAGGCAAGGTCTATCATACGCTGCTGCTTGGCCGGATCAGAATCTGGAATATTCTCTAAAAAATCAATCTCTCCGCCGGCATACAGTTTCTCCGGAGCTACCCGATAAAATTTAATTACTTTAAAAACCCGGTAGCCCATCGTAACAACATCCATTCGCCCATCAGAGTATACTTTGCTTACGTTCTCTACACTCATTTCAGTACCATAGCCTATCTGATCGCTAAGATACGCTGGTATTCCAAATGGTTTATCTTCGTCTATACACTCATTGATCAATTGCTTGTAGCGATCTTCAAATATATGCAGGTTAAGCCGTTCGCCCGGAAAGGCAACTAATTTGAGAGGGAATAAGGGCAAAAAATTATCCATAGTCTATTTTGTAACTCTTTAACTACCAAGCGGATCAATAGTTGAAAAAAGAATAAATAATTATTTTAAGAAATTGTATGAGAATATTGGCACATCATTTGTAATGTACTAAGTGCGCAAGGATTTTTTTCTTAGCGTTTGTTTAAGGTTGATAGTTGGCCCCGAGTGCTTAATTGCACTCGGGGTTTTTCTATTGTAGGCTACACAGGCATTCTGCTAGGTAGCTTAAATCTCTTTCTTCATTGTACAGATGAGGCGATACCCGAACGGACTTACCTCGCACTGAAACACTGATTTTAGCCTGTTTGAGGGTATTTTGCAGTTTTTCCAGTGGCATTTTCTTAGGCAACTGAATCCCAAATAGGTGATGTCCTCGTAGGTCTTCTTCCTCTATCCAAAAGCCTGCTTCTAACAACATTTCAATAGATGAAACCGAAATATCCCGACAATATTGCTGAACCTGCTCCGGTTGCCATGCTATCACTATTTCCAAGGCCTTTCCCATCATGGGAACGAGAATAAAATTACTGCGTTGTCCTACATCATAGCGCAGTGCTTTTGGCTGATAGTCATCTTGGTAATTCACCAAATTAGTAAAATCCTCGCTATTGTAACGGGCAATCCAGCCTTCTTCTAATGGTGAACCATTATCGAAGTATTCACTGAAGTAACCTAGCGTGATTCCGTATGGCCCCATTAGCCATTTATACCCAGCACAAATCAGTGCATCCGGCTGAATATCAGCCACATCGAAGGGCATGGCGCCAACTGACTGTGTGCCATCCACTACTAGTAAAGCATCCACATCACGGGTGCGTCGCCGAATTTCCTTTAGATTAAACCGGGTACCATCTGCCCAATGCGTATGCGGCACAGCGACCATACACGTCTGATTATCAATAGCTTCTAGCAAGTGTTCGTTCCAGCGTTGTCCTCGCCTTTCAAAATCAGCTGGAGCAGCTACGGTACGCAGCTCAGCATCAGCCTTTGTCGCTAATTTGCGCCACGGGTACACATTACTCGGAAATTGCTCACCGGCTACTACAATATTATCACCCCGCTGAATACGTAGATTTTTAGCGACTATTGCCATCCCGTAGGATACTGAAGGAAGAATAGCAACTCGCTGATAATCAGCAATATTAACTAGTTGAGAGAATTGTTTTCTAACATAATCTACATCATCAAAGAACTCATAGCTTCCGTACTGAGTAGGTGATTGTTTTTTCCGCAACCCTTCTATACCTGCCTCCTCTACTGACTTCAGCAAAGGAGCCATGTAAGCACAATTTAAATAAGTAATATCCGGAGGAAGAGAAAATAGATGTTTTTGATGAGCAACAGTAGTTGTGACAGATTGCATAGTCAAACTTTTTTGTAATAAATTAGAAACGTCAGGCTAATAAACTAATAATCCTGCTAGCAACTTACTCACTTTCCAAGATTTAGAAAATTTTCCCAAAATGGGACGAATTTGATAGTGTATGAAGCAAAGCACCACTAATTACAATCCTGAAACTGCTCCTCGAATCACTCTTCACTATCTATGGCAAGAGGTACTGAGCTCTCTCAGTTGGGATAAGGGCTTCTTTTTCACTTGTAAACAATTGTTGATTAATCCTGGTGCTGCTATCCGTGAGTATCTGGCTGGAGAACGAAAGCGTTATTCCAACCCGATTCGTTTCTTAGTATTTGCTACGGCGCTCGCCAGCTTTGTTGTAATCAAGCTCGATCTGATAGGACGTGCTCTTGGTGAAGACATATTAGAGAACGGTGATGAACATGCTCAGCAAGCGCAACAAGAAGTAATAGCGTTTGTCTACCAGTATTACAATGTTATTGGATTTTTAATGGTCCCCCTATTGGCACTCATAACCTACGTACTTTTTCGCCGTAGAGGATACAATTACGCTGAACACCTGACACTCGCTGCTTTTGTAACGGCCGAGTATACGTTGTTGTATCTGTTAGCCACCCTTGGGTTGTACTATTATCCTGCTCTGTTCAATAGCATAACTCAGCTTTTATGGTTTGTTTACTTCACTTGGGCAATCGTGTCTTTTTTTCCCGAGAAAAAGTGGAAAGCCGTGGGCATTGCGGTACTGATTAACATCATTTACTTTCTAACTATCATGCTGGTTGCAGGGGTTATCGGTATTATTTTCAGAACATTATCTGGGGCGGAAGGATGATTACTACCCTGATTTTAGCTGCGGGCGAGGCTAGTCGTATGGGACAACCCAAACAACTAATGCAACTTAAAGGAAAATCGCTGGTGCAACGAGCGGTACAAACCGCCCAATCGGTTAGCGATGAGATAATTGTGGTCACTGGAGCGTACGCTAACCAGATTCAGGAGCACCTCTCTTCAGAAGAAGTTCATTTCGCTCATAACCCCAACTGGCAAACAGGTATGGGTTCATCTATTCGTACAGGCATTCAGCAAATAATGTCGTTTACTCCTTTGCCTGACGCCACCATTGTTATACTGTGCGACCAGCCGCTAGTCAGTCCGTCACTATTAAAACAATTAATTGCTGTTTATCGACGTCTTGGCAAAACATTGGTCGCTTCGGCTTACCATAATACCGCAGGAGTTCCGGCACTATTTGGTGAGGCACTGTTTCCCGAACTGCTTAAACTCGACGGGAATGCTGGAGCCAAATCCATCATTGCCCGTTATGCCTCACAGGTTGCTTCGGTTGACTTTCCTGAAGGTATTTACGATGTAGACACCCCCGATGATTTTGCCTGTATAAAGGAAAGGCTGAGGGATTAGTAGGGTGTTGCATGATTTCTGTAGGAACGTGATTGATCACGTTCCTACGCAATGGAATATAAAAACGAGAAACAATATCGGCTGCCAGGTTACAATTATGCCCAATCGGGTGAATATTTTATCACTATTTGTACCAAAGATCGGCGGCACCTTTTTGGTGAAATTCAGCAAGGTACTATGCAGTTGTCAGGTGCAGGGTTGATCGCCCAAACCCACCTTATTGAGATACCCAATCAATTTAATCATGTCAAATTAGACGAATGGGTAATCATGCCTAATCACGTACACATGATTTTGATTATTGACGGTAGGAACATGACGGTTCGCTGTGCGATTAATCATGTTCCTACGAATCAATTCCATACGAAATCTGGTATTCCGAACAATCCAATGAAATTACCCCAAAATACTATTGGTAAAATGATACGCTGGTACAAGGGTCGGGTATCTTATGAATGCCGGAAACAAAAAATAGATTTTGGTTGGCAGGCGCGATTTCACGATCACATTATCCGCAATAGACGTTCTTTAGAGAATATCCGTCAGTATATTCGGGATAATCCTTTAAAATGGCAGCAAGATATGTTCTACATCAAAACTGGGAGTTGATAATAAGGGTGATCACCGCAGGGATTCTTGCATCGTAGTAAAGTAGGTGAATCTTTAGTATCTTTAAAAGTTTCACACAATCAATAATCATTACGATGACCTATTCTTACGTAGCTGTAAGTGCTGCTATCTACATTTCATCTATTCTCTTAATTCGCTCTGATTTTAAAGAAACCAATCATCTTCAACAGACTGAACCAGATCTGGAAGAAAGTATCAAGCTAGGAGAGGAAATTTACCAAGGTTACTGCCTCGCCTGTCATATGAGCGAAGGCGAAGGGTTGCCGGGAGCATTTCCCCCTCTAGCTAAATCTGATTATTTAATGGCTGATAAAACCCGTTCCATCCAGCAAGTGATGCACGGCTCGGAAGGGGAGATGGTAGTAAACGGGGAAACCTACAATGGCATGATGCCACCTCAGCCACTTTCCGATGAAGAGGTTGCCCACGTACTCAATTACGTTCGCAACAGTTGGGGTAATGAAGGAGAAGTAGTCACCTTCGCTGAGGTAAAGGCTGTTCGGGATGAGTAAAGGTAATTTACGTAGCCAATGAAGTTTCTGCCATTAGCAATTTCCCTAATAGTCGGCGGTACTTTCCTGTATATGGCACTGACTTCGCCTAATGCATTTAACCTGGTTCCTATTTCCTTATATGATTCTTTCCTTCAAGATATGATGGAAGAAAGCACCTTTATCAAACTATTTGACATTCTATTCGCGCTGGCCCTGATGCGGTTTACTTACAATTTGGTAAGTAGAATTGCGAGAGTTTGAGAGACTATATAACTCAATGAAAAAGCGGAGAACTGACCGCCCACCGCTTTTTATGAAGGAAAATATGAAACCTTATTCGCTAGCCGAATCTCTCTTTGCTCGGCCTTTGCCACGCCGTTCGCGGGAATTCTTCCTAAACTCTTCTTTCTTCTTATTGTACAGCTGCATCTGCTCCTCGCTAAGTATAGCCGACAACTTTTCTTCTTTTTCCTGATTGAGAGCTACCATCGTCTCGCGCATGGCTTCCCGATCACCTTGGTTTTCCTGGAAAGACTCCCGCATTTTCATGGCATACTCTAAGTTTAAATCGCCCACCTGATTCTGCTGATTCTCATCCAGCCTTAGCAATTCGGTCATGGAAGCGGTAAGACGTTCAGCTCGCTGACTAGGATCACCACCTCGTCGTTCACCTTCTGGTTGTGCCCAAGCGGCAGTTCCAATAAGCAGCAAAAATGCCGCACTAAAGTTTACTATCTTTTTCATACTATTTAACAATTTTTGGTTTACGAAGCTTAGACCATGCTAACCATCGAAGGTTTAATCAGCTCACTAAATATCTAATATTCACCTTCTCAACTTCTTCTAAAAAACCAATGATTATAAGATTATATCTCTTCGTAAAATATTTTTTATTCTGCGAATTCTACCTATTTCAAAAATTTATTTTGTTATTGTACCTTAGTTTTTTCTGCAAACTATATCCTAACCTACCTTGAAGTCTATTTTACTCTACTGTCTGCTTCTATCTTCTATTTTATCTTGCACCTCCTCTAATCCTGAAACCGATGCTCCTGCCAACTCAGTAGATGTTGCTCTGCGAGAGGGTACTAACCTGGCAATTGCCTTATCACCTGACTACTCAACTTTTGCTATTGACTTACAAGGAACCATCTGGTTATTACCCGTTGAAGGAGGCACGGCTCAACCAATTACCGATGCTCTAGGTGACTGCCACGAGCCTGCCTGGTCGCCGGATGGGCAGCAAATCGCCTTTCACTCTTACCGCAATGGTAACTACCATATCTGGACGATTAATCGTGATGGTAGCCAATTGAAACAGCTAACCTTCGGGCGCTACGATCATCGGGAACCTCACTGGTCGCCCAACGGGCAGCGCATCGTATTTTCTTCTGACCGCAATGGTAATTATGACTTGTGGGAAATCATGTTGGCTAGTGGTGAAGTGACTTCTCTTACCGAGAACCCGGCTAATGAATATCATCCGGTGTATTCACCCGATGGTAGCCAGATTGCTTATGTATCAGGACAGGCTGATGCTCCGGGTATTTACTCGTTAAATTCGGAAACCGGGGCAACCGAACGATTAGTAGCTTCTGAGGCTAAGCTTGCTTCCCCCGCCTGGAGTCCTGATCAGCAGCAAATATCTTTTCTTCAATACAGTGAAGGCGAAGGACATTTAGCGGTATTCTCTTTGTCTTCTAGCGACTCGGCGAAGGTGCAAACGATTGATGAGGATGTCTTCCCGTTTCGCTCGGCTTGGCAGTCAGATAGCAGTTTTTTCTATACCAGCGACGGTAAAATCAAGCAACGCATTGTAGGGCAGGAGGGAGCTACTACCGTTTCTTTTGAGGCAACTGTAACATTAGCGCGCCCTTCTTACGCCCGCAAGATTTACGACCTCGACGATACAACTGCTCGTCCGGCACTGGGCATGATGACACCGGTAGTTTCACCCGATGGTCAATCCGTTGCCTTCGCTGCGTTAGGAGATATTTGGGTACAGTCCATTGCCAATGAAACCCTACAAGCAATAACTGATGACTCCTTCGTAGATATTGACCCAACCTGGTCACCTGACGGGACTCAGTTGGCGTTTGTATCAGATCGGGATGGACAGATGAACCTCTGGGTGAAAAACCTTAGTACCGAAGAAGAAACCCAGTTGACTGATTTAGATCAGGCCGTTGGCTTTCCGGTTTGGTCACCCAGTGGAGAACGCATTGCCTTTTACACCCGCGATGTTCGCAATGTTTGGGGTAGAGGTCAGCTACACGTGCTGACGGTGGCCACAGGCGAATTGATTTCCCTAGAAGACAGCTACTTTGTGCCCAGCAAACCCACCTGGTCACCAGATGAATCCATGCTGGCATTAATGGTACTGCAACCTTATTCGTCACGCTATCGCGAAGGAGTTAGTCAAATCCTGTATCTCCCGCTGGAAGATAGCGTTCGTCGCTACCTATCGCCCGAAGAAGGCCGTACTCCCGCCATGCGAAATGCGAATGGCCCCATTTGGTCACCTACGGGTCAGTCTATCGCCTATGTACAAGATGGTGTTCTGTGGCATCTACCCGTAAATGAAACGGGAGAGCCAACTGCTGAACCAGAACAGCTTACTACTGAACTAGCCGCCTCCCCCAGTTGGACTGCTGACGGAAAATCGATTGTTTATATTGCCACCGATCAGCTCAAGAAGCTAAATATCACTGCGGGAACAACCGAGTCGATTCCCTATCTGCTAAGCTGGAACCCAGAAAAACCGACTGACACCTATACTATCCACGCAGGGCGCGTCTTCAACGGTTTGGACTCAACGTATCAAGAAGATGTAGATTTACTAATTGAGAATAATCGGATAAAAGCCATTCAGCCTCATCAGGAAGGTTTGGATGGGTTGGTGATTGACGCTTCGGATAAAACCATTATCCCAGGGCTATTCGAGATGCATACCCATCAACACGCTAGTGCGGGTGAGCGATTAGGAAGAACTTGGCTAGCCTACGGAATCACCTCAGTGCGAGAACCCGGGGCTGACCCATATGATGCTTTGGAAAGAAAAGAAGCTTGGGCCAGTGGAGTGCGTGCTGGTCCTCGGGAATTCTTCACCGGAGGCTTAACTGACGGCAGCCGTATTTACTACGGTCTGGCAAACAGTGTCATTCACGGCCCGCATATGGAACTGGAACTAGATCGAGCTGAACGGCTGGGCTACGATATGATAAAAACCTACGTGCGGATGCCAGATTCCCTTCAGCAGCGCATCACCGAAGCAGCTCATGGAATTGGCATTCCGGTTTCTTCTCATGAGATTTATCCATCTACTAAGTATAATGTAGACGCCGTAGAACATATCCGGGGCACCAGTCGCCGGGGCTACTCTATGAAGCAGTCGGAACTCAAAAATACCTACGACGACGTAGTCCAACTACTGGTAAAGTCGCAAATGAATATTACCCCTACTATGGGGTTACAGGGTGGCTTTTACATTCTGGCCGATAAACATCCTGAAATTTACCAGAATCGGCAATTGATTGAACTGTACTCCGAAGAGTATCGCACTCAATTGCAAGGAGCACCCCAACGGTTACGCAAACTATTTCCGGGGTACTTAGCCAATATATCAACCATGCAGCAGGCTATCACCCGCATTATGCAAGCGGGAGGCCGAGTGACTGCTGGCACTGACTCTCCTTTTATTCCCTACGGAACTAGCTTGCATACCGAAATGCAACTTTTTGTAGATGGTGGATTTACTCCTTTCCAAGCCCTGCAATCAGCCACTATTCGCGCGGCGGAAGCCGTAGGCGTAGCTAGTGATTTGGGTTCTGTTGAAGAAGGAAAAGTAGCTGATCTAGTCATCGTAGATGGCGATCCGCTGAGTAATATTTTTGATGCGTGGAACGTGACCATGACTATCAAAAATGGTATACGCTACGAGATTGATGAACTCCTTACTACCCCCCAGAACTAATGTCATCGGCTAATCAAATTTCTCGACGAGACTTACTAAAACAAGCCTCTACCTTAGCAATAACGCCGTTAGCGATCAGCCCGAAAAAATGGACTACCATCAACCAAAACTACAGTAACAAACCGTCAGCTGTGGTGGTAGGAGCTGGGGCTTTTGGCGGCTGGACTGCGCTGTATCTGCTTTGTCAAGGCTATGATGTAACGCTTTGCGATACTTGGGGACCGGGAAATGCTCGGGCTAGTTCGGGGGGTGAAACTCGGCTAGTACGCTGTATGTACGGGGATAAACGCATATATTTTGACTTGGCTCGTCGGGCACTTACGCTGTGGAAAGAGCACCAAGCCCAGTTTAATCAGCAAGTATTTTATCCAACTGGATTACTGATTTTCTGCCAGATGGAGCACTACGATTACGCTGAACAAGCCCGTCCGCTTTATCAGGAAGCCCAAATGCCGTTGGAACGGCTATCACCTGATGAGATTCAGCAGTACTTTCCGCTGGCGCGAACTGATGACCTTAACCATGCAGTGTACGATCCATCCGCCGGATTTGTACTCGCCCGCCAAGCTTGTGCCGAGGTGGTCGATCAGTTTATCCGGGAAGGGGGGACATTCAGACAAACCCACGCTCTCCCGGTTACCACTCAGAAAGAGGCACTAGAAAAAGTTAAGCTGAGCGATGGTTCTACGCTCACTGCTGATTGCTACGTATTTGCCGGAGGGCCTTGGCTAGGTAGCACTTTTCCTGAGCTACTTCAAGATAAACTGCGCGTGACTCGTCAGCCCGTATTTATGTTCGGTTTGCCTCCCCAATTCTCGACCACTCTTGCCAAACAGCCTTTACCCACCTGGATGAATCGAGACTTAGCCGATCAGGAACGGCACTACGGCGTACCGGGTAACGACCACCGAGGTTTTAAGATTGGATGGGCACCCGCCAATGTAGAGGCGTTTGACCCAACGCATGATAATCGTTTGGTTCATCCTAAGGAGGTGAAGCAAGCTCGGGAACTGCTAGCGTACCGTTTCCCATTTATGAAGGATGCTCCTTTGCTAGAATCTCGCGTTTGTCAGCATACCGATACGTTCGACAAACACTTTATTATGGATCGCCACCCCGAACTAACGAACACCTGGATACTGGGGGGCGGCTCCGGTCACGCCTTTAAACACGCTCCGGCACTAGGCGAATTAGCATCACATCTAATCGCTGAAAAAGAGCAAGTACCTGCTCTTTTTTCCTTCTCACGTTTCACTGCCGCAGCAGGATTCACTCAGCAACATCATTAATTTTTGAATAACAATGATAATTCAGTTCTCTTTTTTACCGAAGAGAAATTCTGGACTTTGTAAAAGAAAATATTGATAAAATTTTAACAAAATTTGCTTATTACCCAAACCTATCATTATTTTGCCGATTAGCAACATTACTATCCCCACATTCTGCGTTTCTTTACGCTCTCAATATTTCAATTGCTAATTACTTAAATTATCAGTTTTCTTTCCTATTATCTTATACCTAATCTTTCACTTAATAAACACTAGTAACTAATTTACCTATGAGAAACATCTTTACAAATTTCGCAGTACTGGCTAGTCGGCGAGACCGACTGCTATCCACATGGCTACTCGCCAGCCTGATTCTGATAGGCACTCAGCTTCAGGCTCAAGAGCGTTCTATCAGCGGTCAGATTACTTCTGTTGATAGTGGAGACCCCCTTCCGGGTGTCAACGTAGTAGTGAAAGGTACTACTAACGGAACCATTTCTGATATTGATGGAAACTACCGATTAACCATCGGTGAAGATGCAGAAACACTCGTATTTTCCTTCATCGGCTTAGTGACCAAAGAAGTGGCTATCGGTAATCAGTCTACTTTGAACGTAGAACTTACTGATGATACCAAGCAACTATCCGAGGTAGTAGTAACCGCACTGGGTTTTGAAGAAGACGCTGACGCTCGCGGACTAGCATTCTCTAAAGTGGAGGGCGAATCTATTGCCCGCTCGGGAGAAAATACGCTAATTAACAGCTTGAGTGGTAAAGCTGCCGGAGTGCAAATCGCTCGCTCTAGCGGTGATCCCGGGGCTGCTGCCTACATCCAGATTCGTGGACAAAACACCATCACTGGTGAGTCACAGCCACTGATTGTTGTGGACGGTATTCCGATCAGTAACACCGTAGGTGCTCCTAACGCTGATATTGATAACAGTGGAGAAAATACCGCAGGGGTTCGGCAGCAATCGCGAATGAATGACATCAACCCTTCAGATATCGAATCACTACAAATCTTGAAAGGAGCTTCAGCCGCTGCACTCTGGGGTTCTCGAGCTGCTAACGGGGTAATTGTAATTACCACCAAGAAAGGCCGTGATGCTGGCAAACTAGATATCACGTTCCGGTCTACCGTATCTCTTGACCAAGTAAACGTACTCCATCCACTTCAGAATAAATTCGGGCAAGGACAAGGCGGAATCTACAGCCCAACCTCATCTCGTTCATTCGGAGACAGAATTGCTGACCGTCCGGGTGGGGCTGATGAGCAAATTACTGACCCTAACGCTCCTGGCTACGGTGGTTTCTTTGAAGCGCGGGATGGAGATCGTTACTATGCGATTCCGAGCGGGAGTGCCGATGATCCAAACGGTGGAAAAAACTCGCGAGAAACTTTCAACGACGCACGGGAAGACCAAGTATTCCAAACGGGTTACTTTGTTGATAACTATCTCAGTATGAGTGGCGGAAACGAAAACGGAAACTTCCTATTGAGTTTAGGCCATATGACGCAGGAAGGTATTTACAGAGGAGTAAGCGACTACGATCGAAGTACTATCCGCCTGAATGCTAACCGTAAGTTCAACGATATTGTCCGAGTATCTAGTAACGCTACTTTTGCCCGTACAACTTCTAACCGAATTCAAACCGGATCAAACCTTAACGGTCTTTACCTTGGTATGCTACGAGCTGCCCCTGATTTTAACGGAGAAGATTACATCGGTAACTACTTCGCTTCACCGGAGGCTGCTCCTATTCTGAACCGCCATCGTTCGTACCGACGTTACCTCGCTAACAATCCTAACCCAATTTATAACAATCCGCTCTGGACAATTAATGAGTTGCAGAACTCTACTATTGTAAACCGCTTTATTATGAGTGCGGAAATCGGCATCAAGCCCGTAAATTGGTTTGAGTTTATAGCTCGCGGTGGAGCTGATACTTACGAAGATCAGCGGAAGACATACTTCCCTGTACACTCGGCTGGAGCCAATAGCGGCGGACGTTACGAAGAATTTATTTTCGGCGAAACCCAGTTGAACTTTGATGCAATCGGGCGTTTTTCCTTTGCACTTTCTCCCGATATTTCCTCTAGTGTAAACTTAGGTTGGAATATTAATCAACGTAACTACAACCGCGTTGGCGGAGAAATGCAGAACTTTCTAATTCCCGATGGACCACTAGATTTCTCTAATTCAGTAGGAGCCGATCGTTTCCCAGACGATACTGAAACTTTAGTCCGCACTACTCGAACTTACGCTACGGCTAACTTTGGTCTGTATGACCAATTATATGTAAACGCCACCGGAGCTTTAGAATCAGCTTCTTCTTTTGGGGCAGATAAAACCTTCTTCTACCCTTCAGCTGATGTCGCTTGGCAGTTTACCCAGCTAACAGGAAGCAATGCCCTATTGAGCTTTGGTAAGATACGCGCTGGATACGGACAAGTAGGGGTACAACCTGACCCACATCGTACTAATACTGATTTTGTCGCCGCAGATAATACTTTATTCGGAAGCTGGGGAGCCATTCTATCGGGAGTAGGCTACGGTAACGGTGCCTTTGTACAGGGAGAGCAGCAAGGCGACCCTAACCTACGACCAGAAATTAAAACTGAGTGGGAAGTTGGTACGGATTTACGATTCTTTAACGACCGACTACGAGCGGGTTTCACCTACTACCAAAACGAGATTGTAGACTTACTGTTAGACGTCCGTTTACCTTCATCCGTAGGCTTTGAGACTAGCTATACTAACGCTGGTTCTATGGAAAATAAAGGTTGGGAAGTTGATTTAGGGCTTAATGTATTCTCTAACCAGGACTGGAGCATTGATCTTTTTGCCAATGCTAACCAAAATATAAATGAGGTAACTAGCTTAGGTGGTAGCGGAGATAGCGATAGTGATGTAATTCAACTAGGTGGATTTAGCACCTTAACCAGTTCAGTAGCTAAGGTAGGTGAGCCGCTTTCGGCTTTATTCGGTGGAGTCTACCTGCGTAATGCGGATGGCTCGCTAGACTTAGATGAAAACAACTTCCCGCAAGTAGCTCCTGACTTTGGAGTAATTGGCGACCCTAATCCAGTTTGGCGCGGGGGAATTGGTGGAACCATTTCTTGGAAAAACCTTTCGCTATACGCCCTATTTGAGACTTTCCAGGGTAGCTCATTTGCTCCTAACACTAAGTCCGTATTGTACAACTTTGGTAAACACGCTGACACTGGCAACGAAGTGGTTGTACCTAGCGGAGGCTTAGTAAACTACAACGGAGATGTTATTGAAGGTGGAACAACTGTGCGAGGTAACATCCGTGACTTTGGCGGTGGCCCAGTGATTCTCGACGAAGCTTGGTATACTACCCTAGGACAAGGGTTTAGCAACCTTCAAGAGCAATTTATTGTAGATGGTAGTTGGACTCGACTGCGCGAAGTATCGCTCTCGTATAGTCTTACCTCTGAAAAATTCCGAGAAAGAACAAAGCTACAAAGCATTGATTTCTCATTGCGAGGTCGAAATCTACTGTTATGGACGGATGTAGTAGGAATTGATCCAGAAACCTCACTAGATGGTGCTACAAATGGCCGAGGACAAGACTACTTCAATAATCCGGGCACCAAGTCCTACATTTTCTCAATTGCCATCAATTATTAATCAAAGTATCATGAAAATATTATCTAAATATAGCTTACTGACGCTACTAATCTTTTCGCTATCAGCTTGCGAAGGATTAGTAGAAGATTTAAACGATGATCCGAATAACCCGGCAGATGCTCCGGCTGAACTAATTTTTACCGGGGTACAATTGGCTAACGCTACTACCCATACGGGTTTAACCGCCCGAATGGCGGCTATATGGTCGGGTCAAATGAAGGGAGTAGATCGCCAGTGGAGTGATTTTCATGTGTACAATGCAGGTGCATCTAATTTCACTAATATGTGGGATAACATCTACTACGGTACCCTCCGCAACTCCCGTATTGTACTAAGTAAAGTAGAACCATTGGGTATTCGGGTGTTTGCCGGCATGACCAAAGTAACCCAAGCACACTGTATGGGTAATGCTACGGCACTGTGGGGAGATATTCCGTTTTCTCAGGCAGCCCAAATTGAGGAGTTCGAATCTCCTCTATTTGATAGCCAAATGGATATCTACACTTCCTTACAGTCACTTCTAGATGAAGGAATTGCTGATCTGGAATCTGGTATCGGAATTCCAGCTAGTGGTACCGATATCTACTATAATGGTGATCCTGCTTCTTGGGAAGCTGCTGCCTACACGCTGAAAGCACGATTTTACATGGATACTAAGCAGTATGATTTAGCCTTCGCGGCGGCTGAGCAGGGAATTTCTAGCTTTGCAGGTTCTATGTATCTCTCGCATGGTACTACTAACGATGTAGACCGTAACTTCTATTGGGATTTTCTTGGTCCTTCGCGAGGAGGTGATATTGCCGCTGAAGATGCCCAGGGCGAATCTTACTTAGTTACATTGCTAGATCCAGCCAATGATAATTATCGTGGAAATGCTAAGACTGACGAATCGGCTCGCTTTAACTTTTATTACTTAGGTGCCGATCAAGCGATCAATACTCCGGGTAGAATTGAGCCAAATACGCTTTCTCTCTCTCAAGGCGATACACTCAATGCTATGTTTGCTGAAAATGCTTCTTTTCCGCTGATTACCTATCAGGAAAATATCCTAACTCTGGCTGAAACTTCCATCCGAGCGGGTAATTTTGATGCCGCTTTAGGCTATCTAAATGAGTACCGAGCGTTTCTGAATGAAGGAGGCTATATTGATGCTACTTATCAGGCCGCTTTCACGCTAGCTTACGAGCCTTACGTAGCTGAAGACTTTGCTCCGGGCGGTATGGAGAATGCTGATGGAATTGCGGCAAATGATGCATTGTTGCGGGAGATTGTAGAAGAGCGCTACGTCACTTTCTACGGACAAACAATTGCCTGGAACGATGAGCGGCGTACCCGAGGTAGCTTGGAAGGAATTCCGATTTCTCCCAACATTGGTGCTGAGTTACCTTGGCGGTTTGTTTACTCACAATTCGAGATAAACGGTAACCCGAATGTTCCTCGCCCAGTACCTGGCCCATTTGAGAACATGACTATTTATCAATAACATAGATACGTGACGGTTCGCCGGGGCTGCGTCATGGGATGCTCCGGTCTGACGAGACCCGGTCTGGCGAGATCGCGCCACGATGGCCCGCACCGATCCCGGCGGGAAACCGCGTCCGACTCCCCATGCGATCAATCACGTATCTACACCAGTACAGAATGCACCGATGGAATTCTATCGGTGCATTTTTTATTTCAATATTTTCACGACCAGTGTAAAACCTGCCCTCCCTATCTGATAGCAATTGATTTCCTTTACTGGCCTTATCAGAGCGATAAACAAATACCTTCATCATTAAGGAAAAGCTACTAGCCTAAGTGCATTCTATTTTCTACTAGCATTAAACCTTTTAGGCCAACTCGTATCTAAACTATAAAACGAAAAGATTTGCTAGTTTGGTTGCAGTAGTATCGCCGAATATACGTTTGAAAGATCAGGATCAGTACATACTCCGTAGGTTTAAAGAGGCAGGCGGACAGCAGGATGCGTTTCAGCTACTGGTGCACACCTACCAGGAGCGAATGTACGCCATTATCCGAAAGATGGTGATTGACCACGACGATGCTGACGACGTGATGCAAGAAACTTTTGTGAAGGTCTGGCGTAACCTAGGAAAATTTCAGGGCGACTCGCAGTTGTATACTTGGCTTTACCGGATTGCTACTAATGAGAGCTTACGCTTTCTGGAAAAAAAGAAACGGCGGTTTTTTCTGCCAATAGGCGACGCTAATCAAGAATTGGCTGATAAAATTGACCACACCCCGTCGTTGGATGGTGATGAGATTCAGCGCAGATTGCAAAAAGCTTTGTTACAACTGCCAGATAAGCAGCGGTTAGTCTTCAATCTGAAGTATTTTGAAGACCTGAAATACGAAGCAATTGCCGAAATTACGGGTACTAGTGTAGGTGGGCTTAAAGCTAGCTACCATTTGGCCGTAAAGAAGATAGAAGCAATTTTACAATTGGAAACGATTTAGTGATATGGCTAACAAGATAAACTTAAATGAACTGAAGAAGAAAGGGTTGAACCAAGATCCATTTCCTGCCCCTGAAGGCTACTTCAATGATTTCCCGCAACGGATGCTGCAGCAAATTGAAGAAGAAGCTGAAACTGAAAAAGGTAAGGTAATTTCGCTTTCTTCTCGCTGGTATTATGCTGCGGCAGCCATAGTTGTTTTAGTAGTAGCCGTTTGGCTTATCAATCCATTTCAGACGGACACTACACCAATTGCCGAAACCAACCAGAATGAGGTGCAAAACTTACTGGCCGAAGTAAATGAACAGGATCTCATCGATTATCTGCAAATAAATTCAGCAGATATGATTTCGACCGTGTCGCTTACTGAAGAGGAGCAGGAAGAACTACTAGAGTCCGAACTTGAATCGTATGATTTACCAGAAGACTACTATCTCGACACTGATTATTTACTGGAAGAGTATTTATAGAAAAACCATGAAACAATTAATTATTATACTGTCGCTTTGCCTAGGTACTACCGTAAGTACGTTTGCCCAACGCCCTATTGAGAAGATTGAAACGGCTCGGATTGCTTTTCTGACCGAGCGCCTCTCATTAACCCCCGAAACGGCTCAGCAGTTTTGGCCGGTGTACAATCAGTGGGATGAACAACGACGAGAACTGAAGAAAGAGGAATTCCGGCTACGGCGTTCGGTTAAAACCGACGGGCTAACTAATGAAACAGCTCAGCAACACATTGATGAATATTTTGCGTTGAAAGAACGCCAGTTGACCTTAGAAAAAAATATGGCGGAAGAATTATCAGAAGTGCTTTCTTCCACCCAGATGTTACAACTTATCCGGGCTGAAGCCGAATTTCAGCGGGTAATACTACGTAAGCTAGGTGAGCGTCGGTTTGGTGATGGGCGTCGTGGTGACGATCTCTGACTAGATATGCCTCGCCAAAAATTTGAGATTTACTTTAGCTGAGATATCCAGGTTTCTCCTTCGTTCTCTTCTGATGAAAAGAATACTCGGAAACTATCGGTAGGTTGAGATGCTACTCGTACTACTTCCCATTCTTTATTGAAATCAGAAACGGGTACTTCGTTAAACTGATGATCTACCGGATTTACTACCCACAACGAGCGGGCAATCAAAGTAGTAGCTAAATCAGCTAAGTCGTAAGCCCCCACCGACCCAGCCACAGCCGAAGGCACCCATCGGGCATCGTATACTTCATTAGTCACTAGAGATTGATAGGAAATCAAGGGGTTGATAAGAATGGTTTGAGTAATAGCAGGCTCAAAAGCAGCAGCGTGTAATAGAGCAGGCGTAAGAGTACTTCGGCCAACTGCTGTAATATGAAGGTCATCGCTTTTGTACTTGCTTTTCAGATAATCAACCATTTTCAGCATATCGGCAGCTTGCCGAGCTATAATGCTTTTGTTTATCAGAATCCCGCCAAACCATTGATTGTACGATACATCATCGATGTGAGCATCTCCTCGTAGATATCCTGGGCCTAGCTCGCCCGTACCGAGTAAGTCCGCCGATAATACTATTTTTCCCTGCTTTACCAGCTGCTCAATCTCTTGCTCTGGTTGCGCCTGGGTGGCTTTGCCTTCGGGATGAAAATATAATACTACTTCCTCCCCGATAACCTGGTTCGGCACGAACAGTAAGAAAGGATTTACGTGATCTTGCCCAATCATCAGGTACTTCTGGACTACATAACCCTCTCTTTGGTATTGCCCCGCAAAATCGATCTGATGCTCTTGATCTGGTGCTTGAAAACCTGATAAATTTTTGGCTACGGCGATAATATGGTCTGGATCAAAATCCGATTTTCTTTCCTGCCTAGTTTGCTCTTTTCGCTGAGCTTCCACCCGATTAAGATCAAACACATTACGGCTATTTAAGCTAATTGCCACCTGTCCACTATCTGTAACCCAAAGTTCTTTCGGGGCGAACAGCTTAACTTCTTCTTCATCAGAGTTACCCGGATTCTGTAGATATTCTTGAAAAAATGCATACATCACTTCGCGATTCTTTATAGTTGAGGCATGGGTGCTATCATCTTCACCCATGTTAATGTTAGATCCTTTATCTAAAACTTTATAAGCACGCTTAATTTCACTGTAGCTTTGCCGGGCACCCTCAATACTGAAGAAATCGCGGGTAGTACTAATAATTAGTGTGGGTTTAGGAGCTCTTGTAATAAGCAAATCTGCTAAATCTAATTGCTGCTGAGCGAAATATGGCAGATTTTGTTCAGCATCCTGCGGGCCTCGAGTCTTGAGTAGAATATCTAATCGGGTAATGTAAGCTTCTGGGGCAGCCGCATAAATTCGGTCATCAAAAGCAGCGATTAAAGCAGTTTGCGTTCCGCCCCCGGAACGTCCGGTTATCCCAATTCGCTGAGGGTCTACTTCGGGTCGTGATAATAAATAATCTACACTACGAATACCGTCCCAAATCATATATTTCGCCAGTGAGCTTCCCATCATAAAGCATTGGGCACCTACGTAACTGTGCTCATGGGTTGGCCCCCCGATCTGAGAGCTCTGGCCAGATTCATCAGGGTACTGCATTCGCTCACCCTGACCTACCGGGTCAAAAGCTAACACAATAAAGCCTTTCCTCACTAGATTGATAATCTTCGTTTGATAAGTATCACTTCGGAATGCCAGTGAAGTATGACCACTACAGTATACCACCGCGGGTGCCTTCTTAGTGAGATTCGTAGGAAGGAACAGTGCCGCCGTAACAAAAAAGCCGGGCTGAGACTCATATGCGATTTTTTCTACGGTAAAATTAGGCCGATCTAATATGCCCGTTACTCGCGAATTCAAAGGAGTCTTCTCTGGAAAAGTACCAATAATCTGCTGTAATTTGTTTCTGACCGATTGCTGATAGTCTTTCCAGTCATCAGCCGTAATTAACTCAGCTATTCTGTTTTCGCGGGATTCCCAGAAAGCCGAGGCTTCGGTTACCATCTGCTTGTAAAGTGCATTGGCATCATCTTGGTAATACTGGTAGTAATTCAGAAGTTGCAGATCTTCGGATTGCCCGAGCAGAGGTGGCGAAAGAAATAACAATATCCACGGTAAGTAAAAGTTAGTGCTGTTTAGCATAATTTATAACTAATTGAAGTCCCTTAGCGAAAGATAGAGAAAATAAGCGTGAGCCAGAGATGTAGTATTCAAAATGGGTTTTGATTATTATTACCTTTTTATCAACTGTTTGTACTTATGAAGAAAAAGGTGTTTTCTTGTAATGAACGGCTTCTGTTCCGCGTTGCATTACTAGCCAAACGGTTTTTCTACTTCATGAAGCATACTATCCTTGCGGTCGCCTTCTCACTCATCGTAGGTACTGTCTACAGTCAGGACACTTCCGTTTTTCCTGCTCCGTTTCACGATCTTACTCCGGTAAATGAATTACCCGAAACCGTGATGTATACCAAAACAATGGTATTGGTGGATGCCCCAATGGTAATTGGTCCCGATAAAACCTGGCAGACTTTTGCCGAAACAGCGCACCGAGCTTTTCAGGAAACGGGAATAGATGCCGTAGCCTACTACCACTTGCAAGATGCCCGAGCGGGTCGTGATGTTTCCAAGTTGCTTACCGGACAGTTGGTCGGCCGGAGCATTAAAAATTTGATACTGCTGACTTACAACCCTCAACGGAGCAACCAGCGTTGCGGGCTACTGATTACTACTTTTAACGAGAAAGCATCCTTTGTAGGAAGCGACCAGTCGGCTTACATAATAACGGGGAATGATTGGAAAGCCATGATGGATCAGTTTCAGAAATACATGCTACTAAACCAGTACGAAACCCGTAACTTTCTGATTAGCGATTTACCCGAGTTTTTTACTGGAGCGGGTAATGTGGTAAAGGGCCGTCGCGCGGAAGGTTTTGCCCAAGATTTGAAACTGGATAAATTAGCCCTTCCTCGCCACGAAGAATATTTCTCTACTTCACCCATTGCCAGCAGTGATACTGCCCAAATATTAGCGGATAGCAGCACCGTCATCGCTCAAATTATGCGAGGCTACCCCTTTGAATACGGCTTTGTTGATCCGACTCAGGAAGAAGACGAAATCCGCCAGAATGGTTACCCATTTGTACTGATGCGCTTGCAGTCTTCCGAAGAAAACCTACGTACCATGCTGGGCTACGAAGAATCTACCAGCGAAGCCAACAACAATGGTACTCCCGTTTACAAGTACTACATCAAGCACATTTACACTGGAGATGTCTATCTAGGAAATACCTGGGATGCCGCCCCTCGCTGGCAAGATGCCCTCCGCAATCATATCCAATATCTTCGGGAAGATTCTGGGCTTTAGTATTGTAGTATTCAAAGTTACCTGGACATATAAACACATTAACACACTGACTTTGAGAAAGGGGAAATAAGTTCTATTTTAGTGCTCCCCGGCAACGGATACAGTATTTTTTGATAAAATTTACAACCTGACAATTTATGAAGACAATGAAAGGACCCGCTATCTTTTTAGCGCAGTTTATGAGCGATGATGCTCCCTTCAATACCTTAGAAAATGCCTGTAAGTGGATGGCTTCAGTCGGCTACAAGGGCGTACAAATCCCGACCTTCGATCCTCGCTGTATTGATTTAGCCGAAGCCGCCGAAAGCAAAGATTATTGCGACGAAATAAAAGGTATTTGCCAAAACGCTGGAGTAGAAGTAACCGAACTATCTACCCATTTACAGGGGCAATTAGTAGCGGTGCATCCTGCCTACGATGCAATGTTTGATGGCTTTGCTCCCGCCGAAGTACACGGTAAACCCCAAGCTCGTACTGAGTGGGCAGTCAATCAGATGAAAATGGCCGCCAAAGCTAGTCGCAACTTTGGGATTGACGTACACGCTACTTTTTCCGGAGCATTAGCCTGGCCATTTATGTACCCTTGGCCGCAGCGTCCGGCAGGGCTGGTTGAAATGGCGTTTAAAGAATTAGCTGACCGCTGGACACCCATCTTGAATGAATTTGAAGAGCAAGGTGTAGATGTCTGCTACGAGATTCACCCGGGGGAAGATCTGCACGACGGCATCACCTTTGAAAAATTCTTAGAAGCTACGGGTAATCATAATCGAGTTAAGATTCTGTACGACCCCAGTCACTTTGTGCTTCAGCAACTGGATTATCTAGATTATATTGATATCTATCACGAATACATTAATATGTTTCACGTGAAGGATGCCGAGTTTAATCCTACGGGTCGTTCTGGTGTGTATGGTGGCTACCAAGGCTGGGTTGATCGTCCTGGTCGGTTCCGCTCGTTAGGTGATGGACAGGTAGATTTTAGTGCCGTATTCAGCAAATTGGCACAGTATGATTACGATGGCTGGGCGGTAGTAGAGTGGGAATGCGCCCTCAAGCATCCCGAACAAGGTGCAGCAGAAGGAGCACCTTTCGTGAGCGACCACATCATCCGTGTAACCGAAAAGGCCTTTGATGACTTTGCCGACAGTGGCGCCGACGATGAAGCTAATAAGAACATTTTAGGAATAAAGTCTTAATGTATTCAGGTACTCATGTGTTCATGTCAAAGTAAAGTCTACACTATTTTTCATGAATACATGAACACCCAAACACCATAACACACTCTACTATGAACCGATGTATTTTATCAATTTTTAGCGGGCTAGCTTTTACTGTACTTTTGGCTTGCTCTTCAGGGGGATCATCTTCTGAAGAAGCTACTGCTGAAGCTGAACCAACAATGGAAACAGAAACTATGGCCGACGAATGGCAAGATTTGTCATCGCTAGACGCTTGGCGTAACTATAAAGCTGATACGCTTTCGGATAAGTGGAGGATGGAGGATGGAGCGATTACACTAACCGAAAAAGGCGGAGGCGATATTGTTACCAAAGAAGAGTACGACAACTTCGAGCTTGAGATAGAGTGGAAAATCTCTGAAGGTGGTAATAGTGGTATGTTCTTCAATGTGGTTGAGTCCGATGATATTGGCCCTATCTGGCATTCTGGTCCTGAGTACCAATTTCTGGATAATGAGCGACACAAAGATGCCCAAATCCGTAAGCACCGGGCGGGTGATAATTATGATGTGCAGCAGTCAACTGTAGAAACTGTAAAACCAGCCGGTGAGTGGAATATGACTCGCTTAGTGGTAAACGGTAATCAAGTAGAACATTATCTAAATGGTGAAAAGGTAGTAGAGTACGAGTTGGGTTCGCAAGCGTGGCAAGATTCAGTTGCTGCCAGTAAGTTTGCTGAACTACCCATGTATGGTAAAGCTGAAAAAGGGCACATTGCTTTACAAGACCACGGCGATAAGGTTTGGTTCCGCAACATTCGTATCCGGGAGATGTAATCAATCTTCTCCCCATACTTTGTTGAGAGGGGAGATTCCATAGTTCTTGATGAGCATTGTATGATTGTATACTAAGCTTCTAGGATAGGTTAGCGATTATACTCTCCGTTACTACGTAAGCCCAAGGATTCCAGTGGAGAGTTTCCAGAATATTACGATAAATTTCGTTAGCTTTTTGTGTGTCTCCTTGCTGCTCATACCAGTCAGCAATGCCATACGCAATAGTCATTTCCCTACCCGTCCATTGGTCTACTGGCTTCTCCAAATCCATTAGATCTTCGGGTGTAATCCTACCTTGGTATAGCATAATTCGTCTGAAATAAATGTAGTCCTGATCACCTTCAAAATTTTCATCCAAAGGAGCGATTAGTGCCTCAGCTTTTTCACTTTCACCCATTTTCTGATATACCATATACAGCCACGCACTAGCTCCCGATACATTATTGGGTAAAGCTGCATTTTCCAGGCAGATACGATAGGCATCAGCCGCCTCTTCCCACTGCTGATTGAAAATATGATAGAGCGCTAAATGGTACCCCACCCAGAACTTGAACGTTCCTTTTTGTGATCCATCACTGTTGTACTCCATCACATCAAGATACTGATCACCAATGAGTTCATCTGCCTTCATCAAGTCGGCAATCGCTTTCTCAGTTTCCCGAACATTCAAATATCGATGTCCCCGGTGGCGGAGCAGCTGAAACGAATCAGGATACTTTTCCAAACCTTCAGTGTAATTATCAATAGCATCACGAAATCGGTAGGCCATAATGTGAGCTAGCCCTATTGTGTGATAATCATCTTCGGTCAATTCAGTCCTAGCCCTGACGGATTGAATGATACTATCGCTCTTGACTAGTGTCACTTCGTCTACAGTCTTGCGGTACAGTGGTTCTCCCATAAATGAAACCGCTTCCTGAATTGACTCAGCCTCTTCAGACTTGATCGCTGTCACACTGGTTTCTTCGGTTAATTCTTGCTGGTTCTTATTGTTAGAACTGTTACATGCTATGGTAAAGAGCACAAAGAAAATTAGGATAAAAACTCTCATAGTGTTCGTGGTCAAATTGATGGTTCGCTATTTTTAAAATATCAGTACCCTAGCGCGGTAGCATCTCCCGTTCGGGTTACATCGGCTGCTCCTTCGTATGATCCGTCAGGTCGTACTAGTATTGCCTCAGTTCTGCCCAATTGAGGGAAAAAACGTAAGTCATGCCCTTTTTCTTGTAGTTGCTGAGCCACTAGCGAGTCTATCGCCCCTTCTTCTAATACAATCCGGTCGGGAAGCCATTGAGAGTGAGTCTTTTTGGCATCAACAGCATCTTGCATACTCATACCGTGATCGATTACATTAATGATATTTTGATAGATTACATTGATGATTGTAGAACCACCCGGTGTACCTAGCACCATATACAGCTCGCCATTTTTTTCTACAATGGTAGGACTCATACTAGAAAGCATTCGTTTTCCTGGTTCAATGGCATTGGCTTCCCCACCGATTAACCCAAAAATATTGGGAAAACCTGGCTTAAGACTGAAATTATTCATCTCATTGTTGAGAAAAAATCCAGCACCATCTACCATTACTTTATTGCCAAAATAAGCCACCAAGGTGGTAGTAATCGATACTGCATTCCCTGCTTTATCTACGATAGAGAAGTGCGTAGTTTCTAGACTTTCTATTTTCTCTACGCTACCCGCTTTAATCTCTTCGGAAGGTGTGGCCTGATTCATGCTAATGCTGGTATTCCGGGAAGCGATGTAGTTCTCACCCAGCAGCATATCAATCGGAACATCATAATAATCTAAATCGCCCATATGTTCAGCTCGGTCAGCGTAAGCCCGACGTTGCAGTTCGGTCATCAGGTGGATAGATTCGAGGGTATTATGGCCTAGTGACTGCATATCGTAAGCATTGCTTCCCTTAAGCAATTGTACAATGATAATACCACCACTACTGGAAGGTGGCATGGAGACGATATTGAAGCTATCGCGGTATACCCCTTCAATTGCGTCGCGCCAGACCGACTGATAATTATCCAGATCTTGCTGCGTGATAATTCCGCTGCCTTCCGTCATTTCATCGATAATCATTTGAGCCGTTTCCCCTTGGTAAAAACCATCTCTGCCCTGATCACGGATACGCTCTAGGGTAGCTGCCAAATCAGGTTGTACCAACTGTTCACCTTCTTTCCAGACCGAGTCCTTGATCAAAACCATATCTTCATCGTTCCATTCCCGGAAAGCTTCCATCGCATCATTGAATGTAGAAGCATCGTATTCAGAAACTGCAAAGCCATTGCTGGCCAGATCAATCGCTGGCTGAATGAGTTCTTCGAAAGGTAAGGAAGCCAGCTTTTGGTGAACCTGATCCATTCCATCTACCGTACCAGGAGTACAGGCTGCCAAATGCCCGTACAGTGCTTTTCTGTTCATTACTGAATCATTCTCATTTAGAAACATATCACGAAAAGCAGCTTCTGGAGCAGTTTCGCGAAAATCTAGTGCGCCCTTCTCACCTTCGGAAGTACGGTAGACCATATAACCTCCCCCTCCTAAATTACCAGCTTTAGGTAAGACTACTGCTAGGGCGTATTTTACCGCGATGGCAGCATCAAAAGCATTTCCACCTTTTTTAAGTATATCTAATCCTACCTGAGAGGCAATAGGATGAGCCGTAACGACCATCCCATTGGCACCAACTACCCCTTCATTTTCCTGACGAGGCATTATTTCTGATTCCAGAACTGATTCGCTAGATGGTGAATTGCAAGCCAGTAGCCCGGTTACAATCATTATAATGAAAAGTATGGTTTGGCTGCGTTGTAGGTATTTCATGTAGCTAATTATTTTTTAACAAGAATAACAGGATTAGATGCCCGTGGCTCGAGTGGTGCAGATATGCGATCCATTTCCCTGCCTAATTCATATAAAAATGGGATAGGGTTTGATTCAACTCATGAACTTATAGTAATTGAAAAACTGTTCTTTGCTTTCTCAAAAAACACTGTATTTCAATATTACCAATTGCATGATGTAGTAATTATAAAATAAAATTTTACAAAATAAATTATATGCAAAATTTGCACCCAAAATATACCTAATGTTTTATATTTTATGAAAATATTTATGCATAGCTTTAACTAACGGTAAGCCTTGATCTTGAGAAAAGCTGATAAAGTAAGTGAAACTTAATTTTACTCGATTCTGGTTATTTAGCTGCGTTGGTCGTAAATTTCATACTGCTCTTTGTATATCTCTAATAAATTAACCATGAGACTATCATCCAGTCTATTCTATTTACTACTTATTATCTCTTCATCCGCATTACTGCAAGGTTGTAATGAGCCGCGTGATCGTCAGATTCTAGTACTATTCGAGCAAAATAACCCCCAAGCTCCTCAAGGTATCAGCCTTCTTCAGCAATTGGGTGAAAATCAAAACTTCAAAGTAGATACTACCAGTCATTTAAATCAGGTTTCTGAAGAACAAATCCAGCAGTATAGTGCGGTGCTACTGTTAGGGTTTCCTACCGATACTCTATCCGTACGGGTTCAAACCAATATTGAGCGATTGGTGCAGGCCGGAGGTGGATTAGTGGCTATCAATGCTCCTATTCAAGCTAAATATACCTGGCCTTGGTACGAAAGCGTACTAAAAAGCCAACCTGAAGTTATTGAGAACCCCGAGTATCAACAGACTCCGGTAGAGTTAACTTCGGTATCTGATAAAGCTGAAAGCTCATCCGGTGCTAAGCAAATTAAACGCCCCTATGATGGCGGACGATTCTTCTATCTAGGCGGTCAGGATATCTCTACTGGACTAGAGAGTGATCAGCTACAAGCTCAGGTAGCGGCAGGTATTGAGTTTGCCATTGGTGATAATAAAGTAAACTATCAAACTACTCGGTCACTGCCCGTTCCGGAAGACAACCGGTTTGTGAAGAAAGTACTCGTTCCCGGACCACTCAATGAGCCTACTGAACTCACCGTGTTACCCGACGGCAAAGTGGTTTTCACTGAGCGAAAAGGTGCTGTAAAGATGTACTTTCCTGAAACTGAAAGCTACAAAACCATCGCTCAACTAGATGTGCACACCAAGTTTGAAGATGGTCTGATGGGTATTGCTAAAGACCCTGACTTCTACCACAATAACTGGATTTATCTTTATTATTCTCCGGTAGGAGATAAGCCTGTTCAGCACCTTTCCCGCTTTCTATTGCTAGGCGATAGCCTAATTATGTCTTCAGAGAAGCTCATTATGGAGGTAGATGTCCAGCGAGATGAGTGCTGCCACACGGGCGGTTCCATTGCCTTTGGCCCCAATGGTTTGCTCTATCTTTCTACCGGAGATGATACGAACCCTTTCCAATCCAATGGTTATGCTCCGATTGATGAACGTCCGGGGCGATCACCCTTCGATGCTCAGGGTTCTTCTGGTAATACCAATGATTTACGCGGGAAAGTGCTTCGCATTCGGGTGCATGATGACGCTACCTATTCCATACCCGACGGAAATCTATTCCCTAAAGATGGTTCGGGTGCACAACCCGATATCAACACTATTCGCCCCCACAACTCAAACCAAATTAGCATCGATCAAGAAACAGGCTGGCTTTATTGGGGCGATGTAGGC
>CAKZYA010000071.1 GCA_937883755.1 uncultured Flammeovirgaceae bacterium | reverse complement strand
TGCACTTGAGAACAAAACTACTTTTACAAATTTAACCCTTTTTCAGGGACGACTAGTTAAGGTAGAGTAACGAACGATATATAGTAAACAGGAGACAGTCAGTGCATATCTTCTAAGCGATTTAGCGAGACGGAACCACCATACCCAGAGCTTCTAACAGTTGAGGGTCATCTTTCAAAGCTACTTTGGCAATATATTTTAGCTCTTTTACCCAGGTGTGCAACTTGATAAGCGAGTAGTTTCGCTGCTCAGTAGCCTGTTGCGCCTGTGCCCGCAGGTGCAAGCGTTCGCTACGTGAATCCGAAAGTGACTCTACCTCAGACATCGCCTGAGTCCATACCTCAGAGCTCAGTCCGTAGCGTTGCTCAATAGCCTCTTTATACGCGGATACTTTGCTGTAGAAGTGCAGGGCTTGCTCAATCCAGGGTTGCTGCTGCTTAGGAGTAGGACGGTCAATCTTTAGCTTACGCAGTATTACTAGCTGATTACGGTACACTGTGCGAGCCAGGTTTACGTAGCCCTGATAAGTAGCCTTGGCATTCTGAAAGTCAGTCAACCAGGCCTGAGAGGTTTCGTAGCGGGCTTCCTGCTGATCTTCCATCATAGCTTTTAGCTGCGTGGCTACCTTTAGTAGGTTTTCACCCTCTTTAATGCGTTTAGACGGAAAACCATAGTTAGCTAAGCTCTTTTGGATTTGCTCATTACGAGCAATATTTGCAATGATAAGTTCCGCCTCGCTCAGGATTTGGGAAACGTTTTGTACCTTCATAATCATACTTATTAATTGCTTAAAACAATAAGCGACACACTTTTTCAGAACGACTTACAGCAAAGGTACTAGTATAAGACACAATTATATATAAATAGTTATAAATTAAATTAGATATGTAATATAAGCTATTCCATTGCACGAAACTCCCTGATCCTGATCTTTTTGCCTGTTACATTGACGGCAACACGTTCACAACCTAGCGAAACCTTGCATCTCTATTACATCCACCTACGTAGCACTCATAATTCTTACGTATCCTAGCGCTACTAGCCGGTCAGAACTACTAGAGAAAGTATTCAGTGGCAGTGCTGACAAGTACGAATCAGCTGAGAATCTCTGCGATATTACTGTTTATCCCCAAGATCGCTTATGTCCTACGTTACTTGTCGTTTATTCATAATAAGAACCTTTATCGCTTATCGGAATGATGAGTGTTAGGGTGATTAGCTCCTTTAGTTTACCAGTTGTATACCACTTATTCTTAAGATTATATATTTAACCGGACAGATTTATTGCATATTTGACTTCAGCTTTCATACCTTATCATTGGTCTAATCAAAGTTATATATGAAAGTACTAGTAACTGGGTCGTCAGGAAGGCTAGGAAAAGAAATTATTAAGTACTTACGAGCGCGCGAAATAGCATACATTGGAATAGATTTAGTACCAGCCGAGACCACCGATGCAGTGGTAGACATTCGAGATAGAGCGAAGTTAGATAATTTATTCTCGCAGGTGGATCACGTGATTCATACTGCGGCACTACATGGTAAGCATACCGATCTTAATCTGCCTCGTGAAGACTTTATTCAAGTCAATATTCTGGGCACGCTCAACTTACTTAACCTCTCAGTAAAACATAGCATAAAAAAGTTCGTCTACACCAGCACCACTTCTATCTACGGTAAGGCAATGGTACATCCCGAACAGGCTGTTTGGGTAGAGGAATCGCTCACGCCCATTCCAAGGGATATTTATGATATTACCAAGCAAGCTACTGAAAACCTATGCCAAGATTTCTTTGAAAAGGAAGGGCTGGCTACCTGTGTGCTGCGGGTCTCTCGCTTTATGGATGAACCAATCAACAATATAGTTAACTACCGGCTTTACCGAGGGTTAGCCGAAACTGACGGGGCTTTAGCTCACTATCGGGCATTGATTACCCCATTAGATACTTTTGAGATATTCAACGTCTCTAACAAATCTCCCTTTACTAAAGGTGATTTGGCTAAGCTAAAAACTAACCCAGTATCAGTTATTCTTAACTATTTTCCAAGAGCGGATGAAGTATATAAAGCACGAGGTTGGAATTTTCCTACTAGTATTGATCGGGTATATGATATTACCAAAGCTGAGCGTATACTAGGCTACCAACCCCAGCAGAATTTCACTGAAATTATAAATGTGTAACAATTATTTTATCAGCTTCTGTAATAAATTCTAAAATGTTATACATTTATTGATAGTTATCTGCATGGTATATGCTTTGGGTAGACCACTATCTATCAGTTTGTTTAATTTATGTATGTAAATAGTAAACATAGTACAGAGTACTGCGTTTTACTTTCAACAACCTTTCATTCAGCCGTTCTACCACCATTTACCACTAGCGTGGAGTACTAAAGTCGCTACCTATGAATGAACAGGAGAGAATCAAAGATCTACTAAGTTACGAGATACTGGATACCTCGCCTGACGAAGAACTGGATGAACTGGCAGAAATAGCTTCCGCTATCTGCGATACACCTATCTCCCTCATCACACTTATTGACCAAGATCGTCAGTGGTTCAAAGCCATAAAGGGTCTTGATATAACCGAAACTCGTCGAGAGTATTCTTTCTGTCAATATGCTCTCAACCGCCCTAATGAAGTTCTGGTAGTAGATGACCCTATACATGACGTCCGTTTTAAAGATAATCCGTTCGTAGTTGGCGAACCATATATACGCTTTTATGCAGGCGCTCCTTTGAAAACTCCCCAAGGGAATGTACTGGGTACTTTGTGTGTAATAGACAATAAACCCAGAGAAATTTCGGAATCTCAGAAGAAAGCACTTACCCTGTTGGCTAAGAAAGCCATGGATTTTATGAACATGCGTAAAACACTAGCTGCACAAAGTAAAAACCTTAGGTTGGGAGCTACACAATTAAAAAACTTAACTGATCAGGTACCCGGTGTAGTCTACCAATTCCGTATGAACGCCCAAGGCGATATGTCGTTTGATTTCCTCAGTAAAGGCATATCTGATCTTTATGACAACCTCGACCCAGAAGAGGTGAAAAAAGACGCAAAACTGATTTTTGACCTCGTTCATCCTGAAGATCTTCCTGCATTGATTGGAAAAATTAAAGATTCGTTTCAAAACCTCACTCCTTTTTATGCAGAGTATCGAGTAATGGCTCGAGATGGTACACATAAATGGTTTGTTAGTAAGTCTATGCCAGAAAAGTTAGATGATGGATCGGTAGTATGGTACGGAATCTTTCAGGATATCACTAGTAGAAAGGAATACGAGCAAACGTTGGAGCAAATATCATTTGACATCTCTCATGTTATTCGTCGACCTATCAGCAGCCTGCTTGGTTTAGTTGCCCTGAGCGAACAAGAAAATGTGAGTGCTGAACAGCTCAAGGAATATGTTCGTTATACTAAAATAGTGGCTGATGAATTAGATCTGTTTACCCGCAAACTCCACGCTATTTATTACGAAAGGAAAACTAAAGGCTGAAGTGAAGCCAATACAAATAACACTTTGTTCACCTAACTATTTTCTCTAACTTTTATAAGATATCCTATCTAACCTTTTTCTCCTATGCGTACTATTTTTTTATTACTACTCGTCCTATATTTTGCTAGTTGCACTCCGCCGTCTAATTCAGAAGAACCATCCCGCTTGGGGAGTATTGAATTGGCTGTGACCGGGACAGTTGAAGCGTTACCTCACTTTGAGCGAGGTCTATTATTGTTACATAGCTTTGAGTACCGTGATGCCCGCCAGGAATTTCTGAAAGCGCAGGAGCTTGATCCTGATTTAGCCATGGCTTACTGGGGTGAGGCAATGAGCTACCACCACGGGCTATGGAGCGAACAGGATTACGAAGCGGGTACTGCTGCCCTACAAAAACTACGTGACGAAGCCCGAACTGAGGCCAGTCCATTAGAGCAAGATTTTCTGCAAGCAATGGATGTGCTATACGCCGCCAACAAACCTAAAGCCGAGCGCGACCAAGCTTACGCTGACTACATGAAAGATATGCATGAGCGCTACCCTGATAATCATGAGGTAGCAGCCTTTTACGCTCTCTCGCTGCTCGGTTCAGTAGAAGATCGTGATGATGAGATATATGGGCAAGGAGCCGCTATTGCTCAAAACATACTCACCAAAAATGCTCAACATCCGGGTGCATTGCACTATCTTATTCATTCTTACGATGATCCTAAACATGCCTTTATGGCATTGGAAGTTGCTAATAGTTATTCTAAGGTTGCTCCTGATGCTAGCCACGCTTTGCATATGCCATCGCATATTTACGTTGCCCTAGGCATGTGGGATCAGGTAGTCGCCTCCAACGAAGCATCATACGGAGCTAGTGTTGCCAAAATGGAGCGAGAAGATAAGGATAACGACGGACGCAGTTACCACGCTTACCACTGGTTGCAGTACGGCTATCTGCAACAGGGACGCGCTACCGATGCGGAAGAGCTGTTGAAGAATATGCACCAATATGCTACTGAAACTCCTTCTAAGTACGCCCGCCGTCACCTAGCTTATATGCGAGGTACTTATCTAGTAGAAACTGATAGCTGGGATAACCCGTGGGCTAGCACAAAGGTAGAAGTATCTGACCTGAATATTCTAGTGAAAGCAATGGATAACTTCACTAATGGTATGGCGGCTTATCAGCAGCAGAATGCCGAGGGGGTACAAACCTTTATCGCCGCAATTGAGGAAGATATTGAACAAGAAAAGGTTCGGGTGCAAAACCAGAACATTGCTACCTGTAGTGCCCTTACCCGCGAAGTGCCTAGCCAACTAGACATAGACTATGCCCGGGTGATGGTATTACAGCTTCAGTCCTTCCATGCGCTTTTGCAACAGAATGCTCAAGAAGCCGAACGCTATATGCAAGAAGCCATTGCTCTGGATGAGAGTGTCAGCTACTCCTATGGCCCCCCATTGATCGTAAAACCAACCCGCGAACTATACGGCGAGTGGCTACTGGAAAATGACCGCCCGACGGAAGCAATCGAGCAGTTTAAGAAAGGATTGGAGCGGGCTCCCAAGCGAGTACGGCTGCTGCAGGCTAAGCAGCAGGCTGCTCAAGAAGTAGGTGACAATACTCTTGCCCGAGAGATTGAAGAAACCTTGAATGAGATTAGTCAGGGCAGTGAGACTGCGGTATGATTATTCGAGCACTTCTCGTAGTACGGCAATGGATTTTAGTTCCCCAAAACCGTCTACATGCCGTTGGTAATATTTAATTAGGTCGTCTAGCAGCAACCGCCGGGTAGCGTTGCTCATTTTTACTGGACTGGTGTAAGGGTTTTGTAGAAGCAAGTCTAGAGCTTGCTGATCTTGCTTATCGATCGTTGGCTTGCCTACGTACTCGTACACTTCATCGAACACATCATTGGCTGTTTCTGGAGCAAAGCCCAAATAGCGACTTAGCTTTAGCATTAACTGCAAGTGGAAGTTTTCGTAGTGTTCTTGCAAATGATCAAACATTTGCAGCGAATAGCGCAGAAACTCAAACTGATTGGTGTTACTTTCCTCTTCCTTCAGGCATTTGTTCAGCACTTCGGTAATAAACATGGCAATGCTAGATTTACGGAAGTCGTAAGGAATACTCTGGTAGGGCTCGGGACATTTAATTTCCGAAATGCGGTTTAACCCGGCGTTGCGCTTATAATAAACGACCAGTTCGAGTAGTGTGAGTGGTTGGAAGAAAGATATCTTACTTTTACTCCTTTTGTTGCTTCCGCGAACCCCATTTACAATATATGACTGTAACCCGAAGTCTTCGGTATAAATCCGCGTGACGATAGACGTCTCGCGGTACTTAATAAAGTTCAAAACAATCCCTCGGGTTTTGTGAAGCATAGTGCTGAACTAACCGGAATGAAAGAAATAAGGTTCGAGCAGCTACTTTACCCCAATTCCAATGAAGACTTTCTGCTAAACACTGAAGAGTATGTAACGCTTCTACTTCGTAAATAACACGTCCTTAAGCTTACCAGTACTAAAATCTAATTCACATGTAAAACAGGCAAAATTCCATAGTCTGTTTGTATCTTTATCTACGAAATTTAAGTACAAGTCATTTGTTCTATTTGTTGGATGTTCAGCAACCCATAGCAGCTCTCCTTCATCATTGTACGCATGACAGTTTTGAAATTGCCTCAACCTACCAATTCCACTACTATCTTTAAATATAATGACAGCTCTCCCTTCTACTATTCTAGCATCATTTACATGATATTCTAGTTGAAAGCTTTTACCGTCAATAGTTACAACAGAATCTCTATGATTAAGTATTTTCATTTATTCAGCTTAAGGCACCACCGCAATTTTGCCGACGAAGGTTTCGGAGCCATCGGCAGAAGCACTGAAGACTAGGTAAACTCCTGATTGTACGCGGTCGCCTGTGTAGGCACGTAAATCCCAAGTGGCAGTGCCGCCCTCAGCTTGCAACTCTTGTACTAATATTCCCGAAACAGTGGTGATTTTTACAGTAGCTTGATTAACCAACCCTTGCATGCCTACCAAACCATCGAAGCTTTGCCTTACCGGATTAGGAAAGAGTTTTACTGATTGATGGGTAAAATTACCTTCAGTAGCCGTGCTGCGAAATGATATTATTCCTCGGCTGGTTGCCACGAATACTTCCCCACTTCGGTCATTCACCGTAACATCCAGAATAGTATCTGAGATTAACGGACTGTTTTCAGTAGTAAACTGATAGACCAACTCTTCACCGTCTTCAGCAAACAGCCATAAACCAGCATTGGTACCCACCCACTTGCGGTTACCACCATCTATTGCTACCGATGAAACATAATCGCCCAAAAACAGAAATTGCTGGTCGAATATTGGCTTCTCAGATAAAGGGCTGTTGAATACTTGTTCGGGAGCAGGAAAGAATGATACTCCCTCGTTTCCAGTCAACCAGATTTGTCCATCCAAATCTACTGCCATGTCCGTTAGTTGTCGCCCCGGAAGCTGGGAAGAGTTAACCACATCTCGGATAAATAGTCGGTCATTCGTTGCAGGATCAAGCACCAATAAGTCGGTACCTGGTTGGGTTGGTGAACTTCCCCCTGTCATCATCCAAATCTTCTGGCTAAAGTCTTGCACCAGTTGACGAGGAAAACGAGCCGCATTTTGATTGAATGTAATAGGTTGCCAACTATTATCACTCAGATTCAGCAAGTGCAGAGATGCGGTAGCATTGTAGTTACCTATCCAGAGACGGTCCTGATCAGGCAGAATGGCGGTTACCTGATTATTCTCCAACGTACTACCCTCGCTTGCCTGATCTATCACCGTAAAGCCTTCCTGTCCATCCCATTGTAAAATTCCCTCACCAAAACTGGCAAAGTAGTACTGCTGAGTGGCTTCAGAGTAGGTTATGTCTAGTAACCGGGAGGCAATGGGTAAATCAGTATAATTTTCCCATTTTCCTTCAGCGAATACAGAATAGGCAGCTGGAACACCCTTTTTCAGGGCAATTACCAAATCATTAGCATAATATAGTTTAAAAATGTTATCAGATACCGGACCATTAGGCAGAAACTGCTCAGCTTGCCCGTTAGTAATTTGGATTAAGCCTTGCTGTTGATCGGCAATCCACAGTATATTATTCAACTCGATAATATCTTGGGCAAAACGAATAGCTTCATCATTTAAGGCAGCTATATTTCCCGACCCATCTAAGCGGAACGGCTGACCACCTGCTAGTATCAGTAAGCCATTAGCTGAAGCTGATAATCCGTTAAATTCTGATTCGGTACTAAACGAAGTGGGCAACCATTGTCCGCTCTGAAAGCGGTACACACCTTGTTGATCTAGCGCTACAAAGAATTCATTATTTACCTGGGCAAAGTAGCGGGTAGTCTCTTCACCAGCAATAATATTATATCGTTGCCAGGTGTTAAAATCCTGACGATTCACCAGTGGATCAATCGCATTAGCAATAATTCCGGCCTCAGTCGCCAGAAAAAGGCTATCACCTACAATGGCTGATTGAAAGACCACCACCGTCTCTCCGGTTTCGCCCAAGCGAACGTAAGATTCTTGAATCTGCCAGGGGTCACCTCGTGTTAAATCTAGGGACAAAACCCGTACTCCCGCCGAAGTAGCCAAATAGACCTCATCGCCCTGCACTAAAATATCGTAAACTATCTCTTCTCCGTTTGCTTCGTCCCGAAGTAACGTAAATGGATATACCTGCCCCTCAGCGATTAAGTCAACTACTCCACTTTGGTAGGCTACTATCAGTCCTAAATTAGCATTGTAGTGCATAGCCGTAACGCTTACGTCAGAAAGCCCATCGTTTTTTGAAAGAATCTGCAAGGAGTTATCAGCTCGGTTTAGCGAAAATAAGCCATGCTGAGCCGCTACATATATTCGCTCAGGTGTAACTTCAAGCAGTCGACTGTCATGATAAGAAAAGTGGGTACGCCAGGTTTCAATTGGGATATTGAGTTGCGCCCACAAGGGTTGCATCATTCCAAGCATTGGAATCATAAGTACTAGTGCTAAAACCCTCATAGTGCCTTAACGGGCAGTTGTATCCCCTTCGTCTTTCTGATTCTTTTTTTTCTGCTGGGCAGTACTCCCGAACAAGTCGGGGGTAGGCTCTCGCGGGGTGGTATTCCGCTGATCTTGGTAAAAGTAGTAGCGGCTACGCGCCTCGTATTGTTCTAGGGCACCGACTTGTATCTGTTCAGAAGAATGATCAAGTCTATGAGAAAATGATGCCGCCATTCCTGACACTGCACAAATGGCATGAGTTTTAGTTACATACTCCGCAATAGCTAGTAAGTAAGGCATCGAGCCGAACGGTTTTCCTTCGTAGTCCATATCTAGCCCAGCCACAATCACCCGCTTTCCTTGATTGGCCAGCTTATTACATATATCTACGATTTCTTTATCAAAGAACTGAGCCTCATCAATACCTACTACCTGACAGTCGCCTACCAACTTAAGAATGTCCTGTGCCTGCTCCACGCTAGTAGATGGAATGCTAAGCTGATTATGGGACACCACTTGATCTTGATGATAGCGATTATCTAGGGATGGCTTGAAAATACGTACTGGCTGTTTAGCAATAATAGCCCGGTTGAGCCGACGAATCAGCTCTTCTGTCTTGCCAGAAAACATACAACCACAGATTACTTCAATCCATCCGGTATAAGGTTTGCCTAGCGGAAGGCCACCAACTTGAGGTTCAGTAAACATATTGCCCGATCTTTGCTCTTAAGTTTGTAACTAATTAGTAAGGAATTGAATTGTATTAGTGAAGTACAATTACTTTCTTCGGAATTCGGAATAACGCAAAAGAAATAAATAACCGTATGGAGCGCAAACTTGATCAAGCGTTAGTAGAACAATATAGTGAAGAGTTCACCGAAAAGGTTCTTTCATTGGCCTACGCTAACGAAGAACGGCTGAGTGGAAAAGATATCCTCAATTTAACTCCCGTAAAACAGGTAAACTTACTGATTGTTAAATCGCTATTTGACCAATGGCAGCAAGAGATTGATAAACTACGTAGCCCTTATTTCGATTATAGTTCCGAAGAAGTACAACAGGCATTAGATGATTTTATTAATATCCTGTCGCAGCATATTTCAGTTGATCGAAGTCACTTGCAGCCGCTAGCAGTAAAAGCGGTTCAAGACACATTGTATTTAGTATTTAGCCCAGCTACTTACTATCGCCAACAAGTGAGGCAACTTACCACAGAAGGCCTCCGAGAAGAAGATTTACTAACCTGGTTAAAGTACGTGAAAGTTAATCGCTCTTTACTAGAACAGTATCTTGATACGTTTCGGCAACAAGCTGAATCAATACTTGAGCCAAGTGCGGCAACTCAACTACTAGAGGAAACGATTAGCCAGTTTTCTGGCTCAAGAGAAGATGCCACCTCATATGTAGCTAGTTTTTCTGAGATTTACTCCTTTGAGCCAGATCAGTTACTTGCTACTGAAGAAACTGTTCAAGCAGAATATACCCCTTCACCTTCAGAAGAAGCTCCACCACCGCCCCCCAAAATGGAAGAGCATGAAACAGCTACTTCCGACAGTACCCGTACCCTCCACGATTATTTGAGTGAGCAGTCACCCGCAAATACTACGCTTACTGATATTCAGAAGAAACACAAGATTGATAGCATACGCGAGTACATTGGCGTAAACCAGCGCTATATGTTCATTCGTGAGCTTTTTGGTAACAACCCACAGGAGTATCAGCAAGCTATCTACGATCTAGATCAAAAGCAGTCTTATGTAGAAGCCTTTAACTTCCTTCGACACGAATTTGCCCAGAAATATCACTGGAAAATGGACTCAGAGGAGGTAGTAGAATTGCTAGAGATTGTCTCTAAACGGTATAATTAATAAATAGTGATGAATGATTAACGTCATCCCTTAATTATTATTCATCACTCATCAATCATTAAATTACCGAGTTAGCATCTGCAAGCGGTGAGCGTCTAGCTTGAGTAGAATAAAGAGCAAAATTGTAAAGGCCCAAAGGGAAGAACCACCGTAGCTAAAAAACGGAAGAGGTATTCCGATTACCGGAAATAGTCCAATCGTCATACCGATATTGACTGCAAAGTGGAAAAAGAGAATAGCCGCTACACTGTACCCATAAATTCGGGCAAAGCTGGATTTTTGCCGCTCGGCAATAATTGTTACCCGATACAGCAGCCAAACAAATAGTACAATCAGTACACTACTGCCCAGCCAACCGTGCTCTTCACCAATAGTGCAAAAGATAAAGTCAGTACTCTGCTCGGGCACGAAGTCAAACTTGGTTTGCGTACCCTGCAAAAACCCTTTCCCCCACATGCCACCTGAGCCAATAGCAATTTTTGATTGGGTTACGTTCCAGCCATATCCCAGCGGGTCACCATCAGGATTAATAAGTGCTTTAATTCGGTTCTGTTGGTGAGGCTTTAGCACATCGGTAACTAGAAAATCCACACTCACAATCAGGCTGATTACTGCGAATGACGTGACTGCAATCGTCACAATACGCTTGGTTTTCTTAGTATTAAGTCCAATAAGTAGAAACGCCGTAACAACTACTGCAATGATCAAATATACCTGATTGATAAATAGCGTCAGTACAAACAAAATAACTGCCGCAATACCAATGCCCAATAACAATGGAGAAAACCCTTCTCGGTAGAAAACAAGCACAAAAGCAGCGTACACCATAGCAGTTCCGGTATCGCCCTGCAAGATGATAAGAACTGCCGGAAGACCGATGATAGCAAATAGCGTAAGTTGAGATTTGAGATTATAAAACACTCGATTATTGGTACTGAGGTACTTGGCTACCGCTAGTGCCGTGGCAAATTTAGCAAACTCAGAGGGCTGCATCCGGAATGAGCCAATGGCAAACCAGGACTTAGAACCTGCTATTTCCCGACCAAAAAGTAAAACAAAAATCAGGATGAGGATAATACCCCCGTAGAAGAAGTAAGCAAACGAACTATAAAACCGGAAATCTACCAGCATGATAGTAGCAATCAATAGACCCGCCGCTACAATCCAAACGAGTTGCTTACCTGATCTAAGTGAAAGGTCGAAAATGCTTTGATCAGCCTGTATATCGTACACTACCGCAAAAATATTGAGCCAACCCAGCGATACCAGTAAGAAGTACAATATGATTGTACCCCAATCCAGACGGTTAACTAATTGATTACTTTCTCGCACAGCTAGTAAATAAAATCTCCATTTAAAATGTACTCTTCCATATGAGCACGCTCAGTACAGCCTTTCAGGTACCTCTCAATCATCAGTCCTGAAATTCCGGCCGCTGCTCGCGCCCCTTGCCCGGCGTTCTCCACATAAACAGCTACTGCAATTTTAGGGTCGTCCTTCGGAGCAAACGCAATAAACACTGAATGATCTTCTTCCCCTCGATCTTCATTATCAACCGTTCCAGTTTTACCACAAACCTCTATGTCAGGAAGATTTGCTCGCATTCCCGTTCCTCGCTTAATCACATCAGACATAGCCTCTACGGCTACCTCAAAATGCTCTGGGCTTACATCAGTGTAGTTTTTCTCCTGATATTGTGCCAACGGTTGTCCATCTTCACCAATAGATTTTATCATATGTGGGGTGATGTAATAACCTCGGTTAGCGATAATAGCCGCTAGGTTAGCCATTTGTAAGGGTACAATTTGCAATTCCCCGCGTCCGATAGCATTAGAATAGATAGTGGAAAATTTCCAGCGATTATCCCCGTATATCTTATCGTATAAAGAAGGACCAGGTACATAACCCGCCCGTTCATGCGGTAAATCTATTCCCAAAGGATGACCTAGCCCGAAACTCATCACATATTTACGCCATTTTTCCAGACCAATCTCAGTGTCAACAAATGTATTTTCAGATGCGCCTTGATTTAGTAATCGACGATATACATTCCAGAAATAAGGATTGCAGGACACCTCAATCGCACCTCGTAAGTCTTGATAGGTATGAGGGCCGTGACAGTCAATAATACCTCGGTCGCAATGAAAACGGCTTTGAGGAGTGATAATTCCTTCTTCCAGGCCAATTAAAGCCTGAACAATTTTAAAGATGGAACCAGGAGGAAATGCTCCCATTAGTGGGCGGTTAAATAATGGCTTGGTGGTATCTGCCGCCAATTGAGAGTAGTTTTTTCCGTAGTCTCGACCAGTTAGCAAATTGGGATCATAAAATGGGGCTGATACAAATGTTAGTATCTCGCCAGTTTTGGGTTCAATGGCGACGATACTGCCTCGCTTACCCGTCATCAGGGTTTCAGCATATTCTTGCAAAGTAATATCTACTGTACTTACCAGGTTTTCCCCCGCTACCGAAAGTGTATCGTAGGCACCATCTTTATAAGAACCTTTTTCTACCCCACGTACATTTACCATCTTATACTTTACCCCACGCTTTCCCCTCAACTGATCTTCATACTTCGACTCTACTCCTAAAATACCAATATAATCGCCTTGCCGATAGAAATTTGCTGAGTCTCGCTCCATTTGGTAGGGGCTTATTTCACCAATGTACCCTAGGGCATTAGCCAAGTTTCGGTAAGAATACGCCCGATTAGTACGAGCTTGAATCCGAAACCCCGGAAAATCTACGAGATAGTCTTGAACCGTAGCGAAAGTAGTATTGGAAATCTGCTTGATAAATATTGAAGGCTTAACGTAGGAGTATTGCTTGGCTTTTGCTATTTTTTCATCGAACTCTTCAAGCGTGATACCGAACACATTGCAAAAGGCTAAGGTATCTTTTAGCTGAACATCCTTAGGGATTACTTCCAGATTATATACTGGGGCATTGTAAACCACCAGCTTCCCGTTACGATCGTAGATTAAGCCGCGAAAAGGATAGCGAATTTCACGGTCAATAATGTTGCTATTAGCCTTGGCCTGATAGTCTTCATTCATGACCTGAATAGCAAACAGTTTTATCAGGTAAATAGCGGCAATGAGGATGAAGGTGAGCCGAATTACGAATTTGCGGTTGTTATGAATCATAGTACGTTTCTACGCGAAGAAGAGTATATGATGTATTGAATTACGAGTATCATTATCAGTGAGAACCCAGTACTGGCTATTGCTTTCAGGACAGTGTAGCTAAATAACTGAAACCCACCAATCTCAATGAAAAAGATCAAGATGTGGTGTATCAGTAATAAAGGAAAAGCGTAGGTTAAGAACCACTGTAACCCTTGCGAGCGGGGTGAGGGAATACTCCCTATATCGTAGCCACCACGAGGAGTCAGAAAGTCAATCCACAGTTTGCGAATATACATAATGAACACGCAAGCCGCCGCATGAATTCCAAAGGTGTTATAGAAAATATCCACAAACAAACCGGTAATAAACCCTAGCAGCATAGCAGTCATCACGCTTAGCTCAATAGGTAATAATAGCAGAAATGCCAGGTAGACATAGCAAAAAGCCACATCGAATAAAACCAGCTTTCTCACTACAAGAATCTGGATGATAAAAAAGATAACAAAGTTAAGGGCTTGAGGGAGCAGATGCCTATTCATTCCCAACAAAGGTTTGATGCAACAATGAGTCTTTTTCCTGCTTGAGTTTATTTTTTACTACGTACACGTAGGACAACTGATAAAAATTATTAGACAGGTCTACATCTATATCGTAAAAAGCAGCATCCTCTTCCGGACGCACTTCTTTCACAGTACCTATTAAAATCTCGGGCGGATAGATACCGCTGTAACCTGAGGTAACCACTGTATCACCCGTAATTACATTGATATGAATGGGAATGTACCTTAAACTAGCCTGAGTAGGATCGGTTCCATTCCATTCAATGGAACCTAGCGTATTAGAGCGTTTTACCAAAGAGGACACATTCATGTTGGTATGCAAGATAGAAGTAATCAGCGCATAGTGCTCCGACACATCTTTTACTTTACCAACCACACCGTTAGGACTAATAACTCCCATGTTTGGTTCAATACCATCGGCTCTTCCTTTATTAATGGTAACGTGGTTTTTGAAATTCTTAACGGTATTATCCACGACTTTCGCTGGAATGTAGGCATACTGCTGAAAGCGTAAGCTATCGGTGCGGCTGCGAACATTAGGCAATATAACCAGGGAGTCTTGTGATAAGGCTTGTAATGCTATAGAGTCTTCAATAATTGGATTGAAAATATCACTCAGTGAATTATTAGGCTGACTAGAGAGAACTGCCCGAAGCTGGGCATTTTCCTGGGCAAGCTGATCATTAGCCTCCTGAAGATTCAAATACTCGGATGCGGTATTCGAGAAATCCATTACGGAAGCTACCATCTTATTAGAGGAGTTGATGACGGCTGCTTGGTGGTAAGTGTTATTATTGACAATAAAAAAGCCACTTAGCCCCTCTAGGGCTACAAATAAAAGGGTGGTACGATATTTTAGAAGAAACGAGAGTAGATTATACATCTTACGTCATCAACACCGACTTAAACAAGTCAAACTTTTTTAACGCCACTCCAGTTCCCCGAACCACCGCTCGTAGTGGGTCGTCAGCCACGTGTACGGGCAATTTAGTCTTCAGAGCTAACCGCTTGTCTAAGCCCCTTAGCAAAGCTCCGCCACCTGTCAGATGGATACCATTGTCGTAAATATCTGCCGAAAGCTCGGGTGGAGAAATCTCTAATGCCTTCAACACTGCCTCCTCAATCTTAGAGATTGATTTGTCCAGTGCGTACGCTATTTCTGAGTAAGAAACTTTGATTACTTTCGGAATACCCGTCATCAGATCGCGTCCGCGAATTTCGTAATCATCCGGTTCTTCATCCAATTCCGTTAACGCGGAACCAACTTCCAGCTTTACTTTTTCAGCCGAACGCTCACCGATCAGCAAATTGTGCTGTCGGCGCATATAATCGAGGATGTCTTTGTTAAAGGTATCACCCGCTACACGAATTGACTGGTCGCAGACGATACCGGAGAGGGCAATTACTGCAATTTCTGTTGTTCCACCCCCAATGTCTACTACCATAGAACCTACGGGCTGGTCAATATCAATACCAATTCCGATAGCAGCAGCAATGGGTTCATGCACCATGTACACCTCTTTGGCGCCAGCATGTTCAGCTGAATCGCGTACCGCTCGCTTTTCCACTTCAGTAATACCAGAAGGAATACAGATGATCATCCGATGAGAGGAAGGCAGATAACGATTCCCAGTGTCAATCATCTTGATCATACCGCGAATCATATGTTCAGCTGCGTGGAAATCAGCAATTACCCCATCTTTAAGAGGGCGAATGGTTTTTATATTTTCGTGTGTCTTCTCGTGCATCTGCATCGCTTGCCGACCAATGGCTAACACTTTGTTAGAGGTACGGTCAATCGCGATGATGGATGGCTCGTCTACAACAATTTTTTCTTTATTAATAATCAGCGTATTTGCCGTTCCCAAATCAATGGCTATATCGCTGGAAAAGAAGTCGAACAATCCCATAAGTGATTACTAATGTGGTTTGAGTGGTATTTATATTCTTTTTAAGTTATACAAATTTCGTGTAAGACCCGCCCATTTCAAATCGTTATTTTGTTACCCTTTGCAATAGGTAAGAAAATTAGGGTTTCTTTACGAAACTGTTTATAGCTGGAATCTTCTACCCTTTATTTGGGTAATTCCGCGCAAAATTAGATCGAAAATTTAACTATTAATAGGATAGCGATCTGATTTCTTCGTCAGCACTGTTTGTTTTTCTATTCGTAAGAACTTACCAGAGTAGTGTAAACCGAGAAAAAGTAGCTTTCCCAGTAGTAACTTACTTCTAACTGATGAAGATGAAATAAAAACGCTAGCGATTGGCGATACCTAAGTCTTTCGCTTTTTCTGCACTATTCATTACACTGAGGCTATCAACCACAGCAGTATAAATTTGCTCCATTTCTCCCATATGCTCCAGATAGTACTCGTAGCTCCGGAAGTAAACCGAGTCGGTTACACCATGCTCTTTAAAGATGGCATATTCATAATTTCGATAAATAATTTCGGTGGAATCAGCTTGTTTAGCCCCAATGTAGCTCATCTTAGCTTCAGCCAAATGTAGATCGATAAGTATCGATGCCATTTTTGACTTATCTAGCAAATCACCCGAAGGGATAGTAAGCTCTTGAGAACGTTCACACGCTCCTAGTAACACACCCAAAAATATGATAATATATTGATAACGCATTGTCAAAGATCAACGATCCGTACTTTTACTACCAAAACGAACCATTAAAAGTTCTCATTGTGACTATCTAACTTTTTAGCCGTAGCTAGTCAGCTGCATTCGCCCCAAATATTCATTGCCGAGGTATGGCAAGGTAAACTACCTCAGTCTCACTGCCCCATTGAAACCTTTATTTTCAATTGATTAAAATGCTTCAGGCTAAATGAAGATAAAGTCTTGTATGATTAAAAGAATACCGGAAAATACTTTTGAATATACGCTAAGATTTGTAATTATTGTTAGTTCCGATGATCTTTTAGGCTTTCTGAGAACTGCATAGACTCTTACATCAATACAGCAAACTACATATCGTTAAAATGAGAAACTTAATTTCAATTGTAGTACCAGCACTTATCCTCTCGGCGTGCACAACCGAAAATAAGACCGAAGAAAATGAAGCCACCAACGAAACCGAAACTACTACTGACGAATGGATCTACCTCTTTGATGGTACCAGCACCGAGGGGTGGCGTGCTTACAATGGCGATTCTCTTCCACCCGGTTGGGTTGCCAAAAACGGTGAACTCACCTTCGATACAGAATTAGGTCTGGAACAAGATTACGAAGGTGGAAAAGACATTATCTACGGTGCCGAAGAATTTGATAATTTCGAACTTTACCTGGAGTGGAAACTGCCCGAAGGTGGAAACAGTGGAATCTTTTATCACCTGAAAGAAGGTTACGACAGTCCTCCCGAAGTAGCTCCTGAGTACCAACTTATCGATGATGAAAACTACGCCAAAATACACGATCTGACGACCTATAACTTGAGCTTAGGCTACACTGAAAAACCCGAAGAGCTTAAGCCTTTACAACGAACGGGATCAGACTACGCTATGCACCCAGCCGACACGGTTGATAAGGTACTAAACCCCACTGGCGAATGGAACTCTTCCAGGATCATTTTCACCCCGGAAAAGGTAGAACACTGGTTGAACGGTAAAAAGCTACTCTCTTTCGTTCCCTGGGACGAAGCCTGGGAGGAGAAGAAGAATTCGGATAAATGGAAAAACAGTCCGAACTACGGAAAATTTAAAACTGGATATATTGGCTTGCAAGACCACTCTAGCCCCATCTGGTTCAGAAATATCAAAATCAAAAAGCTCTAATTGAAACCTAGCAAAATGAATAAGAGAGAATTTTTAAAAAGCGCAGCAACCTTATCGTCAATAGCTCTACTCCCTTCGGGGGCTTGGTCTTTTTCCAAAGAAAAACGGCTACGTACTGCTCACATAGGAGTAGGTAATATGGGAGGTGAAGACCTCAAGGCGATTTCTTCTCATGAACTGGTCGATGTAGTTGCCTTATGCGATGTAGATGCTAATAATCTGGCTGCGGCTCAGAAGCTTCACCCTGAAGCAAAAACCTACTCTGACTACCGGGTGCTTCTCGAGGAAATGGGCAAAAAAATAGATGCAGTCATTGTATCAACCCCTGATCATACCCACGCCCCAGCCTCCATGATGGCTATGCAAATGGATAAACCTGTCTACTGCCAAAAACCCTTGACGCACCATGTTACTGAGGCTCGTGCAATGAGGAAACTGGCCGCGGAGAAGAATCTGGTTACCCAGATGGGTATTCAGGTTCATTCGTTCTATGATTACAAGCTGGCCACGCTCATGATTCAAGCAGGCATTGTGGGGAAAGTACATACAGTTCGGGCTTGGTCGCCTAAAAACTGGGGATACGATGGGCCCATTCCCCAGGGAAAAGACACAGTACCGGATACTCTAGATTGGAACCTTTGGTTAGGAACTTCAGCAGAACGACCCTACAAAGAAGGAGTGTATCATCCAGGAAACTGGCGCAAGCTGGTTGATTATGGCTGCGGCACCTTGGGCGATATGGGAGTACATATTTTTGATACCCCTTACAACGCTCTGGCTCTGGATGTGCCTAGAACCATCACCAACAATTGCCGAAAACCCAATGGGTTTGGCTACCCTGAGAAAAATATGGTTACTTACGAATTTCCTGGTACTAAGTATACTGCTGACACGCTGAAGTGGGTTTGGTATGATGGTGCAGGTGCCGACCAACAGCGCGAAGACCTGATGTTACCTGGTGGCGAAGTACTCCATGACCAAGGGGCTATGTTCATCGGTGAAAAAGGAAGGTTGTACCTACCTCATTTCCAGATGCTACCCCGGCTAATTGTAGATGGAGAATATCAAGATGTAGATGTTGCCCCATATAATTTAGGCGATCCGGTTCGTGATTACGAGAGCGAGGGCAAAAAGCACTATCACCAGTTTGTAGATGCTTGTTTAGGAAAGGCTGAGACTAGTGCTCCGTTTTCTTATGCCGCCCGATTGACGGAAACTATCTTGCTAGGAGTGATTGCCGGACGTTTCCCTAATCAAACCTTGCATTGGGATACCAAGTCGGCTAAGTTCGCTGAGGAAGAAGCCAATCAGTATCTTGACAGTGTGTATCGCGAATTCTAGGAAAATAGACTCAGGCTATGCGTTTAAAACGCGCAGCAGGAGACCAAATAACTAACAAGTGCTTAAATCACATTGAGCACTTGCTCCTTAATCTTTTCCAGCTCTTCTTTCATGGCTACTACCAGATGCTGAATAGTTGCATTGTTGGCTTTAGCTCCGATGGTATTAATCTCTCGCCCAATCTCTTGGCTAACAAAACCCAACTTTTTTCCTGACACCTGAGGTTCGGCTAGTACTTTCTCAAAAAATGATAAGTGGTTGGCAAGGCGCACGAGTTCTTCGTTAATATCCAGCTTCTCCAGGTAGTAGATTATTTCCTGTTCAAAACGGTTTTCATCTACATTTTCTAAAGAGAACTCTTGAAGTTGAGATCGAATACGCTCCCGCAAATGCGTATTGCGCTGGGGAACTTCTTTCTTCACTACCTCCAAAGTGGTCGCAATCTGTTGCACCCTTCCCTTAAAGTCTTTTTCTAGGGCTTCTCCTTCCTGCTGTCGGAAGGAGGTACACCGATCCAGTGCTTCATTAATACAAGTTTGCACAGATGCCCAAAGTTGAGGGTCTACTTGCTCTGCATTCACCGACTGAATGACATCGGGCGATTGAGCCGCTAAACGAAACAAATCACCGGGAGCTTCACCTAGTTCGATAGCTACTTTTTGGTATGTTCGGAAATAAGTTTTTAGTAAATCTTCATTAATCTGATTCCCGCTCATCGCCGCTTTTTTCTCCGCTATCTCTACTACCAAATTTACTTTGCCTCGCTTCAGTTTATCCGATACCATAGTCCGTACCTCTAGTTCGTAGCTACTTAGCATTCGGGGCAGCTTGATGCTGGCATCGAGATACTTGGAATTCAGTGTTTTTACTTCAGCGGTAACATCGGCTATCTCATTTGAGATTTTAGATTTTCCGTAGCCAGTCATAGACAAAACCATACCAATACATTAACGAGGTTAATGCTGCAAGATGAACAGTAATTTATTGAAACACAAAATTAAGGCGAAGTGGTGAAGGCTCGATATAATTGCTGTACCTGTTGCTTGGCTTCTGCCAAGTCATCATTCACTACGGTAACGTCAAAAAATTTCTCAAACTCTAGTTCGTATTCAGCTTTATCTAGACGATGCTGAATACTTTGAGAAGAATCGGTATTACGCGCCAGAAGTCGCTCTTGAAGTTTATCACGAGAGGGAGGGCGCACAAAAATAGCTAGAGCGCGATCACCGAAGTGATTTTTCAGATTTATTCCACCCTTCACGTCTACATCAAAAATTACGTTTTTCTGTTGCGCCCAGATTCTCTCTATCTCTGACTTCAGCGTACCGTAGTACCGATCTGAGTAGACTTCTTCCCACTCAATAAAAGCATCTTCTTGCAATTTTTGGCGAAACTCATCAGCAGTGAAGAAATAGTAGTCTTGCTTATGAGTCTCGTTGCCCCGAGGAGAGCGAGTAGTCGCCGAAATTGAAAATGAAAGGTTTGGATTAGTAGCCAGAAGGTGTTGAACCAGTGTTGTCTTTCCTGCCCCAGAAGGTGCAGAAAAGATAATGGCTTTGCCGTGAAAAGGCGGCATTTATGATATATTTTGTGGATTCACGTGCTCGCGAATGATATGACGAAGATCTTGTGGGGCTACAAAACGGTCGAGCTTGGCTTTCAGGGCATCACGAAAGGCTTTTTCTCGTTCATAACAATCTAGTACTTCGGGCCAGTTAACCGCGTACTTATGAAAGAAATCAGTATCTTCCGTAGAAGCCTGACTGTCTAACACTAACGGAAGTAGCTCCATACACCGCGAGTACTGGGGGGAATCCTTGGGTAACATAGGCGTATAGCGTTAAATCAGAGAATTAAAAAGTTGCTTACTATTAACATTATCGTAGTCAAAAAATACTTACTCTTGGTAGCCCATTGACTCAGCGTAAGATCTCAGTTTATCTTTGAGAAGATTACGGGCACGGTGCAAACGCGAGCGGACAGTACCAATCGGAATATCCAGAATTTTAGCCATTTCTTCGTAAGTAAATCCTTCCAAATCACACAAGATGATTACAGTTCGGAAATCGACTGCTAAAGAATTAAGGGCATTGGAGACTTCATCCCCAATCATATCTTGAACGGCTTCTACCCGAAGGTCGGTAGTGATACTAGCGTCAACATCTTCCGAATTGTAGTAGGTCTCTACCTCTTGATAGTCGACCTTCGAGGGCTCTTTACTTTTCTTTCTGAAGTCATTAATGAAGCTGTTCTTCAGTATGCGGAACAGCCACGCTTTGGCATTAGTTCCTCGCTGAAATGAATCAATAAAGCGAAATGCTTTTAAATAGGTCTCCTGCACTAAATCTTTGGCATCATCTTCATCAAAGGTAAGGCGGTAGGCAAAGTTGTACATGGAGTCTATCTGAGGCAAAAACTCATTATCGAAAATATCGATTTTCTCTGATTCAGAGTATCGGTTACGTCGGGTTTCGGTAGAACTTTCTGTTGCCTCCTCTGATTTAACTTCTTGATCATCAGTATTTTGAAGCTCTTTATTATTGTCTGCCATAATTATGTTCAATTATATGGTAGTATTGTACCTTGTTTAACTAATCTAGGTCGGTAATGTTATCGTAATTATTAATAACTTTGCGCCCAATTTAAACTAATTATATACGTAGATTTTTTAAAAAAGATACTCTACTATGTTACAACGAGTTCAGTCATTATTTCTTTTAGGGGTGGCTATTTGTATGGGGTTATTGCTGTTGGTTAATATCTGGGAAGAAACCATTACCGAGCAACAAAAGGTGCTGGTATTGGATGCCTACGCCATTGAGTCAGTCTCTATGACTGACGAAGCCGGAGAAGCGGTAGTTGCTCAGAGTGCGTGGCCTATTGCGGTGCTCGCTACCTTAGCGATGGCTACGGCATTTTTTGAGATTTTCCGTTACAATAACCGATTGCTACAGATCAAGCTGGGACTACTTAATTCGCTACTCATTGGTGGGTCACTGGCAGCTATTGTCTACTTTAGCTTTGAAGGTGAAGAACTATCTGCCAACACAATACAAGGCGACTATGAATTTGGATTGTACTTACCCGCTGTCGCCATGGTGCTAAACCTCTTAGCCAATCGATTTATCCGCCGTGATGAAATGCTGGTTCGCTCGGCTGACCGATTGAGGTAGTGTTCAGGTGTTCAGGTGTTCAGGTGTTCAGGTGTTCAGGTGTTCAAAACTACTAATGAACACTCTAGCACTCTAACCATCTCTGATAAAGCCTCTCTCATCACAACTTTAAATCACTTTACGATCTAATAAGGGGGGAATAGTTTTCGTTGTTTGTTTATTAGCTACTAATAACGTTATCTATGACTGTGGGAAGAATTCAGCGTAGAGGGAAAAAGAACATACTACACAACAACCAAGCTTTCGTTGCATTTCTCCTGCTATCTGCTCACCTTTCGGTATATGGACAGCACACATTTACAGACGCCCGAGATGGCAGCGAATACGAAATAGTTGAAATAGCGGACTATCACTGGTTCAAAGAGAATATTCGGTACAAAACTCCTACCAGTTGGTGCAGTGAAAACCCTAACTCAGAAGCCTGTCAGTACGGGAACTACTACTACCCTACCGATCTGGTGAATATTTGCCCTGAAGGCTGGCGCGTTCCTACCTGGCTTGAGTACCGAGCAGCCATTAAAGAGATTGAGCGTTACTATGGCTTATCCGACTCAGTGAAGTACGTGACGAACCAGCAGAATTTATACAAGGATTTACTGCTAGACAGTGAGTGGATTGTCAACTTATCGCTAATGGATGATTCTACATTTTTAGATATGGCCGCCACCGGCTGGGTGGAAGGTAACAAATGGAAGCCTTCTGAATACACAACGGTGTGGATCATCCACGATGTATCGAACACTCCCCAACCGCACGTTCATATACAACCTAACGAAATAATTATGCACTCGCACGGGCACCATGTGCTGGACAAACCAAAAAACATGAGGCGGTTTGCCGTTCGCTGTATTTGTGATGCTGATCAAGATGGTAGAAATGGTAAATGAGTAAGCTAATCTGCACCCGCTATGCCCTATCGGTTTCTACTTTGTCTCTTGCTTATCGTAATAAAATACTCAGCGGTTTGCTACAGTCAGCAAACTATGCATTCTACTTCCACCGTGAACCTGACATTAGTTCCGGGCTTGAGTTCTGTTGGCCTTGATCCATCCAATCACTACTCCTATCTCACCTTCAATATTTTATCTGGGTACCAGCGAGGTAACTACTGGTTTCAACTCAGCGGAATATCATCCGCCACGATAGAGCAAGCCAACGGAATCCAGTTAGCTGGACTGGCCAATATTGTTGGAGTAGATTATTACCGAGGCTTATCGCCCAAAGCAATTCTTAAAGCGGAAAAGGAAGGGGATACTCCCTTTCTGAACGGAATTCAGTTCACCAGCTTAATGAATTATGTTCGCGGAAGAGCAAGCGGTGGACAAATGGCTTTGGGAGCTAACATTGCTAAGAAATCTATGACCGGAGCACAATTAGGCGGGTTACTCAACTATTCCGGCGGGCTACTGCTCGGGGTTCAATTAGGGAGCTTAGTAAATATTGCTAAAGGATCAACGATGGGCGCCCAGATTGCTCCATACAACTATACCTTCCGAGAACTTAGTGGATTTCAAGTAGGGTTAGTCAACCGGGCGAAAACAATAGAAGGAAAGAATTCGGTGCAAGAGGGTGCATCTACCGGAGTGCAGTTGGGCTTAGTAAATTTTAGCGGGGTCATGAACGGTTTACAAATCGGATTGATTAACGTGTCCGGCGATAATCAGGGTACAAACATCGGTCTTATTAACGTATACAAAACCCCACACAAGAAGGGCAAGCCCGATAGTACTCCGTTCGGTCTACTGAATTTTGGCAGCAGTGCCTCAGTGGAAACTTTCGTCGACGAAACCTTTCTGATGAATTTTTCAATCAGCACCGGGAATATCAAAAACGCTGGATTGTTACCCGCTAGAAGTTTGAAGCGCATTATGAATCAGATTATGTACCGACAGTCTCATTTCTCCGAGAGCACGTATCGCGCCTACGGCTGGAACTGGCAAAAACAGTTTTATAATTATGCCCCCAACATTACCGGTGAGTTCTACTTCGTGAGTCTAGGCTTCGGAACATCCTACGTTGATTTTGCTGAAGCTGAGCATAGGATAAATTTGCTCTCAGAAATTGGATTAACTATTGGGTCACGCTTGTTCTATAAAAATAAATCTACTTATCTGTTCGCTACACTGGATGCCAACTATTTTTACAGCAATGATGGTCAAACGCTTGCTCCGGGAAACCTTAGTCGCTCTTTTAATGAAGCCGGTGATCGCCGAACCCACGAATTATGGCCGGGATTAGCGGTAGGACTAAAAGTCGCTCTATAGGGCAAAACAAACCGAAGAATACTTTTTCAGAACTGTACCCAAATATTATAACACTTTAACATCATAACACGCTCATACATATTCTCTGACAAAGTGTCACATTTTTGCCCATTGGAATGCATTTTGGGATGAGTTTCAGCAAAGATCTGTATACTCAAAAACCTTAACATATTATGGTAGAAGAAAAAGGAACCATCTCGATCAACACCGAGAACATCTTCCCAATCATCAAAAAATTTCTGTATTCTGATCATGAAATTTTCTTGCGAGAACTTGTCTCCAATGCCGTGGATGCTACACAGAAAATCAAGCGCTTGGCAGCCATTGGTGAATACAAAGAAGAACTTGGTGACCTGAAGGTAAAGATCACTATCAACGAAAAATTAAAAACCCTTACCGTCAGTGATAGTGGTATCGGGATGACCGATGAGGAGGTAAAGAAGTATATTAACCAGATTGCTTTCTCCGGAGCTACTGAGTTTGTAGAAAAGTACAAAGATAAAGGTGAAGAAAACCAGATTATCGGAAACTTTGGCTTAGGATTCTACTCTTCCTTCATGGTAGCCGATAAAGTAGATCTAATCACTAAATCACACCAGGAAGGTAGTGAAGCTGTACAGTGGACTTGCGACGGAAGCACTGAGTTTGAAATTACGTCAGCCGTTCGGAAAAACCGGGGAACCGATGTGGTTCTTTACCTGAACGAAGATTCTGAAGAATTTTTAGAAAAGGCTCGGGTTCAGGGAATTCTGGATAAATACTGCAAATTCTTGCCGATTGAAGTTGAGTTTGACGAAAAAGTAGTCAACAACCCCAGCCCAATCTGGACCAAATCACCTTCCGACTTAAAGGATGAAGATTACCTCAATTTTTACAAAGAACTGTATCCGTTCTCCGAAGATCCGCTCTTTTGGATTCATCTCAACGTTGATTACCCCTTTAATCTCACTGGCGTTCTTTACTTTCCCAAGATTAAGAACGATCTGGAGATGAATCGCAACAAGATTCAATTGTACTCCCGTCAGGTATTCATTACCGATGAAGTGAAGGACGTAGTGCCGGAGTTCTTGATGCTGCTGCACGGAATTATCGATTCACCGGACATTCCACTCAACGTTTCGCGTAGCTACTTGCAGTCAGATAGTAACGTAAAGAAAATCAATGCTCACATTACTAAGAAGGTAGCGGACAAGCTGAACGAACTCTTTAAGAAAGACCGTAAAGCTTACGAAGAGAAGTTTGATAATATTGGCTTGTTCGTGAAGTACGGAATGATTTCCGAAGATAAATTCTACGAAAAAGCCCTAAAATTTGCATTGTTCAAGAACACTGATGGCGAGTACTTCACTTTTGACGAGTACCGCGAGAAGGTAGCTCCTAATCAGACTGATAAGAACGACTCACTGGTGTACCTGTATACAAGTGATGCGGGAAAGCAAGACACTTTCATTCAGTCGGCTAAAAAGCGTTCCTACGATGTGCTTCAGCTTGATGGCCCCATTGACAGCCACTTTATCAATATGCTGGAGCAGAAGTTGGAAAAAACCAGCCTCAAGCGAGTGGATGCCGATATTGCCGATAAGCTGGTAGAAAAAGATGAGAAAATAGAAAGCGTACTTTCCGATAAAGAGAAAGACACAGTGAAGGAAGTTTACGAAAAAGTGCTGGACAGCAAAAGCATGACCGTTTCGGTAGAATCACTTTCTCCCGATGAAATGCCGGTGACGATTACACTACCCGAATTTATGCGCCGCATGAAAGATATGGCAGCCACCGGAGGCGGAGGTTTCGCCATGATGGGGCAGATGCCCGATCAGTACAGTGTAGCGGTAAACGCAAATCATCCGCTTACCAAAAAAATTCTGGAAGAAAGTGATGAGGGTACAAAAGACCAATTAGCGAAACAAGCTATAGATTTAGCAAAACTATCGCAGAACATGCTCACCGGAGCTGATCTTACCAGCTTTATTCAACGCTCGGTAGATATGACGGCTCAATAGCCTTTCGCCACCCGATTTATTTAAGCCTGTTCGTTTGTCGGACAGGTTTTTTTATGTCTCTTCCTAAACCTACATCTTTCTTGTTGGTTAAGTAAAAGCTAGGTCAATCTTGATCCCTGGCAAATATAATTTTTAGATGCATTTGGCTCGTCCAAGTATTTTTTCTTATGCATGCATACTAAATTCAAAAAATTTCTATCTTTGGGAAATTTTTAATTCGAAGAAGTTATTTACCATTACTATTGGTAAGTTTTTAACAATTGCCTGACAATGAGACAAAATCTATACTTAGCAAGTATTCTCTTGCTTGCCCTCCTATTTTCCAATACTTCAATATTCGCGCAGTCCACTACGGTTAGTGGCCAGGTGTTAGATGGTGGTAATAACGAACCTTTAGTAGGAGTAAACATCCTGGTAAAAGGGAAAGTAGTAGGAACCGTTGTCGATACCGACGGAAACTTTTCCCTTACGGTTAACAATGCTCCTCCGTTTACTCTCGTAATTTCTAGCGTGGGTTACGAAACCCAAGAGGTAGAGATTACCCAATCTACTAGCGATTTATCAATTTCGCTAAATGAACAAACAATACTAGGGCAAGAAGTAGTGGTATCGGCCTCCCGGGTAGAGGAATCCATTCTAGAATCCCCAGTTTCTATTGAAAAAATGGACATTCGCGATGTACAGTCATCCGCTGCTCCTAACTTCTATGATCAGATTGCTAACCTGAAGGGAATTGATGTCAGTGCCCAGGGCCTTATTATTAAAACCGTGAACGTCCGAGGATTTGGTGCCAACGGAAATACCCGAACAGTTCAATTAATTGATGGAATCGATAATCAAGCCCCTGGCCTAAATTTTCCAGTAGGTAATGTGGTCGGTATTCCTGAGCTGGATCTGGAAAGTGTAGAATTACTTCCGGGAGCAGCTTCCGCTTTATACGGACCGAACGCTATCAACGGTATCATTCTTATGCGAAGTAAAAGTCCGTTTGATTATCAGGGATTGAGTGCCACCGTCAAGCTTGGTGTGAACCATATTGATGGGGAAGACGATGATCCATCACCTTACTATAATTTTGGTTTACGCTACGCCAAAGCATTTAATAACAAATTTGCTTTTAAAATTAACGCCGAATACATACAAGCAGCCGACTTTCGCGGAGTAGATTTTCGGGATCAAAGTGATATTGTGGAACGTAGCGACGAGAATATTGATCCCAATAACCGAGCCGGACGACGAACGTACGACGGAGTAAATGTCTACGGCGATCCACTACTAAACGTAGGAGTGCTTGGGCAAGGGACTGGGGCTGAGGCTTTACTTCCACTCGACGAAAGTGGAAATTTCACACCAACCGGTTATACCGAATCTGAATTTGTAGGTAACACCACCGAAAGTTTAAAACTAGGCGCAGCATTGCACTACCGCGTCAGCGACGAGCTAGAAGCTCTTGTTCAATTTAACCACGGCTCAGGAAGCACTGTGTATACGGCCAATGACCGATTTGTGCTAGATGGCTTATCAATCTGGACCGCTAAAGCCGAGCTACGAGGCGATAATTTCTTCTTACGCGGGTATCGTACCCAAGAAAATTCTGGCGACAGCTACGCCGCTAATACACTGGCCTCTCTCATTAATATACAAACCACCATTCCCGCTTATATTGGTACATTTGCTGGAGCACGACTAGGTGGAGCTTCGGTAGAAGAAGCTCACGGCGCCGCCCGAACAATAAGTGATGGCATACGGGCTAATAATTTAACCAATGGCACGTATCAACAACTATTCGATTCACTACGCCAAGTACCTATCTCAGAAGGTGGAGCTAAATTTTTAGATGAAACCAGTCTGACCCACTTTGAAGGTATGTACAATTTTTCTGATAAGATTGATTTCGCCGAAGTGGTAGTGGGTGCTAATTACCGCCGCTACGACCTATCTTCGGGCGGAACCTTGTTTGCGCTGCAAGATAATGGGGAAGAATTTGATATTAATGAATGGGGAGCTTACGTACAACTTTCCAAATCGCTCGCCGATGATAAGCTTGATCTAAGCGGCTCGGTGCGCTACGACAAAAACGAGTATTTCGAAGGGCAGTTCTCTCCCCGACTATCCGGTGTATTCAAAGTGGCCAAAGGACACAATGTGCGGGCTTCATTTCAGCGAGGCTTCCGTATTCCTACCACGCAAGATCAGTTCATTGATCTTGACGTAGTTACTCGCCGCCTGATTGGAAGCAACTCGGTTTTGGTGGATCGGTATAATTTTGAGAGTAATCAAGTATACTCCACGCCGAGTGTACAAGCGGCTCAGGCTAATTTTGCTGCTACTGGCGATGTAGCTGCCTCAGTAGCCTTACTAGACCCAATAGAATTTGAAGAGTTTGATACTGAAAAAGTTAACACCTATGAAATAGGTTATAAAGGGTTGATTAACAATAAGCTGCTTATTGACGCTTACTACTATTACAGCTCTTACCGCGATTTTATTGCTGAGGTTGACTTCACTCAAACTGTGACTAGTAATGGTTTACCTCCCTACGAAGGGCCAGGTAACCCCGAAGGAATTGTACAGCAAACGGTGGCTACTCAACGCTTCGGATTCGATATTAATACTGATGGAACAGTGGATGCCCACGGATTTGCTGTAGGCTTGGATTATTCGCTAGACAAAGGGTATACACTAGGAGGCAATGTTGCTTTTAACCAGCTTTTAGACCAAGACGATCTTATTGAACAAGGCTTCCAAGCGCAATACAATACTCCGGAGTGGCGCTACAACATCCGGTTTGCTAACCGAAAGCTTACCGATAATTTAGGGTTTAATTTAGTTTGGCGGTGGCAGGATGCATTTCTTTGGGAATCATCCTTTGGTCAGGGGATAATTCCAGCTTTTCAAACGCTAGATGCCCAAGTGAGCTACAAATTGCCTTCACTCAAGTCAATTATAAAACTTGGTGGCTCTAATGTTCTTAATGAACGATACACTACTTCTTTTGGCAACCCTCGCATGGGAGCTATCTACTACGTTTCCATCACCTTTGACGAATTCTTAAACTAAGATCATGATAAATAAACGATACTTTCTAGTAGGAAGCTTCAGCCTACTTATCAGCCTCTTTGCCTGTAATACCGAAGATGAACTAATTGAAGAGCGATTAGAGAATAACCCAGCCCCTAACGTAGAGCTTAGTGGCAATCCGGGTTCAGCCGATTTTAGCAAATACGTAGCAGTAGGTAACTCACTTACCGCCGGGCTAATGGATGCTGCTTTGTATACCAAAGGCCAGCAAAATGCATTTCCTAACATTCTCGCCCAGCAATTTCAGATTGAAGGTGTTGGTGGAGGTACATTCAATCAACCAGACATCAATTCTGACAATGGCTTGAACGTTTCGGTTCAATCACCCGATGCCGTTCTGGGTCGTTTTCTACTTGATCTAAGCATTCCTGGCCCAGTGCCTACCGTAGGTGAGCCGATTGAACCATACTCTGGTGATATTAGCCAACTTAATAATTTCGGTATTCCCGGTATGCGGGTAATCGATGCTGTTACTCCTGGTTACAGCCAATTCAACCCGTTTTTCGCCCGTATTGCGGCTTCCTCTGCCAACTCGCTCGTTCAGCAGGCAGCAGCAGCACAAGGTTCATTCTTCACTGTCTGGCTAGGAGGAAATGATGTTCTAGCGTGGGCTAACTCAGGAGGCTCAGCTCCCGACGGGGAAATTGACCCCGCCGCTCAACTTACTAACCCTAGCACCCTTACAAATACTAATAACTTCACCGCAGCTTATACCGCAGTTATTAATGCGATGCTTGCAGTTCCTGATGCTCAGGGAGTCGCAATTACTATTCCTCCGGTTACACTACTACCATTTTACCGGACGGTAGCCTTCAATCCGCTTCCGCTTGACCAAGCAACGGCTGATGCATTAAACGCTGCCTATCAGCAATACAACGGCGGTTTAGATGCCGCTGTAACCCAGCAAGTAATTACGGCAGAAGAAGCAGCTCAACGGAAGATCGCATTCTCAGCCGGGGAGGGCAATCCCATTGTAATGATTGATGAAGATTTGAGCGAAGTAACAATTATTGTGAATACTGACGGAGATACGAACACGCTTCCCAAACTACGTCAGACTATCGCTAACGATCTACTACTATTTTCAATTGCTCCCCGCTTGGGTCAGGATTTTGGTAATGGTCCTTATGGTTTACAAGACCCAGCTACCGATGAATTTGTGCTGACCCTGAACGAACAAATTACGGCCAATACCCGCCTGGCTACCTTCAATGCTATTATTGCTCAAATTGTCGCTAGCACTGGCGGAAGAATCGCACTGCTGGATATCAATCCAATATTTGCGGATATAGCGGGGTTGACTCCTGAACAAGCTACATTATTAGGGATGAGCGCAGATGCTATTTCTGCTGCTGATGGCACCAGAGGTCTAATACTAGACGGTGTTAACTATCAACCTGATTTCTCTCCCAACGGCATCATTTCTACCGATGGCATTCACCCCAACCCTAAGGGTCACGCAATTGTAGCAAATGAAGTAATTCGAGTAATTAATGAGAACTTCGGAGCAAGTATTCCTCCGGTAAACCTTTCGCCTTTTAGCACAGTAGAAGTCGCACCGTAGCAGGTGTTCAGAAATACTCAATCGTACTTGAATATATTAACACTTTAACACTGCGCAACAGTCGCCTGAATAAAACAACACTAAGTTAGGCATTAGAAGCCATGCGCTCAGACAACTTCTGCTTGATGTCTTGCATGATAGGCCGGGCGTGCAACTTACCGTTTTCGATGAAGATTTTTTTGGTTTCTTCACCGCCAATCACTGAGCCACCTAGGTATATGCCCGGAACATTACTTTCAAAAGTATCCGAATTGATTTCAGGAATCAGCATTTCTCCGTTCAGGCGGATGCCTACTTTTCGTAAAAACTTAGCATCGGGATGGTAACCAATCATGAGAAAGACAAAATCAGCGGGCAGGGACTGGGTTTCTCCAGTTTGAAGGTTCTTTATCTTTACTTCTTTTTCCGTGATTTCCGTCACTTCACTGTTGAAGTACGATTGCACTTCACCTTTCTTAATTCGGTTTTCTAAGTCAGGGACGATCCAGTACTTGGCGGTTTTGTCAATTCCTTCAAAAATATGGACTAGCGTTACGTTTACTCCATTGCGGTATAAGTCCAGCGCAGTTTCTACCGCTGAGTTAGCTCCTCCGACTACCACCGCATTCGTACCTGTGTAACGATAAGGCTCATCGTAATAATGAATCACATGCGACAACTCTTCACCCGGGACTCCTAGTTCACGCGGAATATCGTAGTAGCCAATTGCCAATACTATTTTCTTCGTCCGATAAGTGCCCTGATTCGTTTGCAGCACAAACAGTCCTTCACTTTGCTCAATATTTTCTACCTCAGTGAAGATATGTACATTCAATTGAAAGTGATCTACCACCTTACGGTAGTACTTAAGAGCTTCCACCCGACTCGGACGCAAATTCAAAGAAGTAAAGGGTACATCACCAATAGCAATATTATCCGCACTGGAAAAAAAGGTCATGTCTACTGGGTAGCGCCGGATCGATTCAGTAATACTTCCTTTATCCAACACTGCGTAAGTCAATCCTTGTCGTTGGGCTTCAATTCCGCACGATAATCCGCAGGGCCCGGCTCCGACAATAAGCACATCGTATATTTTCATACATTAGGTCAGTTTAAGTAAATGAGAGAATGAATAACTGATAAAACAATATTCACTCATTCTATCACTCTCTCATTGATTCTGCAAAGATACAACAATACCGTTTACGGAGGCGTTCGGTAAGATGTTTATCGGATTGACTAGGCTGAGGACGCCGATTTCTTGGGTAAAAACTCTACTTGTAGCAACTCTTCACTCACTTCCCACAATCGCTGGGCGTTATAATCACTACTAGCATCCTTATTAGGTTTCACTGCTTTTTTCTCCTTAAAGTATTTTCCACTAGCTGTCCAACCCTCATCGCTAGTAGCAAGGTAAATACTGGTCTCTGCTCCCTCTTCGGCACTAATCATAAAAGGCTTAGCAAGTTTGAAGACGATACCAAAGAAACTGGATACACCAGAGCCAAAATTACTGGCTACTGCACCGGGGTGGAGAGCATTTGTGACTACATGCTTAGGTAAACGTTTACCTAGCTCGCGAGTAAATAGAATATTACATAGCTTAGAAGAACAGTAGACTTTTAGGCCATTGTACTTTCGCTTTTCGTACTGCAAATCAGTCAAATCAAAACTGGCAAAACGGTGGGCTTCCGAAGATACATTGATAATATTCCCTTGTTCACTGGCTACTATTTTATCTAGCAATAGTTGGGTCAGTAAGAAAGGAGCCAAATGATTCACCCCAAACGTCATCTCGAAGCCATCTTCAGTTGTGTTTCGCTTATTATCGGTCATCAATCCCGCATTATTGACTAGCACATCAATCTTAGGGTACTCCTTATTAACACGTTCAGCGGCTGAACGTATTTGCTCAATGGAAGCTAGATCAGCCAGTATAATATCGACTCGACTGTGACCACAGATCCGTAGAATCTCTTCTTTCGCTTGTTCAGCTTTCTCTTCATTACGGCATAGCATTACCACGTGGGAACCTTGCTTGGCTAATTCCCGAGCCGTAATTTTTCCAATACCAGAGTTAGCTCCGGTAATCACACAAATCTTATCTTTCATAGCATTGTCTTTACTTCTTTGTACCAAGAAACCCAGTCTTTTGTTTAGAAATAGCCTTCCAAAAGCTATCGAATGAAAAAAGGCGGAAAATCCGCCTTAAACTACTACGGGAGTAGCCTTAATACTTTTGCTTACTTAACAAATTAGAGGTTTTGAGTTCTTGATTTTGCGTTAAGTTCACGCACTTTGAACTCAAAACTGAAAACTTTCAGAACGTCCAGCTTTGGTTCCAATTGTAATTACTAAATCGATGTTTTTGTTCTTCCAGATTATCACGTAAGGTTGAATAAAAACCCCAACCTACCAGAAAAGTGAATACCGAAGCAATAGTAAATGCATTGGCCATAGATTCAGCTAAAAAGCCAAACATGAGCATGGTCACTAGAAATGTTACCACTGTCCAGTAGATAGTCATATTTGTAAGGTTACGATGTCGCCAAGATTGGAGGTACCGTAACGGATGTAGATCCCCCCCCCACTGATGCACCAGTTTGTAGTGCTGCTGATCTACTTTATACAGTAACAATGGATCAATAAGTGGACGTTGCCGTTGCTCAAGATCAAACGTTTCGGCGGGAGCCACAATATAAAAATCGTACTCCAGGTCTTCTTGGCTAAGACGATGCTCCTGCTGGAAACGATTTAGCTTCACACCAAACTCAGGATCAATAGGTCCGTGGTATAAACGGCTAGGCAACATCCGCATCCGATAGTTGACGCATACCTTCTTAATATCATCCACATGATATACTTCACCATCAAATTCCTTATTGAGTAACCAATGCCTCAACCAGCGTTGCTTAGGATCATGCACCTGGTGTAAACTCCGGCTTAATCCTAGCTGCCGAATGGCTCTTTCTTCTTGCATTCCCTGCTCTTGTAGCAGTACTTGGGCTTCCCGGGCGGGATCGTTCACTACTCCCTGCCGTTTTTGGTCTTCTTTGATGAGTACATCGTGTAAATTCATGGCACGTGAAATTAAAAAAGATGAGTAAAAGATGTCCTTCTAATCAATTTAGTAAAAACGTTGTGAAATGTCTCATTTCTTCGTAAAAATGTTCGCTACCTTAGCTACTGAACTTCTCATTTATGGTAACATTTTCCCAGTCCATTATTCAGAAAACGGTCAATTTTGTGCAAGCTACCCTAACCGAGGCTGAAGCTGGGCACGACTGGTGGCACACTTACCGAGTTTGGCAAAATACTTTGCAAATTGCCCAACAAGAGAAGGTAGACGAGTTAGTAGTAGAACTGGCTGCATTACTACACGATATTGCTGATGCCAAATTTCACGGGGGCGATGAAGAGATAGGACCTCGCACTGCTCAGCAATTTTTGGAAAGTCAGCAAATTGATAAAAGTGTAGTTGAGCATGTTACTAATATCGTTCGGCATATTTCGTTTAAAGGCGGTAACTTCGAGCAAGGTTTTCATTCCCCTGAGTTAGCCGTAGTGCAAGATGCTGACCGCCTGGATGCCTTAGGTGCTATTGGTATAGCCCGAACTTTTCATTACGGAGGGTTTCGTAACCGCCTGCTCTACGACCCTGATGTACCTCCCAACCTCAGCATGAGTAAGGAAGAATATAAAAGCAGCAAATCGCCCACCATCAATCACTTTTACGAAAAGCTATTGCTACTAAAAGATCGGATGAATACGGAAACTGGAAAGCAGTTGGCTGAAGAACGTCATCGGTTTATGGAGCACTTCTTAGCACAGTTTTACCGGGAGTGGAACTCTGAAGGGTAAAGGGTGGAAGGTAAAAGGTTGTCTATACCTGAACCCTGCACACTTTACCTATTCAGAGGGTAGTATCACCGAAGGGTCGGGCCAGATAATCCGTAATACTGAAGCAGTGCCTCCACCAGGATTCTCTACGATAGATTTTTCGGCTACGGTACCCCCCATTCGCTCGTAGAAAGCGCGGGCTGGAATATTTTCTTCGTACACCCACAAATACAAACCAGAGGTAGTATTGTACTGATGTACCCATTGAGCAGTAAGCTGCATCAGCTTCCGACCTACGCTTCGACCCTGCCAATTGGGCAATACATGCAAATTATCCAGCAAAGCACCGTATTGATTGTCATCTTTAGCGTAAGTGCAGGCAAAACCACAAACTTCTTCGGCATCGGTAGCTACTATAATATGCTGAGTCTCCTTTGGGTGCTGAAAACGTTGCTGCCATACTTGTAATCGATCAGCGTACACATTCTGGTCAAGATAAGTGTCATGAAGAATGCCCCGATAATGTTGCTGCCAGCTTTTAGTGTGCAACTGGGCAATAATTTTGGCTTCGTCTTTACTTGCTTCTCGATAGGTAATCATTCAGTAAAAATACTACCTGAAAAACATTTTCTAAAATTAGTGTTTAAATTCCAAACTTTGTATATTAGCTTCCGTATATGATAGTATTACTATTAATTACTAAATAATAACTATCATGATACTATTTTTGAGAGAGGTCGTTACAAAGTCGCATAAGTCTGAGGAAAAGCTTCAAAATGCCCCTCCGGCAAATGTACCCCGATATCGACAAATAAACCGCTTGGCAGATATGTCAGTTGGACGAATACGTCGGTGGAATATGCCTTTTCGGCGACCATTTTTACTTTAGATAAGATATAACCTAAAAATTAAAGCCTATGAAACCGAGCATGTTAGCTTACACTAAGCTCATTCTGGAGAAGGTGAGCTTTAGCCGAGAGTTGTACGAACGGGAATACCGCAAAGCGCTAGCCCGGCTCTCGCCTAGTGAAGCACAAACCCTTCAGCAATGGAACAGCCACCGAAGAGAGCAGTTCATGCCGGTAAGTATGGTAAAATAATCCTGGATAATAGTTACGTTAATACTTTTGCTTACTAATCTGACCAGTGCATCCTTGGTGTGCTGGTCTTTTATTTTTACGAGACTATGTCCGATACTTAGTCATTCCACGCTGGGTCATCCCTCCCATTACCTGTTTCATAATTCTGACTTTACCCCACCTAGGAACAGTACGCAATGAATAGACCAGGAATTTAGTAAGAAACCCCGGCAAAACCGTATCTTTTCTGCCCAATGCCTTAAGAATAGGTACACCAATCTGAGCCGGAGTTAAGGTCATATCCATTTTCATGTTAGCACGTTTGCCAAACCCACTGGTTACTGGACCAGGTGCCGCTGCTAGTACGTCTACGCCGTAGGGTTTCAACTCTAATGCTAATGCTTCGGCTAATGATTGTACGTAGGCTTTAGTTGCAGCATAGTTGGCAGCAAAGGGTACGCCTTGAAAGCCAACTATAGAACTCATTAGAATGATGCCACCTCTTTTCTGTTGGGCAAAATACTGGCTGAAGTGATGGGTCAGCACTAACAATGATTCGCAGTTTACCCGCAGCATATTGGTTTCTTCGTGAATAGAATTATTAAGCATCAGACCTGAAGTACCAAAACCAGCCGAAGCTATCAGCAGTCCGACGTCTAAACCCTGAGCCATCGCAATTACCTGATCGATTCCCGTAGATTCAGACAAGTCAACTGCTACTGTATTGATCTCTACTCCGTACTGGGAAGATAATTTTTGTTGAAGCTTGCTAAGCCTCTGCGAATCGCGACCGTGAATCACCAGGTTCAAACCCGATTCAGCCAAGCGGATCGCTAGCTCTTGACCAATGCCCGAAGACGCACCGGTGACTACTGCCCAAGAACCGTACTTAGTCCGTAATCTATTTTTTTCACTTTTTGATAATTTCATGCTTATCCATTTTATGAGTTCTAATCAGAGGTTGACCATTCAATGCCTGTACTAGCGTGAATAGTGCTAGCAAACCATATAGACCCGCCATCCATAACGTAGCTCTAGTACTTTTAAGACCGTAAAAGGCAAGAATAGGTAGCACTTGCAATGCATGCATACCAATAAAATGAGCAATGCGTGGGTCACCGTAAGTGTAGCTCCAGTTAAGGAAAGGAATGCCTTCCCCACCGTCTGAGCCACCGATAGTGTGAGTAAGTCTGGAGCCCATTACAAAACCCTCGAGGGAAAAAATCACGAAAATGATGATTCCCAGCCGAATAGCCCATACATAATAAGTAGGTAAGTCAGGAAATCTACTCAGAAAAAATAATACACCAACGTAGGCAACATACAATGTTACTGCTGTGGCTGCCAATGCCATTAGTGAATATAAAAAAGCGTACCCAGGTGTGCTAGTGTTATAGTGAGATAGCTGTCCTCGTCCGGCCTGAATAGCAATATATACCACCTCAAAGCCTAGGAGAATAATAACCGACCAACTGAACAGCGCGATATTGAAACCCTTTAGGTAATAACAATACCACGCCATTGACCAGGAAAGGATCGTAGTAGAGAGGGCAAACTTGGTGGGTTTGTACCAGGCACTCACGTTGTAAACCTGCGTATCCGTGCCTTTGGAGAGCACTAAAAACGCTAAAGCCGCTACTAAATTCAGTAGACCAAAGTAGAACAAAGGCTCATTTCTCAGCCTGATCTCTTGAACGAATTCTAGCATATTTCTAATTGTTATTTTCAGCTCTCTCCTTGATAGCAGCTAACCAGACATCGTGCAATCATTGCAGCTTTTTGGGTTGAAAAGTTTTCTCAAAAAAAGTTAATAAGCCGTATTGAGATTCGTCGGTAATAAGTTTACAGCCTATATCGGTCGGAATGATGAGCCGGGCATGATACCCCTTGATGCTTTTCTTTTCAGACTCCGAACTCAGCCCATAGGGCGGAGCAAACTCTTTGATAGACGGGGTAAAATTCAACCCCATCGTCTGCCAAGCAAACACTGCGTTCTTAGTCAATATTCCACTCTCAGTATTTCGTACGTTGACATCACTAGCTCCTTCGTACCACTCTGGCCAGGTTTCGGCCTGAATGAGAATATTCCACACCATTTCTGGCGGGGCTTCTATCTCGATTTCGTTATGTACGAAGAATTTAGCTTTGGTAGGCTTGTAAACCTCCGGCCAGTTAATTTCCTCGGAGTAAGGCAGGCTAGCCTCTACCGATTTCTCGAGTGAGTAACAGGAAGATAAAAAACTAGCTATGATGAAAAAGAGAGATGTTTTCCTTGCCATAATTGATACTTGAACTATAGCAAAGTTATTCTCTACTGCTCCTTCAAAACGATAACATATGTTTATACTTTCGCCCGATCCTCTTTTTTCAGGCGACTCAGGTGGATAGGAGTGATTTCTAGATAAGAAGCAATCATATGCTGCGGCACCCGGTTATGAATATCAGCAAAGACCTCAGTGATAGTATCGTACCGCTCTTTCGGGGTACGGGTATACTGATTTCTTATCCGATTATCCTGATAAACAAAGTAAAACTCCGCAATTAAACGCCCTAGCTTGTCTCCTTCTTTCAGATTCTTGTATCCCCAATCAATAGCCGAGCGAGGCAAAACTACCGTCTCGGTATCTTCTAAAGCCTGTAAGGTGTACATTGAAGGTTTTCTCTGAAGAAAACAGGAATAATCAGCAATAAACTGATTCTCTAGAGCAAAATGAATAGTATGCTCGGCACCTTGCTGGTCGGTAAGTAGCACCCGAACAATACCTTGATTGATGAAGAAAATCTCATTCGGAACTTGGCTGGGATGACTTAAAACCTCCTTCCTTTTAAACCGCTTAATAAAGCAACGATCTAGAAAGCCCTGCGTTTCTTTTTCTGAAATCTGAATCATCTGCCCAACTATCTGCCTTATCTGCTCCATAAATTACATAGATTGAGTCAGCCTCTCACTGCACACTACCAGGATAAGTTATTCTAAATCTTCCCTTCTATCTCGCGTAGATAGCCTATACTCTGACCAATACTTGCCACCGGATCGGGAGATTGATCCTGCTCTACAAAACACTGTTCTACTCCGGTCTCTTCAGCTAGTTGCATAACTTTGGTAATGTTCACTACTCCATCACCTAACTCTTGAAAAGCATCGTGAGGTACTTCATTATGGTCAAACATGGTAGGCGTACCCGGCTTCTTATCTTTCAGATGCAACAGTTTAATGCGTCCCGGAAGCTCTTTCATCAATGCTATTGGATCGTGTCCGGCTAGGCTAGCCCAAAATACATCTAGTTCAAAAAAGACAGTACCTGGATCAAATTCTTCCATAAAGATGCGGTAGGGGACTTGACCGTCTATCGGCTCAAACTCAAAGGCGTGATTGTGGTAACAGAGGTCAATACCTGCCTTCTGACAGAGTTCACCAGCAGTATTAAGCTGTTCGGCAATGCGACGATAATCATCTAGTGTTTCTCGCTCACCCTCGGTCATGTAACCGAATACCAAGTACTTGAAATTGCACTTTACGGCATCATCTACCATCTGCTCAAAAGAATAACCTTTAGGCGCTTCTTGCCCAACTAAGTCCCACCGTCCGGTGACAAACGACCAAGGAAAGAAGGTGCTACTAGATGTCAAACCCAAGTCTTGCATCATGGGAGTAAGTTCTTTATAACTCCGAACATCGCCTCCTTCAATCTGAGCGTAGCCGGCTTCCTTAATTGCCTTGAGCGTAGCGGCAGGATCTTTCTCCATCTGATTACGCACGGTATAAAGTTGTACTCCTATTTGTTCTACGTAAGGGTTATTGGTAGTCATTAAGTGGGAAGGTAAAAAAGGAACACTTACACTGATAGCAGCGGTAGTTTTTAAAAAATCTCGTCGTATCATAAGTAATAAGGTTAGAGCTGGTAATACGGCAAGATAGTATTTTTTTGACAAAGGGTATAAATACGATGATACTCACCACTGACCCTAATTACTGCTAAGCTCCTTCTGCAACTACAGATTGTTTAATGTTTGAGGTAGAAACTGTAGTCGGCCAACTGCTTTGCTTACGTTGAAAATAAAGCAGAGCCAAGAGCACTAGCCCACTACCCAAAAAGGTTATGATATAGCTAGATGAGATAAAAAACTGAAGCCAACTGATTTCGCTTTGCCCAAAGTTCTTGTAAAATAGCACCCCTATGCTTCCCAGATAACCGAAAGAGTCAGCTACATAGATGAGAAAACCTGCGGTACCTACATAACGAAAGGTAGCCAGTAAGCGATCAAACAGGATACTATTGAAGGGAACGTAACCTAGATATAACCCTAATCCAGCTAAGGTCATCCAAACTGGGGCATTTAACCACCCCTGCTCATAGGCAAAAGTGCTGCTACCTACTAAAATAAACCCTAGGGCAATTAAGATGTGATAAGTTGCCAAAGCTCGTCGATTATCCTGAATAAACATCAGCAGCCCCATGACCAGTAAAACACAGAGGGCGATGGGTACTTCAGTAAGGGTAAAGATAGCAGGAGTGTCGCCGTAGCCTAGGGCATTCCAGAGTTCAGCGGCAAAGTTATCCCGGAAATCGCGAAAAGCGGTCAGCAAGATATATGCCAATACTAAGAGCGTAATCCCTCCGGCGAAGCTGTGAAGAAACCGTCGTCGTTGGGTACGTTTCATAGGTTCTCGTTTGGTACGCAAACGTTCGTCTTCAGCCGATGGAGGCGGTATCTGCTGGAGCATTCCTACGAATACTAACAAAGGACCTGCAAAGAGTAACCCGGTCATTAGTGGCATCCAATACTCGTTCACACCCCAATTGAGCATTACGTACTTACCCACCGTTTTCACAAAACCTGAAGAGAAAATAAAACTGATTGATAACCCTGCCCCTAGAATCTCGGTTGTCTGCCGCCCCTCCAGATAGCTAAATACTAGCCCCCAGACCATACCCAGTGGTAGTCCATTCAGAAACAGAAATAGAATATTATAAGGAGCTGGTACCAATGCAAAACCTACTAAAGCAAGTCCAGCTAGCCCAATGAGCACCATAATTCCTAATGCACGACGACTACCCGACATCTCAGAAACCACTTTGATACCAATGAACTTGGAAAGTGTGTAGCCGAGTACCTGCGCGGTAATTAACAAAATCTTATAATCTATTCCCCAGAAACTGAGATCGCTGAAGGTTGCCACTGCAAATGGCTTACGAAAAGCATACATACAGGAGTAGGTACAAAACGAGGCAACAATGGCGTAGATAGAAAATGTCCACTTGTTAGTTCTTTGAAGCCAGGTAGTGAGCATAAGAGAGGTAGTTTAGTGCGGTAGTGTTAAGGTGTTATAGTTGAAAAGTTTGGTAGATTACAGGTTTTGCACCTGGGATTGTGGATTAGAAGTTGTGCTTTCTACTTTCCCTCCTCCAATCTTCCCATCTCATATCTCTATTCCATTCTTCGTTAAGGGTTTGTCTTGCCACTGATTTTGATACAGTATTCGTACTTGGTTGTAGCCGATAGCTAATAGCTGTTCGGTTACGTCAGAAAAGTGACTCATTATTTCACGGGGATGATGGGAATCTGAGCTGAGCACTATTGGAATATCTCGTCCACGCATTTGCCGCAAAATCCAATAGCTTGGGTAGGGTTCGTCAGTCAGTTGCTTGCACATCCCTCGGGTATTTACTTCTATGATTAATCCGGTCTCAGCAATAACGTCTAACGTTTCGCTAACCGCCTGTTGATACCAGTCTGATTGCTCATTGAAGAGTTGTCCATCTTCACTCTGTATTTTGATCTTATCTAGATGCCCCACGATGTCGGGTGGGTCGTCCTGCACCATTTGCCGGATGAGTGCGTAGTACCGCTGAATGGCTGCTTCAATATTATTCTTAAAGATTTGATCCAACCCTTGCAGAAATACCTGATGCCTTCCATCAATCTCCCAAGGATGACCATCAGCAAAGAAATCCACAAAATGTACCGACCCGATTGTGTAGTCCAGCGAAAATTCATCTTTTATAAACCTCGATCCTGCGACGTCAGGAATGAAGTCCACTTCTACCCCTCGATACACTTCAATTTGCTCAGTATATAGCTCTTTTAGCCTCTCGATTTCATTAATGTATGTATCACCGTCTACCTCTGACATTGTCCAAGGTAGATCATAAGGTAATGGGGAGTGGGAGGAAATTCCGTAGGCAGGCATACCTAGCCGAATAGCTTCTTGCAAGTAGAATTCGGCGGCTTCCTTTCCGTCACAAAAGTAGCAGTGACTATGATAGTTGGTATACGGCATATCGATATACTAAAGGTACAGCAAATACCAGAATTATGTGTTAAGCCAGTATTACCAAACTACCTAGTTATACCTGCTTCTTCTCAACAGAAAAAATCTTCTTATAAATAGGCTTACGATACAGGAACTGCAAAGCCAGCACTGGATACAGCAAAAAATCCATGAGCCAGAAGGGAGAGCGAAAATGAATATCATCTACAATCTGACTCCCATTTTCCTGCCGCAGCACCCGGTGATGGTGTTTCCAATGCTTCAGAAAGAAGGGTAATTTTACTCCTTCGTCAATAAAATACCACTCCCCGTCAGTTTGTCCATCTTCTGTAATCAGGCTGCGCCAGGTTTGGCGAAATAATAGAAAATTTAGCTCTAGCTCTACAATATCACCTTCTTTAGAACCATCAAAACGATTGAGTTGTACTGGAGGAAAAGGTGGGTTTAAACTGGTAAATAAATCTTCGGTAAAGCCTTGTTTTACCGATAAATAGTCCTGGGCTACAGAAGCACGAATAATTAGTCGCATACGTCCGTAGTAACTGGATAGCATACCTGAAAGTTTTAGACAAACATCTTCTTTAGAAACCTCGTTGTGGAAGTATGACTATTATTATTGTCGGCACTAACCGGAAAGATGCCAACTCCCGCACCATCGCCAACTACTATCGACGCTTACTAGAAGAGAAGGGTGAACCTAGTCAGATTCTCGACCTCATTCATCTCCCGACAGATTTCTTGACAACAGCTCTTTATGAAAATAATGGGCAAAACGAAGAGTTCAATACCTTCCGGAGCACGCTAGAAGAAAATGACCGCTTTGTATTCATTGTACCCGAATACAATGGTTCTTTCCCTGGAGTACTGAAAGCCTTTATTGATGGCTTAGAGTACCCTAGTAAGTTAGCAGGCAAAAAAGCTGCCCTAGTTGGAGTGGCAGCAGGAATGCACGGTGGGGCAATGGCACTCAGTCACTTTACCGATGTACTACATTATCTAGGAATGCAAGTGTTGCCTACCAAGCCTACTCTAGCGTTTATCTATAACCATCTTTCTAAAGATGAAATTACCCACTCCGAGTATCGCCAGTTATTAGAACAACAAGCTGACGGTTTAATTATTGACCAAGTTGGCAGTACTCTTCCGTAGTCTACTTCTCACACTCCCCTACCCTGAATTAATAAATCAGCCACGGGCTCCAATATTATCGCATTTGTTTCGTCAATTAACCTGCGTCTAGTGCTCTTACTATGAAAAGAATTTTTAAAATGATTGGACTATCGGTTGCTGCTTTACTTTTTATGCTAGTAGTTGGAGGCTGGTTATTCATCAAACTAAGCCCAGAATTTGGCGGAAAACCCAGTTCGGTACAAAAGGAATCTTTCGCTCAATTAGACCATTACCAAAATGGAATATTCGTTAATCTGATTCCTACCTCAATGGATATGAGCTTCAGTAATATTCTTTCGGTAATGAGTGATTATATACAAGGTATTCCTAACGGAGCACCTGATTTTACGTTACCAGTTGAATCAGTAGACTCTTTATCTCTAGTTGATCCGGCTGATGCCCCAACGCAGATTACGTGGTTCGGTCATTCGGCAGTACTGTTAGAAATAGATGGATTACGAATTTTCTTAGATCCTATGTTGGGCAATGTTCCCGCACCCCACCCCTGGATGGGAGGCAATCGGTTTTATGAGCAATTACCTATTAGTATTGAAAAACTACCTCCGATTGACGCGGTACTTATTTCCCACGACCACTACGATCATTTAGACTACGGCTCAGTAAAAAAATTGAAGGAAAAGGTGAAAGACTTCTACGTTCCTTTAGGTGTAGGAGCGCACTTACGCCGATGGGGAGTAGATGAATCGGCAATCCACGAACTTGACTGGTGGGATGAGGCTCAATACCAAAACTTAAAGATGGTATTTACCCCTTCTCGCCACTTTTCTGGCCGGGGCATTACTGACCGAAGCACTACGCTCTGGGGCTCATGGATTGTACAGGGAAGAAATGATAATATCTATTTCAGCGGAGACGGTGGTTACGGCCCTCATTTTCAGGAGATTGGGGAACGATATGGCCCATTTGATTTTGCTATGATGGAGTGCGGGCAGTACGACAAACGCTGGGCTCAAATTCATATGATGCCAGAGGAATCAGCTCAGGCGGCGGTAGATGTACAAGCCAAACTGATGATGCCTATTCACTGGGGGGCTTTTCGGTTAGCTCTGCACTCTTGGACTGATCCTATTGAACGGGTTACTACAAAAGCCAGTCAGTTACAAATGCCCACAACTACTCCTAAGGTCGGAGAAACATTTACGCTCAATGGTTCTGCGCCACCGAATACTATCTGGTGGAAAAATGACTAATCTTCACTAGGCTTGAACTGACAAACTGTTATCCGGCTAGTAGTTGGCAGGAAGCTGACCAGTTTTCTACCAACTGCTACCTATATCTAACGCTAATCTACATTATCATGTAAAAAGCGGTTGTTACTGATAATGTTGTTGTCATCATCCAGCGAGTAGCGCGATACGTTCCGGTCTTGATAAGAAGGGACACTATATAAATGCACGTTGCGTCGCTGATAAGCAGGCTCATCAAAGTTCTCTTTCTTGAAGTGATCTTGCTCGTTATCCGGTGCGCTGATGCTTTTTCGCCCTCGTAGTTTCAGCTTACGCTTATAGGCTTCTTCCATCAGCAAGCGCTTCTGCGAGCTCATCTCATGTATATACTCTTCCTCTTCCGGCTCGTCTTGAATCGACTCGTAAGTAGGTTGAGGATCATCAGATACAAAATCGCGTACCGGAGGTTCAAAACGGTGCTCAGGAGCTGGCTCAGTAGTATTATTACTCTCTGGTACTTTTTTGTTGGTTTCAAGATCGATAATCTGCTTTTCATCCCCAGATAACTCATTGTCCTCTTCGTCCTGCTCAAAGCCAGTAGCAATCACAGTTACCATAACGCTTTCGCCTAACTCTTCATCAATACCATGCC
>CAKZYA010000070.1 GCA_937883755.1 uncultured Flammeovirgaceae bacterium | reverse complement strand
GTGGCAGTACGCATTTTTTCTATATCTAACTCTTAAAAGTTTAAATCACTTCTATGACTAATAGTGATTGGTGCACTGAACGATCCTCAAAACTTTCTATGTATTCACCATAATGATGAACAATAAACCTTTGCTTATCCTCTTCATGACTACTAAGTGATTCATAAATAGCATAAGATATTTTTTCCCTTAATGAGGACTTATTAATAATGCTTGTAAACCAGGAGGCATATGTCCCTGCCGCATTTGTACCACCGTCGCGATTTAAAGTAGCTTGAGGAATAAGTTTAATCATTTTGTTCTCAGCCCTTAATCTGGCATCTTCGTCTATCTGATCCCAAGCTTTTTCAAAGATTGCTATGCATCTAATTATACTCGGATAAGAATCGGTAAATCTTAATTCTTCTGATACCATTTCCAGTATCTCCCGATTCTCGTTTTCATTTAGTGTCTTATATAAACTAGTCCATATATACTTTAAATTATGTATATAACATTCCTCTTTTTTTTGAAAAACCTCAATCGCAACTTCAAGTCTTTTTCCTACTGGAATATCACTTACCAGTAAATCCGCATACTTATGAGTTTGGACAAAGTCACTATCAATTACTCTTTTCAAGAATAAATCGATTGTAAATCGACCTTTCGACTGATCAACTAGCTTTAAAAGGTGATTTATAAGTATTATTATCTCAAAAGCGGCAGTTTCATCGTCTTCGTATTTTGAGTGACTTCTTGGATTTCTAAAAGCTGAATAAACGCCTCTTAATAGACTCTCAATTCCTTTCTGAACGTTTTTCTCAGATTCAGTTCTCAGATTATTAACTTTAATTTTTGGATTAGTACCGCCAAAAGCGGTGCCTATTAATGTGTTACCATCACCTGCAACTCCAGATTTCTCCCTTATCAAATCCCCTATAAACTGAATTGAATCTAAAATAGCGTTTGTATAGCTTTCAGCGAGATAGTTCCGCTTTATAGAATCCCACAACTTTTCATCAATTAGGTCTTTTAGACTTGCCATTTATATTGGGCGGTATCAATTAATAATGTGATAAATAATTGCTAAAAAATCAACTTGAACCAATAGACAAGCGAAATCTAATAATAGGATGCAAAAAATGGCTGAAATTACTATTGAGTGCTTTATAATCACGTTCACTAAGCAAAAATGCGGATTATTCGTGCATTTCTCTCTATGGGTGTAACTATACGACCGGTCATCACTGAAAAGTTCGCTGGGATGAATTACATTCGATCAATCCCGGAAGAAATATTCAGCATAATCGACCTCTACTAACTGTTCATCTACCGTATCTCCTAACCGATAAGTCGTTACTAACTGGTCATATGCTATGTCCCCAACCAAATGAATCGTTACTGACCAGTTATCTACAATTGCTCAGGCTCAATAGACTATTACTAGCTAGTCATCGGCTATCGCTTGGGCTCGATAAACTACTACTGACTGGTTAAATGGAGTTGTTTTTAGCTTATAGATCGTTGCTGACTGTTTAGTGGTTTTCTCTTAGCTGGTATGGGTGGTTACTTACTGGTGGTTTTATCGAAGCTTTTACCCGTCATAGCGACTCTGGTCTGGCGAGACTCGGTCTTGAGCCAAGGGAAGCTATCTCCCATAGTGAAGGAGATCGCTTCGCGTTGCTCGCGATGACGTTGTGTAATTCAAATAAATTTGCCTGGTAGTATGATTATTAGAGCCAATGTAAACTACTCATTCACCCAGGCTTCGGCTTCAATTTCTACGAGGTAGCCTTCTCCTACCAGTTTGGCTTCTACCAGGGTGTTGGCAGGTTGAATGCTACCAAAGCGTTCGCCGTGGGCACGGGCTACGGCTTCCCAGTCGCTAATATTATTCACAAAAATGCGGGTACGCACCACATCTTCTAGCGAGCCACCTAACGACTCAATGGCTCCCTGAATTTTATCAATTACAAAGTGGGTTTGAGCGGCAGCGTCACTTCCACCGATCTGCTGAGGGCCGTGCGTAGCCGTAGTGCCCGATACCGAGATACGATCGCCACTGCGCACCGCCCGGCAGTAGCCCGCCATACCTTCCCAAGAGGTACCGCTAAATACCTTCTGCCGACCACGGTAGGTCACCGGCTCATACGGCTGAGGCATAGAATCCAAGTGATGGCTCAGATCGCCAGAAGCGGTAAGGAAGGGTGGTATACGGTATTCATCGCCACAACCACCCGGAATTGTATTTAGTAGCTGCTGAGCTTGCTGTAGTTTCTGGTGATCTTCTACGTCCAGTTGAAGCTCAAATATCTTTAGGTTCTCTTGAACATATTCACTCTTTCCGAGCCGAGCGCCCAAAATTACTCCCCCTACCGCAGGCTGATCTAAAATGAAACGACTCGCCACCGTAGCCATCGGCACCTGATGCTTTTCGGCTACTTGCTGTAGTGCTTGAAGCAACGTCTGAAACTTATCCCAGCCTCCGGCAGCATCAATAAAGCGTTTATACTTCATCTGCGACCAGGTGTTTTCTTCGTCTACCTTAGGCTCCGGATTATCTAGCCACTTTTCGGTCAGAAAACCTCCAGCTAACGTACCGAAGGCCAGTATCTTCACTCCGTACTGTTGGCATACCTCAGTCATAGCTCCGTGGGCCCGTTGATCAATCAGTGAATAACAAACCTGATTAGAGACAATCTCAATACCACTGGCAACCGCTACCCGCAAATGCGCCGCATCAAAGTTGGTCACGCCCAAATGGTGAATCAGTCCTTCCTGCTTGAGCTCCTGCAACCAGAACAAACTATCCAACCAAACCGGATCAGCGTAGTTCCAGGCGTGAAACTGTAGCAAGTCCAACGAATCTGACTGCATTCGATCTAATGACAACTGCACCGCCTCTCTCACCTCTTCTTTGGTTACCGCACCCGGCTTTGGCACCCACTTGGTAAGCAGTTGCACCGGATCATCTGGGTGCTGCTTCCGAAAGGTACCAGTAATAATTTCGGCGGAGCCGTAGTGATCGGCCATATCGAAGGTAGTGAAGCCTGCTTGTACGTAGGGCTGCATCGCTTGAGCAGTAGCTTGGGCATCCAGCGTTTGCCCATCGCGTTCCATATCAGCAATCTGCCACAAACCCGTGAGTACGCGAGATATTTTTAGATCAGGAGCTAGTTCAGTGTAGGTGACCATTGGAAAAATTTGAAAGTTTAGAACGGGGTACCGTCTAGATTAGAGCTCTACCATAAAAACTTATAATGCCAAAAATAAGCATTTTTGCTTGTTCATTTTTGTCTGGGAGACTCCGTCCCGGTGGGGCCCACTTGACACAAAAACGCACCGCGCGGCGGCCGCCAAAAAAGTCAATCGAACCGCCGAGCGGAAAAAATAATAGCCATACACACAAAGCTCTCGCAGCAAGCACGATTTTTTCTACCCAGCGCGCTGAATATCAACAGTTTACTTTTTTGAAATTTAATACAAGATGTTATTCAGGAGGTAATGTAGAAAATTGACGATGAAGGTCAACACCTCTTTTCTTGAGGGAAGACCAGCGGACGAAAAATAATACTGAGGCTAACAACATCACAATCAGCCAAATATAAGTAGAATGAAAGTACCAGGCTTCAGTCTCGCTACTCAAGTCTTTCCAGGTATGGATGATTAAAAAACCAGCAAGCACTAGCGTTCCTACCCAGCCTAATAACTTTCGGATTGACTGGCTTTTGATAATGCTAATCTTCTGAGCCAGGCCAGGGTTTACCTGCGAGATGGTAATCAGGGTTAGGCACATCAGTAGGAAATTGACCATCATAGAGGTGACCATAATATCGATGCCAAGAAAGAAGTCTCCGGCAAAATGGCTACCCAGAATACCTACTGAAGCCATGCCCCCGCTCAGCAGCAGTGCCAGATGGGGAGTATGCCAGACCGGATGTATCGTCGTAATCTTCTTAGGAAAAATGCCATCTTCCGCCCAGGCAAACATCAGTCGGGATACCGACAACAGCATGGCGGGTAAGTCATTAATCAGGGCGATAGCCGCTCCGGCTACAATGGCTACTGCTAACCCCGCTGGAAGTACGTAACGCAATAGCCCAGGCGCACTAATATCTTGCTGCATTGCTTCCTGCGCGACGAACTGCCAAGGTACGGTATGATACACCGCTGCCGTAAACAAAAAGTAAAAACTTCCTACCACAGTAATCGCCAGAGCAATGGCTAATGGTAAATTACGATTAGGATTCTTAGCTTCCCCTCCCGCCTGAGCGATTGAATCAAAACCGATAAAGCTAGAAAACAACAAAGCTGCCGCGGCTAAGAAGGTAGGCCAGTGAAACATAGCTTCGGCATCGGTCGCTAAGGCTTGCCCTTGCTGTTCTTGTAATCCAGCAGCAAAGTCAGCCGGAGAAAACCAGAAGCCCGCAACAATGACAATTGCTCCCAGCCCAAACATCAGAAACATGAGCGGAATAATAGTTCGCTCGTAAAACTTAGCTCCCCGAATGTTCACCAGTACGAACGTCCATAATAGCAGCAACGCCAAACTCACCCGCACCCAACCGATTTCCAACCAAGTAGCTAACCCCGGCCAGTCCAGCCCAATAGCAATATCCCGAAAAAACGGAATTACTACATAGGCAATTACCCCAATAACAATCGACAACCCAAACCACTGCGAGAAACTAGCCACAAACCCCAGGTAGGGATATAGCCCCCGACTAGCGTACAGATAACTTCCTCCCGCCCGAGGCATAGCCGAAGCCAACAAACTGTAAGCAAAAGCCGCTAACACCGCTGGCACCGCCGCTAGCAAAAACGCTGGAAGCACGTAAGGACCAATACCCGGCACATTGCGCTGAATCATAAAGGGCACTACGTTGATCGATGCCCCGAGCATAGAGCAGATTCCGGTAGCGGCTAGTCCGAGTAGACCAAGGCGGCGAACGAGTCCCGTAGATGATTTTATCGTAGTTGTGTCAGCCATTGAAGGAGCGAAAATGCAATTTTTTGGGAATCAATACTAATGAAAGGTGATAATGAATAATGACTGATGAGTAATGACAATTGAGCCATGAAACCGGGCGTCGGGCGCAAATAAAGCAATTGACTAACTAAAGCACATATTTTTTGAACAAATCATCCAGCACCGCTTTTGGGTCAGAACACAAACCGGGGTGGACTTTGGAGGCTTGGATGATGGTGCTGCGGGTAGCGGTTAGCCAACGGAACCGGCTGGCGGGGTCAAGTTGAGCAATAGGTTGGTTTTTAGCTTTTCCCTGACAGATAGCATCCCAGGCTTCTAGGTATTGCTCCAACTCTGTAAGATCAATCTCAGATGAGAAAGCCTGTAACCGTTGGACATCAAGCTGATATTTCATTTGGAGAAACCGCTTCCCTTTGCAGAATAGGATGACGCCTATATTCAAAAACTCCTCCCGCTCTACCCGAGGGACATAGCGGATGAAGGCGTACTCATACACTTGCTTGTCGGGCATCAGTAGCTTCTTTAGCGAGTAAATCAATATTGGATAAGCGAGTGGTGATCACTGACACATAGACCTCCTTTTTCTCTTCTGAGCTAATATCCTCTCCTTCTTCCACCAGCCAGTCATCAGGAATGACCGCTACAATATTCTTTATGGTTTCGGGAGAAAGTGTCGATTGAATCTCTTGAGAGGCTGAGTCTAGTTGAGTAGCGCGGTTAAGCATTACATGATCTTTCACTAACGGAAAAGTACGCTGAGCGTGGTCTTGCCAATTATCCCAGGAATGATGGAAGTACAGACTGGCTCCGTGATCAATCAGCCACAGCTCCCGGTGCCAGTTCAGCATATTCGTGTTCTTGTAGGTACGATCCACGTTAGCGATGATGCTATCTAGCAGCAGAACTTTTGAGGCAGTGAGCGGGTCGGCTACGGAAACCAGTGGATCGTAAGTGATGGCTCCGGATAAATAGTGCAAGCCTAAATTTAGCCCCACACTAAATTTCAGCAAATCCTGTATTTCTTCGTCTGGCTCAATCTTACTAAATGACTCGTCTAGATTCATGAAGACCAACTCGGGTACCTTCAGCCCGATAGCTCTAGCCAGCTCGCCCCCAATGAGTTCGGCAATCAGTGCCTTTTTCCCCTGCCCTGCTCCCCGAAATTTTAGTACGTACAGAAATCCATCATCAGCCTCCACAATCGCTGGTAAAGACCCTCCTTCCCGTAGGGGTTGCATATACCGAACTACGTCTACCGTTCGTATCTCCGGTTTATTCATGTGCCCAAGATACTACTTTAGGCAATTCTATCAGTAAAAATATGGAAGCAACCAGTAGCAGGCTATGAATTACGAAGCATCCTCAGACTCGGCTACCTTCCGTAGCTTGGTCTTTCCAGCATCATTTACTTCTACTTGAGCGTCGCCTCGGTATTCTACTCGTCCGGCTCCACTAATCTGAGCATCTAGGCTATCGCTTACATTAATGACTGCCTCGGAAGCCGCTCGACTTTCAATTTGCACCACACTAGCACTTAAATCAAGAGCTCTGAGCCGAGATGATCCGCCCAAATCAGCCTCTAGCCACTGAGACTCACCCAGAAGCCGCGCATCAGCATCCCCGGTCATACTAATACTTACTGAATCAGCATCTACCTCAGCCAGTAATTTTGCCGAACCGGATAAATCAACATTCAGGTTTTGGTTGGAAAACTTCGTTAGGGTAGCATCAGCATCGCCCTTTAGTCGCAGTTGTTGTAAAGCCGGCATATTGATTTTGACATCATAGACCTCCTCTTGACGGTTGGTGTAGTTACCATTGTAGTAGATTTCTAACCTTCGTCCGTCCATATTAGCCTGCATCCTGCTGAGAGGAAGGCCGTTTGCAGTTACATCTACCGAGTATTCCTCAGCCGGGCTAATTTCCACCCGAAAAGGTCCTCGCACCTCTACCGATTCAAAGTCACGTAGCCCGAGGCGGTAGCTTTCGCCACCTGCTTCATTGGTAAAGCTATCTAAAGTATCGAGAGAAGTGGTTGGCTCACTCTCATTCTCTGGACAGGTTGTGCAGATCAATCCTTTTTCCGTAAACATAAAGGTATTACCGGGTAAGTCGTATCTTCGGTAGCCGTGACGATACAGCGTATTTCTTAGTATCTCCGTAAGGTTACGCTCCATCTGGAAGGGTTGATTGTAGGGTATATATAGCGTTAGATCCAACTCTTGTGCTCGAAACTTTGCTCCTTCTTTGAAAGTATATATCGGAGGAAAAGACACTGTTGAATCTTGTACTTGCACGTTATAAGTTACGAGTTGAGCGTTTTCTATAGCTCTCTTACGACTACTGCCTCTAGCCTGAAAGGTCTTCTCAAGTTTGTACTGTTCACTATCATGTCCCATCACAAATAGTACCACTTGGGAATCATCATATTCAGGGTATTCGGTAAGTTGTAAGATGGCCGTTTCGCCATTAATTGATAGTTCTTCACTCTCGGTATACCGGGCTTCTTCTCTAAAGTCCATTACTACCGGAGGTACAGTGGCCGCTAGGCCAATTAGGCAGACAAACCATAATCCTACTCCCGTCCAAACTACGGCTGAGCGCAGTAAACTACGGCGGGCAATCACTGAGATACCGCTAATCACCAGTCCGAGGGTAGCTAGTAAAAGCGCCCCGATCAGGAATACGATACTCGCGGGAGAAAAACTGTTTTGGATAACCTCCATTGGAATATTTACCCCAAGCTGAAAGGGTTCCAACGTAGCTAAGCCTAGCGATACTCCAGAAATAGCAAGTAAAGATAGAAGAAAAGCGACACCAATGAGAATTAGCAGCAAACCGAATAATACACGAGCAGCATCTCCAATAAATACTAGAAACGCCCCCAGCCCTTTCCCCAAGTTAGCAAAGATGACTGCTACCAGACGGAAGGGAAAGAGCACGACTTTCAGCAGCGTACTCTCTTCGCCACTCTCGCTTACGCTAAAGTTTTTTTTTACACTGGACTCAATGTTAGAGAGCGTCACGGGTTCGCCCTTCATCTGCATACGGTCAGTAATGGTTTTGGCCTGAGGGGTGATAATCCACAGTACCAGGTAGATAATCAATCCGCCACCGCCGAATAAGGCTGCTAGGACAAACAAAAGGCGAAGTACGGTAGCATCAGTGCCAAAGTAGGAAGCTAAACCACCGGCAACTCCCCCGATAACTTCATCGTCAGGATTACGAAACAGCTTCTTAATTTTCTCACCCTGCTCCAGATCGGGTCGCCCGGGTACTACAATCCAGAAAACGATATAAGTGATAAAGGTAATAGTACTCAGGGCACCGAAAGTGATGAATGCGTCAGCAAATAAGCAAAAAATCAGTAGCAGGCGAATCCAGAGCGGATCGGTACGGAAGTAGTGAGCCACTCCGGCTGCTACTCCACCTAAAATTTTCCGCTGGGTATCGCGATAGAGGCGACGGCGGTCGTCGGTATCTTCATAAAAAGATTGACCTCCAGTTTGATTTTTTGAGTTTTCGGCATAAGTATAAGCTTCTTCTTCGCCATAATCTTGAGCAGCGAAGTCTTCTACACTGCCCATCGTAGCGACCACTCCATCTACATCTTCCTTCGTAATTACCTGCTTGGAAGAATTCAGCTTTTTAAGAAAGATTTCGGCAATACGACTCTCAATATCGTCCGTAATTTCTTTGCTGTCTTCGTAGTTGGAAAAATAGCGGGATATGGAGTCCAGATAGCTTCGTAACAATTCGTAACCATCCTCCTCCACATGAAAGATTATGCCACTAATGTTAATACTTATATTTCGTTTCATGATTGCGATGATTTTTGGGGGTCGGTAACGGTCGTCGGCAGACTCTCGCTACCGTTATTATTTGTTGTTATTTGGTTTGTTGATTTGACTAATTCTTCCCAAGTTGTTTTGAGCTGGGTTAGGAAGTCTTGTCCAGCCTGAGTAAGGGTGTAATACTTACGGGGCGGCCCAGAAGTTGACTCTACCCATTGATAATCGACCAGTCCGGCTTTTCGCAGACGGGTCAGCAGCGGGTAAAGTGTTCCTTCCACCACCATAATCTTAGCTGAAGTTAACTCCTCCAGCATATCGGAGGCATATACTTCGCCTCGGGAGATGATGTGCAGAATGCAGTATTCTAAAATACCTTTTCGCATCTGCACCTGAGTGTTTTCAATTTTCATGAATCCATTATTTTCTTGGGTTAATGTTGTTTTACTGGTTTAGGTTAATATGCCAGGTTTCTAACTTGCTTCAAGTTAGACGGGTAAAAACCCACCTGAAACCAAGTTTTGCTTTCAGGTTTAACCCGCACTGCTTTTTCTTTCGGCTGACCATTACTTTGAGCCGGGGGTGATGACCACACCCCGACTAAAACAGCAATGGCAATCACTATGATTTGCACCAGAAGTTTTGATTGAGATAGCAGTTGTAACATCTTGGTTTAATATTGTTTCTGACAAAGGTATCGTATAGTACTTTGTTATACAAGGTATCTGGTAAGAAAGTTACATTTCCTGAATTATATTTTCAACTTTTTTTGATATTATTCTCATTAAATATCTGATAATCAGTTTTTTATATTGATGCGGATTGACGGCTAATTTTTTATTATCTTCGCTACACACTCAACTTTTTACTATGTTCCATGCTTTTTCAAACTCTAATTTTTACACTAGTCAGGTCATTTTTTCTTATTTCATTTACTATGAACTGATTTAAACTTTTGCTAGGTATTTGCACCAGCTACACAGAGCAAAGA
>CAKZYA010000069.1 GCA_937883755.1 uncultured Flammeovirgaceae bacterium | reverse complement strand
AGTGGCAGTACGCATTTTTTCTATATCTAACTCTTAAAAGTTTAAATCACTTCATCATATCATTTTTAGTCTATCCAAGAGGCTAGCTGTTTATTCCTTGCTTACTCATGTCGCAGCGTTTTGGCTGGGTTGAGTACCGCTACCTGATACACTTGGTAACCTACCGTTAGTAATGCAAAAAGTACCACAATCAGTAAGGCCGCCCCGGCTAGTAGCCAAGGGAAATCAATACGGTAGGCGTAGCTCTGAAGCCAACCGTTCATGCCAAAGTATACCGTCGGTATGCTGATAAGACCAGCAATACCTAAGAGTACAAGAAAATCGCGATAGAAGATGCCGATGATGCTAGGTACGGTAGCTCCCAGAACTTTGCGCACCCCGACCTCCGCCGTTCGCTGCATGGCCATAAAAGACGAAAGACCGAACAAACCTAGCATGGCAATGAAAATGGCCAAACCGGAAAAGGTGGCGAAAATATCACCGAACCGCTGGTCTTGTTCGTACAAAGCAGCAAAGCGATCATCCAAGAATGAATAGTCTAGCGGAGCGTTGGGAAAGAACTCAGCCCAGGTTTCTTGCAGGTAAGCTAAGCCTTGATGATACTGTTCGGGGCGGAGCTTTATTACTAGATTACTAGGGGCATAGCGAGGAAAATAGATGGTGGGTTCTACTTGCGACTTCAGCGAAGTTCTATTAAAATCTTTGACTATGCCAATAATTTCAAATTTGTTGCGACCTCCCTTCCAGTCGAACTGAACCTCTTCACCTAACATCCGATCAACGTCAGCAATATCAAAGCGTCGAAGAAATGCATGATTGACCATCACCACCATTGAATCGGCGATACGGTTGCGGTCAAAATTTCTCCCGGCGAGTAGCTGCATACCAACGGCATCCAAAAAGTATTCATCGTTATACTGAGCATACGTGGTACCATCTATAAGCTCAGTAAACCCGGTAATCCCTACTTTATCAGTGGTAGAGTTAATATCCGTTCCGTCTCCCCCCGGAAGGTTGGAGGTGCCACCTACGGTTTCAATAGCGGTATGACCTCTCAGTGCTTCACTGAGTGATTGAACCGACGTTTGATTTGCCTCTCGCTGGTCGCCAGGTACATCGGGTAGGTTAACTCCCACTACATAATCAGTGGAAATACCAAGGTCTTTCCCATGCATAAACTGCACCTGCCGAAACACGATGAAGGTAGCCGCAATTAGCACTACCGAGGCAGCAAACTGTACTACCACCAACCCTTTTCTGAGCCGGGTTCCACTTCTGGAGTTGTGGAACTTCCCTTTTAGCACGGCTATCGGGCGGAAACCGGACAGCACCAAAGCCGGATAAAATCCTGAAACGAACGTGCCGATCAGAAAGAATAGCAGAAGGTTTAGCAAAAACGGCCAGTGGTTCCAGACGTGTGGGGTGACTGGTTTACCCACCAGTTGACTAAAGTAAGGCAGCAACAGTTCAGAGACTAGTAGTGCTAACACACCCGCTACCAAGTTCACCAACAAAGCTTCTAGTAGAAATTGACTAATTAGTTGCCTTTTCGCTGCTCCCACTACCTTTCGTAATCCAACCTCCTGGGCTCGGTTTACCGCGCGGGCGGTGGATAAGTTGACGTAATTCACCCAGGCAATTAGTAGAATGAACAAGGCAATTAGGCGTAAGAAGTTAACTGCTTTTGCACTACCGGGACTCTCTGGTTCATAGGCAAAGTCCGACTCGAGATGAATATTAGGTACCGGATAGATCACAAAGCGCTCGTTGGGGTTCTTTCCCATATATTTCTTAGCAAACGCTTCTAGTTTACCGTCTAGCGCAGTTGGAGTAGTGTGTTTACGTAATTTAACGAAGCCGTAATAATTGTTAAAACTCCAGCTTTCCCGTTCCGTTCTTTCTCTGATGCTAGCATCAGAGATCAACATATCGAATTTATAGTGAGTTTTCTCTGGTACATCCTGCATCACTCCGGTAACTTTGAAGGGACGGTCAAAGCTTCCCAAAACCTCAAGCATCTGTCCTAATGGATCCTGGTCACCGAAGTAAAATCTGGCTTTACTCTCGGTAAGTATCAATGAATAGGGTTCGATGAGCATGGTTTCCAGCTTGCCCTGGATAATCTGGTAGTCAAACACGCTGAAAAAGTTAGAGTCCGCCGCTATAACTCCTTGCTCCTGAATAATGGACTCGCCCTGACGGAAAATAAGCTCGTCAAACTTGTAGGTAACGGTGGCTTCTTCAACCTCAGGTAATTCCTCTTTCAAAGTCTGCGGACCCGGATGGTAAATCGCAGCGTCCTTATCCCTTACTTCTCCATTTACTATCTGTACCGTAGAGAGTCGGTAGATTTGGTCAGCGTCGGTAAAGAATCGATCATAACTTTCCTCAAAGCGAATGTACTCGCTGATTAGCAAGAAAGACGCTAATCCAATGGCGAGTCCTAGAATATTGATTGTTGTGAAAAGCTTCTGCCGAAGTAAAACGCGAGTGCTGATGTTAAAGTAGTGCCTAAGCATGGCAGGGTGGGTTAAATATGGTTGCGGAAAAGAGCGGATTAAGCTGGGACGAAATAAACCGAGTACTTGCAAAAGATATTTCCATTGAGCCATTCGCCCGCTCTGCTCCACATTGCGCTGATAGAGTTCTTCCAGATCACCCTGAATTTCATCAAAGTAGTCAGGATGGCAGAACCATCGAAAGAAGCGGTAAGCCAAGCGTTTGATCATGAGAATTTGAAGTCAAGAGCCAGCTTGGGAATAGATTCCCAGAGAGTATTCCGAATATCACGGTTCTGCTGAAGGGCTAGTTTCCCGAAGGCGGTAATGGTGTAGTATCGCTTGGGTTTACCGCCTCGCTGGGCATTAGCTTCCCCCTGACGAGATTCCAGGTAGCCCTTTTTCTCCAGTCGCTTTAGAGCCGACTGTAGTGCCCCAACACTTACTTTTCGCTCGGCTCGTTCTTCAATAGCGTCCTTGATAGCTACTCCGTAGGCCTCGTCGTAGAGTACGCCTACGGTTAGTAATACAATTTCTTCGAATTCACCTAATGAATATGTTTTCATACAATTTCCTATCGGTAGTATTGCAACTAAGCAAAAAGAATTACAATTTCCTAATTGTAGTATTGAAAAATATCCAAGGGTAGATGGCTCATGGTAGAAGGCTTAGGGCGGGCTGAACCGCTCTTATTTGACCATACTCCTAAAAGTAAGATTAATACGGGGTTGAGTAACCTTTTTGGTTTTCGGTAATTGGTGGTGCCAGTGGGTCTGGGTAATATCTTTCATTACTAGTAAACTACCGTGTTCTAGCATCAAGGCTACCGTTTCTTTAGATTGTTTGTGACGAAAGGAGAATTTACGTTCGGCTCCGAGACTTAACGAAGCAATAGCACTGTTTTCTTCCAGGTCTTTTTCATCGTCGCTGTGCCAACTCATACCTTCGTCGCCGCTGTGGTAGAGGTTCAGGAGGCAGGAGTTAAACTTAGTTTCGGTTTTGTGTTCCACCAAATATTTTAGAGCTTTTAACTCATCAGTCCAGGCTAATGCTTGCTTAGTTTTTTTGGAATAGGTATAACTGTAGGATGCATCACCATACCAGGCTACCTTACGCTTAGTAACAATGTGCTTACCAAACATCACCGCTTCATCGTGCTTCCAAGCAATAGTTTCTAATAAACAACCCAAATAGTGATTGGCTTCCGAAGCGGATAGTAACTTGCAGTAGTAGTGAACGGTACCATCGTAGGGCAGCAGGTTAGTCATAAAAATTGCAAATGAAAAATTAAAAATTGTCTCCCAGGTAAATCTACAACCCTATAATCAGCAATTTGTAATTTGCAATTTTCTAATTGTCTCTGCCACTTCCCTAATCACCGAAAGCAGATAATCGGTAGTCTCGATGGTCTTGCGGTGATTAATGAAACAAGCCCGGAGCACCAGTTCACCCTTCAATTTAGTACTGGTAATAAATACCCTTCCATCCTTCTCCAAAGCGGGAATTAACTGCTGGTTGACCGCCGTAATCTCCTCTTCCGACTGACAATCGCCTAAGTAGCGGAAGCAGGCTACTGCTAACCCATAAGCCTTAACTTCAAAATCTGATAATTTCTGTATTTGCTCAATCAGGTAATTCGTCAGGTCAATGTCCTGCTGAATCATCGCTTTTATTTTCTTGAAGCCATAGGATTTAATGCTCATCCAAACTTTGAAAGCTTTGGCATTGCGGGAAAGCTGAAAATAGTGCTCGTTAAACTCCAGTCGGTCACTATCTTCCTCTAAAGCCGTATCCAGGTATTCCGCTTGACTGAAGTATGTTCTTCTTAACGAAGACCAGTCCCGTACTAGGGTGCAACCGGCTTCAAAGGGTTGGTACAACCACTTATGAAAATCCAGGGCAATGGAGTCGGCTTCCGCCATGCCGTGGTAGCTCTCTTTTGTAGAATCCAGCACCGATGCTAACGCACCGTAAGCACCATCTATGTGGTACCACATTTCGTATTTCTTGGCAAGACGAGCTAACTCAGACAGATTGTCAATCGCCCCAGTGTTCACCGTACCCGCTGTACCAATCAGGCAAAAAGGAGTGAGATCATTCTTTATGTCCTGATTAATTTGCTCTTCCAGTGCTCGAGTATCAATTTTAAACTGATCGTCGGTGGGAATTTTTCTCAAATGCTTCAGACCGATGCCCAAGATTTGTACACTTTTATCAACGCAACTATGCACCTGATCGGAAGCATATACCACAAATGGCTTCTGACCGAATAGTCCTTCCTGTTTGATATTTTTCTTTTCAAAGAAGATATTACGAGCTACGGTTAATCCGGTCAGGTTGGCTGCTGAGCCTCCGCTTACCAATACTCCTCCCGCATCAGGAGCATAGCCAATCATTTCGGTTGTCCACCGAATCACCCGCTTTTCAATCTCGCTTATGGCCGGGGCTAAATGCCACTTAGTAGCATTCTGGTTGATGGTAGTCGCCAGCAACTCCGCCACTGTAGAGACCTGATTTCCGCCCGACATCACGTAGCCGTACATATGTGGACCCAGGTTATTCGTGGCAGTAGCTAGCACTTTCTTCCGTACCTCTTCCAGCAACTCACTATTGCTTTTTCCATCCGAAGGCAGAGGCTCATCAAACCAACTTTCTACTTCGGCCTGGGTAAAATCATGGTAGGCTTTTTTCTCATTCAATCCCTGGTACTGGTTGATGACTAGCTTACTACTCTGCCCTAAAAGCTGCTCAAATTCTTCTAAACTAAGGTCTAATGATTCATTATTCATCTTTTGCTACTAATCTGTAATGTTTAATTTTCTACTTTTGCTTCTTTCCAGATTTTATACGCAGTTCTCATACAATGACCGCAAGGACGATAACCCTGTGCTAGGGCTTCCGGTTCGTTTACAAAGAAAACCCGATTCTCTCGCTTCATTCGCTTACCCGACTTACAATGAAGCCTGCCGTAGATTTTTAGCTTCCTATTTCCGGCTAGTACTACCGTACTTCTTTTTATTAGTCGAAATAACTTAGCCTGATTTAACTCAATATGGCGGAACATTTACGAAGAAACCAGAAGGACAGTCACCGAAGTGACTATCCGGTGTATTTAACTAGCAATTGCGGTTTTGGCTCCTTCCCAACCAATGATAGCAGTTTTCCGGGTGCTTCCCCAATGGTACTGCCCAATATGACCGGTAGATTGAATCACCCGGTGGCAGGGAATAAGGAAAGCGACCGGATTACTGCCTACCGCCGAACCTACCGCCCGGGATGCTCGGGCGTGATCAATCTGCTGGGCGATGCTTCCGTAGGTAGAAAACTGCCCCATCGGGATTTGCAGCAACGCTTCCCATACTTTCAGTTGAAAGGGTGTACCTTTCAGGTGTAGCTTTATCTTCGGTAGTTTCTGCCAGTCTTGGGTGAAGATAAACAGCGCATTCTGCTGGATCAAATCCGTTTTCTGACGAAAATTGGCTTTCGGAAACTGATTTTGTAATACTGAGAAGGCTTCATCATCATTGTCCGAAAAGGCCAAATGGCAAATACCTTTGGTAGTGGATGCCACAATCACATTACCGAACGGGCTTTCGGCAAAACTGTAGTTAATCGCCAGATTTTTGCCTCCGTTTTTGTATTCTGCCGGAGTCATCCCTTCAATATTGATAAACAGATCGTGCAGGCGGCTAGTACCGGAAAGTCCGGTTTCATAGGCTGTTTCAAACAGCGTGGCCTGATTTTCTTTCAGCAACTTCTTAGCGTGATTCAGGCTAATGTACTGTAAGAACTTCTTTGGACTGGTACCCGCCCACTCTGAGAACATACGCTGAAAGTGGAAAGGACTGACGTGGATTTTTTCGGCTACTTCATCTAAACTAGGCTGCGCCTTGAAATTACCTTGGATGTACTCAATTGCCTCGGCAATACGATCGAAGTTGATACGGTCTTGGGTGTTCATTTCTTTTCTTGATTAGTGTATAACAAAAGTAGAAATGGATAGCGGGGTAAAATACCCGAAAGTTGCGGCATTTATACAGTTTCTTTTACGGTTAGGTCTATCTCCATTTTCACATTTGACCGAGCATACTTTTCTGCTCTAGCATCGAGGGATACATGCTGAAACCCTAGTTTCTGATACAATCGGAGGGCGGGTTTTAGAATATCGTTAGAGTATAACTTCACTTTTTTCGCACCCAATTTCCGCGCTTTTTCCAGAGCGGCCTGTCCCAACTGTCTACCTATCCCACTTCCTCGGGCTTTCTCGGCTACCGCCATTTTAGATAATTCAAACAAATGGCTGTTTACTTTGATAAGGGCGCAGGTACCTACCACTTCCCCATCTAATTTTGCCATGAGAATAGCCCCACCCGAATCAATAATATTCTCCTGTGGGTAATCTAACACTTCGTAATCAGCTGGTTCCATGGTAAACCACCGTTGCACCCAGGCTACATTCAGATCTCTAAAAAGTTGGCGATGTGCAATATCTTCGTAGGGAATAATTTCTACTGTAGGTGACGCTGATGTGCGTTGTAGATACTGCTTTTCGGTTCGGTAAAATAAATTCTGATGGGTCATTACCTTCTCTACGGCTTCAATATCCTGAAGTAAATCACAGTTGGCGTCGTGCATAATTTGGTCTACGGACTGCCGAATATCATCCCAAACTTCGGTTAATTCAGCCTGCGTTCCCTTTCCTTCTTCGGTTAGTTGAATCAAGCGACGACGCGAATCGGCAGGGTCTTTTTGAGAAGTAGCTACTCCCTTTTTAATCATGGCGTTAGTAATCTGAATCACTGAAGGGTGAGCTAGTCCCAATGCTTGGCTAATATCGGTAATGGCTCGGGCTTTACCGTCTTGCAACAGTGAGAAAACCGGTAACCAACTGGGTTCAAAATCAATTTGCCGATGACGGTAAATGTCACTGACCTGGTACATCATCTGGTCACTCAATCGCTTAAGGCGGCTACCTAGACTCAGCAACCCTAGCTTGGAGAAAACATCTTGGTTGTGCATAATGAAACAATTACGTAGGTACCTACATAATTAGAAATAAGTTAAAAAATAGTCAAGTGTTTAAGCTATTTTTTGGTTAAAAGCTGATTAAATCCTTCGGTAACAATATCCATTCCCTGCGCTAGTTCATCCGAAGTAAGAGAAGCAAAGCCTAAGCGTATACCTTGATGGTTCTGCCAGTGTTCTACTCCTTCTAATGAAACTCCTCGCTTAGCAGTATACTGAGCTAGTGCTAAAGTATCTACTGTTGGAGCACAACGTACCCAAGTAGCCATACCGCCTTCCGGTTCCTGAAAAGAGAGGGCGTGCCCTAATCGCTCGTGAAGGTATTGACTCAGAAAATTTCGGCGTTCGCGATAAATTCGGAGCGACTTTTTCACGTGGCGTTGTAAATCTCCTGCTTCAATCCACCTGGCTAGAGCCCGCTCCATCACCGGATCACCCTGCCGGTCAATCAGTCGGCGGTAAGGAGTAATTGTTTGAATAAAATTAGTTGGTGCGGCCAGGTAGCCCACCCGAATAGCCGGGGCAATGCATTTGGTAAATGAACCCAGATAAATTACACAACCCTGCGTATCCAAACTGGCTAAGGGCAATAGCGGACTACTAGCGTAGTGAAAGTCATAGTCGTAATCATCTTCTACAATGGCAAAGCCATACTGCTGAGCTAACGCTAGCAACTTCACCCGGCGATCAATGCTAAGCGTGACGGTAGTAGGATAATGATGGTGAGAAGTGATGTAGAGTGCCCGAACCGACTGGCGCTGACAAATAGCTTCAATAGCATCAGTAGACAATCCCTGCTCGTCTACGGGTACTTCCTGCCGTACTCCTCCGCAAAGCTCAATCACCCGATTGGCTTCAGGATAACTAACTTCCCCTACAATCACCGTATCGCCGGATTGCAAGAGTGCTTTGAAAGCCAAAAAAATACCCATTTGGCTGCCACGGGTAATTAGTAACTGTTCGGGCTGGCAGACTAACCCTCGAGTTTGCCGGAGGTACTGTGCCAGTATTTCTCGCAAGTACGGATCACCTTGCTCATCCTGATAACGCAACGAGCTAGCTGATTTAGCCACCTGTCGGCACCAACGGTACAACTCCTCTGTCGGAGCTAACCGAACATCGGGTGAACCGTCGGTGATTCGTAGCAGGGATTTGGGCGCTGTTCTGAACGGTGAAATAGAACTACGAATGGTGAAACGAGCGGTTTCCGGTAGGTGGGCAGAAGGTGGAGCATTTTGGGGGGCTACCGGATGCAGTTTGGGAAGAGAGTCCGAAACAAAAGTACCCTTAGCCGGAATGGTTTTTAACCAGCCCTGAGCGGTCAACTCATCGTAGGCAATAGCCATCGTTTTTCGATTTACTTCCAGCAGTGAAGCCAGATTGCGAGTACCCGGCATTTTGTATTCCGATGCTAAACGACCGGATACTATTTCCCGAATCAGCGCATCCACAATTTGCAGATACAGCGGTCGGCTGCTTTGCCGATCAAGGGGAATACTCGTCTTCCAAGGATATAGCTGGCCCATCGAGATTGTAAAAACTGGTGGATATAACGGGGCCTATAAAAGTATAGTTTTGCTCAATGATAATCAAATAACAATGGTATGCTCGCCTTACGACCCAACTGCGAACACTGTAACAAGGACTTGTCCTATGATTCAACTGAGGCCATGATTTGTACGTATGAGTGCACCTTCTGCCAACACTGTGTAGAAACGATACTACAAAATGTGTGTCCTAACTGCGGAGGTGGTTTTACTCCCCGTCCTATCCGCCCTAAAGAACAACTAGCGAAACATCCAGCATCGGATAAAAGAGTACAGAAACCAGTAGATATGGAAGAGCATCGTCAGCTGCTGAATAAGTACACTGGTATTCCGCCCGAAAGACGATAGTTCTACCCAGGTCATTTTACAACAATGAATTTTGACTTATCCCCGACTGATCGCGAAATACTCTGGAAGCATCTTCAGAATCACGTAGAAACGTTTTATACTGACACTGCCCAACTGGAGGTAGCTCCTAAACTTAATCAGCAGCAAGTACAGGAACACATAAATGCCCAATCTACCTTTTCCCCTTCCGAAGCTCTGGAACATGTTATGGAGGGCATGACCCGCTTCGCAGTACACACTCCACATCCTCGCTACTTCGGATTGTTTAATCCTCGAGCCGCTTTTCCAGGTGTCGTAGCTGACACCTTAACTGCCGCACTCAACCCGCAATTGGCCGCCTGGAGTCACGCCCCTTTTGCCGTAGAAGTTGAGAACTACCTTGTTCAGGAAATGGGTCATCGCTTTGGATACGAACGCAATAGCACTGATGGGGTTTTTACTACCGGCGGAGCCGAGGCTAACCTAACCGCAGTACAACTAGCGCTAACCCATCGTTTTCCTAAGCATAATCAGCACGGGTTAGTAGAGATAGTGAAAAGACCAATAATCTATACTTCATCCGAAAGCCATCACTCGGTAGTAAAAGCCGCTCGGGTTGCTGGGTTAGGTGCTAGTTCAGTAAAAGAGATTGCGGTTGACGAGCAGTTCCGGATGAGTGTACCGGAACTAGATCGGCAAATCAAGAAGGATATTGAGCAAGGCCATGAGCCGTTTATGGTGGTAGCTACCGGAGGCACCACAGGGAGCGGGGCAATTGACCCTATTGAGAAAATTGCCGAACTCTGCCAGCAAAATAATCTCTGGCTGCATCTGGATACTGCCTACGGCGGAGCAGTAGTGCTAGAAGAAAGTACTAAACGCTTGTTGATGGGTTCAGAAAAGGCTGATTCCATCACCTTTGATGCCCATAAGTGGCTTTCTATGCCAATGAGTACTAGCTTATTGCTAACTCGTCACCCTGACTTACTAGGCCAAACATTCGGTATCAGTACGGATTATATGCCCAAGGATACTACCGGAATGGCTATAACCGATCCGTATTCTCATTCGATTCAGTGGTCTCGACGATTCTCAGGACTCAAACTGTATTTGACACTACGGATGGTTGGCTGGGAAGGCTTTGCCGCTTTAGTCCGGCAACAGATGCAATCGGGCAATGAGTTACGAAAATTGTTGACTAGCAGTGGCTGGGAGATTAAAAACCAGACAGAACTACCAATTATTTGCTTTACCGACCCCCACTGGGCGACTGACCCCAATTTCATTCCCTTCGTCTGTCGAAAAGTTGTATCGTCCGGTCAGGCCTAGCTATCGACATATCCGATGATGGGCGACACCATAACTTTACGAGCCTGTATCACAAATTACGCAACTACCCAAAATGATCTAGTTCAACTGGTGGAACTTCTGAATCAAATTAGAAATCAATATAAATCTTGAATGATGAGTAATTATCCTAAATCATCCCGTAACACCGTCAAACGTTCGCCCAAGCGAGGTCACTATGATAAAGAAACCGTTTATCAGATTCTTGATGCTGGTTATATTTGCCATATAGGTTTTACTATTGGCGACCAGCCCTATGTAATTCCCAATGCCTACGGGCGAGAAGGCGATACGATTTACTTACACGGTGCAGTTGGTAGCCGAATGCTAAACCAACTGGAAAAGGGTACCCCAGTCTGTGTTACTGTCACTCATACCGACGGTATTGTGTTGGCACGTTCCGCTATGCACCACAGCTTCAACTATCGGTCGGCCGTACTCTTCGGAACCGCTCGCTTAGTGCCGGATGATCAGAAAGAACAAGCACTTTTCGTGATCACTGAACAGATTATAAAAGGGCGGTGGGACGAAGTTCGTACCCCAAGCGAACAGGAGCTAAAGGTTACTAAAGTGCTAGCGATGAAAATAGAAGAGGCTTCAGCCAAGATTCGTACAGGCCCGCCCAAAGACGATGAGGCCGACTACGAACTACCCGTATGGGCGGGAGTGCTACCTTTACGAGTAGCTACCGGAGAAGCTATCCCCGACCCAGCAATGAACCAGGCATTATCTGTACCGGATAGTGTAAACAATTATATTCAGGGAAGTACCGCTAGTAAATCCGTATTATAATCGGCAACAGAAGTTGTCATTCTTCTTAGTTCTCTCGTATCTTGAGGCACTTAAAGAATGTAGAGAATGGCAAAATTTGCTAATAAACCATTTGGCTCACTGTTTCTGCTACTCATTGCCTGCACTAACCCCAGTGAAAAGTCAGTTGAAACTACCGATGCCTTTACCTATGAATTTGCTCAAACTCAGGAAGTAGAAGGCTGGCAGCAAGTAGACGAAATTCTCAGCCGTATCCAGGCACCTATATTCCCTCAACAAGAGATCAAGGTACTGGATTACGGAGCAAAAAACGACTCTACCTTTGACTCTCACAATGCTTTCCAGGAAGCAGTAGAAGCCTGCCACGAAGCCGGGGGTGGACGGGTGGTCGTCCCTGCCGGAACTTATCTGAGTAATGGGCCTATCCATCTGCTGAGTAACGTTAATCTGCATTTGGAAGAAGGAGCAACGGTCTTATTCGGCACTAATCCGGAAGATTACACCCCGCTAGTAAAAGTTCGCTGGGAAGGAACCGTCGCCTACAATTATTCACCCCTGGTTTACGCTTATCAGCAGGAAAATATTGCCGTGACTGGCAAAGGTACGCTTGACGGGCAAACCGAAGGAACCTGGGCGTTGTGGAAGCGCGATAACGATGGAAAAAACCAAGATGCAGATAAAAAAGTACTACGCCAGATGGGCAATGATACCATTCCCGAAGAGCAGCGCGTGTTTGGCAACGGATTTTTGGATCTTGACGGTGACAGTCAGGACGATGGCTACGGTGATGGCCAAGACCATTACTTACGCCCTACGCTGATTGAGTTTTATGAGTGCGAAAACGTACTGATTGAAGGAGTTACCCTGAAGAGTAGTCCGTTCTGGACGGTTCATCCGGTATTTTGTACCAATGTGACTATTCGCGGCCTCAACATTCAAGCCGGAACTACCAACGACGATGGGATTGACCCTGACTCCTGCACCGATGTACTGATCGAAGACTGCACGGTGAATACTCACGATGATGCTATTTCTATCAAAGCCGGGCGCGATCAGGATGCTTGGAATCGCCCCCCCACCGAGAATGTAATTATACGGAATTGTACACTAGCTTCCGGGGTGAACGCGGTGTGCATTGGTTCGGAGATGTCGGGTGGAGTACGGAATGTATTCGTGGAAGACTGCCAACTACGCGATGGTAAACACGCCCTCAATTTCAAGTGTAATCTTGATCGGGGTGGACAAGTAGAGCAAGTATATATCCGTAATTTAGAAATTGCGAGCTGCGACGAGGCTATGTTCATCTTTCGCATGGACTATCACGGCTACCGGGGCAATAACTACCCTACTCAGTTCAACGATTTCTACGTAAGTAACATCAGCTGCGAGACGGTAAACGAACGCCCCTTCAAGATCGTAGGTGTAGAAGCTGCCCCCATCCAACGAGTTTTTCTTCAGGACATCACAATTAATCAAGCTGGTGACAGTAGCCAAATCGAGTTTGCAGAAAATATTCTAATGCAAAACGTTACCGTCAACGGTGAAAACTTTCAGCCTCAAATCTCCCTACGGTAAAAGTAATGTGTTTCGGTTATCATTCCGCTCTATGAAAAACGTCATTTCCTTATTCATACTACTACTGGTCAGTAGTGGCCTAACTGCTCAACCCTCTGCTGACGCGGAAATCCAGGAGTTTATCGATAAGCAATATCCATCGCTAGATACACTATACAAATACCTCCACAGAAACCCCGAACTTTCTTCTCAGGAAGAACAAACCTCTCGGTTGATTGCCGATGAGCTGACCAGTTTAGGTTTTGAAGTGCAGGAACGCCTGGGCATGTACAATCTGGCCGGAGTACTGAAAAATGGCGAAGGCCCCACGCTACTTATCCGTACCGATATGGATGCCTTGCCACTGGAAGAGAAAACCGGAGTGCCCTACGCCAGCACCACTAAAGGCACCAACGCTGCCGGAGAGACCGTGGGCGTAATGCACGCCTGCGGGCACGACATTCACATGACAGTATTTTTGGGTACCGCCCGAACAATGGTAGAAATGAAAGACCAGTGGAGCGGTACGCTGGTGATGGTAGCGCAGTCGGCAGAAGAAAGTGGTTTTGGGGCGGATGCACTCTTCAAAGCCAATCTGTACGACAAGGTTCCCGTACCCGACTACGCTATTGCACTGCACGATAATGCTTCGCTACCTGCTGGAACAGTCGGCTATCGAGCGGGAGCGTTTATGGCCAGTGTGGATATGGTTGATATTACCGTTTACGGCGAGGGCGGACACGGAGCCGCTCCTCACACCACCAAAGACCCTATTGTGCTAGCCGCCCAGATGATCAACTCATTCCAAACTATTGTCAGTCGGGAGATTAATCCGATTGACCCGGCGGTGGTGACGGTAGGTTCCATTCACGGCGGTACGATCTACAACATCATTCCCGATGAAGTGAAGCTGCAACTAACACTACGCTCCTACTCGCCCGAGGTGCGCAATCAGATTGTAGAGGCACTGCATAGAATTACTAAAAATCTTGCCCAACAAGCCCGATTACCCGAAGAAAAATATCCCAAAATCAGCATTCGCGACCCGCAGACTCCGGCCACTATCAACGATACCGAACTCACCAATCGGCTGGTGACGGTATTTAAAGAAACGTTGGGTGAGGATAAAGTAGTGGAAACCCCACCCAATATGGTGGGTGAGGACTTTAGCCGCTTTGGTATGCAGGACGAGAAAGTACCCATCTGTATGTTCTGGCTGGGTGCGGTAGATCCGCAGAAGGTAAAAGAAGCGGAAGAAACTGGAACTAAGCTACCTTCATTACACTCTCCTTTCTACGCCCCACTACCCGAACCCACTATCAAAACCGGTATCCGGGCGATGAGTGCGGCAGCTTTGGAGTTGTTAGTTGAATAGAAACTGATCACTACCTATTTATTAATCAACATCCAAATATGAAAGCTTTGCCACTTCCGCCTTGTTTTGCAAATTAATATCACTAGTGACGATACAAACGACTGATGAGGGATTTTCCTTTTGGATTTCTAAAGTGCTTGCGATAATTCTATCATCATTATTTTCTTTATCTAACCAAGAAAATGTGTTTTTAAAGTTTGGTTCTGATGCTATCATTTTCAAAGTAATAGTCTTCTCGACAGTCACTCCCTCAATCATATTTCCTTGTCTTCTGTAGCCTTTCAATCTTGAGATAACAGATTTAACTTTCTTCTGAAAATTAGGATTGAGTGACTTCACTTTTAATCCATCCAACTCGCTTAGAACCGTAGGAAGAAATACAATTGTGATTGACTTTTCCCCAGTAAGTGTTCTATAGGTTTTTGGCTCAGGTTTCTGAATAAGAGCATTTGTATCTGGCACTAGAATCATTTGTCTTTTACCGATCTTAGCATATAACGCTAGAGTTTGATACAGAAACTGCATTTCGCTCTCCAGTATACTTTTAGCTTTAGAAATTGTACTTGGAACAGAAGCGCCCCACTCGTTTTTCTTTTCTAACCAGTTGACTATCAACTTATCGATCTCTTCAATTTTCTTTTTAGATTCATCAGGTAGATTCTCTGTAAAAAGCCTACACACTTCAATCCACTGCCTATAAATCTTCTTAATATTAATTTGCTGAGTTATTTCTTCCTCTGTCGGCTTATCCCAATAATAGTTAGGAGCAATTGTGATTACATAGGAAGAATAATCATGCTCTCGATGTAGAATACGTGAATTATCTAATAATTCAAACATGCTCTGCTTGATACTGTCAAGCTCTGATGTTAAGTGATCTACAAATGTTTTCATCTGCCATTGCAAAAGACAACCGAAGCTTCAGTTGTCTTCTCTTTAGATAACAATCAGATCTACAAATTCAGCTTATTCTTCTCCTGCACGGCATAGTCTACGGCGCGGGCGGCGAAGGCCATATAAGTAAGTGATGGGTTCTGGGTGCTGGTAGATGTCATGGAAGCGCCGTCAGTGACGAAGACATTGGGACAAGCATGTAGCTGATTCCATTTATTAAGCAAGGAAGTTTTAGGATCTTTACCCATGCGTACTCCGCCCATTTCGTGAATATCCAGTCCGGGTGCCTGACCGGTGTCACGGGTTTGAATATCGGTGAAACCGGCCCGTTCGTACATCTCGGTAAACTGCTCAAAGAAGTCTTGGATCATCTTTTCGTCATTATCATCGTAGTCTACGTTGATCTTCAGTAGCGGCATACCCCACTCGTCGGTTTGGGTAGGGTCAAGGCTTACGGTATTTGTTTCCTTCGGAATGGTTTCACCCATCATATGGGAGTTCACCCGCCAGTTACCCCACTTAGGGTTCAGCAGATTATCCTTTAGCGACTGGCCAATGCCGTCGTAATCCCGTTCAATGTGGCGGCGGGCTCCGAAGCCGGAGGCATAACCCCGTAAGAAGTCAGTTTCCTGCTTGTACACATTGCGGAAACGAGGAATGTAACCGGAAGTAGGTCGACGCCCCACGGTGGTATTATCCAGCTCTCCATCGTAAGCCGCTGATATTTTACCTCGGTAGATGTGGAAGGCTACGTATTTACCCAATAAACCGTTATCGTTACCTAATCCTTCCGGGAAGCGATTGGATTTGGAATTGAGCAGTAGTGTATTCGTATGTAGCGCGCTGGCGTTTACGAAAATGAGTGGAGCGTAAAACTCAATGCTTTCTTTGGTCTCCGCATCAATTACTTGCACCCCAGTAGCTTTCCCCTTTTCCTCATCGTAGATGATGGATTGCACTACCGCATTCGGACGCAGCGTCATGTTTCCGGTCTTCATCGCCCAGGGCAATGTAGATGAGTTACTGCTAAAGTAACCGCCAAAAGGGCAACCTCGCTGGCAGAGGTTACGATTCATGCACTGTCCCCGTCCCTGTTCTAAATGAATTGCCTGAGGTTCAGATAGATGCGCGCAGCGAGCCACAATTAAATTACGACCCGAATACTGCGTTTCCAGTTTTTCTTTGAAGTACTTTTCTACGCAGTTTAAATCCATCGGCGGTAGAAACTCCCCGTCCGGCAGGTTGTCTAAACCATCTTTATTACCAGAGATTCCGGCAAATTTTTCTACGTGGCTGTACCAAGGGGCAATATCCTCGTAGCGAATAGGCCAGTCGACCGCAAAACCATCGCGAGCCGGACCTTCAAAATCATAGTCACTCCAACGCTGCACCTGCCGCGCCCACAGCAAGGATTTTCCACCGACTTGATAGCCCCGAATCCAGTCGAAGGGTTTGTCCTGTACGTAGGGATGATCGGTATCTTTTACAAAGAAATGTTCAGTATCTTCATGAAAGGCGTAGCATCGGCTAATTACCGGATTGGCCTTCTGAATTTCTTCTGGAATTTGCCCCCGGTGATCAAACTCCCAGGGCATCATATTGGTAGTGGGGTAGTCTTTGATATGCTCTACATTGCGACCGCGTTCCAGTACCAGGGTTTTTAAACCCTTCTCACACAGCTCTTTGGCAGCCCATCCGCCACTAATGCCGGAGCCGATCACGATGGCGTCGTAGGTACGATTATCTTTACTATCTATTGCGAAATTTGCCATTACATTACAGTTAGTCCGTCGGTAGAAACGCAACCCTGGTAAGCACCGGGTACAAGTTTATAAGGAAATTTTTCGGTCATAAAGTATTCAGAAGCCATGTAGCCCTGAACGGTGTAGCGCTTGGTAATTCCCAAGAAAGCCTGGATATCTTTCAACTGCTCAGTGGGAGAAATCTCAATCCCCTCCTTTGCAGCAGGAGCATCCTTCATTTCCATCAATTGAGTAAGAATCGCTTCGTTCTCCATCGTCTCTTTCTGGGGAAATGGCTTCTCAAAATAGGCTTTGGTGAAGGGAACGAGCTGTTGCAGACCATTACTAAACGCCTCTTGATCTTCTTTTTCCATACAATCGTCTACCATTACCAGAATGAAGCGGTACAAATCCAACTCTTCAGCTCCCATTGAGTCGTCACTGGGTGATGTCTCATCGGACTTATCTTCACCAGAAGGAATGATAGTAGCGGCTACTTTTGCCAGTAAATCCTGAAGGTTTACGTCAAGCTGTAAATTATCCAGGGCTACGGCTACGCGCTGCGGTCCAAAGTCGCAGGCGGGAAGCCAGGCTAAACCTCCAGCTAGTAGAGCGGCTTGTTTCAGTGCGGATCTTCTGTCCATTAGGCTATTGTTTATTTTCAATACCCCGTAAGATCGCAATTATTTTTAAAAACTACACAGTAATGACGAATGATTAGCGATTAATGTCGGTGGGTATTATTCATTAATCATCAGCGATCGTCGCACGGTCATTATTCATCAATCATTCTTATTAGAAGTCAGGGTACAGCAGTTTAATCATACCCAGTACAGTAGCCAAGTAGATAATGGTCACAGGTAAGCCAATACGGAAGAAATCGCGAAAATTGTAGCCACCAGGGCCGTAGACAATTAGATTGGTTTGGTAACCGATAGGAGTCAGAAATGCCGATGAAGCAGCGTAGGCAACTCCTAAATACAGCGGCGTTCCGTCTATTTGCAACGTATTGCTAATAGCGTAGGCCAGTGGAAACACAATAGATACCGCCCCTACGTTGGTAATAAAGGAAGTGAGTATTGTGGTGATAATCAGTAAACTAGCTAATACGGCAGTGGGGCCGAAAGCAGCAGTAATCCCCAGGATTTGCTGTGCTACTAGGTCACCACTTCCGGTAGTAATCATGGCTTGACCCAGTGCTAGCGAGAACACCAAAATGCCGACCATATTGATATCCACCTCCCGTTTTACATCCGATAGCGCAATCATTCGTAGTCCCACCATAGCCGCAAAAATTACCAGCAATGCCGTGAATAGTGAGACAAAACCCATCAGGAGAGCGCCAATTGACGCTGCAGTAGCTAGTACAAATAAAAAGGTCTTTTTACGCTTAGGCTGCAAGAACTCTTTCACTTGGGAGACAATGAAAATATCCCGATACAAATCAGCCCGGTTACGAAAGTCCCGCCCGGCATACAACAGTAGTAAGTCACCCTGCCGTAGCTTGATTTCTCCAATCTTACCACTCAATCGTTCCCCGTTTCGGTGAATGGCAACAATAGCAGCATCATAACGACGCCGAAAATCTATCTCTTTGGCCGTGTAGCCGATTAGGTTGGAGTTGGCACCTACCACCGCTTCGATTACTTTTACTGCATCTCGCTTCTTGGTATCATCGTATTGGGGTAACACCAAACCCCGACCATTGCTGGTCAGATCAAGGATAAATTCCGTTGCTCCAGCAAAAATAAGTACATCTTCCCGATGAAGCTTCTCTTCCGGCCTAACCGGGGAAATGACTCGTTTAGTTCGGATAATTTCGACAAGGTACATCCCCCGAAGATTTCTTAACCCCGCTTCGGTAATGGTTTTACCAATCAGAGGGGAATTGTTTTGTAACGCCGTTTCTACCAGATACTCCCGTTGGTTTTCCTTGAAAGTGTTCAGAATATCCTGATGATTAGGCAGTAAACGGTAACCAACGAGAACAATAAATAAAATGCCAGTTACACAAACCGCACTGCCAATAAGTAACAAACTCAAACCCGGAATACTATCTATTCCATTACTCGTCATAAAACCGTTGAGTACCAATGTAGTAGATGTACCAATTAGGGTAATCATTCCGCCCATAATGGTAGCATAGGACAGCGGGATCAACAAGCGAGACGGGCTTATATTATACTTTCTTCCCCAGTTGAATACGTAGGGAGTCATCAGGGCAACTACCGGAGTATTATTGATAAAAGAGGATAGAGCGGCCACCTGCACCATCATTCTGAATAAAAAACTGCGGTAACCTAATGGTGTATCCCGCTTACCCAGGTGGTAAAGTCGGTCAATTACGGTCTCGATCTGAAAATTCTTGCTTAGTGCTGAACTTAGCACAACCAGAAGCACCACACTGGCGATAGACTCGTTGGAAAACCCCATCAGCATTTGCTGAGGCGTGAGAATACCCAAGAGTACTAAACCTAGCACAACACCTAAAAAACCCAGTGCTGGCCGCACCCACTCTCGGAAAATAGCCACAAATAGTAGCAATATGCTTCCTAACGTAATAATTTGCTGGATATACTGAGGCAGCATACTAAATTGTAGTAGTTACTTACTTCAAATGCGAAGTTAGCAGATAAAATTGTTTAAGCGTTATGGTACAATGGTGTTATTGTGTTAGCGTGCGAAGGTATTGGGTAAACCCAGAAAGCAAAAATACTGTAATACTTTAACACCAGAACACTCTAAGATCATGCCTGAATTACTACCACCACTAAACTTACCTGCGTTTATCCCCCAAATTATGACCCAAGATACCGGGCGGATGATTTTTGATGTATTTCGTAAAAAGTACGTTGCCCTAACACCAGAAGAGTGGGTGCGCCAGCATTTTGCCCACTACCTAACCGAGCATTTACGCTATCCTAAAGCCTTGCTCAAAGTTGAAGGAGCTTTAGTAGTAAATGGTCAAAAAAAGCGGGCCGATATGGTTGTATACGACAAAGATGCTCATCCATTTTTGGTAGTAGAGTGTAAATCGCCCAAAGTGAAACTGAATGAAAGCACGTTTCAACAATCGGCTTGGTATAACTATACTTTGCAAGCTCCTTATATAGCAATTACCAACGGGTTGCGCCACTATTGTTGTCGTATCAACCATCAGACCCGTCAGGTTGAGTTTCAGAATGGCTTACCTGATTATCCTTAATGAAGTTTACTTAGAATAAGCCAATGGTAACTCCTATCTTATAGTTATTCACCTGAGGTCCCTCACCCGATGTGAAAAGCTCGGAGAACATATACTGCCCGGTAAGGGTGATACCCCGGAAGCCTACTTTAGCATAAGCGCCGTAGCGCCAGGGGTTAAGGTTATAACGACGCTTGAATTTATCCTGTTCGTTTGTACCATTGTCTTCGTACTTAATTTTGGTAAATGAGTTGATCAATCGACCTACCCGTCCACCTACTGCGGCAGTAAAGCCTCGGTAGTTTTCTTTAGCAAAGAAGCGTACCTCCAGTGGAATATCCAGATAATGCGTAGTAAGTTGCGTTTTCTGCAAGGAAGGATATACTGCATTATCCAATGCGATAATTCGGGTTGAGTCCTGAGTATCGCTCAAGGTAACCCCTCGCTCAAAACTATAATTAACAAACCCTAGCCCTAGCCCGGTATGCAACGAGAATTTAGATTCCCCAATAGGAATGGGGTACAAATAGTAAACATTAAACCCCCGAGAGCCCCACATACGGGTATTTAGCGAATCGGGCGCATTGTTTAAAAAATTAAACCCAAAATCTAGCAACAACATACCGGGAAGATCGGGCTGAGCCCCCTCAAAGGTGGTAGTGCTAGTTTCCTGAGCCTGAACTGAAGTTGTGATGAAGAATAGGAGAGCGAAAACCCCGCCTAGAATATTTTTGTAGTGTAACACCTTGAACTATTTTTCTCTAAACCTTTTTATAAACACGCTTGCAAAGGTAAAACAATTATATCAGGGACAAGTGCTTTCCTCAGACATTTGCTAAAAAACGTATCTTTCTTTCCGGGATTGTTCTTGCCCAAAAAGAAAATTATTGCTTATCTTTGCATTCCGATTGAGCAGATGGCCTTGTAGCTCAACTGAATAGAGCACCTGACTACGGATCAGGAGGTTTTAGGTTTGAATCCTAACAAGGTCACTTTTTAAACCCTAACTAATTGAATAACAATAGGTTAGGGTTTTTGCGTTATTGAGAGTCACGTAGTAGTAATCGAGTAGTTAATGCTAGACGCAGAATATGATGTATTTTACCTTTTTGCGTAAATTCTCTCCTGTTCCTCAAGCAGATAGCTAATTCTTTGTTCTACTCGCTGAATTTGTTGCTGGCAGCGTTTTCTTTCGCACTCCATCCCTTGAACTTGCATCGGAGCGGGGCTACGGGTTAGGTCGTTCATCGCAAACTGTAGCGCCTTACGCTGAGTAAGCAGTTGGCTAAGTTCTACCAGCACCGGATTGGCTTTCAGTAACACTTCTTTGGAGCTACTTGGAGGATGAGTGGCCAGCTCTATGTTTAGTAATTGCTGATAACGATCTTCCAGAGTGACACTACCATCGTACTCCTGTCTCATTATCATCACGGCTAATACGATGATGCTAATAGCCACTACTAATACTAGTTTCAGTCTTTCTTTCAACGTTGGGGGTAAGATGAAGCTGGGCTTTGTCTGGTAGTGAGATAATGGGGATTTAATGGTTGAGTGATTCATAGTTGTCGTAGGTTAACATTGTATGAATTGATCTACTGTTTTTGAATGCTGCTTAACGGTTAGCTCTAGCTCTTCGCCAGGGTCTGCCTGGGGCAACACCGCGTAAACCTGAGTATGCGTCTGTTTGCCCTTGAGTCGTATGGTTCCCATCGGGGTAAAGTCAAATGCTCGGCTACCGTTTAGCTGCCTGCGTAAGTGGTCGGATATCAGCAGCTCCTGCTGAAAATCGTTGCACTTCTCCTGAATTCGGGCAGCGGTATTGAGTGTGTCTCCGTGGTAAGCTATTTCCTTTTTTAACTTGCCTATCTCGGTCACGATCACTTTTCCACTGTGCAAGCCCGCTTTGAAAAATGGGAAACAACCATACCGCTGCTGATAGTACTGTTTCCGACTCTCCAGACGGGTTTTGAAGTTATAGTAAGCCCGTAGGCAGTATTGATGATTTAGTCCATCTCGCAGATTCCAAGTTAGTATTACTTCATCGCCCACGTACTGGTACACCTGGGCACGATTTTGATCGACAACCCCTAAGTCATCGAAGCAGTCCTGTAACAAGAAACTATACTGCACGTGTCCCAGCTTTTCGGCCAGGTGGGTGGACGACTGTAGATCCAGAAACATGAATATTCGTTCTTCTTCAGTAGGATAATAGAACTTGCCCCGCAGTAGTTTGGTCAAATTCCCTTCGCCCAGCATCAGGCTTACTTGCCGGAGCAGAGCCATGAACAGATCCACGCAAACCCAGTAAAAGTACATCACTAGGCTTCCGTAACCATTAAAAGCAAAGGCAGCTAGACTAATACTGTTCCCGCCAATTAGAGTATAAACAGCGTAGTTCAATAAGATTAGAGCACTCATAAATAGCAGGGCGAACAGTATTCGACCGACTAACAGCTTCCCCAACGGAGTCTTTTTATAAAAGTGCTGTTCGGTGAGTATCTGAGCGTAGCCGGAAATAGCCCCGAAGAGTAGCCCAACTGGCAAAGAAACCAGTAGTCCGGTGGTGGTGTCAAACTTCAGGTCGCCATCTTCGGTGGCTCCCACACCGCGGATAATCACTAGGAATAGAAACGCCAGCGTCCAACCGATACTATAATTCCAGATAATCTTGCATTTCATGATCATAGGGAATTAGGGTGCGCTCACGACAATTTTCCCTTTAGCGCGCCGGGTACCTAGGTAATCAAATGCTCGGGGTATTTCGGCAAAAGCATACCGCCGATCAATCACCGGTTTGATCTTCTGTTCGCTCATCAACCGACCAATGTAGGCCAGGTCTTCCGTTTTGGTTTTGGCGTTCATCACGATAAACCTTTTGGTAGTGGTTTTGGAAAGCCAGCCTCCTTTGAGAATAAATTTTAGCGTAAGACGGAAATTAGAATACCCTACCAACACACAGCGCCCGCCAGGCTTTATAATCCGGTTCAAATCATTTACGGAGCGGTTGCCGATTAGATCAATCACCAGATCGTAGGTTTGTCCTGTTCGGGTGAAGTCCTGCTGGGTATAGTCTATTGTATGAGTGGCTCCCAGCGAATGAACCAACTCGGCATTGGAAGAGCTACATACAGCCGTTACTTCAGCTCCAAATAGCCGAGCTAGCTGCACCGAGAACGTTCCAATACCTCCGGAAGCTCCGTTAATTAGCACCTCTTCTCCCGCCAGCAATTGTCCTTTATCGCGTAAGGCAGTAAGTGCGGTGATAGAAGCCAGCGGAGTAGCGGCGGCGGTTTCAGGAGCTAGCGGTGATGGTATGAGCGTAGCTTGATTTTCAGGTAGGCAGGTGTATTCAGCCAGTCCACCCGATTGCGCTCGCCCCATCACCAAATCGCCCGGTTGGAAAGAAGTAACCTGATTACCGACGGCCACCACGGCTCCGGCAATATCAGCCCCCAGTACAGTGTTTCGGGGGGCTCTTAGCCCAGAAGCTAAGCGTATTAGCCAGATGCTGGCTCGCAGGCTATGCCATTCGGCCGGATTGATAGAGATGGACTTTACCTGCACTAGTATCTCCCGATCTTTCGGGGCAGGCGGGCACACTTCTTCTTGGTTCAACACTTCCGGTGAACCGTATTGCTTGTTTACAAATGCTTTCATCGTTGGTTGCTTAATCGGGTAAGGTTTCGGCCCGGACGCCGGCCTGTTGCAGGAGGCCGAGCACTTTTTGTTCGGATAATGGTGAGAGCGCTTCTATGCGTAGCACCTTATCTATATCCTGGGTATCTACATTCCAGCGGTTTATGCTGGGGTGCTGATCCAGCGTAGGGGCAATCAGCTTTACCTTCTTTTTGGTGGTAAGATCAGTTTTCAGAATAATTAGGTTCATGCTACTTGCTTTATTTTAGGTTGCGGCCAGGTCCAAGCGAGGCGGAAAATAACAATCATAGTGATTACTTCTACTGTCGCAAAAAACAAGTAAGAGATTGGAGTACCACCCCCCAGGCTGGGCATTACCGTGGGGACAACAACCCATAAGATTGCCAGGGGAACCGCAATAAAGTTAGCCCAGCGGTTGGCCCGGTAGTTCAGGATGCGGGATAACAAAATCATGGCAATAGGAATTTCCATTAGTATTGAGAAAGTTAGCACTGAAGTGGGAGTAAGCTCAGTACTTAACCGCTCTAGTTGGTCCAGATATCCTGGCTTTAATGTTCCTAGTATATCGGCATAAATCATGTTCATCAGCACAAAAATCCAGAGGGTTGACAAAAGAGATTTTCGGGAAAAGGGTATTGAATGTTGATCTAAAATAGTCATGTCTTTGTATGTTTTAGTTATACTACAAAGTTGACCCTTTCGGTAGCGACGCCTTTGACCTAGAAGTTCTTTTCCTTGACTGTAAAGTTCAATCGGTACTTAGCAGGGGAAACACCGTATTTCTTTTTAAATACCCGCGACAAATGTTCGGGACTGCTAAAGCCGCAGTCGTAGCCAATAGCACTCACGGCCTCGTCGGAGACTTTCAGTAAATCGGCGACCCGCTCTACTCGCTTATTGGTGATATAAGCCCCTGGGGTGGTTTGGTAAATTTCTGAGAACTTGCGCTTAAAGGTAGACACACTACAGTTGGTTAGCATTGCCAGGTTTTCAATAGACGCAGGAGTACAGATGTGTGCATCTACAACTTCTTTGAAGGTAAAAGTGCGATCGGAAAACAGGCTACGGATAATCTGCCGGGCATTCGCGTTATCGGTTTGAAGTAGCAACAGCACAATCTCCTTGAGCTTCAGGGCTAGCAATTCTTCGGTTAGAGCCGCCTGATTGTGGAAAAGTTGGGCTATTCCTTCAAAGTAGTAGGTAACCAGATTGCCCGCGGCCGATTGTACTACATATCGGGTAACCGGCTTTTCCAACTCCTCCCATAGCTGCGGCTTGTTGCCCTCGTACACCCGTTGCAAGAGTTCCTGACCTAGATGGACAACGATTGATTCTACGGAACCTTGAGGCTGGTCGGAAATCATGCGTCCTAGGGTGAGGTTGCATAAGGAGAGGATCACCTGTCCGGGAGTGGCGGAAAGATCACCCGAAGGGGAAAACTTTTGTCCGTCACCGTTGACAATATAGGCATAACAGGCCCCGGTAGGCAAGGGTAAGGTGTCCCGCATAGGGGTTTCCATACTTACCTTCGTAAACAAGGGCTGGTCAAATAGCAGTATGGTTTCTTTCGACTTGATCATAACTACCATACTAATTTAGCGATATTTCCGAATACGCAAACGCTTGTGTGTTCATCATTATCTAAGTACATTAATGACTACACTACCTTTCTTGTGTCCCGTATCAACATATCTGTGTGCCTCTACGATTTCAGTTAAAGAAAATGCTTTATCGATAACCGCCTTGATGTGTTCATTGGCTATCAAGTCATTCAATTTTTTCAAGTATCCCGGCCGAACCTTAAGGAACCCATCATCCACTGATACATAATTACCACCCCTGAGAAGTGATTTTTTGGATTGCTTTTTTAGTTCTGAGCTTTTATTTTTTCCGACAGCATCAAATATTAAATCATACTTTTCTAATTGGTTTATAGCCTCTTTTCTGGTATAATCTATCACCTTACTTGCCCCCAGAGATTTTACCATCTCACCATTTTCGGAACTACAAACTCCGGTTACTTCTGCCCCAGCATACTTGGCAAATTGTACAGCAATAGTACCAATAGATCCGGATGCACCGTAAATTAGTACCTTTTGCCCTTTCGTTATGTTGACCGCTTTCATGAAATGAATAACTAATGTTCCACCATAAATAATTGCGGCAGCTTCTTCGTGGCTGATATTTTTTGGTTTTAGTGCAATTTCACCGGATGCTATTTCTTTATCTGAGACACGTTTGTACTCAGCGTAAGCCCCACGACTTTGGCCGGTAAAACCAAAAACTTCATCTCCTTTGTTGAATGTCTTTATATTTTTACCTACCGATTCAATAACCCCGGAAAACACTAAGCCCAGTATTGGATTGTTAGGTTTGTTGATCCCGATAAACAATCGCATGGCAAACTTCATAAGTTGTTTTACGGGAAAATTGTGCCCTCCCGGTACTTTCAGTGCTCTGATAATCGTATCAGAGGCCGTAACAGCGGTGGTATTCACTTTCACTAACACTTCATTTTCGTTAGGGATAGGCTTATCTACTGCAGCTATTTTTAAAACTTCAGGAGAGCCATATTTTGTACAGATGATTGCTTCCATTTTCGTAACAGTTTTAAGGGAGGTGCTAAATACCAGCACTATAATTAAGTGATAGCGCAAAGATAAATAGAGACTATCTGGGTATGTTAGGATGGAGCAATCTCTGTTTAGGACGATTCAATTGTTCTGCGATATGCCAGAGGAGATATACCTTCGTGTTTCTTAAACAATCTACTGAAATAAGATTGGTCATTGATCCCAATTTCTGTGGCAATTTCACCTATTGATTGTCCGGATTGATAGAGCAATATTTTCGCTTCTATCACTAAACGCTCACTAATCCATTCAGAGGGTGTTTTTCCCGTAATCAATTTAACCGACTTATTCAGGTGATTCGGACTAACGCACAACATGGAGGCATATTCCGAAACCTTATGTTTTGAGCGCAAATTCCGATGGAGCAGCTCTTTAAATTTGTTCGCTAATTCAATAGCTGTATGATTTTTACTATTAGAAAGAGGTTGATAGATCGCATTCAAGTCACAAAGTGCAGCTATGAGATGTGATTTTATTATCAGCTTATTTTCAAGTCCATTTTGTGAATACTCATATAAAATCCTTTGAAAGGATTGATTTAGAAATTCAGCGATTTTTTCTTCAGGCCGTAAAACTGGATTACCCCAAACCGATAAAAACTCGAATCTTTTCAGCAATTCACTGTTCCCTACTAATCCTATTAAAAAATCGTTACTGAACCCGCAAATAAAACCATGAGCAGATTCATCTTCCTCTTGGGCGTGACTAAAAACTTGTCCGGCAGGAATTATTACACATTCATTTTTGCTAGCCTTAACTGGGGTTAAGCCGACTTTCATTATTAGAACACCTTTAGTCAGGAATAAAACCGTATGCGTTTCTGCTCTGACGGGCGGAACAGGTGGTTTTGAAATTTTACGGAGATCTTCCATTCTGGCTATATAAAAACGCCCAAAGTCTGGCTTAAAAATTTCGTCCCGCTTTGAACCGGAAACCATGAACTCTTCTAAGAACTGGTCAGGATTAAGTGACTTTACCTTCGATTTCATGCTCTTTGACATTGATGTTCAATCCAATTCAAAATTACACACAAAATCTCGTATATGCGGCGTAGCCAGCTTTTGCTGGCTATAACCGTCGTGCAGATTTCAGCTATTGCTCCATTTGTTCGTAAACTTTACGCCATTCAGAAGCATCATAAACCAAATGAGATTCCTGAATAATGCCGTCCTTGAGCCTAAACCATTCTGTAGCCATGTTGCTTTCTAAACCCGGTATAGAAGATTTGAACTCATAAAATGTCGCTACCCAATCTCCATCTTCAGCACTCCGGATGAGATGTACTCCCGTTAAGATTTGACCCATTTCCTGCGCCAATGCGACAAACTCCGCTTTGGATTGGAGCTGTACCATTGGATTAGTGAATTGGTAGTCATCCGCTAACAAAGCCAGTGATGCTTGAATTTTACTCGGGTCATTAAATCCACTCAAGAATTTTTCAACTACTTCCTGATTTGTCATAGTATGGTGTTTTTGTTGTGAATAAACATGGCTTGTAATAAGCCCCAACGCAATTAAAAGTGTGATTCTGATCTTTTTCATGGTATGATAATTTTGTAATTGATGATGGAACAAAAATCGGTTATTTGTTCACAATAAATCTTGGTCTTAACCAAGATTCTATATGTGAATGTGGTTTACCAGTTTGCTAAAAAGGGAAGTAAATAGCGTGTAGCGTATGTGCAAGTCGTTTTGTTACTTTGTTCCAACAGCGATAAGATTACTGTAGGGTTTTCCTATTTGTTCATGCACGATTACGTTCTCAAACCCTGCTTCTTCTAAGAATATCTGTATGCTTTCTTTCGAGAATAAGTTTTTGAATATTGTAAGGTTGGACTTGATTACAGAATTATTTTTCAATTCATTCTCTGGCCTGAAGGCACAGTATGCTTTACCTCCAATTTTTAATGTTCTTCTAATTTCTTGAATAGCGCTCGCAGGATCAGGCCAAAAATAAATAGTATTTGCCGTAAATATTTTATCAAAGTATTCGTCCTCACTGGGAATATTGCCCACCGATGCCTCGTAAAGCTCAACTCGCCCTGTTGAGATCAACATTCTATTTTTCTTTTCTGCTTCAGCAAGCATTTCTTTTGAAATATCGATCCCTACAATTTTACCCGTATCCAATCGGGGAGCCATCTTAGAAATCAGCCTCCCGTTTCCAAACCCTATTTCCAAAACAGTTGAATCAGGCTTTAAATCCATTAGTTTCAAGCCCATATCTTCCAGTGAAGCATTTGCTTTATTAAAAACTCTTCCGGCTATTTTTCTTCCAAACCATCCGGATGGTTTGGAAGAAATTGTTTGGCCAGATATGTTGCTAAACCCATTTTATATACTATTTAATGTTAGTTACTGCTTGCCAACGGTTGGTACAAGAATAGTAAGAAGTTTAAACGCACTTACTTTCAGCTTAGCACTTAGCCAAATTTTCAGTTTGACGGTAAAATTAAAAATTTGGTGGGCTTTGCTAATGTGCACCGATTTATGATTTGGCAATTAACGCTATCTATTTTTTACCTTGCTACCTCTAGTCTTTTATTCCCCTGTTGGTATCATATTAGAAGTGTCTACCGGAAAGCTATCATATTTATTGTAAAGCTTTAAAAACTTTTCAGGGTCAATAGGCACTTCGTTCAATGTTTCATATAAACCTTTAAAGAATCCTTCGCGCTTTTCAGAAGGATTAAAAATCAACATCAATTTAACCGTTTCATTTGTATCATTTCTGAATCCATGAGGTGTAAATCTAGGAACGTATGCTACTGTTCCTGGTTGAGCTTTTTGTTCATTATCGCCGACTCCAATAGTAAGCGTGCCTTTTTGTACAATAAATGTTTCATCCATAAAACGATGATAATGTAATTTGGCTCCAACAGTATTAGGAGGGAGTGATATTTCATAGGCTCCTAATTGATTATTAGATAGTTCACTGGTGACTTTAAAGGTTACCGAAAGACCATTTAAATTCAAACTTTCCCCTTCCTCCGGACGAATAATACTTGCGTTATCTACTAACTCGTCTTCAAAATAATTTGGTTCTTTATTCATTTTATCTTTTGATCTATTTAGTATGTTTTGACTTATAAGAAATTGAGGATTCATTAAAAAGATAGATCCGAATCCCACCGATTTTAGAAAGTCTTTTCGTATCATATCACTGAGTTTGTTGTTTTGGATGACAGCAGAATACAAATAATACTAAACTGCTTCATGCTCCCGAACCTTGTACTTCCCTGGGGTGAAATTAAATGTTTTCATCAGCCGGGTCCAGGTATTGATATGAGCTATCGCCAGGGTTAAGTAGCAGATTTCGGGTTTGCTGAAATGTTTTTCCAGGGCACTAAACGTTGAGGCTAATGGGCTACCGTTGGATAGCGTCGTTAGCTCATCGGCAAACTGCAAAGCTGCCACTTCTTTTTCATCAAAGTAGGGCGTTTCTTCCCAAACGCACACCGAAGATAGTCTAAGATCCGATTCGCCCAGATGTTTTAGCTTCTTATGGTGCATATCCAAACAGTAGGCACAATGGTTTAACTGGGCAACCCGCAAGCGAAGCAATTCCAGCAGGTGCTCCCCCAGCGGTGAGTCGTTAATATAGTTTTCTGTCGCCATCAGTTGATCGTTCATTCCTGACGGTACGTCTTGCATTCGGATTCTTTCCATAATCATATTATTTTATTGATTGAAAATGTAATAAACTTAGCTTTGCTTGGTAGTCATAACCCGGATATTGTCCAGTCCTTCTACCAAGAATTTAACCACCATTCTGTTAACTAGCCAGTGGGGCATCTTTTTAGGGTCGAACTGAACGGTATTAACTGCTTGGGTATTACCATTAGCTTTTGGTGAGAAGAGCCAGGCTCCTCTGAAGGTCTGCACTCGGGAAAGTTTTTTTGAGGGGGGCGGAATGGACGCTTCGTCCCAAGCTTCTTGCCATCTCACTTCTTCGATAGCACTTTCAGTATCCCGAGAGAAATGGTAACGGACACTCATTTCCGTATTTTTAAGCGGAAAAGATTCTTTGTGAATGACATAGGTCAACAGACTGTCTTGAGACTCATCTACAATTTCATAAGTAGGGTACTTTTTATTGTTTGAATCATTGGCTTGATGATAAATATCCTGCCTAAATGAGGAAAGACAAACTCTAGGAGATGATTGTATATCTCCTTCAATTTTATATTGAACTGATTTAAACTTTTGCTAGGTATTTGCACCAGCTACACAGAGCAAAGA
>CAKZYA010000068.1 GCA_937883755.1 uncultured Flammeovirgaceae bacterium | reverse complement strand
TATCCTCACAAACCGTCGGGGTTTGATCGTTAGCGGTGGGCTCAGGATTAACCGTAATGGTAATATTATCGGAAGCAGAACAGCCATTATCGTCAGTAACTGTGTAGGTCAGATTAAAGGTACCTGTTGCTGCCGAATTGAAAGTAGGATTTGGAATATTAGTTGCTGAAAGAGGCCCAGTGTCACCCGTCCAACTATGCGTCACGAAAGTACCTGAGCCACCCGCTGGATTACCATTGAGTGCCAAGTTCGTATTAATACAAACTTCGGCTGGGTCAGGCGAGATAGTAGCAGTCGGAGCTACGCGATTATCGGGTACGGTGATCGTAAAATCTTGCGTACAGCCTAAGCCATCTCGTACCGTTATCGTGTAATCACCCTGGGCAAGTTCATCAAAGAAAGTAGTTGCGACAAAAGCTCCACCCTCAAATGAATACTCATAAGGAGCAGTACCGCCACTAACTGAAGCATTCAATTCTATTGACCCATCTGGAGTACCTGCACATTGAGTATTTCCAACTAGAGTTAATGCTCCAGTATTTAAGGTAATCTGCGGATTTTCATCAATATTAAATAGCCCCGTAAATATTCCTGTACAAGCACCGTTAAGTACTAGTATACGATAGTTTGTTCCTGGGGCGATATTAGTGAAAGTATATGTTGTAGCCGCAACAAAGTCACTAGCAACGAAGGTAAACCCGCTACCGGTAAACTGTTGTAGTTCATAGTAGTAAGACACTTCTGTTCCTCCCGACACTTCAACAGTAGCTGTTCCATCATTTTGAGCAAAACACGCATCTGTTTTTGTATTAGAGTCAATAACTACCGGACACTGAGCAAGCGACTGCTGCGCTACTGACCCAATTAGCGTAATTATTAATAAACTATATAGTAGTTTTTTCATTCTCTTTAGCTACTTACTCCTTATTGTTTATCCTGACCATCACTGTGTTAATACATCCCCTCGAGTCAATCACATCTACCGTGTATCTTCCAGCTCTTAATCCAGTAATCTCCCTGTCCTGGCTGCTGAAACGCTTGATGTTCTGTATGTCTGTATAGTCGCTGATCTGAAAAGTGTAAGGCTCTACACCTCCATTTGGATTAAGCCTGAGTATACCATCAGGAGTCGTAGCCCCGGTCGGAACCATAATCTCTGTAGTGAGTGCTAGTTCTGTTCTTACATCCACTACCTGGCTAAAAGTAGTAGTACAACCAGTTGCATCAGTTACCTCAACAGTGTAGGTTCCTGCACTTAACCCTTTTGCTGATTGAGATTTTGAGCCGTTACTCCAACTATATTGATAAGGCTCCTCACCTCCCTGCACCTGTAATACTATTTTTCCATCATTTAGAATACCGCAGGAGGCCGACCTAACTTGAGCAGATACTTGTAGATTAGGGCATTGTGCTAAAACCCAATGGCTGCTGAGGCATAATAGACCAATCAGGTATAATCTTTTCATATTCTTAGAAGTACTACTTTTCGCCATCGTAGTAAGCTTTAGAGTTTTCTGGTATTACCTTGCACTTTTTGCTTAAAATGGTACACTGCAATTTTTTCCCGTTTTTCGCCTTAAGGCTAGGATATTCTTCAATAGCCTAGCTAGTAGGAAGGAATAGTACTATTCATTCCCTATCTGAGATCAATTGTACTTTACCAGTATAATCTTACCATTTTGCATCTATTTCCTGTACTCTTTTACTAAAAATAGAGCATTAGCCTTAGAATAAAAGCGCGACATATTACTACGGCGAAATGCCGATGTACTAAATAGAGGAAGTATAAAAGATTGACTTACAGGGATTGACAAAAGGCAAAAAATCTGGAGGCAGGTTATTTTTAAGCAAAAAAAAGGCATTCCCTCTCGAGAATGCCTCCGGTATTGAATAATATGTATACGGTATTAATCCACTGCCGAACGGATTTCAGTAGCTATGTGAGCCATTTCATCGTCACTCAAATTGAGCTTTGGATTACTAAAGTTAGCATCACTCATACTGTTGATAGGAATGAGGTGAATATGAGCGTGGGGTACTTCCAGCCCAATAACGGCAGTGGCGATGCGTTGACAGTTAATTACCTTCTTTAGCCCAATCGCTACTCGTTTGGCAAATAAGTTAAGCTTAGTATACCCCTCATCTTCTAGATCGAAAAAATAATCAACTTCCTGCTTAGGTACTACTAATGTATGCCCTTTGGTAAGTGGACGAATATCAAGAAAGGCAATGGCATGGTCATTCTCGGCTACGATATAACCCGGAATTTCCCGATTAATAATTTTGGTAAAGATACTGGACATGGTTTAGGTGTTCTTGGTGTTTAGGCCGTCATGGAATGATGTTCAGGTGTTCAGAATTACACGAATACTTGAACACACTAATACATTGATACAATTTTACATTCCACTTACTGAAATATCCAGTACCTCAAACTCCATAGTTCCGGCGGGGGCTTTTACTTCTGCTACCTCACCTACTTTTTTGCCAAGTAACCCTTTGCCAAATGGCGATTTTACGGATATTTTATTCGCCTTTAAGTTCGCTTCTTCTTCCGAAACCAAGGTGTATGCTACGGTCATGCCATTTTTCTTGTTCTTGATCTTTACGGTAGAAAGAATAGAGACTTTAGAGGTATCAATAGATGATTCATCAATAACCCGGGCGTTACCCACTGTTTCTTCCAACTTGGAGATTTTCAGCTCTAATAGTCCCTGAGCATCCTTTGCGGCATCGTATTCAGCATTTTCACTTAAGTCACCTTTATCGCGAGCTTCAGCAATCTGCTTGGCCATGTCAGTCCGCCCCTTAGTTTTCAACTCGTTCAGCTCATCTTTAAGCTTTTGCAGTCCTTCTTTGGTATAATATGATACTGCCATAATTGATAAAATTTAATATCTACCTGCCGAAATAAAATAAAAGAACGGCCTACGCAGGTAGCCGTTTTCGGAAGTTAGACAAAGGTTGATAAAAAAACGCACTACCCAATACGGGCAGAGCGTCGCGCAAAAATAAGAAATTAGCGTGTTTTTACAAACTATAATGATTGATCAGAAAGTTCCAAAGGATTGCGAGTTTCAGGCTAAAGGTTTCTGAGTTTAGGACATATAACCTGAAACTTGCAACCTGTTAACTTTGACCAATATAATTAAATGGCGAAACCGTTAGAAGTTCCTTCTTAACCGCGTCACTTATCTCTAGTGATTCAATAAAGTGTTTAATATCTGCTTTAGAGATGTGGTTTTTACCCCGTGTCAGTGATTTTAGAGCTTCATACGGCTTGGGATAGCCCTCACGCCGTAAAATTGTTTGGATGGCTTCGGCCACTACCGCCCAGTTTTCTTCCAGATCATCGTGCAAGGCAGCCTCATTTACCTCAATCTTATTTAGCCCTTTTAGTAATGACTCAAAAGCAATCAGAATGTGACTTATTGGAACGCCCAAGTTACGCAGTACGGTGGAATCTGTGAGGTCGCGTTGCAAGCGAGAAATAGGCAGCTTCTCAGCCAAATGAATAAGCAGTGCATTGGCTACGCCCAGATTACCCTCAGCATTTTCAAAATCAATGGGGTTTACCTTATGAGGCATAGCCGATGAACCCACTTCATTTTCCACTACCTTTTGCTTCAGGTAACCCATAGAAATGTACTGCCATACATCTCGACTAAAGTCGATCAGAATAATATTGATTCGCTTTAGTGTATCTAGCAGAGCGGCCAGATGGTCGTAGTGCTCAATTTGTGTAGTTGGAAAACTCCGTTGTAAACCCAAAGTTTCATTGATAAACCGCTCCGCAAAGACCTTCCAGTCCTGATTCGGATACGCTACCACGTGGGCGTTCATATTTCCGGTAGCCCCACCAAATTTAGCCGCAAACGGTACAGCGTTTAACGAGGCTAGCTGTTGCTGTATGCGCTCATAAAAAACTAGCCACTCTTTGCCAAAGGTTGTGGGTGAAGCGGGCTGACCGTGGGTTCGCGCCAACATAGGTAAATTACCCCACTCTTGCGCTTGCTTCCCTATTTTTTGAAGTACATCCTCCAAAAGAGGAGTATATACTTGCTGCACAGCATCCCGTAAACTCAGCGGAACAGCAGTATTGTTCACATCCTGAGAGGTAAGTCCAAAGTGGATAAACTCTTTATATTCGGCTAGCCCTAGCGTATCCCAATGGTCTTTTAAAAAGTATTCCACGGCCTTCACGTCGTGGTTGGTTTGTTTTTCCCAATTTTTAATTGCTTGGGCATCTTCTTCGGTAAAGTTTTCTACAACCGCTCGCAACTTCGGGAATACTGCGGCATCTACCTCAGCCAACTGGGGCAACGGTAACTCGCAAAGGGCAATAAAGTACTCTACTTCTACCAAAACCCGATAGCGGATAAGTGCGTACTCGGAAAAGTACGGTGCTAGGGAAGTGGTGTATCTTCGGTATCGCCCGTCAACAGGGGAAACAGCAGTGAGGGAAGTCAATTCCATACGATTGGGTTGAAAGTGAAGCCAAAATTAGAAATTTGTGTGCGATTTTTCGGTTATCCGCTAAAATTTTGGGAAGGTTGGCTTAAATGTGTGTTATAGTGTTTTGGTGTTAGAGTGTTTATGTTAAACTGAATAGCCATAAAACACTGAACACTATAACACGCTAATACTATTATACTATAACACTTATTAATTGTGAAGTTTAACTTTTTTTCAAAGTCTAAGAGTAAAGAAGAGCCACAAACGAGTACACCTCTAAAGAAGTCTAATCCCAAAGAGTTAAAGGTTAAAGAGATTATTCAGGAAACAGATAAAGCTGCTTCTATTGTATTTGATCAGCCAGACTTGGTTTATAAACCGGGACAGTTTCTCACCTTCATTCTAGACATTAATGGAGAAGAAGTGCGTCGATCGTATTCCCTTTGCACTTCACCTTTCACCGATGAATATCCGGCAGTTACCGTAAAGCGAGTAGCCGGGGGGAAGGTCTCAAATTACTTAAATGATACCCTGAAAGCGGGAGACATGGTGGAGATACAGGCTCCGGCAGGTACCTTCACTACCGAACTGAAGGCTGAACAATCTAGACACTTAGTTATGTTCGGAGGAGGCAGTGGCATTACTCCATTGATGTCGCTTTTAAAATCAGTATTAGAGAAAGAACCCAAGTCTAAAGTATCACTTATTTACGCGAATCGTGACGAAAAAACGGTTATCTTTCGGGAGCGACTGCTTCAACTCCAAAGTAACTTTCCAGACAGATTACATCTAACACATATTCTGGAAAATCCTAGCCCCGACTTTGCTAGCCATAGTGGGCTTATTACCCCAGAGCGTGTACCAGAGTTATTGGCTGAATTACCTTTCTCTGAAGTGGAAACCGAGTATTTTTTGTGTGGCCCACAAGGCATGATGGATAACATACTGCAAGCGTTAAGCACATTGGAAGTACCATCCTCAGCTATTCGTAAGGAAAGTTTTCTAGCAACACCAACTAAGCCGAAAAAAGATGAATCATCGGCTGAAGCGACACCCCCCTCCCCTTCTTGGGATACTGAAACTATGGTAGGTGCATTAGGAAACGATAACGTTCCAGTCAATGAGGCGTATGAGGTAACGGTAATCTTTGAAGGCGAAACACACCGCTTCACTGTTGATCCCGAAAGCACCATTTTAGAAACCGCCATTGCCCTTGACATTGATCTACCCTACTCCTGCCAAAGCGGAATTTGCACCGCCTGTATGGGCAAGTGTAAATCTGGGCGGATGAAACTAGACGAAACTGATGCACTCACCGAGGACGACTTAAAAGAAGGCTACGTACTCACTTGCGTAGGTCACCCACTTACCTCTGATGTGATTATTGAAATTGACTGAAAAGTTACAGGTCTGGAACGTTAGAAGGTTGAAAGCATCAATATTTGCTAAACTTATAACCTCAAAAATCCGAAACTTGTAACTTTAAAACCCGCAACTAATTAACTTGCTCTTTGCTAAATTTTTAAACTGATATGAAGACTGAAAACATAATTATTCCAGAAAAAAAGGAAAGAACACTACTACCCAGTGATTTTAAAGTAACTTCTTGGGAAGCTTTAAAGCCGTACTACGACAATTTACTTGAGCGTGACATTACCTCTGCTGCTGACCTTCAGCAGTGGTTTCAAGATCGAAGTGAGTTGGAGGCCATTCTATCCGAAGATTTGGCGTGGCGTTACATAAAAATGACCTGTGATACTACCAATGAGCAACTGCGGGAAAGTTATACTGAATTTGTTACTCAGATTCAGCCCAAAATTGCGCCGGTCAGTAACGAACTGAATAAAAAAGCGCTGGCTAACCCGTACTTAGGGGAGCTGAAAAACCTGAACGGTTACCCCATCTTGATTCGGGAACTAGAAAAAGATGCCCAAATCTTCCGGGAAGAAAATATTCCACTACAAACCGACGCTCAAAACGAAGCCCAGAACTTCGGAAAAATTTCCGGGGCGATGAGTGTGAAGATTAATGACCAGGAAATGACGTTACAACAGGCCGCCAATCTGCTTCAAGCTACCGACCGTGAAGTGCGGAAAAAGGCATATAAAAAAATTACCAAACGTCGTTTGGAGGATAAAGACCCCCTCAATGCATTATTTACTAAGCTGATTGGCTTGCGCGATAAAATTGGGAAGAACGCGGGTTTTGATAATTATCGGGATTATAAGTTTACCGAGATGGGGCGCTTTGATTATGCTCCCCAAGATTGCTTTGACTTTCATGAAGCAGTTGCTAAAGAAGTTGTGCCGATGCTTAACGATTTGGCGAAGAGTCGTAAGCTCAACCTGGAAGTGAAACGACTACGCCCCTGGGACAAGGCTGTTGACCCCGAAGGTCGCTCACCCCTGAAACCGTTCAAGACGGGTAAAGAACTTACTCAAAAGACCATAGCAGTTTTTGGCGGACTAGACCCCTATCTGGGCGAACGCATTGCCATTATGCAGGAAATGGGCCATCTGGATTTGGAGTCGCGAAAAGGAAAAGCCCCCGGTGGCTATAACTACCCACTTTCTGAAACTGGCGTTCCATTTATTTTTATGAATGCCACCTCTAACTTGCGCGACATGGTAACGATGATGCACGAGGGCGGTCATGCGGTGCACTCATTCTTAACGCGCGACCTGGAGCTTACCAATTTTCAGCATACTCCTTCGGAAGTAGCCGAACTGGCCTCGATGGCAATGGAGTTGATTTCTATGGATCACTGGCATTTATTCTTTGAAGATGCAGAAGATTTAAAGCGAGCCAAACAAGAGCATCTGGAACAAATTATTGAAACGCTACCCTGGGTAGCTACCATCGATAAATTCCAGCACTGGGTGTACGAAAATTCTGATCATACGCTAGATCAGCGAGTCACGCAGTGGAACCAGATATTTGATACCTTCTCCGACAATATCACCGACTGGAGTGAGTTGGAAGAAGAGAAAAGCCACCTGTGGCAAAAGCAACTTCACCTGTACGAAGTGCCTTTCTACTACATTGAGTACGGCTTTGCTCAACTAGGAGCGATAGCGGTTTGGAAAAACTACCGAGATGACCCGAAGAAAGGATTAGAAGGCTATAAAAACGCGCTGAAGTTAGGCTACACCAAAACGATTCCCGAGGTATACGAAGCTGCCAATATCAAATTTGACTTTAGCCCAACCTACATTAAATCACTAATGAATTTTGTGCGAGAGGAACTCAGTAAAATATAATCGTAAGAGTAAAGCAGATTACAAACTGGCCTCGAGATTCAGGCCAGTTCAATTTTTATACGTGCATCAATTGCCTTTACGATACGCTCCTTATCTACCAGTTTAGAGAATTATGCATCAGAGCCTTGATTTGGTGTATTCTGCAATAACCTCCCTATAAACCAACTTTCTACATTACGATACATGGTTCGTTATAATGGGTATAATAGTGCCTATATAGGCGTACAAAAAGGGTATTTCCCTCTCTGTGTTGCCCAGTAATATTTATGAAAAAGTTGTACCAAAAAGAGGTCTTTAAGAAGAGACTATTTTAGAAGAGAACTGCTCTCGCAGGCATTGGATCATTACCTTGCTCATATCGGCTAAACCATAGTGCGACTGCCATCCCCAGTCTTTACGAGCCACCTGATCATCAACACTTTCTGGCCAGCTATCGGCAATCTGCTGGCGAAAATCAGGTTCATACTCGATCTGAAAATTGGGAATATGCTGTTGAATAGAAGCTGTTATTTCAGCCGGGGTGCTAGAGAAACCAGCCAGATTATAGCCAGAGTGTACGCTAATTTTACTGGCGGGTGCCTGCATAATTTCTAAAGTAGCCCGCACAGCATCCGGCATAAATAAGAAAGGAAGCCGCGTGTTAGGCTCGAGAAAACAACGATAGACCTCTCCTACCACCGCTTTGTGGTAAATAGCCACAGCATAGTCAGTAGTTCCACCACCTGGTAATGCTCGGTAGCCGACTAAACCCGGGTAGCGCACACTCCGCACGTCTACCTGAAATTTCTTAGCATAATAAGCGCAGAGTCGCTCTCCCGCTAACTTGGTGATGCCGTACATAGTATCAGGGGAAATAATAGTTTCCTGCGGGGTATCTACTTTGGGAGTGGTTTCACCAAAAACCGCAATCGAGCTCGGCCAAAATATTTTGCGGATTACTCCTGCCCGCGCCAGCTCCAACACATTCAGTAAGCCATCCATGTTGATCTGCCAGGCTACCAATGGGTATTTTTCCCCACGTGCCGAGAGTAGTGCTGCTAACAAATAAACTTCCTGTATTTGCTGTTCTTGTACGATCACCCGCAGTTGGTCAGCATCAAGTACATCTAGTTTGATGAAATTTTTCCGATCAGATGGGGTGATATCCGAAGGAATTACCTGATCTTCACCGTAATGATCTACTAAGGCATCGGTCAGTTCTACTCCTAATTGCCCGTTCGATCCAACCACCAGCACTTTGCCCGTGTCTGCCATAATATGTTGTTTCTGTATCAGTCAGTTCTACCGCCGCAAAGATAGCGAATTGCTAAAACTCATCAGCTATCTGAAAAGATAATATGGCTGACTGAGCAGAGTTAGAATGAAAACCGATTAATAAAAACTGTATGAGTTTTATACGACTAGATGACCTAAATATTGAGTATAGTTTGAGTGGCAGCAAAGGAAAAGAAACCATCTTATTCGTACATGGATTAGGAGCCAATCTTAACCAATTTGAAAAACAGCACGAATACTTCAGCAATAGCTTCCAAGTTTTATCAATTAACTTGAGAGGCCACGGAAAGTCACACTTGACATTTCAATCTGATCAACCTGATTTTACTTTATCAGCCATGAGTGAAGATGTGATTAAGGTGCTTGACTACTTGGCAATTGAGCAAGCACATTTTGTAGGAAACTCTATGGGCGGAAACGTAGGCTATGAATTACTGAAATCACATCCATTACGCCTAAAAACATTTACCACGTTTGGCACGACGGCTAAACTAAAAAAGTCTAAATTAACCATCGCTCTGATGAGGACTATGTACAAGCTGCTTAGCTCTCGAACTATTGGTAATTTGTCCAGTTCTTCGGGGAATACTGCGTACTCGAAACAACTCATCAAGAAGATGATGTCTCAAACCGCAAAATCAACCATGCTTGCCATCATCCCTAATATTGCAAATTTTAATTATTTAGCGGTGATCCGAAACTCAAAAATACCCGCTATGATTATTAAGGGAGGTAACGATCAGGAGATCAATAAAGTGATTGGTAGTACTATTCAAGAATTTGAAAAACGAGGTAATTTCCAACTGAAAAATATGACTGAAATCGGGCATTTTGCTAACCTTGATAACCCCGAACAGTTTAATCATTTACTGGAAGATTTTTATAGAGGCCATTAGCAATGAATGAAAAAAAGTAATAATGAGAAATATGTGGTTTAACGTAAATTATGAATTTAAACACTTTTTCTATACAGAGATGGGGAAATTTGCTGTTTGAGCGTAGCGACGGGGCCGCCCAGCGGTTTCAAATTTCCCTAGATTTTTGCGCCCCACGCCGGGTCTATTTTTCATCGATGGAAAATCGGACCGCCGATGCGGTAGAAGCCTGTCCGGCTTGAGGACGGGACAGTGAAAATCAAGCATATACGGCTTACAGTTGTAAATTCTAATTCAATTTCCCACCGATCTAATCATTCACCCACTATGTACGAAACACTAAAACCTGCCTTAGAACAAGAGTTAGCTGAAATCCGTGAAGCTGGCTTGTACAAGACCGAACGCATCATCACCACCCCACAAGGCGCCGTTATTAAAACTGACGCAGGAGAAGAAGTCACTAACTTTTGCGCCAATAATTACCTTGGCCTCTCTTCTCACCCCCAAGTGATTGAAGCGGCCAAACAGACTATTGACACCCACGGCTACGGCCTATCGTCGGTACGTTTTATCTGTGGTACACAGGATATTCATAAAGAGCTAGAGCAGAAGATTTCGGACTTTTTGGGAATGGAAGACACTATTCTCTACGCCGCCGCCTTTGATGCCAACGGCGGAGTATTTGAGCCGCTGCTTGGCAAAGAAGATGCGATTATTTCTGACCAGTTGAACCACGCTTCTATTATTGACGGGGTACGACTATGCAAAGCCATGCGCTTCCGCTATCAACATAATGATATGGTTGATTTGGAAAAGCAGTTACAGGAAGCGGATTCTATGGGTGCCCGTCACAAAATTATCGTGACCGATGGGGTATTCTCGATGGATGGCACTATTGCCCAACTCGACAAAATCTGTGACCTAGCTGATAAGTACCGAGCATTAGTGATGACTGACGAATGCCACTCTACCGGATTTATGGGTAAAACCGGACGGGGAGTACACGAACACTGTGATGTGATGGGACGGGTAGACATCATCACCGGGACATTAGGAAAAGCCTTAGGCGGAGCTTCCGGCGGATTTACCGCTGCCCGAAAAGAGATTGTAGAGATGCTTCGGCAGCGATCACGTCCCTACTTATTTTCTAATACATTAGCCCCATCTATCGTGGGTGCATCTATCGCTGTACTTGATATGCTCTCCAGTACTACCGAACTGCGTGATAAGCTGGAAGACAATACTACTTACTTCCGCCAGAAAATGACCGAGGCTGGATTTGATATTAAGCCAGGCAGTCACGCTATTGTACCGATTATGCTGTACGAAGCCCCGCTGGCTCAGCAGTTTGCCGCCCGCTTACTAGAAAAAGGTATCTACGTCATCGGCTTCTTCTACCCAGTGGTACCCAAAGGGCAAGCTCGCATTCGGGTACAGATGAGTGCGGCCCACGAGCGAGAACACCTCGACCAAGCGATTAATGCTTTCGTAGAAGTAGGAAATGAGTTGGGGGTTTTAGTGGCTTAGAACTCTGGGTCAGAAGAACTGCAAGAGTAAAAAGCTTACATTTCCCCTCCAGTACAGTAGGAACTATCTTCCTGCCTATCTTATTACGAGAGTAATACGAACTACTATTGTTTGATCGTTACCATTTCGTAAACTACTATTTCTAGTATCTTATGCGCTATTTGCTTTGTCTACTTATGCTTGCCGGGCTTAGTTTATCGGCGGCTTTTGCCCAGGATGAGAAAGATAAAAAAGAGGAAGAAGAAGCAGTTGAAAAAACTTTCGCCCCCGATACTTCGGATATTTTTCTGGTTGACCCAGCTACGCAAGTTCCGCTCACGGTAAATCTGGAAGCAGAAGAGGAGGAAGAGAAAGAGGAGAAGAAGGCTAAGAAAAAGAAGAAGCGGAAGAAAAACGTTTTCTACAATATTAAAACCAAGAAAGGCTTTGCCCGCTCTGCCCGGGGTGGAACTGATGTTATTGAGACCTTTCACTATCTGAAGGAATTCGAAATGCCCGACCCTTACGTGCGGGATGTGTACTGGTACGATACCAAACGTAAGCAAATTCGTACTACGCATAACATCACCAAAAATAAAGCGCTGATTCTGCACGGTCCCTACAAAAAAATGACGGTTGATAACGAAATTCTGGAAGAAGGAATTTTCTACAAGGGCACTAAACACGGTCGGTGGACGAAGTACAGTAAGAAGGACATTCTGCTCGACAAAGAAAAATACACCCGAGGCTGGCCCCGCGAATCAGAAATCACCTACTACGACGAAGGCACGCGGAAAAAACCGCAGGAAGTAGTTCCAGTGGAATACGGCGAAAAAGAAGGTTACTATTTTTACTTCCACCCCAGCGGACGTATTGCGGTAGAGGGCGAATACCAAGAAGATCAGAAAGTAGGTATCTGGACGGAGTTTTACGATTACGATCGTCGCCCCAAGAAGCAAATTAAGTACACCGATGATCCTTACGACAACGAAACCCGCCCGTACACCATGAAAGAGTGGAGTCCTGAAGGAAAAGTGGTTTACGAGCACAAAAAGGACACTAGATAAAGACCTACTTCCAAGAGTCTAAAAAAAGTTCGTCCGTCTCCTTATTACTGCTTACTAAGCGATAACTCAATCCAAGCATCCTGACTATTTTCTTCCGGTTCGCGACGTAGGGTAATATTGGTAGCATTCTTCTCTGAGTTCCGCGTCTGATCACCAAACTCACATATGAAAGTTTCGTAATTTTCAATTATCAGCGTAAATACGTTCACTCTAGTAAATCCTTGGTTTTCCCGGCTACGTTGTAATTGCCATCGCTCTACTCCTTGGTAAAGAGTGTCGTTTCGGGTATACTCAAACTGTAACGTATCGCCATCAAAAATAAACTGACCTAGGTTTCCTGCTTCATCTACCCGATCATTTCCCGAATTATCGTAGATGGATATAGCCTCATTCACCTGCCATACCCCCTGTAGTGAATTAACCCCTTGCGATGTATCATCTTCTTTACAAGCCGACACTATCAGAAAAACGGATAAAATAATCCGAAACAAAGTATTACTCATTCGTTTGGTACTATTCATGTCATAGTCTTCTTTAGTGATTAAAGCAATTGTTTTGCGAGAGGGTTTAAAGCAGAGTTTACGAACACAAAAAGTCAAAATAGCTGTTCTAGTATATTTCACGACCAATATCTTACTGTTCTGCCCGCCTTAGTATCATGGCAAAATAGGGTTCGCCCGGTAAAGACACTTCATCACCTTTAGCATATTGTCCGTCCAGCCGAGTTATATCACCACTTATGGTATTCACCAGATCAACGGTAAATTTCTGGTTTTGGGGTAGCTCGGATAAAACCCAGGAAGAATTTTGGTATTCACCCAGATAATACAAATAGTACTCGTTCGGTACCCCCGCCAATATCCAGTTGAGTCGCCAACCATTACCCATCGGTGTTAACTGCCCGGGAATACGATCCAGTACCTTATCTAAAATCTTAAGTTGGTGGACAGATTCTCCCACAAAAGTACCGCCTTGTCTAAAAAACTGATAGTTGGTATTGGGCTGAAAGTAGGCTTCGCCGTGCGTACCATAAGCACCCAGTACGGTCATCAACCAAAATCTGTGGCGAATTACATCTCCGTTTAGCGCAACAATTCTGGCATCACCATTTCCTTCGTAACAAAACTCATCAAAAATAATCGGCTTTTGGTATTCCTCCCGGAGCGATGGTGCCCGCCACCAACTCTCACTCTGAATACTCGCGTGTGTTACCCAGGGTTTGGTATGATCATACCAAACGCCGGCATTGTGGTTGGAGCGTAAATGCTGATAAGGGTCATATTCTGCAAAAAAGCGAAAGTAGCCATCCCAATCGTCCATAGTACGTTGGGTCATTAAATCAAATTCATTAGCCATCGACCACCACACATTACGAAAGGCTCCGAACCGAGCATTGACATAATTCAGGTAGAGATATTGCTCCTCTTTATCCATTTTATCAAAGCCCCAAATACCTTTATCGTAAGGGTGAAAAAGAACAATATCGGCCTGAATGCCCATGCTTTGTAACTCGAGTATGTACTGCTCATACTTTCTAAAATATTCAGGATTAAATCTAGTGAAGTTCCACTCTTTTCCACTCCCTTCATACGGATATTGGGTGAGTTCTTTTCCACTCGGAGCGTGGGGTAATATCATGAACCGTACTTTGTTGAACGGAGAATTCTTTAGAGACTTCAGGCTGTTCGCTCTAGTGGATTCATCTTGTTGTACCCACCCGTAAGCAGTGGTGCCTAATGGGTAGAATGGTGTGCTATCTTTGTAAGAGAAGTAAAAAGTATCCTTTACTACAATTGACCCACGATTTCCAGCTTTTGGCGATACACAAAGAAAGGACCCTTTCTTACTGTCAAGAGCCGCGTTATTACTACGAGTAACATAATCCCATCGCCCTTTCTGTTGAGGCATAAAACGTATTTTGTAGGAATCTTCTCCATCGTAAAACCCATTGATCTGGAAAGTATCAGTATCATTATAAAAAATTGCTTCCAGCCGGACATCAGTAAATGGATTACCTGTTACAGCAGCTCGAAGTTCAACTTCAAAGTAGCCCCACTTTTCAACCTTAGTTTGGGCATAAACATCAGTAGAAAACCATCTGACGAGAATCAGAATTAAAACAATAGAGAGATTTTTCATAAGAGTCGTCACTTTCAACTGACTAGTGGTGGATTACCTACCGTATTTTTTGTGCGAAGAATTTACAACGAATATCTTTAAACGAGAGAAATTCATGTTGAATTTGATACTATCTGAAATCCGGAGCTAGGCTTTGTTTCCCATCAAAATAAACTACTCCTCTTTTATTTTTATATTTTTACTCTATACTTCAAGCAGCCTTTCGTACCGAAGCTATTAATTCAACTATGCTACGCACCTTCTTTTTGGCAGTCACTATTGTCTACATAACTGCCGATGCTTACGCTCAAAATTCAGTAGACAAAGAAGCAATTTATTCGCTTATCGACCAGTACGCTCAGGCGCGGGAGAAGCAAGATACTGTTTTGCTGAAACAGATTTTGACTGATGAAATAGATCAGCTAGTTTCGTCCGGAGAGTGGCGAAGAGGAATTGATAAGGCCAAAGAGGGAATGATGCGTAGCTCACGCCGTAATCCAGGCGACCGAACACTGGCGGTAGAGCACGTCCGATTTATCACTAATGAAAGCGCTATTGCCGATGCCCGCTACGAAATTAGAAATGCTGACGGCGAAGTTGTTAGGAAAATGTGGAGTACTTTTATGGTCGTTTATCAGGAAGACACCTGGAAAATTTCGGCTATCCGCAATATGCTTCCGGCTAAACCAAATACGAATCACCTAAACCGAACCAGTTTGCTACCTGAAGCCCAACAATGGATTGACCGCCTGCAAATGCAGCCCCACCCCGAAGGCGGATTTTATAAAGAAACTTATAAATCATCCGATAGCATCCCTGAGATAGACCGCAGCTACTCCACGGGTATTTATTATCTATTGTTGGAAAATGCCTTTTCGGCCTTTCATCGAATTAAATCGGACGAGATGTGGCACTTTTACGCGGGCGAAACGCTAGAAGTCGCCGTTTTGTACCCGGACGGCTCCCTAAAGGTTCATCGCCTCGGGCCAAACTGGAAGCAGGGAGATCGGTTTCAGCTAGTAGTTCCGGCCAATCACTGGTTTGCTTCGCGAATGGCTGATTCAACCAGCTATGCTCTGGTTGGATGTACCGTTGCTCCTGGCTTTGACTTTCGCGATTTTGAGATGGCTAACCGAGAAAAATTACTAGACGAATTCCCGCAACACGAGATCATTATCCAGCAGCTTACTCGCTAATACCACGAGTAATTACTTATTTCCAAGTATAGCCTTTTCATAAGAAACTTACAGAAAAACATAAAAGATTTGGTGCGTTGGCCTGAAAATTCAGCGGGCATGCGTTAGTTTTTGCGCGTAGAAGCATTGAATTTTCTTGAATTTTTTGGTTCGTTTTTGTTTCAAGACAAAAATGAATGAGCAAAAATGCCCATCTTCAGCGTTACACTTTTTACGAAAAAGGCCTGTATTTTCAGATAACTCTTATACGAATTTACCCGAAAATGCGTAATTTTTACGGGCAACCTACAATGATGATCTTATGAAGCTCGCTACCCTGTTTCTTCTAAGTGTACTATTTAGTGCATCTACTTTTATTCCTGATGATTATCAACTGCTATTGAGCGAAGATTTTGAAGGAAAACAACCACTCAAATCCTTCGAGATGACCGATCGGGCAGCCTGGAAAGTCAGCAAAAGAGATGATAACCGAGCCTTGCACCTATTCGCTGCCAGCGAGTACCAGCCCCGGGTACGCTCACCTCGTAATATTGCTATGCTCTCTGACCAAATGTACGGTAGTTTTGTGTTAGAAGCTGACCTAATGCAAACCGGACGCGAGTACGGTCATCGCGACATGTGCCTGTTCTTCGGGATGAAAGATCCTAGTAACTTTTACTATGTTCACCTGGCCACCAAACCTGATCCGCACGCCCACAATATTTTTCTGGTAAACGACGAACCTCGCGTAGCTATTGGCGAAAAAGTATCAGACGGTATTGATTGGGGTGAAACCAATCAGTGGCATAAAATAAAAATTGAGCGCAGTGTAGAAGAAGGTACTATCAAAGTCTACTTCGATAATATGAAGAACCCAATTATGGAAGCCACTGACACTCACTTTGCCGAAGGTTACATTGGCTTTGGCTCATTTGACGACACAGGCATGGTAGATAATATCAAGATTTGGGGGCCAGAAGCTAGTACACCTTCTGAGTCATTTTTTGCTTCGGTGAAGAAATAGAGCTTGCATCATTCAATATCAAATTCAAAGCTGACTGACCATTTGAATGGAAAAAGTACATACGTAGTAGACCACCAGACTCTCCCATAAATTAATCCTTCTAATCCCATTAGTTTGCAGGGTAAAAATAAATTTTGCCCTCATGAAAAAGTTATTATATATCCTAATCGCAGTAGCGGCTTTATATACTGCCTGTGGAGAAGAAGAAGAGCCTATAAACCCTAACGCTGGTGTGCCCAATGCCCCTGGTGACAGTACTACCGTAGGTGGCAGTAATGATCCCGATTCTGGAAAAACCCCAGCGGACAGCACTATAGCTGGAGGAGACGATACTCCTACGGAAACTGAGGAGCCTTCTGCTGATGCTAGGTTAGAGATATATCAAAAAATCTACGCTGCCTCTGATATTTACATTGAAGGAGATTTTATCATCATAAAAACCAATGGACGCCCCGACCATAAAAGCCCTTACTATATGGAAACTGAGTGGGCGAGTGAGTTACACGAAGAGTACGATGGTGATAATGACAAATTTCGCCTTAACCCTAATCGAATTGGAGAGTTTAATTACACTTTCAAAATTCCTCTAAATCCTCAGGAAGCCACCCGTCATCAGGCTACACCCATGGGAGCAATTGGAGTAGCGATTAATGGCGTCCCGTTTTATAACCAATACGCCGCTCCCGATGAGCCTCTGACCAATGAGATTAACTCGTTTGACCAATACAACGGGCACCCTACCGGAAATTCTAATTATCATTACCACATAGAGCCATTATACTTGACTGAAAGTAAAGGGAAAGACGTGTTGCTCGGATTTCTGCTCGATGGTTTTCCAGTGTACGGGCCTACTGAAGATGGAAAGCTAGTAAGCGATAATGATTTGGATGAATATCACGGTCATACCCACACTACTTCAGATTACCCTGATGGAATTTATCACTATCATATCACCTCCAATGATCCCTACATCAATGGGAATGGCTACTTCGGTACTCCAGGTACATTTTCGCAATAAGTTAGTTGTTATTCTTTTGTTTACAACTCTGGTCGGTTGTCAGCACCAGAAAGAGCAAACGCTCCCACTGCTGAACCTTCAGCATGTTGAAGCAAAAACCCAGAGAGGCATATTCTACGTGAATGATACTATTTTTTCAGGAACGGTCTACGGTCTTTTTCCTGGAACTTTAGATACTGCTTTTGTACGATCCTACCAAAATGGACGAGAACACGGAATATGGCGACAATACTACCCGAACGGACAAGTACGCGAACAGCGTTATTTTCAGTCAGGTAAGAAAGAGGGACATTACCAAGCCTGGTGGTCCGACGGAAACCTACGGCTAGACTATCATTTTTCTAAGGGTGAGTACGAAGGTAACTGCCGAGAATGGAATACCGAGGGAGTACTGATCAGAGACATGAACTACCATCAAGGATACGAAGAAGGTTCTCAAAAGCTGTGGTACAGTAACGGAGAAATTAAGTCTAACTACGTGATGAAAAATGGTCGTCGTTACGGATTGTTGGGCACAAAAAATTGTACTAATGTCACTGATAGTATCTTATAAACAGCACCTTCAATCAGGTTCTTTTTATCCGAACGAAAAGATATACTTATCTTTTCTAGTAAGAAATAGCGTGCTGCTCCTTAGCCTTAGTTTAATTTTGCTAGGATGTACTGACCAAACTAACCGATTACCTTACTATAATACTCCTGACTTTACTCCACTATTCCTCACTGCTGAGCGCGAGGGTCAAGACCAGATCACTCATCAAATTGCCCCGTTTTCGTTTACTAATCAGGCAGGGAAAACTGTTACAGAACAAGCGATAGAGAGTAAGATCCACGTGGCTAATTTTATCTTTACTACTTGTGGAGTAGTATGCCCGGTAATGACTAATCATATGCAGCAGGTAAGCCAGACGTTCGAACAAGACGATGACGTAGTACTACTCTCCTATTCTGTTACGCCCTGGATTGATGACGTGGTTCGTTTGCAAGAGTACGCCCAGCAGAAAAATATCACTGACCCAAACTGGCACTTACTTACGGGAAAAAAGGGGGAAATCTACCAGCTAGCTCGCCAGTCTTACTTCGCAGAAGAAGATTTAGGCTATACGAAAGATAGTACTGAGTTTTTGCATACTGAGCACTTTATCTTGGTAGACCAAAATCGGCGAATCCGAGGAATTTACAATGGCACGCTTGCCTTGGATATCCAGCAACTCATCACCGATATCCACTCTCTGAAGGCAGAAAAACTATAAAATGAGCTACTACTGATCAACGGAAATCACTTCAGTTCTTCATACCAATGATCTATCTCTTTATCAGGTAAATCACCGTGATAAATTACAAGCCGATACCGTAGTATAGTAGGTTCTTCTGTAGAAATCAGAACGGGTTCCCGACCAGGATACACCGGGTTCTGCATACTGTTTTTAGTACGTAAAATCCACTGGTTATTGGGAAGCGGATTGTCTGAGTGAGCCATAATTACGATACCAGCCTTTCCACCATCAGTCGCTAATGAACCAGACATATTCATCCAATGTCCAGCTTCTACAGCTTCAGTTTGAGCCGTCACTTCCCCACCAGTAGAGGTAAACTGAATATCCTCCGGTAATTTCATTCGCACTGAGAATCCTCCGTAGCCCTTCGCATCTTCCGAACCACCTATTTTTAAATCAGGCACCAAGGCTAGTAGCGAAATCTTGAAATCTAATATACGATAGTTTTCTATAGCAGAGTGAATTTTGATACTGGTCTCCTCTGACAAAAACGGCTGCTGTTTGCCCTGCTCATCGATCCACTTGGGCGACTTCCAGTAGGTTTTGGTATAAAGTGTACTATCCTCCTGCTTTCCACCTACTTCGTAAACATCCCAGCTAAAACCTTCACATAGCCAGGCGTCACCAATCCGTTTATCCTCGATAAATACTTGATGCCACGTCCAGAAAATACCCCGGTGGTGGAGGTGATCATCAGGAAAATCTTCGGTAAGCACCGTTCCGTCTAAACCGTACAACGGATGAATGTAGTTTGCTCGGGCGTACTCGCCACTATTTGATTTCGTTTTTTGCTGATAGAAGAAGACAGGCTCGTCGTTTTCTTTCACCCAAACGCCATCTTCTAAATACTCAAATGAAAGTGATTGAGCGGATAAAGAAGCAGGCAATAGTAGTAAGAACAGATATAGATAGCTTTTCATAGGCTGATCATTAGCGATGAAACAGCTAAAGATAAGCTATTCTGTGTACTTTCTTAGGAAGAAGAAGGGCGAGGACGAATCACCACTTCTTCATTAATCCAACAACCTACTTGCATAGTCTCACCCTTCTTTAGGTCTTCCTGAAAAATCTGCTCCATTGTTGGAAACTGCTGTTCGACTTGCTGCATCAGGTCGCTTCGTCCTGCTCGTTGATACATTTCGTAAGCCGCCCAGTATACTGCCCGGTCTTGAACAATTAACTTCCCACCTTTACATTCTTCAAAACTAGAAAAATAGAGGTCTCCAATCAGCTTATGGGCTTCTGAAAGAGAAGCATCCTGCCGAAGTGCCTGCCGAGCTGCCTCCCGGGCTTGAGGCTTATGATTATTCCGCTGATAGTACTGTGCCAATGAATACCATAAATATGCTTTCTCCTCACTGTCTTCCGCCAGATTGATGGCTTGCTGCCAATAGCTTTCGGCATTTTGGGGGTTCTCCCTTGCTTCATAAAGTTTGGCAATCGTCTTAGCCGTTCCTACTGATGGCTCGTACTGAAAAACTACTCGCAAAGCGGTCATGAAGAATGGCGCATCGCTACACTGATAAGCCAAAGCCAATGCAATTACTTTCTTAGCCCGATCTAGCTGCGTGGTATCCTGAAGAAAAGGATCACCAAACTTTTCTTGAATGGTCACACAACCCAACGTAATTGTCGCGATAAGCAGTTTGTCCAGCATCTCTTGCTTTTCTTTCGCATCTGGCTCCGCCTTTTGCTGAAGCAACTGCGAAAATTGATCGTAGCGTTGAAGCACTTCTTCATCCGACAATTCTCCACCCCTAGCTTTCCGATAACGACGTATTACATCCAGATAGGCTACCAGATTGGCACTAGATAATTGCTGTTGGCTCACTTGAAAAGCTTGTTCAAAGATTTTCAGTAATTCGGCATACTTCTCAGGTTTATCCCGGTAGTACTGATAAGCTGCATAGGCTTTACGGTTCATTACCTTCGCTTCATCCGAGAAATACTGGATACGCTGGTCGTACAAATTAAGCTGCTGTTGTTGATACTCTGCCTGCTGCGCTGGGTCATCCGCCCCAGCTACCAATCCTTTAAACAGCTTCTCGCCCTGAATGTACAACGCAGGAGTAAGATCAGGAGCCTGATCTAACAACCACCGAAATGGCTCCAGTGCCTCTGCGTAGGTCTTGGCTCGAACTCCATCGGTAAATAATACCCAATTCGTTTGAGCTTGTACAGTATCTTCCGGCCAGTTTATTTCCTGAGCGGATACTGCCGTAGTCAGACAGGCATTAATCAATATCAGGAGCAGTTTCATAAGATTATTGATTACTGAGCAACGAGGCAGTTTGAGTTTGTATTAGCTGCTCAAAGTCCTGCCAGTCAGTATTCACCATTGGCTGTGCGCCATGTAGCCAGCTTTCCAATCGATCAAACGTAAGTGTGCCGCTGTACTTTGATTTTCTCAGCAGTAAACCGAATCCAGCTATGGTAGCTGATAACCGAAAGTTTTGGGAAGACTCATCAAATGTGTTTTCTGAATATCTGACAGGTTGCTCAATCAGTAGACTTTGCTTACTGCCGATGGGCTTATAGCGCAATTTGAAGGTCAGTAGCTCGTCGGCATTGGCCTGATCAGTTACGATACTTTGCTGATAGCGCAGTGCGGTAGCGGTACTCACTTCCTGGTCGGGTGGAGTGGGAATAATTTCATACAGAGCCGTCACGGTATGCCCCGCCCCCAATTCACCCGCATCCTTCTGGTCATTATCAAAATCTTCCCGAGCTAATAAGCGATTTTCGTAGCCAATCAGTCGATAGCTCTGTACTTGCTAGGGGTTAAACTCCAGTTGTATTTTTACGTCCTTGGCGATGGTAAACAGGTTCGCCCGCAGTTCGCGCACAAATACTTTCTCCGCTTCCTGAATGTGATCGATGTAGAAGTAATTACCGTTACCCGCGTTGCTGATCTGTTCCATGCGCCCGTCCTTGTAATTGCCCATCCCGAATCCGCAGATCGTCAGGTAGATATCCTGCTTGCGCTTTTCCTCAATCATCCGCACCAGATCACCCGTAGAAGAAGTTCCGATGTTGAAATCCCCATCAGTGGCTAAAATCACCCGATTATTGCCGTCCGAAATGAAGTTTTCTTTTGCTATCTGGTAGGCTAGCTGAATACCGGCACCGCCCGCCGTAGAACCTCCGGCTTGGAGATTTTCCAGTGCCTTAAAAATAGTTTCTTTATCCGATGCCACCGTAGAAGGCAGTACCAAACCAGCGGCTCCGGCGTACACAACCATCGCTACTCGGTCGGTGGGTTGCAGGGCATTAATCAGCAGCCGAAGCGATTTTTGTACCAACGGCAGTTTATTCGGCTCGTCCATTGACCCAGAAACATCTACTAAAAAAACTAGATTACTAGGCGAAAGCTGCTCGTAATCCAGTGATTTTCCCTGAATACCCAAATGCAGTAACTGATGCTCAGGATTCCAGGGACATTGAGCTACTTCGGTAACTAGCGCAAAGGGATGTTCACCCCGAGGCTGAGGGTAATCATAAGAAAAATAATTGATCAGTTCTTCAATCCGTACCGCATCCGGTGGTGGTAGTTCGTGATACTGCGTCAGGAAACGACGAACATTGCTGTAGGAGGCGTTATCTACATCGATAGAAAAGGTAGATAGTGGATTATCCCATACCGCTACAAAATCGTTTTCATAAATTCTATCGTATTCCTCGGTATTAAATCTAGGCGCTTCTTCAGGAATCGCCATATCCAAATATATTTCACTTGCCTCGGCATTTCCTTGAGAATTACTATTGTATCCTTTTTCGTGACAGTTAGTAAATAGCGTAATGAACAAGGTAATAAACAGGCTGCAAATTGTTGGCAGACTTATTTTTTGTTTTAGTTGATTCGGGCGGTTTACGTTTCGTTTTGACATAGCGCATAATTTTGATGATGTCAAAACCTACCGATTTGATTTTTTTGCCGAAAAATTTACCTCTGTAAAGCCTTTGCAAATCATTTTACCGGGATTGTAAGCGTTTTACAAACAGTTGTATCGTTTAGAAAGCTATCTTGTAGTGATGCCTGATCGCGATCAAATATATTTTCAGCAGCTTAAAAAGGATATTGTCCAGAAGGTACGACAATCCCATCTGCAGCTTGATACCGACATTAGCTCATGGAAGGGTCAGGAAATCCGTTTGTTTCAGCAAGACCTGGAGGAGAAGGTTAGTGGTCGAATTAGCGAAAAGTGGTTTTACACCCATATCAAATCGGAAAATCCACAATTACCCCGCATCGATATTCTTAATTTACTGAGCCAATACGTAGGTTACACCGACTGGGAAGATTACCGCAGTCGCCGTACTGCTGTCAGAAGATTATTTCAGATACCCTCTGCCGCCCAGAAGTACTTTGCAGGAGCCGGTATTTTTCTGTTGCTAGTCGCACTAGTCAGTTTGTACGCACAGTTAAATGAGCCAACTACCTATCAGTTTTGCTTCGTGAATGCTGATACGCGCGAGGCGGTCAATGGTGCTGGGCTTACAGTAGTGGTTTTATCTGAAAATGAGTCTCCCTACCGGATTCCGGCGGACGAACTCGGTTGTGTAGTAATTCGCTGGCGAGAGCCGACAATCCGTTTAGCAGTGCAAGGAGCTTACTACCGTACCGACACCATTACCCGGATACTGAATAAGGCTCAGGCGACCGAACAGATCGGTTTGAAAACGAACGACTATGCCTGGCTGCTGCGAATTTTCTCTCAGGCCGATGTTGGCGATTGGCAGAAGCGACGTGCTCAGTTAAACGCTATGCTTACCGAGGATGCCCAAATCTACCAACTGACCGAAGGGCAAACACTAGGTATGGAGTTATACAACAAACAGGAGTTTGTCAATAAAATGACCATGCCACTACGAAGCCTCAAAAACATTGAAATTTTAAGTACTAAGTTCCGAGGCGACCAGATTTGCGAACTAAGATTTAAACAGGTGACCAATGAAACCAATCAATAACCTCATTTCTGGATTCCCCCTTTTCCAAAGGGGGTTAGGGGGATTTCATCTTTCAAAAGTAGCGGGCTTGACTAAAGCAGTTGCTATCAAATGTACTCTACTTTCCTGCTTACTAGTGCTAGGACTAACCCGTTGCGCTACCTCACACCGTGAGCAGGCTATTGAAAATGAATCTGCCCAAGCCACCATTATGTCCGGTGAATTAGAGACCCAATTCACTGCTGACTATTTATCGCCCGACCGTCTGGCTGCTTTGGAAGTTCGCGCCCAACAGAAGCTTATCGATTTTGCTGACTATGTAACGTTAATCGGTAACCCAACCATAGATAGTACTTTTCGTCAGCAAGCTAAAGAGCAGGCCCATCAGTTATTCATTCATCCGCAAACATTGGTTGCTTGGGAAGAAGAAAATCTCGTTTTGGAAAGCTTCCTACACAAAATGGAGCAAAGAAGCGATAACCAGCAATATATCATCCAAAATATTGAGGTCGTTCAGCCACTCAAGCAAGACTCTGCTCGGCAGGAACCTATTCGGCGGGACTCCGCTCAGCAGTACTCTGGTTTACTTACCTTTTCCCAACTGTTAGCAACTGAGGGGCAGGAAACTGCTTACCCGCGAAAAGTAGAAATCTGGGTGAAAAAGGTAGATAAGAAGTTTGGCAATGAGCAGAAAAAAGTGTGGGAGGTTTTTCTGGGTAGTATTGAATAACTCTTCTAAGGTTTGGTAACTTTATCTTTGATTTCTTTACCTGACAACCGATGAACGCCCAACAAATCCTTACCCAACTACACGATCTGGCTAACCCAACCTATCTGTCTAAATTACAGCGATTCGGTATCCCTACCGATCACGCATTAGGCATCCGAATGCCAGTGTTAAGGCAGTTAGCCAAACCCTATCGCAAGCAACATGAATTAGCTCTGGATTTATGGGATAGCGGAATCCACGAAGCGCAGATACTCGCTACGCTGGTAGATGATTATCAGCAGGTCACCGAAGAGCAATTGGAAAGCTGGGTGGCCAATATTCAGTCCTGGGATTTGTGTGATCAAGCCTGTGGCAACCTATTCTGGCGTACTTCCTTCGCTCACTCTAAAGCTACCGAGTGGTGCCAACGTCCCGAAGAGTTTGTAAAACGGGCCGGGTTCGTCCTGATGACCGTATTCGTCATCCACGACAAAAAAATGCCTGACGATCAGATTACTGCTTTCTTCCCCTACCTGGAAATGGAAGCGTACGACAACCGCAACTTCGTAAAGAAGGCCATTAACTGGATGCTACGCCAAACCGGAAAGCGTAGCCTTGAACTTAATCAGAAAGCCATTGATTTAGCCAACCAAATTGCCCAGCAAGAGTATCCATCCGCCCGCTGGATCGCCCAAGATGCGCTACGGGAACTCCAGAGTGAGAAGGTACAAGCCAGACTGAACAAAAAGAGATAATGTTGCAAGTTACAGGTTCCGTTAGCACTAACCAGAAACTCGTAACCTTTAACATTTCTATTTCTCAACTCCAGTTTCCGAACGTTAGAATATCTTGCCTTACTAGTTTTCCGTAGTTATATTTAGAAGAGTTAATATTTGATTATGACAGAGACACTGGAAAAAGAGAAGTTGTATACGCTAGCGGAATATTTCGAGTTGAGCGAACGCTCGGAGGAAAAGCTAGAGTATCACAACGGAAAAATTATTACTATGTCAGGTGGAACTACGAATCATAGTGGGATAGCTCTTAGAATAGGGGCAGCACTACTTTATTTATTAGAGAACAAACCTTTTGAAGTTTACAATAGTGACATTAGGATTCAAATAATTGACTATGGTAAATTTGTATACCCTGATGCTGTAGTAGTTAATAACCAACCTGAATATTACGAAAACCGACGAGATACTATCGTAAATCCTTTATTAGTGGTTGAGGTACTATCTCCTTCTACTGAAAAGAAAGATCGAACTAGCAAATTTATGGCGTACCGTACTATTCCTTCTTTGCGGGAGTATGTATTGGTAGATCAAGACCAACCTCGGGTTACCACTTTCTTCCGTAATGATGCCCAGCATTGGGAAGATGCCGATGCAATTGGTTTAGAAGAAAACGTTCGGCTACGATCTATTGACTGCGAAATTCCACTATCCCGCATCTATAAAAATATCAACTTTGAACAGTAGAGAAATTACAGGTTAAAAAGTTGGAGGTTACAAGTTCTGGCAGCAATAAGCTTCAACCCGTAACCTTCCAACTTACAAACACTGTTTACTCAATATTCTAATTACTCGCCAGCAAATTGCAAGATTCTACCAGCCGGATAAATTCTTGTCGATAGCCTTCTTGGTCTTCGCCTTTTGATTCACGAGCCATTTGAGCCACGGCATCGTAAGTTAGATTTCCTTTGAACTGGGAATCGCGCAGTAGCATACCGAAACCAGCTACGGAAGCCGCAAACTGTAGGTTTTCCGAAGCTTCATCAAACGACTTTACTTCGCCAGTGAGCGGTTGCTCAATTAACTTACTTCTGTTGCCATTCGGAGCTTTGTAGCGTAGCTTGAGAGTGAGCCATTCATCGGAACGAGAAGCAGATCGTTCGGTTTTTTGCTTCTGGTACTTCAGATCATCTACCGATTTCAGTAAGTCGCCCGTATCTACTCCGGTTGGAATAACTTCATATAGAGCCGTAACGGTATGTCCAGAGCCTAACTCGCCTGCATCTTTCTTATCATCATTAAAGTCTTCGCTACGAAGGGCGCGATTCTCATAGCCAATTAGTCGGTAGCCTTGCACTTTAGTAGGATTAAATTCAATCTGGAATTTCACATCTTTAGCAATGGTGAATAATGTTCCGCCAAACTCGCTGACCAGTACTTTCTTGGCTTCTTGAATATTATCAATGTAAGCGTAGTTGCCGTTGCCCTTATCAGCCAGCAGTTCCATTTTAGAATCTTTGTAGTTGCCCATCCCGAAACCTAGCACGGTGAGGAATATTCCTTCTTGGCGTTTCTTCTCAATCATCCGCTCCATGGCCGCGTTGCTAGACTCACCAATGTTAAAATCCCCGTCAGTAGCGAGAATGATTCGGTTATTACCGCCTTCCTGAAAGTTTTTCTTGGCAATATCATAAGCGAGTTGTATCCCTGCACCTCCGGCGGTAGAACCTCCGGCTTGCAGCCGGTCTAAGGCTTCTTTGATTTGGGCTTTTTCATTGCCTGGTGTAGATTCTAGTACCACTCCGGCAGCTCCGGCGTACACAACCATCGCTACTCGGTCTTGGGGACGTAGCTGGTCAGTGAGCATTCGGAAAGCTTTTTTCAGCAATGGTAGTTTATTGGAGTAATCCATTGAGCCAGACACGTCAATCAGAAATACCAGATTAGAGGCCGGAAGATTTTCCGTAGGAATTTCTTTGCCTTGCAAACCAATTTTTAGTAAATGATGCTGCGGATTCCAGGGACACTCTACTAATTCAGGATTCACTGAAAATGGTTTATCACTCTCAGGTTGCGGATAGTTATACTTAAAGTAATTCACCATCTCCTCAATCCGTACCGCATCGGTAGGCGGCATTTCGCCCTGATTGATAAATCGACGGATGTTACCGTAAGAAGCAGCATCTACATCAATAGAAAAGGTGGAAAGTGGATTCTGAGATGATGCCAAAAACGGATTTTCCCGGATGGTAGCGTATTCTTCAGTATTAAATTCCTGAGGCCGTTCACCGTCGACTGACGGATAGTAGACATCTGATTCTGCTTCTATCATCTGGTACATAGCCGGGGCAGGAGCAGAAGAGATTGAGTTTACGCCTCGTATCCGAACGGCTGCCCCGGTAACTGCGCTCCGCTGCTTTACTTGCTTACCAACCACCACCACTTCCGATAGCTCTTGAACATCAGCTACCATTTGTATATTAATTACCGCTTTTCCTTTTACCTTCACTTCCTGGGTAACGTAGCCAATGAAGTTAAACATCAACACATCTTTTTCAGATACGTTCTCTATGCGGTATTGTCCGTTCATATCAGTCACGGTTCCGATCTGAGAACCTTTTACTATTACATTGACCCCCGGTAACACGGCTCCGCCATCGGCATCAGTAACCGTTCCGGTAATGGTTTTGGTTGGATTAGGTTGCCAGGTGAATGCGGTAAGCAATCCTAGCAAAATTATCATCACTGTTTTCATAAGAATTTCGTTTTGTTTCTTGTAGGATGCCGCGACTGGCTAAATTCCACACCGAACCATAAAAAATTTTTTTTTCGTTTTAGTAACGATTGAATGATAAAGTATCGATTCTCAGAGGGAGCAGTTTTGAGATCAGACGAGGCAAAAAACGTAGGCAAAGCAGCGCTTTGGCGAGGCTTTTTAACGAAGTATGACCTCAAAACTGACTCTCTGAAGCGATAAATTTATCTTTTAATTGTTACTTGCTTATGGAATCAGGAAGGTATTTGCATCCTGTTAGTGTAGTTGCCGTTGTATGTTCTTCAAACACCGTAAAAATAAAGCTCTGGACGATGCCCAGTTGTTACGTAAGTACCAACTAACGGGTGAGCTCCCGGTATTGGGTGAGCTTTATGAGCGGTATATGTCACTGGTTTACGGTGTGTGCTTGAAATACTTTAAAAATAAAGAAGATAGTCAGGATGCGGTAATGCAAATCTTTGAAAAGTTAGTAGAACGGCTACTCACCGAAGAAGTACGGGACTTTAAACCCTGGCTCTACGTGGTAACGCGAAACTACTGTCTAATGCAACTACGAAAAACTAAAGTACAGCAGGTGCCGATTAACGGGCATACGGATTATCTGGCGGAAGAAGAGAGCGAAGACTTGTCAGAAGAGCAGTGGCAGCTACTGTCGCAAGGTATGGATCAACTACCGACTGAGCAACAGCAGTGCTTGCAGCTATTTTACTTACAACAACAGTCGTATCAGACCATTGCTGAGCAGACCGGCTACGAATTAAAGCAGGTGAAGAGCCATATCCAGAACGGAAGGCGTAATTTGAAAATTTTTGTGGAGAAACATCATGAATAAACCACAGTACGATATTGACGAAGCCTGGGTGCAACGCTATCGAGAGGGAAAACTCTCGGAAGAAGAGCAGAATTGGCTCAAGGAAAACCCTTTTGAGGCTGAAGCATTAGAAGGATTAGCCAAAGCACCTAATTGGCAGCAAGATATAACCGACCTGCAACAGCAAGTCCAAGAACGTACCCGCCAACGAGCTACACTGTGGATCACTTACGGACGATACGCGGCAGCAGTAGCTGTTCTTCTCGTTGCCAGTTGGTTTGTCTATCGAATCACCCTTCCCGAAGATTCCGTCGAACCATTATCTTACGAAGTGCAATCGGATACTCCAGCAGCTTCCGAAGAAGCACCATTAGCTTTAATGACTCCTGAAAAGGTAGAGGGTGAAAAAGCTACTTCTATCACGAGCAATACTCTACTTAGCCAGCCCAGTAGCGAAATAAAACCGGTTCCAGTACCAGAACAAGAAACGATTGCTTTACTTGAACCAGTAGCAGCGACTCCGGCTATGCCCGAGATAGTGGCCGACGAAGAGATAGCCGATTTTTCGGAGGAAGAGGTGAACCGTACTGATGCTGAGCCAGCATTATCTCACGATTATCAAGCCCGGGCAAAGCAGTCTAGATTAGCCAAATCGACTGATAGATTTGATCATCAGATTGCTAATGGCCGGCAACCTGGTCACCAGATGGGTAATCGTCAGATTATTGGCTCAGTCTATTCATTAGAAAATCGTGCGCCAATTCCTGGTGCCAATGTTCATGTAAAGGGCACAATCGTCAATACAATTACCGATGTAAATGGTCAGTTTCAGGTAATCGTACCGGATAGCAGCAACGAACTTGTGGTCAGTTCTATTGGCTACCAGTCGGAAGAGATAGCCCTAAATCAGCAGGATTCTTTAGCCGTTCAGCTTGAGGAAGATATCCAAGCATTGAGCGAGGTCGTAATTATTGGTTACGGAACGCAAGAAAAGAAATCTGCTGGTTCCCAGCCAGCCCAACCCCTACCTTCGCTAAAGGACTTTCGCACCTACTTGCAAGAGAGCCTTCAGTATCCAGAGAAAGCCCAACAGCAAGGTATTGAAGGTAATGTAAAAGTGCAGTTTACGGTGAAGGCTGACGGAGAGCTAGCAGATTTTACCATCAAAAAGAGTTTAGGCTACGGCTGCGATGAAGAAGCCATCCGGCTCATTCAAGCTGGCCCCAACTGGCAACCCGCCCTGAAGGACGGGGAAATGCAAGACCAGCAAGTGACAGTAAAGGTGCGGTTTAGATTACCTTCTAAATAGGAGAGCCTCTGCGAGCAATTACATGACCCTAGACGCGCAGTTTTATTAATCGCTACGAAAACATTCGCTTTACCAAATTTATTGATAGCTTTCAAGAATAGGTTTTTACGGGTTACCACTTGAGCGGTGAAACATACTGTACACTACCATTTTAGTACCCTCACTCAGGTGGATATACGAATATTACTATATTGCAGATATACGTATATCATATATCCAGATGTTAGCGGTGAGTAAAAAAACATAACACAGTAAAACACCAAGTGATACGAAAGTATGAGTTTAAGCTATTTACATACACCCGTTCAGAGCATAGTTGACCCACCGATTGACACTACAATTAATGAGCTTCCATTTGAAAAATTATCGTGGGAAGACTTTGAAAAACTGTGTTTAGCTATTGTACAAACAGACTTTTTAATAAACGACTGTGAAATCTATGGCATAAAGGGTCAAGCACAAGAAGGAATAGACATTTTTGCGAGACAAGCGAATGGAAGATATAGTTCCTACCAATGTAAAAGATATCAAGAATTTGGTTTGAGCGATATTAACATGTAAGCTTCCCTTAGTTAGGAACATTAGTAATTAGAGATTTCCAGTTGTAGTTG
>CAKZYA010000067.1 GCA_937883755.1 uncultured Flammeovirgaceae bacterium | reverse complement strand
ATCATCAATCATCAATCATCAATCATCAATCATCAATCATCAATCATCAATCATCGCATTATTTCCCAAAGAGACCACCTAGTAGGCTGCCAAGACCGCCTTTTTGCTTATTTCCGCCCAGTACCATGCCGGCTACGTCGTCTACTACGCTGCCATCGCCATCGGCGTCTAATATCTGCTCTAAAAAGCCTTGTTCGTTTTTAGTTTTGCTGCCTCCCAACATCCCTCCAATCAATCCGCCTAAGTCACCCTGAGAATTTACATTGCTCTGACGAGCTTGCTTGCCCATCATGCCCATTAGAATGGGGGCAGCTACCTTCAATATGTTGGCTACCGCATTGGGATCTAAGCCCGATTTCTGACCAATTACCTGCTGAACGCCTTGCTGTCGTTGCCCCAATACGTGGCCTAAGATTTTTTCACCATCAGTCTTTACGGCATCATCTACCCCTCCTTGAAATAAACCGCCGAGGTTATCTAAAATACTGCCATCGTGTTTTTTGTTGAGTGCATTTATCAGCCCCTGAGCTCCTTCCGGGTTGGAGGCATTACGTTGCATGGCTTTCATCAGTACAGGGAGAGCCATGGTGAGGGCACTACCGGTTTTAGCCTGATCTGTTCCAGTTGATTGTGATACTCCATTAATGATAGTTTTTCCAAGATCAGAGTTTACGAGGTCTAAAATACCTTCCATTGTTGTGTAGTTTGGTTAAATATTCCTCTGAATGTATGAAAAAAGCTTCTAAAAGTAATATTGGGAGAGTGAAATCCTGCTATGTGATAGTGCCTCCTTCAATTATTTACTTCCGTATAGTTCAATCGCCTGCTGAATTTCTGGGTGCTGATCTTGTAAGTCGTAGATGGTTTTTCCTTGCATGGCGCCCTCCCAGGCGAGTTGAATACTACGAACCCCGGCAGCTAGCCCTCCGGGATGTCCAGTAATGCCTCCCCCGCAGAGATACATCAAATCTACGCTCTGAATAGCTTGGTAAGTATCGTGCGCTTGCTCGGCCCACTGCCCCGATGAAATTACGGGCGTTACCGGATAACCTCCTCCGGTGGGGTTGAGACAAGATTTGATAGAGCGAAGCACCGATTCGTCGGTTTCGCAGAACTTGTTACGGATGCCGTTAGTATGCAGATGGTCGACTCCTGCTAAGGAGAAGATGGTTTGATAGGCCGGGAATTCCAATCCAATTGCTTCTGAGCGAGAGTACAACCCCCAACCGTTACGATGCCCGTGAATGGGCAACTGACTGTGCTGCTGTAGTTTGGCTATACCACTAATGCCCACCCAATTAAGGCTGGCCATCACGCAGGTACCTCCTTTTTGCAAAACGTAGTCGTGGCGGTGTAGCATATCGTCAATATCCCCGCTAAGATTGAAGGCAAACATGGGTTTCTTGCCATGCTGGTCGGCGTAGCGGTTAATTATTTCCATCACGGCATCTACCCGCTGCTCGAAGGGCGAGTGAGGCGAGTCGCCCATCAGTTCATCGTCTTTAATAAAGTCCAGTCCGGCTTCAATCAGGGTTTTTACCTGCTGAGCCGTTTGTTCGGGATTAAGTCCCACGCTGGGTTTAATAATAGTTCCAATAATGGGGCGGTCGTCTATCCCAATCAGCTTGCGTGTACCTGGCGTGCCAAACTGGGTACCGGGGTAGGTTTGCTGAAATGCTTCGGGTAGGGCAATATCCAGCAGTTTGAGGGCAGAGAATGGAGCAAGTTCAAATAGGTTACCCGCCACCGTAGCCATTAGGTTAGAAAGGTTGGTGCCCACATTCTCCAGCGGCCAGGAAAGCGTAACCTTCGCCTGCTGATAAGTTGGGTCAGTTGCACCTTTCGGCACTCTGGCTCCCGGTAACGAAGGCTGATTGGTTTCACCTACTATCTCTATGCTTTCTATATGCGCGGCGTGCTTCTCTTTCAGCTCGTCTGTCTCACCTGGAGTCTTTACAAACGTACCGGACGACTGCTCACCGGCCATAATCTCTGCCGCTTGCTCCAGCGGAAAAGCTGTTTCAATCAGGTAGATAGCGCGAATGGGACGTAATGTGTTCATGTGTTTAGGTATTTATGTCGCTATGAAATAGTGCTCGTGTAATATAAGCAAGCGCAATTATATGAACACAATAACACATTAAAACCTGAATACATTATTAAGAGAATATTGGCTCTTCTAATGTGATTACCTGCTTCATTTTGGCGGAGCGATAGCATTCGTAGACGAGTTGTAGCGTTCGGTAATTGTCGGCAGCCGTGGTTTCGGGTAGTGTACCGTTTTGCAGAGCCGTCAGAAAGTCTCGGTTGATGTCAACCATACTGGAGTGAACTAGCGCGTAGTCGGGGTTTACCCACTTGTATTTCTTAGGAGTAGCTACTTTGCGATAACTCCCTTCACGGGTAGTGACTATAATCCGATAGTTATGATCCAGCCGAATGGAGCCTTCACTACCTTCAATCAGTAGTAAGGTATGGGGGAAAGCTTCTTTCTCCAGCACTGAGGCGTAGGACATTTCGGCGTAGCAGTGTACTCCACTGTGCATTTCTAGCAAAACATTCGCTACATCTTCCCCCGCAATGTTAGGGTTCACCCGCTGGGTAATACAGTGTAGATTGGCCGCTTCGCCGAACAGAAAGCGCACCATATCTAGCGTATGGGAGCCAATATCAGCCAGAATGAACTGATCCAGTTTGGCTAAATTGGGCTGATTATCAAATACCGGAAAGGCTGACGTAAAGGTAACCCGTCCTTTGAATACTTCGCCAATCTCCCCTGAGTCTAGTATTGTCTTCACCCGACGGATAGGAGCCTGCCACCGGAAATTTTCATGTACAAAGAGCGGTACTCCGGCGGCCCGATGAGCCATAATCATCTGCCGGGCTGTCTCCAAATCAGGAGAAAAAGGCTTTTGACTGATTGCCGGAAGTTGGTGTCGGGCAGCCAGTTGGGTAAACTCCGCATGAGATTCTACGGTGGTGATAATATCAACAAAGTCCAGTGATTCGCGCTCCAACATAGTCTTGGCATCAGTGTAGTGATTAGGTACACCGAACTTTTTGGCTGTCTGCCGGGCTTTCTCGTCATCATGATCGCACACGGCTACTAGCTTAGCTCCTTCTAGTTCTTGCCAAGCAGCAATTTGGTACTGCGCCCAAAATCCACAACCGATTACTGCAAATGATAGCTCTTGACTCATGGCTCAAATATAAGGATAGAATCCGATAACAAAACCCGGAAAATTAGTAATACATGATAAATAACAGATTGTGTAGAAGCTCTTTCTGTTTATCTATCCAGAAAGGGTTGCATATTTTTGGGAGTGATAGCGAAAGTACCAGTATTGACGGAGTGGGGTATGTTGGCAATGCCTACCGCCCGGTCGTTTTTGGAAAGCTGGTTGGTGTTATGCACCATGTCGTAGAGGAATTGGGCTCCGTACCAAGTGAACAGCTCCCGCTTTTGACAAACCAGTTGCTGAATAACCCCTTCTTCCATCAGAGTAAGTAGTTCTGGTTCGTAGTTAACGGTGGTGACCTTTACATCGCCTACTTTTTCAGCTTCTTTCACCGTTTGGGCGCAGCCGAAGCCGCTCATAGGGGTAAACGCACAGAAAGCGGCTAGGTCAGGGTTAGCACTCAGTACATCGGCGGCAATCTTCGCTGACACTTCCGCATTAGCTTGGTCGTCGTACTTACCAATTAATTCAATTTCTGGGTACTGCTCGATGACGTCCATCAGACCGCGGTAGCCGTTTTCCATATTGGTCATGCCCAAAATACCGAGGTAGACAATCTTGCCTTTGCCACCAATGAGCTTCACTACTTCCTTACCCATCAGTGTACCCATTTCGTACCAATCAGTACCCAGAAAAGCGTGGCGTTTACTTAGCGGAATATCCGAATCATAAACCACCGTAGGAATTCCGGCTTCTACGGCTTTATCAATGGCCGAGGCAATCGCCGGATCGGTACCGTTAATCAACAAGCCGGTAGGGCGGGTACCAACTACCTGTTCAATGGCTGAGATTTGGGCCTGAATATCCCATTCGGAAGGGCCGAGGATAGAAGTTTCTACGCCTCGCTGCTGCCCCCATCGTTTGAAAGCGACCTGATCGTGGTTGACGTACATAGGGTAGTTGACAATGGTAGTCACCATCACGTACTCTTCATCCGAACTAACTTCTACCGTTTGGTTAGCGGCTTGCTTTTCACGGTACTTGGCACCTTTTTCCGGGTCGCAGGACAACAGAAATAGGCTTAACAGTAGAAAGCTGATGCCGGTTCGGAAGTGAAAAAAATGTTTATGGCAGCAATTCATGAACCGATGAACTGGTCTACGTTTTCGGGAGTGATGGTGAGTAGGCCAGTGTTGACGTGGTAGGGTACGTTGGTAATTCCGGCGGCTTGATCGTCGCCCGAAAGCTGGTTGGTTTGATGCACCATATCGTAGAGGAACTGGGCTCCGTACCAGGTAAACAGTTCACGCTTTTGCCCTACCAGTAAATCAATTATGCCTTCCTGTACCAACTTGAGGTGTTCCGGCTCCCAATCAACAGTGGTTACTTTAATTTCACCCGCTTTTCCAGCTTCCTTAATCGCTAGACCGATGCCCGGGCCGCTGTTAGAATCAAAGCCGCAGACTCCGGCTAAATCAGGGTTCGCGCTGATTAGGTCGGAGGTAATACGAGCGGCTTCCTCCACATTGGCTTTATCGTCGTATTTTCCAATAAACTCAATGTCAGGATACTCGGCCAGCACGTCTTGTAATCCCTGGAAACCGGCTTCCATGTTGGTCATCCCCAGAATACCCATACAAGCCACTTTTCCTTCGCCGTTAATTAGTTTGGCCATCGCTTCGCCCTGCAAGCGGCCCATTTGGTACCAGTCGGTACCGAGGAAGGCGTGACGTTGGCTTTGGGGAATATCGGAGTCATAAACTACGGTGGGAATCCCGGCTTCCACAGCCTTGTCAATCGCTGAAGCAATCGCTGGATCAGTACCATTGATTAGCAAACCAGTGGGACGCGTACCAACTACCTGCTCGATGGTAGCTATTTGGGCTTGTACGTCCCATTCAGAGGGACCGAGAATGGAAGTTTTTACTCCTCGTTGCTGTCCCCACTTCTCAAATGCGGCTTGGTCGTGATTAACGTATAACGGCATATTCACGGCAGTAGTCACCATCACGTATTCTTCATTGGGATCAATTTCCACAGCTTGACTAGCGGCTTGCTGTTCGCGATACTTCGCACCCTTCTCTGGGTCGCAGGCGGTAAGCGTAAGAATGCTTATGAGAATAAGATAATATTTCATAGTTAGGCTTGTACTTGTTTGGGTGATGCTACCGAAGTAGCTTGTTGAACGTATTTTTTAGGGGTAGTCCCGGCTCGTTTCTTCAGTAAGATGTCAATAGCGACTGCTCCGATAAGAATCAATCCGAGAATAATTTCCTGCCAGTAGCCGGATACTCTGGCCAGAATCATGATGTTGCTAACCAGACCCATGAAGAGGGTTCCCAGCAGCGCACCAATGATCTTTCCTTGCCCTCCCAGCAAGCTGGCTCCGCCCAGAATTACGGCGGTAATGACCCGTAGTTCCATACCCCGCCCCGAGGTAGCCAGTGCTGCTCCTAAACGAGATGCGAGCAAAATACCAGCAATGCCCGCCAGGGAGGAAATGATGACAAAACCGATGATCTTCACCCTATCTACCCGAATACCCGATAGGTTAGCGGCCTTCTCGTTACCGCCGATATAGTAGAACTGCCGGAAAAATACTGTGCGGGCTACCAGAATGCTGAAGACTGCCACGATAATTAGCATAAACCAGACCGGCGATTGAATACCCAAAATCTTGGTCTGACCAATGGCGTTAAAATCGGCGGGTAGGTTCTGAATACCCGCTCCGGCAATCATTAGGGCTAATCCCCGAACGATACCCATCATAGCCAGCGTCTGAATCAGCGGGTTAATACCTACTTTGGCAACAAGTAATCCGTTCACTAAGCCGACAATTCCAGAGAGTCCAAGTCCGATCAGAATAGCAAAGGGGGTATACATGCCGTAGTAGTACATTAGGTAGGCGGTAATGCTTCCGGCGAATGCCACCACCGAACCCACTGAAAGATCAAACATGCCTGAGATCAGTAGCAACATCATACCTACGGCCACGATAGACTCGATAGAGAGATTGAGCAGCACCAGCGAGATGTTATCAAAGGTAGGAAACTTGGTGGGCCAGATCAGGCTGCACACTATGAACATTACTACGATAGTAAGGGAGAGTGTAACAACTCTATCCTGCAATCCCTGAAAAATTCGGATTCGATTCATAGGTTAGGCGTACATGGTTTTAGTGCCTGAGGCGTAGTGCATAATTTCTTCTTCGGTAGCCTGCTCGCGGGTAAGTTCGGCGGTAATGATGCCATTCCACATTACCAAAGTTCGGTCGCTCAGTAACAGCACCTCCGGCAACTCCGAAGAAATCAATAAAATACTAACTCCCTGTTGGGTAAGCTCGTTCAAGATAGCATAAATCTCGGATTTCGCGCCTACATCTACGCCGTGCGTAGGTTCATCCACAATGAATACCTTAGGCTGCCGCATTAGCCACTTGGCTAGTACTACTTTCTGTTGATTTCCTCCGCTCAGGTTCAGTACTTTCTGCTGGCTACTAGGAGTAACAATACGAAGCTGCTGGATATAATCCTCCGCTTCCTGTTTAATCTGCCGGAGCTTCAATACTCCTCGCTCCGCAACTCCTTCTAGGTTAGCTGCCACTACATTATCAGCTACACTCATATCCAAAAACAGTCCCTGCGTTTTCCGTGATTCAGGTAGGTAGCCAATTCCCTGCCGGATAGCGTCTTTCGGATGGTTGATCTTTACCGGTTTACCTTCCAGCAAAACGCTGCCTCCTATAATAGGATCGGCTCCCAGAATGGCGCGGGCTACTTCGGTACGTCCCGCCCCGACTAGTCCGGCCAAGGCCAGAATTTCGCCTTTTTTCAGCTGAAAACTCACATTACGAAAACGCTCTCCCTGTAGATTCTTTACTTCCAGCACCACCTGATCGTTAGCGTAGCTCTGAGTGTCCTGCACCTGCAAGTCGCGCCCTACCATTTTGCGAATGAGCGTATCTACCGTTACGTCATTGATCTCAAACGTACCCTGATGCTGGCCGTCTTTCAGTACTGATACTCGGTCGGCAATCTCGAAGATCTCAGCCATGCGGTGGGAGATGTAAATGATAGATACTCCCTGCTCCTTCAGCCGACCAATAATGCTGAACAGAATTTTGGTTTCTACCTCAGTGATAGAAGCAGTAGGTTCGTCTAGGATTAGTAATTCCGGTTTTTGGGAAAGAGCTTTGGCAATTTCTACCATCTGTTGTTTGGCAGTAGACAAAGAACTTATCAAACTTTGCGGACGAATATCCGATAGTCCTAATTGCTCCAGTAACTCCTGGGTTTTACGATGCAATTGGGGAAAGTCGATCAGGCCAAAGCGGTTGCGAGGCTTATTGCGGATAAAAATATTTTCGGCCACACTCAACGTTTCCACCAGACTGCGTTCTTGATACACAATGGCGACACCCAACCGCTGAGCTTCAATCGGGTCGGGAATCTGCACTTCTTGCCCCTTCCAGTGGATACTACCGCCATTGGGCTGTAAGTTTCCCGAGAGAATGTTCATTAGGGTACTCTTCCCCGCTCCGTTTTCCCCACAGAGCGCGTGTACTTCGCCTGCCTGTACAGTTAGCGAAACCTGGTCTAGCGCCTTCACGCCAGGAAACTCTTTGGAAATTTGCTGTAGCTCTAGGTTGTTGTCTGGCACTCCGAATTTTTTTCCTAAAATAGGAAATTTTGTTAACGGCAAAAACCAAACATGCACTCTAAGCCTAAGTAAAGCAAAGAATAAATACGGCGACTGGACTAACTAGATACTTACCATCCGATATGGTATTGGGAGTTTGAAAAAGCCATCCATCAGCGTTCAGTGGACGATATTAAAGCGGTGATTGAGTGGGGTGATTTTTAAATAATCTCCGCCATGTTCTATTCATTAAAGAAGTGAAATGTAGAAGTCTTAGGATCTAGCCCCTCCTAAAAGAACTCCTGGGTTCCCATCCCATTGAGGGTTAGGCACTGCATCTAGTATAAACTTAGCAACATCTGCTCGGGAAATTGGCTTTAAAAAAGTGCCGTTCTGTTTTTTGGTAACGTAATATTTTCCTTTGCCAGCTTTATCGGTGAGAGCGTAAGGCCTGACTAATAGAAACGGAACCGATGTTTCCTCCCTAACTCTTTTATCCGCTCGCTCATAATCGCTAAAACTCGTTTTTCCTGCCAAAAGCGTAAGCATCTGTTTGATGATCCAAGAAGTGCCACCGCAACCAATACTCGAGATCAAAATACACCTTGGCGCTTTTGGTTGCTTTGCAGCAGCGGTAAGAATATTGTCGTGGGCAGCATGCATAATTGTGACGTACTTGCCATTTACTTTGACGTTACCCAAACAACTGACAACGACATCTACTCCGGCTACGGCGCGTTCTACATCTTCGGCGTTGGTAGCGTCTCCCTCCAAAACTTCAATATTCGGGTTCGCTGCGTGTTTGGACTTAGCACTATTTCTGACAAATGCCTTCAGGCTATACCCTGCATCTAATGCTTGCTCAACGAAGTGGCTACCAATTTTTCCGTTGGCACCAAAGATCGCTATTATAGTTTTATTATTCATATCTCCTGACTTTGTTCAAAGGATTGATCGCGATAACTGCTCGCTTTTTAAAGGTAGTCATCGCGAACTGTATAAAATATAGCACTATACCAAAGTATAGTGTACTTTTGCAAAAAGTTTCCCTATGGATAAAGAGTTAAAAGAGAGAATTGAAGAGTTCAAGAGCTATCGGATTGATAAGCCTCCGCTGGAGATTATCAAACATTACCAAAAGGAATTACAAGCCATTCAGGATGCTTTAGATATTATTTCGGGAAGATGGAAAATACAGATAATCTCTTTGCTTTGTAATGGCGAATTCAGGTATTCCGAGCTAGAAAAAGGGTTACCTAAAATTACACCACGAATGTTATCTAAGGAGTTGAGAGATTTAGAGATGAATGAACTGGTAGAAAGAAAAGTTTACGACACTCTACCGGTAAAGGTAACCTATAAATTGGCAGACTACGGGTATACGCTGGTGCCGCTGATTATAGAATTGACCAATTGGGGTAAAGCCCACCGGGAAAAACTGATGAGTGAAAAAAACACTAGAGAGTAACCATCTATAAACTATGCGAATCAAGGGTAGAACGATAAAAGAAACAGATGCGAAAGGAAGGACATTG
>CAKZYA010000066.1 GCA_937883755.1 uncultured Flammeovirgaceae bacterium | reverse complement strand
TATCTTTGCTCTGTGTAGCTGGTGCAAATACCTAGCAAAAGTTTAAATCAGTTCTGTAAGAAAACAATATGAAGCCAGCCTACGGGTTGGCTTTTTCATTCCCTGCCATCTACAAAATCTTGTAGATAACGATACGGTTCGGTTAGCTCTCCGTCTTGAGTGATAGTAGCGCGGGCAATCATTCCACCTTGGTCATTACCTAACAAATTGGGCAAAACCTGATCTAGTAAGGCTTCTCCAAAAGCGCGGGAAGCATCCCGAGGTAACTCGGAAGGTAGGTTATCAATTGCCATCACCGAAACCGTATTTTGTGGTTGATACGGCTCTACTACTCTATCATTCTGAGCATCGTAATCGTACACTGGGTCATCAATGGTAGAAGGCTGTTTGGTAGAGGGAATGGAGCCTTCAATATCGCAGGTAATGTCAGCAATCACCTTAATTTTAAAATCCTCTTCCAGCATTTCATCTCGGTAAAAAAGTACAGGTGAGTTCGAATCCCAGTAGGCTCCAGCAATGAGTAAGTCGGTTTGGTGGGCAAAGGGCAAAAAACCTGGTACAAACTGCTCGGGGTGGTCGTAAAATTCTTGTTTGTGAAAAGGTTTGCCATCTTTTTGCTGATTATACTGAGTAACTTCCAATTGAGTATACACAGGTTCCGAATAATCATGTCTCAGGTAGTCGCTGGCTTCTACCCGACGAATACCTACCTCATTTAGTACTTCTATGGCGCCTTTAGCTACCCGTCCGGTTCCGGTAATAGCAATCTTAATGGCTGGGAGTTTAATTCTAAAATATTCAGTACGCAAATCAGCTAAGTCAAAGCAATCCTTCGCCCTTCGGATATTATACAAGCCAAATTTCTTTCCGAAAGTATAAAGTCCGTTGTACGCTCCCACAATACCCGCGAATCGTCCGAAAGCCACCACCCGGTGGTTTTGTCGGTCAGTAAGTCGTTCGTAGTCAATTAGACGAATATTTTTTTCTAGTATAGCCCGAAGTAAGTCGCGGTTATAGACTTGTTTTTTAATAGTATGTGAGAAAAAAAGGTAGGTTTTACCAGCAATCAGATCATCAATTGGTACTTCTTTTACGCCCATCAAAATATCGGCTGACTGAGTAGATTCTACCACTGGAATACCCGCTTGCTGATACTCTTCATCGGGAAAGCAGCGCAATTTACTACTCTGGCAAATCACATCTACCTGAAATTTTTCCTTGATCTGCACCGCCTGGTCAGGTGTTATTGGAACCCGATGGTCTACCGGAACTTTATTTTCTCGGATTAATGCAATGGTTGGTTGATCCATTTGGAAAAAAGGGATAGGTAAGGCAAATAATTTACAGAAACTATAGGTGCGAAAGTACTGAAAAGTTTGTGAACTCTCAGTACTAACGATTACTCATTTAGATAGTGGGTAGTCATGTATTTGCTAAAGTTTCATGTCATTATTAAGTGTTTATATAATTGATAATCAGTTTTTTATGTTGGCATTTTCATTGTGAGAGATTTTTAAATCTGCTGCTTACATTTCAATCCAACCTGAGAATTTCTAAATTGCGTAGATGGAGAAATTCGTTGTCTCGGCTCGGAAGTATCGTCCGACTGGTTTTGAGCAGGTGGTCGGGCAAGAGCACATTACTACTACACTACAAAATGCCATTGACCAGAATCATTTGGCGCAAGCACTGCTATTTTGCGGCCCCCGCGGAGTAGGAAAGACTACTTGCGCTCGGATTGTAGCCAGGAAAATTAATGGCTTTGATGAGGAATCTTCGGCAAATGCACTTAATATTTACGAATTAGACGCTGCTTCTAATAATTCGGTAGAAGATATTCGTAACCTGATTGATCAGGTACGTTACCCGTCTCAGCAGGGAAAGTTTAAGGTGTACATCATTGATGAGGTACACATGCTATCGAACCAGGCATTCAATGCTTTTCTGAAGACACTGGAAGAACCACCGCCTTACGCCATTTTTATTCTGGCGACTACCGAAAAACATAAGGTAATCCCGACTATTCTGTCGCGCTGCCAGATTTATGATTTTAACCGAATTCAGATTGAAGATATGGTGCGGCACTTACAGAAGATTGCCGATCGGGAAGATATTAAGGCAGAACAGGAAGCCCTTACTTTGATTGCTCAGAAAGCTGACGGTGCCTTACGCGATGCCCTTTCTATTTTTGATCTGATTGTTACGTTTTCGGCTGATCGGCAGGTTACGTACCAGGAAACTATCCAGAATCTGCATGTGCTGGATTATGATTACTACTTTCAGATTGTGGATTTATTGCAGGAGCAAAAGTTACCCCAAGTGTTGCTGGTGTTGGATGATATTCTTCGGCAGGGTTTCGACGGGCATAATTTTGTTGTGGGCTTGAACGAACACCTGCGTAATGTACTAGTTTGTAAAGATTCAGCGACCTTACCGCTGTTGCAAGTGTCAGATACAGTACGGAGCCGCTATCAGCAGCAGGCTGAGCGAACTCCACTCTCATTTCTACTCACGGCGATGAATTTGGCGGGGCAATGCGATTTACAGTACAAAAACAGTAAGAATCAACGACTCCACGTAGAATTAGCTCTTATTAAGATGGCTTACATTGAGTCAGCCGTACAACTGGCTCAGCAAAAAACAACTCCAGAGAGCGATAAAAAAAAAGTAAACGTACTAGTACCGGATAGTCCAGAAGCTGATACTACAAAACCTGAAAATTCAGATCGTCCGCCTCCTAGTGGTATGCAAGGCACGTCGGTCGGTCAGCTGCAAAGTACGGTGCGTATTCCAAAACTAGGGCAAACCTTGCCCAAATCATCTTCTAATGGTAATGGGCACACCGCTGAAACGATAGAAGTAGTTGAGCCAGAGACCATAGTGATGGAACCACCCGCTGATCAGGCGTTTTCTCTAGACGCATTACGAGAGGTGTGGCAGGAGTTTGTAGACGAGCGAAGGCAGGCGAAGAAAGAAATTGAGTATCAGTTACTTAATCGGTCAGTAAATGTGGAAGAGGATGGTGTGACGATTCCGCTTACATTTATCAGCCCAATACAAGAAGACCAGTTTAATGCGGTGCGGGCTGAGTTATTACAACGTTTACGACGCCAATTGAATAATTTTCAAATCAATATTACAACGAAGATAGAGAGAGAAGACCGAAATCGTCGTCCGTATACACCTTCAGAAAAGTTGAATTATCTAAGTGAGAAATACCCTTTGCTGCGAGAACTGACTCAACGGATGGGGCTAGATCCAGATTATTAGAGTTTCTCCAAATCAAGCTGTACACTTTCCAGGTCGTCTTGAGTGAGTGGTTTGGTAATGTATTTAATCACTGCCTGATTCGTGATAATCTTGTCCACATCCCGTCGGTCTTCGGAGCTGGACAATATGATTACTTTAGATTTTTGCTGAATGTCAGTGGGAAGTGTCTCGAACTCGTACAGGAACATGAAACCGTCCATGATCGGCATGTTGATATCGAGAAAAATCAAATCAGGGATTTCATCAATTGTTTGGGCATTCTCCTGAAGGTAATCTAACGCTTGCTGACCCGAGCTCTTTACTACCACCCGTTCGGCAAATTGAGTTAGTTCAATGACCCGCCGGCTGATAAAATTATCAGTATCATTATCGTCAATAAGTAATACTAGATCCATCATTTACTAAGCCCTTCCTTGGTCAAGTATACTGTCTATTCAAACCTAAAGGTCTGAGGATATTTCCCAAATAAAAAGTGTGATTCAGCGAATACTAAATACACGTAAGATTTTGTCATAAATGAAACCTGAGGTCGTGTATACCTTATAAACTGCTAGGGTGACGTTATCCGTAACCTTTCACCAGGTTGAATATTGAAGTTCTCTTTTCGGTTCCACTCCATTAGTTCCCGGATAGAGATTTGGTGTTTTTGGGCAATCTGGTACATAGTTTCTCCGGGTTGTACTTCGTGATAGTCATTGGTAGCTACTGGTTCACTAGCTGTACTGGGTAGGCGTAGCTTCTGTCCTTCTCGGATAGTATCGTAGATTGATAGTTGGTTATGCCCAGCCAGGTCAGCTACCGAAACTTCATATTGCCGAGCAATACTGTACAGGGTTTCTTGCGAGCGCACCGTATGGTATGCAGTGGTATTAATATTTTTATCTGCTACTTTATCCGTGTCTGATTCAGAAGTATTTCGCCACGCCCGCTCCGAAGCAATAGTGGGTTGTTTGGGTGGTGAAGAGGTGTTTGTCTCTTCATTTTCCGTTACTAGAGGCTTTGTTGAAAGAGTGTTGGACGCTACTACCGAAGCTGACATTGGGGTAGTGGGAGTCTCAGCCGGATACTGAAATTCTACCGCGATAGTGGTAGGACGAATGTAGCGTAGCCAGAGTACTTGATAGGTTTTTAGTGGTTCTTCTTTGCGCAAACGGTTGTTTCTGAGAAGCTTACTTAACTTAATACCAAATCGCTGGGAAACATCCCACCAGCTTTCTCCTTCTTCAGCAATGTGATAGCGGGCTGGGGCACGGTTATGCTTTCGTCGTAGATAGTACGGTTGACCCGCCGTAATAGCCGCCTTGGGGTGCCCTAGGTTATTAAACTTGATAATTTTGCTAGGAGCCACTCCAGTGCGTTGCGCGAGCCGCTTAACATCTTCGCCTTCTTTGGCAATTACCGCCGGGATTCCGTTGACTAGCAATTGCTCCTTTCCGAACAGTCGCCGAGTTTTCATCGTGGGAAAAGCTTCGGAGTTGAGTTTTTCGCCAGCTAGTACCGAGGCAGTCGTTATTTGCTCTTGTTTAGGTTTTGTTGAGGGCTGATTATCCGCGTTATCTGCTAGCGGAGGTTCTTGCAAACGTCCGCTGAAGTCAGGAACAATAACGGGGTAAGACTTATCCAAAGGAACCTTTTTTTGTTTCAGCCAGGTATTGTAGGGCTGAAGATCATCTTCGGTCACTTGAAACTCCCTTGCAATCTCATGTAGGGTTTTTCCGCCTCCGTTTTGGTACACAAAAAGCTGAACCGGAGGGCTGGGATTTTTACCTACGGCACTTTCAAAAGCAATCTTATGCGAAAGGTATTTCAGCACATACCAGTGAGCTTTACTGTCTAGTCGCATTACCTTTCTCCCGTTAAAACGTTTGTCTGCTTTTTTCAAAGCACCACCCGGACCTTCATAGTAAGCCATGAGAGCGTGTAGCCAATTGTCGAACAGCGCATTGTTGTTTTTAAAGTAGCGAGCGGCACCGCGCGTAGCGGTGATAATATTCATTCGTTCGTCCACCGCACTGTTTATAGTCAAGCCTACTTCTTCGGCTGCCGCAACTTTAAACTGCCAGTAGCCAATCGCATTAGAGCTGGAAACAGCATCGCCTACCAAGGCACTTTCTTGAACTACCAAGTATTTAATATCCTCAGGTACGTTTTCTTCACGCAGAATCTTCTCAATTAGCGGAAAATAGGCGTCGATGCGGTCTACCTTGGCATTGAAATATTTCTCATAGCGGGTGAGGGCATCTACATCAGTTTGGACTTTTTTGCGGGCATCGGCGGTGAGTTCAAGCCGCATATCCGCGAAACGAACGATTTCTGGCACCTTTGGCAATTCAGCCCGAGGTAATTCAACCCGAGGCGATTTGGCCTGGGCGGAAAAGACCAAGCACAGCATAAAGCACCCCAGCATACTTATGTTTTTCATACCCTATTTTTTTTGAGCGACCATCAATCCATCGCGTATTGGTAGGAGAACGTTCTCTACGCGAGAATCTTGTTGAATAAATGCATTGAAATCTTTGAGCACCTGCGTTTTAGCATCAACCTTTTTGCCAGAATCTACTACTTTTCCGTGCCACAACACATTATCGGCAATGATGAATCCACCAGAGCGTAGCTTCCCCAACGCTAACTCATAATAATGCGGATAGTTAGCCTTATCAGCATCAATAAAAACTAACTCGAACGTTTCTTCTAAGGTAGGAATTATCTCCAGTGCATTACCGATTTTTGGCTCAATAACATCTTGCAACTCTGACCGATGAATGTACTTCTGCACCATTTCGCTCAACTCTTCATTAATATCCAGGGTAATTAGTTTACCACCACTGGGCATAGCTGATGCCATCCAGATAGCCGAGTAGCCAGTAAACGTGCCAATTTCTAAGATGCGTTGTGGCCGAATCATACGTACCAGCATTGCCAGCACGCTTCCCTGCACCGGACCAGAAACCATGTGGGGCATCAATACCTTCAAGTAAGTTTCTCGTCGTAGCTCATTGAGTAAAGGAGTTTCTAAAGTACTGTGCTCCTGCACGTAGTTCTCAATAGCGACAGATAGTAATTGCATAGTGTACAAGTCTACAATAATCTGTGAGTATCGTCAATGGTAGGCTAGACAAATAATAAATTTTAGTATGCATGCCTACTAAAATTCAGTATATTTGCTTGCTATGAAGAAAGAACTGACGGTAGATTATAACATTAAAGCGGCTTGGCACGCGATTTATCGCATGTACAATCAGCAAGCATTGAAGAACGACTTTACTACCTCCATCGGCTACGTATTGCTTAATATTGATTCTAAAGAAGGAACCCCGGCTACCAAAATTGCCCCATTAATCGGATTAGAATCACGTAGCCTGACTCGGATGCTAAAGAATATGGAAGAGAAAGGGCTAATTACTAAACAGCCCGATTTGAACGACCGTCGCTCGGTGCGGATTGTGCTAACGGAGCTAGGGCGGGAGAAGAAAGAAATATCGCGTAAAACTGTGCTTGATTTTAATAATGCCGTTCGGGCAATTATCCCAGAAGATAAGATCAATATTTTTTTCGAGGTCATTGATAAGATCAACAAAATTGTAGAAGAAGAAATAAATCCACCTGTTGTAACCACCACACCATGAAGAAATACAACATTACCAAGGTAGCCGTACTCGGTTCAGGAGTGATGGGCTCCCGCATTGCATGCCACTTTGCCAATATTGGCGTAGAAGCTTTATTGTTAGATATTGTTCCGCGCGAACTAACTGAGGCGGAAGAAAAGAAAGGACTGACTTTGGAAAGTCCACAGGTACGAAATCGTATCGTTACCGAATCTTTCCAGAAAGCAGTAAAGTCTAAGCCTGCTCCTCTCTACCATAAGTCATTTGCTGATCGGGTTACGCTAGGAAATTTTGACGATGACTTAAGTAAGATTGCTGACTACGATTGGGTAATTGAGGTAGTCGTGGAGCGACTAGATATTAAGAAACAACTGTTTGATAAGGTAGAGCAGTTTCGCAAGCCTGGTACACTTATTACTTCCAACACTTCGGGCATTCCAATTAATATGATGCTGGAAGGCCGCAGCGAAGACTTTCAGAAACACTTCTGCGGAACGCACTTCTTTAACCCTCCCCGCTATCTGCGCCTACTGGAGATTATTCCGTCGCAGAAGACTGATCTGGAAATCGTTGATTTTCTGATGCACTACGGCGATTTGTACCTGGGTAAAGAGACTGTACTCTGTAAGGATACTCCGGCTTTCATTGCTAATCGTATCGGAGTTTACAGCATTTTGTCTACCATGCACACGGTTGAAAAGGTAGGATTATCCGTAGGTGAAGTAGATAGCCTGACCGGGCCACTTATCGGACGACCTAAATCAGCCACTTTCCGTACCATGGATGTGGTTGGGTTGGATACGACCGTGAACGTAGCTAATAACCTATTTGGCGTACTAAAGCAGGATGAAGCTCGCGACATGTTCCAGTTACCGGGCATTATGAGGGAGCTGTACGACCGCAAGTGGTTGGGTGACAAGACCGGGCAGGGTTACTACAAGAAGATTAAAGACGAGAGAGGCAAATCGGTTATTCAGGAACTTAACCTGGAAACTTACGAATACGGTGATCGTACCAAAGCCAAGTTTCCTTCGCTGGAAATGGCAAAGCCCAAAGATGATCTCAAAGAGCGACTGAAGATCTTGGTCAGTGCCCCGGATAAAGCCGGTGAATTTTACCGCGCTCACTTCTACGACACTTTTAAGTACTGCTCTAATCGGATCCCCGAAATTGCGGACGAACTCTACCGTATCGATCAGGCAGTGTGCGCTGGCTTCGGTTGGGAGTACGGTCCTTTCGAGACCTGGGATATGTTGGGGGTGAAGAAGACGTTAGAGAAAATGGAGGAAACAGGCTACAAACCCAACCAGTGGGTGTACGACATGCTGGAAAGCGGAGCCGAAAGCTTCTACAAAGCCGAAAACAGTAAGCGCCTGTACTACGACATCGATAGCAAATCGTATAAAGTGATTCCCGGTACGGATGAGTTTGTACTGCTGGATACGCTGCGGGAAAACAAAGTACTGTGGAATAGTGACGGGGCTACTATCCTCGATTTGGGCGATGGTATTCTGAATGTAGAATTCCACACCAAGATGAATACGCTGGGCAATGATCCGGTAGAAGCTATCAACCGCGCCATTGATATGGCCGAAAAAGACTACGTAGGCGTAGTGATTGGTAACGAAGGGCAAAATTTCTCGGCGGGTGCAAACCTGGCGATGTTGTTTATGTACGCTATTGAGCAGGAGTTCGACGAAGTGGATATGATGATTCGGCAGTTTCAGCGCACTATGATGCGAGCTCGCTATTCTTCTATCCCGGTAGTAGTAGCTCCCCACGGCATGGCATTGGGTGGAGGCTGCGAGCTTACCTTACACGCCGACCACGTTCAAGCGGCAGCCGAAACCTATACGGGACTAGTAGAAGTGGGCGTGGGATTAATCCCCGCCGGAGGGGGTACCAAAGAATTGACCTTGCGGGTGTCTGACAGTATCGAAGCGGGAGACGTAGAATTAAATGCGTTGCAAAATGCTTTTATGAACATTGCAACTGCCAAGGTATCTACTTCCGCTCACGAGGCCATTGATCTCAACTATATACGCAAGCGCGACCGAATCACCCTGAACAAGTCCCGTCTGTTGGCCGATGCTAAAGAGGCTGCTCTTCTATTAGCTGAGCAGGGTTATACTCAACCGGCTCAGCGCAAGGATATTAAAGTGCAGGGCAAAGGCGGTATGGCGCTCTTCCTGGCTGGCATCTACGGTATGCGACAGGGACATTATATATCAGATCACGATCAGAAGATTGCCGAAAAGATTGCCTACGTAATGTGCGGGGGAGAGCTATCCTACCCGCAAATGGTATCCGAGCAGTATCTACTAGATTTGGAGCGCGAAGCCTTCCTTTCTCTTTCCGGAGAAAAGAAAACGCTGGAACGCATCCAGTCACTACTACAAGGAGGTAAGCCTCTTCGAAACTAAGTCAAAAGACATCCGAAGTTTTGAAAACTTCGATTGAAACCGATGCTCGTAAGGGTATCGGTTTTTTTATTTTCGGCTCACTGTAATAAACACACAGATTGTGTATCTAAAGAGCAGATGAAACCAGAGATACAGCAAATTATTGATCAGCATCAGGCGAAGGTTTACCGAACCTGTCTAGGTTTCGTCGGAGACGAAGAAGAAGTAAAAGATGTACTTCAAGAAGTGTGGATAAATATCTGGAAGGGATTAAAGACATTTCGGAGCGATGCTCAACTAAGTACCTGGATATATCGGATTACTGTGAACACTTGTCTACTTCACATTCGTGCCCAAAAGCACTCGCCCGAAACAACTTCACAAGTGTTACCGGAAATAGCTACTAAGTCCGTAGACGACCAAGAGGGAACTACGGCTAAACAGTTAGCACTACTTCGGGGCTTCCTTAGCGAACTTCCTGAAAAAGATCGGCTAATTATGATTCTTTATCTGGAAGAGTCTTCGTATCAACAAATTAGCGAAGTGCTTGGGGTATCTCCTAATTATGTTGGCGTAAAAATCAATCGAATAAAGAAATTACTTGCCCAAAAATTTAATCGTTATGGACAATCTACAGCAAATCTGGACTAAACTGCATGAAGCACAGATAGGTATTGAGGCTCTAATGACACCTCAGTCTACGGAATCTTTAATCCAGCAGTTAAAACAAGAAGAGCAAAAGCGCAAAAGCTACACCAAATGGATGATCCCTACTGCTCTTTTATTAGCTGTTGGGGTATTGAGCATTGTGCTGTTTTCTAATCAGTTTAGCAATATGAGTATTGATATTTGGCAGTTTTTCGGATTAGTTCTCATAGTGTTAGGAGTGGTATGGATGATTGGGCAATTTGTCTATACGCAAATTCCGTTTCAAGAATCTAATCACGAACAGCCATCGACTACGTTTCTTAAATTGGCCTATCAAAAGCTACAACTACGGAAGCGATTAACCGTGTGGGGCTCTATCATTTATTTACTGCTCTTAACTCCCGGCATATTGATGGTGGCTTGGGTTAATCTTCAGAAAATTACTGGCTACTTAGGTATAGTCGGACTTACCGTTGGAATAATGTTTGGCCTAGCAGGTTACATCATTCAAGTAGAGCAAAGAAAGTTTGATCATACTTATGGGCGTATCTTACAGAAGGTCAGACAGTTTCTGGATAACTGAGCTAAGCAGAAAACTTTCCAATCTGATAATACGAAGATCTCAGGTACTACTACAGAGAGATTGCAGCGATGCGAAACTAATTGAAAGACTTTTGAAGCTTATTCTCGTAATCTTTTGACGGTACGCTCGTTTAAGAACAATAACGCTTTTTCAAGATAAGGTGGCTTGCGCTAGTACCAATTACTTATCAAACCTTATCTGCTATGAAAAAGCACCTATTTTTCAGTACCGTATTCCTTTTAGTAGGGTTAACTGCCTGCCGGGAGGAAGCTAATCAAGAATTTCTAGCCCAAGACTCACCAACGGATATACCGCTTAATCGGGAAGCGTTAGCCGACATTGACGCTGCTCTGGTAAATACCAATCCTGGTTTTGAAAATGATCTGGCTGACTGGAGTGTCTACGAGGCACCAAGTATCAAAGACGATGCTATTGTTCGAATAGAAGAAACCGGGCAAGTAGCAGCGGGAAGTAAGCATCTGTTTATGCGTCTGCCAGCTAGTGCTACCGACAACCAGTCGCAGTATATTCACATTGGGCAAACCTGAACCTTAGCAACACTAAACGTTATCGCTATAGCGTACAGGTGAAATGGGTTAATCCTAATAACTCTTTGCCTAGTGCTATCATCTCTATTTGGTCGCGTAATCCGGACGGTAGCTACAATGGTAAGGATGTTTGGATTACGGAAAGCGAAAGTTACCAGACGCTTGACTTTGAGTTCACACCGAATGAGTCTGGTGAGGTGTTTTGCTACATTGCACTACTAACCCACCAGGACGGTTTTGATAATACTGATATTTACGTGGATGAACTTCGGGTAGAAGAAATTGGTGACGCTCCGACAGATATTGATCCTCGGCCCAGCGGCAAGAACTTACTAACTAACTCAACCTTTGGACAGGATTTTCAACCCTGGAGTTTTACCGATTATAATCCGCAAAACATAGCAGACTTAAACCGTTACATCATCAAGGTAGGCAATAACAAGAAAGTACGATTAGAACTGCCCGGCGCGGCTAGCACTACTTTTCTTAACAATACCTGGACGGGTATTTACCAAGAGGTGACGCTATACGCCGGTAACGAATACCAGTTGGAGGCGAACATGGAGAGGATCGTGCCCGACGGCACCCAGTACGAAACTATTGTGAACTTGTACGCTTACAAACCCACTACTGATACTAGCGACGAGGCATGGCTAGGCTCCATCGACTATAAATTCAACCGAGCTGGTAATCATCTCTATCGCCAAACCCTTACTCCGACTGAGACTGCTATTTACTACATTACCGCCCGAGTGTTTGGCTGGGGTAACGATGGTAAGCCGATTGGTGTTAATCTGGATAATATACGAGTGAAGCGAGTCAGGTAGCAGTATAATTACCTACAGTTTTCGAAAAGCCGATAACCCTGACCAGTATCGGTTTCTTTATTATGTAAGGCTTACAAGTAAAACCTGATAGTAAATCCTCTTTTCTCCCTTTTCTGATAGATTCTCGTATTTTTGCGCTTTAGCAAAAAGGACTAACCTCTTGGATAAAACAATTCGGGTATTTGCTCCGGCCACCGTGGCCAACGTTGCTTGCGGCTTCGACATTATGGGATTTGCCATTGGCAATCCCGGTGACGAAGTGGTAATGCAGCTTTGTGAGCAATCAGGTCTCGCCAGACCGGGAGTAGTAATTAAAAGAATTATTGGGGATGAAGGTAAGCTGCCGCTTGATCCCGATAAGAATACCGTCAGCATTGTGGTGAAGCAACTGCTAGAGCAGGTACAATCGGAATACGGAGTAGAGATTACGCTGTACAAAAATATGCCGCTCGGTAGCGGATTAGGTTCCAGTGCGGCTAGTGCTGTAGCCGGTCTGTACGCGGTGAACGAACTTCTGAAGCGCCACGAGCCAGAAAAAGCCATTCATAAGCGGGAAGATCTGCTGCCATTTGCGATGGAAGGTGAGCGATTGGCTTGCGGTTCCGCCCATGCTGATAATGTGGCTCCAGCATTGCTAGGTGGATTTGTGCTCGTCCGTAGTTATGACCCACTAGACGTTATCCAGGTACCAACCCCCGAAGGCTTGTTCGCTACCGTGATTCATCCGCACGTAGAAGTACAAACGCGTGACGCGCGTAGTATTTTGCGAAAGCGTATTTCTTTAGAAGATGCCACCATTCAGTGGGGTAACACCGCTGGACTGATTGCTGGCTTATGGCAGGGTGATTTTGAGTTAATAGGTCGCTCTATGCAAGATGTGATTATTGAGCCGATTCGCTCGCTGCTTATCCCCGGTTTTGATAGTGTAAAAGCCAGTGCGATGAATGCCGGTGCTTTGGGTTGTGGTATCTCCGGCTCAGGGCCATCCATTTTTGCTCTAAGCAAAAGCCAGGTAATGGCTGAGGAAGTTGGCCGGAAAATGCAAAACACCTTTGGTGCTCTCAATATCGATAGCGACCTTTACGTTTCCGGCATCAATCAGCAAGGACCAAAAATTATAGAGTAGCTGGGGCAGGGTGCTTGGCGCAAGGAGTAATTTATAAGAAATCATTAATAATGGGAGATTAAAGGCAGAAGAGCAGCATATACGCCCAGCCCCTCGCTCCCCGCTAAAACATGCAACTATACAGTACTAACGATATATCCCGATCACAGACGGTTTCTTTTCAGGAAGCAGTCTTTCAGAGTTTGCCGGCTGACAATGGGCTGTACATGCCTACTGAATTACCGTTGTTAGATGACGCCTTTTTCAACGAGATAGAGAAGTTTACTTTTCCTGAAATTGCATTTCAGGTGGCTACGATGCTGCTTGATGATGAGATTCCTGCTTTGAAACTTCGAGATCTGATTGAAGATGCGATTGACTTCCCAGCTCCAGTAGTTGCTTTGGATAAAGAAGTTTACGTGCTGGAACTGTTCCACGGACCTACGCTGGCATTTAAAGACTTTGGGGCACGGTTTATGGCAAGAACCATGTCTTGGTTTTTGCAACAATCGCCCGGTGAACAAGAACGCACCATCCTGGTGGCTACTTCCGGCGATACCGGCAGTGCGGTAGCCCAGGGGTTTCTGAACGTGCCGGGCATCAACGTGGTACTGCTGTACCCCAGCGGAAAGGTAAGCGAGATTCAGGAGAAGCAACTAACGACGGTGGGCAATAACGTATCTGCCCTAGAAGTTTCCGGAACCTTCGACGATTGCCAGCGAATGGTGAAGGAAGCCTTTCTAGATCAGGAACTACGAAAGGAGGTAGCTCTTTCGTCAGCCAACTCCATCAATATCAGTCGGCTAATTCCGCAATCGTTTTACTATTTCAATGCTTATGCTCAACTTAAGCGCGATCTAGGGTTTAATCCTGATTGGCCATTAGTCTTTTCCGTACCCAGTGGCAACTTCGGTAACCTTTGCGGCGGACTCATCGCTCAACAAATGGGCTTACCGATTGATCATATCGTTGCTTCTACCAACGTTAATGACGTAGTACCTGAGTACCTAGAAACCGGAAAATTCACTCCGCGCCCGTCAGTGCAAACCATTTCCAATGCGATGGATGTGGGTAACCCCAGCAACTTCGCCCGCTTGCAGGCTTTCTACGGCTACGTTGGGTCAGATGACGAACTGTTGGACTCCATCCAGGAAGACATTTCGGGCAATCGCTTTTCTGACGATACCACTGAACAAGCCATTCAGGAAGTGTACGAAAATTACTACGGCTACATTATGTGCCCGCACACGGCGGTTGGTTATCTCGGACTGAAGGACTATCTAGAAAAACAATCAGGGAGAGCGAACGGAGTGGTGCTGGCAACCGCTCATCCCGCCAAGTTCAAAGATACGGTAGAAGAAGCCATTGGCGAATCTATTCCTCTACCAGAAACTCTACAAGCCGTACTCAATCAGCCTAAGCAGGCTACGTCAATTTCTTCCGATTACGAAGCCCTAAAAACATACCTGATGGATCGATAAAGCTGGACTTTTTTACGCTTTTCTATTTTTTAATAGAAACTAATCTTTGTGTCCGATTTAGAACAGTTTTAGGCTAAAACCGGACAAGTCTAGCTCAATATTGATATTGTAAATATTTGATAATCAGATATTTGTATATGTGGTATGGTCTTGGAATTGCTGCTAGGAATAATTAGCCATTTTCTACGCTTTTTCCATCAAAAGTGAAGGAATGGCTTTTGCTGAATCCACCAACCCTAATGTCCTATGCTCAAAAACTATTTCCTCATCGCCATCCGTAGCTTTGTCAAGCAAAAAGTGTTCGCGTTTATTAACATCTTTGGGTTAGCTGTTGGGCTAGCCAGTACCGTACTTATCTTTCTATATATTGTTGATGAACTTAGTTTCGATACTATTCACCCCAAGGCAGACCGTACCTACCGGATTGGAGCTACGGTGACCATGGACGATGGAAATACTTTTCAACAAACGCATGTGCCGGGTGGCTGGGCATCGCAACTGGAGGAGCAGTACCTGGATGTGGAAGAAGCTCTGCTTTATTTTTGGGCGGGCTATCCGGCTGCAGTAACGAATCAGGAAGCCGATAAGATTATTCTAACCGAAGAACTATTCTGGACCGAAGGCACCTTCGATAAGGTACTGCATTTTCCCGTCTTACAGGGTAATCCTGATGAGGTTTTTACCCTGCCCAATTCCATTGTTTTGACTGAATCGGCAGCAGAAAGTCTATTTGGCGATGAAAACCCTATCGATAAACGATTGGATGTCAGCCATCCGGGCATGACGAATAATCAGGATGTGGAAATGGTTGTGACTGCGGTGATCGAGGATTTTCCCAGTAATTCTCACATCCGACCCAAGTATTTGGTGAACTACGAAGTGCTCCGTCCTTTTTTTGATGGTGATCTGAGTCTAGATGAGTTTGCTGACAACTTACAGCAGGGCTTCTTTTCCGCTTACATTGTTTTATCCGAAGACGCCGATGCTCAGGAAGTACAGAAGAGTTTAGAGCAACTAGTTGCAAGCGGTATGGGCGAGGACGCCCCACAGGTTGATCCATTTATCCAAAAGGTAACTAAGCTGCACTTTGATGAAGTAAACCAATGGACGAACGAGGGAGCTGGTGACATTCAGTACGTTTATATTTTTGGCTCAATTGGTCTGCTAATTCTCATTATCGCCTGCATCAATTACATGAATCTGGCAACAGCTCGCTCTGCCAAACGAGCGAAGGAGGTGGGTTTACGCAAAGCGATGGGCAGCAACCGTAAGCAATTGGTGGCTCAGTTTATGAACGAGTCAGTACTTACCACGTTCTTAGGATTGGTACTAGCCGTGGTACTGATTGCATTGTTCTTACCCAATTTTAATGATCTCGCCCATAAGAGTTTCTCACTAGCTTCCCTGCTTAATCCGGTAATTATCGGTGGAGTGCTAGGTATTCTATTTTTAGTGGCTATTGTAGCGGGAAGCTACCCAGCGTTATTTCTATCGGGTTTTAATCCGGTGGAAGTACTGAAAGGCCAACAGGAAACGGGGAAAGGCCCGGAACTATTCCGCAAGGTACTGGTGACTTTTCAGTTCACGATTACGGTCATTCTGGTCATCAGCACCGGAATTATGCTGCACCAGATGAACTATATTCAGAGTTCTAAACTGAACGAAGGTGCCGAACAGATGGTCTCAATCCGTTTTGGAGGGTTTGCTGATATTAATCGTTACCCAGCTTTCCGTCAGGCAGTAGTACAGAACCCTGATATTGATCAAATCACGATGGGGAATCACTTGCCCCGGCAAAACTATTTTGGGCCACTTGGTGCTACTTTAACTTTTCCTTCGATTAATAATGAACAAGAGTATGATTGGAGTCAGCTAAACGTAGATTTTGCTTTCCCCGAAACTTACGATCTGGAACTGGTGACCGGACGTTTCTTTGACCCGGCTAATCCATCTGATTCTAACGCTTACCTTCTCAACGAGACTGCGCTACGCAATCTGGGTGTTGAATTGGATGAAGTGTTAGGAATGGAAGTTCACAATACACAAACCGAACGGTCAGGAACAGTTATCGGTGTGGTGGAAGATTTCCCCTATCGGTCTATGCACCAAACTATTGGGCCACTGGCGATTAATGCTCGTCCGCATCCTATTGACCAAATTGTATACGTAAAACTGCCTACCGAAGGTCTGCAAACCCATTTGGCATACTTAGAAGACCAGTGGAAAGAAGTCTTTCCTAACATTGGTTTTGATTATTGGTTCTTGAGCGATGAATTCGGGCGGATGTATCAGGCTGAATCCCGCATGGCTGATCTTACTCAAACTTTTGCAGTACTAGCAATCCTGATTGCTTGTCTCGGATTGTTTGGTTTGGCATCCTTTATGGCCGAGCGACGTACTAAGGAAATTGGTATCCGTAAGGTGCTGGGAGCTTCAGTATCGCAGATCATTACCCTGCTACTCACAAACTTTGTAAAAATGGTCGGTATCGCCATTGTGATTGCCATTCCACTCGCCTATTTACTGATGAATGACTGGCTGCAAAACTTCGTGTACCATGTGCCGATGAGCATCGTAATTTTCGTGATAGCCGTAGCACTGGTACTCACACTTACTCTACTGACTGTAGGCTACGAAGCCATCCGAGCGTCAACTGCCAACCCAGTAAAGTCTATCCGGCACGAATAGTAGGAACTTGACGGTCGCCGTGCGATTAATCGCACGGCGGGTCTCGCCAGACCGGGGCGGCATGGGATACCCCCCGGCGAATTATCAAGTTCCTACAGCTATACAAACCGGTTAACTCAAGGTATAGATTTCCATAATGCCCGCTAAGATATTATCGAAATCCAGTTCAAGGTCAATGAGTTGCCCGGTGCTAATGTCAAACACCCAACCGTGTACCTGAAGGTTTCCTTTTCGGTAGGCTACTTGCACTTCGGCGGTTTTCAATACATTCACGCATTGTTCTCGCACATTTAACCTTATCAGTTGATTGTAACGGGCATCTTCGTCTTCTATGGCATTAAGTTCGTCCTTGTGAAGCCGGTATACATCCCTGATATTTCTAAGCCAGGGATTTAAAATACCCAAATCCTGGGCTTGCATGGCCGCTTTCACGCCCCCGCAGTAATAGTGGCCGCATACCACAATATGCTTTACTTTTAGATGATTAACGGCGTAGTTGATGACCGACATTGCACTTAAATCCAGACTAGAAACCATATTGGCAATGTTCCGATAGACGAACACTTGCCCTAGGCTGGCTCCCATCATTTCCTCGGCGGTCACCCGACTGTCGGAGCAGCCGATGTACAGAATCTCGGGTTGTTGTCCTTTGGATAAGTTCTCGAAATAGGTACTGTCGACATTTAGTTTTTCTTGTACCCACTGCTGATTGTACTTAAAAATAGCTTCTAATTTCATAATTATCCGGTTCTACAGGGTTTTTTAAATTTTTCCTAATATTCTTGTCCGAGGGTTCTGAAAAATCGTAAATTCAATTTATAATATTACAATCAAATATAATAGTAAAACTATCATAACCTTATACTTATGCTCGTCACCGATGCCTCCATTGATGTAGAAAAAGTAGAAAGCGATGCCCAATTTCTGAGCGACTGCCTCCGTGAAGTACTGGAGTCGCTGGGTGAACATCAATTAGCTGATACGCTCCAGCAAGAACCCGCAACAATGAACCGCAATATGGTTCGCCTATACGCTACTTACTTTCAGTGGCTGAACTTAGTAGAAGAAAATGCTACTGCTCAGTATCGCCGACGGTTAGAGACCGAAGCTGGACTAGACCGCATTTCAGGATTGTGGGCGAAAGCGTTCCGCCAACTATCCGAAGAGGGCTTTCTGGAAGAAGAGATTGCTCAGTTACTACCCAAAATACGCATTGAACCAGTACTTACGGCTCACCCGACCGAAGCTAAGCGAGCTACGGTACTACGTCACTTACGCGATATGTACTTGTTGCTAGTGAAACGAGAGAACCCTGTGTGGACTCCGCAAGAGCAGCAGGGCATCCGTAAGGCAATTAAGAATCAACTAGAAATATTGTGGCGCACGGGTGAAATCTATCTGGAAAAACCGGCCGTATCCGACGAGCTACGGAATATGATGTATTACCTTACCCACGTCTTTCCACAAAGCTTAGCCTGGGCTGACCAACGACTGCGCGATGCCTGGAGCTACTCCGGCTTTGATCCCAAGCAGCTCAATGGCTACCAAGCCCTGCCTCGAATTAGCTTTGGCGATTGGGTAGGGGGCGACCGCGATGGACACCCTTTTGTAACCGCAGAGGTAACTCAGAAGACCTTGTTAGAACTTCGTCGGCAGGCATTACAACTCCATGCGAAAGATTTGGAGGGGTTGGCGGCTAAGCTCAGCTTTACCAATATTCGTAACGCAATACCCGATCGGCTGAACCAGAAAATTGAAAAGATGCGGGAGCTGATTGGCGAAGCGGCTGAACTACCGCTGGCTCGTAATCAGAATGAGCCGTGGCGTCAACTGGTTAATCTCATGCGCCTTCGTATACCGCTAGACGTGTACAATAACCTAGACGAAAAACCGTATTCCTACCAACGTAGTACCGAACTATCCGATGATCTAACCTTGCTGCTAGAAACACTGAATGAGATAAATGCCCAGTCGGTAGCTCGCAGTGAAATGGAGCCTTTGTTACGCAAAGTGCAAACGTTTGGCTTTCATTTGGCTGCACTGGATATTCGTCAGAACAGTGCCTTTCACGATAAAGCGGTTACCCAGTTATTGGAAGCTGCTGCCCTTTCTTCGGATGATTTACCTGACACCAATTACACCAACTGGTCGGAAGAGCAGCGTATTGCTTTCCTCGAGCGGGAGTTACAGTCAGCTCGTCCGTTTACCCAAGTTGCCGCTTCACTACCGCAAGAAGCTCAGGCAGTATTAGATTGCTACCGGGTGGTGCATCAGTTTATTCAAAACTACGGTGCCAATGGGCTAGGCTCACTGATTATTAGTATGACCCGCAGCGTGTCGGATTTACTGACCGTTTACCTACTAGGCCGGGAGGTGGGGCTGGTTTTCTGGCGGGAGGATGGGTTAGTTAGTGAACTTCCGGTGGTGCCACTGTTTGAGACGATTGATGATTTGAAGGGAAGCCCGGCAATTTTAGATAAGTTTCTTCAACACCCTATTACTCAACGGAGTTTAGCCTATCAGCAGCAGCAAAAAGGAGAAGCAGGCCCCGTACAGCAAGTAATGGTTGGCTATAGCGACAGTAATAAAGACGGAGGTATTTTAGCCAGCCTCTGGAATGTAAACCGGGGACAACGGAACCTTACCGAAGTTGGGAAAAAACACGGGGTACGCATTCGCTACTTCCACGGTCGGGGCGGTACGGTCAGTCGGGGAGGTGGCCCTACTCACCGATTCTTGGAGTCTCTACCGTACCAAAGCTTACAAGGCGACTTCCGTTTGACGGAGCAGGGTGAAACGATTGCCCAGAAGTACGCCAACCTGATTACCAGTACCTACCATCTGGAATTGATGCTGGCTGGAACCACCAAGGCTACCATTCGCCAGCAGAGTACAAAATCTCCCGATCATCCGCTGGAACCGATTATGGATTATCTGTCAGAAGTGAGCAGCGAATACTACGGAAAACTGCTGAAAGCTGAAGGTTTTATGGACTTTTACGCCCAGGCTACTCCCATTGATGTGATCGAGGCCAGCCGCATTGGCTCTCGTCCCGCCCGCCGTACCGGACAACGAACTCTAAATGATTTGCGAGCCATTCCCTGGGTGTTTAGTTGGAGCCAAGCACGTTTCTCTCTTACGGCCTGGTACGGAGTAGGTGCTGCTCTGGAGCAACTACAAAACGAACGTCCTGATGACTTTACTTTACTCTGCGAACAAGCCGTGAGTTACGCCCCACTGCGGTACATCCTTACTAATTCTAGCTCGGGTGTACTGATCGCCGATGAGTCTATTATGCACGAGTACGCCGCTCTAGTAGAAGACAGTGAGCTTCGCGATCGGTTTATGGAGCAGATTCTGGCGGAACTGCACCGAACCCAACGGGTGATTGAAACGATCTACGGCAGTAGCATTGAGGAGCGGCGCCCCCGCATTGCCAAGATGATTGCCATGCGCCAACCCAAATTAGTCGCCCTGCATCGGCATCAGATCTCTCAAATCCAAACCTGGCGCAGCAATAAAGCCGCTGGTAATGGTGACGAGTCCATTCTGCTAGATCTATTGCTAACCGTTAACGCCATTTCGGGAGGAATTCGGGCTACTGGATAGGTTGAAGACGCAAATAATGTATATGATACGCCGCTGTGAATGATAGCTAACTTTTTCGTATCTTTCAATACACCATTCTATTTGTTATGATTGCTGAAGAAGCCGAAGCTAAAATCACTCGCCGACTATTTACGGTAGAGGAATACCACCAAATGGCCGAAGCGGGTATTTTGTACGAAGATGATCGTATCGAATTAATCCACGGTGAAATTCTTCAACTGCCTCCCATCGGAAAGCTACATGCATCACTATGCGAATCAATGCACGACTGATTCCAAAACTATTTCCTGAATTGATCATTAGTGTTCGGAGCTCGATAATTGTTGACGATTATTCAGAACCTGAGCCGGACATTGTGATTCTTCCGTTCCGAGAGGACTATTACGCTGAAACCGGTGTGAATTCTGACGACGTACTGCTACTGATCGAGGTGTCAGATAGTACATTGAAATATGACAGGAATACCAAACTACCGCTTTACGCCACTGCAGGTATTCCTGAAGTGTGGATTATAGATGTTAATAAGAAACAACTAGAGGTGTATCGCCAGCCAAGTGAAGATCGCTACCAATCGGTAACCACCCTCGCCCGGGAAGATCATGTTTCAGCTACTCAGCTATCACTGGATGTACTGGTGAAAGAGCTAATTGGATGATTAATGACTAGTGATTGATATAGTTCCCACTATTCATTATGCATTACTCATTAATCATCATTGGCTAGGCATTAGACCCTACCGCATTTAAATCTTCAAAGGCAGCGGTTAGGCGTTTTACAAAGCTTTTCTCTGCTTCACGAAGCCATACGCGGGGATCGTAGATTTTCTTGTTGGGCTTGTCATCGCCTTCGGGGTTACCAATCTGGGCTTGCAGGTAATCTTTCTTATTTTCGTAGTAGCCACGAACACCATCCCAGAAAGCCCACTGCAAATCGGTATCAATATTCATTTTAATTACTCCGTAACCGATCGCTTCCCGAATTTCCTCCTGGGTAGAACCGGAGCCACCGTGAAATACGAAGTATACCGGCTTAGTTGGGGTGCTGTGTTTTTCTTCAATATGCTTTTGAGAATCGCGTAAGATAGTAGGAGTCAGTTTTACGTTACCGGGCTTGTATACCCCGTGTACGTTACCGAATGCCGCGGCTACGGTAAATCTATTACCCACTTGCTTAAGCTGCTCATAGGTAAAGGCTACCTCCTCAGGCTGAGTGTACAGTTTAGAAGCATCTACGTCAGTATTGTCTACCCCGTCTTCTTCCCCTCCAGTTACACCAAGCTCTACTTCAATCCCCATACCTAGCGGGTTCATTCGCTCGAAGTACTTTTTGCTGATCTCTACATTTTCTTCCAATGGCTCTTCTGAAAGATCAAGCATATGGGAGCTGAACAACGGACGACCGTGCTGCTCGTAGTACTTTTCTCCCGCATCCAGCATTCCATCAATCCAAGGCAATAGCTTTTTAGCCGCGTGGTCAGTATGTAAAATGACGGGTACGCCGTAGTGCTTGGCCATGGTATGAACGTGCTGGGCTCCCGCAATGGCTCCCGCAATGGAGGCTTGCTGTCCATCGTTACTAAACCCTTTGCCCGCATTAAATGCCGCCCCCGAGTTGGAGAACTGAACAATCACAGCCGATTGCACATCACGAGCGGTTTCTAGCACCGCATTGATAGAGTTGCTGCCGATGACGTTAGCAGCGGGTAAGGCAAACTGTTTTTCCTGGGCGTATTCAAAAAATTCTATGAGTTGATCGCCGTAGAGTACGCCGGGCTCGAACTTTTTCATAAGAGATTAGGTAAAGTGGTTCAAAAATATTGGGAAGCGCAAACTACTATTTTTTTACGGAATTTCGTTCCAATAGCTGAGTTTTTAGTACCACCTGTTCAATATCAGTTTTAGAATCACACAACTGCTGAAACAGCAAATGAGCTGCCGTTTCACCCATTTGCTCGGGATTTTGATCAATGGTAGTTAAAGGCGGACTCACCACGGCAGTTACCGGATCATTGTTAAACCCGACTAGCGCTATGTCTTCAGGAATTCGTATATCACGATCGCGTAAGGCTTGTAGAGCAGCAATGGCGAGTCGGTCGCTCACGGCAAAAATAGCATTGGGTGGGTTAGGTAATTGAAGGAGGTGAACCGTTTGGTCGTAGCCATCAGATTCACTGTAGTCGCAGTGGGCTACCAAGCTAGGGTCAAACGGTAGTTGGTGCTGTGCTAACATCTGTTGGTAACCCCTTAAGCGTTCGTTGCTAATTTCAATAGTGGAAGGGCCCGCTAATAATCCGATACGTTGGTATCCGTGCTGAATTAAGGAAGACACTGCCTGGGCTGCCGCCGAAAAGTTATCGATAACCACTTGGGATACCGGTAGCTCGGGACACACTCGGTTGAAGAAAACCAAAGGAACACCCCGGTTCAGTACTTCCTGAAAGTGATCGTACTGTTTGGTTTCACCTGCTAGGGAGACAATAACACCATCTACCCGACTCAATAGTAACGATTTAATGTTAGCCACTTCTTGCTCATACGATTCATTAGACTGGCAGATGACAATATTGTATCCTTCCCGAATAGCAATCGCTTCAATGCCCGTGATCGCCGAAGCATAAAAAGCATAGCTGATTTTAGGGACAATCACTCCGATAGTCTGGGTGCGCTGCATTCGCAGGTTCATTGCCAGCGGATTGGGCTGAAAGTTCAGTTCTTTGGCTAATGCTTGTACGGCCTGCTTGGTAGTACGCGAAATGCGCGGGTGGTCGCTTAGTGCGCGGGAAACCGTAGAAATGGAAATATTCAGTTGGTCTGCGATTTCTTTTAGTGTGATGGGCTTCATATTTGAAGACTAAAATAGAAAAATAATTACACTGTCTAGCGCCCTCTAATCTTGCACTTTTCTAATAACATTTCTCTATGATGCCTCGTAGATAAGGTTTATTTTCAAGTTGCGACTTTCTGGAGTAGAAGCAATCCTTTACGACTGACATCAAAAAAATTAGCCTGTGATATTTACCATTAGCAGTGTGCAAACCTTTGCACAAAACGGATTACTGATAATGTGATTAATTCGGATTGTTCCTTTAAGAAAAGATCATAACTTCATTGCTGAGCTTTAAAACAAAAATAACTTTCGCTTGCACTCTCAGACGTTGATAATTAAACTTTTCTAAGAAAATCCTACTACAACCTATGCGTAACTATTCATTTTTGAATCTATTGTTGCTAATCAGCTGGATCACTGCCTGCCAACCAGCGCAAGAATCGGAGTCGGTGTCTACTCCATCGTATCAACAATGGCATAAAATAACTTTATCATTCGAAGGTCCTGAGACCAGTGAAGATGCCGAAGACAACCCTTTTCTAAACTACCGCTTAGTCGCTACTTTTCGTAATGGTAACCAAACCTTTGAAGTACCCGGCTTTTACGCTGCCGATGGAAACGCTGCTGAAAGCAGTGCCTCTAGCGGAAACGTTTGGCAGGTTCGCTTTGCGCCTAACACTGAAGGGGAATGGACGTACGATATATCTTTCCGAAAGGGCGATAGTATTGCAGTAAGTACTGACACTAATGCCGGTGAGCCAGTGGCTTTTGATGGTGAGCAAGGCTCGTTTCAGGTAGTAGCCTCGGACAAACAAGGGCGTGATTTTCGGGCGAAAGGTAAGTTGCAGTACGTGGGGGAACGCTATCTGCAGTTTGCAGGCACCGATGGATACTACCTAAAAGGTGGTGCCGGCAGCCCGGAGAACCTGCTGGGCTACGTAGATTTTGACGGTACTGAGTTCGGAGGACAAGAAGGGCACAAAGACGGGGAAGCTCCGGTCGACAAGGAACTTCATGTGTACGAAGATCATATACGCGATTGGAACGAGGACGACCCCAGTTGGCAGGGAGGCAAAGGAAAAGGTATCATTGGCGGGCTTAATTATCTGGCTGGAAAGGGAGTGAACTCCCTCTATTTTCTAACCATGAATATCAAAGGCGACGGAGAAGATGTCTGGCCTTACACTGGCTACGAAGAACGCTATCGCTTTGATTGTAGTAAACTAGATCAGTGGGAAATGGTATTCACTCACGCTGATAGCTTAGGTATCTTATTACACTTCTTTACCCAAGAAACTGAAAATGAGCTACTGTTAGATAACGGTGATCTAGGTACGCAACGAAAACTTTACTATCGTGAACTTATTGCCCGTTTCGCTCATCATCTGGGGGTAGCCTGGAACATGGGAGAAGAAAACGGTTACGCTGAATTTTCACCAGAATCTCAGAATGACGATCAGCGCCGGGCTATGATTAGCTATTTCAAAGAGACTGATCCTTATCAAAATTTTGTAGCACTGCACACTCACGCTGCCCAGAAAGAACGCGATGAGATTCTAGAGCCATTATTAGGTTATGAAGACTTGGACGGCCCTTCCTTGCAAATTGGTAGACCTGCAAAGGTACACGATGAAACCAAGCGTTGGATAGACCTTTCTGCTGAAGCAGGAAAACAGTGGGTAGTCAACCTGGATGAAATTGGGCCCTATTATCATGGCGTATTCCCCGATGATATTGACCCTGAGCACGATACTATTCGCTATGAGGTGCTATGGGGTAACCTGATGGCGGGCGGCGGCGGAGCTGAGTGGTACTTTGGCTACCTCTACGGCGATAGCGACTTAGGATTGGAAACCTGGCGTACCCGTAATAATATATGGGATCAAACCCGCTACGCTGTCTCTTTCTTCCACGATAACTTACCGTTCTGGGAAATGGAAACGGCTGACGATTTGGTAGATACGGAAGGAGCGTACTGTTTTGCTAAACCCGGTGAGGTTTACGCTATCTATCTACACGACGCCACTACTACCAATCTTAGCCTGGAAGAAGGAAATTATTCTGTACAGTGGTTTGACCCCGAGAACGGAGGTGATTTGCAAAGTGGTAGTGTCGACGAAATCAGCGGTGGGAGTACTGTCTCGGTAGGAAATGCACCATCCGGCGGTGATGAGGATTGGGTGGTGTTGATACGTAGTCAGAATGGATAGTTAGCTTAATTACTTGGCTAAGCAGATGCAGATTACGTTGCGTACGGCTACTATCAACGATTTAGCATTATTGCGACATTGGGATGAACAACCCCATGTCAAGGCATCAGACGGTGATGAGGACTGGAATTGGGAGTACGAGCTGCAACGCTTTCCCGAGTGGCGGGAACAGTTAATTGCCGAGCTAGACAGCAGACCTATTGGCTGTATACAAATTATTAATCCGGCCGAAGAAGAGTCGCACTATTGGGGCGATGTGGAGGCGAAACTACGAGCCATTGATATCTGGATTGGCGAAGCCGAAGATCTGAGCAAAGGCTACGGAACCATTATGATGAACCTAGCACTAGAACGCTGCTTTGAAAATGAAAAAGTCACAGCGATTCTCATTGACCCATTAGAGACCAATCACGGAGCTATTCGCTTCTACGAGCGCATCGGGTTCCAATTCGTGGAGCGAAGAACCTTTGAGGATAGTGAATGTATGGTGTATAAGATGAGTCGCGAAGACTGGATGAAGGGCGTATAGCACTGCATCCATGGCGACCGACGCTCGGTGGATACACCCGAACAAAATACAAACCTAAATGATAATTGACACGACTGTAGACAACAAAGCAAAAATAAAATATATTTTCCCCCTTTGGAAAAGGGGGTTAGGGGGATTTAATCTGTTAAAACGACCTAGCGTAACCAAACCAATTATTATCATACCAATCATGTCCTATCACTTATTCGTCAAGCGAACTACCCTTTTCCGCGCTGCCATCTGGATGGGCGTGGCACTAAGCAGTGCCTGCCAACCAGCTTCCGAAAATACTCAACCAGAAATATCAGAACCTGAAGTAGAAGATGCATTAGTATTTGAAGAAACTAATGGTGTAGTAGCCGTAGAAGCAGAACACTTTACTAACCAAACCGATACGCTCGTGCGGAAGTGGTATACTATAGAAGAAAGTACTACTTCTTTACCAACCCCTGATCCTGACGAAAATAACGCAGCTACTGCCAGCGGTGGGGTTTACTTGGAAGCTTTACCTGATACCCGAACTACACACGACGACGTGCTAACCAAAGGGGAAAACTTTTTTCCCGAACCGGGCAAAGCTGGCATTCTCAATTATAATGTGTATTTCAACACTCCTGGCAAGTACTACGTGTGGGTACGCACCCATACCTCAGGCACTGAAGACAACGGAATTCATGTGGGACTAGACGGCGAATGGCCAGAAACCGGCCAACGCATGCAATTTGATGGCAATAAGCAAGAATGGTCGTGGGAAAGTCGGCAGCGTACTGAAGAGATACATACAGGAGTACCAGAGCTGATCTACTTAATGATTGAGGAACCCGGTCGGCATACCATTTCATTTTCTATGCGAGAAGATGGCTTTGAGTTTGATAAATGGGCCATGACACTGGCGTACCAAGCTCCCGAAGGTACTGGCCTCGAAGCAAAGATTTACAATAAATAAAATAAGCAAGTACATTTCATGAAGAATTACAAAATTGCAGTGGTTCCCGGCGACGGAATCGGACACGAGATTGTTCCCGCCGGACTAAAAGTTTTGCAAGCTGCCGCCGAAAAGCATCAATTCACACTAGAAACCCAAGAATTTCCTTTCGGAGCGGGTTACTACAAACAGCACGGCCAGTTTATGCCTAATGATGGTTTAGATACTCTCAAGCAGTTTGATGCCGTATACTTCGGTGCCGTTGGTGATCCTGAGGTAGACGACACCCTACCCGCCATGCTATATACCTTCCGGGTTCGTACCGCCTTCCAGCAGTACGTGAATTACCGTCCAGTGAAACTGCTTCCTGGTATTGACAGTCCATTGCGCTATAAATCGCATAAAGACATTGATTTTGTAGTAATTCGGGAAAATAACGAGGGCGAGTTTGTGCAAAACGGAAAAATCATCCACCCCGATCAGCCCTACGGATTAGCGACTGACACTAGTGTGTTCACCCGCGCGGGTATTGAGCGGATTGCTCACTATTCGTTTAAGCTAGCGCAAAAACGCCGGAAGAAAGTTACTAACGTTACCAAGTCCAATACCTTAATCAACAGTCTGGCGTACTGGGATCGGGTGATTGAGGAGGTGTCTGTACAGTACCCCGATGTGACCTACCATAAAATGTATGTGGACAATGCCTCGGCCAGTTTCGTACTCAAACCCGAAGTGTTCGATGTAATCGTCACTACCAATATGATTGGCGATATTCTAAGTGACTTGGGTGGTGCCATTATGGGTAGCCTCGGCCTTGGACCCAGTGGCAATATCAATCCCGAAAAAGAGTTTCCTTCTATGTTTGAACCCATTCACGGCTCAGCTCCCGATATTGCCGGACAAGGCATTGCCAACCCGGTAGGCTCAATCTGGTCAGGTGCTTTGATGTTAGGACATTTAGGCGAAACCGAAGCCGCACAGGACATTTTGAAAGGTATTGAAGCCACCACCCAAAACGGAATTGTCACCGTAGATTTAGGCGGTAACGCTGAAACCACCGAGATCGCCGATAGTGTAATTGAAAATTTGTAGGAATTTAATTTCCGTAGGAACATGACTAATCGCACGGCAGAGCCGCCCCGGCGAATCGTCATGTTCCTACACTATAGGTCGTACATAATGGATTTTCTAATACTTATAATTTTATTAGCTTCATTTTTCGGACTTTTAATCCTAATTCCCCTGTTAATAATTAAGGCTAAAGCGTCAATGAACTCGGCTAAAATAACTCTGGGAGACGCTTGGAAACTCTATCTGCGAAGAACGGCTAGAAAACCAATACTTCAAGCTCTTTCAATTGCTCAGAAGAACGATTTACCAATTACGCTTGAGCAAATTGAAACTCACTATTTTGCAAGTGGAGACCCAAAGAAAGTCGTGAACGCTCTAGCTAATAATTTAGGAAACAAGGAAATTACATTTCAGAGGCTCTCAACAATTGATTTAGCTGGAAAAGACATTGAAAGTGCGATTTCTGCTAACACTAAAATTCATACAATAGAGATCCGAGACTTTAAGATTAAATCTTTTAAGCTTGACTATCAAGCCAGTTACAAACTAGGTTTATATTCTGTATTCGGAGATAAAGATTCAAGTACTTTAGAAGAGAAGGTAACGGAAAAATTACATTCGTTTGCGTCAGCTTGGGAATCAGATGATCCAATCAATACTCAAAAATTTCTTCAAACAAACATTCTAACAACGGAATATTGGGAACGAGTTTTAGGTGCTCAACTTATCGATCATAGTTTCCATATTAAAATCTAACAGCTATAGTAGTAAAGAAATCTGTATGAAAACCCCCATTGACCTAACCCTACCCTATGACTCCGACATGCCGGGAGTCACCATTGAGATTGCCAAGACGCTGGAACGAGATGGCTGGAATGCTCGCACTTTGCATCTTTACTCTCATGTAGGCACCCACATGGATGCCCCCCTGCACTTCGGCGTAACCGACCAAAGCATTGACCAAATTCCGCTAACCGACTGCATGGGTCCAGCCTGGGTAGTACATCTGCCTAATCTTCCTGATCAGTATTTAATTGAGATAGAGGATTTGGGTGAGATTACCGAAAAAGTAGAAACAGGCGACAGTTTGCTTTTCCGCACCGGATGGAGTCAGTATTTGCGTCAACCGAGATACCGAGATGGTCTACCTCGGATTAGTGAAGAACTCGCCGAATGGTGCGTTGCGAAGAAAATAAAGATGCTCGGCGTAGAAGCCCCGTCGGTAGCCGATGTCAATAACCTACCTGAAGTAACTCACATTCACCGAGTTCTGCTAGGTGGCAACGTCGTGATTATTGAAGGGCTAACCAATCTGGATAAGATCCAGCAGGAGAAAGTACAACTAATCGCCCTACCTCTAAAAATACAAGGTGGTGATGGCTCTCCGGCTAGGGTTATTGCTTTAGAGGAATAATTAAAGCTGAAACCTATGGAAGAAATTTATCAACAACCCTTGCTGCAGAATATGTGTAGACTTAAATGCTTAGATGATCGGAAAAGGACTATTCACGGATATGCAATGACGTATAAATCCCCCCTCCCCCCATTTAAAAAAGGGGGACTTTATATCTCCCCCTTAGTAAAGGGGGATAGGGGGATTTACTCAGCAATACTGCAACTACCCTTGATATATTTTGCATACGTAAGATACGTCCGGTTCAAATACTTAAGTTACTTTATCGCAATTTCTGTTATCACAAGCAGTTGCTCCTCACCCCAATCCCAAGAAAAAACTACCGAAACCAATCAGGCTATATTAGAAATGATCTTTCCTGATGAAGATTGGCAAACTGCTACTCCCGAAAGTCAGGGAATAGATGCAGAAAAGCTGGAAGAAGCGGTACAGTATCTGGCTGATCACTGCTTTGAAGATAAAGTAGAGGAGCTAATGATTATCCGCAATGGCTACGTAATCTATCAGGGCGATAGTGTTGATAAAGTGCATAACATCTGGTCGTGCTCCAAATCGTTTACCAGTACCGCCCTCGGCCTAATGATTGAAGACGGGCTATGCCAGCTCAATGATAAAGCTGCTATTTACGAACCGCTGCTGTCTGAACTCTACCCGGAGGTTACGTTACGGCACTTCACCACCATGACTTCCGGCTACAATGCGGTAGGTGATACCCGTTGGGAAAGTGACAGCAGCGCTGACTGGTCGTGGACTCCTTACCAACCGGGTGAGCCAATCTTTTCTCCTGGTACGGCTTATGCCTACTGGGATGAAGCTATGATGATGAAAGGGAGAACGCTGACCCGAATTCTTCAGCAAGATTTACACGAGTACTTGACCCAAAACCTAACCGAACCCATTGGGATGGGAGAATGGTCTTGGGGACAGGAGGGAGAACTGGATAGTATTCCAATTCGCAACGGTTGCACTAACGTACATGTATCGGCTCGTCAATTGGCTCGCGTAGGTCATCTGTTTCTGAATAAAGGTAATTGGAACGGGCAACAAGTTGTACCGGAAGAGTGGGCTACGGCGGCTATTCAAACGCAAGTGCCCGCTAGTATTCCGGTCGCTGATACTGACCGAAAGAGTGCAAATGGTAGCGGTTCCTACGGTTATAACTGGTGGACTAACGGAATGACTGATGAAGGGCAATTCATGCCAGATTCTCCCGAAGGCACCGCCTACATGAGCGGACTTAATCACAATGTTTGCTTTGTCATTCCCGAGTGGAATATGGTATACGTCCGCATGGGCGTTGACGGTAATCCGCCCGAAGGGAAACACGTTTTACATAATGAATTTATCAAGCGATTAGAGCAAGCCTTTCTGTAAGTATGCCCACTACCACCCTACAACAACTGCTACAAGACATTCCCCCTCCGCCTGAAGAGAGCTTGTTATCGCAAATCCGCGAGAAAATTTCCTCATCACAGCAAACCATTGTGGTATTAGATGATGACCCGACTGGTACGCAGACAGTGTACGATGTTCCGGTACTCACTGAGTGGACAACTGAAGTAATTAAAGCCGAGTTTCAGCGAGCTACTCCGCTATTCTTTATTCTTACCAATTCGCGTAGCCTCCCTGTCCAAAAGGCGAATCAGTTAGCAGTAACCATCGGACAAAATTTGATCGAAGCTTCCCAACAAACCGGACAGAACTTCTTCGTCATCAGCCGTAGTGACTCTACTTTACGAGGCCACTACCCTAACGAGGTAAACGCTCTTTTGGCTGGGATGCAGCAGGAAGCGGCTGTTAGGATTCTCGTTCCGGCTTTTCTAGAGGGAGGACGTTACACGATCAATGATACGCACTATGTGCAAGAAGGAAATCAATTGATACCCGTAGGCGAAACGCCTTTCGCTCAGGATAAATCTTTCGGATTCTCCGCTTCTAACTTAAAGGGTTGGGTAGAAGAAAAAACCGATGGAAAGGTAAAATCTAAGGATGTAGTCTCGCTCAGTTTATCTGATCTTCGCCAAAAAGGTGCTACCTACGTAACCGAAACGCTCAGTGCCTGCTCACCCAATGCTACCTATATCGTTAACGCCGTTCACCGCTCCGATCTGGAAATATTCGCTTTAGGACTATTAAATACCAAAGTTCCGGTAATTTGCCGCACAGCCGCTTCTGTCGTGCCGATATTGGCCGGGTTAGCACCTCAGCCACTACTCACTCGCGATCAGCTTTTATTTGATTCAGCCAACGGCGGATTGATTGTCGTGGGTTCTTACGTTCCTAAATCCACCGCTCAATTAGAGCATTTACTGCAACACGCTTCGGTGCAATCCATCAAGCTAGATGTAAACGAAATTTTGGAATATAGCGATATAGAAGATTTTGCCCAGCAGACAGCACAGAAGATAGGTCAGCTTCTCACCGATAATCAGGATACAGTAATTTATACTAGCCGCGATTTAGTTTCGGGGCAGGATAAAGAAGAAAGCTTGAAAATCGGGCAGCAGGTTTCGTCTTTTCTAACCAATGTTATTCAACAGATTAGCATCAAGCCCCGCTACCTCTTGGCTAAGGGTGGAATTACCTCCAGTGATACGGCTACGCAGGGGCTGGGAGTAAAAAAAGCCAATGTACTCGGGCAGGTTCTTTCGGGAGTTCCGGTTTGGAAGCTAGGAGAAGAGAGTAAGTTTCCCGGGCTCACGTATATCGTTTTTCCGGGGAATGTAGGCCAAGCTGATTCTATTACCAAAGTGATTAACCAACTAAAGAACTAACTAATGGCCGGACGTTACTGGATGGTGGTGGGCACCTTTTTACTAGCCCTGCTACTGTACATCGACCGAATTTGCATTTCGGTAGCCAAGGAACCAATTGTGCAAGACCTCAACCTGAGTGATGAGCAAATGGGCTGGGTGCTATCAGTATTTGCATTGGGTTATGCTCTTTTTCAGACTCCGGCGGGCATCCTAGCAGATCGCCTGGGGTCACGGCGGGTACTTACTACGGTGGTTACTTTTTGGTCGCTGTTCACAGCTCTGACCGGAGCTGCCTGGAATTTTACATCAATGCTGGTAGTTCGCTTACTGTTTGGAGCAGGTGAAGCGGGAGCTTTTCCAGGCATATCGCGTGCCGTGTTTTCCTGGATTCCCCTGCAAGAGCGTGGCCTGGTCACGGGTATTAATTTCTCTGGTTCCCGGCTGGGCGCGGCGGTTGCATTGCCGGTTGGCGCCTGGCGGTTTCTCACCCTGGGCTGGTGTATGTGTTTTGTAGTGCTGGGCGCCGTCGGAGTGGTCTGGGCTGTCGTGTGGTATCTGGTCTTTCGCGATGACCCTACCGAACACGCTGGATTATCGGTAACTGAGCAAGATTTTATCCGCGCTAATCGTCAGCAAGTTGACCCAGCCGTAGCCAAAGAACCGCTTAGGGCGGGCAGCCTGATAGGCTCTAAAAATATGTGGTTGGCGATGGGGCAGTACTTTTGTAGTAATTTTACCTTTTTCTTCTGCCTTACCTGGCTATTCCCCCACCTGAAAGAAAAATACGCCCTAGAAACGCTGGAAGCAGGGTTTTACGCTTCAGCCCCTTTAGTACTCGGAGCACTAGGTAACTGGTTTGGGGGTTGGTGGATTGACCGTATCTACCGACAGGGAAACTGGACGCTCTCTCGCCGTCTTCCCGCCGCAGTTGGCTTTGGTTTAGCTGCTATTGGGCTAGTTGTGAGTGTATACATGCAAACCCCGCTCACTGCAATTATCTTTCTGAGCATTGCCATCTTTGGTGCTGATATGACACTCAGCCCGTCTTGGTCGTTTGCGGTAGATATTGGGCGGCAACACGCTGGAGCCGTATCGGGCACTATGAACATGGCTGGAAATATTGGCGCGTTTATCACTGCCCTGGCGTTTCCCTACATGCAATCGTGGACAGGCTCCGAAGTTCCCTTCTTCTTTGTAGGTGCAGGGTTGAACGTAGTAGCTATTTTCTTGTGGCTTTTCATGAAGCCAGAGAAACAGTTAGAGGAATACTGACTGAAGCACATCTTGCTGTTGTAGAAATAATATCCTGAGTTATATGAATGATAAATCATTCATATAACTGTTTTTTTGATTAAAATGCATGATTTGTCATTCGACATATCGTTCTATATTTGTATAATATTCAAATATGTATAGAATAAACTAATATGAATGATAAATCATACACAAAGTGGGAAGCTATGTCAGATAAATCTTTAATGGAAACCATTGGAGGTTTTATTCAATCACATCGCTTAAACCAAAATAAATCGCAAGACCAAGTGGCCGCCGCCGCCGGAATAAGTCGTTCTACATTAAGCTTATTAGAAAGGGGAGAGAAAGTAAGGATAGATAGTCTTATCCAAGTACTGAGAGTACTTGATTTGCTATACATCATGGACGTATTTAAAATTCAAGACCAAATCAGTCCACTTGAGTATGCCAAGCTTAAGAAAAAGCAGAGAAAACAGGCTTCACCTAAGAAAAACCGTAACACTGGTAAAGAAGATTTAGGATGGTAGATGTAGCCGAGGTTAATGTTTGGGGCGAATTGGTAGGAGCTATTCGCTGGGATGGGTTACAGCAATTGGGATATTTTCAATACCACCCAAAGTTCATTCAAAAGGGTTGGGATTTATCACCCATCAAAATGCCAAATGCTCAAGGTTCACAAATTTATAGTTTTCCTGAATTACGAAGAGGACGTAATGAAACTGAAGATGCTTTCAAAGGATTGCCAGGATTATTGTCGGATGCTTTACCGGACAAGTATGGAAATAGACTAATTAACGCCTGGTTAGCTCAACAAGGCAGATCAGAAAGCAGTATGAATCCAGTGGAGAAGCTATGCTTTATCGGCACGAGAGGAATGGGTGCCTTAGAATTTGAACCTGCCCAGGTCAAAACAGGAAAAAATAGCTTTTCACTAGAATTAGATAGTTTGGTTGAGGTTGCAAAAAAAATACTCAACGAACGAGAAGCTTTTTTAACTGACTTGAATAAGAATGAGGAGAAGGCAATGATGGAAATACTAAAAATAGGAACCTCGGCTGGTGGCGCACGTCCTAAGGCTGTTATTGCCTATAACCCAAAAACTAAGGAAGTAAGATCTGGTCAAGGAAATGTACCTAAAAGTTTCGAGCATTGGTTGCTCAAATTAGACGGCGTAAGCGGAGCACAATTTGGTGAGAGTTCTGGCTGGGGGCGAGTAGAATATGCTTATTACCTGATGGCAATAGATTGTGAAATTGAAATGAGTCAGTGTCAATTGCTAGAAGAAAACGGAAGAGCGCATTTTATGACCAAACGTTTTGATAGAGAAGATAATATCAAGCATCATATCCAATCGCTATGTGGTTTGCAACACTATGATTTTAATGACATGTATGGATACAGTTATGAACAAGTGTTTCAGACTATGCGGTTGTTACGATTGACTTACCCCGAAGCTGAGCAAATGTTTCGGAGAATGGTATTTAATGTGCTGGCTACCAACTACGATGATCATACCAAGAATTTTTCTTTCATCTTGAAAAAAGATGAGCGATGGCGACTAGCCCCAGCCTATGACTTATGCTTTTCGTTCGATCCAACCAACCACTGGGTGAGTAAGCAAACCTTGAGTGTCAACGGTAGAAGGCTTGGAATAACGAAGGAGGATTTGATGACCATAGCTAAGGATAACAGTATCAAAAAAGGCGAGAAAATTATTGAAGGCATTAACTCCGTAGTGAAATCGTGGAATAAATATGCAGAACAAGCTAAAGTAAGAAGTGATTTGAAAGAAAGAATTGACAGCAGCTTGAATACATTATGAATTCTTGCAATGTGTACAAGTCCCGATGAGCAGGGCGATTAACGCTATACGTGCATAAATCCATTGCCAAAAGCCTCAAGCTCTACCGAGATAGGAATACGTAGCTCCCAACAGACACTTCGTAAACCCGATACCCTTCTTCTAGCTCAAAATCTAACTCTTGTCCGTTAATGTGGGTGCTAGTATAATGATCTGGTATATATACCTTCGCTACCGTTTGCTCGGGTACTTCTAGAGATAAGCGATATTCTTTCGCCACTTCAATTTCTACGGTGATTTTTCCGCGAATGCTGGGGACTTCGGCTTTCACTTGTTTAATGTACCCGAGTTGTGGCTTCACCTGAAAAGTTTTGTAGCCGGGAGTGGTGGGTGATACTCCAGCAACGTACTGGGAAAGCAAGGTGAGTCCTCCGCCGCTCCAAGCGTGGTTGGTGGTGCCGCCTCCGTAGCCTTCTGAGCCAATGCCCCAGCCTTCCCAAAGGGTAGTGATCGTAGGATGCTCGACCATTTTAGCGAATCGCTCTTTCATCCGTTCCAGAGCGTACTCTTCGTAGCCCATTTGGAACAGAGCCTCCAGCACGTACTTTTCCATATACGGACTCGCGTGCCACTCCCGTTGAAGTACTTGGCAAATGGCTTTATATTTATCTTCATCGGCCAAACCAGCGACCACTGCTAACCCCTGGGAACGATCATCCGTTTCTCCTTGATGGTCAGGAGATCGGTAATAACTATCCTGCCAAAAAGCCTGGTTAAAAGCTGATTTGAACGCTGTCATTTGCTGGACTACACTATCTGCCTCATCATGGTGACCCAAAACCTCAGCCATTTTCTGAAGTCCCTTCAGTGCAAGGTAGTACTGGGTATTGATGAGTAAAGGAACGTCCTGGTTTTCACCCCAATCACCCCAGGTCCAGCCACCCTCTCGTACTTGCACTGTTCCATTATCCTTAAGCTGCCAAACCGACAAATATTTTTTGACTGGCTCGTAGATGTCCCGGATAGTTTCCAGATCGCCACTATGCCAGTAGTAGTTCCAGAAGCCGTAGTAGCCTACGCTGGCGAGCATTTGTCCCGGAAGCTCTTTATCCCAGTTTCCGGCGGGTACGGGGGAAAAAATGGTACCGTCGGGGCGTTGCCAGTTCATTAGCTCCAGTATGCCTTTGCGAGTTAGTAAATCAGCCTTGCGATCCAGGGCATAGAAGGTCTCACCGCTTTCCAGAACCGCGTCACCCCACCACTGCGCTCGCTCCCGGTCAGGGCAGTCCATGTAGGTATCGCGCATCGTGATGTACAATGTACGGCGTGCCTTCTCCCACAATTGATTATAGAACGGATCATCGCAGGAGAAGCTACCGGCAAACTCTGTATCATAGCCACTTTCTCGATACTTTAGACTTAGTACTTTAATCCCTTTAGGAAAATGATAATGCACCTGATGACCGTTGATCCAGCCTAGATTCTCGTAAGATTGTCGTCCTGCTTTAGTGATATAAACCACTCGAACATTCGGCGGCCCACCTCCAAAGTAGTGATCGGTACGAATGCCAATCTTTTCACCTGCCGGGGCTTCAATTTCAAAGTAAGGAGTCACTTGAGCATTGTAGGGGAGCTGCATCACCATAGTATCACCGTTGGCAATAAAAGGGAAAGAAGGGGCATTCGGATAGTCCTTCAACCCGAAATCCTTCCACAGTGGAATAGGTCGTTTCACCAACTGATTCCAGGGAGCTACCGAAGGAACTCCTAACGTTTGAGCCGTGGATAATTCGCTATCATCAAAATCATCAGCAACGAATAGGAAATCTCCCTGACGGGCATCAAACTGAATATTAGATTCTGGTAAACGGAAATTAGGATGAGGTGGATCGGTGTTTCCAAAGGCCGGATGCACCCAGGCTTTCCAACTGCTATCCGTTAAAATCTCTACTCCTTTGGATTGTGCTTCAAACAGTAGCCCAGCTTGACCACTACTCTTGTGAGAGAGTCCATCCTTGCCAAAGTAGTGTACCAAAACCGCCACTACATTCTGCCCCTCCCGGAGGTTTTTGGAAATATCCACTTCATCGTAGTACGTATCCTGCGGCGTAGGCCCACGTTTGAGCCCCCCCTCCCGAACTACCATTTCACCATTAATCCATAGCCAATACTTGGAATCAACTGCGATTTTAGCGGTCACTAATGAATCAGGCAGTTGGTCGATGGATACTTCCTTTCGGAAACAAATCCAACCGTTAGCAGAGTCAACCGTAGTTTGTGGGGTGATCCACTGAGCTTTCCAGGATTTATCTGATACTACTTTTACTGTAGTAACGGCAGTAGTCTCAGAAGTGCAACTACTGAATAAATAAAATACTAGTCCTAAAACAGAAATTACGTTAGCAATATGCATCATTGTCTAATCATACATCAGCAAAACATTATTATCGAAAATATACAGTAAAGCCGCAAGCAAAGATGCCTGCGGCGAGATATTTTAAATGACTACTCTCCAGCTTACTGGCTCGCCCCTTCCCAACCGGGAGTTTGTTCAAATCCAAAGTTTTCTACTTGCCCAAGTGGTATTCCTAGTAGCGTTCGGATATTGGTGTAGGCTTGCGCTGGAACAGTCACTTTCTGAGCCTTTTGTGCCTCGCCGTGAGCGGTCATCACCTCTACCGCTCGCCCAGTTCTAAGTAGATCAAACCATCGGTGGTTTTCAAAGGCTAATTCCCGACGGCGCTCATCAGCAATAGTTTGGACCAAATCAGCTTGCTCTTCGGGACTCAAACTCGGATCAGGCAACGCTCTCGCGCGTATTTGTTCCAGGATAGCCACCGGATCACCTCCGCCCACTTCCTGATAACACTCCGCTAACATCAGTAAAGCATCAGCATAGCGAAACATAGGGAAATTAACATCCTGCAAACCCTGCACTACGAACCCAAAATTGAACTTACTCATCCAGGGCTCTACTGAAGTGCTATCATCGTAAAAAGAAATATTATGTTGAAAGCGAGCATCAGTTGTGTCGTACACGTCAATTAGGCTTTGAGTAGGCTGGTTTTGTCCCGCTCGGGGGTTGGCCGGCCCACTATCGCCTAGTATGTCGTTGCCACTGTTAAATGGAACAAAGCGCGACATAAAATTAGATCCCTGTCCTAAGGCCACGGAATATTGTATCTCGAAGACTGACTCGCTATGATTTTTATTGGTCGGATCAAATATACTGCGGTAATCAGGCAGCAAAGTGTAGCCCAGTCCTTGCATTTGCTCCAACAACGGAATAGCCTCGTTAAACTGCTGGAGTACCATGTGCATCTTAGCCTTTAGCATCAGAGCCGCTCCAGCGTTGGCTCGCCCCGACTCAATCTCACCAGGGTTGGGCAATAAATCAATAGCCTCTTGTACATCTGCTAGTATGTTTTCGTACACTTGCGCTACCGGAGTTCGCTCTAGGAATTCATCAGACAGAATTTCATCAGGAGAATTACCCGCCGAGGTCACGTAGGGAACATCGCCCCAGAGCTGCACCAGATTGAAGTAAAACCAAGAGCGCAGAAATAGGATTTCGCCCCGCCGAATATCCCGATTAGCTTCATCGGCAAAAGTAACCCCGTCCAGATTTTCCAAAACGAAGTTAGCCCGCGAGATACCGGAATATGCCTTATTCCAATAATTGCCCAAAGTGCCATTGCTGGAATTCATTAGAAACAGATCTATCTCCTCATTGGCCATACCCCCTCGGTCAGAAGGATTGTACTGAAACGAGGTATTATCCGACCGGTTTTCCCCAAATCGCCAATGATCTTCGTTTATTAATTGCCGATTAGTATTGTAAATAGCAGTTATGGCTTCATTAAGTTGTTGCTCGTTAGCAAAAAAGCCCTGCGGAGTTTGAAAGGTTCGGGGCTCCTCCTCCAGGAAATCGTCACATCCCGAAAACAAGATTAGAGCTAATAGAAACAATATGTATTTTTTCATGACTTTCGGTTAAAAGGTTACGTCAATACCCACGGTAAATACGCGAGAGATAGGATATGAACCGTAGTTTACGTTTCTGACCAATGCCGTGTCACCGGATCGGTTAATCTCCGGATTACCGTTCTCGTAGTTGGTAATCAAAAACGGATTCTGAATACTGGTGTAAATGCGAGCGTTCTTAAAGAAATTATCAACTACTTCGCCACTTAAATTATAACCCAGCGTAATATTTCGCACCCAGAGGTAATCAGCATCTTCTACAAACAACGAATTAGGCTGGCGAAACCGTTGGCGGCTGACTGGGCTAGCCGTACCGGGAATGACAGCACCGTTTGGGTCTTGGCCAGGTCGCCAGCGCTCCAGTTGGTCGCGAGTCAAATTAAAATTACCGTCTTGGTTTCCATTGAACTGGTTGAAGCCGTTGAATATCTGCTGACCGACGGCTCCAACAAACACTACGTTTAGATCAAAATTATTGTATTGGAGGGTGTGAACCATCCCGTAGGTAAAATCTGGATTAGGGTTACCGATAATGACAAAGTCTTCGGCATCTCCTAGTGATCCATCCTCGTTACCATCTTCGTATTTCAGCGAACCTTCCACTGCACCAGGATACTTAGGTACATCAGGGTCGTCAATTTCTGCCTGGGTGAATAGCCCAGTTACATTAAAACCCCGGTACAATCCTACCTCCTCGCCAACAGCCGTTTCGGTGAAGGCTCGGGCAATTACTCCGGGACGAATGAAGCCAGATTCAGCCGCTAGTTCTAGCACCTTACTACGGTTACGGGTAAAATTAAACTTGGCATCCCAAACTAAATTTTCAGTGTTCAGTACATTTCTAATGCTAAGTTCAATCTCTACTCCCCGATTCTGGATGCTACCCAAATTGGTAATAATGTTCTCGAAGCCTGAGGTACGAGGTAACGGTAAATTTGATAAGAATCCAGCGGTTTCTATATCATAGTAATCGGCACTTAAATAAAAACGATCTCTTAGAAACCCAATATCTACCCCAAAATTGATTTCTTGGGATTCTTCCCACGTAAGCTGAGAGTTGGGCAAGGCAGTTACGGCGCTACCCGCCGCAAACTCGCCTCCGAAAACATAATCAGGTCGGGCTGCACTAGGATTTTGAGGGTTAATTCTTCCTTGTGCCTGATAGTTTCCTACGTTGGCATTACTACCGCTGATACCGTAGCCGGCTTCTACTTTCAGATCGGATATTGCGCCTTCGTTTCCGAAGAAAGCTTCGTTAGAAACCCGCCATGCTCCCGCAATAGAAGGAAAATTACCGTAGCGAGTATCTACCCCAAAGCGCGAAGAGCCATCCCGACGAATTGTTCCGGTCAGGTAGTAGCGATCCATATAAGAATAATCGATCCGCCCAATTAGTGAAACCAAAGTATTGGCATTGTATTCGCCCCGTCCCGTAAAATTGTTGATGTTATTGGGATTAACATTATCAGAGTTAGGAATACGAATCGAGGTATCTACAATATCTACGGCATTGATAATGGTGTTTTCTCCCCGTCGGTCTTCCATCGTAAAGCCAATTAGCGCATCAATGCGATGACGATCGCCAATGGTCTTCACGTAATTCAGCGTATTTTCCCAGATCAGATTCAGATTAGAAAACTCACTGATGCCAGCTCTTGCTTGACGGGTTCCTAACAGATTAGGGGTTATGTTACCTCCTCCCGGAAGATCAGCAGGCTCGAAAGTGGTATTGCGGCGGTCAATATATTGTACCGAGCCAAAAGTGCGAGCCGTTAACCCTTCAATAATATCTACTTCTACGTAGGAACCGGCCAGTATCTGATTAGTTCTTCTTTGTTCTTCACGAGCTGTAAGTAAATAAACCGGATTAGCGTTATAGGAAGTAGCCACATTTCCGGGAGCTACATTGGTAAGTGTCCCATCTTCTCTACGGATGGGCGCAGAAGGATCAGTCCAGCGCGATAAAGCCGTAGCCGAAAAAATATTAAAGTTGTTACTTCCTGAATCCGTTCGTCCGCCAGTAGCTACCGTATGAGTTGGAGCTATATTTACCCCAAAGCGAATTCGATCGGTTACATCCACATCTATATTCGCTCGGATACCGTAGCGCTTAAAATCTGTGTTAATCAACGTACCGTCCTGATCCAGAAAGTTCGCCGAAACATTGTAGCGAACACTTTCGGAGCCTCCGTTGACGTTGACGTTGTAATCCATCATTGGGGCATTTCGGGTTATCTCATCAAACCAATAGGTTCCCTCACCTTGATCACCCAATGCATTCAGTCGATCTAACTCGGCTTGCTCCCGAGGACCTAACTGGCCAACGGCAAATAGCCGATCCTCAAAAAATTGAATGCGGTACTGACGTAGTTCTTCGGCATTGAGTAGCGGTGGTCGCTCAAAATCAGGAATGGTCTGTTGACCAGCCGAAACCCCGAAGGTAATGGTAGGTTTTCCCACCTTGCCTCGCTTAGTTGTGATAACAATTACGCCATTGGCAGCTCGGGAGCCGTAGATCGCTTTGGAAGAAGCATCCTTGAGCACACTGATAGACTCAATAGAAGACGGGTCAATCGCATTCAGGACAAAGTTATCGCGCTGACTGTTCACATTTCCTAGGGGAATACCATCTACCACATACAATGGCGCATTATTATTCCCGGTAGAGGCTATTCCTCGTACCAAAATTTCCGGCCCGCCGCCCGGGGCTCCGTTTTGCCGCAGTTGCACTCCCGACACTTGCCCTGATAAAGCTTGCTCTACGGAGTTGATTGGCAGTTCGGAAATGGCTTCGCCTTGAAGGGTAGATACTGCCCCAGTCAGATCAGCTCGGTCACGAGTACCGTAGCCTACTACCACTACCTCAGAAAGAGACATAATATCTGGCGAAAGAACCATGTCAATAGTGCTACGTCCGTTGATTTCTACCTCTTCGGTCAGATATCCTACGGAAGAAAATACGAGTGTAGTGACGTCATCTCCAACGGTCAAACGATAGTTGCCATCAATATCAGAAACCGTTCCGTTGGTTGTTCCTTTGGCCACGATATTGACTCCGGGTAAAGATTCACCATTCTCAAGAGCGGTAATTCTGCCGCTAATAGTTTGCTCTAGTATATCTACTTGTATCCGTTGGTTGCGATCAGCCCGCGGAGCATACTTCTGGACACTGATACTATTGTTAACCTGTTTGAATTTAAGCTTCGCTTGACGGGAAACTTCGGTTAGTATCTGGGCTACCGAGTGGTCTTCCATCTGAAAAGAAATCCGCAAGCGTTTGTCAATGTCTTGGTTGTCGTAAATAAATTTATAATCAGTTTTTATTTCTATAGTACGAAGTACCTCTCGGGTTGAGGCATTGTCAAAGTCTACACTAAGAGTTACTTCGTGTACATTCTTTACATTTTGAGCCGCAGCATTGTCAGCTACTACTAGGTTGTAGAGCAGCATTTGTATAATAATTCCGCACGCCACGAAATAAGAGCCCATCTTTAGTAGAATTAGTAGGCGGTTTTTCATAATTTTAAGGTGTTTGTGTGATGCTTAAGTACTTCTTGGGCAATAAGGAGTAACCGGACAAAGTGACAACAACTTCCCCTTGGTGTCTTTGTTGGTGGTTATTTCCTTGCAAACATGTGCTAGCGGTGCCGTGCCTGGCATCGCTAGTTTTTTTAACTACTGTCTTCGTAAACCATATTAGGTCTATTTAAAGGTTATCGTTACCTGTTTTTCGTCAATGGCGAAGTCAAAACTCTCAGCGTACCCTAAGTTGAGAAGCACGTTCTCCAGGTTCTCATTTTTAAATTGCCCACTGATATCCCACGGCTGAGATTGAGTACCCTGGACGAGAAATGAAACCCCGTACCACCGTTCCAACTCCTTGGTAACTTCCACAAAACTCGCGTGATGAAAAACCAATATTCCTTCCCGCCACGCCAAATCTTCAAGATTGAACTCAGCGACACCTAGACTATCTGCATTCTGATGATAAGTGACTGATTCTCCCGGCTTTAAATAAAAAGTTTGATTATTGGTCTTGGAAGCATCGGCAAGCGCTACCTGAACTTTTCCGCTTACTAACGCAATTGAGGCTTCATCGCCAGTGTATGCTTTTACATTGAATGATGTACCCAGAGCGGTGGTAGTTAATCCCTGCGCAATCACTGTGAACGGCCGTTGCTGGTCTTCAGCTACTTCAAAAAAAGCTTCTCCCTCAAGGTGCAACACCCTCGAAGTGTCGGTAAAAGTCGGTGGATAGGTAAGCGTACTTTGGGCGTTAAGCTTCACTTTAGACCCATCGGGTAACTGAAATGTAGACTTCTGACCCGCTGGGTTTTGGCGAGTAACCAGTTCTACCGGAACTGTTGAGTTTGACTCAGAGAAAAATTGGGTGAAAAGGAAAGTTGCCGAAAAAATAATGAACAAGACTGCGGCAACTTTCAGAAAAGTAGGGGTGAAAAGGGGAACGTTTCGGCCTTTCGGCTTAGTATCTTGCGTGGCACTAAGAGTATTTGAGGGAGGTAGTTTTTCCTGAATAAGCTGTAGTATTTTTTCCTGGTCGTGCGCTATTTCAGAGGTGTAGGGATCTAGGCTATTCCAGTAAGCTTCCAGTTCTCGTAGCGTATTATCTTTCTCGTCAGGATCGCTCATCCAGCGTAGCACTTGTTGAACTTCTTCAGGAGTGCACTGATTTCGGAAGAATTTCTCTAATAGCTCGACGTCCATACGGCGGAGTTGAATAGTAAGGCTGTTTCTATAAATACAGCCAACTATCGGTTAGCACCTATCGCAAAAGAAAATTTCTCGAAGAAATTTAAAAAATAAGGCTTATCACTAGTAAGAGAGGTACTTCAATGTCGTACTGGTAAAGGTAATTTCTTAGTGCCTTTAGGGATTTATTCATTTGATTCTCCACCGTACTCACTGAAATATTTAGCTGCTTAGCAATTTCTCGATTGCTCAGTCCTTCAAATCGACTCAGCAAAAATATTTTCCGTCTCTTTTCAGGTAGTTGATTGATAAAGCGGTGGCTAATAGCATTTAGATCAGAAAAATTCACAACCTCTTCAGTGTGGTGTCTTATTGAAGGTGTTGCCCGCTGGAGGTACTCGCGGTAAGCATGTTCGGTGATCTTACGCGAGGCTCGATTGTAGATAATATTTTTGGCGATAGTGATTAGGTAAGCATTAAATGACCGCTGTTCATCTAGCGTAACTCTTTTATCCCAAACCTTAAGGAAAACTTCCTGTACCACTTCTTCAGCATCCGCATGGGATTGTAGTAGCTTATAAGAAAAAAAGTATAGCTTTTTCTCGTAAGCAAAGAAAAGCTGGCTAAAGGCCTCTTGATTTCCCTTTTTTAAGGCTGCAATTAGTGCTGTTTCACTTTTGGGATTTTTACCGCCCATTGTCTTTCATCTCTTTGTCTCTAAATTACCTATTATTCAATAACAAGCAAATGATAACATCAATAGTAACAAATTATCAAAATAACTAAAAAATTATAGCAGTTTAGCAAAATCGTATCAGTTAGCCGTCGATGCTCATAGATACTCAGCCTATTTTACCTTTTCTGATGAGAAACAGATTAACTTGGTTCTCAAAATTATCATCACTATGACCCAACTTAAAGGAGTTTGTATTGGTGCCGGTTACTTCAGTCAGTTTCACCACAATGGTTGGCAGCGTATTCCTTCCATTCAGATTGCTGCCCTATGCGACACCGATCAGGATAAAGCTGAAGCCATCGCCCAAAAATTTAATATTTCGAAGGTATACACTGACTACGAGAAGATGTTGGATCAAGAACAACCGGACTTCGTAGATGTAATTACTCCTCCGGCTACCCACCAAGAAATCTGCCAGCAGGCTTTTGATAGAGGGATTAACGTAATCTGCCAGAAACCGCTGGCCCCTACGTACCAAGAAGCGGAAGCTCTAGTACGGGCTGCTCAGCAGTCGGGTGTCCGCTTTATGGTTCACGAGAATTTTCGCTTTCAGCCTTGGCACCGAGAAATTAAAAAGCTATTGGAGCAACGAGTGATTGGCGACCATTTACATATGCTGAACTTGCGTTGCCGCATGGGTGATGGCTGGGGCGAAGATGCCTATCTGGATCGCCAGCCTTACTTCCGAGAGATGCCTAAACTTTTCGTCTACGAAACGGGAGTACACTTTATTGATGTATTTCGTTATCTAGTGGGTGAAATTGATAGTGTTTACGCTCAACTTAAAACCTTGAATCCGGTGATTAAGGGAGAAGATTCGGCACTAATGGTCTTCCAATTTGCTAATGGCAGCACGGGTATTGCCGATGCCAATCGCTACAATGAAAGCAATCAGCCTAACCCTCGCTATACCTTCGGCGAAATGTTGATAGAAGGTAATCAGGGCAGTATCCGCCTCTACGCCGATGGAAAACTAACGACTCAACCTCTGGGAAAAGCTGAGCGGGAGCATCACTACCATCATGAAGATCGAGGATTTGCAGGTGATTGTTGCTACACTACTCAGCAGCATTTCGTAGACTGCCTACTTAATGATCAGCCCTTTGAAACCAATGGCTCAGATTATTTGAAAACTCTGCGAGTACAAGAAGCGGTGTACGAATCGGCCAAGCGGTCGGTTCCGGTTCAAACTTAGAGTTTGCTACACGTTGTTTAGTAAACACTATTTGCTATCGGAATGTCGCTTAATTAGTCTTTTTTAGTAGTAACCAGGTGGTGTTACTCAAAAGAGAAAACTGACTTGACAGCAAGGGAAGCAATCTTTTCTCTAATACCTACTCCAAAAAATTGGTTATTTAAGAATTTTAACGTCTATCTTAGAATATGATGCCCTCTATTGGTTTTGGCTTTTGAGGAAGTCGCTGCTCACCATACATCTCTTTTAAGTTTTCTTCAACTGTGATGCTAATGGAAGTGAGTGGCGTATCCTCCATTCTGTTTTCAAAGGGGTCTTCGATTCTTTCGCCAATCTGGTCTAGAGCTAAAAACACAAAGTTAATAATCAACGAAAGAGGAATATTAAACCAACCTAAATCCTCAATAAAGGCAAGTGGCACTAGAGTGCCATGTAGATGTACAAAAAGACGCGAGTAAAAACTATACGCTCGAGGTAGAGGAGTGTTTTTAATACGCTCACTGCGACCTTGGTGATTATTAAACTCAGTTAGAGTCTCCTCTAAGTGGGCAAACCGATAATCTGAGAGCCAGCCTCTTTTGTAAGCTTCACGAAGATCATCGCTTTGTAGAAGTAGCAAAAAGTTAGGTGGGTTCTTTTTTGTTTTGGCTTCTTCAAATTCTTCTGGTGAGAGAAATTCACGAATGTCTTCAAATCTGTTATGTTCCTCAATTAATTCTATTATTCCATTATTGTTATAATCATGGCTTTTTCGTAGGAACACTCGAAGTGCATGAACAAAAGCAATATGGCGGTAGATAACTTTTCTTTGCCAGGCCTGTAATTCAAACTCGGTTACTCTCTCAGGAAGAACTGGCATGGTGAGGGCTTGCCGTGCCCAGACCCGACTATAATTTACTAGTAATCCCCAGATTTTTCGAGCTTCCCACCAACGATCGTAGGCATTATTATTTTTGAAACCTAAATAAATAGCAAGAGCTGTACTTAAGGTTGCGATAACATTAAAGGGAATAGATAACTGTTTGATATCAAACTCAATGTGAAGAATATAGACAAATACTGAGAGGAGAAAAAAATAAAGTATACTTCTCCACATATAATAGAATATATGTTTCCATTTAATACTACGAGATACTATCATATTCGCTAATTTATCGCTCCTAAATAGCGATACGATGGCAAGTCAAGTTACTTTTTCAAAATGATTACGAGGAAATATCAGTACCGGAACTGGACTCGATAATGCAATCTCTTCAACTAATCTATCTTTTACCCTCAGCGAAGATCGTTTGTATTTCTGTTGAAGAATAATAAGATCTACACGATGGCTAATTGTAGTACTTATAAAACCTTGGCTGCTTTCCCAATGGCGATGTAATGCAAAAGATAGTTTCCTAGACACTAAACCGATATCCAATAATGAACCTAGGCACCCTTTTAATTTATTATTATCTCTTTTAGCAGCTATCATGAATAAAGTCTCCGGTTGTTCTTCAGAAAAAAAATCATCTGATACTTGCAGATATATAGCTGGACTAAAACTGTCGTCAATAATCCAGCCTACTTTAGATAGACAATCTCCGGTGTAAGTATCTGGTACCAATAGCAAGGGGCATAAACTCATCTTGATCAGTTCTAGTAACTGAATACTATAGTTCTTAAAACTATTTGACTGAGGAAACAAGAGAAAATCAATGCTATTTTGATCATTGAGCTGTTTGATAACAAACGGTAGGTCGCCCCAAAAGTGATCGTATACTACCCGTTTAATCTGATAGGCGTATCGTTTCTTTAGAAGCGCAATTCCTTGATCAAAATGTTCATGAATTTCAACAGCAAGCTTCTCTTCATTCGAAGGTAAAAACAGCAAATCCTGAATATCTGTAGGCAGCCCCGATTGGGAAAAGAGAATAAATTGAATGATCTCATTAGGAAATAGTTGTAGTGCAAGTTGCATTGCTTTAAGAGTCTGGACACTAAAGCTAGTGGGTACAGCAATGGTTTTCATAATTTATCAATGAAGGAGGCTCAACCTAATGAGTATCTCTGAAAGTTTTGTGTTACGTTTTCCTAGTATGCTCAACGGTTCATTGATGAAGCTCGAGTTAAGAACTTCTTAAAATCTAATTAGAATTTTAACAGGTAGGCAAAGCTATAGACACTTTAGTGCCCTTGTTTTGCTCGGACCTTACCTTGATACACCCTCCGTGTAACTTGATAATATTCTCTGTCAATGATAATCCTATTCCATAACCTGAGAATGTTTTTACGTTTGCTCCTCGATAAAGCGGTTGTGTAACGTATACTATTTCATCAGGAGGAATGCCAATTCCTCTATCGGTAACTTCCAGAGTAATCATATTTTCAGTATACCATGAAGTAACTACTATTCCTTTTCTATTTGAAAACTTGAGCGCATTATCCAACACATTTCTCAGAGCAATCTGAATAAGCTGCTTATTAGCTTTAATAGACCTCCGATGGTTATCTGTAGAGGGCTGAAACTGGATTTTTTGCTCCCCGTATTTTTCATCAGTATACAATAACTCATATATAACCTCGTCAAGGTAAAGTGTATCGAAAAATTCAGGTGAAATTTTTGTGTAAGAGTGATTTAGTTGAAGCAATTCATATGTCAACTTTTCTAATCGTAGAGCAGCCTTATTGATGTTTCCTACTATCCTTTCATACTCCTCCGCCGTTCTTGATTTAGATAGAGCGTATTCCGCTTCACCTAGTATAGAGGTGAGGGGAGTTTTTAGCTCATGTGAGGCATTATTAATAAAGTTTTGGTGAACATTTAGTGTCATCTCCAAACTGTTGAGCATTTCGTTAAAAGTAACGCTGAGTTCCCTTAACTCATCTTTCTGAGTAGGTTCAGGTACCCTGAGATGAAGATTATGCGCTTTAATCTTCTTTACATATCTAGTGATCTTACTCATGGGATTTAGCATAATACCCGCAAACCAGCGACCAACGAAAAACAGAATCATGGTGCTAATTAGCACCCCACTTACCAATATATTACGTAGCTTATCTAGTTTAAGAATACCCGATTCATCCAATGCTGTAACCAATACTACAAAATCTCCTTGGTTATCAGGATAGTATATCCCGACCCAACTTAAAAGATCATGGTCTATATGATAAGCAATATTGTGTTGGCTTATTTCTGCTATAAAAGACTCAGGGATGGGTAGAGAATCTTGAATAATAGAAAAGTTGTTCTGATTTATTTGAAATATATACTCCTTTTCCAGGGGAAGTATTTGAAGATACTCTTTAATAATGCTTTCATAAATAGTAGTGCTTACATCGTCTTTGTCAAGATGAAACTTCGCAACAATGAAAGCTCTTTCGGTGATTCTCTGAAAAAAATTGTCCCGAGTAAAGTACTCGAATCTATAATAGATAGATACACAAAGCACAGTCAATAACGTTAAGGTCAGCACTGTGTACATCAACGCTAATTTATTTTTAATCTTCATCCTCATTACTCTATGCTTCCTTTTTAAGTACGTAACCTATACCGAAGACAGTGTGAATAAGTTTTTCCTGATAAGGTTTATCAATTTTGTTACGTAGATAGTTGACAAATACATCTACCACATTGGTCTCTGGATCAAAGTTAATCCCCCAAACATTTTCCAGAATACTATTTCGAGAAAGTACCCGCCGAGGGTTACGCATAAAGTAAACTAATAAAAAAAATTCTTTGGTCGTCAATTTAATAGGATTACCAGCTCGTTTTACAGTCTGCTCCTCTAGGTTTACTAATATATCTTCGTACTCCAAAATATCTTCATGGATAGTAGGCAAATCGTTCCTTCTGTGTAAGGCTTGGAGTCGGGCTACCAACTCCTTTATACGAAAGGGTTTCGCTAAATAGTCATCTGCCCCTAATTCTAAACCTTGCACAATATTTTCTAAACTGTTTAAAGCAGTAAGCATTAGAATAGGTATGCGTTGGTTTATAGATCTAATTTCTTTACAAACCTTCCATCCGGTAATGTCTGGTAGCATAACATCGAGAATAATTATATCAAACGCCCCTTTTTGAACGTTGGCAATACCCTCTCTACCGTTACTAATGGTATGGACTATGTGTCCGTATTCATTTAAACTCCTCTCTATCAGCGAAGCAACTTCTGGCTCGTCTTCTATCAGTAGAATTTTCATATGTTTCTATTAACGTCTTAATGAGTCTTAACTTGCCACTTTGACATATATAAGGCTGAAAAGTGATCATTCTACCTTTCTTTTATGCAGATAACATATAAGTAGATTCGCCACAATAAATCCAGCATACTGATTGTATCATTATTTTTATAACGATTGAGAATTAGGAATACTTAAGAAGGAAAGTAGTTTTAATGATATTTTAATTTTTTGATACTCAGCTCACGATAGAATAGATCTTCTTTCAATATCTATGCTTAGGCTACTTTATTCCTTTTTTAATAAAATTTTCATTTCGTTTTAATCACTGCTTAATCCCCGCCTCGTTTCTAGACTGAGAAAGACGTAACGATCTTCAGTACGTTCATCAATACTATTTATGTATCTTATTTCTCTACTCTGTTTAAGTTTAGATTATTTCTCGCCGGTAATAACTCCGACCGATTCCACAGATGAAATACGTGCTAAAGTATTGCATGCGGAGCCTTTATACATTGATCTTATTCGCGACCTAGGAGCCCGAAAAGGTGAAAAAGAGTGGAACGTAGGTATGGGAATGACTGACCGACTTTCCTATGATAGCTATGAGTTTCTAGTTGAATACGAATGGGCACCAATCAATCGTTTGGGGTTAGAAATAGAAGTTCCAGTGACTATTTTCACTGGGATAAGTGGCGAGTCTCTAATTGCAAACGGTCAAATAGACGCTAACGGTCCCGCCATTGGAAAAAAACCGTCAGATCGTATTGAGAGTCTAAAAATGGCTGCTCAGTACACTTTTTTAGTCGCTGAGGAGCTGCAAACCTCTCTAGCCATTGGAGGGATAACTGAATTAGAATTCACTGATCTAAATAAGATTAGCCGTAGGTCAATCTTCCAAGGAATTCTATATAATCCGTTTTTTATAGCAGCCAAACGCTGGCCTAACAATTTTCATACGCTGCTGTATACCGGCCCAAGAATAACTACACATTTTGGCACATCCCACTTAGATATTGGGTATGAGATTAATTCTAACTTCCACTATATGATACCTGGTACTCGCAACTTCGTAGGATTAGAAATTAATAAACGAATAGAAAATAATGATTTTGAGATGGTTATGCGTCCTCAGATGCGTCTGGTTATTAACAATAGTTTGATGGTAGGTATTGTGCCGGGTATTCCTATATCTAAAGAAAGAGAAAGGCTAAGCGCATTTGTTCGCCTTATTTATGAACCTCGCCACCGAAACAAAGCTCACTGATAGGCAAGAGTTAACTTGATCAGAGCCTCTGGAGATTATTTAATTAATAATATGCTATACAAGTTTTTACCTGCGAAGCTAACATGGTTGATTGTCGTTACCATGCTACTATTAGCTTTAGGCAACAAGGCTATGGCTTCATTTTTTGCAGGTAATTTCTCGCCGGTTCATGGTACAGATGATCAATGTGTCTGTAGAATATATGACAGTGCCTATACTTACCGCACACAACAAGGAGAGTGCATTGGAGATGCTAACACTAAAATACACATAACAGGGTTTTTATCCACTTCAAGCATTAGCATGAAAACATCTGAGACTAAGACTAAAATCTCTCTAGATAGTATTTGGGGGTTTAAAACAGGAGAATATAAGTTTCGTGTATTCAATAAACAAGTTTATCAGATTCTGGCTACTGGTTCTATTACAATATACCGAGGTATCGGAAAATTCTATCGAAAATATTACTTCAGCAAAAACTTAGATAGTACTATATATTGGTTTAGTAAAAATAATCTTAGGAAAACATTTACTGATGACTACAATTTCTTAAAAGAACTGGACGATGGTATTAAGGTTCACCAACTGCTTCTGTATGATGTTTGTGATGAACAATTCTTCATTCATCGTTTACTTACTGGAAATAGCCCGTAGCTATTTTCACAAGTCCTTAGTAAAGTTCCCTTGTGAGAAAGGGGCTTTACTTAAGGCACAAAATAAATATAGCCTCCATAACCGGCTGAACCCTGCCGTTACAAAAAAGTACTTCTTCTAAATGTATATTCGATCTGTCTTTTAAGGATAGATTTTCGTATTTACTAAGTTGTTCACGAGTGACTTCTAACTTTTTGCGTAGCTTTGATTAACTATCTTCAACTCAACCTAATTGTGTTATGCGTCTGCTACTTGCTACTATCATCACTAACTGCTGCCTCCTTCTACTGGCAAGTTGTAACTCTCCCTCCGATTCATCTTCTGCTGAAGAATCCACTACCAATGCTAACATTCCTGCTATTGATGAAAAGTTAGATAAATACACCAACGTTCGGTTGGAAGCCTCACTCGATCATCTTTCCGATAACCAACAGCAAATGATCTCGCTGCTGATTGAAGCGGCGGATATTATGAATGATTTATTCTGGTACGAAGCCTATGGTCAGCAGGGTAGCCTGCTGGATACTGTAACCGATACTGGTTTAGAAAAATACATCAATATCAACTACGGTCCCTGGGATCGGCTGGATAACAATGAGCCTTTTGTAGAAGGCGTGGGATCGAAACCTGCCGGGGCTAATTTCTATCCGGCTGATATGACCAAAGAGGAATTTGAGCAGGTTGACTTAGCCGATAAAGCGAGTTTATATACTTTCGTTCGGCGTAACGAAAGCAGCGAACTAATCAGCGTTCCCTACCACGAAATGTTTGCCGAAGAAGTACAACGAGCTTCCGATTTACTGGAGCAAGCTGCTAAGCTAGCCGAAGATCCGGATTTTAAAACGTACTTAGAGTTACGTTCCAAAGCTCTACTATCTGATGACTATCAGGCGAGTGATTTGGCCTGGATGGATATGAAAAATAACGCCATTGATGTAGTCATCGGGCCGATTGAAACCTACGAAGACCAGCTATTTGGCTACAAAGCTGCCCACGAAGCCTACATTTTGATTAAAGATCAGGAGTGGAGCCAGCGGCTGGCGAAGTACGCCCAGTTTCTACCGCAATTGCAGGAAGGCTTACCAGTAGATGAATCTTATAAACAAGAACAACCCGGTAGTGATGCCGAGCTAAACGCTTACGATGTAGTGTATTACGCTGGCGACTGCAATGCCGGTAGCAAAACCATAGCTATTAATCTTCCTAACGACGAAGAAGTGCAGTTAAAAAAAGGAACTCGCCGGTTGCAACTGAAAAACGCTATGCGCGCCAAGTACGACGAAATCTTAGTTCCTCTGGCGGAAGTTCTGATTGATGCTGAACAACGACAGTATATCACCTTTGATGCCTTCTTCGCTAACACTATGTTCCACGAAGTGGCGCACGGTTTGGGCATTAAGAATACCATCAATGGCCAAGGCACGGTTCGAGAAGCTTTGAAGGAACACGCTTCCGCCCTGGAAGAAGGAAAAGCCGATGTACTAGGTTTGTACATGGTGACTCAACTGCACGAAGCCGGGGAACTGGAAGGCGATTTGAAAGAGTTTTACACTACCTTTCTAGCCAGCATCTTTCGCTCGGTGCGCTTTGGTGCGTCTAGTGCCCACGGCAAGGCCAATATGATTCGGTTTAGCTATTTCCAGGAAAAAGGCGCTTTCGAACGCGATTCTGAGACCGGCACCTACCGGGTAAACTACGATCAGATGCAGCAGGCCATGAACGATCTATCCAGAGACATTCTTACCTTACAAGGTGATGGTGACTACGATGGAGTCGCTCAGCTAGTAGCCGAAAAAGGAAAGATCAGTCCTCAGTTACAGGCCGACCTAGATCGCTTATCCGAACAAAGCATTCCGGTAGATGTCACCTTTGAGCAGGGATTGGATGTATTGGGGCTAGCTTCTGCTCAGTAATTCTTGGTTATTTCTTTTTTGATTTACGCAACTAACGATCTTTTCTTATCTTGAAAAGAAGTCATTGAGTTATGTACAAAATCATTCTACTTAGTTTATTACTCTACTTAGCAGCTTGTCAGCAAAGCACCGAATTATCTTCAAGTAAGGTAGAACCTGTTCCCGAGGAACCAGACTTCAATTTTCACGTCAAACCCATTCTTTCTGACCGTTGTTTTGCCTGCCACGGGCCCGATCAGAATCATCAGGAGGCTGACCTTCGGTTAGATACACCAGAAGGTGCTTTCGCGGCTTTAACCGAAAGTGACGGTCACGCTATTGTACCCGGTGATTTGGTAAAGAGTGTAGCTTATCAAAGAGTCATTTCGGATGACCCTGATGAAGTGATGCCTCCGCCCGAATCTAATTTGGTGCTGACCGAATACGAGAAAGAAGTACTCAAGAAGTGGATTGAACAGGGTGCTGAATACAAACCTCACTGGTCGTTTACTCCACCAGTACGCCCAGAATTACCAAAGGTCAAAGAAGCTGATTGGGCTAATAATGCAATTGATCAGTTCGTATTGGCTCGCTTGGAACAAGAAGGGCTGAAACCTGAACCCGAAGCAAGCAAAGAGAAATTGCTACGCCGAGTTACCTTTGATTTAACCGGGTTGCCCCCAACTCCCGAAGAAATCAGCCAATTCTTAGAAGATGATTCACCGCAGGCTTACGAAAAAGTAGTAGATCGCCTGTTGGCATCGCCCCATTACGGAGAACGAATGGCGCCCACTTGGCTGGATGCTTCTCGTTACGCGGACTCTCACGGTTATCAAGACGATCGCCCCCGAACCATGTGGCCCTGGCGCGATTGGGTGGTTAAAGCCTTCAATAAAAACCTTCCCTACGATCAGTTCGTAACCTGGCAACTGGCGGGCGACTTACTGCCTGATGCTACTTATGAACAGAAACTCGCCACTGGATTTAACCGTAATCATGCCATCACGCAAGAAGGCGGAGTAATTGAAGAAGAGTACCTAACCGAATATGCCGCTGACCGGACAAATACATTTTCTACTGCTTTTCTGGGGCTTACAGTAGAGTGCGCTCGTTGTCACGATCATAAGTACGACCCCATTTCTCAGAAGGAGTATTATCAGTTATTAGCCTTCTTCAATAATGTGCCGGAGCGAGGACAGATCAATTACCTCGACCAATCGCCTGAGCCAACCATGCGGGTGCAGAACGCCGAACTGGAAGCGAAGAAAGCTTTCGTAGATTCTACGATTTTAGCATTGGAGGAAAAACTACAGCGAATAGAGAAGACACCTGACGATTCTTTCAAAAAGTGGCTAGCCAGCACCTCAGTTGATGAAACCATAAATACCGAGAACAAACTGGTCGCTCACTTTGAACTGGATGTGCTAGAAAACGAAGAATTTCTGAGTAGCGACGGTGTGTTGCCCGCTCGAATGAACGTAGCACTTCCTACCAAAATCGCGTTGCCTAAACACATCTCTGCTAAAAAAGAAAAGGGTTTACAGTTCGATGGCTCAAACTTTCTGACACTAGGCGACATTGGCGATTTTGATCACTACGATCATTTCTCTTTCGGTGGATGGATTCGTCATACTAACCAACATGAAAAACGCTCGGGATTATTCAGCCGACGTAACGGGGAGATTCAGCGGCAAGGCTATGATTTAACGTTGACTACGGACAATCGCTTAAGTTTGCGCTTAATCCATCACGAAGGGCAGAAGTATATAGAAGTAACAACTAAAGCACGGATCAATCCACAGCAATGGGCACACGTATTTGCTACCTACGATGGTTCGGGGAAAGCATCCGGAGTAAAATTGTATGTTGATGGAAAAGCCCAACCGCTTACCGTGCAGCAAGATAATCTGGGCAGAAACCCTATTTTGAACGGTAACACTTTTCTGGTTGGTCATTGGAATCACCGAGCTCGTTCTACCGACACCTACGGTTTTGCTGGAGGCACCATCGATGAAGTGCGCTTGTATTATCGAACCCTCAGTCCGCTAGAAGTTCAGGCACTGGCTGAAACGTCGCTCAACACTTCAGAAGAAAATCTCTACCGCCATTATTTGACAAATGTTAATCAGGATTTTCGGACAATAAGTAAAAAGCTCGCTGACCTTCGAGCCACCGATGTTAGTATTCCTAACGTAATGGTGATGCAGGAGCGGGAAGAACGAAAGCCGGCGTTTATATTGGCTCGAGGAGCTTACGATGCCCCTACTGATCCAGTAGCCCCTGGTACTCCAGAAGCTTTATTAGCGTTCGGTGAGCAGTTTTCACAAAATCGTTTAGGTTTAGCTCAGTGGTTAATTCATAAAGATAACCCGCTTACCGCACGGGTAGCGGTAAATCGATTCTGGCAAATGTACTTTGGCAAGGGATTAGTCCGCACTCCCGAAGACTTTGGTAACCAGGGAAGCTTGCCTACCCACCCTGAACTACTGGATTGGTTGGCGGTAGAATTTAGAGAGTCGGGCTGGGATGTAAAGGCCTTGCAAAAACTCATTGTAATGTCTGCCACGTATCGTCAGTCCGCCGAAATTGATTCTAAAAAATACCAGCGAGACTCCGAGAATCTTTTACTGGCTCGAGGGCCCAATGTTCGCCTTACTGCGGAGATGTTCCGTGATAACGCATTAGCCGTAAGTGGTCTGTTAGTGGATAGCGTTGGTGGTAAATGGGTAAAGCCCTACCAACCGGCCGGAATCTGGAAAGCGATGGCAAACCAAATTGGCGAAAACAAATACCGCCCGAGCCAGGGAGAAGGCCTATACCGACGAAGTCTGTATACCTACTGGAAACGGACTATTCCTCCACCTACGATGGTAATGTTTGATGCACCCGAACGCACGCTCTGCGCAGTGAAACGACAGAGTACTAGCACTCCTCTCCAGTCGCTAGCTCTACTGAATGACCCTCAATTAGTAGAGGCCGCCCGAAAGCTAGCTGAAAAGATGTTGACTGAGAGACAAACGAAACTGGAAGACCAAATTACCTACGGATTTCAAGCGGTTACTTCTCGGGCTCCGGCAGAGGATGAACTAGAAATTTTACTCAATTTGTACGAAGAAAAGCAGGCTTACTATCAAAAGCAGATTCAAGAAGCTGAAAGCTTACTAGGAGTAGGTGAGGCACCTCGCGATGAACAATTGAATACCATTGATCTGGCGGCAATGACTATCGTAGCAAACACCTTGTTCAATCTTGACGAGGCTAAGTTTAGAAGTTAAAGTATTATGGATATTTTAGGTGAACATTTTAATCAGTTAAACCGTCGGCATTTTCTATCCCGCCTGAGTCTGGGCGTGGGTAGTTTGGCTTTGGGAAACCTACTCGGTTGCAATTCTAAAAGCGGATTGGGTGGAAATGCTCAATCAGAAGCCGGAATTCTGGATAATTTTCATATCGCTCCCAAAGCCAAGCGTATTATTTATCTGTTCCAGAGTGGCGGGCCTTCTCAGATGGATCTGTTTGACCACAAACCTATGCTGCGGAAGATGCACGGCGAAGAACTGCCTGCTTCGGTGCGCGGTGAACAGCGGCTGACGGGTATGACAGCTAATCAGTCTTCTTTTCCCCTGGCCGCACCACTATTTGAGTTTAACCAATATGGGCAAAGCGGGGCTTGGGTAAGTGAACTGATGCCATATACGGCCGAGATTGCTGATGAACTGTGCTACATCAAAACGATGCACACTGAAGCAATCAACCACGATCCCGCCATCACCTTTTTCCAGACCGGATCTCAGCAGCCAGGTAGACCGAGTATTGGTTCTTGGCTGAGCTACGGTTTGGGCAGCGATAATCAGAATTTACCAACATTTATTGTACTGTTATCCCGAGGAGCCCAGCGACCTCAGCCAATTTACTCCCGACTGTGGGGCAACGGATTTTTAGCCTCATTGCACCAAGGTGTACAGTTTCGGGCGGGTAGCGACCCGGTTTTATATTTGAATAATCCCGAGGGGATGGATGCTAAAACCCGTCGCGACGTTTTAGATCATCTGAATGAGCTTAATACCAAGCGGTTGCAGGATTTTGGCGATCCTGAAATTGAGTCGCGGATTGCGCAGTACGAAATGGCTTACCGCATGCAAACTTCCGTACCCGATGCGTTGGATTTATCCGATGAACCAGATAGCACTTTTGAGATGTACGGTGAAGAAGCTCGTAAACCCGGAACCTACGCGGCCAATTGCTTATTAGCTCGCCGCTTGGCCGAACGGGATGTCAAGTTTGTTCAACTTTATCATCTGGGTTGGGATCAACATACTGACTTGCCCCGTGAGATTACTTCTCAGTGCCGCGATACCGACCGGGCTTCGGCTGCTTTGGTTAAAGATTTAAAACAGAGAGGACTGTTAGACGATACCTTGGTAGTTTGGGGTGGCGAATTTGGTCGGACGAATTATTCGCAAGGACAGCTTACGGCGGATAACTATGGACGAGACCATCATCCCCGTTGTTTCACGGTGTGGATGGCCGGGGGCGGAACCAAACCTGGTATCACCTACGGCGAAACCGATGAGTTCAGCTATAATATCGTCAAAGACCCAGTACATGTCCACGACTTTCAGGCTACGCTATTGCACTTGCTTGGCGTAGATCATGAACGACTCACTTTCAAGCACCAAGGTAGACGTTATCGCCTGACGGATGTACATGGCAAATTAGTAAAAGGTGTACTGGCGTAATGATGGGGTAAGAAAGAAAGCCTTGAGGCCTCCTTTCTCATTTATTCGTTTATCTCGCCGTCTGCATTCAGACTCCACCCAATTGTCCAGTCAGTATCACCAATAGCTCCGGCGTAAGGAGCCGCATCAAAGAATTCGCCCAAAGTGGATGGATCGAAACCTACGGTAGGTATTTCATCCGGCACGTAGCTATCCGAATCAATGCCGGGAATAAGAGTATTGTCTATATCAATTTGATTGTTGAACTGTTCCCGTTGGTTGTAGAAGATTAGTCCGGCTCCCCGCACTGGCGATGGTCCTTCAGCCGCTCCCTGGTCGGTACCAATTCCGTCATCCTGCACCCCGCCAATACGGAAAATGAAGGTGTGGGCAATAATGTCTTGTCCTTCTTCGTAACGCTGAAGGCGAATACCATCTCCGGGATACTCTGCTACAATACTGTTGTAAAATTTAAAGGGACCAGCGTCTTCCCGGATGCGTGCCCCGTCCAGGTCTTCTCCTTCGTTGCGCCCGCTTCCAACAAAGGTAGCATTGGCAATAGTTACTGACCCTCCCCCGCGAACGTGTAGGTCGCGGTCGCCGTGGTCTACTTCAGAGTCTACAATTAAAAATTGAGCATTTCCTTCGGAGTCTCGTAGGTAGAAACCAGAACTAGCATCGGAGGTTGAGAGGCAATGGGTAAACTCGAATGTACCTTCCCGAATGTAGAACCCGTAGTTTGCGGAGAAATAAGTCTGCACGTGATCCATAGGTGTAGAGCTCACCTCACGAATGAAGAGAGCGGACTCTTCTTCTCCACCGCCTGCGTACTCTACTCGAACGTACCGAAGCGAGAAGGGTGAATAACTCGGGTTATCTTCGTCACCTCGTAAAATGAAACCACCCCAGTCGCCGGGGGCTGCGGTTTGAGTTAATGTGTTTTCTGAGGTAAAAACAATAGGCGCTTCGGCGGTTCCTTCGGCAACCAAACGCCCACCATCGGTAATAATCGTTATCGGATTAGCGGTATCTAATACTGCTAAAATCAAGCCACCGGGAGGTACGGTTAATGTACCACCCTCGGCTATCGTCACACTGCGGGTAAAGCGATAGATTGAATCGGCACTTAGCGTTACCTCAGTAGCAATTGTTTCTGTACTAAATTCGCGAAGTCCTCGGATAACGTCCACAATAAAAGTCTCGGTCTGCTGTCTTCCGCCTCGGTCAGTAATTGTAAACTCAATTGGTAGACTGCCGAAAGCAGCTTCGGAGGGTACAGTATAATCAAATGTTAAGGTATCCTCTATCGAGCTGAGTCCTTCCAGCGGTATAGCTCCCAAATCCGTACCGCCCTGCGAAGCGGTTAGTGAGGTAATCTCTGATAGCACATTGTAACGGATAACGATAGGGGCTACCGAATCGCGCTGGGTAGAGAAGCTGGCTCCTTCAGGAAACTCCAAAACAGGTTTGGGGGGGGTGAACCCTCCGCGGTCTTCGTCAAAGTCTTCGCAAGAAAGAACAAAAACTGACAGTAGAGCGATGGCATACAGACTAAAATGAATGCGCTTTTTTATCATTTTTCTATTCATGGTGCAGCAGATAAATCAAAGGTATACTCGCCCGTAATTCCTTCGGTGCGTCCCACAGGGGTATTATCAAGCGTAAAGCGAAGGCGAAGTAATGCAGCATCGGTGCTAGTGGTAATACTGACCGGGATACCGTTCATGATGACCGTATTAAGGTCATCCTCAGCAAACTCCCAAGTACCACTGGCACCGAAAGCCGGATCACCATCTTCGGTAGTCCAGGTATTGTCTCCTGAGAATGTAATGGTAAAATCAGTAAAATCAACGCTGGTAACGTTCACCCCGTCATATGTCACTTGGTCGGCTATCCAGGTTTTAGCCAAGCGCTCAATTTGCTGCTGCTCATCATTAGTTGCTGGGCCATCGTCCCCGCCTTCTTCGTCGCACGAAAGTAGCAAAGCGGTTAATCCGGCTATTAACAGATATTGTAGAGATCGTACAGTCATCATTATTTCTTAATAAATTTTCGGGTGCTAATTTTTCCGTTAGGCTCAGTGACGCGAACCAGGTAGATACCTACGTTTAAGGACGAGGTATTAACCCCAATGTACTTTTGGGATTTAGAAGCTGACACTTCCAGCATTTGTTGTCCCAATAGGTTAGTAATTGCTATTTGCTGGGCAATCATATCGTCGGAAAGCTGGATGTATAATTGATTACCTACCGATGGATTGGGAAATACCATCCAATCATCCTGCGCGGGCAGTAACTCCGCTAAATCAGTAATGGGGTTCAAATCTTTTAGGGGCCAATTGCGGTCACCGAGCGATCCGCCATCAGTCGCTGCCGTAGCCGCAAAGTCAGTAGTACTGTAGCTAAGACTGTAAGGAAACTGCCAAGGAAGAGCTAAAGTCTGGTCTACCAACTGAAAAGCCGGAGAACCGAAGAGGTTCCAGTTAGGGGCAGTTGCATCATCTAAGTTATCTAGGGTAGCCTGATCAATTACCATTTGGCTTACGACAGCCGCACTGGGGGTTGGGGCATTTTCAAAATTAACGGGCTCACTAAATGTTAATTCATCAACCAATGTAGCAGAGTCTAGGTCAGTAGCAAGAAATACATCACTACTGTAGATAGGCCGATCAACTACTGTGTCGGGGCGAGCCGCTACTACCTCGGGCTGAGTGTACCAAAGGTTGTTGCGAATGATTGCGGTTTGCTCTACATCGGGGAATGTATTGACGGCCGCTTCGCCTACAGGCACTATTTCAAAAGGATCGTCAGATCTTACCGAACCTAAGAATCCGGCATTTATCATTAAGTTGTTCACAAACACTGTCTCAATAGTTTCATCTAACTGAATAGCGGTTTGCCCGGTGTTCATGATCGTGTTGTTCATGAATTCGCCGTAGCGCAAAAATCGCCCTCCTGAAAGGCGGATAATTCGGCTAGTAACATTGTATACCGTACAGTTACGAACCACTACAGAGTCGGTATTGGTACGACAGTCAATAACCCTTCCGTTGTTGGGCACTGAGGGTCGCCCCATGTTGCTAATGATAGAGTTACTTATGTAAACCTTAGCATTTACATTATCCAAACGCACTGCGGACTGACCAGAACCATCTAGCCAGCAGTTATCAATTCGCATCTCTACGTCATCAGCCCTGACCCGTAAAATACGCTGAATATACTGCCCTAATTCATCAATAGAGGTGATGTATAATCCTTCTAACCTAATATCATTCAGTACTGTGAACGGACGAGCACTTTCTCCTCCACTGGTGGCAGCAGGCTGAATAATCGGCATAGCCCCGTCTCCCTCTTCGGCTCGGATGTAAAGGGGAAAACCAGGATTTTGAATCTCCCCCGTTGTCTTGTACACTCCGTTACGACGTAGTACGTAGACCGTATTAAGGTTTACCCGTTCACCAGTATCGGTGGTGTCGCCGCTAATCCTATCATTAAGAATTCCAATCCGTTCAGGCTCAACGAATACTTCACGAAGCTCCTGACCTTGCAGCTCAGATGCTACTAGCGTAAGTACGAATAAAGAATAGATGTAAAATTTTTTCATCGAGTCAGTACGTAAAATTTATTCTACCGAAAATCTGTAGCGGATACCCAAGTCGAAAGTAGCTCCGAAGAATTCACGATCCGACTCAAAGCGTTCATCTAGAAGAAAGCTAGTAGGTGGCGCATCCGTTATGTTGTTCCAATTGGCGTACACTTGCCAGCGAGGTGTAATCTTTTGGCTAGCCGTAGCATCCCAGCGGGTGAGAAGGCCCGTGAATGTATCGAAGGTTTCGTTACTTCCTAACTCGTCAAAGCTGTTGTCCTGAACGATTACTGAAACCCGGCCGGAAAATCCGCCTTTTTCGTAACCTAATGAAGCGTTGAAGGTCAAATCGGGTTGACCGGGAATAGAACCGAGACGCTCGGTGTCTAGCGCCGTTGGATAGAAAAATGGTGCCTCGCGTTCGTCCAAAATAGCAAATAGTGGATAGAAAGTGCGAGAGTCAATTAGAGTAGCATTGGCCGATAGCACGATACCATCAAAGGGAGCAGGAAGCATTCGGAAGTTAGCCTGTACATCTATCTCTAATCCGCGTACCTCAGTGGTACTTTCTACATTAATTGGTTGCTCAACTTCAAACCCAAAGAATTCGTCCCGCCGATCGGTTTCATTGAAGGTAGATTGTACATCTACATTTTGTAATTCTTTGTAGAATGCCCCGATCGTAAACAGACCAAACTTATTGTAGAATGAGAAAAACACGTCGTAGTTCCAGGCAGTCATATGCTGAAGCGCCGGATTCCCCAACCGAGCTTCAGCCTCAAAGCGGTTCACCGCCCGCCAGGGTACTAAATTCTGGAAATTAGGTCGGGCTAATGATTTAGTTAACGCTCCCCGAATGTCAAACCAGTCGGTAATCTGATATTTCGCCTGGAACATAGGAAGTATTTCAGTGTAGGATATACTGTTGAGAGAATCGCGAACAATGGCCTGACCAACTTCTCCTTCACCAAGCTGGTCATCATCTTGTTGGAAAGTCTCAAAACCGCGATAGTCGGCATCGGTACGCTCTATCCGAGCACCACCCAAAAGCATAAGATTTCCAATATTTACCTCACTCATTAGGTAGCCTGCACTAATTAGCTCCCGTGCTTCATAGTCTTCATTGTCGATAAGAATTCGGCGGAAGTAATAATCATCGGAGAACCAGTAAGCCAACCGATTTGCTTCGCGAACGTCGATACCTGGTCCAAAATTAATGTCACCATCTAAGAAATCACCTGCATCATAACTATTCTCCAGAAAGTTAGTCATGGCAATTTGGGCGAACTGAGGCACCAACGTGTATTCGTTGGGAAAGTCACTAATTAATGCGGCGAACCCATCTTCGGGTCCGTTTCCATTATCCCGAAACTCAATAGCATCCTTAACCCGGTCGAAGTACCTGGCCTTTACTCCTCCTTTTATGAAACCCGCTACGTTAGATCCGATACGAAAGTCTTTTTGTAAATCTAGCTGAAGCGTGTAGATATCTTCGTCGGTTTCGTCCTCTCGCAAGCGAGCTCCCCCTCGGCGAAGGTACGCCTCGCCAGTACGGTTGAAGGCAATACTTTCTAGCTCTTGAAAGGTAGTGCCATCTTGGAAGCCGCCAATTGGAATCTGACTAGCGTCTAGGGCACTTTCTTCCCGAAAACCTAGTTCGTGCGAAAAGGGAGTCGTTTGGCGGGTAAGTGAATAGGAAGTTCGCCAATTAAATGCCCAAGTTTTATCAAACAAGCGATGCTCTCCGCTGAGCGTGTTAGAAATGAGCCGAGTACGAAGCTTGCGGTCGCGGATGTCATAGTTTTGAAAATTGGAAGCAACACTGATTTGGCGGCGTCGTCGAGTCTCATTTCGTACGGTTTCGCCCCAGAGCGCATTAAATAAAATGTTACCGGAGGCTCCCAGGTCATAATCAAGCCCGAGGCTACCTCCGTAGCGACGGCGAATTTCGTTGATATCTGAGACTTGCTTAGCGGCCAGATTTAGTTGGCGAGTATCGGCGTTATTATCCCAACTAGTTTGTAGTACATCAGAGCTACGGTTAGCTTGTTGGTAATTACCGGTAATAAGTACGCCTAATTTATTGTTTAGAAAGCGATTACTCAAACTAGCATTTACCCGCGGTTGTCCCCATTCATTAGCCACACTGTTGTAGCCTCCCGAAGCGCGTATGTCACCGTTTAGTCCGGCATCCGCTTTCTTAGCTACAAAGTTAACTGTTCCCCCAATGGCATCACCGTCTTTGTCGGGAGTGAGGGCTTTAAAAACTTCAATACCTGCGAGTTGCTCGGGTGCAATCATACTCAAGTCTACCGAACGGTCGCTGGGGTCAGTGGAAGGAATCCGTTCGCCGTTAATCGTAATAGCATTAAATCGAGGCGAAAGCCCACGTACTACCACTTTTTGTCCCTCGCCAGCATTGCGCTGAATGGCAATACCCGGCAAACGGCCTACTGATTCCGCAGCATTCTGATCAGGAAGTTCTTCAATGCGCTCTTTAGAAACTATGTTAACAATGGTGTTAGATGAAATCTGCCGGTTGATGGCTGCTTGCTGCCCGAGTGCCTGTCCAGTGATAATTACCTCCTGGGTTAGAATTGCTTCGGGTTTTAGTTTCATGTCAACGTTAGTTGCAGCCCTAGCTTCAATTTCAACCTCTACTTCTTGGGTTTGAAATCCAATAAACTGGTATATAATTGTTTGCTTACCCTCGGGTACATTTACCAACAAGTAGTCACCGTCGATATCGGCCGTAGTACCAATATTAGTCCCTTTAACTATGATGGTAGCTCCCGCTAACCCTTCACCAGTTTCTTCATCGGTGATAGTTCCTATTACTGCGCCGTATTCTTGTACTACCACAATCTTGGGGCGGGGGGCACGATGGTAGCCCTTGATCATGATTTGATAATTACGCTGCCGAACAATTAGGTTCTTACCCTGAAATAAGGTCTCCAGCACATTGGCTACACTTACATCGTATACTTTCAGATTGACGAGTTGATCTTTATCTACGTTTTGGCTGCTGTAAACAAAGCGGAACTCAGTTTGACTTTCTATCCGCAGCAAAGCCTCTTCTAACGTAACGTTAGTCAGATTAAGAGAGACTTTCACTTCCCGAATACTTCTGGCACTACTAGCCCAAGCCTCAGTTGTCGCGCCGAGGATTAATACAACTCCGCACAGCAAACAAGCAAAGTGGTGTGAAGAGCGATGTAGAAGCTGATTCATATTGATTGTATAAGGTTATTCTCGAATGGTGATATGATTTCCCTTTATCTCATAGCGAATATTTAGTACAAATGATAGATCCTGTAGTATGACATCTAGGCTTTGAGAAGAGAATCGGGCGGTAACTCGCTTACTCTTTAGTTTTTTACTTTTGATGGTAAAAACTACACTGAAGTGCTGACTCAGCTCATCGCAAACGTCTGTTAAAGGCTGATCTCGAAAAATAAGCTCTTGCTTTTCTGCTATTGAAGGCTCACTGCTTATAATCAGCAGAAGCATTAAAATAATCATAAATTGGAACGAAGGATTCTTCATCGAAATAGCTTTAAGACTCTTCGGTAATTTATGGACGTAGCAAAAGCGATATACCCCTACAATCAAAAGTATTTTCTTAGTTAGCTGATCTCGATTCTATGTAGCCACAGAACAATCAAGTAAAATCAGGAATGAAGGCGGTGCTTCAAGTATTTGGCACTTATGGTTAATGATATTATAATAATCATACTATTTTTTGACTTTAAATAAGAATGAATCAGTGTTGGGTGTTAATGATGTAAGGCATTAGCGATTGAGCTTTTCTTTCTCCATTGCCTCCTCGTTCACGGTCAGCCCTAAACCGGGTTGGTTGGGAATATAAAGATACCCGTCCTTAAAAGTGAAATAGTTGTCAAAGAGATGATTCAGTCCTAACTCTTCTCGTTTTCCACCGTACTCTTGCACTCGAGCCGCATTCGGAATTGAGCCAATCAACTGTAAACTAGCCGCAGTGGCAAGTGTGGGTCGAGCATTGTGTACCATAATAGTTCGGTCAAAAGCATGAGCCATATCGGCTACTTTCTTGCATTCACTAATGCCTGCACATTTGATTACGTCAGCATTGATTACATCAATCCGCCCAATAGTTAGTAAATCGCGCATTTGCCATTTATTAAACTCGTGCTCCCCAGCCATCACCGGAATAGGAAGTGCCTCTACTACCTGACTTAGCCCTTGGTAGTCGAGATAAGAAATCGGTTCTTCCAGTGCGGCAATATTAAAATGTTCGTATAGTTTCAACCCCATATCAATAGCTTTAGCGGGAGTATAACCGTTGTTAAAATCGACGAACAACTCAATATCATCACCTACTGCCCGCCGTACTTCCCGTATAATCTCAAAAGTGGGGTCAGGATCGGGGTTTAGATTAAGTTGACGGATTTGCATTCGCGCTTTAATAGTGGTGTAGCCTTGCTCAACGAAGGCTGCTCCGGTAGCTGCCATCTCTACTGCGTCTTTTTGACCATTTTTACCACCGCTACGCCCGTAGCTACCGTACACTCTTACTTTTTCAGCCTGGGTACTGCCTAGCAGGTTACGCACTGGTACGTTCAGCAGTTTACCTTTCAAATCCCATAGAGCATTGTCAATACCTGCAATTGTACCGGGCAATAAACCTGTAGAGCCAATATCTTCGCCCTTGAAGAACAGGCGCATCCAGATGTGTTCAGAATGAAATGGATTTTGTCCTTCTACTTCATTCTCACAAAATTCTTCAATTACCTTAGCAACCAATTCAGGGTGATCATGGTCGGCCTCACCCCAACCCGATATTCCAGCATCGGTTTCTATCTTTACGAAGGTAGCTTTTTTAAAGACGTAGGGCTTTACCTTAGTAATCTTTATTTCAGAAGGTGCCTTTAAGTGTGATGTTGCTATTGAGTTTGGGAGAACACTAGGTGTTGCTAAACCTAGAGCAGAAAGGCGGAGGAATTCGTGTCGGGATAAAGCCATATTTTTAGTAGTTAGACGGGTGCTAGACGGTTTACCCTGACGATGTTTTGAAAAATTACTATCTTAGGCGCTTTCTGGGAGTTACTATTAACAATATTCTTTAATAGTATTGTTTTATTTCGTAACTGGTAAAAACGGTGCCTGATAATATATATCATTCTTCTCTCGAGCGGCTATTCAAACAAGTAACCTGGCATGATGACTACCAGGCATTTGAGAAAATATTTAAATCTACTTACGGAGATCTACTACGCTATGCAATGAGCTTTACTTCCGATAAAGGGGAAGCCGAAAACGTAGTGTCTGAAGTTTTTTATAAACTCTGGAAGCAACGTAGTAATATTCGCATTAATACATCAGTAAAATCGTATCTATATTCGGCAACTCGGAATCAAGCTCTGGACGGGCTGCGGAAAACACAGAGTACCCAGGCCATGATGGAGAAGACTCCGAGTGCCTCAAGCGCCCATGCACTCAGCCCAGAGGAGAAGTTGATTGGCCAGGAGCTAGAGGAGTGCATTCAGAACGCAATTAACCAACTACCCGAACAGCGACAACTGATTTTCCGTCTTAATCGAGAAGAAGGGCTTAAGTACCGAGAAATTGCCCAACGACTCAATATCTCAATTAAAACAGTAGAAACCCAGATGAGCCGTTCACTAAAAGCCTTACGTGAGGCTATTCCTCACTAAACTAGTTGCTATAAATTTATAGATCTGCCGTAAGGGAAAATAGATAGCTATACGTCATAGAAGCAGACAAAGACATTCATGAGCGAATATCACAACTACGAGAAGGAAGTCGACCAGGCTTTTCGCCAACTTGACCAACGATTACGAAAGGAGGGTTTAGTGCCTAATGAGAAGGTTCGTACTTTTCAACGATACTGGATTGCCGCAGCAGCTTTAGTGGCAATACTTGCCTCGACTGCCCTATGGGCCATCTGGTCTACTTCTGCCCAGCCGGAAGTGGCCGTTAGTCAGATAGAAAAAGAAACCCTACCAGGGCAGAGAACCCGCTTCCAATTGCCAGATGGAACCAAGGTCTATCTAAATGCTGATAGTCGGTTTACTTACCCTTCTACTTTTGCCGAGCAACGGATAGTGTACCTCAGCGGAGAAGCATTTTTAGAAGTAGCCCACGATGCGGATCGACCATTCATTGTTCGTACTGAGGAGGCTACGGTTCAGGTGTTAGGGACTTCTTTTAATGTGAAAGCCCTTGAAGCAAGGCCCACCGAAGCTGTGGTAGTGAGTGGAAAAGTAGCATTTAGTGCCACCAACCATCCAGAATCTCGTGTGGTGCTTCAGCCTGATGATAAGGCTGTACTAAATGCCACCACTGGGGAAACCATTCGTAGCTCGGTAGATGCCGCTAGTTACACTGCCTGGACAAATAGTACGTTAATCTTTGATGACCAACCTTTAAGTGAAGTGTTTACTGAACTGGCTCGCTGGTACGGCGTGACGATAAATGTAGAAAACCCGGTTATTCGGGAGTGTCGGGTTACTGCTAAATTTGATGATCTACCGCTAGCTACGGTGCTAGACCAGTTGCAATTCGTTGTTCCCATTATCTATCAGCTAGAGGAAAAGCATATTTTGATTAGTGGTGAGAGTTGTGAGAAAGAAACGTTGTAGTTGGTTTTTGCTGCCAAAAACAGAAGTAGCTAAGAAAATGAATTCCTAGCTACTTCATTAATGACTCTTAAGATACTAGTACGAAACAATCGTTTTCCAATTCTTTAACCAGCCCCCATTATTATCAGTACGGATTTTGTTTAGTCGCCCGTTTTTAACATCCCAAATCTTTCCGTGACCTACCCCTTTATCGTAGAAAATCAGGTAAGGTTGTTCATGCTCATGATAAGCAACAATATTATCCCACTTATTCCACCACGTACCATCGTGAGTGCGAGTACCTAGGCGTCCACTTGTCAAGTTGTAGATGCGTGATTTTCCATTGCCTTTATCGTAGAATACGGCGTAGGGTATATCGCCTTCCTCGAAGGTTTCAATAATATCCCAAGAGTTATACCAACTAGTAGAGGCATAAGTAAGGGTACTTAATTTACCACCATACATACTGTAAATTCTGCCTTTACCCGTTTGTCTGTCATAGAAAATAGCGTATGGGTTACGTCCTTGTTGGAAAGTCTGGACAATATCCCAGCCAGTTGACCATGTGCCACTATAGGTCACTTTCCAGAGCCGTCCGCTCAGTACCCGATGGATTTCAGCTTTACCTGTGTCTTTATCATAAAACATCACGTAGCCAATATCACCATGTTCAAACGACTGTACAATATCCCATCCTTTAGAGACACCAGACTGACTATAGGTTAAACTTCCTAATTTTCCTCTTACAGTTAGATCATAGATTCGGATACCGCCATTTGTTTTGTCGTATAATAGAATGTACGATCGGTTCGCTAGCTTGAAGGTAACCATAGAATGCCAATTTTTTAACCAACCAGCATGATAGGTGCGCTCTTGTAGCTGACCTCCGCTAAAGTGCCAAATCTGACCCATGCCGGTGCCCTGATCGTAAAAAATTACTGGAGTTTTATTTTTAAAGTGTAAATCATAGCTCTGGGTGCTCTGACGGTAACCATACGTAAGCAAAATGCGCTCTCTTTGATCCTTAGTAAAAAAGCCTCGGCACTTAAATCGGGTATAGGACATAATATTGTTGGTCATAGGGCGATATGTATCGTCATTAGCATCTTTAACTGTACCAGTGTATCTACATAGGTCTGACACTTTTCCCGAGAGATTGGGGTCGGCAGGAGTATCGCAAAAACCATCACCAGCAGAAGAGCAGTTGGAACCGTCTACTAGCTCATTACCCCCGGCATGAGTGTGCGGTAATCCGAAGAAGTGGCCTAACTCATGTGCGAAAGTAGACTCATTTCGGGTATGACCATTATTCATCACAATATGGCCTTTATCCTTCAATTTAGGGCCCCAAGATGTACTGGATCTTTGAACGAAAAAAACATTAATCGCCTCTTGTACTGAATGATCCTTTGCTAAACGGGTTTCCATCGGTCGTGGCTTATCATAGTCCAAATAAGTTTCGTAATCAGTCGTATTATCTAGATAGTGATACTTATCTACGTAGAATTCCATATTGAGTGAGCGATAGTATGCGTTCGTTCTAGCGATAGAAGCCTCGATATCCGTCTGGCTAATTCCTCCGCTGCCGTCGCTCTTTCGCAATACATGTGCTCGTATAGGAATTCTGAACTTCTGAATTTTAGCCTTTTGTAAAAACTCCCGACCAGTTCTTTGAAATTCCCCGTTGGGATCGTTCATGAAATCTAGTTCCTCTTGAGTGAATGGAGCAGTACCACACTCATCGTTTTTCGGTGATGTATCTATAGTTGATATAGAAGGTTGCTGTAAGAGCTCTTCTTCTTTCTGACAACTAAACAATACTATGGTAAGTATGAAAACGAATAAGGTAATCGATAGCTTTTTCATGATTAGTGAATGAGTTTAATAGAGAATTGTTGTAAATAATCTGTCTTACAAAAAGGTCCCTTTTACGTGTTTTCAGAGGTTGGTGGGCAGCTTGTGAGTGATGTAACCGGGGAAAAAATTTATTTTCAGAAATACTTAAAATTGGTTTACCTCCCCATTTTTCAGGGTATTAAGCGGAATTTTCCCTTATATTGAGTGTATCTCGCTTCGCCCTTCTCACCCAGAAAATATCTCTATACGTACCAGTTTATTAGCGAGCTTAGTATATTTACTGGAATAAGAAATACAATACCTAATCTATCATGAAAGTAACTGCTAACTCTCGTCGCAACTTTTTAAAAGAAACTACCGCTCTGGCCGGAACAGCTTTACTCACTCCTCAAAACTTTTATATCAAATCCAGTAGCCCCAAACTTTCCGAAGAAATTATTGGTCACGGTGATTTTCAGTACCGGGTGCATCAAGAATGGGGTAATCTAGACCCTAGTCAAACTCCGGTTAAAAACTGTCACGAGATGGTGATGGACTCGCAGGGAAGATTGATTATGGTGACTGATGAGACCAAAAACAATATCATTATTTACGATAAATCAGGAAGGATGCTGGAAACCTGGGGTGATAGCTACCCTGGTGGGCATGGCCTAACGTTATTTGATGAAGGTGGAGAAGACAGGTTGTTTATCTGTGATCCAGGCGAAGGTCGGGTTGACAAAACGACAGTAGACGGCAAAAAGATGATGACGTTGAAAACTCCACATGAGTTAGGTATTTATGAAGAAGAAGATCCTTTTCGACCTACCGAAACTACCATTGCACCTAACGGCGATATTTACGTAGCCGACGGATATGGTCATCAGTACATCATTCAGTACGATGTTGACGGGAACTATATTCGCCATTTTGGTGGTAAGGGCGACGGTGACGCTCAGTTTGCTACCGCCCACGGAGTAGCGATTGATACTCGTGATTCGGGCGATCTTACGCTACTGTGCACCTCCCGAGCCCATAATGCTTTTAAACGCTTTACGTTAGATGGAGAATACCTGGAAACCATCTTCTTACCAGGAGCGTATGTCTGCCGTCCGGTGATTGACGACGAGAATCTGTATGCTGGGGTTTGCTGGTCGCGATTAAAGTACCTGAACCAAACCCCTGATTCGGGTTTTGTAACCATTTTGGATAAAGACAATAAAGTGGTTTCTAACCCCGGTGGCACTGAACCCGAGTACCGTAACGGCGAACTACAACTGATGGTGCAAAAGCAACCGCTATTCAATCACTGCCACGACGTGTGCATTGACGAAGACAAAAACATCTACGTCTGCCAGTGGAATGCTAATCAGACTTATCCGATTAAGTTAGAGAGAGTATAGACAGTATTAGAGCAATTTTAGGCGTGAAAGTGAAAAAAAATCCCAGCGGGAATGCTATACTAACCACTGGGATACATAGACAATTCAAGATAAGATATGTATTGTCAACAAAATGACGTTTGCCCCTAGTTATTTGCCAAATTTCCGGTATTAAAATTAGGGTTATTATCTAACTCATCTTGCGGAATGGGAAGGAAGTAGCTAGCTTCACCTCGCCAACCAGGCTTGTAAGAAAGTACTTCGTTACCGATGTCCCAACGACGAATATCAAACCAGCGCTTTTGCTCACCAAACAGCTCTACGTAACGTTCATGAATAATAGCGTCCATCATGCTCCAGCTGTTCTGCTGCATTAAATCCAGCACCGGTGGTAAGCTTCCCGTCTGAGTTGTACTAGGCATATTGGGTTGATCTTCGGGAAACGGATTGTTAGCCCGCATTCGCACCATATCTATGTACTGTGCTATCTCAGTATCGGGGCGACCCAGCATATGCAGAGCCTCAGCGTACATCAATAACACATCAGCGTAGCGAATTACGCGCAGATTAGTCCCATTCCAGTTTACATTGCGAGCCTCATCTTGATCAAACTTGCGTAAGCCATAACAGCCACCTTCCACTACCTCCCAACTCTGCTCATTCCAAGCCAGTGTCTCTCCGTTAGTATCTACATAACTCGCCCCATCTTCTACTCCCCAGAAGGTAGCATACACTCGGTTATCTCCTTCTTCAAAGTTCAGCAGTGGATCGCCGTTGCTTACCATATCTCTTCTTATGGCAAAATTGAAAAAGTAGCGAGCGTTACTCTGCCGATTTACGCTACGACTTACAGTGTATAGTTCTGACTCATCTTGGTTAACATTATCGCCATTAACGGACCAAGGACTTCCACCAATGATTGTATAATTTACCTCAAATACCGATTCATCGTTAATCTCGGTACTCTGAATAAAATTTTCTCGATAACTATCCACGAGACGATAAGTGCCGGTTTCTCCGTTTACTATTTTAGCAAACTCAGCGGCAGCAGCCTCATACTGTTCTAAAAACAAGTAGTGTTTTCCCAGCAGAGCCGTAGCGGCACCTTGCGTAGCTTTACCCAGAAAGGGCGTACCCCGACGCTCATCGACGGTAGGTAATACTTGCTGGGCGGCTTTTAAATCTTCTTCAATCTGCTGATAGATAGCGCCAGGTTCTGCTGGAGCCGGAAAGCGTTCTTCGCCAGGAACGGTTTGTAATGGAATCTCTTCTCCATAGAAGTTAACCAACCGAAAATAATAAAATGCTCGCAGAAAGCGGGCTTCACCTACTAGTTCATCGGCCTCTTCCTGAGTAAACTGATTGTCCTGCTCCACAATCGTCGGGATCTGATCAATAGCAATATTGGTAGTGTATATCCCTTCGTAGAGGTGTTCCCAAATGGTATTAGAGAACCCATCACCCGAGTTGATTATCAAGTTAGATATAGGTCCGTAGGTGCCGTACCCTGCTGCGAAACCAGTAGCAAAAAACTCATCCCCTAGCTGATCAGGAAAGTGAACGCCATGTTGATTCAGCACTCCAGACTTTTGGAGTGAAGCATAGCTGGCGGTGATGGCCTGCTGAGCTTGAGCAGCGTTTATGTAGTAAGAGTCAACTGTATATTGAGAGGGGTCAGTCAATTCTAAAAATGAATCCTGACAGGCAACTAACAAAATAAAAGTACTAAGTATAGTATAGCTAAGTTTTTTCATAATCCGCATAATTAAAAAGAGACTTGTAATCCAACAATATAGGTTCGGGCCTGGGGATAGTAACCATTATCAATGCCCCGAGATGTATTTTCAGTACCCTGAGTACCAATTGCTCCCGAACCTATTTCAGGATCGTAGAATGGGTAATCGGTGAAAGTGAGCAGGTTACGTCCGGTGAGATAAAAACGCACGTTAGACAGGCCAATTGGCTCTATGAGCGTTTGAGGTAACGTATAGCCTAAAACCACATTTTTTAGGCGCAGATAAGAGCCATCTTTTACGTAGCGGTCTGAAACCTGCGTTATATTTCCGTTGGGGTCATTGCGAATTGCCCGAGGAATGTCAGTATTTGTGTTCTCCGGAGTCCAGCGGTTGAGTGCTACCGTACTAGCATTAAAGTTATTGTGCATTCCTTCCGTCCAAGCTACCAACTCGGCATAGACATCGTTACCTTGGGAACCCTGGAAGAAAATAGAAGCATCCAGCCCTTTCCAAGCAGCATTGAAGGTGAATCCATAAAGTAAATCTGGAATGGGGCTACCGATAAAGTCCCGATCATCAGCATCAATATTACCGTCACCATCTAAATCTACAAAGCGAATATCGCCAGGTTCAGCTCGCGGTTGAATGGGGTCGCCTTCGGAGTTAGTATAAGCATCTAGTTCTGCCTGCGTTTGGAAAATTCCATCGGTTACTAAACCGTAGAAAGAGCCTATAGGATGTCCCGCCTCAGTGCGGGTAGCTGAACCGAATTCTACTCTTCCTTGCGTAATATTAGTACCCTCAGTAGCTAATGACAAAACCTCATTGTCAATAGTAGCTAAATTAGCTGACACGTCGAACTGGAAATCACCGGCGTTTTTGCGGTAGGTAGCCATAAACTCAAACCCTCGGTTCCGTACACTGCCCGAATTGAGCGTTACTTCTCTTAAACTACCCGAACTAGCAGGTATCGGTACATCTACTAGCATGTCCTGGGTTTCCTTGTTGTAATAATCGGCCGTAAGTGAGAAAGCACCATTGAACAGGTCTAAATCTATTCCGATGTCAAGTTGCTCTACCGTTTCCCATTTGATATCGGGGTTACCAAAGCGACGGGGTACGGCACCAATGTAGCGTTCTCCGTTCCAGTTGTAGTTAGCACCTATCGCAATGTAGTCGGAGTAGCGATAATCGCCAATATTCTGGTTTCCTAGTGTTCCGTAACTAGCTCGGAGCTTTAAATTATCTAGACTTCTCCAAGACTCCAGAAATGGTTCTTCGCTAATTCGCCAGCCCACAGATACCGAGGGAAATACTCCGTAACGAAAATCTTGTCCAAAGCGAGAGGACCCGTCGCGCCGTACATTGGCAGTAAGTAGGTAACGATCATTATAAGAGTACGTAACCCGGCCTAATAACGAGTATAAGCGATTTTCAGCATCATCACCAGCAATCTGGAATTGTTCTTCTACCAGATCTAACACACTTAGCTCTTCGCTCTGAAGACCTACGCCTTGCGCTCGAAAGAAACGGCTGTTATAACGTTCGGAAGTGATACCCGCCAGTACACCTATGTTGTGCTTGCCAAATTGTCGCTGAAAGTTGAGCGTATTTTCCAGAATAAGCCCGGTGTTCCAACGGTGTTGCTGTCGTAATTCAGTTTGCGTGAGTGATTTCGGCCCTAAATCGGTTTCTAACACCAGGCGTTCACTACTATTGTCGGCGCTATTAAATCCGAAGTTGAGCTTGTAAGTAAGTCCTTCAATAAACTCATATTGCCCCCATACAGCTCCGGTGAATAAACGGTTGAAGTTTTGATCGTTAATACGGTGAGCTAGGCCAACCGGATTATTAGCATCGTGACCGTCAATGGCATCGGGGCCACCGAACCCGCCGAGGTTAGTTTCGTCGTAAATTGGAACTGGTCCAGTTTCTTTTAGTGTTGCCTCAATCAAGCTGCGACCGCCACCGCTAGCTTCATTGCGATTGTTTTCGTAACGAAAAGCTATATTCTCACCAAAGGTAAACTTTCCTTTTCCCCACTCAGAGTTAACCCGCACATTATAACGCTTGTAGGGAGTTTTAATCAGGATTCCCTGTTGGTCAAAGAAGCCAGCCGATATGTAGTAATTTCCGACATCAGACCCTCCTGATACTGATAAGTTGTGCTGCTGAATAAGGCCTTGTTGAAAAAGCCCATCTTGCCAATTGGTATTCCGACCGTCATATGCCGGATCATTGTTTAGTATCTGCTGCGCCCGTTCGGGCACTACGCCTCCGGCATTGGTATTATTTTCGGATACCAATTCGGCCCATTGCTGACTATTCAGTAAATCTAACTGTCGCCAGGGCTCCTCAAATCCTACATAAGAGTCAATCGTCACCTTAGGTGCACCGGTTTGCCCACTTTTAGTAGTGATTAGCACAACTCCATTAGCACCCCGCGACCCATAAATAGCGGCTGCTGCTGCATCTTTTAGCACTTGGATACTTTCTACATCAGTGGGTATTACGGCGTCGCTACCTACGGGCACTCCGTCAACCACAACCAGTGGATCAGTATTACCAATGGATCCTACTCCCCGAATACGAATAGTACTATTAGCTCCCGGACGTCCTTGATTATTCTGAATTTCCACTCCGGGGGAGATTCCCTGCAGGGCATTATCCCAATTGGCTACCGGCATTCGAGCTACTTCCTCTGAACTGATGGTCGAGATCGCCGAAGTTAAATCCTTCTTCTCTTGTGTACCGTAGCCTACTACCACCACTTCTGACAACGATTGTACATCAGGCGATAGTGACATATTTATGGTAGTACGTCCGTTAATTTCAACCTCCTTAGTTTCGTAACCTACCGATGAAAAAACCAACGTGGTCACATCATCAGATACAGTTAGGCGATAATTTCCGTCTATGTCAGTTACTGTACCGGTACTAGTCCCTTTAGCTAGAATGTTGACTCCCGGTAAGCCCTCATTATTGGTCAAATCCGTTACTTGCCCTGTGATAGACTTCTGTATAATCTGCTGGCGTATCGAGCGCGTTTCAGCTAATCTCGAAGGAAAGTTTAATGGAGTAGAACCTCTTTCGTCCTCTGGTGATTTAGGATCTTCACGAAGTAATTTAGGTATCACTGGAACATTCTTCACCGGCTGAATCATGTAAATGTCCCCCACCTTTTCGTAGGTTAAATTCAGCGGCACTAATATTTTCTGAAGTGATTGTTCAAGCTTTTCGGTAGTAGAGATAGGGATGTTGCCTATTGTTCTTTCACCAGTATTACTTTCAAAAAAGAAATTTACCTGATGATGCTTACCCAGCCTATTAAGTACACTAGCTAACGATTGCTGCTCTTCTCCCTGTTGATAAGGGTACAAGCTGGGCACAAGGTGATTAGAGGCCAATTCTTGCCCTAGTAGAATTGGTACGATACATACCACCATAAACCCAGTGAGGCTGATGGAAAGTAGACGGTTGTTCATAATTGTCAGGTTAAAATCGAAAAAATCATATGCTTGTCTTGTCTAAGTATCCTCCACTCGTAAAGTATTGTTATTCTTGGTGAGTTTTACCTGATACATTTTGGCAATTACCTTAAGCAATACGTCTAAGTCATCTACGTCAATAGCTTCGGTAGCCGATATTTCTCGTTGAGACAAATCTTGGCTAGTAATAATTACCTTGTACCCATATTGATCTTCCAAAATTTCCGCAACTTCCTGAAGCGTGGTTCGGTCAAACATTAATTGGCGATTCTGCCAAGCGGTATATACTTCGGTATTGACAGTCTCTTGGGTTACTTCCTTTTCAGCATATTGAACTCGTTCCCCAGGTTGCATCGTAACGGATGACGTATCAATCTGACCAGGAATGGCTAATTTCACCTTACCTGAACTTAGCACAACACTAGTTTTACCTCGCCGGTCATTAACGTTGAATTCAGTTCCTAGCACTTCTACCGTAAGGTTACTGGTGTGCACCAAAAACTTTTTATTATCTACCATGTGAGTTACTGAAAAGAAAGCTTCACCTTCTAACCAAACTTCGCGAGGGGCATTACCTTCTTCCGCTAAAGCATATCGTAGCTTAGAATTGGCATTTAAAACTACCTGGGTACCATCCGGAAGGTCTACTTTTTCTGTTTCACCGTAGTTAGTCGCGACTAATTGATACTGCTCATTAGGTGCTCTTAGAAAGTAGATAGTAGCACTTACCAGTAGTAAAGTTACTGCCGCAGCCACAGACCAACGCCAAGAGTTTACCTTTTTGGGAATGTATACCTTGCTACGATAATCAATTTGAGCATCAATGTCCCTCTTTATCTGAGCTACGACTTCAGGAGGGCGTCCAGCAGTATCAAAAGGAAGTGTGCTTAAAATACGCTGTGCTTCGATCACGTTAGTACGCTGATCAGGATACTCCGTGAGAAAAGAGTCCCAAAAACCTATTTTGGTAGCCGAATTAGATTGATTAACCCACGCTACAAAGTTCTCGTCCAATAAGAAATCTTCAATCGTGTATTCTTGATAGGGTTTCATAGCAGATGGATAGTTGCTTTACTTACCAAATGCAATAATGACCAATTTTTACCCCTACCTACTCAGATTATTTTTAAATAAATATATTTTTCTTAATAAAATAGCTTTTTCATTGCTATCATTCTCTACTATTTATGGTTCTGGTTGAAAAAATGACAACCAAACTAGAATAGCCAGATCTGTAGTATGAGCGCTAAGAAAGGAATAGAAGCCGAAGATGGATAAAAATTCAATTGTTTCCTCAAAGATTTAATCGCTTTAGCTATCAACTTATAGGTAGCTTTCACCGAAATGTCCATTACTTCAGCTACTTCTAGAAAGCTGAGATTTTTATAATACCTAAGATAGATTGCTTCCCGCTGACGACGTGGGAGTTGATGAATAGACTGCTGTATTTTAGATTGCTGAGCAGCTTCCGTTTGGGTTGTAATCAGTGTCTTTTCTGGGGAAGGTGATATAAGTAACTCGGGTATGTCAGACTGACTAAGTACGTAACGTTTATTCTCTTGCGCTAAACAGCGATAAATCTTTCGTCGGAGGCATTTAAATAGATAATACTTAATAGAATCAGTAGCCCCTAGTTGCTTATGCTTCTTCCAAAGCTCAACAAATGTCTCCTGTATGCAATCTTCCACTAAGTCTTTCCGGAAAGTAATATTATCTCCGTAACTAAGTAAATCCTGAACGTACTGATAGTATATCTGGTCAAACGCCTGGCGATCTCCCCGTCTGAACAAGTTCCATAGTTCCGTCTCGGCCATAGGCAAGGGATTATTGAATAAGACCAATCCTATTCGCACAGAATACTAAATCAAATTTTTAATATTTCAAAATTTGATTTTAAATGTATCAACATTATCTGTAGAAGCACTATCTAGTTTTAAAAATGCATAATGGGTAAAATTAATGTAAACGGCTTACCAGGAACTTCCTATACAGACACTTTATAATTGGGCGGCATAAATGAAGCTTTTTTGTAAAAGCAAAAAAAGCCGGGTGAATTCGCCCGGCTAACTTAGACTAAAAAATATACGCTTTAACTCGTAAAAAATTCACTCTCTACAACTCAACTTCCCGAATTGCGTGAACTGGTATGATCCTTCCTCCTTTTAGCGTAACATAGTGTTCGGTAACTGCCCAAACCGTAGTGACTACCCGCTGGGGTATTCCATCGTACAGCTGATATGTGATGGTTACTTTATGACGAAATAAGTTGCCCAATGAAAGGGATTTTTGCAGATTCCACCTGCGTCTTTCAACTTCTAAACGATTGTTGAGCACTTCGTTAGAAGCAAACGAAGCTTGACCAATAATTTCTTTGGGAACGGTGACGATAGATTCCATAATTTTTACTGCATTAAAGTTGATACATAGTAATATTCATACTGATATAGCCTGAAGTACTTGTATCTTAAATTTGCAAGACGCAGCAGAGGGATAGTAATAGTCCGGAATGTTTGGTAAACGTGGATAGGTAATGGCTTAATTCAGCAGTGGCTGAATGAATAACTTTGGGGTAATGAGCATTAATGTAATGTAAAAAAGTCTTACCAAACCGATTGTTTTTCTTAGCTCGTTTTAGGAAGATATTATTTTGCCTAAAATCCTCACTTGACCAGTGATAAGTAGCTGGGTTCTTAGCTTCGTTGAGCAAGATTGTTAGCTTCGTCTCTTTACTAAGCGTGACTTTCCCCAGAGCGATTTCACCCATAGCTAGTACTAATAGCACAGTGAGTGCAGTGGTAGCTAAGCTTACAGATGAGAATCGCTTTTTCATGAATTTTAGAACTGAAAGATTATGAAGTATTCTAGATAATCTTGCTATTCATATTAATAGCATTACTATTATACAGAATAGTTTTGATACAATCAACGATTTATTCTATTTTCCCGTTTTTATGAAATTGAAATCATAAATAGTTCAAATAAATAACTGTTAATACACTCTTATCTGATGGAGAATGGCTGAGCTATACTAGCTAATAGATTAGAAACGCAGCTTACAGTGAGCACTAATCTTCTTCACTTAGTGTAACTCAGGCTTATACTCTATTAGCCGGAGAGAGTCATTGTTAATGGCGAATAGGTAGCCGTATTTA
>CAKZYA010000065.1 GCA_937883755.1 uncultured Flammeovirgaceae bacterium | reverse complement strand
ATAGATTTTTTGTAGGGTATGAAGTACTACTGCTACAGCTAGCAGATACTCCAATACAATTACCTCTACAGAAATATCTATATGAGTGATGTATCTTCAACAAGCACTTTAGCTCTACAATTGCTAAACTGACTCTTTGCATTGATACTTCCGTAGTAACATTGATCCTTTTAAACAACTATCGTGAACATTTATCAAACTAATAAGGAGACTTATCAGATAAGCATAGAAAAGTTATCCGACAAACTAAGAGAGCTTTCGTGGTCTCGCTTGGTTGCCTTTGTATTCTCGGTTTTCCTCATTGTGCTTTTCGCTCAAATGGGCGTGATCATCTTAGTTTTCATAGTCGCTTTAATGGGTGGGTTTGGTTTTGCTATACTTATGAAGCAGTACAATAGTGTGGCCTACCAAAAGAAACAGGCAGCTTTCTTAGCGGAAATTAATGAGCAGGAGATCCAACGACTACATAACAATTTATCTCAATTTCCCGACGGGCAAACGTTCAATAAACCCATACATCCGTACGTAGCGGACTTAGATGTATTTGGAAACCACTCGCTCTATCAGCTAATCAATCGAGCTACTACTGAGTCGGGGCACGAGTGCTTAGCCAAGTGGTTATCCGAGCCAGCAACTAAGGAAGCAATAATAGAAAGGCAAGAAGCAGTGAAGGAGCTGTCACCGCAACTAGCGTGGAGGCAGGAGTTTCAAGCGTCGGGGATGCACTTCACTAACGCTAAGAGCGATTATCGTAAACTTATAGATTGGTTAGAAACGCCAGCGAAGCTACTGCCTCAGCGGAACAAATATTTGGTAATAAGTATCACCTTAGGAGTTCTAACTACGCTCGCTTTATTGTATCATTTCCTGTATGCATATGCATCAGACTTTATCATTCACACCCTTCCTTTGGTCGGACTGCTAATTATCAACTCCATATTCTTAAGGCGTGTAAAAGATATTGCTGAGGAGATTATCAACAGTACTCATCAGAATGTCAAAATACTAGGAGGGTATCAATCACTCATTCTTAAAATTGAGACTGGAAATTTTCAAGCTAAGCAACTTCAACAACTTCAAGCGACTTTTAATCAGAATAGCTATTCAGCAGCTAAGGAAATTAATAAGTTGAAAAAGATATTAGGAATAGCGCAGCTAAAGGGTACCACCGGCACGCTTAGCAATCAGTTTTATCCTATAATCAATACTTTCTGGCTTATTGATATCTACTGGATTCTCGCTGCCGAGAAATGGAAGACAACTAACGCCTCGCATTTAAAGGTATGGGCCGAGGCAGTGGGTGAGTTTGAAACGTTAAATAGTCTGGCTGGATTCTCTTACTCAAACCCAAGCTATACCTTTCCGAAGATAAAGGATGGTGCCTGTACTATCCATTTTGAATCACTCGGACACCCTCTCCTAAAAACGGAAAGTAGAATCTGTAACAGTTTTCATCTTAACTCTTCAGATAATGTTGTAATGATTACAGGGTCTAATATGGCGGGAAAAAGCACATTTCTGAGAACCGTTGGGGTGAATATAGTATTAGCATTGATGGGTGCCCCGTGCTGTGCTAATACAGCCGAGCTAACTGTTATGCAATTATTCACCAGTATGCGTACTCAGGATAACTTAGAAGAGGGTATTTCTTCATTTAATGCTGAGTTAAGAAAAGTTGAGCAGCTTTTGCAATTAATTCAGCGCGGAGAGCCCGTCTTCTTTCTTCTAGATGAAATGTTCAAAGGCACTAACTCCAAGGATCGCCATCGGGGAGGTTTCTCCTTGATCAAACAACTAGAGGAACTCAATGCCTTTGGTATGATATCAACGCATGATCTAGATTTGGCTGAGGTAGCTGGTAAGCATAATCTTGTGACTAATTACAGTTTCAATAGCGAAATTCAAGAAGGCAATATGACTTTTGACTACCTCCTTACTCCGGGGTTATGTAAAGATTTCAACGCTAGTGAACTAATGAAAAGAAGCGGAATTAAAGTGCTAACTCAGTATAGTTTCTCATAGAAATCAAAGTTCTAACATTGCTCACAAGGCTAATCGATCTTCAACATACTTCTTGTATACTTTTCCAATCTTAAACTGCTGTTCGCCGATTTTTAAGAAATCTGGGTCGCGAGTGTTTATGTGGGAGGTATTGAGAATATGAGAGCGACTTACGCGGATAAAGAGTGGGCTCGGGAGCCGTTGCTCGGCCTCTTTTAGAGGTAGTCGGGCTAGGTAAGTCTTTTCGCGGGTATGAATCTTCACGTAGTTTTCCAGACTTTCCAGGTACAAAATAGCTTCTAGTGGAAGTTGATACGCTTGGCCTTCTGCTGTAAAGCTGAAGTACTCAGTTTCCGTTGATTTTGTTTCTGCTTCCTTCAGTTCAGTTGGCTTCGAGGATTGCTCTTTGAGATAGCGATAGGTCATATATACTCCCAAGCCTAGCAGCGTATAAATCCAGAAATTAAGAATATTCGGTAGAGTACTTTCTAACTGGAATACGTAGTGAAGGATGAAAAACATATTCACCGAGAAAGCTACCATTGCCAAAGTCGCCCAGCGAAAGTAAGCCCGTTTCTTCCCCTTCAGATACAGGCCATCAAATAGCACAATGTTGTGGAAAACAATCCAGCCATAAAGCAGCAGTAGAAAGAAGTAGGGAGAGTATTTATTAACCCCGGTTCTCTGCTGCATAGGCTCGTAGTCAGTGAGTAAATGAGCCGCAAAGAGCACCAACAGAGCTAGCAGATGAAAGAAGAATCGATTGTTAAGCCACTTACGCATACCAATTTCTAAAATAGGTATTATCCGCCTTCACTACCAACCTTTTGTGACGAAATGCTTTAGTCACTCCTCAACGGCTCTCATCACTTTTTCCTTGAAAATCACCCAGCTTCAGCCCATTCTTGTCCAAGTCAGCAAGTAAGCAGACAAAAGTTTTTTATTAACCTCCCCGGATTTATCCACTTACTTAAGAATATTCAACTAAATAATTTCTCGCAATGATTCACCAATTCAACATCCTCATTCATGTAGTGGCGGGTACGTTAGGGCTAATTGTAGGGACATTCGTACTATTAGCTCCTAAGGCTACTTCTACTCACGTCCGCTGGGGACGCTACTTTTTGTATCTGTTGTCCGTAGTGGTCATCACCGGATTTCTCGGGTGGCTGTTTTTCCGGTCTGATCCATTTCTATTTCTCCTAACCCTCCTGGCTGGCTACAACGGTTATACCGGCTGGAGAATTGTTCGACGCCGGGAAAGAAAAGCTCCCGCAATTGATTTCGCAATAGCAGTTCTGGCTCTTACTCTAGGGCTAGCTTTTCTAGCATTTCTTCACGTTGCAGAGGCTAACTGGAATCCAGGCCTGGTATACTCAGCAGTAGGAGCATTAGGGCTAGTCACAGTCTACGATATTGTTAAGTACCTGTGGCTTCACGCTTACCTAAAAAAATGGTGGCTCTACGAGCATATCTACAAAATGATTTCACCCTTTAGTGCTCTGCTATCGGCATTTGCCGGAAATGTCCTTCCTGATTATCAACCCTATAGCCAAATGCTACCCAACATTTTTTGTATATTTCTAATCCTAGTTATGATCTGGCGGCAGGCTCTAAGGCAGAATAACCACAAAGTAGCGTTAAGAGTGTAACAAATATCCCCCCAATTGGGGGGCGTAGCTCTATGGGTATTATTTTTACCTTTCAGGTGTAAATCTTCCATCGCTCATGTTAAGAAATTACCTAAAAATCGCTAGTCGCTACTTAGCAAAGTACCGCGTATTTACTTTTATTAATGTTGTTGGCTTAGGGGTCGGCATGACCTGCTGCTTGTTTATCTTTCTGTTTGTCCGGCATGAGCTAAGCTACGATCAGTTCCACCCGGAAAAGGATCGGTTGTATCGGGTAGTGTACCAGTCTACTAGTGGTAATAACTACGCTCAGATCCCTCCACCCATTGCCCCACTAATGCCCGATTTCTTTCCTGAGGTAGAAACTGCAGCTCGCATGTATAACCGAAGTATTAGTGTGCAAGTGCCGGAAGAAGCTAACAACTTTACTAACTTTGAGGAAGATCAGGCATTCTTTGTCGACTCTACTTTTCTGGATATTTTCTCGCTAGATTTTGTGGCAGGCGATGCTCAAACTCGCTTAGCTAAGCCAAATACTGCGGTGCTTAGCCGAGAGGTCGCCGAAAAGTATTTTAGTACTGAAGCTGTAGCTGAGGGGAGTGTGGTAGGAAAAACAATATTATTAGACGGCAATCACCCTTACCAAGTGGTAGGAGTAGCCGAAGACTTTCCGGATAACGCTCACCTGCACTTTTCACTGCTGGTGCCCTACGAGAGTATGTTCACGCTGGCTCCTGCCGCTCGTGATTCCATAATGCGCCAGAATCTAGCGAAGAATTGGGTCATTTCTCACTCTCACACCTATGTCCGACTGAATGAGGGGGCTGAAGCTAGCTCCGTTGATGCGCGATTTGCTAGCTTACTCGACCAGCATGCTCCCGAGCAACTCAACATTGGGCAAAGCTTCTCGCTACAACCCATCACCAATATCCATCTGAGTCCAGATGTATATTTAAGCCCGGAAGGAACGAATGATAAACGTTATATCTACATCTTCTCCGCCATCGCTTTACTCACACTGCTGATCGCCTGCTTTAACTTTATCAATATTGCTACGGCTCAATCAGTGCGACGTACTAAAGAAGTAGGAATGCGGAAGGTGATGGGAGCGCGTAGAATCCATCTGTTCGGGCAGTTTATGAGCGAATCTATGTGGGTGAGTTTCTTGGCATTGCTACTAGCGTCATTACTAATTTTTATAAGCTTACCAGAGTTCAACTCTCTTACCCAAAAGAGCTTTACCTGGCAAGACTTATTGGAGTGGTCGGTAGTACTGACTTTTGTTGGAGTATTTCTGCTGACGGGTATACTGGGAGGAAGTTATCCGGCACTGTATATTAGCCGATGGCAGATTATGAAGACCCTGCGAAGTGCCGGATCAGTAGTGCGTCCGGGTCGGCATTGGTCATTACGCCACGTATTAGTCGTCCTCCAGTTTACGGCTTCCATCGCCCTCATTTCGGGTACGGTCATCATCTTTCGTCAGCTTGATTATCTGGAAAACCGTCCGGTTGGCTACGACCGGGAAGCTATTGTGACTGTTCCGCTGTTTAGTCAGGATTTGAATAATATCTTCGGCGGAGTAGACGGTGCACTACGAAGCCGATTAAATACCCTGGAGAATGAACTGACGGCTCATCCGGGCATTGAGGCCAGTACCCTATCAGCAATGGTATTCGGCGTAGGCGTGGTATCTCGACGAGTAGAGCCGGAAGGAGTGGATACAGAAGGGCGGCTGTACGTTCCTTCTTTCTCGGTAGACTACGACTTTTTAGAAACCTACGGGCTGGAAGTAATTGCCGGACGCAGCTTCAGTCAAGAGGCAGGCACTGATCACCTGGAAGCCTTCATCATTAATGAAACGGCAGTAAAAGAATTTCAGTGGGATACCCCTGAAGAAGCACTAGGTAAAGAAATAGAACTGGAAGGTAAAGTGGGTAAAGTAATTGGTGTCATTCGCGATGTACACTACACTTCGCTTTACATGCCGATTGGTTCAATGGTGATGGATATTGGTGTGCCGATGTTTACCACACTTTCGTTACGTTTACAAGGGCAACAGTTTAAAGAAGCGATCGCTTTTGCTGAAACCAAGTGGCAAGAGTACTTTCCGGAGAAAACGTTCGAGTACTCGTTCCTGGACGATAGTCTGCGCGAACTCTACCAGGATGATAATCGCATTGGGCAGATCATCGGTATCTTTGCTATTCTAGCAATTCTGGTTTCTTGCTTAGGCTCCTATGGGTTAGCAATGCTACTGGCGCGACAGAAAGAGAAAGAAATTGGTATTCGGAAGGTGTTGGGAGCTTCACTCTTTCAGATTATTACTATCCTCACTCGCAATTACTTTATACTGATTCTGATTGCTAGTGTATTAGCGGTACCGCTTGCCTATTGGGTTATGCAACAGTGGCTTACTAACTTTGCTTATCAAATTCCGCTAAGTGCTGGGCTATTCTTACTAGCCATTGGGGCAGTGCTACTAATTGCCACTTTTACCATCAGCTATCAAACCCTGAAAGCCGCCTTTATCAATCCTGCTCACACGCTGAAGGATGAATAAGAGACTAGTTAGTCGTCCCTGATAAAAGCAGTTGATGGGATTAACTATTTGAAAGTCAGAATT
>CAKZYA010000064.1 GCA_937883755.1 uncultured Flammeovirgaceae bacterium | reverse complement strand
ACATCTTCTGCATTCACGTTTGGATCAAGCAACTAGTAAAACTTTAAATCGCTTCTTGTAGTAGAGACTGCGGTGTTTATGTTACCAGCTTGAGTGATCAAAGGTAAACCAGCTAAATGTATTTAAAAATATATATTAGGAAAAGAAGGGACTAATTTTGCCAGATGAATGGATTAAGGCATTTCAATAGCATACCTGATTCGGTGATGTTTCCGAAAAATAAGGGTAGTTACTTTATAAAGGTAGATGCTAGTTTATAAAGAATTCTGCATCGATTTACTTCTTAAAATAGCCAGACTGCCCGAAGTGTATCCGGTGCAATACATTCCACAAGTTTTCTAAAAAAAACTCAAGTAACCCATTCCTCAACTTTCTTATCTTTCATTTAAATTATACTGCCCCTAATTCTTTACCCTTTGGGAACTGAACCAAGGTTACATCTGATTGGCAAAAGAATACTGGAGATTGTATAAGATGATAAAACAGAGCATCTTGCAGAGATTAAAGAGAAGCATAATAGATAATTATTTATTACAACATGTGATGAATAGAAACATACGAAAAGGGAGAATTCAACGGGTTAGCTCCATACGTTTTATTGGATATTTGCGAGAGACATCGGCAGTAATTTCTTGAACATGTGTAAAAGCAATTGCGAGCCTTTTTTCTCTATTATTACAGTTGCGTTCAATGCCGAGGAGTACATTGAACGTACCATTGAAAGTATAGTTGAGCAGAATTATTCTGACTACGAGTATATCATTATCGATGGAGGCTCTTCTGATCGAACGATTAGCATTATTAGTAAGTATAGAGACAACGTTGATGTGCTTGTGAGTGAGGGCGATAAAGGAATTTACGATGCTATGAATAAAGGAGTTTTATTGGCTAAGGGGAAATATATTAATTTTATGAACGCTGGTGATACCTTCTATAACAAGCATATATTGTATGAGGTATACCATTCTATTACCCAAGCAAATAGTCAGCAAAAAGTAGACATCGTTTACGGAAAAGTCGTTAATATCTCTTCTGAAAAACCTAATTTTAGATATGAGGCGGGTAAGCCCGTAACTAAGTACTCTTTCTACTTATCTATGCCCATGTGTCATCAAACTATGTTTACAAGAAGAGATGTATTCAAAACGGTGGGTCTCTTTCCTTTAGAGCGAGAAATGGGGGCATTTTATGAGTGGTTGAGTATATATTACACTCAGAAAAAATCGCTCTCAGGTATCTTATTTCTTCCAAGAAGAATAGCTTTTTATCTGTTAGGGGGTCATAGCTTTCGAGCAATGAAGGCTGCTAGTCGTGAACGGCTTCTCACTGCTAAGAAATACTTCAGTCTAGAATATCAAGTGTACAATTATATAAGGCACATCGTCACTTTATTAAAAGTAAGTGGGTTAGCTCTTCTTACCCGTTATCATTTACTGGATAAGTATCGTCGAGCCAAATATCGACTATTGAACCGAGGTGTGTAGTAATACTACTGTATATGACCTATTCTTGGTTGGCATCAGAGTACCACCATTCGTGAATGAGATACTAAAGCCCGAGCTTTGATGCAGCAATGTGCCTTATTTTGAGCTGTGCCCGCTTTAATAATGGTGGTTGATAACGTAGTTCTGAAGTAAGCGTATCAGCCTCTTCGTTTGGGACGACTACGGAAGGATGCCGGAGTGTTTTCATTTCTTGTGCGTAAATATTAGCAAACTTGTGATTTTTGGATTTCGTATGAACTGCTCTTTCGTCAAAACCAATATTTTTAATGAGCGGTACATCAGGGGTAATACATAATCCATTTTCCTTCCAAATGCTGTACATCCAGCGGTAGCCCCACACCGTAGGCGGATCTTCGCTTAAAATTTGTTTAAAATTCTTGATCCAGCGTTTTTGCACTCCTTTATCCCAAAAGGTGGCTTCCAATCCTTTTTGCGCCATAAACTCAGCAAGACTGCTCATATCAAAATCAAAGCACTGCCAAGCTCTACGCCACGTAGCCCATCCCCATACCTCAGCGTATCGCGAGAAGTAGTAAGAGAAAGGGGTGCGGCTTGTTCCAAGCTGAATATTGAAGCCTGATATATGCATAACTCGTGCATCGTTCTGATAATAATGAAGCAATTCTTGGCAATAACCAAAGAAGCTACGGCTAGGTAAGCAGTCATCTTCCAAGATAATACCCATTTCTTCTTGTTCAAAGAACCAGGTAATTGCACCCGAAACGCCTCGGGCACAACCTAAATTATCTTCTCGAAATAGGGTAATTATCTGACAGTCCCAGTCAATAGTATTTAAAATGATACTTTTAGTTTCTTCGCAGATTTCTGATTCACCAGGTTTATCTGGTCGCGCTCCATCAACAGCTACATATAAACGTTGCGGACGGACTTCTCGGATAGCATTGATAACTTGCTGGGTAGTATCAGGGCGATTAAATGCTATTAAGAGTACTGGAATAGGGTAAGAAATAGACATGGGGGAAATCCTGAATCTGCTAAAATAGACAGTAATCGCTTAAGTAAAAGTAGGCATAGTCAATTTGGTAATGATTTGCTGATAAATACGCGATGTTTGATCCTCAATTTGCTCTTTTTGTTTTTTGTTGAACAAACGATGATACTTTAATAGGCGAGTGTCTTGGATACCTGCCCTATGTTCTTTTTTCCAAAACTCGTCCTTCCCTGAGATGGTGTGATTTCCTGAGTCGATTTGATGGATATCTGGAAAAAAGTCATCTAACCCAGTAAATGATAATAATGATCGTATCTGCTGTTCGGGATTCTCAATGAGATGGTCATATACCAAGAAGAAGTGGTGCTCTCGATTGAGATGGGGCATACTTTTGGAAAGATAAAGTTGGTAGGTGTCAATACACCGCTGCAAAGTCTGCCGGTTCTTCCAGCTTTTGGGATATGTTTGCCCAACATCGTAGAGCGAAGCAATATTATCCCGAGGATCACGGATAGTATGAATGAAAATAGGTGATTCTATATGACGACTAATTGGATAAATATAGCCTACATGCTCGGGCGATTTCTCGACCCAATATATCTTGTTTCGTGCTTGGGCGGCCGCTGTATAGAGTTGATTGAGTAAACGAATACTATCGGATAACCTACGGCAATAGGGCTGTTGTATCTGAAATTGTTGATGGCGCTCTGGACAACGGTCCCTCAAATACTCAATAGCCTGCTGCACCCGGTTGGGATCTAGTCGTATATGATCTAGAAACTTGAATTTAGACCCATTGCGCCGCATGTTAACAATCAAGTGTGTTTCCCGTGTAGAGTATACAAGCGGATGAGCTGCTAGAATTGACTGGGTTAGCGTAGTACCTGAGCGAGGTGCGCCTACCACGAATATTTTCTTCAACATTGGCTTTTTCACTGTCTAAAGATAATGCCTCAAGTATAATTCCGGATATTCATTGAGCTACTAAAATAAAATATTCTGAAATCAAGATTATAAAAGTTGTCAAGTCGGTTGTAGATAGTTCTAATTCGTAGTAATCTAACTTGGAAATAATCCGTAAAACTATACTAACCAAAGTATTGCCGCTGATTTGTGACTGTTGTAAGAGCAATATTTCGGACGATTATACGACTCATGATATAACTACCTTCACATCATTGCATACCTATGAAACAGCATTATATACCTCTCGCTGAATTTGTGGAAAATCTGCCTATGGGCAATAACTTTCCCTATGAAGTAAAAATAAGCTTTGATCCGCTGATTGAGCGGGTAGAAAGCTTTTCTAAGAAATCGGCCATGTCGGACATGGTATACCAGGAAGTGATGAAGAAATTCAAGCACCTGGAATCGCTAGCTACTAACAATAACCAAAAGGAAGAGTATAATGCTGATCTGGAGCATCTGTTGGCATACTACTTCCCCCTTTTCTCCCAACAAGGTATTTTGGGCTTTGTCGGCACTCCATTCGGACAAAATTTCATTTATCAGACTCCGGCTCTAAAGCAGTTGTTTGCCAGTGAAGAATACGAGATTCGGCTGAATAACTGCGAGAATATGTCTCCCTCTTTTTTTCCCATACTTCATGCTGCCCGTCTCATTTTAGCTACTTGCTACCACCGAAAAGTAGACCTCGATTTTTCTGAAACCTTTACGCTGCGTCACCGCAAGACTGGTCTGGAAAAACACTACCGTTCTTCGGTTTACCTAGATAGTATCAGAATTATAGAAAAAGAACCACTCAAGCCAATAACTGACGAGATACTACAGAGCTTATTAAACAACTACGATGATCCTAAGCGATGGCTCGAGCAGTTCCCTCCGGAAAGTTTTGCTTTCGAAGGCATGAGCTTCGTGCTATTTGAAGATGTTACCGAGATGGAGATACTGTCCCGGTTACGAGAGCGAATTAGTGACCTAGAGGATCTTACGGATCTTCCTATTCAGGTTCGCTTTACTGAGCAACAGATAAGGTCGTTTCTAAACTCAGAGCATATTATGTCGGGTATTGTCCCCGCCATGATGCCTGACTGGAATGAAAAGATGGCAGAGATGAGTATTTTATCGCGCTCTCAATCGGCTAGACTATTGGAACAACACCCTATTCTAGTAGAGGGCTCAGTATACGAAAAAGCATTTCATACGAAAGAAACTATTGTCTGTCGTAATCTGAATGAAGAACCGGTAACGTTAGTTGAGCAGGTACTGATTAACCAAGGTCTTACTTCTCTTATCCTAGTTCCGGTAATCGATAAACAAGGTGAAGTTCTGGCAATTATTGAGTTGGGATCAAATTCACAAGCGCCATTAAGTGCTTTCACCTTATTCCGTATTGGAGAAATTATTTCGCTGGTTAAAATTGGTCTAAATCGCTTTCAGCGGGAGATAGAAAATAGTATCAGTGTCTTTATGCAAAAGGAGTTTACCTCTATTCATCCGAGCGTAGACTGGAAGTTTCGGCAGGTTGCTAAGATGGCTTTATTCCATAAGAAAAAACATATTGATATGGATATTAGCTTCCCAGATGTGCATCCACTATTTGGGCAGTTCGATATTGTGGGTTCATCTCGGGCTCGCAGTGAGGCTATTCAGATCGATATGAATAAAAACTTAGAGTTGTTGGTCGATACATTAAAGGAGTGCCAGCGACAGATGGATTTCCCCCTTTTGGGTATGATTGCTTCGGAAGCAAAAAGATGGAAAAAGAAAATCGTTAACAGCTTTTTCTCTAGCGATGAAACGCAGGTAAACAGTTTCCTCATGCAGGAAGTACATCCTCTGCTTCAGCAAATGGCTCACGAGCATCCTACTACGGTAGGAAATCCTATTCAGCATTATTTTCAGCAAATTGACTCACAAGTAGGTATTGTTTACGAAAGACGAAAAGCCTTTGAGCTGACTGTCAGTCAGATTAATCAAGCGGTAGCCCAGTTTATAGAAGAGGAAGAAGTAACACTACAGCAAACACTACCGCACTACTTTGAGCTCTACAAGACCGATGGTATTGAGTATAATATGTACCTCGGGCAGTCGCTATTACAAGGGCGCAAATTTTCGGAGTCGTATATCAAGAATTTCCGGTTGTGGCAGCTTATATCTATGTGTAATATGGTGCGTCTACTAGAAAGAGATAAAGAAAAATTACCGATGCCTTTGTCCACAGCTCAACTCATCTTTGTTTACAGCAATACGCTGAATATCCAGTTCCGCAATGATGAGAAGAAGTTCGACGTAGAAGGAGTATACAATGTACGTTACGAGATAATTAAAAAGCGGATTGATAAAGCTTATGTAGCGGGTAAAAACGAGCGTTTGACCCTGGCTGGGCATATTGCTATTGCTTATTTGGACGAAAAGGATAAAGCCCAGTACCTACAATTCTTGAATTACCTTGCCCAAGAGGGGTACATTGAGCCTAAGATCGAAGAGTTATCTCTGGAAAAGGTGCAGGGAGTAGAGGGAATTCAGGCACTAAGAGTAAAAGTTAAGATGCAGGAAGCTACTCTAAAGAACAGCGAAAAGAAATTAATCTTACCCAAAGAAGCAATGGTGTAGCTTTATCGATAATAGTCTAGCGTTTACTTTGGCCCATCTTTTTGGGTTAACTTCTAGTTTTCCATCATAGCACTCTTAACCTAGCGAGACTATTTCATTAGCATAAAATATTGATATTATAGATTTTCCGTAGTAAGTACCATTTCTGGTCTAATGATCAGTTATGCCAAATATTGCTTATCTATATTTGCTATTATTCAAATAATTATTTGTGTTTTAGTGATAAAATAGGTGGGTGATGATCTGGATGATTGTTATATTTCTGATAGGCTACTTGGTTATAACATTGGAGCACTCGCTTCATATCAATAAAGCTGCTACTGCCCTACTGGCTGGAGTCTTGTGTTGGACAGTTTATGTGCTGCAAGTACCGGATAGTGAAATGGTAGCAGAGCAACTTACTCACCATATTAGCGAGATAGCCAGCATTCTTTTCTTTCTACTAGGAGCCATGACCATTGTGGAGATTATTGACTCCCATGATGGTTTTGAACTAATTGTTAGCCGAATTAGAACCGACAGTTCCCGCAAGTTGCTCTGGATTATGGCTATCTTAGCGTTTGTCTTATCGGGCATTTTAGATAACCTGACTACGACTATTGTGCTGGTTTCGCTACTTCGTAAACTAGTGGATGATAAGCATGAGCGCTGGTTATACGCTTGCGTAGTAGTAATCTCAGCCAATGCGGGAGGGGCTTTCACTCCCATTGGCGATGTTACCACCACTATGCTCTGGATTGGTGGCCAGATCACGCCTCAAAACGTGATTACTAAGTTATTCTTACCCAGCTTGGTATGTATGTTATTTCCGTTACTCTATCTTTCTCGCACCTCCGGAAAAAAAATCCAGCAAAAAGCACCAGATGGAGAAGAAATAACCTTAAAGTCGACGCCACTTGAGCGAAAGTTGGTCTTGATTCTAGGGGTGCTAGTTCTAATTTTTGTACCAGTATTCAAATTGGTAACCCATCTTCCGCCCTATATGGGCATTTTGCTCGGTTTAGGTTTTCTTTGGACTACCATTGAGATTATTCACCATCGCAAGAATGAAGATTTGAAAACCCATTTTTCGGTACTAATAGCCTTGCGGAAAGTGGATACTTCTACCGTTTTATTCTTTCTGGGAATCTTATTGTGTGTCGGAGCTCTTCAGTCAGCGGGACAATTAGCCATTGTTGCCAATTATCTGGATAGTAACGTAGGAAATTTCTATGTCATCAACTTACTGGTAGGTGTGTTCTCTTCTATCGTAGATAATGTTCCTTTGGTGGCTGCTATGATGCGGATGTACGGCGTAGATTACCCTACTGATCACACCTTTTGGGAATTTCTGGCTTACTGTGCTGGTACAGGAGGAAGCATTCTAATTATTGGTTCAGCCGCGGGTGTAGCCGCTATGGGTATTGAGAAAATCAACTTTATGTGGTACGTCCGCCGAGTGAGTTTTCTGGCACTGATGGGCTATGTAGCTGGTGCTATCACATTCGTAATTCAGCATGAAATCATTACCTATGGAATAAGCGCAGATCGACTGGCTGATCTCACTACGGGCTTCCAAACAATATTTGCTATTTTCTAGCCGGAGTTTTCCACTGTTCTACTAGAGCGTTACCAAATCGGCGACCTAGTTCTAGTTGACCAGCTGTGTTATAGTGAACCTGGTCATCCCATTTACCAAGGTTGGAGGTATCAATCATCCAGACGTAATCCATTTCGTTAGCAATACGCCGTTGGGCTGCTTGTACTGTATCTACCGCGGCGTATCGGTTTGGGTCTGGATTTACTAAGCCGAAAATAATCGGCAAATTCGGTCGATTAGCATCTTGACGAATGCGTTCAATAAAGGTTTTAAAGTGCAGATAATAATCTACCCCAGCTTCGGGAATACGAGCATCGCGCTCGCCCTGCATCCACAGTAGTGCCATAATTTCAGTAGTTTCATTGGTCGTAGCCTGATCTACGTACTTCCACAAGGAATCGTACATAGCACCAAAACGGGCATTTCCGGTAACCACTGCCTGCACAGAATCATAGTTTGGTGCCCAATCTAGTAGCGACGCTCCGCCAATGGCATATTTAGCCAAGATAAAGTTAGAATTAGGGAAGTGTTGATGCAGTATCTGGCTCAGTCCTATTTCGGGACCGAACTTTGCCGAATCCTGACTAAAGTTCGGATTCATTCCGCGGTTGAAGTAGGTAATATGATCGGGAATATTCACTGTATCCAAGTCAGCTACCCGCCCTTGACCCACCATATTGGATTGCCCACCCATCAGAATGACGTAGTGCTTATTTTCTTCCTCTGACGATAAATTATGTAACTGGGAATCTCGAGGCGAAGTACATTCGCTAAAAATCAGAAATGAGGTAATAGCCAAATATATCGCGAAACTAGCATACCTAAACTGCAATCTAGTGGAATCCTCACGAGCCATACCTATAATTCCGCCGCCATAATGTTACGATACTCAATACTCATATCGCGGTTGGGGTGCAGCTGTATGCCGATAGGGCCTTTTTCGCTGGCGTTCTCGGAGGTGTAGTTCATCACTTCCTGACCGTTAAGCCACACGGTATACTTATTACCGACCGCCTGGGCTTTTATGGTATTCCAGTCGTCCATTTTCAGCAGCTCAGCCACGCCTTCGGCTTCTACCGGATAGCCCTTACCCGGAATATAGGGCGAGCCGGTCATATCCCGCTTCAGCGAACCTGATTCGCCAATCTGAATTTGCTGACTATCGTGTCGCAGGAAGATGCCCGAGTCTACGGTGCCTTCCCCCATCTTAAAATCGGCCTGCACCACAAAGTCTTCGTATTCCTTTTTCGTCCACAGAATTGATCCGGTTTGGTCGGGGCCACTCTTCACTTTTAGGATGCCATCTTCGACCGACCACCAAATGTTGTTCTCTGGCTCTACCCATCCCTTAAGGCTTTTGCCGTTAAAAATCTTCTTCATCTTCGGATCATCCGCCTGAATAAAAAGCACAGATACAATTAGGAGGGCAAACAGCGGAAATAGTCTTCTAGTCATAGGTTAGGTATTTGAAATTGCTTTTCGATTATTCTTGTCTGAACCTCTAACTTACAATAATTCCGGTATTTTTCCCGGTTAGAAGAAGTGAGCGTCGGCAAATTTGTCCGCTTGCATTAATTATCATTTGATTCAGAAAATAATTGATTCTACCAGAATTAGGATAGATTATGTACTTTGAGTCACCAAAATTAGCTTTAGCCTAATCTATTATGATCTCGCCACTACAACGTCTACCAGCCTGGCTATTTCCCGTTGCTTTTATACTATCTCAATGCCAGCCCTCCCCCGAAGTAACTAGCTTGTCAAGCATTGTAGCCGATACCGAATCCATTCCGGGACGAAAGGAATACCTAAACTCACCCTTCGTTACGGCCGGAGACCGAGTGTATATGGTGGGTCATCAGAACGGGCAATTTCCCGATTTGGGTTGGCACGTGGCGGGAGAGATGGGTGGTATCTGGAATCATCCGATTAAATTAATGGACGGTTTTAACGCATCTATCACTAGCGATGGACAGTCGTTCTGCCTGGCCGAAGCTGACACGTTTATTAATTATCCCTTCGCCAACCTACACGTTTACGCTTCCACTCCGGCTAATCTACGCGTAGAACGCTTTCAGTTTGTGCCTGATGGACAGGAAGCGGTGGTTATTCAGTTTACTTTTGCTAATCAAGGTGATGAAGCCAAAACAGTAGACTTTGATTTTACCGGTTACGCTGATTTGCGACCTGTTTGGTTAGGGGAACGAACCAATATGCTGGATACTACCGATATAGCCAGTTGGAAGAAAGAACTTAAAGGCTGGGTAGCAAAAGATAACCTAAACGAATGGTACACCTTGTTTGGCTCCAGTGTAACTTCCCAATCACATGCTTTACAGGAAAGTGAACACTGCCAGTACGAACCTAAGGGGCAGGGCGTAGCCGCTTCAATTCGCTACTCCCTAGAGATTCCCGCTAGTGGCGAGATCCATTTGCCGATCACCATTGCCGGATCTTACCAATCGCAGGAAGCAGCCGAAGCTACCTATACTGAAGTGCAACAGCAGGCGGAAGTATTGCTAAAGACTAAAAAAGAACGCTACCAGAGTATTGCCAAGAAATCTAAACTCACCATTCCTGATAAAAATCTAGAACAGGCTTTCCGATGGGTGAAGTACAACACCGATTGGCTCATTCGCGATGTGCCGGAGACGGGGCGCGGCATCTCGGCGGGAATTCCCGATTACCCCTGGTGGTTTGGGGTGGATAGCGAATATACCTTGCAGGGCGCCTTAGCTGTAGGTCAGGTAGATTTAGTGTACAGCACCATCGATTTACTGCACCGCATCTCGGAAGAAACCAACGGTAACGGACGGATTGTGCACGAAGTATCTACCAATGGGGCTGTATTCAATCCCGGCAATATTAACGAAACCCCGCAGTTTGCTACCCTCATCTGGAAGGTATTTAAGTGGACTGGCGACCGAAGTTTTCTGGAAAAATACTATCCGGTAGTGCAGAAAGGATTGGAGTGGCTGATGCAGGCGCGAGATGCCGACGGTAACTTGCTGCCCGACGGTTTTGGGATGATGGAAATCCACGGACTGGATAGTGAAATGATTGACGTGGCGGTGTATACCCAACAGGCCTTCGCTGATGCGGCAAAAATGGCCAAAGTACTGGGCGACGAAGCATCCATCCAACAATACACCCAAACCGCTGAGCGGCTTCGCCAGGAAATCAATACCGACTTTTGGGTGGCTGAAGCCAACTCCTACGCCGACTTTATCGGCACAACCGAACAGGCACTCCACCTGATCGACGATGCCATTATCCGGGCCGACACTTTGAATAAACCTTGGGCGGTGGAAGAGTTAAAGCGGACCAAAGCTCGAATTGCCAACTATCCCCCTCAACAAAAACAGGGCTTTGTAATGCACCACAACTGGGTGGTAAACACCCCGATGGAAATGGGCATTGCCGACTCGGCTAAAGCAAAGGTCGCCCTCAAAACCGGAAGCCAGTTTGTAAACCCGTTCGGCGTTTTTGTCACCGGTATCGACCGCGACGAAACCGCCGGACAGGATGCCGGATCGTTTACGCTGAACAAGAAAGTATTTTCCTACACTGGCGCCGTGATGACCCTACCCACCGGAGTACAAGCCATTGCCGAGAACAACTACGGAAACCCTGACGCTGCGCTGGATTACCTACAGCGAATGACTCGCACTTTCGGCTTTGCCCTGCCTGGCTCCATCTACGAAGTATCGCCCGACTACGGGATGATGACCCAGGCCTGGAATCTCTACAGCTACGCTGTACCTATCGTGCAACAGTTCTTCGGCATTCGTCCGCGAGCTTACGAGCAAACCGTTCGCATTCAACCCCAAATGCCTTCCACTTGGCCACAAGCTCAGCTTGAAAATGTAATTATTGGTGATAACCAACTAAATGTATCTTACACTCAACAGAAAGAAGGATTGCAACTTCAAATTAGTCAGACTCAATCCTGGACACTGGAACTGGCTTTTCCGACTGGGAAGTATACTCAGTGGAAGCTCAATGGTGAGGTGTTAGAACCTCGAACAGAAGGAGAGCTTATGATTGTGGATACAAATGAAAATAAAATTTCTTTGGAAGTAAAATGAGGTATCTATTAGTTATTATTCTCTCAGGTTTATGTAGTAACAATCCGGTAAAAGGTCAGGCTAAGTTTACTCAGAATATTGATAGTCTAATCCGCCAGTATATCGCTGATAATAATATTCCGAGTGTGGCAGTGGGAGTGGTCTATCGCGACTCTGTACTTTATGGAAAGAGAACCGTGAAAGGAGACGACAGCGGTAGCCTGGTTGATGCTAAAGAGAAATCGATCTATAATATTGCTTCGGTAGCCAAGCCTTTTGTTGCAACGGCGATTATGATACTGAATCAACAGGGTAAAATTGATATTAAGGCTCCGGTTGTTGAATATCTCCCCTACTTCACAGTTAATTCAAAATTCAATGACCAAATTACAATTGAGCATTTATTGACCCATACATCAGGATTACCGAGCGTGAGCTCACCGGATGACTATGAATACGAAAACGTAGACTTGACCGATGATGCACTGGAAAATCATATCAAGTCGCTTTCAGATCTGGAATTGAATGCTAAACCAGGGAAGAAATACGGTTATAGTAACGTTGGTTTTGAGGTTTTGGGTGAGGTTATAGCGAAAGTTACCCATACGCCGTTTGAGGAATACATGAACACTAATCTCTTTCAGCCCTTGGGTATGACCAGAACCTCATACATACTGTCAGATTTCAGCGAATCTGAAATTGCCCAGCCTTATGCAGACCACCCGTACAAGAAAACAGAAAGGTTTCCTTACAACCGTCAGTTTAGCCCTAGCGGAAACTTGTTTACATCTATTGAGGATATGAACCGTTGGATGATATTCAATTTGAAGGATGGCCAGTACCAGGATTTTGAACCACTATCGAGCTCAATCTATGCCCTACTAACAACTCCTCGAATTGACACTAAAGAAGATGGCTTTATAGGATTAGGTTGGTTTACAAAATCGCTCAGCAACGGAAAAATGGTCTTCCACGATGGACTAGACTTAGGGTACAGTTCACTAATGGTGTTGTTCACAGAACCAAAAATTGGTATACTAATTCTTTCTAATCATCAGGAAATGGATTGCAACGAACTACTTAATAAAGTGGCACGAGCTATTAAATACTAACAAAAAACCGTCTACTTAAAGTGTAGTCTATAGGCTAAGAAACAAAAATACACTGATCTTTATACTCTCCTCTTACCGACGTATAGACATTAGTTCAATGACAAGAAAGTATGAACATCAACCGAAGAACTTTTCTTAACAATTCCACTCTGCTCAGTGGTGGATTCTTTCTGAATGATGACCCTCATCTTGAAAGTGAATTCCGTCCTACTTTTACCATTCCTACTGACTTTTCATTGAAGATATTTGCTACGGATTGGGGCTTCCCGGGATCAGTTGATACGTTCTGTGCTGAAGCGAAGGAAGTAGGTTACGATGGAGTAGAAGTATGGTTTCCTTCCGCTAAGAAAGATCAAGAGGCCTTATTAGCAGCATTGGAAAAATATCAGTTAAGCTACGGGATCTTGGCTGCTGGAGGCGATAGTTTTTTTGAAAAACATCAATCCCAATTTCAGGCATCGGTAGAGTTAGCGGCTCAACAGAAACCAGCGTTTATTAACTGCCATTCCGGCCGCGACTACTTCAGCTTCGAGCAGAATCGACAATTGATTGACTTCACTACTCAAGTATCGGAAGCTAGCGGAATACCTGTTTACCACGAAACTCACCGAGGTCGGATGCTCTTTGCTGCTCACATTGCCAGAGAATTCTTACAAGCTGATTCTAAGCTTCAACTCACATTGGACATATCGCACTGGTGTAATGTGCACGAATCGCTACTTCAAGACCAGGAAGCAACTGTGCGATTAGCACTGGAGCGTACCGGTCACGTGCATTCTCGTATTGGTCACGCTGAAAGCCCGCAGGTAACCGACCCCCGCGCTCCCGAGTGGGCTGAAGCAGTGAACGCTCATTGGGCCTGGTGGGATCAGGTAGTGAAAAATCATGTTGACCAAGGCAAATCCCTAACCATGACCACCGAATTTGGCCCACCTCACTATCTGGCTATCGTTCCCTACACTCAACAGCCCCTCGCCGACCAGTGGGACATCAACGTTTACATGATGGAACAGTGGCGAAAACGCTACGCTCCAACTGAGCATCGGTAATTTAACCTCAGTGACTTTTTCAGGATAATAGCGGCATTTCTTGCTTTTAAAAATGCTGGCACGATAGCTGTGATTAGTACAGAAAAGAAGTTGATGATAACTATATAAGTAAAATTGGAATGGTATAAAGACCCCTAACCCTCTTTTCCCAAGGGGGGGCTTTCCAAGTATTTCCGTTAGCAGGGTTGTTATCAGTTATTCTTTCACTCTTAAAGTGAGTTAAATAATTAGGAATGAATTATCCATCGGGGCCCATTGGGGTATTTGACTCCGGTTATGGCGGACTTACTATTTTTCAGCAGTTGGTAAAGCAACTGCCGGAGTACGATTACATTTATTTGGGCGATAATGCTCGTAACCCCTACGGTATTCGCTCCTACGATGTAGTGTATCACTATACGCTGGAGTGTGTACGGCACTTGTTTGATAGGGGCTGCAACTTGGTGATTCTAGCTTGTAATACCGCTTCCGCCAAAGCCCTACGGACTATTCAGCAGCGTGATTTGCCCGAACTCAACGGTTCACGCCGGGTGCTGGGAGTGATTCGCCCTACTACTGAAATAATTGGCTCTTACTCTAAGAGTGGTCACGTAGGGATCTTCGCTACCCAGGGTACGGTTAATTCCGAATCCTACCCTATTGAGATTAGCAAGTTCTTCCCTGAAGTAAAGATTTACCAGGAGGCTTGTCCCATGTGGGTGCCGTTGGTGGAGAATAATGAGCATAACACCATAGGTGCCGAGTATTTTATCCGGCAGCATATTGAACGCCTGCTATCTCATTCTCCAGATATTGATACTATTTTGTTGGCCTGTACCCATTATCCTCTATTGGCGCATCAGATTGCTCGGTTCTTATCACCCCGTATTCAATTAATTTCCCAAGGGGAGATTGTAGCTCGCAGCTTAGTGAATTATCTGGCTAAGCATCCTGAGATGAAAGCTCGTTGCACCCAGCACGGAACCAGAAAATACTACACTACTGAATCGACCGAAGACTTTGATACCAAAGCCCGAGTCTTTTTGAAAGATCATGTGCGGGCCGAGCATCTGCAACTGTAGGATATCAGACTGCTTTATCTTAATTCGACCTAAAAAGCACATCAAGGCCTAAAGTACAGTTGGAGACACTCATTAATGTTTAGCTTAGGAAAAAACAAGCCTTTTTTGGCATAGTGCAATCCCAATCCTCTTTAGTAATTCTCACCAAAAAAAGTTACTCATTAGCCACTAAGAACCTTACGTAAGTCAATCTGACGATCGGATTGTTTTTCGGATGTAAGTCGTTAGTTTGGAAGTAATTAGCTAATTCCATTTCATGCAACCGAAGGTATTAGGAAGCTTTCTTCTCTGCTTGCTCGCATGCTCTTTGCAAGCTCAAATCCGCACTCCCAAGTACAGCAACGAGTTTTTAGCCATCGGTATTGGCGGTCGAGGATTGGGGATGGCCGGTACCCAAACCGCTGTGGTCTCGGATGTCACCTCTGGCTATTGGAATCCGGCGGGTTTAGCCAGCCTCGAGAATCCTTACGAAGCCTCGTTGATGCACGCCGAGTACTTTGCTGGTATTGCTAATTTCGATTACGGCGCGTTTGCCACCCGCATTGACTCGCTAAGCAGCCTAGGGGTTTCGGTGATTCGTTTTGCAGTAGACGATATTCCAGATACCCGCTTCCTGTACGATGCCAACGGACGTATTAATTATGACCGAATTCGATTTTTCTCCGCGGCTGATTACGCTTTTCTTTTTTCTTACGCCCGGCGGTTACGCGCTGTTCCTCGCTTGCAATTAGGAGTAAATTTTAAAGTAGTTCATCGCAACGTAGGCAACTTCGCTAATGCCTGGGGCTTTGGGTTAGATGTTGGAGCACAATACCGACTGCCCGGCTGGCAATTCGGACTGATGCTGCACGACATTACGGGTACGTTTAATGCTTGGTCGCATAATTCTGAATTAGTTATTGATATTTACACGCAGACAGGTAACCAGATACCGGATAACTCAATTGAGCTTACTCTGCCTAGAGCAACCCTAGGAATAGCAAAGTCGCAGCGGTTTTGGCAAAAACGTCTTGGTGTGCTGGCTACGGTAGATGCTACTTTTACTTTTGACGGGCAACGTAACGTGCTGGTTGGCTCCGATATTACCTCAATTGATCCATCGGCAGGCTTAGAGTTAGATTATGAACAAATGGTTTTTCTTCGGGCAGGTGTAGGCAATGTACAGCAAGTGAAAGACTTTGACGGAAGTACTTACCAAACGTATCAGCCTGATTTTGGAGTTGGGGTGCTTTTGGGAAGGTTACAGATCGATTACGCCCTCACTGATATTGGCGATCAGTCCGAATCGCTGTACTCTCACGTATTTTCCCTCAGGTTAGGTTTCGGTAAGGAAAGAGGAAATGAGTAAGCTACAATTTCTCATAAAGTTTATTGCAGCTTTTGCACCCTGCACCCTGCTCCTAGCTCCTAGCACTTATTCGCAGCAATTTGGTAATGAATGGATCGTCAATAACCAGCAGTATTACAAAATTCCGATTGGGGAAGATGGGATTTATCAGGTTGACTACGCCACATTACAGCAAGCTGGGTTTCCGGTAGCCTCGGTTGATCCCCGCCGTATTCAGCTCTTCTTTCGAGGGGCAGAGCAGGCCATTGAAGTTAGAGGACAACAGGATGCTCGCTTTAATCAAGATGATTATATCCGCTTTTATGGTCAACGGAATGACGGCACGCAGGATGCTGATCTTTACAGCGATCGTGAGGCGCAACCTCATCCTTACTACAATCTTTATTCCGATACCACAGCGTACTTTCTTACCTGGCGGTTAGATGCTGGGGTGGGTAAGCGAGCCAATGCATTTTCAGAGAATAATGTGGATGGTCTACCCGCTGAAGCTTACCATCTTAAAGTTGAACGATTAATCCTGTCGGAAGAATATGAACAAGGGCGGCAGTATCCGGTAGGTTCATCCACTCGGGCTACCACCCGATTAAGTATTTTTGATTATGGTGAGGGCTGGACCGGTAGTCGCATCCAGCAAGGTAATTCCGCAGACTACACTATTCCGGTAAGCAATACTGTAAGCAGTGGGCCTCAACCGCGCCTTCAACTGGTGCTTACGGGGCGCAACAATCAAGTACATAATGTGACTGTCCAGGTAGGCAGTACTTCGGGTTCTTTACGGACACTGACTACTGCGGAATTCAGTTTCTACGATAGCTACCGGATTGATACAACGTTAGAATGGTCAGATGTAGGTAGCGATCAGATGGTAATCCGCCTGACTCCCAATGGAATAGACGGTAGAGCCGATAATATCTCATTAGCTTTAGCTGAACTTACCTACGCCCAGCAGCCAGATGCTCAAAGTCAGAATCTGAAGATTAATTTAGCTGAAAATACGAATGGAAAATCGTATCTGGAAGTAACAAACCCACCAGTGAATGCTCAGGTCTGGGAGGTGACTGAGCCGAATGACGCCGAAATTATTGGTTATACTACTGCCGGAAGTACGCTCTCGGCTATTATCCCTAATACTAACGTATCTCGCCAACTACTTTTGGCTGAAGTACGGACGGTGACCAACATACAACGAGTAACAATGCCTGCCCTGGAAGAGTCAGCTCGGTTTTTAATGATTGGTCATGCTGACTTACGACAACCGGCGGGAGCGTACAGTGATCCTATCCGGGCGTACTATGACTATCGGATGGGTACCGGACATCAACCTTTATTAGTGAATATTGAGCAACTCTACAATCTATTCAGCTACGGAGAGATTACGCCACTGTCTGTCCGTCGCTTTGCTGATTACATGCTTTCGGTAGGAAACCCGGAGTATTTACTGCTGATTGGAAAAGGGTTGACCGTTAATTTCAACTATCATCGTCGCGATCCAGCTACCTTTGAGGTGAATGATTACATCCCACCAGGAGGCATGCCCGGATCAGATATTGTGTTTACAACCGGCTTGCGGGGCAGTGATGGTATTGGAGCCGCGATACCCACCGGACGGGTCAATGCCAATACCGCTCAAGAGGTGGCTAATTATTTAGATAAGGTAAAAGAAGACGAAAGTCGTATCCTAGCGGATGACTATCAAGAAAGCAGTACGCGAGAAGCGCTCTGGAACAAGCACTTGGTACATTTGAGTGGAGGAGTATCTTCCTTTGAACTAACCCTTTTTGCTAATTACGTAGATAATTTTTTGGCGATAGCCGAAAGGGATTTTTTAGGAGGACAAGTAGCTACTCAGCAAAAAAGAACCAACGGAGCTTCTGAGTTTATCAATATTGCCGAAGAAGTGAACCAAGGACTTTCGCTCATCACATTCTTTGGACACTCTTCTGCTACAGTTACCGATATTGATATTGGTTTTGTATCCAATGATGAATTTGGCTACCGCAATAAAGGAAAATATCCGGCTATTCTGCTGAATGGCTGTAATGCAGGCAATGTTTTTAGCACTACACTTACTTTTGGCGAAGATTGGATTCGCACAGCTGATCGGGGAGCATTGCACGTGATGGCTCATAGCTCAATTGGAATCTCTAGCACACTCAAGCAGTATTCTGACCGATTTTACGAAGTCGCGTTCGGCGATAGTGCCTGGATAGACCAATCGCTGGGTGCAGCCAAGGTAGAAGCAGAACGACGATTTATAGAGCGTCTCGGTGAGTCGGCCTGGGAAATGCATATTTCACAAGTACAGCAATTAGTGCTTCAGGGCGACCCTTCTATTCCTTTATTTGGACGTAGCCAGCCCGATTATGAGGTGAATGCCGATAATCTATTTGTTACCTCACTACAAGATGAACCCATTACGGCGGCTTCTGACTCGTTTGCGGTGAATTATATTATTCGAAATTTTGGGCGAACCCAAACCGACTCATTAGCAGTCTCGCTCCAGCGAACATTCAATGATGGTGCTACTGAAACCTACGGGCCAAGATTTTACCCTCCGGTACTTTACCAGGATACATTACAGTTTACCGTAGCTAATCTGGCAGGCAACCAAAACGCCGGGAACAATCGCCTAGAAATAATAATTGATAGTTCAGATTCTGTTGCTGAGCTTAATGAGTCTAATAACCGAGCAGCCATTGATTACTTCGTACCCATTAGTGGCACGGTGAACATCGCTCCTGCTAACTACGGAGTAGTTTCAGTGCCAGACGTTACTTTACAGATACAGCCCGGTAACCTGCCAACCACATTGCGCTCGGGTTCACCCCGGTCTATTTTGGTAGAGTTAGATACTTCAAATACGTTTAACAGTCCAGTTAAGCAGCAAACTACGCTGGAGACTACGGCTCTAGCCCAGTGGTTTATCACTTTGCCCTTAACTGAAGATAGTACCGTCTACTTTTGGCGAAGTAAGTACGCAGAGCCACTTCCGGGTGAAGTAGACGAATGGAATAATAGTTCTTTTGTGTATATAGCTAATGATCGTAACGGCTGGGCGCAAGTAGATCCTAATCAATGGCAAGAGAATACATTGACCAATGTGGCCTATCGCAATGGTCAGTGGGAATTTGAGGAAAGTAATATTACGATTGAGGTGATCAGTGCCGGAGATAGTGCTGAAGTTTCCAATCAATTGTTTATCAACGGCTTGTCTTACATTGTCACTGCATCTGAGCAGGAAAGCTTCTTTGTATGCCGGGAAAATGGCATTGGTGCGGTGGCATTCACCCAAGATGGCTTGTTGCCCTACGCAGTGATTAGCAGTGGTGGGTTTGATGTGCTTGACCGTAACCTCTGCGGTCGTCGCCCTCAAGTCATTAATACATTTAACAATAATCAGATTATTGGTGATAGTCGTATTTTGGAACAGTACGTAGCCGGAGTCTCTTCGGGAGATCTGGTATTATTGTTCTCTTTCGGAACGCTGGATTATACTACTTGGCCACCCGAAACACTAGCTAGCTTAGAGGAAATTGGCGTTACTTCTGATGATTTAGCTAATCTGCAAGCTGGAGAGCCTCTCATTGTGTTAGGGCGAAAAAGTGCCGAAGCTAGTACAGCAACCGTGGTGCGGGCTGATTCTACCAGTGATACTTCAGTGAGAAGGCAAGTACTTTCGCTCAGTGAGCAACTTACCGAGCGGTTTCTTAGCGGAAGTATTCGGGGTAAGCGTATTGGCCCCGCCCGACGGTGGCAAGAACTGCAAACGCAGATTTTAAGCAATGATTACACATTGACAGTATTGGGAGAAAATAATGATGGCGAGGTAGTGACTCTGTTAACTGGACTAACCGGGCAACCGACCATAGACTTAAGTAATATTGATGCTCAACAGTATCCATATTTACGTTTAGTACTAGAAACTACCGACCTTGTGGAGCGGACTCCCGCTCAACCGGAGGGCTGGATTGTATACTATGAAACACTACCAGAGGGTACGCTGATTTCGGTAGATGCTTCGGAAGCAGTGGTTGAAAGACAAGAAGGGCAAACGCTGGCGTTGTCGGGGTCGTTTTATAACTTGTCTGATCAGGATTTTGCCGACTCGCTGGCGGTGGTGTATACTGTATTTAATCAAGAGCAACGCCAGTCAGAGGTGGATACGCTCTACATGCCGGCGCCCGCTCAAAAAGATACAGTATCCTTCTCTATTGCAGTTGACACTCGTGGTCGGATTGGTACTAATGATATTACAGTTGAGGTAAATCCCCAGCAGCAGCTAGAGCAGACCTATACCAACAACACGCTTCGGGTAGATAATTGGCTAGAAGTGATTGGTGACGAAACTAATCCAATTGTGGACGTAGCGTTTGATGGTGTGTACATTCTAGACGGGGATATTGTGGCTCCCAGTCCGCTTATTACCATTCAGGTGCGCGATGAAAACCCCTACCTACAGAAACAGGATACCACCGGGATTGATATTCTGTTAGGCAAGATGGAAACCATTGCCAACGCTTCGGTATCGAGGCAAAATGCTCGCACCGAGAATAATGAGTTACGAAGAATCAGTCTCGACCAGCCGAACGTAAGTTGGAACCCGGCTACCGACGATACGCCTTTTACCATTACTTACCAACCCGAAGCACTAGAAGATGGTATGTATCGCTTGCAAGTGCAAGCCAGTGATGCCAGTGGCAATGCTTCGGGGGCTAATCCCTACGAAATTACTTTTGAAGTAATTAATGCTTCCACCATCACTCATTTTTACCCGTACCCTAACCCCTTCTCTACTAGCACCCGCTTTGTCTTTACTCTTACCGGAGCCGAAGTACCCGATCAGCTAAAAGTTCAGATTATGACTGTAAGCGGAAAAATTGTGAGGGAGATTACTCAAGATGAAATTGGGCCAATCCGAATCGGGAATAATATTACGCAATATGCCTGGGACGGTCGGGATGAGTACGGTGACGAATTAGCCAACGGGGTTTATCTGTATCGAGTGGTTGTTCGCCGCAATGGGCAATCGATTGAGCACCGCGAAACTTCCGCTGACCGAGCGTTTAAGAAAGGCTTCGGTAAGCTATATATTTTACGGTAGTGCAGAACCGGGGACGGGAAACTGAAGCTAGCTGAGGCGCGTTTGTAACGCGTTGGTCAACACCAATGCGCGTTGCAAACGCGCACTAGCTTAGGTATCGGGCGGTAAAGACTTTACCTAAAGCATGGCCACTAAGCCATGTTAGAGATAAGCTTTTCCTCAACATGGTGACCAATATTCAAATTTTATCAGTTTTCCTGATTCAAAAGTGAACCTAGCACCGTCATCACTTTCATTTGAGAAAAGAATAAAGGCTTTTTCTTCAGGATATTTGTCAATAAGGTCTTTTGCATAAGATCCGAAAATCGCAGCAAAACCTTTTTTTGTTGTTAGTCCATTGAGTTTCTGTTCGTCGTATTTTATAGTGATTTGTTCCTCTTTATCAAACAACACTTCCTCTAACAGGAATTTTTCTTGATCACTTCCTATGTAATTGAAATCCTCGTAAACCAACTGGTAAAAAGGACCGCTAGGTTGATCATTTGAATAAAATCCACATTCATAATTTGGCTCATTAATCCTAGGATTACCAAATTTTGTTACCACTTCGCTTTTTGTCACGAAGAAACTTAATCCTTGAAACTCAATTTTATTTAAGTCAAAATCTTCTTCTTGAAAAATCAAGTCGGTAGATAGGGCAATCGATAATATTAATATCAGTTTCATTCCTTTAACTTATACCCAGCTATTCAGCATCGGCAAAGGTCGCCCCCTCAATAGCTTTTACCTCTAAATTTTCCAGATCAATGTGGGATAGTTCTTGTACCTCTGCTTGAGTAAACTGAGTATCATACTGCTCTAGTGAGAAACTATGTAGCGTATCGGTGTAATTGACATAATCGGCGAAGCGGATACCGCCTACCTTACGTACATTGTAGGCTTCTCGGAAACGGGTTCCGCCACCATTTACGTGAAACTCATAGGCTAGATAGTCCATCGTATGCTTATCCTGATGGAACCAGTAAATGAATATATCATCAAAATCAGTACCACCACCTTCTTGGTTAAATGTCACTCGTATTTTGTGGTATTGCTCAGATCTGATGGTATCTGTACCAAGATAAGTCGCATTAACCGCCGGGTCGGTGAGAGGCTGGGGCAGCAAAGAAAAATATATTACCGAATTTAATGCATTAGCGTAACGTTGCTCGTCTTCCGCTAACAAATCGACTACTTCGCCATTAATTTTCCGGGTAAACCCTTGATTATTGAGCACATCGTGGACATTACCCAATGAATCTTTCCAGCTTCTTTCGTAAATGAATTGTCCTTCAGATAAGTGTGCATCATAGCGACGGTCACGAAATGAGAAGGAAATATGCGTGCTGTTATAATTATCGCCGCCGTGGGCCTCAATGGCTTGGGCAATAATTTGCTGAGGATCGGGGTCAGATTGGCAAGCAACTCCAAAAACAAGTGAAACACAGGCGAAAAATAGGCGTGAATAGTGCATGGTGGTACGATTAACATTGTTGCTTACGAACCAACCTGTTATAGTGTTATAGTTTTATGATATTAAAGTATCAGCATTAAGGTTCAAAATTACGAAACTCTGAACGCTGATTTCAAAACCTAAGAACTACAACACCCAAACACAATAACACCATTACCCGTAACACTTATTGTCCTTTCTGGTTTAGTTGCTTGGCATTAGTCGGATTAGGTTCTAATATTGTATTCCCCCGTACCCATGAACAGTATTCAGGAAATTCAGGCACCTATCCGGCAGGAAATGGCGGAGTTTGAGATAAAGTTTCGCAACTCCATGAAGAGTAATGTGATGCTGCTGGATAAGATCATGAACTTTATTGTAAAACGGAAGGGGAAGCAAGTGCGCCCGATGTTCGTATTCCTAACAGCAGGTACCGTAGGTAATATCTCGGAAGCTACCTACCGGGGTGCAGCTCTGATTGAATTATTGCATACGGCTACACTGGTTCACGATGATGTAGTGGATGCCTCTAATTATCGGCGGGGGTTTTTCTCCATTAATGCCCTGTGGAAGAACAAAATTGCGGTGCTAGTAGGCGATTATCTGTTGTCTAAGGGAATGCTTTTGTCGGTAGAGCACGAAGACTACGAATTGCTCAAGATTGTATCTCACGCAGTACGCGAGATTATTGAGGGCGAACTACTTCAGGCTGAGAAAGCCCGGCGCCTGGATATTACCGAAGAAGTGTACTACGAGGTAATTCGTCAAAAAACGGCGTCGCTGATTAATTCCTGTTGTGGAGTGGGAGCTGCTTCGGCAGGTGCTGACACTGAAACAGTAGAAAAAATGCGCTTGTTTGGGGAAAAGGTCGGTATTGCTTTCCAAATCAAAGATGATTTGTTTGATTACGGCGAGGCTGAAATTGGCAAACCAGTAGGGATTGATATTAAGGAAAAGAAAATGACACTTCCGCTAATCTACGCCCTCAGCAAAGCTTCCTGGACTGACAAGCGGCGAATTATCTATATTGTTAAAAACCAGAGTGAGAAGTCGCGTAAAGTGCGGGCGGTGATTGACTTTGTGAAACAATCGGGCGGTATTGACTATGCCACTGAGGCGATGCATCGCTTCTATGAAGAGGCGCGTCAGATTCTTTGTACTTTTCCTGACTCGCCCCATAAGCAATCGCTGAGTCGATTAGTAAGCTTTACTATTGAGCGGGAAAAATAATCTCACTAGCCTAATAATCAGGCTTACAAAGCCAACTCTTTCTCTTTCCTGAAGAAAAGGTCAAAACGAGTTCCTTCTCCAGGCGTACTATCAATATTGACTTGTCCGTCGTTAGCATCCATAATACTCTTTACCATGTACAGACCAACTCCCATACCCTCGGCGGTTTCGGTACTAAATCGCTTAAACAATTTGAACAGCTGTTTTTGATGCTTTTCTAGATTAATACCAATGCCATTATCCTCAAAGTGTATGATAACGTAGTCATCACTATCTTCCGTAGTAATGAAAATGCGAGGCTCACGGTTAGTGTTGCTATACTTAATTGAATTAGTAATCAGGTTTTGTAAAATACTTCTGAAGAGAACGGGCACAAATAATACTGTGCTGGCCTGGCTTAAATCAGTAGAAATTCGAGTGTTACTGCTTCGTACTAGTTCGCCTAACTGATCTTCCACTTCGGTAATAGCCTGAGCTATATCAATCGTCTCGGGTTCTTTTTCTAAGTCTTTTTCCACCAGAAATACATTGGAGAAGCTGCGGATCATATTGTCCAGGCGATTGATACTAGATCCAATCCTTCCCATAACTTTCTGATGAAGAGCGGTGTCATCGGACTGAAAGTATAAATCAACCAACGAGCGGAGGTTAACTAGAGGTGATTTCAGGTCGTGGGTAATCACATAAGCATAGTCTCTTAGCTTCTCATTGTATTTTTGAAGGTTGTTCATAGCCTGAAAGAGCTCTCGTTTTAATTTGTTACGCTCAATAGCAAATGAAATGGTTTTGGCTAATAGATGCTCATTGTTGATTTCAGGTTTGGAGAGGTAATCTTCAGCACCTTTATTAATGGCTTCTATGCCTACATTAGGATCATCTAATCCGGTAAGAATCACGATAGGAATAGATAGATCTTTTTCCTGGAGCTGCTCCAGGTTTTGCAGTCCAACCCCATCGGGTAGTGATAAGTCTAGCAGAATAACGGAGGGTTTTTGTTGCTCTATACGTGCAATAGCCTCGCTAATACAGTCGCAAACCTCTAGAGAGTAGCGAAAAAGATAGGCGTCTGCCAGTACTTCTTTCACTATTTCCTGGTCAGCCAGATTATCTTCAACGAGTAGTATATGGATCTCTTTCATAGGTAAAAATTACTCGCCGCTAGGGGGGAGTTTAACAATAGTGAACCAAAAATTTTCAATAGAAGTCACGATCTTGGCAAACTGATCAAAATCAAGTGGCTTCGTGATATAGCAGTTAGCATGTAGTTTATAAGATCGGTAGATATCTTCTTCAGCTGAGGAGGTAGTCAGCACCACTACCGGAATCCGTTTAAGATCTTCATCTCCTTTAACCTCTTCTAGTACTTCCCGGCCATCTTTCTTAGGTAAGTTCAAATCCAGAATAATGATATCGGGAGTATCAACTGCTTTATAGTTTCCCTGTTTTCTCAGGTAGTTAATAGCTTCTACCCCGTCTTGCACAAGATGCAAATTTATTTTTAGTTTACTATCTTGCAATGACTCTTCTACCAAGGCAGCATCGGCCTCGCTATCTTCTACTAACAGTACCTCAAGTTCCATAGACTATGCTGATAGTTGTAAACGTTTACTAATCGTAAAATAAAAAGTGCTTCCTTGGTTTAATTCGGATTCTACCCAGATTTTCCCCTGATGAGTTTCTACAATGCGTTGGCAAATGGCTAGCCCAATTCCAGTACCACTGTATTCGCTAGATGCGTGAAGCCGTTGAAAAACGACAAATATCCGATCAAAAAATTCCTTTTCAATGCCTATTCCATTGTCTGAGATAGCAAACTGCCAAGCGTCTTCCTTTTCTGCATAACTAATGTGAATCTTAAGCAATGTGTCAGGATGATGGTACTTTAAGGCGTTGCTTAACAAATTCTGGAGGAGTTGTTTCAATTGTACTCGGTCGCCTACTAGAGTAGGTAGTTTATCGTAGGTGATGGTGGCTCGGGTTTGCCGAATGGTGAGACTTAGATTAGACTTGACTTCTTTAAGTATCTTACTAGTGTCTACGTTCGTAAAATTATCACCTTTTCTCTCTAGCCGTGATAACACCAAAATATCCTGAATTAACGTTTGCATATGAGTAGCCCCTTCTACAATAAAGCGGATGTATTTATTAGCTCGCTGATCAATTTTATCTGCATACCGTTTCTTAAGTAACAGGCTAAAATTGCTCACTGCTCGGAGGGGTTCCTGAAGGTCATGTGAAGCTATATAGGCAAAGCGTTCTAGTTCAGCATTAGACCGCTTTAGGGCTGTCTGTATTTCTTTACGATGGTTAATCTCAGAAGTTAATTCTTTATTCAGTTGAGCTAATCTCTCATTTTGCTTTCGGTACTCTTCAGCTTTAAACGCAAAAATATCTTTAATAGCATTACCTAGTTCGCGAGCCATAGTTATATGTTCATTATCCCAGGCTAACGATGAGCCTTCAATCTGCTCAGCCCAAAGAGCAAATGATTTACGAGGGTGAAGTTTTAGTAAGCCATTTTCTTCTTTTTGGTAAAATTTATCCGGTTTACCACCCCAGTTTACTTCTTGAATCACCTCGCGACGAAACCACAAAATATAGCTTTGTTGAGGTTTAGCAATAAGTACAGCTAGAAGCCCCGCAGCTTGATCTACGAAATTAGCTGCTGTCGGGTAGTGTTTGGCAAGATGAGTGGTGTAAAACAAGCTCTGCTGTTCGTCAGTCTTATCGGCTACCCATTCGCAAAGTTGCGAGACCTCCTCTTGATTAGGAGTTGTGCCGATCAGAGTGATGCATTTCTCGTGGCAAATAGCTGCTCCAGTGGCATTGGTCAAACTGAGAGTTTCGTCTTTTAAGTGAATAAAACTTTGCTCGTAGTCTTTTTTTCGTGTAATATTCTCAATCAGTAGAGCGTGTATACGTCGGAGAGTCAGGATTTTTATTTGATTCTCACTTTTCTGCTTCAGGGCAAGTTGAAGAGATAGGATTTGACCGATGTATTCGCTGGCAACGCGTAGCTGATACGGCACTAGAAAAGTACTGCTATGGTGGCAGGCAATCAGTCCCCACAGTTGGTTATCTTTAATGAGTGAAATAGTAAGGGTAGCTTTTACCCCCATGTTAGCTAAATACTCTAGATGAATAGGTGATACACTTCGCAGTATACTGTGACTCAAATCTAACGGAGCTATGCTCTTCTCAGTTGATAATATGGGTACCGCTTCATAGGTGGCATCAGGAATGTAGCGTAACCAATTGATGGTATACAGAGCGCGAGCCTGAGCCGGAATATCGGTATTAGGAAAATGCAATCCTAAATAGCTATCCACATTATCATTACGTGCTTCAGCCACTATATCGCCGTTCCACTCATCGTCGAACTGATAGATCAGTACCCGGTCAAACCCCGTGAGTAACTGTACTTCTCGTACCGCCACTTGGTATAAATCCTCCAATTCATCGGCACTTTGTAGAGCGAGTAATGATTTGCGGGATAAATCGTAAAAGTGAGTAAAAGAAAGAGAATCCTGTTGAGAGAGTGGTTCTAGTTCCAGAATTAATCTGTCGTTAGAGAAATGTACAACACCGTTGAAGGTAGTCACCTCTCCTGCCACATTGATCATTAAGCGGAAAGGGTTAACATTTTTTAGAAAAGTATTCTGTGATACTCTTCCTTGATTGGGTAATTCTTCTTGTAATAGCTCCACGTACTCTTTTTTAAGAAGAATATCTAGTGGTTGATTGAGCAAACTTTCTGATGCTCGCCCCAACAGAGAAGACGTATTGGCACTAATCTGAAGAATCCTAAAATCTTGTTTGTCTAGTACCATCAACACTCCATGGGGCTGAATGCTACCCGGGATGTGGATAGGTTCCTGGTCGCAATTAAGCAGAGTTACTCCGGAAGAGGAAGGTAGCGTTGGTTGATACATGGTGAGGGGTAGTACAGTAAACTAACTATCTGGCTAATTTACTTTAATAAGGTACACACTTTTTGCGAATAAATCAAAGCCTGTCCTAGCTGCTGTAATGATAGTCTCTGGTACGCAGGTAGTATTCTCCAAAGTATCTAAGAAGGATTTCCAGTGAGTAGAAGTATTGGCTCCGTAACCTGATAAGAAATGAAAAGAAGTATGGGGAGCAACTTGTCTATTATTTTGCAAAACTTTCTCGATCATTCGTCCGCCTAGCATAGAACCTTCAGTAACGTATAGCAATCCCAAGGCCTCTTCTTCTGATAATTTAGCAACATCATTAGTAAATCCAGTCGGAATATCGACCCCAATTTCTCCCAAGTCACTTTCAATCCACCCTAGCTTTCTCCGTTCAGGCCAGTTAAGCTTCTCTTTGAGCTTAGCACTAAGGGCTGTGTCAACTTGTTGCTCGGCTTGCTGATGAAACACGTACTGAATCTGTAAAAACTGGCTATAGTCAGCCAACGATAGACTAGTCCAATTTTTATCCGGAAAAAGCAGTTTTTCTGTCGCTTTATGTTGCTCCCAAGTGGCTTCTTTCAGTCTGATGTGAAAAGACATGAATGTACTTTATAGTGAGGTTCGAGTAGGAAAGGTACGAAATAATGATTGAGTAAACTGAATTGCGGTTTGGGGGTTATACAAATTGAGCATAACTTACCAGTTTTAACGAATGAAATCACCACTACTCTTATGGCTAAGTATTCATTTCTGACTATATTTTCATGTATTCTTTTCATTTGTCTTTGTCCAGAATTAGTGCTGGGTCAGTCAAATTACTGGCAGCAACGGGTCGAATACACTATGGAAATAGAGATGAATGTGGTCACTAATCAGTTGGAAGGAGCCCAAACGCTAGTGTATTATAACAACTCGCCTGACACCTTGACTCAAGTGTTCTATCACCTGTATTTTAACGCCTTTCAGCCGGGTAGTATGATGGATGTTCGCTCCCGTACCATTGCCGACCCTGACCGCCGGGTAATGGATCGTATCTTGTATTTGGGTGAAGATGGTATCGGTTACCAACGAGTTAGTTCGCTACAACAAGACGGAAAAGACCTGAATTACGAAATGGTCGGAACCATACTAGAAGTAGCTCTTAACGACCCTATTTTACCAGGTAAGAAAAGCACCTTTGAGATGGAATTTACGGCTCAGGTACCCTTGCAGATTCGCCGCACCGGTCGCGATAATGCCGAAGGAATCCGCTATTCTATGGCGCAGTGGTATCCCAAAATGGCTGAATACGATGAGCACGGTTGGCATTCCAACCCCTACATTGGGCGGGAATTTTACGGTATTTGGGGCGACTTTGATGTGAAAATTACAATTGACTCATCCTACGTAGTAGCGAGCACAGGCATTCTACAAAACCCCGAAGAAATTGGACATGGCTATTTACCCGCTGGTGAAAAACTCAAGCGCCCTAATAGCGAGAAATTAACTTATCACTTTGTGGCGGAAAATGTGCATGATTTTATGTGGGCAGCTGATCCAGACTATGTTCATACTACCGCCCAGGTTCCAGATGGCCCGCTACTTCGCTTCTTTTATCAGACCGACACATTGGCTGAGAATTGGCAACGGTTACCAGAGTTTACTTCTAAAGCATTTCAGTACGTAAACAAAACTTTTGGTAAATACCCTTATCAAGAATTTTTGGTAGTTCAGGGCGGCGATGGAGGCATGGAGTACCCCATGTCTACACTAATTACCGGGCATCGCTCGCTACGTAGTCTGGTCGGGGTTACAGTACATGAGTTTCTGCACAGTTGGTATCAAGGAGTGTTAGGTTCTAACGAAAGTCTTTACGCCTGGATGGACGAAGGATTCACTTCATATGCTACTAACCGAACTATGGCGCAACTTTTTGGGTCGGGACGCGTCAGTCTGGGACGCGCTACCGGGCAAGAACAGGCACGATCGTACGGTGGATACTTTGCTTTAGTACAGTCTGGTTTGGAAGAACCACTGACTACTCACTCTGATCATTTTAATACCAACCGGGCGTACGGCTCTGCCTCCTACTCTAAGGGAGCGGTTTTGCTTCATCAGCTTAGCTACGTAATTGGGCAGGATGTACTTGATAAGGCTATGCGACGCTACTTCAACGATTGGAAATTTAAGCACCCAGACGTAACGGATTTTAAACGGGTAATGGAAAAAGAGTCAGGTTTAGAGCTAGATTGGTACTTTGAGTATTTTGTCAATAGCACTCACACTATCGATTATGGCGTCCAAGCTGTAGAAGGCGAAGCAGGACAAACAAGAGTGACGCTAGAGCGTACCGGAATGATGCCGATGCCCCAGGAGGTATTAGTAACCTACCAAGGCGGTAGCCAAGAGCTACTATATATTCCACTACGCATGATGCGTGGGAAGAAGGATGCTGAAGGAGATGTAGAGCGAACTGTACTACAAGATTGGCCCTGGACTTTTCCAACTTATCAGTTAATAATAGATCGTCCCAAGCGTGATATTCAGCAAATTGTATTGGATCCTTCGGGTAAAATGGCTGATGTTGACCGATCTAATAATAGCTACCCTAGTGTGAACCCCTCCACTTTTTCTGGAGAAGACTCGGTAAACAACTAGAGCTTTATCGTGTTATGGTGCGAGGCGACCGTCGCACGGTGTTGGAGTATTACAGTTTGAATATAGAAGGCTGAGTGTTTTTATGTTCACATAGGCTGTCCAGTATTCGGTATTTTCCTGAACACAGAAGCACTTTAACACCGCGCGACGGTTGCCATAACGCTAAACGATCATGCCTGAATTACCCGAAGTAGCTACCTATCAGAAATTTTTTGATATGGCTGCCACTGGTCGGAAAGTAACTGATGTAGAAGTGACTGAACCCCGAGTGGTCACTGTTTCTCCCGAAGAATTACAGCAATCGGTAGTAGGTCAACGATGGGAAGAAACCCAGCGGATTGGTAAGCATCTGCTGGTGAAATTAAGCAAAGGTGGCTGGATGACCGTTCACTTCGGTATGACTGGCTCACTGCGATCCTTTAAAGATCGGGAGGATGCACCAAGATTTACGAAGGTACTATTTGCACTGGATGACGGATTTTTTCTCTCATTCCGCTGCCCTCGCATTTTGGGTCGAATTGGGCTAACCGAAAGCTTACCGAGTTATCAGAAAGATAAGAAGTTAGGTCCTGACGCACTCGCGGTTTCTTGGGAAGCATTTCAGGAGATACTCGACGGACGCACTGGGCTAATCAAACCTTTGCTGATGAACCAAAGTACCGTAGCGGGTTTGGGCAACTGGATTGTAGACGATATTTTGTACCAAGCTGGGATTCATCCCGAACGACGCGCCAACGAATTGAGCGAAGCCGAACGGAAAGCAATCTTCAACAAAATGAAATATATTCTGAAAACGGCAGTAGAACTAGAATCCCGTTACGAAGATTTTCCCGATGATTTCCTGGTGACCTACCGTTGGTCTAAAAATCAGCATCGTCAAGAAGAGATCAATTTAGAAATACTAAAAATAGGTGGGCGAAGTACCTACATTGATGCCAAGCGGCAGCGGTTATAATCCTCCAAAAAAACTGAGGATTTTAGGTGATATATCTCGAAAAATCGGAACTTATAGGTAAACAACAGTAACTATGACATTGACTGAAGTACCCATGGCTTCTTCTGCCACTAGAGAAACGCTGTTTACCCAGTTATATCTGGATACCTTTCCGGCAGTGGCTCGGTTCGTAGGCCAAAATGGCGGTAGTTTGGAAGAGGCTCAAGATAGCTTTCAGGAGGCTTTGCTGATCTACTACGAAAAGGTGATAATCAACAATTTTCAGCCAGCTTGTAGCGAAAAAGCTTATTTACTGGGTATCAGCCGAAATATTTGGCTGAAGAGTCGCGAGAAGAGCGTAAAGACTGAACTGCTAGATGATACCAATATTAGCGAAGACTCAGCGGTGCAGCCTACATCGGAAAAACTGTTATTGTTTTTACAGCAAGCCGGGAAGAAATGTATGGATTTGCTACAATCGTTTTATTACGAACGGCTTTCTATGAAAGAACTATCCGGGCGATTCGGCTTTGGTAGTGAGCGGTCGGCTACGGTGCAAAAGTACAAGTGCTTGGAAAAAGTGCGGGAACAAGTAAAAGAAAAATCTCTGACGTATGAGGACTTCCTTGATTGAGGCCGAGCAGATAGAAAAGTATATCCAACAGCAAGGTGATATCAGCGAGCGATTGCTGATGGAAGCACGAATGCAGGTAGACCATGAACTAGCGGAGCGAATGGCTTTTCAGAAACAGACTTATCAGCTCATCCGAGAGTACGGGCAACGACAGCTTCGGAGAGAAATCCGGCAGGTTCGGAAAAAAGTGTTCAGTGATTCAGCCTACAAAAAATTTCAAACCAAAGTACGGTCGTACTTTAAAATTTAATCATTATGCTTATTCAATCCAGCGTAGTTCCGATGGTCATTGACCAGAGCGGAAGAGGAGAACGTGCGTACGATATTTACAGCTTGCTGCTGAAGGAGCGCATTATTTTTCTCGGTACCGCCATCAACGACCAAATCGCTAACGTAATTGTAGCGCAATTGCTCTATCTCAACAGTCAGGATCCGGCTCGGCAAATTGATATGTATATTCAGTCTCCTGGTGGCAGTGTGTACGCCGGAATGGCAATTTACGATGCTATGCAAATGATTTCTGCTCCGGTTTCAACTGTCGCTGTTGGCTTTTCGGGTAGTATGGGTACTGCGTTGCTGACCTGTGGAGCCGAGGGGCGACGGTATGCCTTGGCTCAAGCTACCATTCATATGCATCCGACAGGTGGTGGAGCCAAAGGCTATACGGAAGATGTTCGTATTGCCACCCGCGAACAAGAGCGGGTACAAGCTCAGCTCTTTCACATTATAGGTAAGAACACTAATCATTCTTGGGAAGAGATCGAGGAATTTTTTAGAAGAGATCGCTTTTTGAATGCACTGGAAGCTCAGGAATACGGTTTGGTAGATGAAGTGCTCGGTGACACTTCTAACCTAATTCGGCTGAAAAATAATGATCCAGAAGTAGAGTTTTACGGTAATTCAAATATTAGAGCAAGCCGATGAAGCAGAATTTTGAGTAACTGCCGAAAGATAGTTTCAAGGTAACTCGATTGGAGAGGCTTTTAGGTTTCTCCTTTTTTGTTCGAGCTTTTCTTCGTAAGATTATGTGGTAAAAAACAACCTATAATCCTATGAAAACACTAGTATCTTTCTCTCTCACTTCTATTCTGTTCGTCGCTCTACTTTGGCTAGCCAGTTGTGCTTCTTCTAAAACAATGGCCTACGATCCCGCCGGAACCTGGAACTATAGCGTAACGGGTACTCCTAATGGCACAGTAGACGGTACGATGATTATCTCTAAAAATGGTGATAACTATACCGGAGAGATGCAATCTTCGCTGGGCAACGCTGCTATGGATAATCTAAAGATTGAAGATAACGCGCTAAACGCTAGCCTCTACTTTCAAGGTACGGAGCTAAGCGTAAATGGAACCTTTGAGGGTGATACCTTCGATGGCGAAGTAGTAGCGGGTTACGATAGCTTTGGTATGACCGCTAGCCGATCGAATTAGACTGCTGATTTTCTAACTGAGAAGCCGGCACTTCCGGAGTGGCGGAGTGGGCTTCTTTCTCCCCAAAAAACCGGTTCTGGAAAAGCAGGATAATGGCAACACCTACAAAGATAGAAGCGTCAGCAATGTTGAAGATAGGCCAGAGTGCCATGTACTTGCCTCCCCACACAGGTACCCAATCAGCCACTCGACCTTCCCAGATGTCGATGTAAAACATATCGATCACCTGCCCGTGAAACCAGGGCGTAGATGAGCCGTAAGGTGCATTATCTAATAGCACGCCGTAGAAGGCACTATCAATCACATTACCAATAGCTCCCCCTAGAATTAGGGCTACTGACCAAAGCAGCCCCTGATGAACTTGCTTTTTAGCTAGTATGTAGAGATAGTAGGCAATCCCAACCATAGCAAATAGGCGAAATACCGTGAGGATAAGTTTGCCATATTCTGACCCTAGTTCCATGCCGAATGCCATGCCAGGGTTAAGAGTGTAATGCAGTTTAAACCAGTCGCCTAATACTGGAATTTGCCCTACTACTCCCATATCCATATTGTTGTGTACAAGCAATTTCACGGTATGGTCTAAGATAATAATGCCCACACTCAACAAGTAGTATTTCCAGTATTTCACGCTAATTTCTATTTACCTGTTTTTTCAATAATTTGACAAGCCTTTCGTATACCCTAGCCATTTGCTACTGCTTTTTCTTCTACGGTCAGCGCGATGCTGACGGTTATACCATCTATCTCTAACGAAGTTCCGTTGGATAACGTATTCACCAATGATAATTCTACGGCCTGGGTTTCCTGACAGATATATTTCTGATGGTTAAGCACCGCCTCGTTCAGCAGTGTATCTCCTTTCGCGACTTTCACCCGAATCTTATCTTGTACATCCAGTCCTTGGTCTTTCCGCAGGTTTTGAATACGGTTCACCAGATCGCGAGCAACGCCTTCTTGTCGTAGCTCTTCAGTAATGGTAATGTCTAATGCGACTGTAATATTTCCCTCTCTTGCTACCGACCAGCCGGGAATATCTTCCGAGGTAATCTCTACATCTTCATTCGTAAGAGTAATACGCTCTTGGGGCAAAGCAAGTTCGTATTTTTGCTCTTGCTCCAGCCGGTTGATTTCTTCCTGATCCATTTGCGCTACCGCCTTGCTGATATCTTTCATCATGGGACCGTACTGCTTCCCTAGCTTACGGAAATTAGGCTTAATCTTTTTCACCAGTACCCCCGAAGTATCATCGATATATTCGATTCCTTTCACGTTTACTTCCGACAGAATGATGTTTTCTACCTCCTCCAGTTGCTGCTTAAAATCAGCATCTAATATCGGAATTAGAATGCGCGACAGTGGTTGCCGGACTTTGATCGTATGTTGCTTTCGCAATGAGTGTACTAGCGATGAAGCGGACTGAGCCATTTGCATCTTGTTTTCCAGGTGCGTGTCAATTGCCTTTTCATCCGCCTGCGGAAAGTCAGTCAGGTGTACTGATTCTTTGCTCTGTTGTTGGCTTACCTGATTCAAGCTTCGGAACAGATGTTCGGAATAAAAGGGGGCAATTGGTGATGATAGCTGAGCTAATGTGACCAAACAAGTATATAGTGTTTGGTAAGCAGCCTGTTTATTTTCGTTGTACTCGCCCTGCCAAAATCGCTTACGATTGAGGCGAACGTACCAGTTACTTAGATCATCGATCGTAAAATCTTGAATGGCTCGGGCGGCTCGGGTTGGCTCGTAATCAGCGTAAGCTTGATCTACCTGCTTTACTAAGCTGTGCAGTTTAGAGATAATCCATCGGTCGCTTTCAGTTCGTTGCTCGAGAGGAATTTCTGCTTCAGCAAAAGTGAAGTTATCCAAGTTGGCGTAGAGTGCGAAGAAGGCGTAGGTGTTTTGCAGTGTTCCGAAGAAGCGACGTTGTACTTCTTTTACGCCTTCAATATCAAACTTTAAATTATCCCACGGATTAGCGTTGGAGATCATGTACCAGCGGGTGGCGTCCGGACCGTGTTCTGCCAGCGTAGAAAACGGATCAACCGCATTACCCAACCGCTTAGACATTTTGTTACCATTTTTGTCTAGCACCAGTCCGGTCGATACTACGTTTTTGAAAGCTACACTATCGTACAATAATCCGGCAATGGTATGTAAGGTAAAGAACCAGCCACGAGTTTGGTCAACCCCCTCGGAGATAAAATCAGCCGGGTAGCGCTGCTCAAATACTTCTTGATTTTCAAATGGATAATGCCACTGAGCGTAGGGCATCGCACCCGAATCGAACCAAACATCGATCAAATCCGCTTCGCGCATCATTTTTTGACCGCTATCACTGACCAGCGTAATCCAATCTACATAAGGTCGGTGCAAATCTTCCTTCGCTAAAGCATCATTATTTTTCTGAATCAGCTTGGTATCATCTGCAAAAGCTTTGTTCGCTTTCTCAATTTCTTCGGCAAGCTCAGCTACTGAGCCGATACACTTTTCTTCCTTACCATCTTCGGTGCGCCAGATGGGTAGCGGAGTGCCCCAGTAGCGGGAGCGGCTCAGATTCCAGTCGACCAGATTTTCCAGCCAGTTGCCAAAGCGTCCGGTTCCAGTAGATTCAGGCTTCCAGTGAATCGTTTTGTTCAGAGCTACCAGTTGGTCTTTCTTGGCGGTAGTGCGGATGAACCAAGATTCTAACGGATAATACAGAATAGGTTTATCAGTTCGCCAGCAGTGAGGATAGGAGTGCTCGTACTTCTCAACTTTAAACGCCTTATTTTCCTGCTTCAGCTTGATTGCAATCTTCACATCAGTCGACTGATAGCCAGCCGCATTCTCGTCTTCATCATCGTAGTTCTTCACGGGCATATCGGCAAAGTCGGTAATCTCAGCTACGAAACGACCCTTTTTGTTGACAATGGGTGCGTCATTACCGTTTTCATCCTTCACCATAATGCCCGGAATGCCGTGCTGCTCCAGCACCCGAAAGTCATCCGCCCCAAAGGTCTTCGCTAAGTGGACTAGTCCAGTACCATCTTCCGTTGTTACAAAATCTCCCGCCAAAACACTGAATGCGCCAGAATCTTCGGGCAGTGTAATGTAAGGCAATAATTGTTCGTATTTAGTGCCGACTAGCTCCTTTCCTTTCATCGTTTCAATAACTTGATAAGGAATGAGCTTATCGCCGGGAGAGTAATCTCCAATGGCTACATCTTTAGCCTTCTCACTGAAGTAAGCACTCATTCGGTCTTTTGCCAGTATCACGTTAATTGGCTCGTAGGTATACTGGTTAAAGGTTTTGATCTTTACGTAGTCAATATTTGCTCCTACGGCAATACCAGAGTTGGCGGGAAGCGTCCAGGGCGTAGTGGTCCAGGCAATCAGGTAGTCATTCTCCGTGCCCTTCACTTTAAACTGGGCCACCGCAGATGTATCCTTCACATCCTGATAAGTACCAGGCATATTCAGCTCATGAGAGCTTAGTCCGGTTCCGGCAGCGGGAGAGTAAGGCTGAATGGTGTAACCCTTGTAGATTAAATCCTTTTCGTACAATTGCTTGAGCAGGTGCCATAGCGTTTCCATGTACTCCCGCTCAAAGGTGATGTAAGGATTGTCTAGATCAACCCAGTACCCCATTTTCTGGGTCAAATCATCCCACTCGCTTTTGAACTTCATCACTGCCTCCCGGCACCGCTGATTGTATTCTTCAATAGAGATTTTTGTACCGATGTCTTCCTTCGTAATACCTAGCTCCTTCTCTACTTTTAGCTCTACCGGCAAACCGTGCGTATCCCAACCACCTTTACGTTCTACTCGCTTTCCTTTCAGGGTGTGGTAACGGCAAAAAATATCCTTAATACTCCTTGCCATCACATGGTGAATACCCGGCGTACCGTTCGCCGAAGGTGGCCCTTCGTAAAAGGTAAAGGACTGATCAGTCGGACGCTGCTCGATGGATTTTTCAAAAATATTCTGTTCCTGCCAGAACTTTAAAACCTCACCGGCAATGCTAGGATAGTGTACTTGCTTGTATTCCGGAAATTTTTCGGACTGAGCCATGCTGAACCTCACTGTTTAGATATGGAAAGGGCAAAGGTACAATCTGTCAGGGTTTTTGCCCAATCTGACTCTAGATAACGCGAATAGCGGGGAAAAGATTTGGAGGGATGAGGACAATTTTGCTGTTGATCTATTTACTTACAGAATCAGCTTTTTAAAGAGCTAAAGCGATATACGCGCTTTAGACATTCATTTGCGTGAACTATATTTGGTATGTAGTGAACATGACAAATAAACTCATCAGTACGTTTATTTGGTTGTTACCCTCAATTACTCTCATGAGAAAAGTTTTACTTCTAATTGCTATTGTTCTGGAAGGCTGCTCTCCACAACTATCACTCGAACAAGAAGTGATTAATGCTACATTCATGGAGATGGTCGGAACATACTACTACAATGAACCTCCCCCACCACCGCCGTACAAACCAACTCACCCTGATTCGCTTTACAACGAAATTGAGGGTGAAATCGAGTTCACAATAGAGTTGGATGGTGGACCTTACGAAGGTAAAGATAGTCTAACTAGAGCTAAAGAGTGGCAACTTGAACGAGATAGCCTGTTGAACGTTTTCAACAATTTCGATTGGGAGCAATACGAAGAAGATTCCATTAACTGGTATAAACTCCTTGATAATCCTAAAAAGGACAAACGGAACATTATCCTACTAATCTATGACTCTCTAACTGTTCCGAGATTAGATTTTCTTAACCTATCTCATAGGTTAACTGAAGAAGGGTTTAGAGAAAATATACGACTCGAGGATTCATGGCGGCTATTAATGATAAAACTTGTTGAGCCCGATTTTGAGAGTAAACACCTAGAATTCGAGGAACTTACGAATGTAGGAGATTACCAACTCCGTCCAGTGAACTTCGAGTCAACTGAACAAGACCGTGTAGTCGCAACCTTAGCATTTTCGAGGGTCGTCTTTAACGAAGGTCGAACTAAGGCTTGCTATTACTATAGAGAATACTGTGGACGTCTTTGCCGAACGAGCTGAGAAAATGTGGAAAATTAAGGCAAAACATCAACTCTGGATATCCTAAAACTGAAGGTGGCAGATGCTAAGCCCCATAAGCTGACAGGGCTATTTGCAAATGGCAATGCTAAAAATGGTTTATGGATATTTGAAAGGTTGAGCCTACAGAGCCTAGCTAGAGGCTAACGATAGTTGTCTATTCATCGAGACAAATAGTAACTCCTAAAAGCAGCTAATTCTTCCTTCTCTTGATCAACATATAGTGAGAATAGCTTCTCTCCAACCGTACTTCGCGTAGCTGAAATGCCTACGTCAATTAATCGAATACCTTGCTCGGTTAGGAAAATATTGTCGAAAACTTCGCCGGCTTCGCTGGAGGGGCGGCGTATATCGCGGTGTACGAATCCGCCTTCATGAAGCTGTTTTAGCTCCTCCTCGAAAACATCCATTTGTAATACTCTTGCCTCGTACTCGTAAGTACGAAAATCAAGTGGATAAAGCCGCTCCATCACTAGCATTTCCCATTTTTTAGCTTCATCCAGATCGAGACGCATAAACTTGACCACCAGTGTATTTATCTGATTGGCGTACTTCATCTTCTCGGCTTCTGAACCAATATCAGAACGAGTATCTTCGGTGAACAGCTTGGCTACCTCGGTAGACGATAGCGCAATTACCGTGTTGTTCGCTCCCTGGGAGAGGGTTTTGGGATAGCGTTTTTCCATTGTATCATCAGTCTTCAATCCACCCCTCTACTTCTTCCTTTGTAGGGTTCTTCACCTCTTTGAGCTTCATCTTCTTGCGCATTCCGCATACGTCGTTATGCAGCTTGTTGGGGGAGGCTTCCTGAAGCTGAGTAATCGTGACAATACCTAGCTTGTGCAGCACCGGAATTAGCTCCGGTTGTACTCCGCGATCAACAAATTCTTGGTCGGATGATTCTGCCTGCTTGGCTTCTGGCTTCATTTGGGGGAAGAAAAGTACTTCTTGAATCGACGGTTGATTAGTCATAATCATCGCCAGACGGTCAATGCCTACGCCGAGTCCGGCGGTAGGCGGCATTCCGTATTCCAGGGCACGGAGAAAATCTTCATCCAGTGTCATCGCTTCTTCGTCGCCCCGTTTACCTAGCGTGAGTTGCTCTTCGAAGCGTTCGCGCTGGTCGATAGGGTCGTTAAGTTCGGAGAAGGCGTTGCAAATTTCTTTTCCGTTGCAGATAGCTTCAAAGCGTTCTACCAAGCCGGGTTTGCTACGGTGCTTCTTCGCTAGGGGTGACATTTCTACCGGATAATCGGTAATGAAGGTGGGCTGGATTAGCTTAGGTTCACAGGTTTCCCCGAAGATTTCGTCAATCAGTTTTCCTTTGCCCATCGTATCATCAATCGGCACGTTTAGCTGGTGGGCGGTTTCTCGCAATTGAGTTTCGTCCATTTCGCTGATGTCAATGTCAGTATAGTGCTGAATGGCCTCAAACATGGTGAATCGTTTCCACGGACGTTGGAAATTGATGGTATTCTCTCCAACTTGCACTTCAGTGGTTCCATGCAAGTCTAGAGCGGCCCGCTCAATCATTTCTTCTACCAAATCCATCATCCACTCGTAGTCTTTGTAGGCTACGTAGAGTTCAACTTGGGTAAATTCGGGATTATGGAAGCGGGACATACCTTCGTTCCGAAAGTCTTTGGCAAACTCATATACCCCATCAAATCCACCTACAATCAGTCGCTTTAAATACAGTTCATTGGCAATCCGCAGATAAAGCGTCATGTCCAGCGTATTGTGGTGAGTCTTGAACGGGCGGGCGGCTGCGCCACCGTACAACGGTTGCAAAATGGGAGTTTCTACCTCCAGGTAACCCTGACCATCCAGAAAGTTGCGGATAGAGCTAACTAGTTTGGTACGTTGGCGGAAGGTTTCTCGTACCTTCGGATTTACAATTAGGTCAACGTAACGCTGGCGGTACCGCTGCTCGGGGTCAGTAAAGGCATCGTAGGTTTTGGTATTACCTTCCTCGTCTTGCACTTCCTTCGGTAGCGGTAATGGTCGAAGTGATTTAGTCAATACGGTCAGCTCTTTCACATGTACCGTAGTTTCTCCGGTTTTAGTGGTAAAGATAAAGCCGTTCACGCCGACAATATCGCCCAAATCGAGCAGTTGCTTAAAAACTGTATTGTACAGCGACTTATCCTCGCCCGGACAAATCTCATCGCGGGCTACGTAAATCTGAATTCGTCCGGCAGCATCCTGAATCTCGGCAAAAGACGCCTTGCCCATAATGCGGCGGCGCATCAGCCGTCCGGCTAGACTTACTTGCTCAAACCGCTCGGGTTCTTTCTCAAAATTCTGGTGAATATCTTCAGTAGTGGTAGTAATTTCAAAGGTTTCGGAAGGGTACGGATTGATTCCGGCCTCCATCAGTTTTTGCCGTTCTTCGCGGCGGTGTAGTTCTTGTTCGCTCAGTGCCATTGCTTTTCTAATTTTAAGGCGACAAAGTTAGAAATAATAGCCGGAAAAGGGAGGAGGGAGAATGGAAAACGACCAACCTCTTAGAGGTATACACGTTTCCATTCGCCGTTTTCCGTATTCCCTTCTCCCCCTTCAAAACTGAATTTTATCCTTTTTTCTGACGTTCATATTAGGGAAATCAGAAGTCCGATGATTCGAGGGCGAAACCTACGCGGAAAATTCGTAACATTGCAGTCTGAAAATAAATATGTTAATGACAGTGAACCGGATACTCCCTGGAACTACGTGGATAGCCAGTTGGGCGCTTTTGATGGTATTAGGGGGGTGTGCTATCACCAAAAAGTCAGCTAGTAACAAAGATGCTGACTACTCACTTAGTGAGGCAGTGCTATTTACATCATCAACAGATACTGTATTTGCTGATGAGTTTTTGTACGTGTATCAGAAAAACCAGATAAAAGATACAGCTGCTGAGCGAACGTTGGAGAGTAAGAGGGAAGCTATGCAGGAGTATCTGGACTTATATATCAATTTCCGGTTGAAGGTGCAGGCAGCGGAGGAGGCAGGCTTGCACCGACGGGAGAGCTTTAAGCAAGAATTAGCTCAGTATCAGGAAGAGTTAGCAAAACCCTACCTGATTGAAAATCGAGTGACTGAGCAGCTGATTGAAGAAACGTACGAACGAATGAAGCAGGAAGTGCGGGCAGCGCACATTCTGATTGAGGTCCCTGAAAATGCTTCAGCTCAGGACACTTTGCAGGCTTACCAACTGGCTGATAGCTTGCGAGGACTAGCCCAAGATGGGGCTTCTTTTTCTATGCTGGCTGAGCAATACTCGGCTGATCCTTCGGCGGCAGCTAATGGTGGTGATTTGGGGTATTTTTCGGCACTGCAGATGGTATACCCATTTGAGAAAGCTGCTTATCGTACGCCTGTCGGAGATATTTCTGACCCGGTTCGAACCCGCTTTGGCTACCACATTATTAAAGTAAAAGATAAGCGTTCGTCGCAAGGCAAAGTGAAGGTAGCCCACATTATGATTCGTCCGAGTGAAGAAAGTGACTCGGTGGCTTATCAAAAAGCCAGGCAGGTACACCAGCAGTTATTAACCGGTGCTGACTGGAATGAGATGGTAGAGCGGTTCTCTGAAGACGTATCTACTAAATCGCGAGGGGGTGAGCTACCGTATTTTGGCACGGGTAATATGATTGAAAGTTTTGAGAACGCCGCCTTTGCGCTCAAAAATTCTGGTGATATTTCTACTCCGGTTAAGACCCGTTTTGGCTGGCACATCATTAAGTTAATTGATCGCCAGGGACTGGACTCTTTAGAAAAAATGCGCCCCTCGCTGGAGCAGCAGGTAGAGCGGAACATTCAGGCTGAGGTGCGTCAGGAAGAAATGCTATCCACTCTCAAGCAGGAGAATGACTATCAGGTAAATCAGGCCAATATAAATGAGGCAATATATTATCTGTATACCGGAGCCACTGCGGAAAGTGCCGAACCTGATCGAGGAGCTATACTATTTTCAGTAGCTGACACTACCCTGGAGATTGGTAATTTTTACGATTTTGTGCAGGAGAAACAGAATGCGCTCACTGCCGATAGTGCATTGGCTTACCAGTTGTACCAAGACTTTGAGACGAGTACTCTACTAGTCTACGAGAAAGGGCATTTGGCTGAAAATAGCCAAGAGTACCGCCGTATAATTCAGGAGTATCGAGATGGGATATTGCTGTTTGATATTATGGAGCAAAAAGTGTGGTCAAAAGCCGTAGAGGATAGTGTCGGGTTGAAGCAATATTTTGAGGATCATCGTGAGGCATATCGTTGGAAAGAACGAGTAGAAGCCACTATTCTGGATGCTCAAAATCAAACTATATTGGAAGATGCTTTACAAAAGCTAGGAGAAATAAATGAACCATTGAGCGATGAGGCTATTTCTGAAGTAGAAAGTTTATTCAATGGAGATAGTCCCTTGGCGTTTCAAATTCATCAAGGAAAATATGAACGGGGCGAAGAGCGTACTTCGGTAGAAGCTGTAATAGATCAAGTGAGCTGGGAGAAAGGAAGCTATTCGCAGGAAGAAAACAGCAGATTTTACTATATTCTTGTCCATGACGTATTACCGCCCAAATTGAAGGAATTAAATGAGATAAGAGGCATTGTAATTGCGGACTACCAAAACGAGTTAGACCAGCAGTGGATTACCACGCTGCGTGAGAAGTATCCGGTAGAAATTAACAAAGATGTGCTACAATACTTGGTTCAAGAGACTGAACTTTAGCTTTTTCCTGGTAGTATTTACCACTATCATTTTGGTGTCAGGGTGCGATCAGCCCGGTTTGCCCGATTTTTTACGGTTTAAGAATCAAGACACTGACGAAGGAGTCGTTCTTCAGCCTGTTGCCCGAGTGTACGATAATTATCTGTATCTGCAAGATTTAGAAGGTATTGTTGATGAAAACACCTCGCCTTCCGATAGTGCCGATATCATGAACCGCTACATCGACAGTTGGATTAAGAAGCAATTACTCATCGCTGAAGCTGCGTCTCAAATGGAGATTGACGAAGCTGAGCTAGAGCGAAAAGTACTAGATTATCGTTATGCTCTGATTGTGTATGAGTTTGAAAAAAACTATGTAAATCAACGGGTAACGGACAAAGTATCAGAAGACGCCATTGAAGAGTATTATCAGGCTAATAAACAGAACTTCGAGCTAAAGAATAACATTATCAAGGGGATTTTCGCCAAGGTACCCCAGGAAGCCCCTCGAACCGGTCGCCTACGAGCCCTGTTTCAGGGTGAACTGACTGAAGGAGTTCGAGAAGAAATAAAGTCGTACTGCTTGAGTTTTGCCACCTCTTACTCACTTGACGATTCTACTTGGTATAATTTTGAGGATGTAATTTCTAATACCCCGCTAGTAAGCATCCCTAACAAGGTGCAATTTTTGCAGAAAAACGAGTTTATTGAAACCTCTGATGACTTATACGTGTACTTTGTAAAGGTTGTGGACTACAAAATAACCGATCAAATTTCACCGTTAGAGTTTGTGCGGGACGATATTACCAAAATTATTACCAACCAGCGTAAAGTTTCCCTAACTCAGGAACTTGAGGAAGAAATCTACCAAGATGCAAAAGATAATAAACACTTCGAATTATTTCAGTCAGCTACTAACCCTACTTCAACTCAGCCACCGCCTACTGCCCAAGCAGGTACTCCTCAGTAAATGGCTATTTATCGGCCTGGGACTAACACTGCTCCCACTTTTCAGCATAGCTCAGTACAGTGGCGAAACGATGATTGACAAAATCGTAGCCAAAGTAGATAACTACATCGTTCTACAATCTGACTTGGAAGCTGCTTACCGTGAGGCACAGGCAAACCCTAATTTCGGAGATATTACCAAATGTCAGGTATTACAACAGTTGGTAGTAGAAAAACTAATGTTAGCTAAGGCCGAAATAGACTCAGTGGTAGTAGAGGATGCTCGCGTTGATCTTGACCTTGACCGCAGAATGCAATATATGATTGGTAACTACGGTGAGGAAACTATTGAGCAGCAGTTTGGCAAATCGGTTGAGGAGCTAAAAGAAGAAATGCGGGATGACATTCGCGAGCAGCTGGTGGTGCAGGAGATGCAAGGTACAATTTCTCAAGGTATTGAAGTGACTCCCGCTGAGGTTCGTAAGTTCTTTAATGCTATACCCAAAGATAGCTTGCCCTTTTACTCTTCCGAAGTGGCAGTAGCTCAGATCGTGAAACTGCCCACCGTAAGTAAAGATCAAAAAGATATTGCTCGTAAACAACTACAGGATATCCGAGAGCGTATTCTGAATGGTGAAGATTTTGGTAAACTAGCCCGGGAGTTTTCCGATGATCCTGGTTCAGCTCAGTACGGTGGAGAATTAGGCTTTGTGGAGCGTGGTCAGTTTGTGCCTGAGTTTGAAGCAGCCGCCCTTAAAATGGAACCCGGTGAGATGTCCCAGCCTATTGAATCTGATTTCGGGTTTCACCTGATTGAGCTGATAGAGCGACGGGGTAATCGTTATAGTAGCCGCCATATTCTCATTAAGCCCAATTCATCAGAACTGGATGTGAAGGCCGCTGAGGAATTTCTGGACAGCCTCCGCACGCAGATCATGACTGATACTATCACCTTCGAGAAAGCAGCTAAAGAGTACTCTGATGAGAAAGCGGAATCAGGTGGGGCAGGTAATGGGGGATTTTTCCTCGGAGCGGATGGCTCTAACCGGGTCTCTACTGAGAATCTGGATCCAGTTATTTTCTTTACCGCTGATACTATGAGTATTGGAGACATTACCAAACCTTTGGTTTACCGAATGGCATCGGGTGAACCAGCTGTTCGCATACTTTATCTCAAATCCAAGTCTAAGCCCCACGTAGCTAATCTTAAAGACGACTACCAGAAGATCTACAATGCTGCCCTACAGGAGAAGCGAGGCCGGATGATGCAAGAATGGTTTGGTGATGCCAAAAAGCAGGTGTATATTGAAATTGATCCAGAATACACCCACTGCGATGTGAGTAATAGTATCTAAACTGGCGATTACTGCGGCGGGATGTTCGTGTCCCGAGTATTCCGGATACCAACTATAAACCCTTAAACTCTACATTCTTTTATGGATTCCACCCAATCGGAAGTGGCTCTCGCCGACCGTTTAAATGAGGATTATCATCGTTTATCAGCAGAAATTGGAAAAGTAGTAATCGGGCAAGACGAAGTGGTAAAGCTACTGATTACTTCTCTCTTTTGTCGAGGCCACAGTCTACTGATTGGAGTGCCCGGGCTAGCCAAAACCCTGTTAATTCATACCATTGCCTCAGCGGTAAATCTAGAATTTAGTCGTATCCAGTTCACCCCTGACTTGATGCCTTCAGACATTCTGGGAGCCGAAACCATCGACAAAGACCAGAACTTCAAATTCATCAAGGGGCCAATCTTTGCTAACATGATTCTGGCAGATGAGATTAACCGTACCCCGCCCAAAACGCAGGCTGCGTTGCTGGAGGCGATGCAGGAGTATAAAGTAACTGTAGCCGGAGAGGATTATCTGCTAGATAAGCCATTCTTTGTACTGGCTACTCAAAATCCCATTGAGCAAGAAGGTACCTATCCCCTACCTGAAGCTCAGCTTGACCGTTTTATGTTTGATATTCAACTCACGTATCCTAGTTATGAGTCGGAAGTAGATATTGTAAAAGCGACGACTACGGACGTGGACTACGAAGTGCAAGAAGTGATTACGGGCGAGCAAATTGTGGAGTACCAACACCTAGTTCGTCGGGTTCCAATTGCTGATAATGTAGTAGAATACGCCGTAGGCCTGGTGAATAAAACCCGTCCGTATTCAGCTAAAGCTAGCGAAGTTGCTAATAACTTTCTGGAGTGGGGAGCTGGCCCCAGGGCTTCTCAGTACTTAGTACTGGCTGCAAAATGCAATTCCTTACTGAGCGGTAAATATTCCCCGGATATTGAAGACGTGCAAGCTGTGGCTAAACCTATTCTACGCCACCGTATTGTCCGCAACTTCAAGGCCGAAGCCGAAGGCATGACAGTGGATAAAATTGTAGAACAGTTGCTTTAGTAGCGAAAAACTCTGCTACGCGTTTGAAACGCACAGCAGAACCGCTAATTTAGGCTTCTTCAACTAACGAAAAAGCGAAAATCCTTTGGCCGAAAAGCAACAAGCATCCTTAGTTAACGCAAAGTTTATTGGGTTGCTGTTTGGCCCTATTCTCTTTCTACTCATCTACTTTTTGGTTTCTATCAATGGGCTGGATGCTAGTGCCACTAAAGTACTAGCCGTTGCCGGATGGATGGTACTATGGTGGGTGACTGAAGCAGTTCCCTTGCCGGTTACCGCTTTGTTACCCTTAATTCTATTTCCAGTGTTAGGTATTCTGCCTACGGCTGAGGCCGCCGCTCCCTACGCTAGTCCCATTGTATTTCTATTTATGGGGGGCTTTATTATTGCTTTGGCGATGGAAAAGCGTAACCTGCACCGTCGCATTGCTCTCAATCTAATTCGCCTGACGGGAACTCACGCCAACGGGATTATTCTCGGGTTTATGCTAGCGACGGCTTTCCTGAGTATGTGGATTTCTAATACGGCTACTACTGTGATGATGCTTCCCATTGCCGTATCAGTGATTGATTTACTGAAAGACCAGCAGACCGAAAATGCTCAGGCTGGCTACCGTAAATTTGCTTTAGGGTTGATGCTCTGTATTGCATATTCGGCAAATATCGGCGGAACTACCACCATTATTGGTACACCGCCTAACGTGGTGATGGTGGGTTATATGCAAGAATTCTACGATCGGGAAATCGCTTTCGGGCGGTGGCTGATGGTAGGCATCCCGGTTTGCGTGACTTTGCTCGCCTGCACCTACTTTATGATCACGCGGGTACTATTCCGTCATCGGCTGAAAGGCTTGGCTGGCTCAGGAAATATTATTGCCGAAAAACTAAGGGAGTTAGGCACAATGTCCAAGGCTGAAAAATCAGTAGCCGTTATTTTTACGCTTACGGCCTTTTGCTGGATTTTTCAAACTACAATTAATGGTTGGTTGGGTGACAAGTACTTCAATAACACCATTATTGCAATGGGGGGAGGTGTTCTAATGTTCGTCACCCCAATTAGTCTGAAAAGACAAGAATATGTGCTAGACTGGAAAAGTACGGAACGTTTGCCATGGGGTATTCTGCTACTGTTCGGTGGAGGGCTTTGCTTGGCAAAAGGCATGGAAATGACCGGAATTGTGCAGTTGGTAGGCGAACGTTTGGCTGGAGAAGGTACACTAGCGTTACCTATACTCATCTTAGCCCTTACCGCATTCTCATTATTTATTACCGAGATTATGAGTAACGTAGCCCTGATTGTGATTTTTGCTCCAGTGGTGCTGGGTATTGCGGACACACTAGGAATAGAGCCGATGCTACTGGTAGCTCCAGTCACTATCGCCTCTAGTTGCGCCTTTATGATGCCCGTTTCTACCCCTCCTAATGCTATCGTGTTTTCCAGTGGTCATATCCGCATTGCCGATATGGTGAAAGCCGGATTTTTCCTGAACATTCTCTCCATTATGGTACTACTTTTGATTACTCTAGGTGTTATACAGTGGGTGTATTGATAGATACGAAATGTGAGCCGGGTCGCCGGGCGATATGAAATATAAGGTATGAGTAAAGTTTACTGGCTACTTCTTAGTTTACTCGGATTAGTTTTTACGGCAAACGCCCAAACAACTGATACGCTCGGTAATGCCAAGATCGCGATTGGAGTCAGTACCAACGCCTACCGGGGTGATCTAGGGCAACCGTATGATAAATGGACGCTGGCTTTTCAGGGAAGCTTACTATTCAATCACCAGCGGCGATTGCATGGAGGAGTACATCTTGCCTACGGAACTCTTAACGGGCAAGCGCAGGGCGAGCGGGTTTTTGACCCGGAAGTCAATACGGCGAATCGCTTCTTCAAAACCAATTTTTTGTCTGTCCACTATGGATTAGAGTACGATATTATACGACATAAAAACTTAGTGGTTTATCTAAGCCAAGGATTAGGCTTTGTCCGCTTTTCGCCCAAAGACCAGTTTGACCAGAACTTGCAAGATGACCTGAGTACCCGCGCGCCCAACGAAACCTACGGTAACATAGCAGTGATGCTACCTACCCAACTTGGGATTAATTATTTCTTCCCCAACCGATTTGGGGTCGGCAGCAAGGTTGGCTTCTCTAACTTTCTAACTGATTATATCGATAACATATCTCAACTCAGCAGCGATAGCGGGAATGATAACGTCCTGCACGTGCAGTTTCTCTTTTTCGTGCCTGTCGCTTTTTAAGCCTAATTTGCCGAATCTATCTTAGATGTAGAATTTGCATCCACCTGCCGAAATGCGTAAACTGCACATTCCCTACTTTTTATAATTATGCAACAACTAACTACGCTAGCCAAGCTATATCTAGCTTCATTCAGCTTTTTGCTAATATTCATTTTATCTAGTTCTCAGGCAACGGGTCAATCATCCACTCGCTTGATTTTGGACGCTGATACCGGAAATGAAGTAGACGATTTGTACGCCATTGCCCGGGCACTGGTGGAACCTTCTTGGAACATCGTTGCGCTTACCGCAGCTCACTGGCAAACCAGCCACTGGGCCGAAGAAAATACGATGGAAAATAGCCACCGACTCAATCAGCTACTGGTAGGGGAATTAGGGCTTTCCGTACCTACATTGCGAGGCGGAGCCGCCCGAATGTACGACTGGGGTGATCAAGCCCGACATTCAGCCGCAGCGTACGAAATTATTAAACAGGCGAAAGCCACTCTTGCTGGAGAAAAGTTGGTAGTTGTAGCGCTAGGAGCACTTACCAACGTTGCTTCCGCTATCTATATTGATCCTTCTATAGAATCGCGTATCGAACTCTACTGGCTAGGCAGCAGCTACGATTTTAATCAGAACGTTCTAAAGCGAGTAGATTTTAACGCCATGATGGATGCCCAAGCATTAGAGGTCCTACTGGCCTCAGAAGTAGAAATGAACGTTATTCCAGTAAATGTAGCTTCAGCGATGAAGTTTACCTTTGCTGAGGTAGAAGAAAAGTTGCTCAATGCCCACCCGATGGGTAAAATTCTGGTAGACCGCTGGTACCAGCATCTGGACGGTAGCCGAAAAGAACGAACCATCTGGGACTTAGCCCTGATTGAAGCCATCATTCATCCTGAGTGGGCGGAAATGGTAGAAGTCACTACTTCTCGTGACAGCGGCAACCGTAAGATTAATTACTATCGCTCTATTGATGCTGAACAAATGAAAGAAGATTTTTACGCTACGCTGCTTAACTATTTTGAGAACCAATAATATCACTTATACTCAACGAACTCCTCTTGTTTTATCCAAATAGTGATCTGCAATGAGAAAATTATTCGCGCTTCTCTCATTTTTGGTGTCAATTTCTTCAACGGTATACAGCCAAGGCGATAGCAGCCCAATTTCTGATTCTCAGTATTTCCGACTGGAAGAAGGCTCGAAGGGTTCTGGGGCGTTCCGAACTGTATTATCATCCGATATCGATACTACCTGGACAAAGTGGGATTTACGGGGATACAATTTTGGCTTCGACCGACAACAAACTCCGATGTACACGACAGTTGATGGTATCTTAAGCACTCCCTATATGATTCAAGTACGGGGTAATCAAGACGAAAAAAACAGAAAACGCTGGGGCTACCATGTGTTTGAAGGGTACGCCCGAGATGATAAATCCCGAATAACTATGCTGGTGAATAAGCATGAAGAAGAAGGCAAACCGGTGGCGGAGATGTATTACTACGGCACTGTGTATAATCACTCGGCTCTGGCCTACAACTGGTTTCGTATAGGATCAGATGTAAGGCAGCACTCGTATCTGTTCAGCCGGGACAAGGCTATTTTCTATGGTTCGCTCAAGATGACTAATGCGTTTACGCTGGGAAGTGTTGGTCGAGAAGATCTACAAAAGGATCCGCCGCAAGGCGACGATGAAAAATTCTTCAGCGAAAGTGCTAAACATGTCAACTACCAAGAACTGAAAGCGAGCGAAGATGGCACAATGTTTTACGACAAAGACCACAATATTGTAGTGGTCAAGGTTAACGGTCAGTGGATGAAACTTGCGGTAGAACCATTGCCTGATAGTATTCAGTACGAATTTGACAACTAGTAAAGTGAGAGAGACTACTGTTAGCGGTTAGTTGTTCTTACAAAATAACTTTAGAGCAAAAAATCAGAATGTCTCTTGCTGGATTTATTCCGATAGCCAGCATTGCGCCATGATGTCCCGGCATCTTAGACGAGAGATTCCGCCCCACATTGGGCGTGTGCGTTCGCTTTGGCGATCCAATCCCCGCTGGGACGTTCACCGTAATACGCGTTTGTTTATCTGGGAAAACGTCTTGAAGATAATATGTTGTTTCAGCTAGACACTTGCCATCTTTTCCTTAGTTCCCACTTCCATAGCCCGAATATGATCGGTAAGGGTTTTATCAATAGGAATGTAGTTGATTCCTAGTTTCTCAATACTCTTAGAATTATTGAAGGCAATAGGACAACCAACATTTTGCTTAACATACTTTCGGGTAAGCCCTACGGTGGGAGCCACGAGCCATATTAGAAACTTAGGTAACTCTCGCTTGGGTAAAGCATATTTAGAGCCGAACTCTTGGCGTAATATCTCACTCATCTCTAGTAGTGTCAAGACTTTGTTCACCAAAATATGTCGCCCTTCGGCATGGTCTTTTTGGGCAGCGGCAATATGAGCTTCGGCTACATTACGAACGTCTACCACTCCGTTATGTAATTCCGGTACTCCCATTTTTAAAGTTCCATCGGTCATCTGCTGCATAGTTTTAATACTCTCGGAGCCGGACTGTTCCGATAAAGGTGGTCCCATAACAAACCCCGGATTAATTACTACCAAATCCCAACGATCTTGAACTTCGACCATTTGCCAGGCTCGACGTTCGGCCAGAGTTTTAGAGTACGGGTAGGGTTGATGATCAGCATTACTAGTAGTATTCCAGTCAGCTTCCGTAAAGCGATCGTGACCTACTTTATTAATATCCTGATTGTCGCCAAAAATAGCTACCACACTGGAGGTAAGTACCACTCTCCGTACCGAAGAAATTTTGTTCACCGTTTCTAACACGTTTTCCGTACCCTGCAATGCCGGATTAATCAGGCCCTCGTAAGGATCATCTACTTGCAAAATGAAAGGCGAAGCGGTGTGCATTACCACATCGCAGCCGATCATCGCTTCCTCGAAAGAACCTGATTCTAATAAATCCGCCTCAAATACATGCAGTGAGCCAGGAGTCTGCTCATTAATATCCAGTAAATGCTGGTATTTGGATGTATTAGATTTGTTGCGAACCGTAGCGTGTACAGTTACGCCCTGTTCTAGCAATTGCTTTACAATCCAGGAAGCTACGTAACCGTTAGCCCCGGTAATCAGCACTCGATGAAGGTCAGTCATGGCATGGTTGGAATTTTGGTTTGAAAAAACAACCACCTACGTAAAAAGTTGTTCGTCTGGTTGGATAGACTATATTGCAACCAGCTTTTTCAACTTACCAAAATACTTATGGATCAAGCCATTGCCGAACTTTTTGAATTAGCTTTTGATGATGAAGACATTGTTGTAGAACTGGCTAGTGAAGAACTGCTGTTTACCAATCAGCCCGTAGGTTATATCCGAATTAGCTCGGGTCAGATACTAGCAGGTGATCCCGCTCGGGCTTCGGATGCACTGCAGCTTATGGCGACTTTTCCCAAAGGGGAATTTCTAGCTGAAGTAGCTATCGCTGAATTTGAGGATGGCGAGGAAGTAATTGGTTACTTCCGCATCAAGTTTAGTGAGGATACACCTCAGCACTGGGAATCGGCGACTTATTCAGGTGAGAATGCTAGCGAAAGCACGCTGGTAGAATCCGGTATTTTTGTGTTAGCTGATGCTAACTTACTTTCTGACCTACCGGCCATTGACGGTGAAGAACGTGAGGCCGTGATGAATAAACTGAACGACGCACTAGATGAAACCTACGAAGATGACCGGGCTTGGGCTGAGTTAGATTTAGAGAGTGGCAATCTGGTAGCCTGTTCATCAGGTGACAGTGCCGGAACGTATTCAACCTATATCGGTCGCGATGCTTCGGGGAATGTCTGCCGACTATTGGTAGATTTTGCCCTGTTTGAGGAAGATGAAGAATAACCATGGCTAACGGGTTGCCTAATTACGAACTTCAGCAAGGCGATCAAGCCGTTCCCTTCTCGCTGCGTACCATGGAAGCCATTGATCAAGCCAATCGGGGAAAACCCGATCAGCCGCATCGGCACTTCTACTACACCATTCTTTGGTCGTTTACCGCTACGGGGAGCCATATGATTGATTTCGTCGATTACGAAATTAAACCCGACCACCTTTTTTTTGTGAGCCCAGGGCAGGTTCATCAGGTACGTACCAATCCTGACTCCACTGGGATTGTACTATTGTTTACATCCGAGTTCTTACAGATGAACGGGATTCGGGAAGAGTTTATCGAGCAACTTAAGATTTTTCGCACCTGTGAAGAGAATCCACCGTTGGTCGTTTCCGAACCGCAGCAAACTACTTTGCGCCTCTACGTAGAGCAGATGCAGCAAGCCGAACAGTTGACCGATTATCGCTACGAAGCTCTAGGTGCTTGGCTTAAGCTATTTCTGATTGCCTGTAATAACATTTGTGATTTAGACCCAGTAAACCCGCAACAACTGCAAGCCGGACAGACCATTCTTCGTGAATTCAAGCAGTTAGTAGAATCTCACGTAACTCAGTGGCACAAAGTAGGCGACTACGCCGAACAGCTATTCATCACACCCAACCACCTGAACGATGTAGTACGCTCACTGCTCGGACAAACTGCCAAAGAATACATCCAGCGGCGACTCACGCTAGAAGCTAAACGTCGCGCTGCATTTGAAACCATTACTACTAAAGAGCTTGCCCATAACCTCGGCTTCCGCGACCCATCTCACTTCACCAAATTCTTCCGTGCCCAAACGGGACAATCTATCTCAGAGTTTAAAGCAAATCAATCGTTGGGCAAGTGGTGAAGGGTATATGGTAGAAGGTACAGAGTGTGAAAAAGCTCTTTACCTTCTACCCCCCTCATTCCCCGATTTCTACCATCTTTTCCCCGATTTTGTCGTGATCAAGCTCGCATTTACTGCGTTAGTATGAGTAGTTGAAAACAGTAAACCAGACAGAATCATGAAAACAATATTGCATAAAGCCGAAACTCGCGGACACGCCAACCATGGTTGGTTAGATAGTCATCATACCTTTAGTTTTGCTCGTTACCATAATCCCGAGCGAGTACACTTTGGGGTACTGCGGGTACTGAACGATGACGTGGTACAGGGCGGCATGGGCTTCGGTACGCACCCGCACGATAATATGGAGATTATTTCTATTCCACTGGAAGGAGCCTTGGAGCACAAAGACAGTATGGGTAGCAAAGCTGTAATCCGCCAGAATGATGTACAGATTATGAGTGCTGGTACCGGAGTTTCTCACTCGGAGTACAATCATGATAAAGAGAATCCAGTGAACTTTCTCCAGATTTGGGTATTCCCTAAGGAGAAAAATATTGAGCCTCGCTATGATCAGATTACTTTTAAGCCAGAAGATCGGGTGAACCGCTGGCAGCGAGTAGTTTCGCCTACTGAAGAGGGCGCGGTTTGGATTAATCAAGACGCTTACTTCTCATTAGGCAATTTGACCAAAGGCACTACCTTGGACTACGAAGTAGCTCAATTCGGTAATGGAGTGTATGTATTCGTACTGAAAGGCGATGTGACCGTAGGCGATCAATCTCTGCACCAACGCGATGGCTTGGGAGTTTGGAATACTGATAAAATCACTTTCCAAGCTGACAGCGATGCGGAAGTGCTGCTAATGGACATTCCGATGTCGGTTAACTAACTTGTAGCCTGTGAAAAATTACTAAAGCGTGTTTTTAAACACGCTTTAGTAATTTAAATTCTATGTCCGATAACCAACCTTAGAATATTACCTTCCTATGAAAGGGCTGATCGTGTATATACTTTATTCCTTACTCGCTTTACTTAGCAGTAATAGTATAGCAAGTATATACTCAAACTCATCGGCTCAGGTTATGTCTACTTTCTACGCCTCGCCCGATGGTCGTGGTACAGCCTGTACATCCGATAACCCTTGCTCTCTGGAAGGGGTTCGTAATAAAGTCAGGAAAGTAAACAGTGATATGACGGGCGATATTATTGTTAAGTTAAATTCAGGCACCTACCCAAGAATTTCAGCATTCGTATTAGACACCCGTGATTCGGGCAGCAACGGGTTTTACGTTATTTACGAGGCTGCCGACACTAGCCATCCCCCGATTCTGAGTGGAGCAAGAGAGTTAACAGGGTGGACATTACACAATGAGGCTAACAACATCTATAAAACCAATGTGGGGACAGCGCGGTTTCGCCAACTTTATGTCAACGGTACCTTAGCTATCAGAAGCCGAACCCCTAACATTAGTGAAAATACGTACTACGGCCCTTATTATCAGGGAAGCTTTCGCCTGGATTCTACTCAGCGGGTGGTGCAAGTTCCAAGTGCTCAAGTAGATGATTGGGAAAGGTTAGATGAAGTAGAATTGGTCATGATGCCTCATTGGTATCATCTACGATTACGAATTGATTCATTAGTTGAAAATGATACCGTAGCGTTAGTAGTGCCAAAGAAGCCAGAAAGAAATCGTGCCTTCAACAAAAAGGAAAGTTTCTACAACGGAGGTAGTAAAACTTTTTATTACTTCGAAAATGCCTATGAATTTCTGGATAGTGAGGGAGAATGGTATCTAAATACAGATAGCAAGACGGTATACTATAAGCCTCGGGCCAATGAAGATATAGCAACAGCCAAGATTGTAGTGTCGGGCAGCACCGAAACTTTATTACGTATTTCGGGCAAAGCATACGCTCCAGTTCACCATATTAAAATACGAAATATCCAGTTTGAGTATACCACCTGGATGCAGCCCAGTATTACAGGCATGGCAATGACTCAAGGTAATCAGATTCTGAACCGACTCCGGAGCACTGAAGGCAATGTGGTACCACCACCAGCATTGAGAATACAAAACGCTGAAAATATACAAATTGAACGTAATGTATTTAGCAAGCTAGGTGGGGTTGGGATTGAGTTTTATCCGGGTACTAAAAATTGTGAAGTAGTTGGCAATGTGCTGTACGATATTTCCAGTAATGGTATTGTTCTGGACATAACCTCAGATCTTTCTACTCCTCGGTCAAAGCGACTCAGCAACGTGCTGGTTGCCAACAATTATATAACCCGAGTAGGGCGGCAGTATAGTAACGGACAAGGTATCCTTGCCGGGTTTGTAAAAAATGTCATCATTGAGCATAATGAAATTGCTGATCTCAGTTACACTGGGATTCAAATTGGTCAGCAGTCGGGCGGTAACCAACACGTTAGAATGGGCAACAATTTGATACGTTACAATAATATACATCATGTTGCTCAACTGCACGATGATGGGGCTGGGATTTATACACTAGCTCAACAACCCGGTACCCGAATTTACGAGAACTGGGTGCATCATATTGTAAAAGGCCCTTGGGCCGGCAGTTATTCATTTGCTGCAATCTACCAAGATAATCATAGTGAAAATATAACCGTAGAAAGAAATGTGCTGACCAATAATACTCGCAACATTTACGAACAAACGAGAATAGGAGCTAAAAACAATATATACTCAAATAATGATAGCGAAGACCAAGCGATTGTGGATAAAGCGGGTTTACAGCCTGCCTACGCTGATATTAAAGCCTGGGTTCCGGTAAAATAGGGGTATGCAAAAGTTGAAATTGCGCAAACTTAGCGACTAAGTGATACATGGCACGATGAATGCCTAAAGATTAAAAAAAGCTATTAACGGGCGCTTGAAATATGCTTTGGTTTTGCTTTACAACGATTCTTCCTCCAGGACTTCCTTGTAAGTAAAAAATTCATCAGAAGGCCTGCGATAAACGCCAGAGAGAGAGGTTATAAATACTTTATCATCAAATTCACTAACCGAGGTGATCATTTTCCCGTCCAATCCATCGTTGTCGAGTTCTTTAAAATTGAATGATGTTTCGGTAGTAGATACTTCCCATAGCTGAGCGTAGCGATAGCCAATTATTTTACCGTCAATCTTAGCAAAATTCACACTGGCTATTAACCAAGGGGTCTCGCCTCCTTTAATCCAGGTTAGGCCATTATCTGACGAGGAAAAGATATTGTTTGCTCCAAACCCGATCAACCTTCCCGAGTCCTCAAAGATTTTATACAGTCTTTCGTCTAATACGGTAACCATCCGACCATCACCGTCAATACGGTAGACTTTTGTATCGGTAGTAACGAAAAAGTTGGAACCTATACTTTCAAGTGCAATTGTGGAATTTTGAAACTGATCATCAATGGAGAGAAGCTGAATGCCCACCGTATCTAACTTATGATAAAACGATGTATTAGTAGAATCGTATTTAATGTTAATCAAGGCTAGTTTTGGACCACCACTAATATACGGTCCATCAGGGGACCAATTTTTGTAAGGTACTAATACTTGGCTCTGGTCGTTAATTACGATCTTTTCACCACCGCTGAAATGGCTACTTTCGAAGATACCAAAATTCTCATCTAATGTTTTCATATTGAAGGATACTGATGCACTCTGACTTGTAGGATCGCGGTTAGGAATAAAGGCAAGAAACCCGTTGGATACAGCAGAAACAAAGAAGTCAGCACAGATGGGTAGTTTTTCATCAGTAGACTGGGTATACCAATGAGGAAAATGGACTACCCTACCTATGTCAGGATAGTCGGGGTGCTCTAAAGAATCGGCTACCATAGAAGTGAAAGAGGTATGCCCCCGAAAAAACAGCATATCATCGGTCGCAAAGCTGTTCATTTGGACTACATTATCATATATAAAATTGTCATCAGCCTTCCAACTGTACTCTCTTTCTACTTCTACAATTTTCTCTTCTTCGCAGCTAGCAATAAGTAATGAGCAACCGATTAGTACGAATAACCTCTTCATTTTAGTAGGTTGGATAAGTAGGTTTTATCACTAGATTCTTATATAAAGATAATTGCTTCGGTATAGGTAGACAAGCATTCTTTATATGAAGTGATTTAAACTTTTAAGAGTTAGATATAGAAAAAATGCGTACTGCCACT
>CAKZYA010000063.1 GCA_937883755.1 uncultured Flammeovirgaceae bacterium | reverse complement strand
TGTTCAGGTGTTCAGGTGTTCAGGTGTTCAGGTGTTCAGGTGTTCAGGTGTTCAGATGGTGTGGAGGTAAGCAGTTACGAGCACATGAATACTTGAGCACTCTAACACTAAAATTACTCTACCTCTTCCGATTCGGGTTGGGGCATTTCCAGTGATAGCTGAGTTTGTTGTTTGCCCTGGGGCAGCCTAAACGAAAAAGTAGAACCTTCGCCTACTTTACTTTTTACTCGTACTTCTGATTTATGAGCTTCTACAATATGCTTTACAATAGCCAAGCCTAGTCCGGTACCTCCTCTGTTACGAGCCCGGCTTTTTTCCACCCGGTAAAAACGCTCGAAAATACGTTTGATGTCTTCGGAGGGAATCCCTCGACCTTCATCTTTTACTGCTACGTCAATGCCCTCTTCATTTTTGGCGAAATACACTCTTACGGTCTTGCCGCCTTGCTTAGTATACTTGATAGCGTTTCCTACCAGGTTAATGAGCACTTGGTAAATACGTTGGCGGTCAGCATATACATAAGTAACCAGTTGCGTTCTCTCTAATTTGAGCTGAATTCCTTTCTTATCGGCCTCTGACTCTAATTGATCGAATACTTCCTGTACAGTCTCTTGAATATTGAAGTGTTCATAGTGCATTTTGATACCCCCGGTCTCCATCTGCGATAAAGTGAGTAGGTCTTGCACTAAGAGGTCCAGACCATCGAGGCTTCGGGCAGCTTTTTTCAAAAACTTTTTGCGAAGCTTAGGTTGTTCAGCTGCCCCATCCAATAATGTATAAACAAAGCCTTGCGCCGCAAAAATAGGGGTTTTTAGTTCGTGGGAAACATTAGCCACAAACTCTCGCCGAAACTCCTCCATCTTTTTAAGGTCATTGATCTCTTTTTGCTTATGGGCGGCATAGTCTAGAATTTCCCGGTTAATGCGGCGTAGGGGGTTAACTGAGCTTTTGGGTGCCTGTTCTTCAACAAAGGAAAGATCCTTCCGGCGTAGCTTATTAATCATCACGTAGATCTTATTGATCTCCTTAAAGACTAAAAAATCTAGCGTTATCTGAATGAGAATGTAGGAAGAGGAAAAAGCTAGTAGCCAAGTTACCAGTAGAGCCTGAGCAGACACATCATCTACCAGCGATAGAAAGGCGGTGGTAACCAATGCTACCGAAAAACTCAACAGTAATGCAACTCCCTTAGAACTAAAGAACATGCTCAGTATACGTTATTCTTCTTCTTCACCAAACTTATACCCCACACCCTTTACCGTAACGATGTAGCTACTCCCGATTTTTTCCCGCACCTTGCGGATGTGAACATCTACTGTCCGAGCCAGTACATATACGTCTGAACCCCATATATTTTGGAGTAACTCATCGCGGCTATGCACCTTGTCGGGATTCTGAGCTAGGTAGTAGAGTAATTCAAACTCTTTCTTAGGTAGGCTAATTTGTTCACCTTTGACCGCCACGGTGTAGCTGGATCGGTCAATGGCCAGTCCATTGATGTTAATTTTATTATTCTTCTTCCGTTTCTTTTCTTCCCGGCGAAACATGGCACTAATCCGGCTCATGAGGGCGCGAGGCTTTATTGGTTTCGTAATGTAGTCGTCAGCTCCAGTATCAAAAGCAGCTACTTCAGAGTATTCTTCAGAGCGGGCAGTGAGGAATACAATAAAAGTATTGTATAGATCAGGGTTTTCCCGAAGCTGCCGACAGGTTTCTACCCCATCTTGGTGGGGCATCATAATATCTAATAAAATCAGGTCGGGAAGAAACTTAGCCGCAATATTTAGGGCTTTTTTACCGTCCAGGGCAGTTTTTACTTTGTAGCCTTCTTTAGACAAATTATACTCTAGCAGATCAAGAATGTCGGGTTCATCGTCTACCACTAGTATTTTATGCTGTTTGGCTGACATAGGGTTTTATGATTGTTTATTCAAAGATACAACAAAATTGCAGAATGAAAATGCTGTCATTTCACCTGATAACCCAGTTAGTTTCATGTCTAACTAATAGAGCAGAAGAGCTATCTTGTCTGAGGTATAGAGCACAATCGTGAGCATCTGTGATTTTGTCCGGTTTATCTTACAAATTTCTATCTTTGCGCTACTTACTAACAAACCAAATCGTCAGCTTTAGTATTGAGAATAGGAACAGATATGACACTTTCTAGCAAATATAATCCTCGCGAGGTAGAAGATAAATGGTACCAGCAGTGGTTAGATAAAAAGTTCTTTCATTCAGAACCACATCCCGATAAAGAGGCGTATACTATTGTCATTCCCCCGCCCAATGTAACTGGAGTATTGCATATGGGTCATATGCTGAATAATACTATTCAGGATGTGCTAATTCGTAAAGCCCGAATGGAAGGGAAAGCTGCCTGCTGGGTTCCGGGTTATGATCATGCTTCCATTGCTACTGAAGCTAAGGTGGTAGCGATGCTGAAGGAACGTGGTATAAATAAGTATGACCTAACCCGCGAAGAGTTTTTAGAGCACGCCTGGGAGTGGAAAGAAAAATACGGTGGAATCATTCTGGAGCAACTGAAAAAGCTAGGTGCTTCCTGTGATTGGGATCGAACTCGCTTTACGATGGAAGACCATATGACGGAATCGGTCATTAAAGTCTTCGTGGACTTGTACAATAAAGGACATATCTATCGGGGCTACCGCATGATCAATTGGGATCCTCAGGCTAAAACCTCTCTATCTGATGAGGAGGTTTTGTACAAAGAAGTACAGTCCAAATTATACTACGTTAACTACCCCATTGAGGGTGAAGACGGTCACGTTACTATTGCTACTACCCGTCCCGAAACTATTTTGGGCGATACGGCCGTTTGCGTCAACCCTAATGATGAGCGTTACCAGCATTTAAAAGGAAAGCGAGTTCGGGTACCACTAATTGACCGTACCATTCCAATCATTGAGGATGAGTACGTGACGATGGAGTTCGGAACTGGCTGCTTAAAAGTGACTCCTGCTCACGATGTAAACGACTACGAGCTGGGGAAAAAGCACGATCTAGATACGATAGATGTAATTGCCGACGATGGCACCATGAGTGAAGCGGCGCAACTATTTGTGGGCGAAGACCGCTTTGTAGTTCGGAAGAAGATTGGTGAAAAGTTGGAAGCCGAAGGGTTTATCCACAAAATTGAAGATTACCAAAATAAAGTCGGCTACTCGGAACGTACCAGTGCGGTGATTGAACCGAAGCTTTCGGTACAGTGGTTTGTCCGAATGGATGAGTTAGTAAAACCTGCCTTAGAGAACGTACTGAATGATAACGTTCAGTTTTACCCAGCTAAGTTCAAGAATATGTACCGTACCTGGATGGAGAATATCCAGAATTGGAACATCTCCCGTCAGCTTTGGTGGGGGCAGCGTATTCCTGCGTATTACTTGCCCGACGGTGAGATTGTAGTAGCCGAAACTGCTGAGGAGGCTTTGAAGTTAGCGCAGGAGAAATCTGGCAATGCATCGCTGACGATGGATGATTTGAGACAAGATGAAGACGTTTTAGACACTTGGTTCTCATCCGGGCTATGGCCCATCACGGTTTTTGATGGAATCCGACATCCTGATAATGCAGAAATTAATTTTTACTACCCAACCAATGTGCTGGTAACTGCTCCAGAGATTATCTTTTTCTGGGTGGCTCGGATGATTTTGTATGGCTACGAATATCGGCAAGAAAAACCATTCCACGATGTGTACTTTACCGGAATTGTACGCGACCAGCAGCGGCGAAAGATGTCCAAATCACTGGGTAACTCGCCTGATCCGTTGAAGCTGATTGAAGAATATGGGGCGGACGGAGTACGCACCGGAATGCTATTTAGCTCTCCGGCGGGGAATGATCTGCTGTTTGATGTCAAACTATGTGAGCAGGGAAGAAACTTTGCTAACAAAATCTGGAACGCCTTCCGATTGGTAAAAAGCTGGCAGGTAGATGAGCAGAAAAAGGATCAGTCCAACACCACCGCAATTGCTTGGTTCGAGGCTAGCTTTAATCAATCCCTTATTGAATTAGAAGATCACTTTGCTAAGTATCGTATTTCCGATGCCTTGCAAACGGTTTACAAGTTAACTTGGACGGACTTCTGTTCCTGGTACCTGGAAATGGTAAAGCCAGCGTACGGTGAAGCGATTGATGCGATGACATACAGGGCAACTATTGGCTTCTTTGAAAAATTGATCAAAGTACTTCATCCGTTCATGCCGTTTATCACCGAAGAACTCTGGCATCAACTGGCTGACCGGGATGAGGGCGATTACGCAATCGTGGCGGAGTGGCCTAAGGGTGACACGCAGAAAGATCGTCAGCAGACAGATCAAACCTTACTACAAGGTGGGGCAGCCGTTTTTGATGTCGTGGGTAATGTGCGTAATACGCGCAATACCCGACAGGTTTCACCTAAAGAAATGCTACCGCTTTCGGTAAGAACTGATACGCCGGAGATTTATCAACAATTCGGCAGCATCATTGAGAAGTTGGCGAATGTAGCACCTATTGAGTTTACCAATGAGAAAATTGATGGGGCGGATAGCTTCATGGTAACTACTGCCATTGGACAGCCGGATACATTCTTCATTCCATTGGGCGATACTATTGATGTAGATGCTGAGATAGAAAAGCTGGAGAAGGATTTAGAATATCAATTAGGCTTTAAAGCTACGGTGGATAAAAAACTAGGTAATGCCCGCTTCATAGAAAATGCCCCCAAGCAGGTGGTAGACAACGAAAGAAAGAAACAAGCTGATGCCGAAGCCCGCATCCAAGCTATTCAGGAGCAGTTGAAGAGTTTAAGAGGAGAATCCTAAAAAGCCTCTCAGAGTTTACTCATTCTTTAGTTCCTGACAGTCACCGGCATCGATAGTGTACGATAGGTTCACGATTTTCCAATTAGCATCAACCTTAATTAGGGTGAAGGTATCTACTCCGCAATGGGAGAATTTTCCATCTAAGTGAAATTCATAAGGTACCCATGCGATGGCTATTCCTTTGTGAACTTCTATGTCGAAGCTTAACGGTTTTTCTTGTAGTGTTTTTTCCGGGTCAAAGCTTTTTAAATCGTCTTGAAAATACCGAACTGAATGGCTGGCAGGCTCGCGTTTATTATTGATCCGCCAAATTTGCCCCTCGGAAAATACTAGCTGCTTATAAAGTACAGTATCCTGTTTTTCCAGAGATACAAAAAACTGCTTGATTACATCTGTGACAGCTTGTTCCTCAGCATTGTCATGTTGCTGCGCGTAACACTGAATGTTTACAGCGAATAAAGCTAAAAGTGTCAGTAGTTTCATATTCGCTCAGCTAGCTTCTTTCTTTATTATGATGGGCAATTAAAAGTTTGAAGTAGCTGCTACCGCATCTGTACCATCCCGGTGACTTCTCGAGCCACTTCTTGGTTATAGCCGTTTGCTAGCCGTTTGTAATTGATAATATCCACGATAGTACCAATAAGGCATAAACCCCCGGTGAGTAAATAGAGTAGGCCCATACCAATCTGGTTGATCAGAAAGCGGTGCACTCCGGCTACTCCTAGAAAGCCAAGTAAATTAGCTAGTAAAATGGTATCTGGTTTTTTGCGTCGTTCGCGGTAGATCGTCAGGAAGCTTTGTAGCTGTTCACCTGTCATTGACTCGGTGAGTTGCTTCACGTACTGGTATTCTTCGCCTTCGATACTAGGAATGTTGGTGAGAATAGGATCGGCCATGGAATAGGTTAGTTAGTAGTTGTTTAATACGAACAAATAACACAATGAGAGCGAAAATTCCTAACGGATGCTGCTGCCAAGAGGCGGCTATATTGAGCTGGAAGAGATAAGCGATGGATCGCCCCAACCCACAGCCGGGGCAGAAATCAAACCCGAGGTGATGCCAGAGGCACAATGTGAAGTGATGCTGAGTCGGGTCAGACAGAGCTAATAGGGTCAATCCGGCCAACCACACCAGTAGCTCAAAATGGTATTGCAAGAATCGGAGAATCATTGGCCTTTGTTTGATTGGATGAGTGTAGTCTTAAACTCGGGGGCTTTTCGGTGCTGGGTAGCCTGCTCAAAGGCATAAGCAATTTGAATAAGCTGTGGTTCTTGATAAGCTGAAGCGAAAAACGATATGCCTACTGGTAAACCATGAACAAATCCTGCTGGCACGGTAATACTGGGGTAACCTGCCATCGCTGCCGGAGAAGAACTTCCCCCCAGAAAATGGTCGCCGTTAACCACATCAATCGGCCAGGCAGCACTGCCACTGGGAGCGGCGATAGCGTCTAAATTATGTTCATTCATCACTTTATCAATACCATCCTTACGGGATACGCGCTGAACATTGGCTAAGGCTTTTTGGTAGTCTTCACTGTCTAGCCCACCCTTTTCTTGAGCAGATATGAATATCTCCTGCTGAAAATAAGGCATTTCATCACCCGCGTGTTCATTGTTGTAGTGAATCAAATCTTCCAAGGTTTTCATGGTTGGATGATTACGTTCGGTCAGGTACTGGTCCAGGTCGTGTTTAAACTCGTAAAGTAGCACTTCGTAGCCAGCTCCATTGAGTTCATCTTGGGGCATCACATCTTCCAGATCAATTAATGTAGCCCCCTGTTCTTTCATCGCTGCCAGAGCCGCTTCCATTCGCTCGTCTACTGCTTCGTGGAAGCCAAAGTAGGATCGTCCCACTCCGATTCTTTTGCCTTGTAAACCATTTGGATCTAAAAATTGAGTGTAATCCTCGTAAGCTTTTCCTTTACTTTCTTGGGTGACAACATCGCGAGCGTCGGTTCCGGTGATAGCACCTAGCAAGATAGCGGCATCAGTCACGGTGCGGGTCATTGGTCCCGCAGTATCTTGGCTGTGAGAAATAGGGATAATGCCCGAGCGACTGACTAATCCGACAGTTGGTTTAATGCCTACGATACCGTTAGCCTGTGAGGGACATACAATAGAGCCGTTGGTTTCAGTACCAATAGCAACCGTGCATAAATTAGCTGCTACTGCTACTCCCGAACCAGAGCTAGAACCGCAAGGGTTACGATCTAAAATGTACGGGTTTTTTACTTGTCCGCCCCGACCACTCCAGCCGCTTGAAGAGCGGGTAGACCGGAAATTAGCCCACTCGCTGAGATTGGTTTTTCCCAGCAGTACCGCACCTGCCTCTCGCAGTTGTTGCACCAGAAAGGCATCTTGAGCTGGCTTAGAACCTACTAATGCCAACGACCCAGCCGTGGTTTCCATCTGGTCAGCTGTATCAATATTATCTTTAACCATTACCGGAATGCCGTGCAATGGGCTACGAACGTTTCCTTGTTGGCGTTCTTCGTCTCGTTGGTCGGCAATTGCGAGGGCTTCGGAATTTACTTCGATCACCGATCGTAGCATTGGACCTTGTTGGTCAATTTCCTGAATGCGTTGAAGGTATTTTTCTATTAGTTCACGAGAAGTATACTTGCCCGATTCCATACCCGATTGTAGGTCGTTGATGGTAGCCTCTTCTACTTCAATAGTTTCAGGATTAGATTCTGAAGCGCAGGCTAGTGGTAGCCAAGCTAGCGTTGCAGCGGTGCTCCCTTTTTGAATAAACGTACGTCGGTTCATATGGGCAAGATACCCTAAGGAGTGAGCAATGCCAAACTGATTACTCAATTAGCACTCGCCGTTGAAAAGTACGATTAGACGTCTGAATTTCTAACAGATAAAATCCTTGTGGTAACGAAGAAACGTTGATACGAGTACTACGTTGGGAGTTTAGCAAGCGGGTTTGTAGTACTTGTCCCTGGACATTCAGTAAGCGGTACGCGAACAACTTTCCCCCATCCGATCCAATTTCTAACGATAAGGTTTGAGTAGCTGGGTTTGGGTACAGTTGTATCCCTTGGGGCAAATCATCGCCCAGGCTAGTGACAGTATCACCTTCCGCTACGGTCAGCACAAATTCATCACTTACACTGGTAGCAGAAGTGTCGGTAGCAGTAATTTTTATAGTAAACTCTCCGGTTGCGGGTGGAGTACCACTTAGGGTTCGGGTAGCTGCATCAAAGGTGAGCCAATCGGGTAGTGGGGTATCGTCAGAAAGAGTAGCCGTTAGGGCGATGCTATCGCCCTCATTAGCATCTTGAAATGTATCGTCAGCGATTACCAAACTGAAAGTTGAGTCTGTTGTAGCTTGCTGGTCGTTAATAGGATTAGCTACTGTTGGAGGTGAGTTTTCTGGTACTTCTTCTGCCTGAAACGCGTTATTGCGGTACCAAGACAGTTCAGTCTCAGATAGCACTACCAAATCAGTATCGGTATCCTGATCAATATCGTGCTTGAATAGTAGGGGTGCAGAATCAAAGGAAGCAAGGGCGGTGTATTCCCCGAAAGAGGTGGAACCATTGAGATTTCGCAGGTAAGCTAGTTCCCGACGTTCACCATTATTGTTTACAAATACTAGATCCTGATCTTGGTCATCGTCAATGTTAAGAAAGAGCCAGGGGTCCTGAGTAAGATCATAGTTCTCACCAAACGTCAACGTTTGTTCTTGGTATGTTCCATCATTGTTAGCAAGGTAGAGTGTCACTTCAGCCTCAGAGAAAAGAAGAAAGTCCGTGAGTCCATCGCCATTAATATCTTCCGTATGATTAAACGGGAACTCCGGAGTAGGGAGTAGATCAAAGTTCTGGGCTGACGTTTGAGTGTAAATATCTCCGTCTATAATCAAGTCTATGGTTCCATCCTGATTGACATCATAGACTGCTTCTAGAATACCAATAATTTGGGTATCAACCGATTCGTAGGTTCCGGTTGAATTACCAACTAATAAAAACACTTCCCCATCTGCACTACGCGAGAAATCAGTATACGCAACCTCAGAACGACCGTCTCCATCAAAATCCCCGACGTAGAGATTGGCATCAATTGATCTATTGTATAGCGTGTCTTTTATGCCTAAGGTAGCATTATCTTGCACTGCGTAGCGAAAAATACTTTGTCCCTCAGCCACGTCGCCACCGATTAATAATAAATCGATACCGGTTGGAGTTGGTAACACCGCAGCATCACCAGGAATTAGGGTATTAAGAGTCAATAATTGAGCAGGAGTGGTCAATATACTATCTCGATTGGCAAAGGTCAGCACTTTATTGTTATTTCCTTCAGTAACAATCATTTCAGGAAAGCCATCTTGATTAAGATCACCAAAGTTGATGTAGGTGCCGGATTCGCCTGAAATAGCCGCTGGTAAAGCCCGGCGATCAGTGAGATACTGAGGGGTAGAAAAAGTGGCTGAACCTTGATTCTCCTGCCATATTAACTCATTGGGTGTGCTTAATAAAATATCGAGCTGTTGATCATTATTCAGGTCAGTGTAGAATCCAGGTAATAGTGCATCATTAAGCAAGCGAGGCGTGAATTGAAAATTCCCAGTATTCTCGTACCAGCCTACGTATTGATCGAAAATTGATTCGGTACGGGCAAATGCTAGCGCGAAAGTGTAGCTAGCTAGCACGTCCACGTCACCATCCTGGTCAATATCGCTAGCTTGTACGTTTAGGGGAGAAAGGTCAAACTCTTCTAAATCAACCAAATTACCTTCTAGCACAAAGTTGCCCGCTTCGTTGAAGGAATAAATTTGAGGTGGAATGATACCATCTTCTCCGGCAGTAGCGTATGCAATGACTAACTCATTGGTAGCATCTCCCCCAAAGTTACCAATCAGTAAACTAGGCGTAAAGAAGGGTACTTCGCTGATAATACTAGTAGTATCGGCTACGAATGATCCATTCCCCTCATTACGATGCCATACAATCTTACTACTTGCTTCATCTAGAGTGAAAAAATCGCTTTGTCCATCACTATCAAAATCATCGATATGAATGAGTTCACCTCCAGCTACTTGGTTAGGTTCAGAGAACATAAGTTCACCCTGATTAGTCAATAGAAGCGTTTGATTTTCAGTATCAAAAAAGTCATAAATAATATCTGTGAGATTATCGCCTGTCAGTTCAGCCACCTCAAAAGTACCACCAGCATAATTGGCAATAAGCGGTATGATAGGAGCAAACCTCGCTGAACCCTGGTTCTGAACCCAACTGATGGAATTGTTAGCTGATTGATAAACGATAATATCTGACATACTATCGCCATTCATATCGCCAGAGCGAATATTTTCCCACTCAGCTACATCAGTGGCTAGAACTATTTCTTCAGTAAAGTTTCCGGTGCCATCATTCAGCAGAATAATGTAGTTACCCGTACAGCAGTCATCAGTATTAGGGCGGAAAATCAATAAGTCTTGTCCATTATTTCTATCAAAATCATCAGTTAGTACTAAAGTTTGTTGATCGCTATTATCAATCAGGATTACTTTAGGTTGAAAGGCATTTTGAGCCAGCGTTTTACTATGTATTAGTAAGGCTATGGTTATAATGTAAGTAATAAATAAACGCATAAGGTTAGGTGTTGGGTAGTTATCGAACTACAAAAATATACAAATTTCAAATACCGATTACTCCCAATCAAAACTAGAGGGGTATACGGTACAAGAACAGTCTTACTTTGTGGATTAAGCGAAAAAGAGTGGTGAAAATAGCTGGCAGGCTAAAAAAATGCCCCTGGCTACTATAAAAGTTACAGGGGCAAGTTAGCAAAATAATACAATACAGGCAAAATATTTAATTCATCTGCCTATTGAATGAGAATGCGTCTTTGGTATAATTCTCGGTTAGTTTGTATTTCTAATAAGTAAATACCTTCCACTAGTGCGGCAACTTCTATTTTTACATTTGCAGCCAATTTACGATCGAAATGTTGGGCTCTTACTACCTTGCCCTGGGCATTCATGAGACGGTAGGATTGTAGCGGAACAGTACCTGTTTGAGACTCAATAAGTAAATAGTTCCGCGTAGGCACTGGGTATATTTTCCATTGTTTAGATATTTCATCTTCTAAGGAGGTAATGCCTTCTAGCGCCAGAACAAATTCATCACTTACTGTATTTCCCTGCGGGTTTGTTGCCGTGACTTTAATAGTTATAGCTTCATCGTCAGCGGAAGGTGTACCATTTAAAGTATTAGTTGTAGAATCAAACGTGAGCCAATCCGGTAATGGTGAATCATCCGATTGAGTGACAGTTAGTGTTAGTGAATCGCCCTGAAATACATTATCGGGAATAACCAAGTTAAATTCTTCGTTCGTCACTATTTGCTGGTCTTCAATAGGGTTATTAACTCCTAGTGGTGTGACATTGCTGGTGGGGGTTACCGAGATAGCAAATGTTTTTACGTAAGTACCACCTCGCCCATCATCGGATTGCAACTGAATGAGATAACTTGCCTGAGAGTTGTAGTCGAAAACGACAGCACTAAGAAGTTCATTACCGTTAATAGAGAAAGCAGCTTCATCGTTACTATTGAGTAACCGGTACTGATGTTGGTCGGTATTATCCGGGTCGATAGCACTTAATATGCCGATTTGAGTACCCACAGGTTGTCCTTCTTCAATAGTTGATCTGTTGAGCACAATGTTAGTAGGCGGACGGTTGGGCTGATCTTCAACATCACTGATTAAGATGGCAAATGCTTTACTGAAGGTGCCACCTTGACCGTCATCGGTCTGAATACGGATGCTAAACTGGCTTTGAATTTCATAATCGAAACTGACTGCCGAGTACAGTTCATCGTTGCTGATGGTAAATAATCGGTTATGTGTACTACCGCTACCATCAGCCAACGAATAAGAGAATTGTTCATTATCAAAATCTTCGGTACGTAGTTTCCCGACCAGAGTTCCACTCGGTTGATTCTCATTAATGAGGTTGTTGTCTAAAGTAATATTAGTGGGAGACTCATTGGGATCATCCGGTTGATCAATAACTTCAATAGTAAAATTAGTAGCGAATTTCCCCCCTTTATTATCATCAGTCTGTACTCGGATGGAGTACTCCTGCTGCTCTTCGTAGTCGAGACTACGTACAGTCTCCAGTTGATCGCCTTTAATCTGAAACAAGGCGTTACCCGCATCTCCTGCACCTTCTACCAAAGAATATATGTGCTCATCGTCAGTGTCGGCATCCGTAGTAGTAAATGTTCCTATAATGGCGTGAGCTGAAAGGTTTTCTTCTACTTCACGGTTATCTAGCGCGATAGCAGTAGGAGTGCTATTAGTGCTCTCGTCTACATCGTTGATGGTGATTATAAACGCCTTAGAGAATTTTCCGCCATTTCCATCGTCGGCTTGAATACGAATGTTGTATTTATCTTTCTCTTCGTAATCGAACGGCTCAAGAGCAATTAACTCCTGATTGCTACCGATGGCAAAGCTGCTATTATCATCGCCGTCCTTACCATCGACTAGCGAGAAGGTATGAGTATCCTCTGAATCAGCATCAGTGGCATTGAGTTTACCAACGACGGCCCCTGCTTTATTATTTTCATCTAAACTGGTAACTGATAGCGCAATATTAGTAGGAGCGTTGTTGGTATCATCTACATCGCCTACCTTAACTTCAAATTTCTTTTCAAGCTGCTTATCTCGAGGGTCAGTAGTTCTTACCCGAATATTGTAGATAGAATCAGCTTCATAGTCAAGAGTAGCATTAGTGATGAGTGAATTCTTACTAATATCAAAAAAGCCGTTATCATCATCGCCGTCCCCATTCACTAAGGCGTATTCAAAGCCTTCGTTATTATCGGCGTCTTCCGTTTTAAATTTGCCTACTACTGCTCCTGGCTCCTGATTTTCATCTACAATATTGTTATCTAGAGTAATGTTTGTGGGAGCCTTACTTTCTTTGATTTCAAACTGGGTGTTCTTCGTAGCGAGAGAAACAGGTTTTCCATCTGCACTAGTTGCAGTCTGAGCTACGGGTTGGTCAGCGAATGATACTTCGGCAATGCTATTTTCTTCACCCTTGAGTACTAGTAACAACGATAAAAAAATACTTCCTTCTGATTTGTTTGCCCCACCGTTACTTTTCCACGTGATACCGACTTGCCCATCGCTAGTGCTGCCTGTTTCTAGGGTCAATGTTTCGGTACTTTCTACACCTGCGTAAGTAGCTACGTCAGTATCCCAAGTTAGCGAGAGTGATAGTGTGGTAATATCGGTAAACCCACTTTCTACCTTTACTGGAATACTAATAGTATCTTGTTGTAGCCCATCAGTTTCTATTAATTCTAATGATAGCTTGGTATCGGCTTCATTGATGGATAGGTTTTCATACTTTACCAATCCATTCAAATCCACAAATAAATCCTGATCGCCATCTTTATCAGTATCGCTGAATCGAAAGTTGTATATGTTGCCGTCAACTATTTTTCTTGGATCTCCAAAGGTCCCCTTACTATTGGTATTTTCTACCCAAGAAAGGCTACCATTTCCAGTAGTAACAGCGTCAGCATCGTTATCTGCGTCTACATCCACGTATTCGCGTACATTAGCTATCTGAGTTAGCGACTTCAAAGTAAAATTGCCAGAGCCATCATTCTCATACCAATTAGTAGCACTGCCAAAGCGCGAGTAATTCTCTATTACATCTATATCACCATCGCCATCAAAATCAATAGGGAAGCCGCTGACTTCGGTTCGAGCTGTGAAGTTGCCACTTCCATCATTCTCGTACCACATATTTTCACTTATAATATCAACGGCATTATCTCCACTCAGATCAGCCGTAGTTATGATTTTGGGAGTAGAGTTGATTTCCTCGAAAGAATCTTGATTATTTTTGTAAACGCCATTGAAAGCAGCAACTTCAGGGTAGCCATCACCATTACTATCAAATATTTCAAATGTTTTGTCATCAAAATCTTCACTTGTTCCAGAACCTATCAATTGACGTTCACCAAATATCCCGGCTGATTCATTCTCATACCAGATAACTTCCCATTCGTAGTATAATTCGCCGTAAACTCTGTAGACTAAAGCGACAACATCCTGGTCATCATCATTATCTACATCAGCAAAGCGTAGCGATTCAGGTAAAAGGCTAGTTATACTATTCAAAACTTGAATTTCGTATCCTGATGATTGCGATAGTAGTACGGTGATGGCAGAATAGCCACTGTAAACAAGTTCTGGACGCCTGATATTACTATAGTTGTTACTAAAGAATAGAAAATCAGGACGGTCATCGCCATTTAATTCAACAGTAGATATTTCTCCTAGGATATCAGCACTTGTCCATTCTATTAAACTCTGTGTATCAAAACCTGCTCCTTCCTGAATGAGTAGGTTAACGCCTTGAGGTTTCCAACTTACAATGTCTACTAATTCATCCTGGTTGTATTTACCAATATCTAAAGCATATTGTTGATCAAGGATAGTTTCAGCCGAAAAGTTGCCATCTTGGTTTTTAAGCCATAATACTTTGTCATTTCCCGAGTAATCATAGCTTTCAAGCGGACTCGTATATTTAACCCCAGCTACAATATCTGCATAGCCATTATTATCGTAATCTATCACGTTAAAGTCCATAGCATCGCCATCAATGCTGTACTGTGACTTTAGTATGTAGTCCTCTTCCTGCTTCTCAAAAATCAAGATAAACCCTTGACTAAATAGTTCTATTCCGTAATAGATAACATCCAAGTCACCATCATTATCTATATCGGAAAGCTGAAGACGACGATGCGAGTCGAAATAGCGCGATCTGTTAAAGCTTAGAGTTCCTATTGTATCCTCAACCCAGGTATCATCTGTCTGATATTCGTATTCAATAATAGTATGTGCATCAGGATCATAGGCTAAGACACCATTTGTTCCATTTTGATTTACATCAGCAGTGTGTATTATTTGACCTAATTCGTCACTGATAACAAAAGACTCAAGAAACTCGCCCTGCCCATTATTTTTGTACCAGGAGTTGCTACAGTCACACAAAAAATCTAAATCATTATCGCCATCAAGGTCTTCAAATAGAAAGCTATTTTTATTTTGGTCGAAAAACTCGCTGATGTTAGTAATGATATTGAATCGCCATGAGAACTCCTGCCCGACACCCTCATTCCGTAGCCACACTAGTTTTCCATTTTCTTTTTGATATACAACTAAGTCTAGCCTTCCGTCTCCATTCAGGTCGGCTGGGATAATTTGTGCCCATTCAACTTTATCGTTCTTAATTAGCTGCTCACCCATGAATTGACTAGTACCATCGTTATATTTCACATAATGTCCGCCTGTGGATAAATTTTCGGTGGGCTTGAAAACAATGATGTCCTGGAACCCATCCTGATTAAGGTCAACGGATGCTTCGTACCGTTCGTCAGGAATATTTCCAATCAGTACCTGGCTATTCCCGAATTGTGCAAAAGTGGGAAGGGTATATAAGAAAAATAATAAACAGGATAATAAATAGGTATAATTGCGTAACATGAGGCTGATTGGTAATAAAAATAAAAATTTACTTTGAATAAAATACATAGTCAACTATATCTAAAAATGTTTACTGAATATTTTGCGAAAACTATTTGGGAGAAAGCAGGTGAGAGGTTGGGCGGAATATCGAGAAAAATAGCCCCGGCAGGAATCGAACCTGCATCAAAAGTTTAGGAAACTTCTATTCTATCCATTGAACTACGGGGCCGGAAATTGCTGACTAATTCTTCAAAAGAGTAAGTGAGAAAGCCAGCCAGAAGAACAGCACAGCGAAGTTAGTAAAATCAACGGCGGGGGACAATTAATACCACCTTTTTCCCTAGTTTACTATCATTTCATCAACCAGAAAGCTAAATAATTTGGCAAACGGTTAGCTTTATTTCGTATACGGTAGTAAGAAGCAATTTTAGGGGTAGTGGTTCGTCTATCATCCTGGAGGAAAATTTATGGCAAAAAAAATACAATCAAACAGTTCATCACAGAATACCGCTCAGCGGAGTGCCGCGCAAGCGGAAAAACTTTCACTGAAAGAACGCTTTCGGGCACTACGCACCATTCCGCCCTTCTTTCGTCTGATCTGGCAAACTAGTCCGAGACTGTTTACCGCGAACGTTATTCTACGAGTGATTCGGGCAGCCGTTCCGGTGACTACACTCTACATTGGTAAGCTTATTATTGATGAAGTAGTGCGGATTACGCAAACCTCCGGTGATACAGAGTTGACCTATTTATTCACCCTAATTGGGGCTGAATTTGCCATTGCTATTGTCTCAGACGCTATTAACCGATCTACGGTACTGCTAGACAGTCTCTTAGGCGATAAGTTTGCTAACGAAACATCAGTGCGACTGATGCGTCACGCAGGTTCACTGGATCTACAACAGTTTGAGGATGCTGATTTCTACGATAAAATGGAACGTGCCCGTCGGCAAACGAATCGGCGTACTAGCCTGATGTCGCAAGTTCTCAGGCAATTTCAAAGTTTGATTACTATCGCTTTTCTAGCGGTCGGACTCATCGCGCTCAGTCCTTGGCTGATTGTGCTGATTGCCGTGGCTGTTATTCCGGCTTTTTTGGGAGAGACCCATTTTAACGAGCGTAGCTATTCGCTTAACCGTCAATGGACTCCGGAACGGCGCGAATTGGATTACTATCGTTACATTGGAGCGAGTGATGAAACAGCTAAAGAAGTAAAGATTTTTGGGCTATCTGATTATCTGGTGAACCGATTTGCCGTTTTAGCTGATAAATATTACGACGCCAATCGGAAAATTGCGGTTGCCCGGGCTCGCTGGGGTAGTATTCTCGCAGCCATTGGTAGTGCTGGCTACTACGGTGCTTACGTGCTGATTGTATTGCAAACTGTTAACGGTCAGTTGAGCATTGGTGACCTGACTTTTCTCGCGGGATCATTCGCCCGATTACGTACTCAGTTGGAGTCAATTTTGAATCAGTTCTCTAGTATGGCTGAGGGTGCTCTGTACCTACAAGATTTCTTTGATTTCTTTGAGATGAAACCACTAATACAGCATCAATTAGCCAATAACCAGACTACTGTAGATTTTCCGCAGCCCATCAAGCAAGGCTTTGTCTTTGAGAATGTGGGGTTTAAATATCCTAACACCGAATTATGGGCAGTAAGAGACTTAAACTTTAGTCTGAAAGCGGGGGAGAAGTTAGCACTGGTTGGTGAAAATGGTGCGGGAAAAACTACCTTAATCAAACTAATTTCACGTTTGTATGATCCTACTGAGGGACGCATATTACTCGATGGACGCGATTTACGGGACTACAATCCAGAAGAATTACGTGCGGGTATTGGAGTGATTTTCCAAGATTTTGTCCGCTATCAGATGACGGCGGCAACTAATATTGCTGTAGGTAGTATTGATGAGCGTAAGAACCTAGCCAGAATTGACGATGCCGCCGATCGGGGTATGGCTAGCCAAGTGATTGAGAAACTTCCACAAGGCTACGATCAGATGATTGGACGGCGTTTTGCCGAAGGAGTTAACCTCTCAGGTGGGGAGTGGCAAAAAATTGCGATTAGCCGGGCGTATATGCGCGATGCTCAAGTACTTATTCTGGATGAACCTACCGCAGCACTGGATGCTCGAGCCGAATACGAAGTCTTTCAACGTTTCTCCGATCTGACTGCAGGTAAAACCGCCGTACTCATTTCCCATCGTTTCTCTACGGTACGTATGGCCAACCGAGTGCTAGTATTGGAGCAAGGTCGCTTATTAGAAATCGGAACCCATAAGGAATTATTAGCCCAAGAAGGCAAGTATGCCGAGCTATTCAGCTTACAGGCACAAGGATATTTATAGGTCAGTATTTGCCGCTTCCAATGGGAATCTCTAAATTTGCATCTTCATTTTGGTCCCATAGCTCAACTGGATAGAGCAACTGCCTTCTAAGCAGTAGGTTCCAGGTTCGAGTCCTGGTGGGATCACAAGACACGCTTAATTTGCATTTTTGAAGAAGTTGGAGCACATCTAGATGTACATTTCTGTATTTTAGGTGTGCTTTCTTGTTTCACGGCCATTCTCTTCCCCCTTTCCTGTAGCTTGTTACCAACCGTACAAAATTAATATACGATAAATCTTAAGATGTAAGAATCTGGATAGGTTTGTATGTTTTGGGCTACTAGCTTTTGGTACTTTTGTTCAGTGTAGTAGACCACTCTTGCAATTCATGCACCAGCTCTTATGGACATGCTAGCGTTACTTACTAAAGTCAGTAGAAGTGCTCGCCGATTATTCGTTTGTACAGTATTAATACTGTGGACGCTAGTAGGAAATAAGGCATTGGGGCAAACACTGATGGTAGATCAGGCATATGCTTTACTCAAGCAGGGCGAGTTGAGTAAAAGTCAGCAAGCTATTGATATTGCCGTAGAGCATCCCAGTACTGCTGAAAGTCCCAAAGCCTGGTACTTACGTAGTTACATTTATCAGCAGTTGGCCGAGCAAAAAACCGATTCTACCCAAAGTTTACGCAATGTAAGTATTACCGCAGCTATGCGCTGTCTTGAGATAGATACTCAGGCGCAATTTACTCAAGATTGCCAGTCGCTGATTACCCATGCTTACACTAGCTTTTTGAACGAGGCTATTACTGCTCTAAATAATCAAAATTTTCGTGAGGTGCTTCCGGCACTTCAACCTATTGTTGAGAGTGAAAGTGAACTGGCGCGTACATATCGCCCTGAGGCACTTTTCTACTACGGATACGCCCAGTTACAATTAAACAGAGAAGATGAAGCTCGGACATACTTGTACGAAGCCTTGCAAGCTGGTTATCAGGATGCACTCATTTACGAGGTAGAAGTACGACACAGAACCGCATTGAGTCAATACGATAGTGCTCAGTGGTATCTTGCTCGGGGGCGGGAGCAGTTTCCAGAAAATGCCAACCTACACATTGCTGAGCTTAACTTCTTGATGCAACAAGAGAGCTACCAAGAAGCAGAACAGTCAGTACTGCAATATCTAGAAAGAAAACCAAATAACATTGAGGGCTTACTATTGGCAGGTACAATTTATGAAAAGCTGTTGTCTAGTGAAAAAAGTGACTCATCGTACTTTACTAAGCAGAGAAAAGCATATGAGCAGATACTTCAAATAAACCCCAACCACGTTCAGGCTAACTATAATTTAGGAATTGCTTATTACAACCGAGGAGTTATGTTGATTAACAGTGCTGCTCAGGACTACGAAATTGATATTGTTCGATTTAACCAGTTGCTGGAAGAGTGTAGTACACTATTTCTATCGGCTTTACCGTATCTGAAAAAGGTAAATAAATTAGATGAAACTAATGTAAACGCGCTAAAAGCACTCCAAGGAGTTTACTACAACATTAATGATTACGAGCAGTATAATCAGGTAAAAGCGAAGCTGCAGCAACTGTAGATTTTTAACATACACAAAATGACCCGAGGCTTATTACTGCTTATGTTTCTATTCTTGTCTGGTTCGTGTATTCAGGCTCAATCGTTTGATGACTATCCGAAAACTCAGGATCAGATTCATACTATTTATCTCTATAATTTTTCCCGGTATTTTGTGTGGCCTACTACAGTTGAGCGGGAGTTTATTATTGGTGTCATGGGTGAGCATAGTATTTTAGAAGAGCTCAACAAAGTAGCAGATACAAAAACCGTTAGTGGCAATCCAATCTCTGTCCGTACGTACCAAAGCCCTCAGGAGATAGATTCCGAATGCCACATAGTTTTTATCCCTTATGAGAGCAGCTACTGGCTCAGTGAAGTATTGTCGGCAACCAATAATCAGCCTGTATTAGTGGTGAGTTGTAAGCCTGGGCTAGGTCAGTTTGGTAGCTTGCTAAATTTTGTGGCTGATCGGGGTAAAATCACGTTTGAGATTAATGAGGAAGCGATTCAGAGTCGTAATTTAAAGTTTGCTCAGCAACTGAAGGCCATTGGTATGACACTTTAGCGATCATGCTCAGAAAAGCAGGACTCAACTAGCTGGAGAGGAATGTATATTAGCTTGGCTTTCGTTTGTAACTAGATGGTCCTCTAGTGTAGGAAGGGCTAGCCTAAAACAGGTGCGGTCTGGCTTAGGGTGATATTCTACGGTTCCTTGAAGGCGTTCGGCTGAAAGTCGCGCAATATACAAATCGAGACCAGTGCCGCTTTTGGTTTCGTGGCCTCGGAAGAACATCGTAAATAGCTTAGTTTGTAACTCAGGTAAAACACCTTCACCGTTGTCTTGCACAGTAATTTGGATTCCAGTTTCTTCAGAATGCTCAACGATCACCCGAGTGTAAGAATCTGATAATGGGAGAGCGTACTGAATAGCATTCTTCAAAAAACTTTGTAGTACGAGGGTGAGTAGTTCAGTATCAGTTTCTAGATACAGATCATCATCGCAATCTAGAGTAAACTGCGGAATAACATCTTGACTAGTAAATGATGCTGCCATCTTCTGGTAAAGTTCACTAACGAATTTGTTCAGATTGATTAAAGAGTATTGAAGAATATGATGGCGCACATGATGAATTTGTAATACTTTTTGCAGGGAAGTACGAGCCACGCGGCAATTTTCTAGTAATTTACTCAGATAACTGTCTACAATAGGCTGGTCTTTTACTTCCATAGAAGCTACCTGACACAAACCTTCTACTCGAGCGATGGGGCCAATAATATCGTGGTAAGCTCGATATACAAATAAATCTAGCTCTGCATTCGATTGTCTTAAAGCTTCGTTGGTCTGGGCAAGCTCTTGGGTACGTTGTCCTACTCTTTTTTCTAAGTCTTCATTGAGTAAGATTAGATCGTTATTCTTTTGGTCAATAATTGCTTTGGCTTCTTCTAATTGTTGGTTTCGTACTGCAATATCTTGGTGTTGTTGCTCAATGAACTGGTTTTTATCGACCAATTCCCGCGTACGTTCAGCTACTAACTCTTCTAGCATTCTATTACGCTTCTTTACAGAAAGAATTCGGTAGTAGTACAGTAGAGTAAATACAAGAATGACTGCTAATGCTACTAAGACTTTAAACCAAATAGTCTGGTACCAGGCCGGATGAATAATAATCAGTAAAGGAGCAGATTCTGCCCCTTCATTTTGCGAGGAAGTAGCCCTAAGTTGAAACTGATATATCCCTGGAGGGAGATTAGTATAGGTAGCCAATGTACGGGTACCTACTTGTTTCCATTGTTCATCCAAACCCCGCAGACGATACTCATACTGATGCTTTGCCTGGAAAGGAAACTGTTGAAAAGTATAGTCAATCTCTAGGGCATTTTCATCGTAGGGAAGTTCAATACGCGAGATAATACCCTGTTGGTTGGTCAAGGAAATGGATTGTCGACTGGTGACAAGTCGGGTAGCAATAAGCGGGGGAGCAGTACGCTGAGGAGCTTTCGGCGTGCTTGAAATCCGCATTATTCCATTTAATGTGCCAAAATAGTAACTCTGATCATCGTGAACCGCGCAGTATTGAACCAGCTCTGCCTCCTGCATGAATTCATGATTAGCGTAGTTACGGATGTAGCGAGTGATCTCATTATAACAGGCGAGCCCTTTTAATGTACCAATCCAGATCTCGTTGTTTGGTCCCGAGAGCACAGAGGTAACCCGGTTATTGACTAATCCTTCATTTTCAGTGAATGGCGTCCACGTACCACTACGCGTACTCAGGCGACCCGCTCCCTGATCAAAGGTGCCTACCCATAAGAAACCTGATCTGTCTAGCGCCAAACCTGTAATCTGATTGCTAGGTAAATTATTTTCTCCAGCTTCGGACACATTTCTATAATGGACAATTTTTCCGGTAGAATAGTGCAACTGTAGTAGGCCACTCTTAAGGGTGCCAACCCAAAGATACTGATCACTCTCAGCATATACTTTAGGTGTAAACGTAGTTGAAGCTTCTCGGAAGATATGGGCAGCCGATTCTATTTTATCAGTTTTTCTATTCCAGACATATAATCCCTTTTCAAGTATGCCTATCCAAAGGTTGCCTTTTTTATCTTGGTAGATGGATTCAACTACGTCAGATACTAGGTTGTTGGCGCGGTCATTAATCAAGTAGGTCTTCCATTTCTGAAGAGAGGGGTTCCAGCGGGTAAGGGTTCCATCTGACATACCGACCCACAGACCTTGCTGCCGGTCTTCGGCAAGGGCAGTAATAATTTTTCGGGAGAATAACTGGTTATTACCTGGTACGTCAATCGTATGGTTGGTTAAGGTTTTGGTCTGGTTGTTCCACTGATAGAGTAAAGCATTAGCCGTACCAAACCAAATGCTTTCATCCTGAGTAAGAGTGAGTGCAGTAATAGGTTGCTGTATTTCCGTTGAATCACTTAGAAAGGAGAAGTCAAAGCCAGTTACTAAAGCAGTACTAATCTTGCTTTTACCTACGGCCCACAAAGTTCCGTAACTGTCTACGATAGTTGCGAGGATATGATTGTCGGTAATGGAGTGAGGATCATTACGATGATGAGCAAATTGATGTACTTCTCTCTTTTTAGTATCGTAGCAGAACAACCCTTGTCCTTGGGTGGCTACCCAAAGCTTTCTTCCGTGAAAGTATATATCCTCAATATGATTATCGGACAAGTTTGAAATCGATTGGTGGAAGGTCTCAGCCTGACGGTCATATTGAATTAGTCCATTTTGAAATGTACCAATCCATAGCGTACCATCCTCACCTTCCTGAAGAGTGGTAAGATCGTTAATACTTACGGATAAGCCAGTTGGAATAGATGCATATTGTCGGACTGTTTCATAGTAGGGGTCATAACGTAATAAACCATTCCCGAAGGTTGCGGCCCACAGCATCCCTTGCTTGTCTTCGTGTAAATCCATAACCACCGAAGTGGCGAGCACGTGGTTTGAATCAGAGGGGTTGGTAAGTGCTGAGAAATTGTTCTTCAAGGAGTCATAGTAAAAAATGCCCCCACCAAATGTACCTGCCCAAATCCCCTGAGCACTCTGACAATAGCTAAGTACGGAGGATACATTGCGTTTGGTTGGAAACGCTGCTTGTAGATTGTATCGGTAAAAAGTTTTGGTAGATGATGAAAAACGAATAGCACCGTAATTCTTAGTACCCATCCAAACATCTCCTTGAGTGTCTTCAAAAAGAGTCTGAATGACCATGCTATTCAAAAGGGTACCATCTTGAATAGTATCCTTGATAGTAATCAGCTCCTGACCATTGTAGTACAGCAGCCCCTGCTTGGTACCAAACCAAATGCTGCCCTGCTGATCGCGCAATAAGCATAGCACCTTTTTCTGCTCTAAACTATCTTGAATAGCTGATTTGAGAGGGCTAAAGCGAATGGTTTTAGACCAGTGAGGAACAGCTTGCCCTAATCCAACCTTACCAATCAGAAGGAAGAAAGATAATATTATCAGTTTAATCTTCACTAGCGGTTCGGTTGGTTATTACTTTAATGATTGAATAAGGTGGGGGAGAAGAAGCCAGTCCCGGGTTCTGTGCGATCAATTCTTCTACAGAAATTCCGTATCGGGCTGCAATCGTCGGTAAGTCCGGGTTCGCCGATAGTAAGTATACTTGGCGAGTGGGGTTATACTCAGTATTACTACCCGCAATCACAAATTCCACTCTTCGGCTGTACGATAGTGCTCGGGGTGAGTCTAAACTCTCCTTTCCTTTGGGCACGATCTTAACTGTCGAGCTTTTTACTCCATATTTGGTCAAATATTGATAAACAGCTTGACCTCGCTTTTTGCTTAACTGATAGTTAAATTCAGTACTACCTACTGAGTCGGCGTAAGCGTGTGTCTGAATACTGACATCAGGGTGCTGACGGTGAAAGCTAACCACCCGCTCTAGCGTAGGTAGGGCGGCCTGAGTAAGCTCATACTGGTTAGTCTCGAAGTAGATATTGTCGAACGACTCAACAAATTGGGAGTCTTGCTCTACGGTAAGTTCCAGTTCCTCTAAAGATACTGCCAGTAATTCTGACATAGTACTCGAGTCAGGTTCTAGAAATAGTTGAGGAGAACCTTGATAAGATATTTTCTCAAAAACAAATGAACCGTCGGGCTGAAGAATGGTGCTTACTTTCTGATCAGATGTGCTCAGAGATACAACGGTAGTATCTTTGGCAGGGGAGAGGGTTTTTATCTTGCCCCGAATAGTGAATACTTCCGGATTAGATTGTAAAATAGTATGTAAGCTTAGCGATGGTGACAGTGAGGCTTCTTCAGATAATGTAATGTCATTTAAACGTTGGGCTGCAAATGTACGATAGCGGAGTGCTTGATTGATAGAGTTTTTAGCTTCACTAGGTAAAGCTTCCCATTGAAACTGATCTACCTCAGCTTCTGCTGCGTACTTTTTCTTCATTTGGGCAGTGCGGTAAACTACAAGCTGGGCTATTCTCTTTTGTTCTTCAGGTGGGTACGTTTCTAGTGAAAATGAATCTTCACGGAGAGCTACTGAGTTTTGATTTTTATCGGAAAATAGCAGGGTGTTCGCAAGTTGGTCAATTTGTAGTTGCTCATCGGAAGAAAGCTGTTCGTACTGATGTTGAAGAACGTCGGTGGGCTGATTGGAGGTAGCAGTTTGGATAAAGTGACGTACATTCAACTGACGCTGTAGCTGTTCTTTTTCTTCTGGGTCTAAAGTTTGCCACTGTTGCAAAAGGTCTAAATTCACGGCTTCCTGCGTTGCTTGCTGAAACTGACGGACTCCACGATCTGTAGCTTGATCCAGCCACTGCTGCTGCTCCGAAGGCAGTAAGTCGTACTGAAAACTTTCATCTTCAGTTAAGGATTGATTCGTCTGGTCAAGTAGTGCCTGCTGTAATAAGAGTCGGGAGGCATTTTTTATTTGCTTCTTTTCTTCAGTAGGAAGCATACTGTACCATTCGTACACTTCTTCGGGCCAAGTAACTATCTGAAAGTTTTGGAGAAACATAAGTTGGCTTTTCACCAACCATTGTATTTTATTTCCGTGTAGCTTAGCTAAACGTTGAGCCTCTTTTAGGTCTACGAGTGAGTGTTGCTGCTCCTTTCGTAAAGCTTGAAAAATACGGCGGGTGGCTGCCTGCTGGAGTGATGTTTTTTCTTCGCTAGGTAAGGTTTCAAAAAAGTGTGGCTGACCGCTTTCTGTAGTTATTTCTCCGAGTTGGGTTAGTTGATTAGCCCAAGTCTCCCACCAGGATTTATTACTTAGTGAGAAGAGAACATTTTTTCTGGGAGTGTACTGATAGTGATAAATATCAAAACCAGTGTTATTGCTCCCCCGGTTAGACGTTACGTACCCCATGCGGTTATTGCCCCAGATGTAGGTGTCATCGTACGAGGAGTTTAGGGGTTGACCTAGGTTTACTACTGAGTTATTTAGGTCAGAGAAGGATAGCGACGCTACAAATAAGTCGTACCCCCCCCAGCCAGGGTGCCCGTTAGAGGCAAAGAGAAGTGATCGCTTTTCACTGTCCCATTGGGGTGAAGTTTCTTGAAAAGGGGTGTTAATAGATGCTCCCAAGTTGATAGGTAGTTGCCACTCATCTTGTTCACGAATACTCATCCAGAGATCATGCTCGCCAAATCCACCGGGTTGGTCGGAGGAGAAAAATAATGTATCACCCGAGGTAGAAATAGCCGGGTGTTTGCTGGTATATCCGGGGAAATTGATGGGTTGGGGTAGTAACTTAGGCTCTCGCCATCTCCCATTACGAAATTCACTGACAAATAGCTGGTAGTATCCTTTCTCAACCCGGGAGAAGTAATATGTAAGCCCATCGGTACTCACTGAACCAGGACCTTCATCAGCAATAGTATTGATCGCGGAAAAGTTATGGGTAGAAGTGTTATCCTGCCACCTTCTTGAATCCAAGGAGAAAATAAAATTATCACTAAATGACTCACCGTGTTGAGCATTATACACATTGCCCTTACTTTCAGGTCGAGTAGAAGTAAGCAAGAGCTGCTGAGGAGTACGATAAGCAATAGCAGCAAAGTCGTGCTGGGGGGAGTTAACAGGGGGAGGGAGGCGATCAATCTCAATATCTAGTATCGGACTGATAAGCAGACTTTTTGCCTTAGCAATGCCCTGTAACTCAATATTGGCTCGTAGTGACCAACGTTCGTAATCTTCTTTTTGATTTTCGGTAATATATTGAATAAACTGCTGTAAGAGTAGCTGAGCCTCAGAATAGTTTCCGGTTATTTTATGAACAACACCCAAATTGAACGTTAACAATGGATATTTGTCTTGATTCGTTTTTACCTGTTGGTAGTGGTTGAGGGCTTTTCGGTACTTGAATAAATACTGAAAACAATCTCCCAAGTAATAATGAGCTTCATCATGGGTGCTATCGATAGCGAGTACCTTCTGATAAAAACTGATTGCCTCAAAATACTGACCCTGGTTGTACTTTTCGGAAGCTACCCTCAGCAAAGGACGGATAGGGTCGGGTTTTTCCCAACCAAAGCCAGGTACCGCTGTGAGCATCATGAGAATATACGGGAGTATCTTTTTCATATCAGCGGAGTAGAACGACGGAGGTGAGTAGATTTTTTAGAGGGAATGGTGAATACCAGGGCTGCCTCCCAGGCAGCACCAGCGCTGCGATAACCGGGACTAGGATAACGAGCGAAGTCTGCGCTTAAAGATATCTGTATATTACGGTGAAGCAACCCACTTGACACCGCAATAGCATCGCCCCAACGGTACCATAGCCCACCAATCATCACTGTTTTTGCTTGGTTTGGTCTGGTTGTCCTGATCTGGTATTGTCCGTAGGTGCCGATGTTCAGATGATAGCTAGACTGCCGCCAGATAACCATAGCTTGTGGTTGAACCTTCCAGTAATATTTACTATACGAAGCCCCACCGTGCCAGGTAAGCGTTATGGGTAGAGGCTGAGCTTGATCAGTGAATGATACGTCAGGGCGATTCATATTTGAGATGGTTAAACCACTCATCCACTGCCAGGGGCGTAATAGCGTATTTTTAAAGCTGTTGTACGACCATACAATACCTGCCTCAGCCGACATATAGCCCAATCGGTCACGTACAAGCTGTACCGAAGGAGCCACGGTAGGATCGAAACCTACCGTAGCATCGTACTGTGAACCCCAACGAATATTGCCAACATTCAAAGCACGCTGAAGGTAGCTAGTGGAAATGCCTAGCGAGATAACGTGCTTCTGACGAAAATCTAGGGGAAGATTATACGCTCCCGCTAGTTGTACTTCGGTATGGGTCAACCACCCTTGCATTCCAGCTGCTTCCCGAATAAAAGCAACCCCTAATCCTCCAGTCTGAATCCTGGAAGAGTAAGCCTGATTGATTGGATAAGTAGCAGAAGCGATGCTGATCGGGTAGCTACTTGCTGAAGTATTCCACTGAGACCGATGTTGGGCGATGATGAGCGGTTGGCTAGAGGTGCCAATCAACGCGGGGTTAAGGTTGATAGGAGAAACATAGTATTGGCTTAGGGGAATTTGTTGAGCCGAGGCAAAATGAGAACTGGCGATTAATCCGAGTAGGAGAATCAATCTAGACCAATAGGACAATATGTTTTCTTCTCCGCTTACTATCAAAACTTTATGATGGTATCAGAAGATTGAAAAGGCTTGCCTGATAAAAACTGACCCGATGCTACGTAGCGAAATTGAGCCGGCGCTGAGCTTATTTGAGAACTCGTCCATCCGGTGCTCAGTGCATCTTCCAAAGATGTAGTTTGGTAAATCCACCTTCCCCAAACGTCCTGAATGCCAAAGTAGAAGTTCTGATGCGATAAGTAGCGACCGTAGACTTTGATGACTCTATCTTCTGGATTAGGAGCTTCGGGAGAGAATGCGTTGGGAACGTAAATTTCTTCCTCTGCCTCCTCGGTCAAGAAGCCTACCGAAATCCAGGGAAGCGCTGTGGGTAATGTACTGGATATTGTGATTCTTGGTAAATCTAGCTGTGCCAAGTCGCTAGCGAGTATTGTTTCGGTTTGTTCTTGGCTCGCCCTAGCAGTAATGGTTAATTGTTCGGGATAAAACTCGTAATCGGGGTTTCGACTCGGAAATGTGACGGTGATGGATGAACCTTCGTAATTTCCAGCTAATTGCGTTTGCGACCAGTAAGGCTGGTTAGCAACCGGAGCATATTGCACTCGTACCAGAGGGTTATTTCCTCGAACATTGGTAAGAGTCAGAGGAGCGTATTCATTTCGAGTGCCTACGGGAAAAAACTTGCTGCCCGTGCCCTGGCGGGTCACACTGCCCCATACATACGAAGATTCGTTGTTTTGGGTAATTGTAGCAGCTTCGTTCAAGGTGAGGCGGGAGGGTTCGCCAACCTGCAATAACCCTTCTTCTAGAAGTAAGCTCTCGAGGATTTCCAGATTTCCTTCTAGCGTTGTAGTACCGTTGCTTTTCAAATGTAGTTGAGCTACCGTTAAGCTCTCGCTTAGCACTCGCTGATTCTCTCCCTGTAGTACCAGTTTAGCATTAGTTGCATCGTAACTTCCGTAGTTCAACAGATCACTTTCAGTGATTAGGGCTCCCTGTTGAGTAATAGTTCCGTAGTTGGTGAGCAGAGTATTCACTGTAGTAAGTGGAGCGAGTCCACTTACTTTGACTATTCCTTGCTGTACGATTATTTGGGCAGGGCTAAGAATAGCAGTTAGCATCCAGCCAGCCAATACGCTTGTCCAAACGCTGTATTTCATAAACTTTGCCATTTGATAGTGCCTCCATCATCGAATCGATAGAACAACTTTGCTTCAGTTCGGCTGTAGTATAAATCACCGTCCGAACCTATGTCGTCGCCCTCTACAGGTTCTTCGTCACCAATGTAAAGAACGGTAGTACGATAAGAGTCAGCTTTTCCGTTGGTTTCGCTCACTGGGTTGACTCTGTTAAACCCGCCTAGCTCCGTCCAACTGCCACCTTCTTTGTAGTACACAATTTGACTATCAGTCTCATAGTAAAAATTGCCATCCTCAGCATCGGCAGGGTTGAGCGCAGTAGGTATACCACTACCGGAATACCATTGCTTACCACTGCCAAGTATTGGTCCGCCACCCGCATCGTCAGGTTCCCAACTAGAGCCATTCCAGGTAAGTACCTGTCCATTTAGTGGTGGATTCGTGCTTACCGGGCGACCTTGTAAGCCTTCTATCGTTGTGCCACCATCGGCGGCTAGGGCAACATCGCCAGAAACTGGGCGAGCGGTTGCTTGTGTCCCCTGACCAATCAAAATTTCGCCAATGGCGGTATTTGAGGTTTGTAAACTACCGTCAACGGCTTGGCTTAGGCCACTCCCGGCAACATTACCATTAATCTTTTCTCTAGTTACCGCATTATCAGCCAATTTAGCAGTGGTAATGGCCTGATTGATGATTTTTGCGGTCGTTACTGCATCAACCGTAATGGTCATAGTACCATCTGGATTTAGCGTAACATCTCCTGACAAACTTACTGGAGTAGCTTCTCCTGCGGCATTTCCAACTAATATCTGACTTGTAGGGAGTTCTTTCTTCTGAAAAACAGAAAGGTCGGCCTCATGATTAGTTCCTGCTTCCTGAATGCGAAGTGTACCATCTGCTAGTAAATCAACTGAGGTAATTGTTTCATTAGAAGGGTTGTTGTCAGCATCATCTACCAAGTCGGAACCGCTAATTGTAAAGTTCGGGTAAGTACCACTTACTGAGACTGAACCACCTCCGATGAGGGCTACCGTTTGGTCGGGAGCGGTGTTGGTGATCTGGTTACTTGCGTCTACCGCAATACCTACACCGCCCATGTACGGAGTGGCTCCCGGTACGGATCGTGATTCCCATCGGCTAGTAGTATTATTCCAGGTAAGGACTTGGCCATTGGAAGGTGCTATGGCGGACAGATTAACCGGCGAACCGTCATTGGTTAGCGACAGCACATTACCATTCAGCTCCACATCCTGCTCATCAGTGTTGATGTTGCTAAGATCGACGGTATTGCCTCCAGATAGGCTTAGTGACTTGGTGCTATTATCGTACTGTAGAGTGGGAGAGGGCGAACTTTGCAACTCTTGCAAAACAAAAGCTCTGGTCGCTACGTCCTGATTATCAACAGGATCCGCTACGTTGGTGATACGTTGTTGGTCAGCATCGGTGCCTTGCTCTAGCACGGAAGCCAGACTTTGTAGTTCATTAGTACTATCCAGATCACCCGTATTAAGAATGGTCTGCTCTTCAATAGAAATTCCTTCTCCTGGCAAATACGACAGACTCTCGGGACTCGATGGATTAACTATGCCACTTTCATCAGAGGTAATATCGAGTATCTTCCACTCGTCGTTCCACCAATAGCAAAATTTGCCTCGTTCCTTGGCAAATACTAATAAACCCTGATCGCTGGGAGTGAGTTGACGAGCAAAAGAAATTAAATCATCATCAGAAAGTCGTGGAATTAATAATCCCTGATTTTTGTCCTTGGCCACCAACTCTAAAACGGCATTTGGGTTAGGTGAATCTGTTCCCATACCCACTACTGTCTGACCTAAACTTGCTTTCCAGGGAAAGGCGATCAAGATTGGCAGCACAAAGATAAAAACAACAAAGAATACTCTTATATCATTTCTACTTTCCACAACTTAAATATCCATTCCTCAACGTTCTGATTCAGTGATATTTCGGGTGAAATATTACTTTGTAATTGATGGTAAACAATGTCTCTTTTTCGCTTGAGAGAAGTGAAAAGCAATGTCCTAAGTAGCTAGTCGGAAAAAAAGCCCCTTATCTGGAGAGTTGTAAAATGACTGTTAGGTAGATACAATAAAAAAGCCCCTCAGATAATTCTAAGTGGCTTTCTGTGAATCAGCTGGGGCTCGAACCCAGGACCCACGCCTTAAAAGGGCGTTGCTCTACCAGCTGAGCTACTGATTCTAAATTATGGATGGTGATTGCTTTTTTATGGGCGATCTCCGTAATTGCGATGCAAAGGTAAGAGGCTCATGATAAATTTCCAAAAGGTACTCCGCAATTTTACACTTGCCTTCGTCTTGGTGTATGCTAACACATTGGGAACCCAAATAGTTTTGGCAGCTCAAGAAATTACTCCAACGTCAGCCTCGGGGTTGGTGGAGGCTGACTCGCTCTACCAACTTCGGCAGTATACCGAGTCGCTTCGGCTGTACGAACAACTATTTTTTGAGCAACAGCAAGCCTCTCCGGCCATGCTACTGAAAATGGCATTTATTCAGGAGAGTCTGGGTGAGTACAGCGAAGCCCTTTACTATCTGAATGAATATTACTTGGTTTCTTCGGATGAAATGGCGATTGAAAAGATGCGTGAACTTTCTACCGAGCATCAGCTTCGCGGATATGAATACACTGACTATGATCTGTTCCAAAACCTTATTCGTAAGTACCGCTACTTTATCATTTTCGGTATTTGTGCCCTGCTGCTGGCGTTACTGGCTTATGCTATTTTTCGTGGCTCGAGGGGGCAAATGCGACCTTATGGGCTGGGATTAGGAATGTTATTGGCAGTTGGACTGCTATTCTACGTAACTAATTATCCAGTTGCGCCATCACTAGCAATTATTATGAACGACTATGTGCCGATCATGAACGGGCCATCTTCCGGAGCTGATGTGCTGCATATCAGCGAAAAAGGCCATCGGGTGAAAATGACGGGGCAAGATGATGTCTGGGCAAAAATTGAGTGGAATGGCGAGACTGCCTACATTCGCCAAAGTAATCTTCGACCGATTTAGTGTGATTGTGTTTGAGTGTTCAGGTATTAGTGTATTGATATGTTAATAGTTCTGGGTTGACACCTTAACACCACGCAACGGTCACCATAACACTCTTCCTATGAACTTTATTGGGGTAAACTTTTTTCTATAATGAGAACATTATAGCCTTTAATAGAACTGAATGATAGAACCCATTTCAACCGCTCTTAAGAAGGAAACGGCCGTGTTGGTCGCCCTAATTAACCAGAAACAACCGGAACACAAGACGCATGAATATCTGGATGAACTGGCATTTTTAGCTGAGACATCGGGAGCGATTACATTAGAGCGTTTCACCCAACGGCTGGAAAAGCCGGATGTGACCACTTTTGTAGGTAAAGGAAAACTTGAAGAAATAAAGCAATACGTAAAAGCCCATGAGGTGGATATGGTTATTTTTGATGATGACCTTAGCCCATCGCAAGTAAGAAATATTGAGTTGGCACTAAAGTGTAAAGTGCTCGATCGTAGCTTGTTAATTCTGAATATTTTTTCAATTCGGGCGAAGACAGCTCAGGCAAAATCGCAGGTGGAACTGGCTCAGTATCAGTATATTTTGCCTCGCCTAACCAAAATGTGGACACACCTTTCCAAACAAAAGGGCGGGATTGGTATGCGTGGTCCGGGTGAGAAAGAATTAGAAACTGACCGCCGGATTGTGCGGGATAGAATAGCCTTGTTCAGTAAGAAGTTGGAGAAGCTGGATAAACAAAGTGCTACCCGACGTAAATCGCGCCAAAAGGTAGTGCGGGTTGCTTTGGTCGGTTACACCAACGTAGGAAAATCTACCCTAATGCGGTTACTCTCCAAATCGGAGGTATTTGCCGAAAATAAGTTGTTTGCTACAGTAGATTCTACGGTACGTAAGGTGGTTATCAACCAAATTCCTTTTTTGCTTACTGATACAGTAGGGTTTATCCGAAAATTGCCTCATACGCTGATTGAGTGCTTTAAATCTACTTTGGATGAGATTCGGGAAGCAGATATACTGCTGCACGTGGTGGATGTTTCGCATCCTTCGTTTGAGGAGCAAATTCAGATTGTGAATAAAACACTAAGTGAAATTGGTACAGCTGATAAACCTACGTTGCTAGTGTTTAACAAAGTAGACCAGTTACTGAATACTAAGCACGAATTGAACGGACAGGATAATGGCGAATACGATTATCAGCCCCCCGTTACCCTAGAAGAGCTAGAAAAGACCTATATGGGACAAAACGGCGAAGACACCATTTTTATCTCCGCCGCCAATAAAATCAACATTGACAAGCTTCGTCAGGCGATCTACGAAAAGGTAGCCGATAAATATTTCACTATCTACCCCAACTACACCCGCACGGATTATTACAATATATATAATGATTCGGGTTCTTAAAAATTCAACTGAATACCATTGGTAACCCGGTAAACAAATTTAGGGATAGGCACTACCGGGCGGTTTTCGTAGGTGATGCTGGCTGAGGTTTGTAAGGCTAACTTGGAGGTGAGATTCACCAGAATATTCACATCGGCACTCACCCGATGACGGAAAAAATCGCGGTCAGGATCATAGCCTGTCTGGAAGTAGACAATAGAACCGAAGGCGATGTTTTCGCGAAGTTGCAAGCGGCTGGTAACGTAGCTGCTACTTTTCCAGAGAGAGAGCTCTACCAGACCATCTTCTTCTCCCGGTCGTTCCCATTCTTCCCGTTCGCGCATAATACCTGTTCCGGCAAATAAACTAGACTTCTCCTCCCGATAGATACGAAAGCGTACTCCTCCTCCGCCCAACTGACGAGATCGCATTCCTCGTCCTTGATCATACTGAATCTGTACGAAATTCTCATAGGAAATAACATTTTTGCGCAGCCAGTTAATGCGAAAGTGGCCGTAGCCCGCACTATTAATGGCGGTTTCGCTGGTGGCAGTATACTGTAGTTGGCCAACAAGCAAAAAGCTATGGTAGGTAGAAAAATAGGCCACATCCGAATTGGCTGAAAAACCAACAAATGATTTCTCGGTACCATTATCGGTTAGACTCTGATTGTTAGCATTGAAACTCAGCCCTATGGTGCCCAAAAAATAATTGGCCGAGTCACCTTTCACTCTGTTTTTCTCAACATTCAGTATTTGCCCGAAACAGATATTGATAGCAAGAAAACTCAGCAGGGTAGCGGCGAAAAAATAACGCATAGAAAACATGGATTTGCCGCAAAAATAGAAATTTCTTAAAAACGGATGCCATCGGGCATAATATACCGCTTCTGGATAATTTCATCAGGTTTAGCCTTCCTTACAAATAAAATTCTGCCGGAGAAGTGTAAGTCTTTTCCCGCCATGGCGTGGTTTAAATCTACTTTCAGGTGGGTAGGGTTCTTCTCAACTACTAGGCCATTTCGTTGCTGCCCATCTTCTCCGGTAACGGCTACGTATTGCCCTACGTCGCGAATGGTATCGGCCATTTCATCGTCTACCACAAACCGTTCTACGGGTATATCTACCACATTACTAGTTTTATGTAAGCCATAAGCCTCCTCACTGGGGATAGTAAACTCAAACAGTTCACCTGCGGGAAGACCCCGAATTCGATCTTGGAATGATTGCAATAAATTATCGGAAGGGAAAAAGAAGATAAACGGATAAGCTGTGTCCATTACTTCCATTACCGGACCTTGCTGGTCGCGCTCCCGTAGTTCGTAACTCATCGTTACAATGGTATTATCATCTATTCGCATGAAATCGGTGGTTTGCTTATGTGCTAAGAACCTACCATATTCGTCATTGTTCACCAACCACCTATTTTCTCTGGTTTGATACTCGCAGTAGACATCGGCAATTCTAATATCGCTTTCGGCATTTACGATCAACGCTGGGTGCATCAGTGGAGATTAAGTACGGTTGCTAATAAAACATTGGATGAGTATGCCATTCAGCTACGATCATTGTTTGCCAATGAAGCAATACCGCTTAGTGCAATTGAGCAAATAGTAATGAGTAGTGTGGTGCCCCCCCTTACGGCAACTTTCCAACGAATGTTAGCTCGACTTACCCAGCAGCAGCCATTAGTAATTAATACTTCGCTTCGCACTGGATTGTCTATTGCTATTGATAACCCTTACGAACTGGGTACAGACTTACTAGCCAACGCCGTAGCGGGTCATCAGCTTACTAAGACTGATTGCGTAGTGGTAGACTTTGGTACAGCTCTCTCAGTAGTGACGGTTAGTAAAGCAGGTGAAATTCAAGGGGTTTCCATTGCTCCTGGGCTAGAGTCAGCCATGAAAGCCCTTTCTACAAATACGGCTCAACTTCCTTTTGTTCCACTGACATCACCGCCTTCTGTACTAGGAAAAAATACGACTCACGCTATTCAGTCTGGTATTGTTTTCGGTTACGTAGGCTTAGTAGAAGGACTAGTTGGCCGGATAGAGAAAGAACTTGGGCATCCGGTTGAAATTGTGGCTACCGGAGGTCTCGCCGAAGTGATTACTCCGCTAACAAATCGATTCAGCCGAGTAGAACCTTGGCTCACGCTAAACGGACTACGTTTGATTGCTAGCCTCAACTGAGACGGAAGCCGGAGAATAGTAAACTTATGATAAACAATTTAGCTATTTCGTAGTCAACAGTCCACGGTTTATAGTCCACAGATTTCTGAAATGCTTTACAGTCAACCGTCGACTATGGACTGTGAACTATTAACTAATAATCCTATGAAACAAATCGTATTCAATACACCCGGAAGTGCTGAGGTTCTTAGCATCATAGATGTGCCAATACCTGAACCCAAGGTGGGTGAAGTGCGGGTAAAAGTGAAAGCTGCACCAGTAAATCCTTCGGACGTAGTATTTATTCAGGGAGTGTACGGTATTCCACCGCAGTTTCCCGACAGTCCAGTAGGCTTTGAAGGAGCGGGCGAGATTGATGTAATTGGAACGTGTATTGGTCCTGATTTGAAAATAGCCCAGGGGCAACGGGTGGCCTTCGCTACCTTAGGCACATGGAGCGAATATGTAGTAGTACCGGCTACCAGCTTACTGCCCATTCCGGATAACTTATCCTTTGAAGAAGGAGCGCAGTTTTTCGTAAATCCATTCACAGCAGTTGCTATGTTGGATGAAGTAAATCTGCAAAAAGGTGACTGGTTGCTTTTAACCGCTGCCTTTTCGTCACTCAATAAAATGGTGATTCAACTGGCTAAGAAAGCAGGTATCCGGGTAATTGGAACCGTTCGTCGTGCAGAACAAGTACAGCCATTGATTGATTTAGGGGCAGAAGCGGTAGTAAACACTAAAGAAAATCTGCTAACTGATCGAGTAAAAAGCTTAACCGAAGGCAAAGGAGTACAGGCTTGCTTTGAGTCGGTCGGGGGAGATATTGGTACCCAAGCCATCGCTAGTTTGGGAAAAGACGCTACCATGCTGATTTACGGATTGATGAGTGGAGAAGAAGCTAAGATTAGCTACGGGCCAACTATTTTTCGCACCCCCACGATCAAGGGTTTTTGGCTGAGTCGCTGGATGGAAGAATCTAGCGTAGTTGATAAGGCTAAAGTAGCCAAGCAAGTGTACACCATCATGCAGCAGGGCGACGTAACACTAGATGTAGAAAAGATTTTTCCCTTAGCGCAAGCGGCTGAAGCCGTTACCTACAGCACCCAATCAGGACGAAGGGGGAAGGTGGTTATCCAGTGCGGTTGACAAAGCTTATTAATCCATATAGTGTTAAAGTTTTATGGTATTATAGTGCTCGCATATTGACAGAAAGCCAACTATGTAACACCTTTATTACGGAATCCACTTAATATCCTTAAAGTCAGGTTTTCTCTTTTCTAGAAAAGCATTACGACCTTCTTTGGCTTCGTCGGTCATGTAGGCTAGGCGAGTAGCCTCTCCGGCAAATACCTGCTGGCCTACCATACCATCGTCGGTGAGATTAAAGGCAAATTTCAGCATCTTGATGGAAGTGGGTGACTTCTCTAGAATTTCCTGCGCCCAATGGTAAGCCGTATCTTCCAGTTCGTCGTGCGGCACTACAGCGTTCACCATTCCCATATCGTAGGCTTCCTGGGCGGAATAATTTCGGCCCAGAAAGAAAATTTCCCGAGCGCGCTTTTGCCCCACCATCTTGGCGAGATAAGCCGAGCCATAACCGCCGTCGAAGCTGGTGACATCGGCATCAGTTTGCTTGAAGATGGCGTGTTCTTTACTGGCCAGGGTTAGGTCACAGACTACGTGCAAGCTATGTCCACCTCCTACCGCCCAACCGGGCACTACCGCAATTACTACCTTAGGCATAAAGCGGATCAGTCGCTGCACCTCTAGAATATTGAGGCGGGGCATTCCGTCATCGTCTACGTAGCCCTGATGGCCGCGAGCTCGCTGATCACCCCCGCTGCAAAAAGCGTAAACCCCATCTTTGGTCGATGGTCCTTCCGCCGAAAGCAGTACTACCCCGATGGATGTATCTTCTCGGGCATCCAGAAAGGCTTCAAACAGCTCTCCCACCGTTTTGGGACGGAAAGCATTCCGCACGTTGGGGCGATTAAATGCAATGCGGGCCACTCCACCCGATTTTTGGTAGGTAATATCTTCGTATTCTTTTACCGTATTCCAGTTGGCTTGACTCATAAAATCATTATTTGGTTAACAATCCACACGATTGAGCTGTCTAAGGATATAAAATTATTTTTTCGGATGTTTGTTCGGCAAAGGAAGAGCTAATTACTTATCTATCTCTAGAATATAACCTTTGCTGTGAACATTGGTCAGACGCAGTGAAGTATCGTTTCGTAGTTTTTTTCGGAGCTTGGAGATAAACACATCCAAACTACGACCGGTAAAGACTCCCTCGTCCTCCCAGACGTCTTTCAGTAAACGGTCCCGCTCGATCAAACGGTTAGGTTCAGCGGCGAAGATACGTAGTAGTTTAGTTTCCTTAGTAGAAAGGGTAATAGTTTCAATATCATTGCTTAATACTCCTTGTTCCTCATTGAATTGATAGCTCCCCAAAAATACAGTCGGTTGATCTTTGGGTGTTGTAGGAGGTTTTTTCTGTTTTGCCCATGCCTGTCCGACAAAGGCAACTGTGCCTAAACTAGCGAGTGCCAGTACGAATAAAAAGTACGGCTTTGTAGAACGATTATATGCCTCAAAATTAGTGAATGCAATCTGTACTGTGTAATGCCCGCGGGGTTGCACTCTACCTTTACAGGGAACAATTTCTGCCTGATTAGTACCAATAGCAAAACCATAGACTACGTCCTGAGAGACGGATTCAACGACCTGCACTACATAATCGGCCGGAAGATTGTGCTCAGCCAAATGGCTACGAACAATGCTAACCAATGAATCGGGCATGAAGGAGAACGGGCTTTGGAATGTCAATTGAAAGGTAGATTCATCTAGCCGTTTGATTGGTAGTACTCGCGAAGAAGAATCGCCTGCGTGAAGCAGGAGGGAGTGACCGATTTTTCTGATTACGAGCGAGGCTCGGGTTTCTAAGAATTTGGTACGGTCATCGGTATCGTATACCGCTACTGTGGAGAGGAGTAGGGTACTAATAGAAAGTATGATAGCAATGCTGAAAATATACTTCACGCGATTGGGATTTATCCGAGAATAACGTCTCGTTCATCAGAATTTACATTCAATTTACACTTTTTTTACACGCGTTTTACGTTTTCAGCCTTCGCTCATCACTAGGTTTGGTGTAAATACTCAATGAAGTAATTCCTGCTGATGTACCTATTTTCATTCCTGTATTCTGATATTCCTCTGAAAGAAGCAGCTGGTGAATACATCTAAATTCAACTAATGAAGATAGAGAATAAAGCAAAATGAAATCAATAACCTCCATCATTATACTATTCGTCTTGGCCCATTGCACAAGTACGAGGCAATTACCAAAAGAGATAACAACAGAAACGGGGCTTAAGTACACCGTTTTGAAAACAGGTAAAGGCAAATCGGCCAGAGCCGGAAATGAAGTCGCTATTTATGAATCAATGGGCTATTTAAATGGGCAGATATACTTTTCGATTGAAAGGCCTAAACAGCCTGTGAAATTTACTCTTGGCGGCAATCAAGCTATTGATGGAATAGATGAAGGTGTTACAGGAATGAAGGTAGGTGAAATCAGAAAATTGATTATTCCGCCTGCATTGAGCAAACGAAGTGAGTACCCGCCTAATTTATCACCGGACTCAACCCTTTTATACAAAATTGAGCTAGTTGAAATTACTATCACTAAACAATGATCTTTCTAGCAAAACGTCTACTGACCTGGCTGATATTACCTCTTTTCAGCTGTAGTTCGCCGCAAAACGATAACCCTACTAAAAACTCAATCCAGCAAAAGGAAGATGCTGATACAACTTTTGTTCGGGAGATCGTAGTTTTTTCAAATGATAATGGAGCAACCTGGCTACCATTAAGCGAGGGGCTCCCGGAAAATACCCAGGCTTCATTCATAGATAAAAAAGATGATGAATTGGTGTTGGCAACGGATAATCAGGGTGTTTTTATTACCGAAAATAACAAAGCGAGTTGGAAAAATATCGGTCAGAGTTTACCAACTTCTAAAGTCAATGCTTTGCACGTAGCCGATGACGCAATCTACGTAGGACTCTACCGACAAGGTATTTACAAATCATCTGATGATGGAAATTCGTGGCAATCGCTAAATGAGAAGCTACCGAACCTGGGTGTACAAACCATCCTGAAGTTCGGCGAAGATCTACTGGTTGGTACTGATATTGGCATTTTTAAAACCCCAGTTGGGCAAACTGACTGGGCGCAAAAGTCTTTCGGTGCCCAGGTATTGAGCATTAATGAGTTTAACGGAAAAATGATAGCAGGAACTTCTCAGGGAGTGTTGCTTTCGGTAGACCAGGGAGAAACCTGGATCACTATTCATAACGAAGGAGCCATTCACTATACCGCCTACATTGATAGCATTATGTACGCATTCTACGTATCAGGTGAGGGTTACCGCAGCACATACTTTGGCAATGCTTGGAGCAAGTTCGATTACCTGCCTCACGAAGGGGGCTATATCTATGAACTGGCCAAGATCGGAAACACGCTACTCATGAGTAATAATTACGGTCTGTTCAAGTCAACCGATGGTGGGAATGCCTGGCAAAATTATCTGCCAGAAGAACGGTTTGTGTTCTTTGATTTTCTGGTGATTGACAATACAGTGTACGGAATCACTAGAGAAGCTGATGAATACAGAAATAGAAAAGCCCAGTAAAACTACTGTACTATCCTCAGTAACAATGAAGAAAAAATGATGAAATACCTACCTGTATATGCTTTATTGATGTTTGCTCTTTACACCCCCTGCAAAGGGCAAAACAAAACTGAACGACCAACAAGTAGTATTAAATCCGAAACCAAAGGCGTGACCACTTCCTACGGACCTAATAGTATTACTCGTACGATCATACAAGACCGAAAGGGTGATATTTGGATTGCTACGTTTCAGGGTGTTTTTCGATACGATGGAAAATCTTTCACCAACATTACAAGTGAAGTGAGTTCGGCTCGATTCTTTTCTGTTTTAGAAGATAGTAAAGGCAACTTATGGTTCGGCTCCATTGGTTCAGGGGTATATTATTACGATGGGAAATCCTTTCAAAATTTCACAACCAACGACGGACTTCCTAATAATGAGATTGTTTGTATTTATGAAGATAAAGCCGGTAATATTTGGTTCGGTGCTAATGGAGGAGTAAGCCGTTATAATGGGACATCCTTTCGAAATTATATGATAACCGGAGATTCTATTATTGAAGATAGAACTGGTAAAACTTTTCCAGACTTTATCCGCCCTCCTAAGGAAGTTACTTCTATTATTGAAGACAAAACCGGCAAATTTTGGTTTGGTACAAGGGGCAGTACCTTTGTCTATGACGGAAAAGCATTTACCACTTTAACCTATGACGGCAAACCTTTTAAGAATGTTCGTACTATCATCGAAGATAAAAAAGGCAATATCTGGCTGGGTGGCATGGATGGCCTTTGGCGCTACGACGGCAGCACATTTACCAATATTACTCAGAATTTCGTGGGATATACCTACGAAGATAGAAAAGGAAACATTTGGACTAGTTCAGAGGAGTTCCCTGGAGGTAGCTGGGCACTTTCTCGGTATGATGAAAAATCCTTGTACAAGGAAAAGCCCATTGTAATCAAAATAAAGTCAAAAGAGAGAATGGTCTTTGGAATTTTAGAAGCGCATGATGGAAGTATTTGGTTTGGCACTTTAGATGGGGTTCAACGTTATAATGGAATTACTTTCAACGACTTCAAGGGTAAAGAGGAGCAGAAATGATAGTATAGCCAATAAAATCAGTTTAAACCTTTGCCAAAAGAATCATACCCATTGTCCTTAAGCGATGTTTTAGTTTCTGCTTCAATCATTGGCTTATTGCACAAGTACTTGCCCGTCTTCAGTGAGCTGAGTTTCCAACTGACTGTAATCAACTTCTTGTACCGAAATATTATTGTCAATGGCTAACACTGCTCCGGTAGCAGCACTTTGGCCGAGAATCATAAAGACGGGTTCCATACGGATAGAGCCAAAAGCGATATGAGAGCTGGAGACGCAAACCGGAACCAGCAGGTTCTGGCATTCTTCTCGTTTGGGAGTTAGAGCGTCGTAGGAAATACTGTACGGTCGGTCAGGTTTTACCCCGATGTCACCTTCGTTTTGTACGTAGCCGTCGGGTTTGATGTAACGCTGCACGTTGTGAGAATCCATAGCGTAGGAACCCATGCCAACAGGCTTGGGTACTTCGCGTTTACCCAGCACCTCCTGCTCGGTCATTACGAAGGGCCCGATCATACGGCGAGCTTCGCGCACATAAATCTGGTGGGGCCAATTTCCGTTATCGGTAAACTCATCGGCGGCCAAACCCCACTGACTCATGTCCCCCCGTATCTCCTCCGGTACCTGCGGGTCGTTGGCGATGAAGTACATTAGTCCTTTCTGGTAGTCTTCGTGCTGCTTGATAATCTCTTGGCGGCGTTCGTAGCTACCTTCAGGGTAATCGTAATTCATGCCAATATTATCAGTGCTCACCGGGCCGTGGTTGTTGGTGTCGGTTTTGCGGTTGGGTATGGGATCAAATTTGTTGAATGTATCGCGCCATCCGCTATCAAACACCCGAACCAATAATGCGTACTGACCAGGATCGTAGTTATCTGGTTTGGGAAAAGCTACCCGATTATCGGGATGATTGGAAAGGCACATACGAAAGCAGTAGGCCTGAATTTTATCATCTCCCGAACCGTATTCGCCCGGATGTTCGGCTGAGATGAGTGGTAGCAATCCACTGTTGGAATCGCCCGGAACTACGTAGGGGCTAATATCCGTTGCAAACCAATGTTTGTGATGCAGTATGCCAGTTTGCACCCCATTCCATTCTTCGTTGTACACGCTGTTCGCTTCGCGGCCTACGTGATAGCTTACGCCTGCCGCGGCCATTAGGTCGCCCTCATAGGTGACATCAATAAACATTTTCCCTTCATAACGCTGACTATCTAGCGTTTCAATAGCTGTAATTCTTCCGTTTTCTATTGTTACACCACTTTTCCGGTTCAGCCAGGCATCGCGGTAAATTGGAATTTCGTGCTCTTTTACCAGATCTTCAAAAACCCGTTCGGCCACGTGCGGCTCAAAAATCCACATCGTACGCTCTTCGCCATCCATGGCGGGGTTACCCTGCCCCCGGTTGCCGTACTCCGATTGTTACTGCCATTGCCAGGCTGAGTCCTGTTGGTAGTGCTGGTATACCCGATGGTAAAATTCTCGAGCCAGTCCGCCAATGACGGATTTATTACCTGTATCGGTCCAGCCTAATCCTCCTGCAGTAAGTCCACCTAAATGTTTGTCGGGCGAAACCACAATAACTGATTTATCCATTTTAGCGGCTTGCACTGCTGCCGTCACAGCCGCTGAAGTACCTCCGTAAATGATAATATCGGCTGAGCGAACTGCTGCTTCCGGTGCCTCTTGGGAAGTCTCAGATGGACTAGAGCAAGAGAAGATAAGTAGGGTAGAAAGTAGCCCACTGAGAAGAAAGGAAAGAAATCTGATCATAGCGTAGTTAGGTTGTTAGCCAATACTAACCAAATTGATCCATTTTTAATAGTCGAGAACTGATTTGTCGTTGGTTGTCTTACAAGGAATTCTTCCGTAAGCTTGCAGCATGGAGTGGAATTGGATTGAGTTTTTTGCAGTAGTCTTTGGACTAGTGGCGGTATACTTCAACACTAAAGAAATTATCTGGGGTTGGCCTACAGGCATTATCGGGGTGGTTTTAAGTGGAATTCTATTCTACCAAGTCAGGCTCTATGCTGATCTAGGATTACACATTATCTACGTGATTTTAGGATTTTACGGTTGGTACAAGTGGCTGTACGGAGGAAAAAATCAATCGGAGTTAAAGGTAAGTCATACCAATACTTCGTTGATGATCGGTCTTATTATCATTGGGATAGTAGGTACAGCAGGTACTGGCTATTTTTTCCAGCAAACGACTGATGCTGATTTACCCTACTGGGATGCTTTTACTACGGCGTTTAGCTTAGTTGGCCAGTACATGCTGGCGAAGAAAAAACTGGAGAACTGGATTCTCTGGATTGTAGTGGATGCCGTCGCTTCGGGTATTTACGTAGTTAAAGGACTGTACCTATTGGCATTACTATATTTTTTGTACTTAGGTTTGGCGACTTATGGCTACTTCAGTTGGCGTCAATCTTTAGCTATTGCTCATGATTAAAGTAGTAACCACCGGGCCTGAATCCAGCGGGAAAACTACGTTAGCAAAAGCGTTAGCTGAGCATTACCAAATAGCCTGGGTGCCCGAATATTCTCGCGATTATCTTAACAGGTTAAATCGACCCTACCAGGAGGAAGATTTGCTGGAAATAGCGAAAGGGCAAATTCAGCGAGAGGACGAAGCAGCAAAAGACAAACCTGATTTACTAATCTGCGATACTAGTCTAGTTGTAATTGAAGTTTGGGGCGAATACTGCTACGGACGCTGCCATCCGTGGATTCTTGAGCAGATTGAGCAGCGTCCAGTTGACCTTTATTTACTCTGCGTGCCCGATATTCCTTGGGAGGCTGACCCGCTACGAGAGAATCCGACCGACCGAGATGAATTGTTTAAATTTTATGAGCGGGCTTTAGTGGGTAAACCTAATCTGATAATTCAGGGTAATCCTTCGGCTAGACTGGCTCAAGCTACAAATACAATTGATCGCTTGCTTTCTTAACATTTCTCTTCTACTTTCGTTTTTCAGTTAGCTATTCGCCGTTCGGCGGTAGTTACAGCAAGGGGTGCCTTAATATAACGGGCTGAGATTATACCCTTACTACCTGATCTGGGTAATGCCAGCGCAGGGAAATTGAGAAGGCAAAAATGTCTTCGTTTTTATTCATTTTTATCAAAACGTACTATGAGAATCCTAGCTACTTTTTTGCTAGTAGGTTGCTTATTCTCCGTATCTGCTTGGGCACAGACCTCGGTATACGGCACTGTAACCGACGCTTCCTCCGGTGAACCTCTGGTGGGAGCCAATATCCAAATTTCCTCTACTCAACAAGGCACTACTACTGATCTTCAAGGAAAATATCAACTAGAATTGACCACCGATACTGCTACGTTGCGAATTAGCTACGTCGGTTATCAAGCACGGGAAATTAACGTGAATGGAGCAGACGAAGCGGTTCAACGCTCGGTCTCATTATCTCGCTCAGCTTCGCTGGAAGAAGTGGTGATTCAGGCCATTCGTGCTGATCGACAAGCTCCGGTAACGCAGACTACGGTGGAGCGGGAAACCATTGAGCAGCAGTACGTAGGACAAGATGCTTTGTTCGTACTGGAAGAAACCACTCCTTCTATTCTAACTTATTCGGAATCGGGCACAAGATTGACCAATTACGGGCAAATGCGTTTGCGCGGCATTGACCAAACCCGTATCAACATGACTCTAAACGGAGTGCCACTCAACGATATGATCGATCAGGGTGTGTTCTTCTCTAACTTCACTGATTTTGGGAATAGTATTTCTTCGGTGCAAGTGCAGCGGGGAGTAGGAACTACCACTAACGGTACGGCTTCTTATGCTGGTTCTATCAATTTTGAGTCGGTGAATTTAGGTGATAGTGTAGCCAGTGCCGAAATTCAACTAACGGGTGGTTCATTTAACACCTGGCGGGCGAGTGGGGAAGTGAAAACTGGAAGACTGGACAATAATCTGGCCTTCTACACTCGCTTTTCCCGTACCACTTCTGATGGATACCGTGACCACACTGGTTCTGACTCATACTCATTTTTCTTTTCTGGGGGATACTTCGGAGATAAAGACCTAATTAAATTGACGGCTTTCACCGGGCGGAGTCAGAATGAACTGGCCTACTTGGCAGTGGCCCTGCCAGATATTGAGCGCGATCCAAAAACAAATTATGTATCCGAAAATGACATTGATGATTTTGGGCAACAGTTTATTCAATTGCAGTACACCCGCATCATCAGTCCGCGTACTTCCTCGGTTTCTTCAGTATACTACGGCGGAGCTGGTGGCGATTTCCCAGCGGGTTTTCCTGATGAAAACGGAAACTTTACTCAGATCAACTACCCACTATTCAACGATCACTACGGGTTCATGACCTATCTTAACCATACTTCTTACAATGGTCGGTTTAACTTAAACGGTGGATTACACGCCTACACCTTTCAGCGGGAAAATATTGAAGCAATAGTGCCTACTATCAACGAGCCTTACTATCAAGATCAATCCCGAAAAAATGAACTCAGCCTATTTGGGAAGATGGACTACGAGTGGAATCAATTTATGCTGTTTGCTGATCTGCAACTTCGTACCGTCAGCCTGAGTTTGACTCCCGACGAAACTTTTCTAGGGCAAACGGCAAATATTACTGATCGAAGCTGGACATTTTTAAATCCGAAGGTGGGGGTTACCTATCGCTTTACTCCGCTGGTGGATGCCTACGCTTCGTTTGGTCGAAGTGGCCGGGAGCCTACCCGTTTTGATATTTTGGGTTCTACTCAGATTAATAGTTTCAATCTGGCGAGTGTACAAGACGAAAACTCAGTAAAAGCGGAGTATGTGAACGATTTTGAAGCCGGAGTGCGAATTCACTGGGGGAAATTAGCAGGACAAGCTAACTTGTTTTACATGCAGTTCGAGAATGAAATCGCACCCATTGGCGAAAATATCCCGGAAGGCTTTGTGCAGTTGCGAAAAAATGTGCCCAACAGCTATCGACGCGGTATCGAGCTTGATGGGAAGTATGTCCCGACGGATAAATGGACAATTGCGGGTAATCTGACCTATATGCAAAGCAATATTGATGAGTTTGCTCCCGAAGGTGCTGATCAGGTCTTTCGGGATGTAGAACCCGCCATTAGTCCTGAATGGTTGGTCAATGTTTCCGTCAGCTACGAATTCACCAATTGGCTGACTACTTCCTTAAACGGACGCTACGTTAGTGAATCATTCTTGGAACCTACTAATCAGCCTGACTTAATTTTGCCTTCGTTTTTTGTGATGGACGCACAAGTGACTGCAAAATTCCGCAAGCACGAACTCAGTGTTCATGCTAATAATTTGTTCGATACTGAATATTACAGTTTCGGACAGCCCGTATTCTACGAGGGACAAACCGTACCCGGTTATTTCGTGCAGCCCCCCCGCCATGTATACGCCATTCTTCGACTTCGTTTTTAAGTAGAAAATAGCTCGGTTGCATTTTCAATTATCCACTGTCAACTATCAATTAACAACCTATGAAACTAAAAGTAGCCCTAGACTGGACACCCAACGTAATTCATGCCGGAATGTATCTTGCCCAAATTGATAATCTATGGGGAGATAGCGATCTGGAAGTGGAATACATCTCGGTAGAGATTGATAACTACCAAAAGAAAACTACGCAGCGGCTGGTCGAAGGAGAAGTGCATATTGCGCTAAGCCCTTCCGAACATCTATTAGATTATCGCTTGCTGCAAAAGGAGGAATACCCAATCAAGGCCATTGCCACAGTAATGCAGCAGGAAACATCTGCCTTTGTGACTTTACCCGATAGCGGGATTACTCGCCCAGCTCAACTAGACGGAAAAACCTACGGTGGATACAAAACGCAGTTGGAACGAGAGCTATTAACTTATCTGATTCAGCAGGATGGCGGGAAAGGTGACATTGATTTAGTTACTCCACCTCGGCTAGAAGTGTTTGAAGCATTTCTCCAGCAGCAATTTGACACTGCTTGGGTCTTTATGCCTTGGGAAGGAGTGATTGCTGAACGAAGAGGCAAAAAGCTTAACGCTTTTCATCTACATGATTATCAGATTCCCTATGGCTATTCTCCTATCTTGATGGTACGGGAGGAAACGATAGAAAATGCGTCAGAAACTTTACAAGTCTTCCTGGCGGGGGTAGCTCGAGGTTATCAGCAAGCAGCTAATGAGCCAGAAGCAACTGCCCAAAAACTGGTAGAAAATGTAGATCATCCAAGTTTTGAAGATATAGATTTTATCACCCAAGCCATGCAGGCGATCGCCCCTAGCTTCTTGAACGAGCAGCAACGGTGGGGAGCAATGAAACCCGAACGCTGGGATGCTTACGTCCAGTGGCTAAGCAAGCATGAGCTACTCCACCGCTACGATGGTAGTCCACTGTCCGCTGAACAAATTAACATAGCATCGCTTTACACCAATGAAATGTTGGTGACTGTTGATGATTGATCTAACCTGTAATTTTCACAAATGGATTTTAATATCAGAAAAGCCAATCCTACAGATTTTAATGACATTCATAAGCTTATACAGGAGTTTGCCACTTTTATAAAAAATCCTGAGAAAGTAATGATTACTCCTGAGCAAATGCTAAGAGATCAAGATCATTTTAAATGTCTTGTGGCTACTTATGAAGAGAAGATAGTTGGTTTTGCTACATACTTCATTTGCTACTACTCATGGACTGGAAAGGCTATATATTTAGATGATTTATATGTGGTGGAGAAATATCGTGGCTTAGGCATGGGAAATAAATTATTTGACGAAGTAATAAAAATCGGTCGTGATGAAAGTTGTTACAAAATGAAGTGGCAAGTTTCAAAGTGGAATAAAAAAGCACAAGAATTTTACATAGATAAAGGGGCAACAATTGAAGACGTAGAAATAAATTGTGATTTGTTACTATAGCCCCTCTAAAAAGCTACCATATTAAATTATCAACTGAAATAACCTATGAAACTTTCCCTAGCCTTAGATTGGTCACCTAACACCCTTCACGCTGGCTACTTTGTGGCCGAAGCGAAAGGATTTTATGAAGACGAATCATTAGAGGTCTATTTTATTAATCCTGAAGACGACAATTACGCAAAGACTCCCGCCAAAAAACTAGCGGATAAAGAAGTCCATCTGGCAATTACTCCATCAGAAAGTGTAATTAGCTTCAATACGCTGGAAGAATCAATTCCGTTAACGGCTGTGGCGGCCGCTTTGCAAAAAGATGCCAGCGCTATTGTGGTTCGAGCCGATAGCGAAATTAAACGTCCGGCTCAGTTGGACGGAAAAATTTTTGCCTCCTACAATGCCCGGTTTGAGGACGATATTGTACGTCAGCTCATCAAAAACGATGGCGGACAAGGCGATATCCAAATTTCTAATCCGGCCTATTTAGAAATGTGGCGTACCGTAGCCGATGGTTCAGCGGATGCTACCTGGGTATTCCTACCTTGGGAAGGTTCTAAAGCTGAGCTTGAGCAAGATTTATCATTTCGGTCGTTTGTACTGAGCAACTACGGTATTCCCTATGGCTATTCCCCCTTGCTAATTACTCATGCTGAATTTGTTTCCAGTGAGGAAGAAGCAATTCAGACATTTTTACGGACAGCCGAGAAGGGCTGGCGTCACGTTGCCGAAAACCCAGAAGAAGCAGCCGAATTATTACACGAATATTTTGATCACGCTAATTGGCAAAACCTGCCGATGATCAAAAAATCACTGCAAATGCTGGCTCCACATATTTTATCAGAAGACGGTCAGTGGGGATTTATGAATGGTACCCGTTGGCTAGATTTTGTAGAATGGATGATTGAAACCGAAGTACTGAAGGACGTAAACGGCGTATCAATGAATATCGGGCAGGTTGATACTTCTATGTTCTACACCAATGATTTCTTCAAGTAGCTCCGCGTAAAAAAGTGTAATCTTACGCCAAAACTTTCACGAGCCGGTCGTTGGGTTGTATTTATACCCGCATTGTTCGACTTTTAAGTCCAGCGATCAACCGAATACATGCGGGTATTTGTACTTAGTATAACGTATTGGCTCACTTTAGGAATTAGTTTAGCTAATGCCCAATGGCAATTGCAGATAGAGAGCAGCGAGGCCGAATTGGAGTTGTTGAAGTCTTATCTCCCCAAGGAAGATTTTCCCAGTCAAGCCGAGGCTCATCAGGCAGTTGGTGGCATCATTACTGATCTTCAACAAGTAGGCTACTTTCAGGCATATGCTAAATATCTTCCTGCCACGGATAGTTTGGTTTACCGCGTCAAGGTTCATCCAGGAGAGCCGTTTCGATGGGCGTATCTTCAGCCAGGTAATTTAGATCCACTCATGCAAGCTCAATCGGGTTATCGCGATGAGCTTTTTTTGCAGCAACCCTTTCGCTACGCTGACTTTCAGAAATTAGTAGAGAGTTGTCTGGAATATGCTGAGAATAGTGGCTACCCATTTGCCTTGGTGCGTTTGAAAAATGTGGAAGTTAAGCATCAAGAAATTTCCGCAACGCTAGATTATCAATCCGGTCCACAGATCCGCTTTGGAGAACTGAATATACGGGGTACAGATAAAATCAATCCAGAATTTCTAGAAGCTTATTTAGGCATTCGCACTGGAATGATTTACAGCGAAAAGAAAATATCTCAAATTGCCTCCCGGTTGCAAGGGCTACCATTCTTGTCATTAACTGACCCGGTGGAAGTTCGCTTTCAGAATGAAGTAGCTGACTTATATCTGCCACTTACTTATCAGGCCAGTAGTCAGGTAGACGGGGTTTTATCACTGCTGCCTAATGAGAGAGATGGGGGAGGAGTGTTACTCACAGGTGAACTAAATGTGCTATTACGTAATTTGGGACATTCGGGGAAGATGTTTTCGCTTAATTGGCAGCGATTACAAGTGGCTTCCCAGCAGTTATTTCTGGAGTATAATCATCCTAATGTATTCCGCTCACCGCTAGGTGTAGGCGGTAAATTCAACCTGCTGAAAGAAGATACACTCTTTTTAAATCAGCAAGCGAATCTAACATTATCTTATTTGATAGGTAGTAATCATCAGGTTAGCGTGTTTGGCGATTGGCGTAGTAGTCGGCTCATCGGGGAAAATACAGTAGTTACAAGTGAAGTCCTTCCATCTTTAGCAAATGTGTCAGTACAGGGTGGTGGGGTTGGTTACAGCTGGAATCAGGTTGACCAGTTGCTTTTTCCTCGTCGGGGTTACTTATTTTCAGTGAAGGGGCGAGTTGGTCAGAAAAATACATCATTCTGGCAAGCTGGAGACACACCGCAAGATCAACAATCTTATCAAAGCAAGAGTAGTACACAGTGGGCGGGCGAACTTTCTTTTGCTCAATATTACATGCTTGGATCAGAGCTAGGAATATATAATCAGTTGCAGGCAGGTGGTTTAACCGATACACAGTTATTTGCTAACGAGCTTTATCGCCTAGGTGGAATCAAAAGCTTAAGAGGGTTTGTTGATAATTCATTATTTGCATCCCAATATGTGCTCTCTAATCTGGAGCTTCGGTGGCTACTGGAGCCAGAAAATGCCGTTCCTTCGTATATATTTGCCTTTTACGATCAGGCCTGGGTAAAGCGGAGTGAATCAAGAAATTATTCGGTGGGGACGCCTCTGGGTGTAGGAGCTGGAATTAGCCTGAGTACCCCTGCTGGATTATTCAGCTTGGTTTATGCGCTAGGTAGATCAAGTCAACAAGATTTGAGTTTTTCTGCTTCTAAGGTACATTTTGGCTATATTAGCCGTTTCTAAATTAAGCTTTTCCAAAAACTTACGTATTGTAAGGGAGTAATTTTCAGGTGCGGTATGATTCGTGTATTGAGAGCAGGTAAGATGATCACAAAGTACAGCTTTCTAGTAAGCTTATTATTTTTGCTAAGTATTCCTTTGCTGGGTCAAACTGGTGAAGAACAGGCTGAATATTTTGTCGTAAAAGATTTACGCTCAGAATGGCTTACGGTAGATAAGACCAATCGCTATATCCCTTACATTACTGGACAAAACAAAGGAGTAGTGATTGGATTTCCGCTTAATCTATCCCGCTTTCAAGGAAACTATTTGCATTGCTGTATTCCTAAAAATAGCTCTTTACTTATTGATCAACAGCTAGTTAAGAATTTTAATCGCTCAGACTGTATTTTTCTTAATATTGACAGCTTACATAATCACCACGCTGAGTCAATTTTCCTGACGGTCTTTCAGGCTCAGAAAGACTTTAAGAAAGTAAAGATGGAAATTGTAAGTTTCGGTCAACTTCAAGCAGAAAAAAACCCAGTAATAGCTCGATCAGCAGCTATTAAGATGAATTTTTTTGTAATGGGTTTGCTGGTGTTATTAACATTTTATGCAGTACTGAAACATAAGTATGGGAAAAATTTCAAGATCATATATAATATTCCACGGATTTTTTCTTCTAAAATACGGGAAGATGATACTCGTATTAAGCTAGTTACTGAAGCACATATTGCTTTTTTAGTACACTACTGTTTGCTGATTGCTTTCCTATTGGTTATAATTTTACCACCTACTGTTGAGCTCCCTGCTGTTGCTTCTTATATTTCGTGGCCACCTGATTCTTTTCCCCAGTATTTGCTATTGTGGTGTGAGATTGCCCTTATCATATTCGTTATCATATGGGTCAAGTATTTGTTACTGATGCTATTGGGTTCGTTATTCCGGTTACGTGCCATGAAGTATTTACATATGTTTGATTTCATGCGGATGTCGTTAGTGTTCTGGACAATAGTATTCGTGACCGTGATATGCTTTTTTCCTAATCTTCCGTTTGGCGGAGAAATCTATCTGCGTGGGCTGGTTTATGGATTCTTATTATTTGCACTATTCCGTATTGTTATCTTGTATTTTCGGTTATCCCGAAATGCGTCGTTTAGAAAAATATATTTATTTTCATACATTTGCGTTGCAGAAATTATCCCGCTACTAGCTGGGTTTGAGTTACTTATAGGTTGAGTATTTATTCCAGAATTACTTGAATTAATTCGAGTTTTCTTGCATCTCTCTTATGTGAAGTGCCTACAAGATATATGGAATTATCTCACTGTTTTACGTAATGCTGCAACAGGTTACAGACTCAATAATTTTCGATAATTTGTAATAAAACAAGAGGTATACGTATGAGTGATAGTAAGATTAACAGCGACAGACTTTTTCCAGTAAATAGCATTCTCGTATCCCAGCCTGAGCCACAAAATGGTAAATCACCTTACTTCGACTTAGCTGAGAAATACGATATCACGGTTGACTTCCGTCCCTTTATTGAGGTGAAACCCGTCAATGTAAAAGATTTTCGCAAGCAGAAAGTGGAGATACTTGATCACACCGCCATCATCTTTACTAGTCGTAATGCAGTAGATCATTTCTTCAACATTTGCTCAGAGCTTAGAATAGAAATGCCGGCTGATATGAAGTACTTCTGTATATCAGAGCAGACGGCTAATTATTTGCAAAAGTATATTGTAATCCGGAAGCGTAAGATCTTTACAGGTTTCCGCACTGCTCAGGATTTAATCGAGATACTCAAGAAGCATAAAGATGAAAAATATTTGTTTCCTTGTTCAAGCATTCGGAAAAATGATATTCCCGATTTTTTGAAAGGTGGCGGATATCAATACAATGAAGCAGTGATGTACGAGACTGTTGCTGCAGATTTATCAGATTTAGAGGATGTATACTATGATATTATTGCGTTTTTCAGCCCTTCAGGTATTAACTCCCTATTTGTAAACTTTCCAGATTTTAAACAGAATAAAACTCGTATTGCAGCATTTGGACCTACTACGGCCGGTGCAGTGCGTGATGCCGGACTCGTTTTAGACATTCAGGCTCCAATGCCAAATGCCCCTTCCATGACTGGCGCTCTCGAAGTTTACATAAAAGAAGCAAACAAAAAGCTTCAACAAGAAGTGAAAAAATAATACTCAAAGGCTAGTACAATTCTGCGGATAAGCATACGTTGTATGGAAAAGTATATTTCTGCTAGAAAAAAATAAGAGTAGAGTTTTACTTTTAGGCCTAATTTTGAGTCTTTTAGGTATGAAAAAAGCGCTTATTGTACTTGTTTTCCTGAGCATCGGCCCTAGTATAACGTATGCCCAACAGAGTGCCCAGTTTAGCCAGTACATGTTTAATACCTTATTCTATAACCCAGCCTACGCTGGCGTAGAGGGGGTCACAACCATCACGGCATTCCACCGAACCCAGTGGGCAGGTTATCAACCTACTACAGGAGATCTTAGTGGCGGTATTAATACTCAGGTAGTAAGTCTCAACACCCCAATCTTAAAATTGAGGAGTGGCTTTGGGCTACATATCGTTAATGACCGAATCGGACCATTGACTAATCAAGAAGCGCAGGCATCTTTTGCCTATCACTTAGGAGTAGGTTCGGGTAAACTCAGCTTAGGCATTAGAGTAGGTGCATTCTCTCAAACGATCGACTTTGATCAATACCGTTGGGTAGATCCAGATGATAAGCTACGCCGGGCTGGTAGAGACTCACAGATGCGACCTGATTTCTCGGCAGGAGTTTTTTATCGCGCCCGTCAATTCTACGCTGGTATTGGCTTCAAACATTTAATTGAAGCACAGTTTGACTTTACCGGCATTGATACATTGAATAATCCTCTTCAAAATCATATGACGGTGATGGGAGGCTTCGATTATGAGCCGACGTACAAACTTAAATTAACACCATCGGTATTAATACAGTCCGATCTTAATACTTATTCATTCGATATTGGTGTAATGGCTACTTATGACGAAAAGATGTGGGGTGGATTATCTTATCGCCAGCAAGAGTCCTTAATTGCTATGATTGGATATAGTTTTTTCCGAGAGAAATCATTAAAACTGGGCTACGCATTTGATTACACGGTAGTAGCCCCTGAAGCAAAAGCTACCTCATCGCACGAGATTATGGTAAGCTATAGTTTGCCTGTTTCTTCAGGTGGTGAAAAGAAAATTATAAGAACACCTCGTTTTAGACAGTAGTTGATATTATTTGAAATATACAATAATATATTTGTATAGTTTAATTTTTGTGCTAAAAACAGGAAAATATTACAACGCAGGAATTATGGGGTTTTTAGTTCGTTCTTATTGAGAACATTTACAATATTTGTGTTCGTATTAACGTGTATGTTATAAAACAATTTGTGTTATGTGTAAATCTATTCGATGCAGCAGTGCTGTCTTGTCTATCTGTGCGCTATTAGCGTTACAGGGTTGTGGCCTCTTTGGAGGTGGCGGCGAAGATTTTGGACAGCTAGTTGGTGTACAGGGCCGTGAATACGACGGTATGCCTACACCATACGGCATGGTGCGTATTCCCGCTGGAACATTTCATATGGGACAGGCCGATGAAGACCCCATTGCTACCCAAGTAAGCTTTAACAAGCAAATTACAATTGGGGCATTCTTTATGGACGATACTGAGATTACCAACAATGAGTATCGTCAATTTATCCAAGAACTTCAGGAAGGTGAAGGGGAGTATGAGTTTCTGATTGGCAGAGGTGCTAACTTTGTTGAAGAGGAACTTTACCCTGATACTACTGTATGGCAGCGGAACTACACCCACCACATGGGTGATCCGCTCGTACAGTATTACTACTCTCACCCAGCATTTGATAATTATCCAGTAGTAGGAATTGACTGGGAGGCTGCTAAGGTATTCTGCCAATGGAGAACGGCCTACCTGAATGAGTATCGCGAAAGCAACGGTATGTTTATCATGCCTAATTTCCGTTTGCCTTCTGAGGCAGAGTGGGAGTACGCTGCTCGGGGTGGTCGTGATATGGCTAAATATCCTTGGGGTGGGCCGTACATCCGTAATTCTAAAGGTTGTATGTTAGCCAACTTTAAGCCTGGCCGAGGTAATTACTTTGATGACGGTTTTGCTTACACCGCACCTGTTGCTTCTTATTTCGCTAACGACTTTGGAGTGTACGATATGTCGGGTAACGTAGGCGAATGGTGCGAAGATGCCTGGAATCCAGCTTCTACTGCTATCGTCTGGGATTTGAACCCTACATATAATGATCCTAACGAATTCCGAAAGGTTATTCGTGGTGGTTCATGGAAGGATGTATCGTTCTTCCTACAAACCGGAGCGCGAACCTTTGAGTACAAGGATTCTACAACTGCGTATATCGGTTTCCGATGTGCAATGACCTATATCGGCCGTTCGGCAGGTAATGAATTCAATTAATCAGATAATCAAATATTAACATTCTATTTCTAAAACTCTTACATCATGGCAAAGAAAAAAGGTGGATTTTCAGAATTATTATACGGTAGCATCATGCCCAAAATTTATGGAATTGGAGCTGCTATTGTAATTGTTGGGGCAATGTTTAAGATTTTGCACTTGCCCGGTGCAGGAATAATGCTCGGAGTAGGACTTACTACTGAGGCAATTATCTTCTTGTTCAGTGCGTTTGAGCCCAAGCATGCTGAATACGATTGGTCGCTAGTTTATCCTGAATTAGCAGGTGATGCCCAAGCAACTACTCGTAAGCAGATTTCTAACGGAAAAGACTCAGTTGCTAATAAGTTAGATAACATGCTAGAGAAGTCTAAAGTAGGTGGCGAACTAATTGACAGCCTAGGACGAGGTATGAAAAACTTGTCTGAGTCAGTTAATAAAATCGGTACTATTACTGATGCTGCGGTAGCTACTAATGACTACGCTAGAAACGTGAAAGCTGCTTCTCAGTCACTGACAAACATGAACAAGTCGTATGAGACTACTATTACGGCTATGTCAGAAATGACTACAGCTAGCAAAGATGCGAAAGAGTATCATGCTCAGGTTCAGGCAGTAACTAAGAACTTAGCTTCTTTAAACGCTGTGTACGAAATGGAGCTTCAAGATGCTAACAGCCATTTGAAGTCTATGAACAAATTCTACTCGAATTTGAGTGGTGCTATGGAAAATGTAGCTGAAGCTAGCAAAGATGCTGAGCAATTCCGTACTAACTTCTCATCGTTGACAGGCAATATTGCTTCGTTGAACAAGGTATACGGTAACATGTTGAACGCGATGAAGGCGTAATTGAGAAAAAAACTAATTTCTAAACGCTAAAACAGGACAACATGGCAGGAGGAAAAGAAACCCCCCGGCAGAAGATGATCGGTATGATGTACTTAGTACTTACCGCCCTTCTCGCCCTACAAGTAAGTAATACAATTCTAGATCGCTTCGTTTTTATCGATGAAAGTCTTGATCAGTCGGCTGAGAGCTATAAGGTTAAGAATAATGGTACGGTAGAGCGAATTCGCAAAGCAGTAACCGATGCTGGTGATCGTAAAGAAGACGTAGCTGTACTCAAGCAGGCTCAAGATGTGCGGGCTAAGACTAATGAAGTAGTTAATAAGTTAGACGAATATCGTGCAACATTTATTGATGTTACTGGCGGAAAAGAGGAAGATGGTAGAACATACAAAGGTGGTAAGGACGAAGACAAAGTTGCTAATCTAATGGTGCGCCAGAAGCAAGGTGATGAGTTGCAGAAGCTGCTGAATGACTACGCTCAGTTTATTGCCAAAGAGACCGAAACTCAGTACGATCCGCTAGCTTTAGACGGAAACGAGAACCCGGTTTTCAAGAATAATCCAGATCAGAATAAGAAGAGCTTTGCGGAACTAAACTTCCAAAATACTCCAATGGTAGCTGGTTTGGCTACTCTGAATGATCTGAAAACGAAAGTACTAGCTCGAGAGACTTCCGCTTTAGATAATCTAGCGCGTAAGGTAGGAGCAGCCGACTTAAAGTTTGACGAGATCACCGTGATGGTTCGTCCTAAATCTAATGTGGTAGCTGCGGGTACTACGTACGAAGCTGATTTATTTATTGCTGCTTCTTCTTCAGGTATGACACCAAAAATGATGGTGAACGGTAAGCCCGTTGCAGTAGAAGGAGGTATGGGAAAAATTAAATTTCCCGCTAGTGCTAGCAAGTATGACAAAGATAATCGGGCGGAGCAGAAGTTTAAGGCTACTATCCAACTTGATCAAGGTGGAAAGTCGGAGACTTACGAAGAAACGTTCTCTTACTTTGTAACTAAGCCAGTTATTCAGGTGCAGTCGCAGGCGATGCAGGCACTTTATCTAAACTGTGCTAACGATCTGCAAGTGAACGTACCCGCTTTAGGTTCTACCTACAAGCCTTCGTTTACCGCTAGTGGTGGAACAGCCATTGCTGGAGCTAAGACCGGACAGGTTACGGTAATCCCTAAAGCAGCTAAAGTTAATTTAACGGTAAGCAGCAATGGATTTAAAATCGGTACCGAGTCTTTCCGTGTGAAGCCTATTCCTAAGCCTGCTATTGAAGTACTTGGCCCAGGTAATAAGCCAGTAAACTTGAAGCAAGGTGAGGCAGCTAACCGCTTGCGTAGTATTACAGTAAAAGCTGTTCCTGATGAAGACTTTGCTAGTGTACTGCCTAAAGAGGCTCGCTACCGAGTAGTAGATGCGGAGATTATCTTAGCACGAGGAAGCCGTCCGGTAGGAAAAGCGAAGTACAACGCCAGTAACGGAACGGCTAGCCTTAATAGCGTAATTAGCAAGGCTAAGCCTGGCGACCGCATTGTGGTAGACGTGAAGAAAGTTCAGCGAATGAACTCTCGTGGTGAGCGGGAAGATGTACGACTAGGATCGTCAGCTTCAACAATTACCGTTCCTATCAAATAAACAGTATTCAATATAGACTGGCCGTAAGGTCAGTCTACTTTATCAGAAAAAACAGGTGTTATGAAGAGTATTAATCAAATGGTAAAACAGTTCGCGGGGGCAGCGATTATTGCGTTAAGCACAATTAGCGTGTCAAGTGCCCAAACGAACGATGGTTACAACGAAGATGGGTTCAACGATAATTCTATTCGGCCAATCCATGCTTCAGATCAGTTGTACCGGACACGGGTATGGCGACGGATGGATTTGAAAGAAAAGCAGAATAAGCCGTTTTTCTCCGAGAACCGTTGGATTACTCGGATAATTATTGAGTCAGTTATGAATGGAACATTGTATCCGTATACTAACGACTCAGTATCAACTCGTATGTCAAAAGAGCAATTTATTGAGAATCTTACTATCCCGATGGATGGGCCGGCGTTGAGTGAAGAAGAAATCGCGATGGGCTTCGGTCAAGATGATTCGGCTGACGATGGTTGGGGTAGCAGTGATGATGACGGCTGGGGTAGCAGCGACAGTGACAGTGATTCTGGTCAAGGTGCGGAAGGAACTGACATGGGAGCTGAAGCAGCAGCACCTCAGGCGGAAAGCTACTTGTTTGCTCCTAAGGATGTATCAATACTTGAAGTTGTAGAAGATGTGATCTTCGATAAAGAGCGTGGTCGTCAGTACTATGACATTCAGGCATTAACGCTGATACTTCCTCCAGAAAACTTTCCAAATACTGGACTACTGAAAGAAGTTGCTTCTTTCCGGTACAAAGATTTAATCCGGGTATTTCAAGAGAATCCTGAAATTGCCGTATGGGTAAACCCCCGCAACGGTGCCAAGCATCTTAATCTGGAGCATGCGTTTGACTTACGTTTATTCAGTGCTCATGTAGTGAAGTATTCTAACCCTGATGACGAGCGAATTGTGGATATGACCGATGGGAACAAGCGTCAGGCTTTGTTAAAGTCACTTGAGTACGAGTACGACATGCTGGAGCGCGAACACGAACTTTGGGAATATTAAAATTCTTCCATAGCACAAATGTTTTTTAAGAAAGGAGCCTTCGGGTTCCTTTTTTATTGGTATAAGGCTATTGACTTAAGGCCTCTTTGAGCGTTTTTGCCTTTGAAGCTCCTACCAACTGTGCTAAGTCTTCTTCGGTAGCCTCTCGAATATTTTTTACGGATTTAAAGCTTTTTAGTAGTGAGAGAGCAGTTTTACGACCAATGCCCTTGATGTCTTCTAATTCGCTACGCAAGGCAGCATTAGAACGTTTTTTCCGGTGGAAAGTAATAGCAAATCGGTGAGCCTCGTCCCGTGCTCGCTGAATCAGTTTGAGCGATTCCGACTTTTTATCAATATGTAACGGATAGGGATCTTCGGGCGTATAAATTTCTTCTAATCGTTTAGCAATTCCGATGATAGGAATATCACCGTAGATTCCTAAATCCTTTAATGCCTGACAGGCTGATTTAAGTTGACCTTTCCCTCCATCAATCACAATAAGGTTAGGAAGCTCCAGTTCTTCCTCTAACAAACGTTTGTATCGGCGGAATACGATCTCATACATGGAAGCAAAATCGTCTGACCCAACTACTGTTTTGATATTGAATTTGCGATAATCTTTTTTTGCAGGCTTACCATTTTTAAAACAGACCATGGAGGCTACCGGATTGGAGCCTTGCAGGTTAGAATTATCAAAGCACTCAATGTGCATGGGCGGCTGCTTCAGGCGCAAGTCTTCCTGTAGTTTAAGCACCACTCGATTAACTCTCTGCTGGTACTCCTGCACTCGGTTCACTCGTTCCCGCTTGTAATACAGAGCATTTTTAATGGATAAATCCACTAGCTTCCGCTTATCGCCAATTTTAGGAACAGTAATCGTAACTCCTTCTAGCGAAATAGGAATGTCAATATTGGTCAGAACCTCTTTGGTAGCACTGAGGTAACGTTCCCGTAGTTCTACCATCATCAACGCTAAAATATCTTCGTCACTTTCATCTAGCTTCTTTTTGATCTCAATGGTTTTGGTCAGAATGATCGTGCCCTTGTTCGCCTTCAGATAATTGATATAGGCAATCTGCTCATCTGAAACAATAGTGAAGACATCAGTATCACCAATGTGAGTATTCACTACGATTGATTTTGCTTGATATTTGGTGAGCAGCGATATCTTTTCCTTATACTTTTGCGCCTCCTCAAATTCCAGATTTTCTGCTGCCTGCTGCATCTTTTCCTTGAAATAAGTGCGGGCGATACTCATATTTCCTTTCAAGATATGAGTTGCCTGCTCAATGTCCCGATTATAATCTTGCTCAGCTTGCAATCCCTCACAAGGCCCTAAGCAGTTACCAATATGGTACTCGAGACAAACTTTATATTTACCACTTTTTATATTTTCTTCAGATAAATCATAGCGACAGGTACGCAAAGTGTACAAGCTTCTGAGAAGCTCCAATATATTATTCATGGCCTTCACACTGGCAAAGGGACCAAAATAGGTGCCTGCATCGGGAATACGCTGGCGGGTAGGAATTACGCGCGGAAAACGTTCTTTAGTCAGTAAGATAAATGGATAGCTTTTATCATCTTTCAGTAAAATATTATATTTCGGCTGATTCCTTTTGATGAGACTGTTTTCTAATAGCAGAGCATCAAATTCGGAGTTGACAATCGTAAACTCAATTGTGCGAATCTCTCGCACCATCTTAACGGTTTTGCGATTAGTGTTTTTAGATTTGGTGAAATAGCTACTAACCCGCTTTTTTAAGCTTTTGGCTTTGCCTACGTAAATCAGAGTGCGGTCAGCATCGTAGTATTTATAAACCCCTGGCTGGTCAGGGAGCAGGTGAACCTGGTCGGGAGTATAAACGGGAATTTCCATAATCAAGCTGAAAAGATAACTAAGCTATATTCGGATTGCAACGCCAACTGAATCAGAACGTTCTCTTTATATTCCAAGGCGATAAGTAAAACCGATGCCAACAGGAGTAAGTTGCACAGAAGACAATAAGGAAGACAGTTCAGGACTAGCCTGATGTAGAACAGTATACAGTACCGCATCAAACACCAATAGAAACCCGCCTTGTAGTAGCAACGATTGTCCGTAGCCTTTCCACCGTTCCGATTGAGGAGAGTCTCGGCGACTACGTTCTGAGAGATAAAACCCTCCTACTAAGTAAGCAACATCCAGTCCGGCGTTGAACAGTAGTAGTTTTTCTATGTTGTTTTGTTCCTGAATAGACTCTGCCAGTGAGAAAGAAGCAGGGTCAGAAGTAGCAGCATTATAGTAACCAAACCCAGCTAAGCCCAAATTCACTACATTCCAAAAGACATTCATTTGGTGAAAATAGTAGCGACTGCCTGAGTTTTGGCTGAGCAGTATACCGCTGGTTCCCATATTTGCTAGTGCCCATCCACCGAGTGTGAGCATTCCGACTCGAGTAATCTGTAATCGTTGCTTGTTGTACTGGGCTAATGCATCAGATTGAGATTGGGCTTGTACTTGATCTACGATTGCTATAAAAGCCAGCAACAAAAAATATTTTCTCATGATAAAAATCTAGCGTGATAGTACGAAAATCGCTCAAATAGAACTCATTCACTCGATGATTGTTAGTAAGAAAATAAATAGCTTTGTGCATGGATATTGCAAAAAACATAGAGCAGCTACAGAAAGAACTCGCCTCTGGCAATTGTAAACTGATTGCCGTTAGTAAAACCAAGCCTGTATCCACATTGATGGATGCCTACGAAGCTGGAATACGTGATTTCGGGGAAAATAAGGTGCAGGAGATGGTAGAAAAATATGAACAAATGCCGAAAGATATTCGCTGGCATATGATCGGGCATTTGCAGCGTAACAAAGTCAAATATATTACCCCGTTTGTTCACTTGATTCACTCAGTAGACAGTATCCGGTTGATGGAAGAAATCAACAAGCAGGCGGCCAAGCACGATAGAACTGTGTCGTGTCTATTACAGGTACATATTGCTGAAGAAGAAAGTAAGTATGGTTTTAGTGATGAAGAAATCTTTCAGTTAATCCGGGATGAAACGATCCAGCACTTAAAGTATGTACAGGTGGTAGGAGTGATGGGTATGGCAAGTTTTACTTCTAATGAATCTAAAGTTCGTAAGGAGTTTGAACATCTTAAGCTACTGTTTGATGCCCTGAAATATAATGATGATCTGCCTGATCAGGTTCGGATGGAAGAAATCTCAATGGGTATGAGTAGTGATTACCAAATTGCTATAGAGGAAGGTAGTACGATGTTACGCATTGGTACTTCTATTTTTGGCGAACGTAACTATCAGAAGTAACATGCAAAAGTTTGTACTAATTACGGCTGCTGCTTTGGGTGCTTTGTCAGTTATAATTGGAGCTTTCGGGGCGCACGCACTGCAAGCGACTCTAGAGTCTCAAGGCCGAATTGATACTTTTGAAACCGCTGTAAAATACCAGTTTTATCATACGTTGGCACTACTACTTATTGGTTTGTTGATGTTTCGAGTGCAAGATAAACTACTGGACTACTCAGCTCTATCAATGATGGGAGGCATTCTGATTTTTTCCGGATCATTGTATATTCTCTGCTTAAGCGGAATTCGGTGGTTGGGCGCAGTCACGCCACTGGGCGGATTACTATTTATTGTTGGTTGGGTATTACTGCTGATAGCCGTAGCCAAGAGTAACTTTTAACTTATCCCTCATAGGCTTTACGTCCGACGATACTGCGTCCAAGCGTAATCTCATCAGTATACTCTAGCTCACTACCAATGGGTACTCCCCGCGCAATGGAGGTGATTTTGATATCTAAGGGCTTTAGCTTTTTAGTAATGAAGAAGGCGGTAGTATCGCCCTCCATCGTCGCGCTGAGTGCTAATAACACTTCCTTTACCTCAGAATCATCGGCATTAACTCGTTGCAGCAATCCATCAATGGTCAGATCACTGGGTGAAACTCCGTCCAATGGGGAGATCACTCCGCCTAATACATGATATAACCCCCGGTACTGAGACGTATTTTCAATCGCAATCAAGTCAGTGGCGGTTTCTACTACGCAAATAATACTGCGGTCGCGCTGACGGTTCTGGCAAATGGAGCAGATCGGGGCATCGGCAATATTGTGACAAGACTGACAGTATTGGGTTTTAGTACGAAGGTTCACCAGCGAATCGGCGAGGGATTGGGTGCGGTCTTCTTCTTGCTTCAGTAAATGCAAAGCCATTCGCAAAGCCGACTTTTTGCCAATGCCTGGTAGTTTCGCAATTTCGTTAACCGCGTCTTCAATAAGTTTGGAAGGATATTCCATAGAAATGATTAGGTAAATCAGAGCTAAAGTAACATTTTCCCTAAAAGGAAAGTGCAGTGAAATTACTACTGTATTTCGGCTCCAATTCCTGCGTCGTGAATAGCGTCGAGCATAGGCTTGAGTTCCTCGAGCGTGCCTTTCTTTACGGCACACTTGCCTTTGTAGTGAATAATCAACGTACACTGTTCAGCCTGCTCAGTAGAGTGCTTACACACCCGAATGAGCGTATTGATCACATGATCAAATGTATTGTAATCATCATTTAAGACCACTAGATCTCGTAAATCTAGTAATTCTTCCTGTACATCGGTTTCTACTAAAACGTCTTCCTGTATACCGTAATCCATCTTCTAAACGTTCTCTTGAACTAGCGAATTTAAAAAAAAACTATCACTTTTACGCGCTTACAAACCATTAACTCATGTCGCCAGGATTAGTTTTCGCTGTTATTGCCGGATATTTTCTTCTATTAATAACTATATCCTATTTTACTTCCCGAAATGCAAATAGTGAGACTTTCTTCACTGGAAATCGGCAGTCGCCTTGGTACTTGGTTGCCTTTGGAATGATCGGTGCTACTTTGTCGGGCGTAACGTTTATTTCGGTGCCGGGCGAGGTGGGAAGTTCTCAGTTTTCTTATTTTCAAATAGTTCTAGGCTATATTCCAGGTTACGCCTTTATTGCCCTGGTACTGATGCCATTGTACTACAAATTAAATTTGGTGAGTATTTATGGCTATTTGGAAAAGCGCTTTGGTTTCTACGCCTACAAAACAGGAGCATTCTTCTTTTTATTATCGCGGCTAATTGGTGCGTCAGCCCGCCTATTTCTAGTAGCTGGAGTATTGCATCTTGCCTTTTTCAAAGCTTTTGGTGTGCCTTTTTGGTTGACCGTTCTGATTGCTATTGCCCTAATTTGGCTATACACTTTTCGGGGCGGGATAAAAACCATTGTTTGGACTGATACCCTTCAGACCCTTTTTATGCTATCGGCAGTGGTTATCAGCATTTCTTTAATCGGTAGTGAACTTAATCTGTCGCCCGGCGAACTAGTGACTACCGTTCGGGAAAGCGATTTATCTAAAACGTTCTTCTGGGACTGGCAAAGTGGTGAAAATTTCTTTAAGCAGTTTCTTTCAGGTGCTTTTATCGCTATTGTGATGACTGGGTTAGATCAGGATATGATGCAGAAGAACCTCACCATCAAGACGTTGAAAGATGCTCAGAAGAATATGCTAGGATTCACGGTAGTATTGGTGATAGCTAATATTCTCTTTCTTTCATTGGGAGCATTATTGTACATCTATGCTAATCAGACAGGTATTGAAATTCCTGCAAAGTCAGACGATCTATTTCCCACCCTGGCAGTGAATCACTTTAATATCTTCGCTGGTATTGTCTTTCTCCTGGGAATTACGGCAGCGGCCTACTCTAGTGCTGACTCCGCCCTCACCGCACTGACTACTTCTTTTTGTGTAGACATCTTAGGCATCGGGCGTGACCGCGATGAGGTGCGGGATGCGGCGAAGGAGAAAATTGACAAGCAAATCCGGATGCGGGTTCACCTTATGTTTTCGGCCTTGCTGCTCATTGTAATCATGGTCTTTGAATGGCTTAATAATGACAGTGTGATTGTAGCCGTATTTAAAATAGCGGGCTATACCTATGGTCCATTATTAGGATTATATGCCTTCGGACTTTATACCAAATGGAAAGTGAAAGACCACCTCATTCCCTGGATAGCGGTATTGTCTCCGGTAGTCAGCTTTATTCTAGATATTAACTCAGAAGCTTGGTTCAATGGTTTTAAGTTTGGCTTTTTTATATTAATCGTAAACGGGGCAATTACTTTTTTAGGCTTGTTTTTAGCCCGCGACCGAGCTGCTGAGCCTGATGCCTAATTGAGTCTCTGCCATCTTTTCTGATGCAATTTATTTACGGCTAATTCCCGGTTAGAATAGAGAATTTTGTAGGTTTCATGATCTTCTAGCAATATTTTATCCTTGCTCATGTACTGAAATATCTGCTCAACCACATCTTTTGCCTGATGGCGGATTCGGTAGTAAACAAACTGGTCTACTTGTCGGCTATATACTAACCCGGCATTGCGTAAGTAACTAATATGGCGAGAGGTTTTAGTTTGGGTGAAATCTAGTACATGTTCTAGATCAGTAATACACAGTTCGGTTTCTTGGTACAGCAAATGTAGTATACGAATACGAGCTTCTTCTGAGAAGGCTTTAAATAACTGTAGACCGAATCCCAAACTAAAGTTTTTGACGCGCATAAGCCGAATATTGAAACTCGAAAATTGTAATTTTTTGTGTTATCTTTAACGAAAGTAAAACGAAAAACCGAGAAAAAGAGATTCTTTCTTCCAGTTCTCGTGACTATTTGGTAGGAAAAATCGTTAGAAGATACGAAGAAAAAGAATTTGGTTTGAGATATTTTATTATTCTAGGTGGGTTACTCCTTTCGTTGGTCGCCGCTAACCAGGCAGCGTACGCTCAAGGGCGCAGTCAGGTGATTCAGATATCAGGTTTAGTGCTAGGAGAAGATAGCACATATGCTCTGCCTGGAGTAAATGTCTACGTTCCTACTGCCGGACGGGGAACGTCTACCAATCGGTATGGCTACTTTTCTATGCCAGTGTTGCCCGGTGATAGTGTGCTATTTAGTGCTATTGGCTTTAAACGGCAGTATTTTCTGGTACCGGAAAACCGGGTAGAGAGTATGACTATCATCGTAGAATTATTAGCCGATACAACCTATCTTCCAGCCATTACGGTTTTCCCCTATCCAAGTGAAGAAATCTTTAAAGAGGCCTTGTTAGCCTTGAATCTTCCAGATGAAAATCGGTATGCTAATATGCGGGATAATCTAGCGGAAGATGTGCTAGCTCGCATGTTTGAGGCCATGCCGATGGACGGCAGTATGAACCATCGTTACTTCATGGATCAGCAGTTCAACTATATCCAGAATCGGACTGGTCCCCGTCCTAATCCGTTACTGAACCCCTTCGCCTGGAGCGAATTTATCAAATCCATTAAACGGGGCGACTTCAAGCGGAAGAAAGAATGAGCAATTACGCTTCACTGTCCAGTCCGGAGCGCATTCCTGAAGTATTTGTAGAAGCCTGGAATCGGCGGGATGCCATGCAGATCGCATCCTTGTTTGATCCTGATGCAGATTTTGTAAATGTCACCGGGCTTTGGTGGCAGCAGCGATCTGATATCGAGCAAGCCCATTCTTACGGTTTACAAACGATTTTTAACCAATCTACGCTTTTCCTCATTCGAACAAAAACTAAGTTCCTGACGGATCATATCGCAGTAGTACACGCCAAAATGAAATTAAGTGGGCAAACACCTACGCCTGAAGTGGCTAATCCTGGAGTACGACGTACTATTTTTACTTTTGTGACTCACAAGAAAGGCGAAGAATGGAGCTGCGCTGCGGCTCAAAATACTGATATTGTTCCAGCCGTGGAAACCCACATTCGGGATGAGCGAGGGCAGTTAAGTGCAGTAGACTACCGAAAATCAGTCCGATAACTAACCTGTTTGTATGACACAAGGCAACCAACTTTTTCCGGTGTTTTTTAAGCTACACGAACTAGACGTTTTGGTAGTTGGAGGTGGCTACGTAGGTTTAGAAAAACTAGAAGCCATTCTGAAAAATAGTCCCGAAACTCGGGTAACGCTAGTGGGGCAGGAAATCTTACAGCCTGATATATTCCACTTAGCAGAAGCGCATCCAAATGTAACTGTTATAGAACGGAGATTTCGCTGGCGCGATTTACGGGGTAAAGATCTGGTGTTTCTGGCAACGAATGATCGCGATTTACACGAGCGTATCAAAATCCGAACTCGCCGTAGGCGTATTATGACCAACGTAGCTGATACCCCCGATCTCTGTGATTTTTACCTAAGCTCGGTGGTGAAGAAAGGTGATCTAAAGATCGCCATCTCTAGCAATGGGAAATCACCAACATTGACCAAACGCATCCGTCAGTATTTGGAAGAAGCTCTTCCCGATGATGTGCAAACATTATTAGATAACTTGTTAGAAGTACGCAATCAACTGCGGGGCGACTTTGAGTATAAAGTGAAGAAACTCAATGAAGTAACCGCCGACTGGCTCTCACAAGAAAAAAATAAAGACAGTAAGTAAGTTGAAATTACTTTTCTGGTTTCCCAATTACTTCTTTGCTAGGAAGCTACTGATTTATTCGCTAGCGATTTTAGCCAGTCCTGAGCCTGATTTTTATCAGCAAAATATCCGGTAGATGATTTCTGAGAGGTATCACCCGTTTTTCGGGATACAATACGTCCGGCCATCTCGTCGAAAATGTTATTGGCTAACACAATAGCAGTATAACTTTCGCTAATTTTTTGCTCAAATTGTGGTTTCCATTCTTCATTCACCCATTGCCAGTCTTCGTAATTTACTCCTTTGAGTTTGGCTTGATCAATTAGCCAAAAGTTAAGCTGATGCTGTCCAGCAATTTTTAAAGACTCAACCCAGGCTTGGCGGTAATCATCACCCTTGGCAAATCCACGCCAGGTTTGTACTAGGGCTTGTAATTCCGTATCGATCTCTACGGTTACGTATTGGTTTTGAAAGCAGATCATAGGCTTGCTTAGTAAAACTTAATTGAAAATACTAAACAAAGATGCAGCTAGTCTAGCTACTAAACCCAATGGAAAAACGGTAAAACTTAGATAGTAAGAATTTGAGAAAAATAGTGCTAATACATTAGTGTATTCACGTGTTCATGTACTTGTGTGATTTTTGAACACCGTGCGACGGTCGCCTGAACATTGCGCGGCAACCGCCTGAACACCTATTCCTCACTAATAGTAATCTTCTCAATCTTATCGCCCTGCCGAATATCATCAACCACATCTAGGCCTTCTATTACTTTGCCAAACACGGTATGGTTACGATCCAAATGAGCGGTATTATCACGGCTGTGACAGATAAAGAATTGGCTACCACCCGTATTACGTCCGGCGTGAGCCATTGAGAGTACCCCTCGGTCGTGGTACTGGTTATCCCCGTCTAATTCGCAATCAATGGTATAACCCGGTCCGCCCGCACCAGTACCATTGGGGCAACCGCCCTGAATAACAAAATTGGGGATAACCCGGTGAAAAGTAAGTCCATCGTAAAAGCCTTCTTTTGATAGTTTTACGAAATTATCTACTGTATTGGGGGCATCTTCTTCAAAGAATTCTACTTTCATAACTCCCTTCGCAGTGGTAATCTCAGCGGTTTTCATAAGTCTAAATTTTATTGGTGAATGTTGTGGTCTGCGAAGTTATAAAAATTACAATAGCTCGGTAATCACTGACCATGAAAATTGAGAATAGATTTGGTTTATCGCGTTTTTCGTAGGAAATTAAGCGTTCTAGTTTTCATTATCATAAATTCTACCCATGTACATTATTGAATCCCCAAAAGTCTACGACGCTATTATTGTAGGCTCCGGGGCAGGAGGAGGAATGGCCGCCAAAGTGCTGGCTGAGTCAGGGCTTTCCGTAGCTATTGTGGAAGCCGGACCTTTCTTTGACCCAACTGATCCGGCACAAATGACGCAACTCAAGTGGCCTTATGAGTCCCCCCGTCGGGGTGCAAGTAGTACTCGGGCTTTTGGAGATTTTGATGCTGCCTATGGTGGCTGGGAGATTGAAGGCGAACCGTATACTCGGGCTGAAGGCACTGAGTTTGACTGGTTTCGGTCTCATATGGTAGGTGGACGAACTAATCACTGGGGACGAATTTCCCTGCGGTTTGGTCCTAAAGATTTTAAACGAAAAGACATTGATGGGTTGGGTGATAATTGGCCCATCGGCTACGACGACGTAAAGCCTTACTATGATAAAGTAGATAAACTCATTGGGGTATTCGGAAGTAAGGAAAATTTAGAGAATGAACCAGACGGTTATTTTCTTCCGGTTCCTAAGCCCCGCTTGCATGAGCTTTATTACATTAAGGCAGCTCGGAAGGCAGGGGTCACGGTAATTCCGTCCCGTTTATCTATCCTTACTAAGCAGATGAATAATGGGCGAGGCATCTGTTTTTACTGTAGCCAGTGTTCACGGGCTTGCTCAGCTAAAGCTGATTTCTCATCGAGTACTTCGCTAGTTTTTCCTGCACAGAAAACGGGACAAGCCGATCTGTTCGTAAACTCGATGGTACGAGAAATTACGACTGATAATGAAGGGCGGGCTACTGGAGTGTCGTATGTCAACAAAGAAGATCGGCAAGAGTATCAGCTTAAAGGAAAAACGGTTTTACTAGCTGCATCGGCTTGTAGCTCAGCCCGTATTCTACTGAACTCTAAAAGTAGCCAGCATCCTAACGGATTGGGTAATAACTCAGATATTGTTGGTAAATATTTGCACGATTCTACCGGGAGTAGCCGTGCCGCTTTCGTACCTGAGTTGATGGATCGTAAAGTGACCTACAATGAAGATGGAGTTGGTGGAATGCACGTGTACAGCCCCTGGTGGCTAGATAATAAGAATTTGGACTTTCCCCGAGGCTACCATATTGAGGTATGGGGTGGTATGGGAATGCCTTCCTACGGCACTGGCTTTGGAGTAACTGAAATGAATAAATTTGTTGGTGGACAGGTTGGTGGTTACGGCGACAAACTGCGGGACGATGTAAAGCGATTCTATGGGGCAATTATGGGAATATCGGGTCGGGGCGAAAGTGTAGCTCAGAAAGATAATTACTGCGAGATTGACCCGAATGTGGTTGATGAATGGGGGATCCCAGTATTGCGGTTTCACTATAACTGGACTGATTACGAGCGATTGCAAGCCAAACATATGCACGAAACTTTTGAGGAAGTTTTTGATGCGATGGGAGCGACTATCTTGGGAGAAGCACCTGGGAAGGAGCAAGACTACGGACTGGCGGCACCAGGTCGGATTATCCATGAAGTGGGCACTACCCGTATGGGCGATGATCCTAAGGCATCAGTGACAAACAAGCATCAGCAACTGCACGAGGTAGACAATGTATTTGTGGTAGATGCTGGGCCGTTTGTATCGCAAGCCGATAAAAATCCTACCTGGACGATACTAGCCCTTTCCTGGAAAACCTCAGACTTTATTATTGATCAACTCAAAAAACAAAATATTTCGTGATGGACAGAAGAGAATCCATGAAAACCATGCTGATAGGCTCTCTGGCGGGAGGGCTGGTCGCTAGTGGTTGTGCGCCCGAGGAAACTGTCGAGCAATTGGCCACTCCAGCAGAAGCCGATGCCTACGGTCGTACTGAACCCGAGAAACTGCGCGATAAAATGCTGATGGAAACCGAGTTTTTCACTGAGGCTGAAGTAGGTGCCATCGCTACCCTCTGTGATTTGATTCTACCTGCTACATCAGATTTTGGATCAGCTACTGACGCCGGAGTGCCTGAGTTTATTGCTTTTATCGCCAAAGATATTACCGATCACCAGCTTCCGCTGCGGGGTGGTATGATGTGGCTGAATCACCGAGCCAGTAAAAAGTTTGATAATGTATTTACCGAGTGCAGTGAAGCTCAGCAAAAAGAGCTACTGGACGAAATTGCCTACCCGGATAAAGCTTCGCCCGAAGTAGAACAAGGAGTAGCCTTTTTCAACCGAATGCGAAACCTCACCCTCACGGGCTACTACACTTCCAAAATGGGTATTGAGGAGCTAGGTTACCAAGGCAACCGCCCTAATGTATGGGATGGCGTACCTGATGATATTCTGAAGGAGCACGGCATGGCCTACGACGAAGAATGGCTCGCTAAGTGCGTCGATCAGGAAAAACGTACTGTAGTAGCCGAGTGGGATGAAGATGGTAATTTGATTACCTAGTCGCTTTTGATTCAATTATCTACTCTTAACCAACGCCTGGAATTTACTATTCTGGTATTTTCTTGCCTTAATCTTCGGAAAGATCAGTAAGCTCGCACGGTTTTACCCTCCATAAAGTTGATGAAGGATTTATTCACGACTAGGTTACCCCCTAGTGTAGGATAATTGCCAGTGAAGTACCAATCGCCTCGGTGGTCGGGGCAGGCTTGGTGTAGGTTTTCTACGGTTTGGTATACCACTTCATAGTCACAAGTAAGGTCATCGGGGCGGGTAATTTCAGCGATCATGTCAGAAACTTGCTTGTAAGAGAAAGGCTCATATAGCTTTTTTACAAAATTAGGAGCACCTTTCTTTAGTCCTTCGGCTACGCAAAGGTCGTAAACTTCGTCAATCAGATTATCTAAACCACCATCCTTTAGCAATTGAAGTACTGCCCGGAAGGCAACAAACTGATTCATTTTAGACATATCGATACCGTAGCAATCAGGAAAGCGGATTTGCGGAGCCGATGATACAATAACGATCTTCTTGGGATTCAAGCGATTAAGCATTCGTAAAATGCTCTTTTCCAGCGTGGTACCCCGCACAATAGAGTCATCAATCACCACAATGTTGTCTACATCTTTACGAATTACCTCATAAGTAGTATCGTATACATGAGCCACTAAATCATTCCGATGGTCGTCGTCGGTAATAAACGTGCGTAGCTTGGCATCTTTCACCACGAGCTTTTCTACCCGAGGGCGAAATGAAAGTAGTTTATTGAGGTACTTTTCGTCAACTTTACCTCCTTCCGACTGCTTGCTAATCGCCTGAATACGTTCATTGCTAAGGTGATCTTCTAGCCCTTCCAGCATTCCCAGAAAAGCTGTTTCCGCACTGTTAGGAATGTAGGAAAAGACCGAGTTTTGCAGATCATAATCGATAGATTCCAGAATCTGTGGAATCAGCAGTTTACCAAGATTCTTACGCTCAGTGTAAATATTGGGATCGGATGCCCGGGAGAAATAGATTCGCTCAAAGCTACATGAGCGTTTTTCTAGCTTATCAATAAACTGATATTCGTCGTAGTTACCCGCTTTGTCAATAATCAGAGCATGACCGGGTTGAATTTCTTTAATCTCACCGTAAGGCACATTGAAAGCAGTCTTGATTGGTGGTTTTTCCGAAGCTACTACCACTACTTCATCGTCAGCGTAGTAGTAGGCCGGACGGATTCCCGCTGGATCGCGGGCAACGAAAGAGGAGCCGCTACCGATTAGACCCGCCATCGTGTAACCCCCGTCAAAATCTTTGCAGGAGCGTTGTAGTACCCGTTGTAAATTCAGATTATCCTCAATAATTTCGGTGATCTGCTGATTAGTGTGGGTAAACTTAAACTGATCGAACAGGTCCTGATTTTCCTGATCCAGAAAGTGACCAATCTTTTCCATCACCGTAATAGTATCGGCTTTCTCTTTAGGGTGCTGACCCAGGCTGACTAAGATATCGAAGAGTTCATCAACATTAGTCATATTGAAATTCCCCGCCATCACTAAGTTTCGACTCCGCCAGTTATTTTGGCGGAGCATAGGGTGGCAGTATTCAATAGAATTCTTTCCGTGAGTTCCGTAGCGCAAGTGCCCCAGCCAGACTTCTCCGGTGAAAGCAACGTTTTCTTGCAACCATTTAGCATCCAGTAACCGCTCAGTGCCCCAGGTCTGCCGAACTTTTTTATATTTTTTGTTAATCTTCTTAAATACGTCTGAAATGGGTCGTTCAGATACCGAACGATAGCGGCTGATGTAGCGTGAGCCTGGTGGGATATCAATCTTGATATTAGCAACCCCTACACCATCTTGCCCCCGGTTATGCTGTTTTTCCATCAGTAAATACAGCTTATTGACGGCATACAGCGGGGTTCCGTACTTGTCAATATAATGCTGGAGGGGCTTGCGGAGGCGGATCATGGCAATACCGCATTCGTGTTTGATAGACTCGCTCATAGATATGGACTAGACATTACTAGATAAGAAAACGGACTTAACTACTACTAAGGTACACTGATTATTTGACTAATGATAGCCAATAACCAATCTGCTTTGAAAAACAATAGCAGTAACGGAATGATGAGCAAAAATGTCCCGAATTTTCCTGAAAATTGTGAAGAATATGTTGGTGAAGTTGAAATCGTTGATTCAGTTCTATCAGGAGTGTTTTTGAAGAATAGGTAATAAGGGATTTTTAGGTAATAAAATAAGGAAATCACAGTATTGAATAAGCCGACTACAAAAACGTAGAGTAACTGCGGTTCCAGCGTTTGCTGATACGCATCCCACAAAGCAGAAAAAATGAATAACTTAGCGGTAAAACCTGCTGTAGGGGGTAATCCGGTGAGGGCAATCATCACTAGTAACATGGCAATACCCAGAGCGGGAAAGCGTAGTCCTAACCCCCGATAATCAGCGATTTGGTAGGATTTGGTGCGTTCGCCCAGTAATTTGATCAACCAGAAAGCCGCCAGGTTCATTACCAGGTAAACGGTGGCATAGAAAAGCACATTGTACAATCCCCACCCCTTGGCTACCAAAACACCCGCTAGTAAGAAACCTGAGTGGGCAATGGAAGAATACGCCAGCATTCTTTTTGCGTTGGTTTGATGTAGTGCTGCTACGTTACCAGCAATCATAGTCACCATCGCGATGAGTCCAAGTAGCCACTCGCCCGGAAAATAAGGAGTAGAAAAGAACAAAACGGGAGCAACTCGTAGCAGCAGCCCAACCCCGGCTATCTTGGGTACAACCGAGAAAAACGCAGCCACTGGGGTAGGAACGCCTTCGTAAATATCAGGAACCCAAACATGGAAGGGGACTGCCGATATTTTGAACAAAAAACCACTGATTGTTAGTCCGATAGCTAGGCTACTTAGTAACGGTGGGGCCGCCTGTAATCCTTCCAGAAAAGCTGTCTCGGTTAAGAGTAGTGTACCTGTGAGACCGTAGAGTAGCGACATTCCGTAGAGCATTAGTCCCGAAGCAGCGCTGCCGTACAAAACATATTTCATACTGGCTTCAGCACTTTTACGGTCAAAATTAAAATTAGCCAGTACGTACGAACTCAAAGAAACTAGTTCAATAGCTAGGTAAATGGTTAGCAGATGAGTTGTACTCACCATTAGTGAGGCACCCAGCGCTACACCTAGCAACATAATGTAATATTCGCCAATCCGGTCGAGCCGTTCAAAACCAATTTGTTGAGAACCACTGTAAGTACGAAGGCTCATTAATCCGACAAAAAATAAAGCAAAACTGAATAGAAGCTTCAAATAAACCGCTAGCCGATCTACTAATAGTGTATTCAGAAAGCGAGGCAGTGATTCGTCTACCGATAGTAAATCCCACTGTTGCAGCAGGAAATATCCACTGGTAAGCACGGTAAGCAGCAGCATTCCGACAAATAACCCGCCTCGTTTTTTACGCATCACCAGATCGGTGAGTAGTAGTACTACAAGTCCGGCAGCCAATGTTACTTCCGGCCACAGCCAGGTAGCGCTGCGTAAAATTACGCGCAAGTCATTTGCCAGGTTAGTAGTGATTTCCATAAAGTTAGTTTCCCCCTTTGAAAAAGAGCCTGTCCCGGACTGGTTCCGGGAGGGTTAGGGGGATGTTGAACTTGTAGCAAGTTTCCATATTCTCTCGATAGCCAATTTCTAAGCCTTCTTACCGATTCATAATCTGTTCTAGATACTGCATCCCTTGTCCATTCATGTATTCTACCCAGTGCCGTACCGATTCGCCAACCACATCTAGAAATAAACTAGGGGCGATACCAAATACAAAAGTAGCTACAGCTAGGGGAACGAGCATGATGTATTCGCGCCAGCTAAGGTCAACTAGCTTATTATTCCAGGTTTCTTCTCGCACATAGTATTTGCCAAAAAATACGCGCTGTAGTGTCCACAAGTAGTATCCGGCACTCAGGATGAGTCCTAACGCGGCAAAAATTGCCATCCACCGAGGAAGTAGCTCATTAACCGTAGCCGAATTGAATGCACCTAATAGTGTCAAGATCTCCGCTACGAAACCTGAAAACCCTGGTAACCCCAACGAAGCAAAGAAACCGATAATAACTAGCACCGTGAAATAGGGCATCTTCTGAGTAAGTCCACCGTAATGAGCGATCATTCGATCTTGGGTACGGTCATAAATCACTCCCGCGATTAAAAATAGCAGAGGTGAAATCAGACCGTGACTAAACATTTGGTACAAGCTGCCGCTCACACCTTCGGAAGTAAGTGACGCTAATCCGAGTAGCACAAATCCCATATGCGATACGGATGAATACGCAATCATCTTTTTCAGGTCGCGCATGGCCAATGCGTTGAAGGCTCCGTAGAGAATGGAGATTACTCCCAGAAAGCCGACCCACCAGGCAAACTGTAAAGCGGCTTCGGGAAACATACTGTAGGCCGTTCGGAAAATACCGTAGCCCCCAATTTTCAGCAGAAGCCCAGCCAATACTACTGAAATAGCGGTGGGAGCTTCTACGTGAGCATCAGGTAGCCAAGTATGTAAAGGCACCGACGGAAGCTTAATGACAAAGCCAATTAATAATGCCCAAAAAGCTAACCAGCGAAGAGGAAAGCTCCCTATTTGGCTCCCTTCTATAGATAAGCTGCTACTGGGGGTGTAGTTATCTGCATCAGTCATAGCGACCATATCAAATGTTCGCACCCAATCCGACTGGTCAATGTTACCCTGTCGCAACTGTTCCTGAACGTAGTCAATCTCTACGGCAGAAGGATGATTACCTACTAGTCCGGTAATCTCTCCGGTGGCTACTGGGTCAATTACACTGAGGTAGAGACCGATCATGGCAATCAGAATAAAGATAGAGCCCGCCAGGGTATACAGAAAAAACTTGATAGAAGCGTACTCACGTCGGGCACCACCCCAAATACCGATAAGGAAATACATCGGCAGCAGCATGAACTCGAAGAAGAGGTAGAATAGAAAGAAATCTAGTGCCACAAAGCAGCCCACTACCGATGTACTTAACAATAAAAACAGCAGAGCATAGCCCTTTACCTGTTGTTTAATCGTCCAGGAAGAAATGGCTGCAATTAGTAGAATTAGTGTAGATAGCACCACCAGAGGCAGGCTAATACCGTCAACCGCTACAAAGTAATCAATAGATAAATGCCCTAAATTGCCTAGATCAAGACTAATCCAATCAGCGCGTTCTACAAGTTGCAAATTATAGTAGGCAGTATCTTCTGTTACCTCGGCGACTTTGCTAGCATCAAACTGGGCATAAATAATTAGCGCAATAATCAGTTGAATACTAGTTGCTGCAATCATCCCAATCCGATGGATCAGTAAATAAGCCGGCGGAACGAGCAGTAACAACAACGCCACCACCAATGGACTGAAAATCAGAAGTGTAATTAGGTTTTCGGTCATGCTGGCGGCAAATTTCTTATTTTACTGAAGAAATACGAATACTTCGCAGGTAAAAATGCTGATAATCCTCTCACTCATACTCGTGGTGAAGAGACTTCGGAAGTTTTAACATCAGGTTCTAGTGCTGAAATGTATTGCCCAAACTTCTGAAGTCTTTATAATGCGTATGAGCTAAGTCATTTTTTCTATCCTCTTAAATCTATTACTTTAGTCGCCCAACGCTGATTTTATGGAGAACCAAGATCAACAAAGTACTCAGAAGTTTTTATACAGATTGGTTAGCGATAATGCCTCGCAGGAAAGCATGAGTTGGCTTGATCAGCAAACTGATAAATATCAAAACCAGCGGAGCAACCGTATCTTCAATCTAACCTTCAGTACTCTTTCAAGGTATTTTGATAAATCGAGATTACCGAATAATACTGAAGCCACAAAGGAAGCTGGTCAAATACGTTCGGGTTGGGATTTAAGCCAGTGGGATGCGCGGCAAGCTGCCCGTACCTACTGGTTGTTACAATTGTCAGCCGATTCGCCCGAGGATTATCGCTCTGCACTAGACCGCTTGTTTGCTACCGCAAATGTAGATGAACAAATAACACTGTACGCGGCACTTCCGCTGTACGATTATCCTGACCAGATGGTTTATCGCGCTTCTGAAGGTATCCGTACCAACATTACTGATGTATTTGATGCCGTGGCGTTACGCAATCCGTACCCGGCGGGGTATATGGCAGATGAAGCATGGAATCAGATGGTGCTGAAAGCTATCTTTATGGGCCGTCCGCTATATCTCATTCAGCAATTGGATGAGCGACGCAACCCCGACCAGGCGCGAATGCTAATTGACTTCGTCCACGAACGCTGGGCTGCCAGCCGTCCAGTAACCCCCGAACTCTGGCGAGGCGTAGCTCCCTACCTCACCAAAGAGCATCTTCCGGATATTCAGCGTTTATTAGAACAAGGTAGCTCATTAGAGAAGCAAGCCGCGACTTTAGCTATTAAAGAAAGCGAAAACGATATGCTAAGGAAACAGTTAGCTAACTATTCACTACCCGATGAGGAACTTGATTGGAAAACCATCGGAATAATGAGTAACGACTGATGAATGATACTACACCATCAATCATTACTCATCATTCATTAAAAATTCAGCCATTTAACAATCGAACCATAGAACAATTGAATTATTGAACCATGATGTATATTGACCCCCACATTCACACTTCTTCCCGTACAACTGACGATTATGAAGCCATGCAACAAGCAGGCGTTGTCGCTGTTATTGAACCAGCTTTTTGGATGGGGCAGCCCCGTACCCAGGTGGGTAGCTTTCTAGATTATTTTAGTAGCTTGGTTGGTTGGGAACGCTTTCGGGCTAGCCAGTTTGGCATTAAGCACTACTGCACTATTGGTTTGAATTCTCGCGAGGCTAACAACGAAGCTCTGGCTGAAGAGGTGATGGAATTACTGCCACTTTTTCTGAGTAAAGAAGGTGTGGTAGCGGTAGGCGAAATTGGTTATGACGACCAAACCCCGTTGGAAGATAAATACTTTCGCGAGCAATTAGAGCTAGCCCGAGAAATGGATATGCCGGTGATGGTTCATACTCCGCACCGCGATAAGAAAGCTGGAACCTCCCGCAGCATGGACGTTTGCGAAGAACATGGCTTAGCTCCCTCTAAGGTTGTGATAGATCATAACAATGAAGAAACCGTCAAGGAGGTATTAGACCGAGGCTTCTGGGCCGCTTTCTCTATCTATCCTCACACCAAAATGAGCCCTGAGCGCATGGCGGCTATTGTGCAGCAGTACGGTCCCGAGCGCATTATCGTAAATAGTGCTGCCGACTGGGGGGTTAGTGACGTGCTTTCCGTACCTAAAACTGCCATGCTAATGAAAGAAAAGGGGGTTCCCGAAGAACACATTCGCCTTACCTGCTACCAAAATGCCCTGGATGCCTACGGCCAAAGCGGGCAAATGAATGAAGCCGACTTGCTAACCCCCGAGCTAGTTGATCAACGTAAGAAATTCTCCGGCAACTCGATTTTACGCGGTGGGCAAACCCCGAGGGTAGATGAGGGTGGTTCTTAGAGATCTTGTGACAGACAGGTAGCAAATGGTTATACTTAAACTTAGCCAAATAGCGCGACTTTTTCATAAAACGTTTTGAGCTTTAAATGCTGCTTAATAAGAAATTACAACAAGATCACTTAGAAAAGTATTTAAAGTTTGGATAGAATACAAGAACAGGTTTTTATGAAAAAGCCTTGTAAACATCTATTACAGAAATTTAGAAAAATAATTTATTGGAGATTAGTTCTCTTCTTAACTATGCTGGCTTTGACTTTATCCGTTAATGCTCAGTCATTACCACAGAAATTGGAAAATCCAATATCAGTAGCATACCTGAAAGAAAATTTGAAAAAAGAATCTCCCCGTCTTGTTTTGAATAAAGGGATTGAAGATAATCTGAGAAAAAGGTTAAAGACAGATCCGGTGATTCAGAATGTGTATAAAGCGATAAAACTTAATGCTGAAAGTATTCTTGAAAGGCCAATCATCAACCTAGATGTGCCACTGGAAGAAAGAACGCAGGATAACCAACTGGATATATCTAGGGATATACTTTATCGGGTGAATATGCTGGCAATGGTTTATCGAATGGAGAATAACCCTCAAATGGTTGCACGATTAAATGAAGAAATTATTGCTGCCTGTCATTTTCCTACCTGGTACCCTGAGCACTTTCTTGATGTGGGTGAAATGTCACTAGCTATTGCCTTGGCTATTGATTGGGCAGCAGATGGGTTGCCCCAATCCACTATTGACTTAGCGAAAAGGGCGTTAGTAGAAAAGGGGATCAAACCAAGCTGGCCAGAGGGAGGAGATCATTCGCACTGGGCTTATCGAAATAATAACTGGAACCAGGTGTGTCATGGCGGCATGGTAGCTGCCTCATTAGCTGTTGCCGAAATGGAACCAGAATTAGCTGCCAAAACTATACATCGGGCAATTGACGGAATGGTTCATGCCTTAGCTGAATATGGGCCAGACGGTGTGTACCCAGAAGGGGCTACGTATTGGAACTACGGAACATCATTTTCGGTGGTGACCGCAGCGATGTTTGAAAGTGCGTTTGGAACAGATTTTGGTATCGCTGATTATCCTGCGTTCAAAGAAAGTGCTGTTTTCAGAGTGCTATCCAATGCTCCTACCGGATTGATGTATAATTATGGCGATTGTAGTGAGCAACGAAGCAAGAATGGAGATTTTACCTTGGCTTGGTTTGCTACTAAAACTGGTAACAAGACATTTTTCGAAAAAGAGCGGTTTTTAAAACCACCAGAGGCGATGGGAGAGGTATCTCGGTTAGCAGGAGCTTCTTTAGTGTGGTTAGCTCAGTACGAAGAAAAAGCAACAGAGACAATACCCACAGCCTGGAAAGGGAACGGAACTAATCCGGTCGTGTTTTTTACAGGCGGAGAGAATGATCCTCATCAATACTATTTTGGAGGTAAAGGAGGCAGTGGTTCGGTTAATCACGGTAATATGGACGGCGGTTCATTTGTCTTTGAGTTAAACGGAGTACGATGGAGTATAGATATTGCCAAGCAAAGTAGGTACGGAGTAATTGAGAGAACGGGTTTTAAACTATGGGCCACATGCCAGAAGTGTGACCGATGGAAGTTGCTCAATAAGAATAACTTTGGTCATAGTACCCTCACTGTTAATGAACAAAAGCACATTGTAGATGGTAAAGCTACTATTGTTGATTTTAAAACCGGGGAAAAACCCGAAGCTACTATTGATCTGACGTCCACATTTCAAGAGCAGTTGGCCAGTGCAACTAGAAGGTTTATAAAAGATACTCCCACCTCACTTTTGATTGAAGATGACATTGAAATAACAGAGGAGACTAACTTAATTACCTGGCAATTAATCACGCAAGCGGATGTGGAAATTGTCAAGGGCGGTGCAATCTTAACACAGGAGGGGAAACGCTTGGTGTTAGCGAACCTATCCCATCCTGACCTTACAGTATCAGTTATCTCCCTCGATCCGCCGCCACATTATTTAGATGTAAAAAAAGAGCGTTTGAAACGCATAGAAATTCGTGTCCCAGCATGGATAATAAAAGGGGATACAACTAAAATCAGAGTGCGCCTTTCAGGTGAATAAAGATTAAAATACAGAAATTAGCTTAGTCAAATAGTACGGCTTTTTCATAAAACATTTTGAGCTTTAAAGCGGGTTTAATAAAAAACTACAACAACATCACTTAGAAAACATCCGAAATTTGGTTTATTGTACTAGACCTAGAAGGTTTCCGTAAAGCAAGGTGAGATTTAGCTAATTATGTAGCTGTTTCTATTGAGTCTGAAATGAACAAGATCAAGCCGAGTCCAACATTATCAGCATAAATTTCGTATCATTGCGTATATGAGTAAAAATACTGATAATATTACGCTTCATAGCAAAGGCGGACGGTTATACGTAAAGCCAGCCGATATTCTGGCTACTCAACAAGCCAAAGAAACGTTAGCGCAATTCAAGCAGTCATCTATTTATAAAGCTATTAAGCAGCGTAGTCGTATCCACGATGGTCGTAAACCCTCCAGTGCGGCATAAACGGATATGCCCTTTAATCTACTTCTATTTCCACTAGTAGGTGGCTATTATCTACTTATCACCTCTCGTTTTACCAAGTACATTCATCAGCGGATAGATCGTCAGCGACTTATCTTCAATGCCGTATTAGCCGGAATTTTTTTGCTCGTTTTAGCAACGTTTGGGGTTAGGGTTGTAGAAACGAACTTTCCCGAATGGTCGAAAAATATTAAAGAAGGTTTTCCGCTACAATTACCGTATACCGGCACGGCTATTCTCTCATTTCTGCTTGGTATTCTGATCGCTCATATTTCCAATCTTTTCATTGACGATACTAAAGCCCTAAGCCGTTCTATCCGGTTCATCGGGAACGAACTAGAGCAACTGGTACGAAGTGCTTTTCTAAATACTGCTCTTATTTCCTTTACCATGAAGAGCGGAAAAGTATATATAGGTTGGCCGCTATCGCTACCTCGCCCTTCGCGCGGCTCTTATTTGTCGGTGCTGCCTTTAATCAGCGGTTACCGCGACGAAACCCAGGATATTGTATTTACTACCGAATACTGGGATTTGTACCAGAAACGGCAGCAAGATGGTGCAGATGATATTTACGCTGGATTTCTCCTAGTATTGTCGGTAGGCGAAATTACCCATGCCAGCTTATTTGATTTTGATGTGTACGAACGCTTTAGTCAAACTGCAAATCGTAATTCTGGTGCTTAATCAATAGCCAAAAAAATGCTCCTCTCTCAAAAACTACGAGCCTACTTACAACTTATGCGTCCAGCTAACATTGTGACGGCAATTGCTGATATTCTGGCGGGAGCAGCCGTTTCGGGAGCTATATTGACTATAATGAGTAATTTCAATGAAAGCGTTGATTATTTAACTAATTTACTTTGGTTGGTAGCGACTACGGTTGGGCTGTACGGTGGGGGAGTGGTCTTTAACGATGTGTTTGATGCTAGGTTAGATCAGGAGGAGCGCCCGGAGCGGTCTATCCCTCGGGGGGATGTTTCTGTACGGGAAGGAGGGATGCTGGGAGGAATATTACTGGCAGTGGGTATTCTTTGCGCGGCTCAGGTGTCGGTAGCAAGCTTCGTAATTGCAACGGCAGTAGCGGTTTGTGCGTTACTGTACGATGCTTGGGGCAAACACCAACTTATTTTTGGTCCCATTAATATGGGGTTATGCCGGGGTGGAAACTTGTTGTTGGGCATTAGTCTCGTTCCGGCAACGATTGCGGATTATTGGTATTTGAGTCTTATTCCCGTTGTGTACATTGCTGCCATTACGATGGTGAGCCGGGGGGAAGTACACGGGGATAATCGTATGGCACTGTGGGGTGGAGCTGGATTGTACGGGATTGTCATACTATCTTTAGCAATTCTCGTAATTCGGGAGCAAAGTGGCTGGGTAGCGTTTGTGTTTTTGGCACTGTTCACCTCCCAAATCTATCCTCCGCTGTTTAAAGCTATCCGGCACGCTCAACCGCAGCTTATTGGCAAAGCAGTGAAAGCCGGGGTAATCTCGCTGATTATCCTCAACGCAGTTTTTGCCAGTATCTTCGCCTCAGGTATATTCGGATTGCTGGTTCTGTTGCTACTCCCGTTGTCTATCTGGCTAGCCCGTTTTTTTGCTGTCACCTAACGGTGAAACCATTTCTTGCAACAAATTGTCGATATTTGATGATGAATGAATAGTGAGTAATGATTGATGGATTATATATGGTTTATTAATTACGATTTATTGCCCATACGTTGTTTATTGTAGACTGCTTCCATCCCCTTATTATTCATCCGTCATTATTCATTAATCATTAGTAAAAATGAAGTCGCTATCACAATCATTCTCTGTTGCTTTTCAATATCAGGTACACTTTACCGACCAACTATTTAAGGTTGAAAATCCTTCACTGAAAGAAATTTTCTCCAAAGATAATCTAGCCCGCTTGTTCGTAGTCGTTGATCAGGGAGTAGCCGAGGCCCACCCCCAGTTACTAGCTGAAATAAAAGACTACATCAGTGTACATGCTGATTCTATTGCTTTATTTGCTGATCCGTTGGTAGTTCCGGGTGGTGAAGCCGCGAAGAACGATACTAAGTACTTACAGCAAATCGTTGAAGCCGTAGACCATTATCGCATCGATCGGCATTCATACATTGTAGGTATTGGTGGCGGTGCGGTGCTGGATATGGTCGGACTAGCGGCGGCAGTAAGTCATCGGGGAGTACGCCATGTTCGTATTCCGACCACCGTTTTATCGCAGAACGATTCGGGGGTAGGGGTGAAAAACGGAATTAATTACTTCGGCAAGAAAAACTTTCTGGGAACCTTCGCTCCGCCCTACGCAGTCATCAACGATTCAGCTTTTCTATCTACTTTGGATGACCGGGACTGGCGAGCGGGTATCGCGGAAGCGATTAAAGTAGCCCTGATCAAAGATGCAGCTTTCTGGGAACGGCTGGAGCAGGACGCTACCGCACTAGCTAATCGTGATCAGGATGCGATGAGCTATCTCATTTACCGCTGCGCTGATATTCATTTGCAGCATATTGCTGGAGGTGATCCGTTCGAAATGGGGTCATCGCGCCCGCTAGATTTTGGGCACTGGGCGGCTCACAAGCTAGAGCAACTTACCGATTATCAACTGCGCCATGGTGAAGCGGTAGCTATCGGTATCGCGCTAGATGTTACCTACTCCTACCTGAAAGGAATACTTCCTGAAGCTGACTTTCATCGCACTATCAAGTTACTACTGCAATTAGGTTTTGATATTTACACTCCTGAATTAATCGAACCAGATTTACTGCGCGGATTGGATGAGTTTCAGGAGCATTTGGGTGGCCAACTGACTATTATGCTGTTAGAAAAAATTGGTAAAGGCGTGGAAGTACACGAAGTGGATAAAAGCCTAATCCAGCAAGCAATTGGTCAGCTAGCTGAACTGCAAGGTAGTAGAGTACCTAGTTAATTTTTTATCATACAGCGTAAGAATGGCTGACATTCAACGACTAACCTGAAAAGCAGTGTGATATTCAGATAGTTTTTAACAACCAGCATGATAAGTTCAGGTAAAAAGCGTGATCAAACTATCTTACAAAACTACAAGCTGGTAAAGAAGAATGGCTTTGATCTGGATCGAATATCATCCTATTTTTCATCAAAGAATTCAGATAACCACCTTCAAGTAATTTCCGATAGCACCTGGGCTGATCTCGATTTTGACGAGGTATTTATGTACGTGGATCGGACCTGCTCAAAAGTTGGCCAGCAGTACCTGTACAAAACGCTTCATACTCTACCTGAAGATAATGATCGATCCGCCCGTTTGGAGAAGATCATAGCCTTTTTCAAGGATAATTCCTCTATTAAAGAATCAACAGTACTATCTCTAAGTCGGCTCAGTAAGCCTGCGGCGTATTATCTGAAAAATCTCTTTTTAGGCTCATATATTCAGAAGCCTAAGTGGTTCTGGGTCATTCCGATACTATCTTTATTAGGCGTACTTATACTGATGTTAGCTTTCTATTTTCCAGTATTCTGGTTAGTTCTGGTTCCTATTTTAGCCACCAATTATCTGGTGCATTACTGGAACAAGAACAACATGATGCAGTATTCAAATGCTGTTTCGCAGTTACTTACCCTCAATCAGGTGGCTAATAAGATTTTTCAATTCGGTATACCACTGAAAAATACGGATGAGTTACGAGGGGCTATTCAAGTATTGGAAGGCGTAGAGAGAAAAGCATTCATTTTTAGAATGGAGGTTTGGGCGCAAAGTCAGTTAGTGGGTGAGTTGGGGGCATTGATATTCTTTTTTGTAGAAACAATAAAAGCGTTATTGCTGGTAGAGCCAATCTTGCTATTTGATATATTAGAAAAGTTAGCCCAGAAGAAGGCGATTATTGAAACCATCTACTGTGCAGTAGGGGAAGTTGATGTGGCTATCTCAATTCATTCTTTCCGAGAAGGTCTGTCGTATTTTTGCGTACCTATATTGGTTGGTAAACAGAACAGCATCTATGCCAAAAGTATTTATCATCCGTTGTTAACGGAGCCAGTAGCCAATACCATAGATCTTTCTGACGGTAGATCGGTTTTAATTTCCGGCTCAAATATGTCGGGAAAAACAACCTTTATTAGAACCGTTGGAATTAACACGATTTTAGCACAAACAATCAATACGGCTCTCGCCCGAGAATTCGTTCTTCCACGAATAAGAGTATATTCAGCCATCAGAATAGCCGATAACTTGCTAGACAATAAAAGCTACTATCTGGAGGAAGTAGTGAGAATGAACGAGCTGCTTCAAGAAAGCAGAACCGAGTATCAAAATCTGTTTTTACTGGATGAACTATTTAAAGGAACCAATACTGTAGAGCGAGTTTCTATTGCTAAGGCAGTGCTATCGTATCTGAATCGACACCAAAATTTAGTGTTTGCTTCTACCCATGATCTGGAGCTTACCGAATATCTAGTCGATACGTTTAACTATTTTCATTTTTCAGAGATTATTAAAGATGATAGGCTTTCGTTTGATTATTTACTGAAGACAGGCGAATTAACGAAGACGAATGCTATTCGCATATTAGAGCTTAATGAGTACCCAGAAGAGGTAATTCAGGAAGCGAAAATAGTGTCAAACCAGATTAGAAGCGCAAAAGAAAAATTAGATACTGATAGCAAGCCTGTAAAATTTCCTGATAAATACCAGAATTGACAACTTAGCGTCGTAATAACGTACAATGAAATTATCTGACCAATATCACCTTACCTACTGCACCAACATCCACCTGGGCGAAAGTTGGGAAGAAGTAGACCAGAGTTTGAAAACCTACGTACCCACGGTTAAGGCAGCCGTAGCTCCTGATCAGCCCTTTGGGATTGGTTTACGACTATCTCAGCAGGCGGGAGAAGAACTAGCTCGTCCGGCCGTCTTGGCGGCTTTTCAGGAATGGCTGACGGAGAATAACTGCTACGTATTTACGATGAATGGATTTCCCTATGGGGGATTTCATCGGCAGATAGTGAAAGATCAAGTGCATCAGCCCGATTGGACTACGCTTGATCGGCTAGCGTATACCCAGCAACTGTTTTCAATTCTGGCTAAGCTGCTTCCTTCGGGTATGGACGGCGGAATTTCTACCTCGCCACTCTCGTACAAGTATTGGCATACAGACGAACAAACTCGTGAGCAAGTTTTTAAAAAATCTACCGAACACTTAGTGCAAATAGCCGCCTGGCTGTACCGACTGCGGCATAAAACGGGCAAGCTACTGCACCTAGATATTGAACCGGAGCCGGACGGAATGCTGGAAAACACGCAGGAAGTAATCGATTACTTTAATGATTGGCTATTGCCCCAAGGCGTGCCGACCCTGCAAGAGCAGCTAGGTTTAAATGCCAAAGAAGCCGAAGAGTGTATTAAAACCCATATTCAGCTCTGCTATGATGTATGCCACTTTGCCGTAGTGTACGAAAAACCGCAGGAGACCTTTGGGCGTTGGCAGGACGAAGGTATCCGCATCGGAAAAATTCAGATTAGTGCTGCGCTGAAAGCGGACTTGCCCGCTAGTAAAACTGATCGTCAGCTAGTAGTACAAGCTTTTGAGTCATTGGTAGAATCTACCTATCTACATCAGGTAGTAGCCCGGCAAACGAACGGTCAATTATTACATTATCCTGATTTGCCGAAGGCTTTGGAACACATCAACGAACTCAACGTACAAGAGTGGCGGACACATTTTCATGTACCACTGTTCGTACCTAGCTACGGTGTACTGAACTCCACCCAGGACGCTATTCGCGAGGTACTCAGTATTCTAAACGAAACACCCGTAACCCAACATCTGGAAGTAGAAACCTACACCTGGGAGGTGCTACCGAAGGAAATTCAGGTAGGGCTGTCTCAATCCATTGTTCGAGAATTGGAGTGGGTGCGCGACTTCATGTGATTAATAATGACGAATGAATGGTAAGGGTTTGAACATAATTTACAATGCCGCCGTGGCCCGGTGCAGTAAACAATGACTATTCCCTGATTATCAGCCATCAACCGCAATTTAACAATCAGCAATTAAACCATTCAATCTAGCATGCAAAAAACTGTCGTAATAAACGTAGTAGCCCTTTCGGGTCGGGTGCTGGGCGAGAACACGCCATTTCTGAAGCGTTGGAGCGAACAGGGGAAGCAGTTTGCGATAAAGCCAGTGCTACCGGCGGTTACCTGCTCGGCTCAATCTACTTACCTCACGGGTAAATGGCCGACCGAACACGGCGTAGTGGGGAACGGCTGGTACTTTCGGGATGAATGCGAAATCAAATTCTGGCGACAGTCGAACAAGCTGGTACAAGCTCCTAAAATCTGGGATGCTGCCCGACATTCTAATTCGGATTTTACCTGCGCGAACCTGTTCTGGTGGTATAATATGTATTCGTCAGTAGATTTTGCGGTAACTCCTCGGCCACTCTACCCTGCTGATGGACGTAAACTCCCAGATATCTATACTCAGCCAATGGGATTGCGCGATCGATTACAGCAGGAACTAGGGCAATTCCCGCTCTTTGAGTTTTGGGGGCCAAATGCCAATATCAATTCTACGAAGTGGATCGCCGAAGCAGCCAAGAAAGTGGACGAGTGGCATAATCCTACGCTCTCGCTCATCTACTTGCCTCATCTGGATTACAACCTGCAACGCCACGGTATTGACTTCTCTAAAATCGGTTCAGATTTACAGGAGATTGATTTGGTCTGCGAAGACTTGATTACCTACTACGAGGCGCAGGGAGCTAACGTCGTAGTATTGTCGGAGTACGGAATTACTTCGGTAAGCCGTCCGATACATATTAATCGGGTGCTACGGGAGCAGGGCTACATCACCGTGAAAGATGAATTGGGATTAGAGATGCTGGATGCCGGAGTCAGTAGGGTCTTTGCGGTGGCTGATCATCAGCTCGCTCACGTATACGTTCAGCAGACTGAAGATATATCCAAGGTTCAGGATTTACTGGAAGCTACTCCCGGCATTGCTCAGGTGTTGGATGAAACTGGCAAGCACGAGAATCATTTGAATCACAGGCGGGCGGGAGAGCTAATCGCAGTGGCTGAAGAAGACGCTTGGTTTACCTATTATTATTGGCTGGATGATACCAAAGCCCCTGATTTTGCTCGTACCGTAGACATTCACCGTAAACCCGGCTATGATCCCGTAGAAATGTTTCTTGATCCGAAAATCAAGCTGCCGATGGCGAAAGTTGGCTTTAAGCTACTCAAAAAGAAACTAGGTTTTCGCTACCTGATGGATGTCATTCCGCTGGATGCTTCGCTGGTAAAAGGCTCCCACGGCTGCATTCCTTCCTCTCAGGGGGATTGGCCAGTATTTATTACTCAACAAACTGGTTTGCTGAATAATGATAGCTTGCTATCTACCGATATACACAATCTCCTATTATCACATATATCTACAAAAAAGAGGTAAAGCGTTTGATTACCAATTGGTTAGTAAGTAGGATTTGATGAGAAATCGATTCTTTTTACAAGAGAGTAGGTATAGTTTGTGTGGTGAGTGAAAGAAATATTTAGTAGATGCCTCAAGTTTTTCGTATCGCTCTCATAGTGTTGCTTCTCCTGAATATCAGTTGCCTGGATGATGGCACTGACTGTGGTTCATCAGGCAGTCAGTATATTGATGTTCAAGGAGTATCGGGCACAAATGTGGCTATTGGTAATAGCTTTTCTGATTTTGATACACTAAGCGTAGGGGCTTCGGTAGGCTTTGCTAATTTTGGTATTCGGGTCACCCCTGAAGTAGTTTTTAGCAATGAAGCTACTGCCTCAAAAGGTGGCTTTCAAGCTTTTGCCTGTTCGCCTGTACCGCCTCAGCCAACTGAAGAAATTGCTGAAATTGCCGTCTTTAGTTCGGCGGATTATTCGCAGTCATCTAGTGATAAGGTGTTTTTAGCCAGAGATACCTTAAATTCCATTGTCAAAATCTACGATCCATATAGCGGGCGTATAGTAGGCTTGCCTGATTTTTTTGTGGAAGACGATATAGTTGCCTCGGATCAGCCAATTACGTTACAACTAATATCAGCGCCTTTGGCAGTAACTGAGCAGCAGTTTACGGTACACTACCGTCTGGAGAATGGCGAGTTTTATCAGTTCACTACTGAATTAATAAAAATTACTCCCTAAACATTGGTTGATCCGAAATATTTTTGAGAGAACCGAGTGGACACCTCCGTTTTTTTATGCCCTTGTGTATATTTGCCCCTTACTCAATAGTAAAACCTTTCCTAATAGCAATTGGTATGTGTGATATGCTTAAGATAATGAGCTTGGCAATAGGTCTTGCTAGCTTGGTTTCCTGTCAATCTAATTCTGACTCTACTATGTTGAATAAGCTTTCTGAAGCTCCTGATGCTCCCCAAAAAGATTCAGTACTTTCTATTCACGGTGATACTCGGGTTGACCCCTATTTTTGGATGCGCCTTACCGACGAGCAGAAACTCGCTGAAAACCCTGATGCCCAAACCCGGCAGGTGCTTCAGTATCTGGAAGATGAGAATGCTTACACTAAGACGATAATGCGGGATACCGAGGAATTGCAGGAGCAACTCTACGATGAGATAGTTGGGCGAATTAGTCAGGAAGACTCATCAGTGCCCTATCTCGAGAATGAGTACTGGTACTATACCCGCTACGAGGAAGGACAAGAATATCCTATCTACGCGCGTAAAAAAGAAACCTTAGAAGCTGCGGAAGAAGTTTTACTAAATGTAAATGAGATGGCCGAAGGCTATGAGTACTACAATGCTCGAGGTTTACAGGTAAGTCCAGATAACAAGCTACTGGCTTTTGCGGAAGATACGCTCAGTCGCCGGATTTATACCATTCGTTTTAAGAACTTGGAAACCGGGGAGATGTTACCAGATCAACTTCCCAATACGCAAGGTGACGGAGCTTGGGCTAATGATAATGAATCATATTTCTATACGACTAAAGATCAGGTTTCGCTATTGTCCAATAAAATTTGGCGGCACCAGCTTGGGCAAGCCATAGATGATGACGAACTGAAGTACGAAGAAGAAAATCCTTCATTTTATATTGGAGTTACCAAATCTAAGTCAGATGAGTATATCTTGATTTGGAATCAGAGTACATTAGCTAACGACTTTCACTTATTGCTAGCTGATCAGCCTGAAGGTGATTTTCAGCAGTTCATTCCTCGGGAAGAGCGGCATCGTTACTCACTAGAGCATGTAGGCGATAAATTCTACGTCCGTACCGATTGGGATGCCCCAAATTACCGAATCATGGAAGCATCACTAGGTAGTACCACTAAAGCACAGTGGAAGGAAGTGATTCCGCATCGAGAAGACGTATTTCTGGAGGACATGGATGTATTTAGCCACTATTTAGTGTTAACCGAGAAATCGAATGCGCTTCCAAAACTACGAGTGATGGATACTGAGGCCAACGAAGAGCACTATATCCAATTTGATGAGCCAGCTTACGTACTTTCATCGGCAACCAACCCTGAGTTAGATACCGAAGTTCTCCGTTATGGTTACTCTTCGCTAACTACCCCTACGTCTATCTACGACTACAACATGCGTACCCGCGAGCAGGAGCTGAAAAAACGACAGAAGGTAGTCGGTGGGCATAATCCGGAAGAATACGTTACCGAACGATTATTCGCCCTCGCCCGCGATGGTAAGCAAATCCCGATTTCTTTGGTTTATAAGAGGGGAGCAAAAGAAGATGCATCAACTCCTTTATTACTCTACGCTTACGGTTCTTACGGCAACTCTATGAACCCCTACTTTAATAGCACCCGATTGAGTTTGCTAGATCGGGGTTTTGTCTATGCGATTGCTCATATTCGGGGTGGTCAGGAAATGGGGCGCGAGTGGTACGAGGATGGTAAGATGTTTAATAAGAAAAATACCTTTACCGACTATATTGATTGTGCCGACTACCTCATTACCGAAGGCTACACCAGTAAAGATCGTCTTTACGGTATGGGTGGAAGTGCCGGGGGATTGCTGATGGGCGCTGTTGCCAACATGGCTCCGGATCGGTTTAATGGACTGATTGCTGCCGTACCATTTGTAGATGTGGTTTCTACCATGCTGGATGAATCTATTCCCCTGACAACCAATGAGTTTGATGAGTGGGGAAATCCTAAAAACCTAGAATCGTACCAGTATATGCTTTCTTATTCACCTTACGATAATGTGGCCGAGCAAGAGTACCCCAATATGCTGGTCACTACCGGATTATTTGACTCTCAGGTACAATATTGGGAACCAGCTAAGTGGGTGGCTAAGCTACGGGACAAGAAAACCGACGATAATATTCTGCTGTTGGAAACTAATATGGATGCTGGGCACGGCGGGGCTTCGGGTCGTTTCCAACGCTATAAAGAAACCGCGCTAGAGTATGCGTTTATGCTAAAACTAGAAGAGGATGCTCAGGCAGTTGCTAATTAACTTCCACTACTTCTGCTTAATCGCCAATTGCCCGCAAGCGGCATCAATATCTTTGCCTCGGCTGCGGCGCACATTGACAGTGACACCTTTATTTTCCAAGTAGCGAGCAAACTGATCGAGCCGATCTTCTTCGGTATTTTTGAAATCAGCTTCCGCGATGGGATTGTACTCAATCAGGTTCACTTTGCTGGGCACGTACTTAGTAAACTGCCAAAGTTCTTTGGCATCTTCCAGCGTATCGTTGAAGTCGTAGAAAACGATATACTCAAAAGTGATACGGGTGCGGGTTTTCTGATAGAAATATTGTAAAGCTTCTTTTAGCACTTCTAGATTATTGGTTTCGTTAATTGCCATAATCTGATTGCGCTTCTCATCATTGGCTGCGTGTAGCGATAGCGCTAAATTAAACTTTACCTGATCGTCGCCCAGTTTTTTAATCATCTTGGCAATTCCAGCGGTAGACACAGTGATACGCTTGGGCGACATATTTAATCCCTGGGGCGAAGTGATATGCTCAATGGATTGCAGCACGTTGGCGTAATTCAGCAGGGGTTCGCCCATGCCCATGTACACGATATTAGAAAGTGGTATCCGGTAGTTTTGCTTGGCCTGCTGGTTAATCAGCACCACCTGATCGTAGATTTCGGCTGCATCCAGATTGCGCTTACGATCCATATAACCGGTAGCGCAAAATTTACAAGCCAACGAACAACCTACCTGCGAGGATACACAAGCCGTCATCCGCGAATCGGTCGGAATCAATACACCTTCTACTAAATGGCTGTCGTGCAGCCGAAACATAGATTTGATAGTCTGATCGCGACTCACTTGCTGCTCATGGACTTGCAGTGCATTAATCGTAAAATTATTCTCCAGCAGCTCCCGGGTTTTCTTGGAGAGGTTGGTCATCTCCGCAAAACTAGTCGCTGATTTTTTCCACAGCCATTCCTCCACCTGCTTCACCCGGAAAGGCTTCTCGCCAGCTTCGACTAAAAACTCCCGAAGTTTTTCCGATTTGATTTTACGAATGTCCTTTTTTACTACTGATGCCGTTTCCATACTTGAATATCAACACCGAAGGCTTTTCGAAAAGTTTGGTAAGCGAAAGTTATTCTTTAATTTGATTGACCCTCATCTGGCTCAGGGCACATTAATTTCAGTGCTTTATCAATGGCGTCGATGGTTTTTCGCTCTTGCTGAACTAATTCATTAACCGGAAATAATAGCGTATTAATGGTTTGACTCTCATCTTCTATTGGTACGGATATGATCTCGATAGTAGCCTTAAGAGATTCCTCCAGAAAATATTCTTGAGTAGTGTAGACCTCTGTAAGTATCTCTACTACCTGATAATCAAATTCCGAAACAATTCCAGTAGCTAATGCTGTCTGCCAGGAGGTACTTACCGGGAAGACCGGGTAAAAGGATGTTTGTCCATCCAATAGATGATGGAAGACCTTTTGATCAAGAAAATACTTGTATTTAGCCATATAAATCCGCAAAGAGTCATTTTCATCAGTAGCGGCTTGCTGAAGGTTTCGAAATGCAGTTTTATGGATATCTAGAGCTTCAGCTATAAGTTCGCAATTACTTTTCATCTCCTGCACAATACGCTCTAGGGCCACTTGTTTCTGCTGTCGTAGCTTTTGGCTTTCGGCATAGCGATTGATAAATAGAGCGAATAAAACGCTAAATACAATTAGCGCACTTTCTACCAGCAGTCGTTTGAATTCTTTTATTCTAATTCTCATAAGGAAGTATCTATTTAACCAACTTATTCAAGTATCACTCTTTACGACTACCATTCAAAGCCGTGCCCAAATCTAGCTCTGATAACTTTGTGCTGCCTTTAATACCAAAATCCAGATTGCGGATAGGGAACTGAATGGTGATGCCGTTTTGGCTGCAATAATAACCTAATTAACAATTTGTAAGCTGGTTGGCTCACTCGGAAAGATAACCCAGAGCTGGAGGTTAAAATGGATGGAACTAACAACATATTCATAGTAATCAAAAATAATATCCTTATCGTTTCGAACTCTTTCTCCAGTCTTGACTACATCTTTGGTGAGAATAGTCTGTAGATCGACATTTACATCGGGAAGTTAGAAAAAACTTCCTGGTCGCGGAAAAATTAGACAAGGGATGGCGTTGTCAACAATATAGTCACCACCGAGTTCCAATCCTCACATCCATAAAATCAGCTACGTGTCCATAAGCTTTCAGTGAAGTACCCACGTGTAGCCATGTCCCTAACTGATAGTATAAGGCGTAGCGTTGGAAGAAAGATTTGTTAACCAGGGCGAAGGGTTGGTACAGATGGTAACCAGCCTGCTGGGTAAATGAAAACTTACCAAATACCAGAGCATGCCCCAGCATAAGTGACCAGCGTAATGGAACTGCCTCTTCATTGTACCGCCGGGCTTGCTCCGCCTGTATCCCATTATAGTATAACTCAATGCCACCAGATAATGCGTTGATATTAGTGACTGATCGCATAAACCCGGTTTCTATTCCTGCATTCAAATGGTCAGTCCGGCTGTGCAAGCGGTTGCCTTCCAACGTTCTCCGAGATGCCCCTAAGAAGAGATAGCGATACCAGTTACGTTTTCGTAACCCTGGTTGTTTAGTGTACTGAGGGAATTCTGATTTTCCAAAGTGCTTCTCAACTCCCAACGATAGAGTAGGAAAGTTCATGCCTTTGTTAGGGTGGCGCATTCCCCCATTGCTGATATGGTTGTAGTTAGCTGATAGGCGGAAAATGTAGTTGTCTTGAAAACGGTAGTTTAGGGTAAAGTTAGCTAAGATAAGGAAACTGAGAGGTGAACTAAAGAACGTATTACGGGGGTTGGTAGCTTGATCATATACTCGGGTCAAGTAACTTACGCCTGCCTCGCCTCTAAGCGTGAGAAACCAATTACGCCTAAAACTAAGATATGGCTCACCGAAAATAGTGAGGTTATATGATTCACCCAACTCCTGAGGGTTACGGTAATTAAAGTAGTTGGCTCCAATACCTACCTTAGAGAAGCAATTGCAGTTTGCCCATGCCTGCTCGGTTTTGAGCACCCTTCCTGCTTCTAGCCCAATCCCCCACAGGTTCCTCGCCGATACATCACGTAATTCAGCGGAGTGGGGAATAATGAAGCCAGTGTATGCCTTTACACCTGCGTAAGAAGTATTATCCTGCGCCAGGCCACTAACGCTGATTGCTAGAAGCCAATTGATAGTAGAACCTATAAAAAACAGTACTCTCATTTCGCTAGCACTCAACAGGTTACTTGATCAAAAAATATGAGCGTAAACGAGCTATATAAGATAGTTTCTAGTAGACACCAACTACTCTGTTTGCTTTCTGAGGATAAATATTATCTCATTGATGAAATTGTAAAGCTAGTTAAAAATAAAGAGAAGCCCCTAGAAAAAATGAATAGATTATAATTAAAGAAAACGCCAAAAAATCTATGATTAAAAGTATTACGTTTAGTATCTGCTTCAATTTAGTAAATATAAAGCTCAAATCTTCTTATTATTATCTGGATAAAATGGTGTTAACTATCCGGTTTATTTTCTAATTTAACGAAGGTAATCACCTACTGTTACGCGTGTGAAAATTATCCAACAAGCTAGGCTTTTTTTACAGCAAGGTACTTCTGATAAAGTCTACGAAGTAGATCTATGCGAAGTGGGCACCAATGAGTATGTAGTTAACTTCCGCTATGGTAAGCGTGGCGCTCAATTGCGGGAAGGAACCAAAACCGTGTTTCCAGTACCTCTGGCTGAAGCCGAAAAGGTTTTTACCAAGTTGGTTAACGAAAAAACTTCTAAGGGATACCAAGCTATCGGGAATAGCCAAGCCCCAGAAATTGGTAAAGCCCAAGACACTGATACCTCAGCCCAAAAATCTACGATACTAAGTTACCTCGAGAAAGCCGCTCAAGGTTCTTATGACGAATCGAGCTGGCCGTTATCGCGGGTGGTTTGGCGAGCCGGAGAAATGCGGTGGCCAGAGGCTGAAGCCCACCTCCGGGCCATCCCTCTTCGCAACGAAGCCCTCTTTGACTACAGCCTGGCGTGGGCATTAGGTCGTTGCGGTAGCGCTGAGTCGGCCGAGAAACTTCGCAAGCTACAGCAACAGGCTACTCCGACCGTTAGTCGGATCGCCACCGAAGCTTTAAGCCTGATTGGTTCAGAAGCGGATCACCAGCAATTAGTACAGCAAACTCTCGAGCAATTGCCGGAAAGCATCCGCGAGCCGATTGTGAACCAACAGCCGGATACTTTAGCGAAAAAGCTAAGCGAATTACTGATCGAGCTTAAGGTTGAAGAAACCTCCTTTCTTTCTTTACTTCCCCGCGTGTCCGATCAGTACCCGTTCGTTATGGAGGTTCTTTGCGAGCTGCTTCCCCTGATTCCGTTTCGCCCTAACTACTTTCATCAAGTACGCTATTTGCTCAAAGCCGCCGAACTGAGAGACGATACCAGGCTGTATGGCACTATAACCGCCCGTATTGACAAAACGGATGAATATTTTAAGATACCCCACTGGGGTGATTACGCTTATCTGGACGGAGAATATATTAATAACTTGAGAGAAGAGTTTGCTAAAGAACGACCTAGGGTGGCCTATTCTCAGAAAACTCGTCAGTATTTACAGCGACGTTCGTTACGCTGGCTCACGCGCATGGGTGACGCTAAAAGTTCTCAGTACACTAATTACGCCCGCGACATACTACTCAACTTCAGCGATGCTGATGCCCGGGGAGCTGAAAAACGAACCGAATATTCCTACGAATATGTGAATGATCGGTGGAATTCCCGAAGAACAGATACCTACTTTGCCGACTATTCGGTGTATCCAATTCTAGGTTTTTTACTGTACCAAAATAGCCCTCGCTACACGCTGGCTAAGGCGGCAGGACGGTGGCGATGTACGCCTCCCTACCAACCGAGCGAACCAGCTCCGGCCGTGCGGGAAGAGGCGTTCCCAAATTTATGGGATGAGGCTCCCGAGGCACTTGTTACGCTATTGCAACAAAGCCACTGCCGAATTGTGAACGAGTTTGCTATAAAAGCATTTCGGGCCAATCCTCACCGAGACGAGTACGTAACTCCCACGCTGATCACCAATCTGCTTAACCAACCGTATTCGGAAAGCCATCAGCTCGGACTAGAATTAGCAGAATCAGTGTATGATGCCAAAAACCCTAACCAAGAGCTGGTATTAGCTTTGCTCACTTGCCCGTTACCAGAAGCGCAGGCTCTAGGTATGCGTTGGGTAGATGATCAGCCGAAAACATTTGTTACTCATTCGTCGTTCGTTTCTGGTTTGTTGCGTTCGGAGCAAGAAGAAGTACATGTGTGGGCGCGCAATCTACTGACCCAACATCAGGTAGAACCTGCTCAGGCTGCTGCGATTGTGCAGGAAGTAGTACAGCACCTGCTTCAACTTCAGCCGCCGGCCGATGAAGAACAATTAGCCACGACTAACGCCTACGCAGCTCGGGTGAGCGATAGCCTGCTGCTAGTTTTTCCCGATGCATTTGCTACGGTAGATGAAGCCATTTGGCAACCTTTACTCGCGCACCCGCTGGAACCGCTTCCGCTGTTAGCTGGAAAGATCCTACTTCGGCAAAATAATGCCCAAGCACTATCCGATACTATTTTTGAAGCATTTATCACCAGTCCTTTCGCTTCGGTACGAGGTGTTGGAGTAGAATTATTCGGACAGCTGCCCGATGCCGTACTCATCGAGCGAAAAGATGTACTCACCAGCTTCTGCTTATCGGCTCACCCCGAAATCCGCCAGCAGGTACAGCCAGTAATCGGACGGTTGCTAAAAAATCACCCTGCCTTTGGGCGCGAACTCGTCGAGCTTCTGCTTCCTTTACTGTGGCGCAAAGAAACGCAGGAAGGCATTCATCAGGATTTAGAGCGACTATTTCGCCAGCAATTGTCAGACTATTTTCAGCATATTTCCTCTGATCAGATATGGAAACTGATCGACGCTGATTATCGAGAAGCTCACCTATTGGGTGCTCAGTTGCTTAAGCAGCAAGTAGATTTAGAGCAAGTTGCCCTAGAGCAAATTGTGGCATTGGGTAGTCACGAGATGCTAGAACTGCGTGAGGTAGCTCACAACTATTTTCAGAAGAACGTACCGCGTATCCGCTACGAGCGTGAGAAAGCACTCAAGCTACTGGATGCTAGTTGGGAAGATTCTCGTCAGTTTGCGATGCGTTTCTTTGCCGAGCAGTTTCGGCAAGAAGATTGGACTCCGGAATTACTCGTAAGTCTTTGTGATCGAGTAAGACCCGAGATTCAGCAATTCGGTTTGCAACAAATTACCCAACACTTTCAGGAGGCCAATGGTATTGAATACATGCTAAAACTGAGCCAGCACCCCAATACTCAGTTACAACTGTTCGTTACGAACTATCTGACCCGCTACGCGGCTGGCAATCCAGAACGCTTGCAGAAAATGGATTACTACTTTACTTCAGTACTTTCGCAAGTGAACCGAGGCAGTGTGGCCAAACAGCGCGCTTTTACTTTTTTAGGTGAGGAGGCTCAAAAAGACGAGGCGGTAGCCGCCTGGGTACTACCTTTGCTTACCCGTGTTTCCCCTACTATCGCCATCACTGATAAAGCTCGTTGTATCCAACTGATGCACCAATTGAAAATGCAGTATCCGTCTTTAGAATCACCGATTACTGTCGTAGAACCCGAGACCGTATGATATTTAACTACCGTTATTCAGGAAGTACTCAGGTGAAAAGCTCTTCACAAGCAGTAGGGATGGAGTTTGCCCCCGACACCTTGCGAGAACCTACGTACTTCATTGGTAAGCTGCGACAGCATCTGGCGTTTCGCGAAGCTATTTCTGCCCTACACGATATTGTGGTTTCTGACCTTCGCTTTAAGCCCAAAGAACGCACCGACTATCAAGCCTGGTTGGCTGAGCAGGAACCGATCTGGCTAGCTGAAGCGATGGCTCGCAAAGAAGCAGTTGATACCCAAGTAGACGAAAAGATGGAACAATTGCAAGCCCTACGGCAGAAGCGCGATGCCGTGATGGAACCATTCTATAAGGCTCGTCGGGCGTATTTTGATTTTTTGTACAAAAAAGACCGGGACGCTTGGTTCGTACTCGATCCTGTAATTACGGTGCACCCCGATGAGGTATTTTTTGAGTGCTTTAGCCAAGACGAGTCTTCCTACGGCAAGCTAAGTTGCGGCTACGAAGTGTTTCAGGAAATTGATGAATTTGCCTGTGGCACTACCAATATCGATTATTCATCGGCTCTCTACGACGAATTTCAGAAGATTCGGACCTACAAAGACACCGAGCTTAAAATCGATCCTAGTGGCTTTGAGGTGCAAACTACCGACAGTGATGCCTACCAGGAAGTAAAGATTGATCTGCCGGAATCGTGGGTGCGCGGCTTTTTACAAGTAAGTTCGGCTATGACCCTCGACGCTCATCGCCTGGAGCTGCACCCAATGGACGTACACAATTTGTTATTTGTTCTCAAACGCCGTAAAGAAAAAGAAAGTCCTCGCTCGTTACGTTTTCATCTATCGCCCGGACAACCGATTCGCATTACGGTAGAACCCTGGAATATAGACATTACCTGCGATCGGTCGCCCTACTTGGGCAATGAAGCTGACGAAATCAGGATTTGGGGACGCCGTCGGCTGATGACTTTAGAACGATTGATCCCCGTAGCGAAGAAGTTTACCGTGACCTTACTCGGCACCGGAATGCCTTCCTTCTACGAAGCCGATTTGGGTGATATGACCTTTACGCTGGGGCTTTCCGGCTGGACAGCAAACGATTGGTCGCGCCTGGGAAACTTTGATCTGTTGGCTCCCCGTCAGGAAGTGGATTCACTCACCCAGCAGAAAGTTTATACCGCTCTAAAAGAAAACTGGCAAGAGTCAGCCGATTCGTTAGCAAAGCGACTAGAGCTTGATCGGAACGTAGTGCTAGGAGCATTAGGAACATTCGTGCAAGCCGGACGGGTTATTTACGACTTAAACAAGCAAGTATACCGCATCCGTGAATTGCGTCGTGAGCCTTTACCTACGGATGAGTTGCGCTTTGCCAACCCTCGGGAAGAAAAAGCGCATGAGTTGCTCAATCAGGACAAAGTAAGCATTGACTTGATAGAAGATCAACGGTTGGGAGTGATGGTAAAGGGAACGATAGCAGGAGCGCAGCGAGAGTACAATCCGACGATAATTTTAGATACTGACGAACGAATGGTGAAGCCCACGTGCAACTGCAATTTCTTTCAGCAGAATAAATTGTACCAAGGGCCTTGCGAGCATATGCTGGCACTGCGATTAGCGTACGGAAAAAATAAAAAAACAGTATAAATTTTAACCAATTATTTTAACTTGAACTTAAGTAGCAGCCGGTAACGATCCTGGTCAGGTACAGCCTGATTGGGCAAGACTTGCCTTTTGAGTGGTGGATCGCCCCTCTGGCCTATAGTTTGGCAACGCGTCACTGGCGCGTTCATTACGGTGCACCCCATGCTACTAGTATGACATTTCCGGTGTCACATCGGAGATGTGAAATATCATACTAGTAGCGGGGTGCTTGAGTTGAACTCTCCAGTCCTGAGAGTGTACGAAGTTCGCCGGTTGCTACTTTTTTTACATCTTATGAGTGACTCTTCCCAATTAACCCGGCAGCAGCTTTACGATAAAATCAGGGCTTCGTCTAAGGATGAGTATATTCTCGCGGAGATGAAGCGATTGGGTTTCTGGCCCGATCAGGAAGGTATGCCATCGCTTCCTGAGCAATTAATCAAAGAAGAAGGTGAACTGACTCGTGAACTTCGTGAATTGGCCGCTAAACAGCGAAAGTTCGGTAATCAAGAGCAGATGCTGAAGGAAATCCGGCGGGAGCGGATGGCAGAATCGCGGCGCAAGCAGTTGGAAACCAAAGAGCGAAAAAAGCAAGAGCGCATTGAAAAAGCCCAACAGTGGCAAGCCTTTCGGGAAAAAGAGATCATTTATCTGGGCGAGAAAGTATCAGCCGGGCTACAACCCGGGGAGGCTGATGCTGAAAAACTAAATCGCTATAACCTACCCGCTTTTTCAGATGTAGCTGTATTGGCTGAAGCAATGGGTATATCGATGGGTGAGTTACGATTTTTGTCCTACAACCGAAAAGTCAGCAAAGTATCGCACTACAAACGATTTTACATTCGTAAGAAAAGTGGCGGTAAACGCCTGATTTCAGCTCCGATGCCCCGGCTGAAAAAAGTTCAGCATTGGGTTTTAGAAAACCTACTAAACAAGGTAGCTATTCATCCCGCGGCTCACGGTTTTGCCACTCAGCGTAGTATTATCACCAATGCCACTCCTCACCTGAAAGCAGAACTAGTCATCAACATAGACCTGAAGGACTTTTTTCCAACCATCGGATACCCCCGAGTTAAAGGTATTTTTCGCAATTTAGGATACTCCGAAAAGATTGCTACCGTATTGGCTTTGTTGTGTACTGAGCCTGAAGTGGATCAAGTAGTGCTGGATGGTAAAAACTACTTTGTGGCGAAAGGTGAGCGCATATTGCCTCAAGGCGCACCTACCAGTCCGGCTCTAACAAATATTCTGTGCCGTAAGCTGGATGCCCGTTTGCTTGGGCTAGCTCAAAAATACGGTTTCACCTATACTCGCTATGCCGATGATATGACCTTTTCAACCAGTGGTGAAAACCGAAAACATATCACCAAATTACTCGGAAACGTGCGACGCGTAATCAAAGAAGAAGGGTTAGTACTGCATCCAGATAAGCTGCGTATTATGCGTAAAGGTACTCGGCGTGAAGTTACTGGGGTGGTTGTCAACGAAAAGCTTACGGTGAATCGTAAGAGCATCAAAAAATTTAAAGCTCTGCTATTTCAAATCGAAAAGGACGGGTTGGAAGGAAAGCACTGGAACGGAAGTGACAATCTGCTAGCGTCTATCCGAGGGTATGCTAATCATATCCATTCAGTCAACCCTGAAATAGGTGCTGACCTCGCAAAGCGTACCGAAGCTGTTCTGAAGAAACACGGCTATACCCACACTATTCGCTATCCGAAGAAAAGTGCTCAGCCTGCTCATGGTTCCTTAGTAGGATCAGAACATCTTTCTCAAGAAAGAGGGGGTGAGGGAAAACCTTGGTGGAAATTTTGGTGACTGCTCTCTAAGTAAAGAGACGTAAACGTATAGTGAAAATAGTCTCCAGTAGTTAGAATTCATCAATCCTTCTCGCATTTTAGTTTTCTTTTGAATACTTAAATAAATGCTATATTTGGACAGCTACCAACCAACTGATCCATCTTGAAAAAAATCCTTATTACCATCAGTCAGATCATTGATCGACTTAACGAAGCAGTAGGGCGGGGAGTAGCCTGGCTCACTACCGTGCTGGTGCTGGTGATTGTTTACGATGTGGCGGCTCGCTATTTGTTCAATACTTCTTCTGCCGGAATTGTAGAGCTCGAGTGGCATTTGTTCGCCATTATTTTTTTACTGGGCGCAGCTTATGCCCTCAAGCACGACCGACACGTGCGGGTAGATGTGTTTTACCAGAATCTCAGCCCGAAGCGACAAGCTTGGGTCAACTTAACTGGGACAATACTATTTCTGATTCCATTTTGCGTGGTGGCTATGGTAGCCTCCTGGGAATTTACGGCTAACTCCTGGGCTATTCAGGAAGGATCACCTGACCCCGGCGGACTGCCCGCTCGCTATGTGGTGAAGGCCGCTATTCCGATTGGGTTTGTTTTACTGCTACTCCAAGCAGTTTCCCTACTTATAAACTCACTACTTACGCTTACCGAACCTACTGTCCATGATTGATGCGCTGCCGCTAATCCTGTTTTTGCTCATTTTTATCCTGATTTTATTTGGCTTCCCAGTGGCGTTTACCTTGGGTGGGGTCTCGGTACTTTTCGGTTTATTCGTGTTCGACGTTGACTTCTTTTATCTACTGTCTTTGCGGGTCTACGGCACCATGACTAACTACGTGCTGATTGCGGTTCCTCTCTTCATTTACATGGGGATTATGCTAGAGAAATCAGGGTTGGCGGAAAGTTTACTGGAAACAATGGCTTTGTTGTTCGGTAAATTTCGGGGTGGTTTGGCCATTGCGGTTGTAGTAGTAGGAGCCATGCTGGCAGCTTCCACCGGGATCGTCGGGGCTACTGTAGTGACGATGGGCTTGATTAGTTTACCTACCATGCTCAAACGCGGCTATAGCCCCGAGTTGGCTACCGGAACCATCGCTTCAGCCGGAACACTGGGACAGATTATTCCGCCCTCAGTAGTATTGGTTTTACTAGGCTCGGTGCTAAATGTATCAGTGGGTGATTTATTTACAGCAGCGTTGATTCCGGGTTTAGCGTTAGTGGGCTGCTATTTATTGTACGTAGTGGGTATGGCGTATTTCCGTCCGCAACAAGCTCCGCCTATGCCGACTGAAGAAATTGCCCGTTTTCGGGAGGGAAATATGGCAGGTCAGGTTATTAAGGCATTTGTGCTCCCGTTTCTGCTGATTGTAGCAGTGCTGGGTTCTATCTTCGCCGGAATCGCCTCACCGACCGAAGCGGCGGCTGTGGGAGCATTTGGAGCTTCTGTGCTTACTATTGTTCAAGGAAAGTTTACGCTACCTGTGCTGAAGGAAGTGATGCGAGAGACTACCCACCTTACCTGTATGGTGTTTATTATTCTGGTGGGAGCCACTGCTTTCGCGTTGGTTTTTCGGGGTTTAGAGGGTGATCGCTATCTGGTAAGCTTAATAGAAAGTGCGAATCTAAGTCCAATGGCTTTTTTGGCGATTGTGATGATTGCGGTGTTTATCGCTGGATTCTTCATCGATTTTATTGAAATTATTTTCATTATCGTCCCGGTGGTAGCTCCCATTTTTAGCCGTATGGGCATTGACCTAATCTGGATTGGTATTTTATTGGCTCTGAACCTGCAGACCTCGTTTCTTTCCCCCCCTTTTGGTTTTTCCCTTTTTTACCTAAAAGGAGTAGCCCCACCCCAAATTACCACGGCTCACCTTTATCGAGGGATCGTTCCCTACATCATCATCCAACTCGTATTCCTCACTGTAATCATCCTCTTTCCCGAGGTAGTAACAGTGTTGTTGGATTAGGGTAAAAGGAGGCTGAAAACCGGAGACGGGAGTCCGGAGTTGGAAGGTCAGAGATTGGTAAGCAACAAGGGACTAATAACAAAAATCGAGAAGTAGAAGTACATTGCCCTTACACCTAGTCCCACGCCCTCGCCATTACTGCTTCACCACCCAATTAGGCGATGGCTTGTGAGCTTCATCCATAATTCTGATAATATCTTCTACTACTTCGGGGTTTTGACTTGCTACATCGTTAGCTTCACTAATATCACTTTCCAAGTTGAATAGCTGAATATCTCCCGTGAGCATAGGTTCCCTGATACTTTTCCAGTTGCCCATACGAATGGCCTGACGAGATCCTTGCTCGTAAAATTCCCAATACAAATAGTTATGGCGGCGTTGATTTTCGGATTGGCCTAGTAGAGTAGGGACGATGCTAATACTCTGGGTATTTTCCGGATAATCAGTCTTTGCTAGCTCGGCAAATGTAGCCATCATATCTCCGAAGTAGCCAATATGGTCAGAAGTGATCCCGGCTGGTGTGTGAGCAGGCCATCGGGCAATAAACGGAACCCGAATTCCACCTTCGTGCATGGCCCGTTTTATCCCTTGTAGTGGCCCATTAGAATCAAAGTAGTCTGGGTCATTACCACCTTCGCGGTGAGGGCCATTATCGGAAGTGAAAATTATCAGCGTGTTTTCGTCAATATCTTTGGCTTTCAGCGTTTCCATTAGACGACCAACGTCTTTGTCCATTCGGCTAATCATCGCCGCCGTGCCCTTTTGGGTTTCGGGCCAATCGCGATCGGCATAGATACCATAATCCGGTACTTCCATTCCCTTCTTACCGGCTTCATTATTAGCGTGAGGAATGGTAAGTGCTAAGTACAAAAAGAATGGCTGATTTCGCTCCTGTTCTAGAAAAGTCAGTGCTTTGCTTACAAACAGATCGTGACTGTAAGTAATTTTCTTAGTGGCGTACCCGCCTACGAAGGAACCGTATTTTTTATTAGTGCGCTGCACTATATTTTCCAGAAATACCGAATCCCGATTATTCCATAAGAATTCAGGGTAGTAGTTATGAGCATGCTTCTGATTCAGGTATCCGTAGAAGGAATCAAAGCCCTGCTGAAGTGGATGGCCTTCTTGGTTTATCTCGCCTAGTCCCCATTTGCCGACTAGGGCGGTTTGGTAACCGGCACCCTTCAGTATTTCTGCAACTGTTACATCTTCATCTCGTAATGCTTGACGATCAATATTACCTCCGGCATTGCCCCGTACGTGGGTGCGCCCGGTGTGTTGCCCGGTCATCAATACCGCTCGGGAAGGAGCGCACACGGTAGAACCCGCGTAAAACTGAGTGAATCTAATTCCTTGGGCAGCTAATTCGTCAATGTTAGGGGTCTGAATTTCGGATTGACCGTAGCATCCCAAATCACCGTAACCCAGATCATCAGCCATAATAAATATGATGTTGGGATACTCGAAAGCAACCTCTTCAGAGGCTACTTCGCTGGTGGTAGTTGGGGTGGTACTACAAGCAGAAATTAGTAGGAGTGAAAGAAATAGAATGGCAAGATTACGCATAGAAAAAATTAGTTAGGTTGTGCGAATAAGTTAGGGAAACTTGGGAAGCGAAACAACCACTACTCTCTAAGCGTTGAAATGGCTCTTTTTTAGCAAATACTTGTTAGCGTTATGGATTATTAAATTAGTCAGATGAGTTTTCTGATAGTGTTATTTTCAGTTCTTCTTCTCACACTGAAGTGTAATCTAAATCAATAGTCATGGAGCGTACACTAGAATCAAATGGAAAAGATGGTTCCTCCTGTAGGCCGCATCCAGAGAGCGCCACAAACAGGAGGAAACCAATTGTACCCATGCATAACTCACGAGTATGCGTCAGTAATTATCATTCTGCGTGAGAAGCGGATTGGCCGTGATGGCTGCTTCTGGAATGGGAAATAGCTGAAAATGGGACTGCCACCCCTCAAATACTTGCATCTTTTCGTCTAGCTTACCGAATCGCTTGAGATCGAACCAGCGATGCCCTTCCAATACAAATTCCAGGCGGCGTTCACGTAGTAGTAAATCTAGAAATTCTTCCTGGCTCAATCCGGAAACCTCAGATAAGCCCGCCCGAGCACGTACTTGGTTGAGTGCATCGTAGGCTTCGGTAGTTGGGTTACCGTTCGCCCGAGCTAGTGCTTCGGCCTGCACTAAGAGTACGTCAGCGTAGCGTAGTACTGGAAAATTCATCGTGCCCGATTGCCCTTCCGGTATACCGTCAATATAATGCTCTTCGGCAAACTTCAAAAAACTCAATCCAACGGCAGGCACTAACCATTCGCCTTGCCAGACGATAGAGTCAAAGACCGTGTATTCCCGACGTAGGTCGCTCTCCTCGTATAGATCGTTAGTAAATAGGTTATCAATGGGCTCGAAAGCTCCGTAGGCTGAAGTTTCAGCCACCGTTAGAAAATCGGTCAGGATATTTCTTCGCTGCGGGCCGTATTGCACAGCGAAGATAATCTCTTCAGTTAGCCCCGAATTTTCCGGACGGAATAAACGATTATATTCTGACACAAGGCTAAACTCGCCTGAGTTGATAATTTCACCAGTGAGTTGGGCTGCTTCATTGGGCTGTTCTGCTGTTAAGTATACTTTAGCCAACAAAGCTCTGGCTGCCCAGGCATCGGCTCGTCCAACACCCAGTGGCTCATTGGGTAGGTCGCTAGACGCAGCTTGTAAGTCCTGAATAATTTGAGCGTAAACATCACTAGCTGGTGACCGGGGTTGATCCAGGTTATCTAGCGAAGCTGCCTCTTCGGTTCTCAGTATCACGTCCCCAAACATCTGTACTATATTAAAATAGGCGAGTGCTCGCAGAAATTTGGCTTCCGCAGTAATATCTTGCTTAATCTCATCGTCAACGGGCGACTCGGCTAGGCGGTCAACCACTGCATTGGCCCGATTGATAAGTTGGTAAGAAGCTTCGTAGAAATCTAGAATCCGAGTGTTTCCAGCATCCATTTCGTAGGTAAGGGGGTTTTGACTTTTATTTACCATTGTGGATACCCCACCGAGTAGATTATCGGATGCCCCGTCACCGGCAGAAATGAATCCTTGCTGCCCGTACATATCGGGGTTATCTAGTACGTCGTACACCCCAATAATGGCCGAAGTAGCCTGAGAAGGAGTTTGGTAAAACTGATCGGGAGACAGGAAGTTACGAGGTTCTTCTTCTAAGAAGTCATTACACCCACTCAGTGTTAATGATAGGCCGACCAGAAAGCTGAATGTATAAGCTAAATAGGTTTTCATATTCAATGTTATTTTATTCATCAATAGCATGATCCGTTACAGTCCGATATTTACCCCAAAGGTGTAGGTTCGTGAGGGTGGGTACACCGCGTAGTCTAGCCCCAGGCGTGTATTGTCGTTCACAAATACATTAGCTTCGGGATCCAATCCAGAATAATTGGTAAATAGTAACAAGTTTTGTCCACTGAAGTATAACCGTAGACGGCGCAAAGCACTGATGCCAAGTTGTTGCACAGGAACATTGTAGGCCAACGTCAGATTACGAAGTCGGGCAAAAGAACCATCTTCTACAATAAACGAGCTTAACTGCCTTCCTCCAGCTCCGGTACCTAATACTGATGGAATCTCGGTTTCAGGATTGGTGCTGTTGGTCCATTCGTTGCGGGGTAACGAAGGGTCATCGGGTCGCCAACGATCCAACACCAGCTTACTGCCGTTCTGCCGTCCGTTCAGGAACAAATGTTCAATCTTGGTAAGATTGGCTACATCGTTGCCGTAGGAGAAATCTATTAAAAAGTTAAGTTCTATGTTTTTATACCGTAGTGTATTGGTAATCCCACCGGTCCAGTCTGGTAAGGCATTTCCGATAATGGTTCGGTCATCATTATTGATGATACCATCGCTATTTTGATCAATAAAACGGTACTGCCCAGGAAACCGGTTCTGTTGGATACCCGAGGCTGCTATTTCTTCGGCACTTTGCCAGATACCATCGTTCACGTAGCCGTAGAAGTTACCAACAGGCTCGCCTACTTTTAGCAGTAGGGCGTTTTGGGCTTTCAGTAGGTTCAAGCCAGGATCAATCTGAATTTCTTCTTCACCCTGTAGCTCCAGTACTTGGTTACGGTTCAGAGCCCAGTTAATGCCTACGTTCCAGGTGAAGTTACCCGTAAGCGGAGTTGCGTTTAGCGCTAGCTCTACTCCTTGGTTCTCTAAGCTTCCAATGTTCTTAAAAGCACTTCGGAACCCTGATTCAAAAGGAACAGGTACGTCAAATAGTAGGTCGGTGGTTTTCTTGTAGTAATAATCGGCCGTTAGCTCTAAACGACCTTGGAAGAGACCTACGTCTAAGCCAATATCAGTCTGGGTGGTAGTTTCCCACTTGAGGTCAGGGTTTCCAATACGGTTCGGGAAAAAACCGGTTTGTAGTGCATCACCGACCGTATACTGCACAGTTCCCATGGAAGAGAGTGAGCGGTAGGTAGGAATATTCTGGTTGCCGGAGCGCCCCCAACTTACCCGCAGTTTCATATTACTAATCAAATCCTGGTCGGCCATAAAGGCTTCATCGGAGATACGCCAGCCTACGGCCGCCGAAGGGAAGAAGGCCCACTTATTATTTTCGCCAAAGCGGGATGAACCATCGTAGCGTCCGGTCACGGTGAATAGGTAGCGGTCTTTAAGCGAATAAAATGCCCGGAATAACCCAGACATGAGTTGCCATTCGTCAGCATCAGAGTTTAAGCTGGGAGGGAACTCTCCGCCAGCATTTCCTCCTTGGAGGTTATCATATCCTAAAACATCGTTAGTGAAGTCAACATTACTTCCGTTAAGACTCTCGCTTTGGAAAGCCTGCACAGTAAATCCACCGGTTAGATTAATCTGGTGGTTACCGCCGAAGCTTCGCTCGTAAGACAGAATATTTTCGTTTAGCCAATCAATGTTTTGTACGGTTCCAACCTGCGCCCGGCCATTTGGTGCCCGCTGTCCAACCCAAATGGTACTAGGTTCGTATCTGTTTTGCTTGGTAAACAGAAGATTAGCCCCACCGGTCACTCTTAGCTTTAACCCTTCGATAATCTCCCACTCTCCGAAAAGGTTATTCAGTATCCGGGTAGAGAAGTTTCGGTTTTCGGCTAAGTTGGCGTAGGCTATCGGGTTACCGTAAGGCACGTTCGATTGAATGGCTCCTTCTACCTCACCGTTCGTTTGAGAATTGTTAAGGGTGTACTCACCATCTTCGTCAAATACCGGAATAGCCGGATTGTAGAATAATGCCCCTTGATAGATATTTCCACTGGTGGGCGTTTGTACTCCGGTTCGACCGTTACGTCCGCCACCTGTGGGCAATTGATTAGACCAAGTGTGAGCCGCAGTAAAGTTTAGTCCAAAGTGCAGTCGGTCGTTGGCTTGAATATCTACATTAGCGCGGGTAGAAATTCGCTTCAGGAAGCTATTAATCATGGTGCCTTGCTGGTTGAAGTAGTTACCCGAAAAAGCGTATTGTACGTTTTCTTTTCCGCCAGAAACTCCCAACTGATAGTTTTGAATGGGCGCGCTTCGTAGCAATTCGTCTTGCCAGTCGGTTCCTCCCGTGCGACGAAATTCTTCTAATTGCTCTTCAGTATAAGTAGGTGCTTCCCCGGCAGCAATCCAGCGTTCGTTTCGAAACTGAGCGTACTCATAAGCATTCATTAAATCGTAGCGACGAGCTGGCTCCTGAATACCGTAGTACATATCAAAGTCTACGTTAGATTGTCCAGCTTTTCCTCGTTTGGTTGTAATTAGCACTACCCCATTTGCCGCCCGCGCTCCGTAGATAGCGGTAGCCGAAGCATCTTTCAAAATCTCAATAGAAACAATATCGTTGGGGTTGATAGTCGCTAATGCATTCTCAGGTGGAACTCCGTTGAGTGTTCCGGTGGTAGAAGTTGTATTTTCATTGTAGATGGGAAAGCCATCAATGACATAAAGCGGTTCGTTACCAGCGTTAATAGAATTTCCTCCTCGGATACGGATGGACGTTGCCCCACCGGGTTGTCCGGTTTGTTGCTGAACCGACACTCCGGCAGCTAGTCCTTGGAGTCCCTGATCAATCGTCGTGATGGGCATATCCTTAATTTTTTCCTGCTTGATGGAGGATAAGGATCCGGTCAGATCACGCTTTTCCTGCGTACCGTAACCAATGACGACTACCTCACTTAGTGACTGAATATCAGGAGATAAGCTGATATTGATAGTGCTACGTCCGTTAATCGGTTCTTCCGTAGTTTCGTAACCGATGGAAGAAAAAACCAGCGTGGTAACATCATCGCCAACCGTCAGACGGTAGTTTCCGTCTACGTCAGTTACCGTTCCGGTGGTGGTGCCCTTGGCTAAAATATTCACCCCTGGTAATGCTTCATCGGTAGATAGGTCAAGCACTTGACCGCTAATGGTTTGCTCTAGTGCCTGCTTAACCTGACGGGCAATGGGACGAGTATTTACGGACGGGACTACGGCGTTAGACCGAAAGTTTCTAGGATTTTGGCGGGGTAGCGGCCTGATGTCCGGCTTTAGAGCTGGCTTCTTAGGCTGTACAACATAAGTGCTCTCGTTGATCTTTTTATACTGTAAATCTAACGGCTCTAGAATGCGCTGAAGAGCTTGCTCAGGTTGATCGGTTTTCCTAATTAATATGCGGGTTTCTCGATCCTGTATTGTTTTACTGGCGTAGTTAATAGAAATCTTATACTGCTTCTCTAGGCTGATTAAGGCGTCCCGCAGTAGCATCTTTTGGTCTTGCGAAGATACGCTGTTAACGTGGTAGGCGAGTTGTTGCGTGTAAGCTGGGGTAGTGAATCCAATTAGTACGCTCAGTATTACCACTGAAAAAAGTAATGGTGCCTGGCGCATGTTTGGCTCTACTAGCTTACCAAGATGGGGTAAATAAAGTAGCTTCATTATATTATTGTTAGGTGAGAAATGGATTTAGTTAATTAGATGTAGGTGGATTTTGGCTAGGGTACGGATAGGTATATCCGATCGCCTTCTTTTTGGATATTCCAGCCAAACGACGCTGCCAAGGACTCTAAAATTACTTCTGGTTGATCTAGTGGCGAAGAACCCGTAAACCGTTGGTCGTAGAGGGCCTCCTCCATTACCAGTTGCCATCCGTACTGATCGGCAAGCACTTGAGCTATTTCTCTCAAGGTGGCATCAGTAAAAGCCAATTTGTTTTTTCTCCAAGTGAGATACTCCTCAGAATCAACCGTCTGTTGCTGGATTTCGGAAGCATTATTTGATACTGAGACTAAATCATCGGGCTTCATAACCACGGGTGGAGTTAACGTTACTTGACTACCCGCGTAATTCTCCAGCAATACTTGGCCAGATGCTAACACCACGGTGGTAGTACCTCTTCGGTCATGCACGTTGAATTCGGTACCCAGCACCTTCACATCTACGTTGTCAGTGTGCACCACAAAGGGTAGATAGCCCGTTTTGGTAGCTAAGGGTTTTTTGCGAACCTCAAAAAAAGCCTCTCCACTGATCCATGCTTCCCGCTGCTCGTTGAAATTTTCCATTGAGGCAATCCGGAGGGTTGAGTTGGCGTTTAGCGTTACTTGAGTACTATCAGGCAACGTAATTATCTGGGTCTGTCCGTAAGCGGTCTGATACAGCATCTCATCTGATTGTTGATTCCAGATGAGAATGGTTATCGCCAATAATAGACAAGCCGAAGCAGCAATACTCATTCGCCTTGCCCAAATAGGAAATACGCGGGAAGAAGGTTTTTCTGAAACCGCTACCAGGCGAGGTTGCAATTCTTGCCAGTAGGTTTCTATTTGCTCTGACGAAAGGGGTTTTTCATTGGCAGGTAAGCCACGAACAATAGCGACAGCAGCCTCAACTGTTTCGCGAGCTTCTGGGTGCTTATGCATCCAAGTATCCCAATAATCACGATCAGTGGGAGTAGGCTGGTGAACCCATTGTTGGAAGGAGGGATCATTGACAAGCTGTTCGAGTAGATCGGGGCGATGTTGCATAGCGATGCTTTAGTAGTTAGTAATAGGACAAGCTGGTTGTCGCTACATCGCCTCCTCATCGCAATATTTTTAAAAGAATTACAGATTGATCAGAACATAGGATTGAAATTTAAAATTATGTTAAAAAATAAGCTGTTTAATAAGAATTTTGATTGCTTACTCAAGCGATGGTTAGCAAGGTCAGAAGAAAAACCGCAATATGACGGATTAAACGCTGTACGTTTTCATCCTTTCGTAATGCCTTAAATGCCTTGTAGATGTGATTGATTACTGCTCTTTGGCTAAGATTCATGATAAGAGCAATCTCTTGGTAGCTCAGTTTGCGGAAGTAGCGGAGGTAAATAGCCTCTCGGCGGCGGGGTGGCAGTCGATTAAGAATTTGAATAGCTACTTCTTCGGGAGTAGTAGATTGGTGAGGTGAAAAATCTTGAGCCGCAAACTGAAAGGCAGTTTGCTCAGTGTATAATTGATAGAGATGTTGTTTCTGGCGATCTTGACGTTGCAGTTGGTTAATGAGGCGATTCCGTAAAGCCCGAAATAGATAAGGCTTCACCGAATGTACAAGAGGAAGCTGTTGCCGTTGTTCCCACAGTATGGCGAATAAATCTTGTACGCTGTCTTTCGCCTCATCCGCACTGCCTAGCATCCTTTGGGCGTACTGATATAGGCCATTGAAATGTTGATGATAAAGTTTCGAGAAAGCATCTGAACTACCTTGCCGAAATAAATCCCATACGTCAGACTCTAGGTTAGAATGGTTCATCATTCTCTTAATGAAGAGAATAAAGTAAGATATATTTTTCAAAAAAACTTAAAAAATCAGCGATCAATTCAAAAAAATTACTTTCTGAATTGATCTAGGCTTGTAATACCTGAATTAATTTTTACAGTAAATACTCTGTTCATCTACGAACAGCCTTACCGTATGAAGAATTGTACACTATCGTTACTTCGGGCGAATAGTAGATACGGCTGGTTGGCATTTTCGTCGTAAACAATATCCCGTACATCACCCTTCACTACAATACCACTCTGTTTGGAATCCATTACCTCAAATTTCTTATCGCTATTGTAGGTGAGCACTAGTCCGTGACTAGCATCGTAACGTCCGGTACTGACGCGGGTCAGCGACTGGTTACCGCCTAGAATTAATTCTAGTTGCCCGTCTTGATCTATGTCTGCCGATGTGATTGCATATACTGGGGCAAACTGAGTTTCTAGTGGCAAAGTCTGAACAGTGAATGAATCGCCCTCATTTTCTAAATAGACTGATTCAAACAAAGTGGCTGAGAGCGTATCGACACTTGCTAACTGCTCAGCAGTAAAGTACTCACTAGGTGGGGTTTGGGCGAAGGTTTGATAATCGGGGAAGCGTTTTTTTAGTTCAATGATTTGGCTTAGCAATTCATCTTTGCTATAGGCAAATACTTCCTCGCCTTCTAAATAATGGGTAAAAATCGGGTCAATAGAACCGTTCTGATCGAAATCACTGTAGATCAGGCGAACGGGTTGGGCGGCAGTTGGACGGTACAGGTTATTTTCCCCAAAGTTTCCAGCTACCAAATCTATATCGCCATCCTGATCCAAATCAGTTGCGTGTAACGTGTTCCACCAACCACTGCTATTAGGAATCTCAGTGGCCTTTAGTTGCTGTCCTCCTTCATTGTAAAATAGCTGAATCGGCATCCATTCGCCCACCACTACTAGGTCAGGATAATCGTCGTTGTTTAGCTGGGTGAATGTCGCATCCGCAACCATCCCAACATTTACTAACGTCGGGGCGAAGCTTTCAGTAATATCGGTAAAGTTTCCTTCACCATCATTTTCTAAAATGTAGCTGCGGGGCGAAACGGGATATTCTCCAGGAATCAGCCTACCACCAACAAATAAATCCTGATCGCCATCCTGGTCAATGTCAGCAGCAGTCACCGTAGCTCCACTGGTGAGCATTGTGGGTAGGCTGGTTTTGTTATAATTACCTCGTCCATCGTTGAGGTAAAGACGGTCTTGCAATACTTGATCTTGCTTAGCAAAATCGCTACCGCCACTGACGATGTATAAATCCAGGTCGCCGTCCTGATCAGCATCAAAGAATACACCATCAGTATCTTCTGAACCAGCATCAGTATCAAGTGCAGGAGAAGTAATCTGGGCGAATGTACCATTAGGTTGCTGACGAAAGAGTGCTCCCGGTTGTCCTTTGGCACTGCCAATATGAAAATCAATCAGGCCATCGCCATCAATATCTCCCTGAGTTATTTTTGGACCTAGATTGGAGATACCCTGCGGGAGCATTTTATCTCGCTTAAAGTCTAAAAATAGATTTTCTTGGTGGTGAAAATCTATTTCTAAGTTATTGGAATCAAGGGAAAAAACTGATTGGGTATTCTGGGCTTTGTCAGTCCCTACTTGAGCATCGGCCTGGTTGAGAATGAGGGTCTGGTTAGCTTCAACTTCTTCTAACGATTGAAAAGAATTATCAGGCCAGACAACAGTCAACTGTTCTACGGTGATTAGCGTATCCAAACCAAAAATAAGTTCGTAAGGAACTGATGATTGGAAACCCCGAACCGGAATCATTTCCTGATACTGGGTTTGCCCCTTATTTTGTAAATAGATTTTAGCTCCTATTCCGAACGTATTCTTTTCGCTGCCCCGTAGCTGTATTTTAAGATAGTTTCTCTGCTTTTGATTATTACGGTAGATAAATGCCTCTTCGTTTACGTTGTTAACCACCAAATCCAAATCCCCATCGTTGTCTAGATCAGCGTAAGCGGCAGCGTTGGACAACGAAGGGCGCTCCAAGCCCCAATCCTCGGTACGATTAGCAAAAGTAAGATCTCTCTGGTTGTGGTAAAGATAATTGGAAACCTTAATAGCGGGCATGTTTTCTACTAGACCCATCATTTCTACATCAAGATTTTCCTGCTGCGCTTTTACTTGCTCATTGACTACATAGTTCATAAAATCCATATCCAGATAGTTGCGGGCGTAACCGTTGGATACGAATACATCTTTCCAACCATCCAGATCAAAGTCCGCCATCAGCGGAGCCCAGCTCCAGTCAGTACTGGAAATACCTGCCAATTGCCCAATTTCCCTAAAACCAGATGAATTGTTTATATCCCGGATAGGATAACCAGATTCGTTAAATTCAAGAGGTGGGGAGGTGTTAAGCTGAAGCATATTTCGCATGGTTTGGTAGTGAAAACCGCTGCGGATTAGCTCCCGATATTTATCGTAATTCTCTGAGCCAAGCGACATTTTTAGCCGATAATTATCTTCGGGTAGCATGTCTAGCGTGATAATATCGGGGCTGGCATCATTATTAATATCAGCCGCATCGCAACCCATCGAGAAGAGGGAGGTATGCTCCACGTAGTTTCTCAGCGATTCCTGAAATGTGCCGTTTTTCCGATTAATGTAGAGATAATCTTCTTCGTTATAGTCGTTCGTTATGTAAATATCGAACCAGCCATCACTATTTACGTCAGTCACGGCTACACCCAGTCCAAATCCGAGTACATTTTGAATAATTCCGGCATCCCGACTAATATCGGTGAATCGATCACCATCATTTCTAAATAGCTTATCGCCTAGCTGGCGATTCGTTCTTTTTTTATGTTGGCTAACCAAATTACTGAAGCTGGCAAATTCCTGGGTAGAATGATTGAGTAAGTACACGTCTAAATCACCGTCACGATCGTAATCAAAAAAAGTAGCTTGGGTAGAGTAACCAGCATCATCTAAACCGTAAGCTTCGCCTTGTTCCGAGAAAGAGACTTCGCCGGAAGTAGGCGTAGTATTGATAAATAGTAAGTTTTTTCGTCGGTCAGCACTAGCCGCGGCTGAGCGACAAACGTAAATATCCAGCCAGCCATCGCCGTTTACATCGGCCATGGCTACTCCGGTATTCCATAGCCCGGCAGCAGCTACTCCAGCTGATTCGGTTATATCTTCAAATTCCCAATTGCCTCGGTTAATATATAATTTGCTCGCTACCAGATTTCCGCTGAAATAAATATCAGCTAAGCCATCGTTATTTACATCGCCTACAGCCACGCCACCTCCATTATAGAAGTAACCGTACTTCATCACATTAAACTCCTCGCTTTCGCGCAAGATATTTTTAAACTTAATTCCAGTATCGCTAGAAGAAAGAAGAGTAAACAACTGCTCATCGCTGGCTTGCTCGGAGCAAGAAAACAAGCTAATCAGTGTAGCAGCTAAAAGGTAAATAGTCAGGCTCTTAATAAACATATTCGGAAATATAGGCAAAAAAAAAGTGCCAGGGCTAGTGGCACTTTTTCAACAAATGTCAAGTAAAGGATACGCTATTTAGCATCCCACCATAGACGGGTAGTTCCGTTGTCAGGACCACCCAACTGATTATCTATTGCAGCATTAACTGCCTCAGCATTGGTAGTAAACTCGCCATCCACAAAAGTTACTCGCCGTGGCACGGTATTTACCGGAATAGTCGGATCATCAGTATTTAGGCGATCGTAGAAGGCTGGATAACCTGTTCTCCTTTTTTCAGCCCAGGCTTCCTGAGAATTGGGATAAAGTGATATCCATTTCTGAGTAATGATCTGCTCAAGCTGAGCCTCTTTATCTCCGCCAGTATTAAAGGCAACGGGCACTTGAGAAGGAGCTGGATCAGATCCGTTATAGGAAGCAGGTGTATTTGTACTTTGAACATAAGGATTGCCGGACAGATTATTTCCATCTAGACCATATTCCTCGTGAGAGGTAACAATGCCTTGCTCGTAGAAATCCTGAGCAGTTCCCCCACCCATATTCCAGCCTTCTAATGCACCTTCAGCGCGTAAGAAGTAAGATTCAGCAGCGTTCATCGCTACGTAGTTAGGTCCGGGCGCACCAGCTGCGGTGTAGGCAGGTGCCATATCCGATGCTAACGCATTAAAATCATTCCCCTGTTTCGCTACCTGAGACTGTCCATTTCGCATACCTTCAAAAGGAAATTCTACCCCTGCTGGATCGTCAGATGGGTCAGCCTCGGCAGCAGGAGCAGCGTAGAACTGCATTCTAGGATCTTCGTATCCTTTGAGAACACTTTCCATATCAGCACTTATACGAAACTCTCCCCATTGAGTAATAGTATTGTAGGGGTTTCTGAAGTCAGGATTAGTTTCTATTATAGCATTGTCAGCATTAGTTTCGATAAACTCACCAAGCGATGCCGCCTTTTCCGCTTCAGTTTGGCTTAAGGTAGGGTCTGCATACTTTACCCGAATAGCTAAACGAAGGCGTAAGGTATTCGCAAATCTAAGCCATTGATCGGCATTACCTCCATATACTAAGTCATTTGCTCCTAAGAAGGAAGTAGCTCCAGCATTACTCTGTAGTACTGAAATTGCTTCATCCAAGGTAGTGAAAAAGTCCCTATAGATTGCATCTTGTGCGTCATAAGGAACAGACAGTTCACCGTTTCCAAATTCAGAATACGGTATAGGGCCCCAATAATCAGTAACTCGGTGGTAAGACCATACGCGCCATACTTTCATCATTGCATTTTCTAAGTCAAAGCCGTTATCAGCGGCAAAATCTTCAGCAAATTTAATCTGAGGAGCGGCATTGGCGTAGAAGTAATTGAAAGCCCCATTGAGCCATCCACCTACTAAAATAAACTTATCAGAGTTGAAGTTAGGGGCGGTAGTGGCAAAGTAGCCACCGTAGATATCAGAGAAAAGTGACTGAGTAAGCTGAAAAGCACCTCGGGCAGGATCACCTAAAAACGCTGGAGTGTACTGAGCGGCTTTCACTACGGCACTATACTCACTTTGCGTGAGATTATCTACAGTCAGATTCTTCGGATCTGTATTCAGCTCCGTAAAATCATCGGTACAGCTATTAGCCAAAAAGAGGACGGATAAAGCTGCAATACATATTATAGTACGATTCATCTTCATTTTAATTTGTAATTAAAAACCAAGGTTTACTGATACACCGAAGCTGCGGGTAGTAGGTAGCGCAAAAGAGTTTAATCCCTCTGCATTATTATTTACTGACTGAACTGCTTCAGGGTCAAAATATTCTGTTGCATTACGTAAGAAGAATAAATTTCTTCCTACCAGTGAGACTCTTGCACTTCGGAAAGGAAGTGCTGACAGTGCACTTTCTGGTACACTATAACTGAAAGATAGTTCTCTCAAACGGATGTTAGAAGCGTCTCGGATAAAAGCTTCACCTACCGGAGTGTTTCTGCCACCTAATCGGTTCCATAAATCTTCGGCACTCATAGTAATATTGTTAGGAGTGCCAGTAGGCTCACCGTTTTCATTAACTAAAACCGCCGATTCGCCAGCGAAAATATTTTCACCGAAAATTAATGATCCGTCTCTTCCCTGAGCAGTATAATCGAGCAAGCCGCTACCGGCCATAATAGCTTCGGTAAATACTGTAACTTGCCCACCCTGACGCATATCCACCAAAGCTCTCAGTGAGAAGTTTTTGTACTTGAAAGTGTTGCTGATTCCCATGAGCCAATCGGGCTGGAAATTAGCCACTGGTACGGTTTTACCAGCAGTAACGATAGGTAAACCTTGAGAGTCAATAAGAACGTTCCCATTATCATCTCGTTCAAATCCACGGGAATACTGAATGCCAAAAGGCTCACCGGCTCTAATCTGGTACTCGTTTAAGAAGCCACTTCCCTGGATTAACACATCAACATCATCCGTAATTTCCACCACTTCACTAACGTTTCTAGCGAAGTTAGCAGTTAGATCCCACGAAAATGTAGGTGTAGATACTGGGGTAATACCTAATACGATTTCTATGCCCTGATTCTGAATGTCAGCGCCGTTTAGGAATACATTCCGCACTCCAGACGCAACCGGCACATTAGTCGCAAATAATTGGTCAAAGGTATTCGATCTGTAATAGGTAAAGTCAAATCGTAGATTGTCTTCCAAGAATCGTAGGTCAAAACCAGCCTCTATGGTTCTGGTTCTTTCTGGTCTCAAATCAGCCAGTGGAAGAACAGGGCTTAACGAAATGGTTCCGGCGTTTACGGTTGCCTCTCTAGAAAGATTGTAAGGAGCCGTATCGTTTCCTACTTCAGCCCAAGAACCACGTATCTTGAAGAAGCTAATGGCCGAAGGTAGATCTACCAAATCACTCACTACCGCAGTTAATCCCACAGATGGGTAGCTGTACGAGCGGTTTTCTTCGGGCAGAGTAGAACTCCAATCATTTCGGAACGACCCACTAAGGAAGATTGCATTATAAAAACCAATCTCACCAAATGCATACACCGATTGTTGTTCTCGTTCAGCGAAAGCTTCAAAAGGACGAGGCTGTAGGGTATTGCCTAAAGAGAATAAATTTTCTACGTTGAAATTAGCCCCACGGCCACCTACCTCCTCAAATCTGGCTACTCTCAAGTTAGCACCCGCATTAAGACCTATTGTAATATTCTCGTTCAACTCTTTCTGATAACTTACTAGTAAATCAGAGTTCCATTCTATATCAGAATTAAAGGCTTTTTCGTACGAACCAAAGTCAGCTGTAATGTAGGTGTCTACGTAGCGCAGAAACTCATTATAATTATTTCGGCGATCTATACCCGAACGAGCTAGTATGGAAAGATCATCCGTGATCTGGTATTTCAAGGATAGAAGCCCAAGTACTCTTTCGTTTACCCGAGGACGTTGTACGTTGTTTGCCGTCCAATAAGGGTTACCTGCCTCGTTAGACCGAGGTACGTAGAAATGCTGCCGTAATTGTCCAGCGTCATTCGTAAACTGAAAGTATTCTAGATCCTGCGTACGTAAATTTCTCGGTAAGATATAGGCATATCTGGCTGGGTTATCAAAACTCTCACCACTAACTAAAACATCGGAGAAATTGCTACGAATATAACTAACCTTAGCATCTACTGTCAACTTATCAAATAAGGTAGTCGTGTTTCTTACATTGAGGTAATGACGATTTAGCTCATTCTGCGGTACAATTCCCGAACCATCAGTATTAGTGTAGTTAATACTAGTATTAGAGTTTTCGTTATTAATGTTTACCCCAGCGCTAATCGCCATAGTATGTCCATTTTGGAAGAAATCACGGACATTATCGGGTTGAGGGGTAAGCGCATACGTGCCACCAATTGATGCCAGATACTCAGGGTCGTTCGACCAATGATCTACAATTTGTCCGGTCATACGTGGTCCCCAGGAGGTGAACGCTGTGGGCGAATAAACCCCGGCTGATCCTTGTCCAAACTCGTTTTGGTATTCAGCCAGCAATATTGGGGAGTTAATTTGATAATTAAACCCAAGGGTAGCAGTTACTCCTTCTGGTGCCCCTGCTCCTGACTTAGTAGTAACGATAATGGCTCCATTATTGGCTCGGCTACCGTAAAGGGCAGCGGCGTTACCACCTTTCAGTACTGATATGCTAGCAATGTCATCTGGTGAAAGATCGGAGATGTCTCCACCTACTGGAATACCATCAATGACATATAGTGGTTGGCTACCATTGCTTTGTAGCGAGCGGTTACCGCGGAGAACTACTTTGGTTGGGGCACCCACTCCGGCTCCTGTGGTGGTAATAGCGATACCAGCTACCTTACCACTTAAAGCCTCCGTGATGTTAACCGGACGTGCTTCTTCAATCCCTTGGCTAGACACCTCTTGGGTACTATACGTCAGGGTGCGTTTTTCTTTGGTGATACCAAGAGCAGTTACTACTACTTCAGTGAGTTCAGTCAAATCAGCCATCATAGTTATATCAATGGTAGTGCGAGCACCCACTGTGACTGTCTCAGATTCGTATCCTACGGAAGTGAAAACTAAAACTGGATTATCACCTTCAACGGAGATACTGTAATTACCATTTACATCAGTAACGGTGCCAATGGTAGTGCCTTGTTGAAGCACATTGACTCCCGGTAAGACGTCACCATCGCCAGTCACTGTACCGGAAATGGTTTGAGCCTGCAGGGTTTGAAACCCAAACAGAGTTAGGGAAACTAAAAAGATTCTGTAAAATAGGGTAAGAGGTATTCTCATAGTATAATAGTTAGGATGTGAGAAAATTGCTAAATCAACCGTAGGTGGGATGGTGAACAGAAGGCCAGTGTTAGGTGAAGGATGGCATATACAGGCACTTTTTATCAGATACCCACCTGTATTGGATACGATAAATCTACGTATTATTTTATACTTTACAAATGAGGCATTTAGTCTTTCAATCCTGATTAAACAGCAGTTTTATATTTATCATTTTTTTAGATTTTTTTTTGCTCGGTAAGTTGCTGAATTATAGCATACTACATTTGTGGTTTGACAATATTCTCTTTTTTGATCTATCTTCAGCATCTTTGGGGAAAAATAGTAAAAAACATGGAACACGATCGGCGTACAGCAATTATTACTGGGGGCGGTAAAGGAATCGGAAGGGCTACAGCCGAAGTAATGCTGCGCGAAGGAGCCAACGTAGTTATTTTAGATAAAGATGAAATGCAGGGCAAAACCCTAGAAGAAGCTACTAAAGAAAGAGTGCTACTTGTTCGCTGCGATGTGTCAGTAGAGAAGGAAGTTAAATCGGCTATTGCCAAAGCCGAGCAAGCCTTTGGGCAGATCAATTATCTGGTAAATAATGCCGGAATTCAACGTTACTCTACGGTTACCGAAACTAGTGAGGAGGAGTGGGATTTGGTGATGAACGTTAACCTGAAAAGTGCTTTTTTATGCGCTAAGTATGCTATTCCTTATATGCAGAAGATTGGGCGGGGAGTGGTGGTCAATGTTTCCAGCGTGCAGGCTATGCTTACCCAGAACAATGTAGCTCCCTACACTACCTCTAAAACCGCTATTCTAGGCTTAACTCGCAGTATTGCCGTTGATTATGCGCCCAATATTCGCTGTGTAGCGGTTTGCCCAGGAACGGTAGATACCCCGATGTTGCAGTGGGGCATCACTCAATCACCTGACCCTGAGCAAGTTTATCAGGAATGTGTAGATATGCATCTGACCAAACGAGTGGCTCAGTCCCAGGAAATTGGGGAGTTCATCGCCTACCTGTGCAGCGATAAAGCGGCCTTTATGACGGGACAGGCGTACCGCATTGATGGTGGGTTAGGAGTGATGATTCCGGGGAGTAAACGAGACTAAATTCCCTATTTGGGAAAAAAAGCAACACTTCGTTCTCCGACTATACATTTCTATGCATAAGAAAAAATAGCCTGAGAATTCATTTAGTCCATGTTTTTTGAGATTTTCTGAGTTTGGGGTAGAAACGGTACACTCTTCGTACCGATGGTAACCATAAGTTGGTAAATAAAAATTGTGAGATTATGGATACTAGTAGAAGAATAGAATTAGCAATTAAAGTAACTACTATATTAGCCGGGTGGGCTATATTCTGCATAATCTAATTGCAAAATAAGATCATAGTTTACAGAAGCATCTCAAGGGTGCTTTTCTTGTTTTAAGGGGTTTTCGTACCAAATCACACCCAATCCACCCTGAGTAGCACTGTTATTATTTTCTTCAGAGGTAAGCACATCTAAATCACCGTCTTGGTCTAAATCTATTAACTTGGCAAAATCAAATTTACGGCCTAGTGTATCACTGATGGGGTAATGCTGCCAACCAGAATCACCTACTAAACTCAACATAACTCCGTATTTCTGATCAGCTCCTTCGTAAGTTGTCACTAAATCGATTGAGCCATCCTGATTAACATCACCTACTGCAATTGATTTCCCTCGGGTTCCGGCTTCTGAAGGAAATGTGATGTTGTCTTGAGCCCAACCGTTAAATGTAGGTATAAAATGAACCATGTGATCAGATAAATTAGAGGCGTAAATGTCAGTTAAACTACTGTCAGAAGCAGTGGCCATTGTCAGGAACATGGGTTCGTCCTGCGTTAAGCCGATAATATGGTTATCCCACTGTGCTCGTAATTTATCCTGCTTAGTAGGATGTTCTAGCCAGCGAACCCCTCGGTTATCCCCTTTACGGTCAGAAATCAGTATATCAGAATAACCGTCTCGGTTAACATCCACCATTTCAATTGACATGATCCATCCGGCGGGGAAAATTTCGTGAAACTGCCATTGATCTACTTCTCGCGGGTTAGCCGGGGCTTCTAGCCAACCTAGGGTACCACCTTGCCCTTTAGAGCCGACAATCAAGTCAAGGCCATATTTATCATCTACTTGATGGGCTACCCCAAACATCCACTGAGTAGAATTTATTGTACAAGGAATATCTACGGATTGCCAGGCGGGTGATTGCTGGTACTGTTGCCAATCATTAGGTGCCCAGTGTATCGTGACTCGCCGATGCTGACCTTCAGAAAGCGTGATAATATCAGGAAATCCATCTTCGTCCAAATCGGCTAGCAGGGCATCTTCTACCGCCAGAGATGGAACTTCTACATAAGGCCACTTTTGGTTAGGATCACCGGGGTGAAAGTACAAGCGGGTTATGCCGCCTTGTTCCCAACCGCTAATAATATCGGGTAAAGAATCCTGATTAGCGAAATACGTTTTAGTACCATCGGCCCCAAATGAAGTATTATCAACTGTATGGCGCGTCCAGGGGAACATCATTTGAGCATAAGCAGTGTTCAGAAACAGGCTAAGCCCGAGTATACTCCCGACTCGAGGTGAGATGAACATATGACCAATGTACGGTTTTCTGAGTTACTTCAAATAGCCTTTTGTATCTAGTAACTGATGAAGTTGTTCTTCGGAGAAGTATTCTAAATTCAATAAGACTTCGTAGGAATCATCAGGTAAACCTAATAGTTGGCTGAAAGCAGGTTCAGTCTTTACTCCGTCTTGCTTTAATTCAATAATCTTATCCTTAAAGCGGGCATTAGCCAGATCAAGAACTCGGTACTCAATAAGCATATGCCGATAGGCGTACTGTTGCTGGGTAGGAAGACCCTGCCCGAATATTTCGATAGGCCAATGCTGGTATTGGAACGAAATAGTAATCGTAGATACGGATTGATGGGTAGAAGACCAACAAGTAAATTCCTCAAAGTGACCGTAATATTTTTGTACTCGTTGGGCAAATTGTTCTAACTTGTAAACCTCACAGCAGATATCCAAGTCGCTGGAATCAATATCAATTCCTAGAGGAACGGTGCCAGTCAGTATAGGTTGATAATCAGCTAGGTGAGTGAATAGTTGTAGCTCATCTAGTAGCTGATAAGTGGCTTGCTGCCTTACATTCCCTACTTTCAGGTAAACCAGATTGGTAAAGTCCACTGGCTAGACGGAAAATCCGGGCAGTACTAATGATTTATACTCTGGGTGACGGCGGATGTACATAGCCACGTAGGGACAGAGGGGCATAACGGGCTGATTGGTTTCTTTGGCGTATTCTAATCCGGTTTTAGCTAAGCGGGAAGCTAGTCCTTTTCCCTCGTGCGAGACTGGGACTTCAGTATGAGTGAACACGATAAATTTTTTGGCGGGAATATACTCCAGCACAGCGGTTTCATCATTCAGTGGTATCGCAAAACGTTTCTTTTCGGGCTGATGAACAACGGTAAACTGATCGGTAGAGGCAGACATAGGCAAATATGGGTTGGTGATTTGGTAAGAAAGCCATAGATTCTAATAGCATTCTCACGGAATCGTACTAAATTAGAAGTTTGAAAGTACCTATCCAAGCACAGTGAACCTACATTACCTTCTTGTAGTCATTTTATTTTGGGCGAACAATCCTGTTTGGGCGCAAGCGACAACCAATGTTTGGAAAAGCCTTTCTGACGTAGAGGTAAAAGATCGCTATGATGCTTCGGTAGGTTACGAAGTTTCGTATCCTGTTTTTGGTGACCGGGCTCAAGTCCTAGACGGACAGCAGGTTACGGTGAAGGGATATATGATTCCATTTGAGGCTTATCTTAAGCCTAACTACTTTATTTTATCGGCATTGCCCATTGCGGCTTGCTTTTTCTGCGGAGGGGCGGGCCCCGAAACCGTGATGGAAGTATTCAGCCAAGAAAATATTGAGCTATCGCAGGAAGTGGTGGAGTTGCGGGGAAGACTAGAGCTCAATCCCGATAACCCTGATCGTATGATGTACATCCTTTACGATGCAGAGCTGATTGAAAACTGAAAACCTAGTTAAAACCAAATATATGCGCAATATATAAGATGTTGATAAACAGAGTGTTAATAATTTTTCAATTATCCCCTATCAATTTTCAACTAGTAATTAGTATTATGAAAAACTACTTGTACCTAACTATTGGCTTGCTTCTGATGACCTTGGCTCCGGCTCTGTCCCAATCAGAAGGCGATGCTACCATGATTCGAGAGATTTACGATGAAACCCTGCTACGGGGCGAGGCTTATGAAAACCTGCGTAGCCTGTGCAAAGATGTAGGCGGACGGGTAAGCGGATCGCCGGAAGCAGCGGCCGCTGTAGAATGGGGTCGCCAACTAATGCAGCAATACGGATTTGATAGCGTTTTCCTTCAACCTGTGATGGTGCCTCATTGGGTTCGCGGAAAAAAAGAAGTCGGGCGCATTGTCGATGCTAAAAAGCTGGGAAGCCAGGAACTAAATATCACTGCCTTAGGAAATGCTGTAGGTACGGGCAGCGATGGAGTATTAGCCAATGTGGTAGAAGTGCATACTTTCAAGGAGTTAGCTGATTTAGGCGAAGAAAGGGTGAAGGGAAAAATTGTTTTTTTTAACCGTCCGATGGATCAAACTCAGATTCAGACTGGGGCTGCCTACGGCTTAGCGGGTAACCAGCGTCGGGGTGGACCTTCCGAAGCTGCAAAATACGGAGCAGTAGGAGTAATTGTCCGCTCGCTTTCTACCGCTTTTGATGATTACCCACATACTGGAAGCACTGTCTATTCTTTCAACGTACCTAAAATTCCGGCAGTGGCCATTAGCACTAACGATGCTGATTTGCTGAGCAAAACGTTAAAGGAAGAGCCTGATTTATCTTTTTATCTAGAGACGCACTGTCAGATGCTGGATGATGTACTCTCGTATAATGTAGTGGGAGAAATTAAGGGAAGCACATTTCCTGACGAATATATTGTCGTAGGTGGGCATTTGGACTCCTGGGATTTAGCAGAGGGTGCTCACGATGATGGTGCCGGCGTAGTTCATTCTATTGAAGTACTGCGAACTTTGAAGGCGATGGATTATCAACCCAAACGAACGATTCGAGCGGTACTCTTTATGAACGAAGAAAATGGGTTGGCCGGAGCCAAAAAGTATGCTGAACTGGCCGAAGAAAATGGTGAGAATCATTTGGCGGCAATAGAATCTGATGCTGGCGGTTTTGCTCCCCGAGGCTTTGGGTTAGATGTAAGCGATGCTGCCTATGAGCAAATTCAGCAGTGGAAGCCACTATTTGAGACTTACGATCTGCATAAATTTAACAAAGGAGGCAGTGGCGCGGATATTAGCGCCCTCAAGCCTCAAGGAGTTGAACTCATCGGTTTACGCCCCGATTCTCAGCGGTACTTTGATATGCACCACTCGGCACTGGACGTTTTTGAGATTGTAAACCGTCGGGAATTACTACTGGGAGCTTCCGCCATGACTTCACTAGTGTACTTAATCGATCAACACGGGTTAGCTGAACCATCGCCGGCTTCAGCAGGAACTGGGGAGTAACTTTAGAAATGCTCGGTTACTGCAAGGAGAGTGAGGTATTTTTTCTCACTTTGAGGCATAAATATTACACTTATGTTAAGTCTTTTTTAGCAGCTCAGAATAATTTAGCTTTTCTTAGCAATGCGTCTTCTTCAGAATTGTAAGAAATGCCTGAAATTATGACTAGATCGTACATATAGCTTAAAAAGTATATTTTTTATTGTAATAATAAAAACAATGATGCTTGCTTTGTATGTTTATTGCTAAGGAATAGCAAGCTATCATATCACATTAGGTTAGTATGTATCAGTGCATCAAGCAGTTAATTCTGCTTTTTTTTCTGCTTAATTCCAGTTTTTCTTACGCCCAATTTGTGGGGCAAACTCTATTGGAGGCCAAGGAACGCGGAGAGAGTAATTCATTTAGGTTAGTGGCCACCTTAGATGCCGATCGGGATAATGACCAGGATGTAGTTGGGGAAATTCTCCCTGAAGCCGAGTTTCTTCCGATTCAAGTTAACTTCAACGCATTGCAAGAGGATAATGCCCGTAATTGGAATAACCTTCAGCAAACACCAACGGCTAATGTCAGCGTAGCTCTCACTAATCTTCAAGAGAAAAGCAGTGGGGCTACTCTGACTCTGAAAACCGATTGGGATGGTGATGGTCAGAATGGGTATAATGAAGATCAACTAGGATTTTATCCCCGAGCCGTTACCCGTTCTTACTACTTTACTTCGGGAACTGAAGAGCTTACTATTTCCGGACTGGCGGTCGACCAAACATATAAATTTAGCTTTTACGCTAGCTCACTTTTTGAAGGGAATCGTACGGCTACCTATCGCATAGGAAACCAACAAGTCGAGCTTAACGCCGCTTTGAATACAACTGATGTCGTTATTATTGATAAAGTGCAGCCTAATGAAAATGGTGAGGTGACCGTAGAAATTGCTAAAAAAGCAGGTGCTGAGTTTGGCTTCTTAGGGGCATTGGTGATTGAACTTGATCAGCAGCAACCTCGGCGGTATCAGTTGTTAGTTAACAATGGACAAACCCCGTTTACCACTGGATTAACAATAGATGAAGCGGCTAATTGGGCTTTTGGAAAAGCGGTTGACCTAGACCAAGATAGCTTTCCTGATTTAGTAACTTATGATACTGAAGATCAACAACTGCTCTGGTATAAAAATCAGAACGGAGCCAGCTTTGCCAAGCAGATTATTGATGATAACTCTACGTATATATCTGAAAATCAGATTCTTATTTTAGATATTAATCAGGATGAGGTGTTAGACGTTTTGGTGAAGGAAGATGATGATCTCTTCTGGTATCAGCAACTAGATGATGGCACATTTGCAGACCGTGCCCTTTGGATGGAGAGGGAAGCCAGTGATTTGACCAATACTTCAGCCGTAAGTGGCGATATTGATGGTGACAATTTGCCGGATGTAGTTTGGCAGAGCGATGAGCAACTATTTCTGTTAACTAGCCGGAGTGCTTATTCTTCAGAGCGAGCAATTCAGGCAGTTGATATTACTAAACCTATTGCCTTAGCAGTAGCTGATATGAATGGGGATAGCCGAGCCGATTTAGTTATCACCGAAGGGTACAACTGGACAGGAAGTTACCGTATTGGCTATCTAGCGAATAGTGATAACGGTCTGACTAATACCCCTCAATTCTTAAACATTGCTGGTTTAGATTATCTGAATCTTCGCCCTTCTCGTCTGCTAAGTGATGATGTAGACGGAGATGGTGACCAGGATTTTTATGTATCGCTAACCTCGGAGGCTTGCAGTGAAATAGTACCGGAGCAAACTGGGTGGATCGAAAACAAAGGCGATTGGCAAACAGCGCAGTATCATGCGTTGAGCAACGTCACTGCTCAATTGGTGGATATCGATCAGGATGGTGACCAGGACTTAATTGATAGCTCAGGGAATTCACCGGGTATTAGCTGGATTGAAAATGCCGGAAACGCCTGGGATAGTCTGGCTTATCAGTCGGTAGATCAAACGACAATCAATCAGATTGTTGCTGTTGCCCCTGAGCAGGAGAATAGATTGATGGTGGGTTTAACGGTTCAATCGGCTCAAAACATAACTCAGATTGCTATTCGGCATGGAAATGTATTATCACCAAATACGCTTGTTAAGCTAAACTCTGGTAAAGCTTCCTTTACTCAAGCTGATGTAGATGGTGACGGGGTTTCAGAGCTAGTGGTAGTCGACCAAAATGGCTCTGGATCTACCGAGGTTCGCTGGCAGAATTCTTCCAATGGTTCAGTTGGAGAACTGGTTATTCATCGGGGTGCGCCCAGTGCTAACCGCATTTTTGTGTCTGATGGTTTATTATTTGCTCCGATAAATGAAGCGGGTAATCAGTACGGTTGGTGGAGATGGACAGATAATAATTTCGTTCGTTCGGGAACGATAGACGGCACAGTTACCCAATTGGCTGATCTGAATACAGATGGTGCCTTAGATGTACTGACTGATAAAGCCTGGTACCGAAATATCTCAAATACTGAGTTTGAACGAAATACCAGTGCTCAAGGAAATTACGCAGCAGACCTGGACGGTGACGGGGATATTGAAATAATTAATACTCCTGCCGAAGGTAATCGTACGGGATACCTAAATCAAGGTAATGGAAATTTTACTAGCCAACCCCTAAACGTAGGCATCGCATCTGTACTAGCACTGGCTGATTTGGATAATGATGGCGATGCGGATATTATTCAATCGTCAGGTGGTGGTTTAGTTTGGCGGGAGAATACCGATGATAGCGGTACGTTTGGGGAAGAAATAGCTATTGATGATTTCGCGGCGGATCGGGTAATAGCAACCGATACCGACGGCGACGGAGATGTGGATTTGATCGCGTATAATCAGCAGACGATTATGCGGTATAAAAACACACTTCAAAGCCCGGAGAATACAGCTCCTGAGGTACAAACTGCCATTGAAGACCAAAACACCGACGCCGATACTACTTATCAGTTTCAGATACCAGCCAACGCTTTTAAAGATAATGATATAGGAGATTTACTGACCTACTCTGCCCGCTTAGATAATGAAAATACACTACCCACTTGGCTTACATTTACATCCAGCTCCCGGATGTTCGCCGGAATCCCAGCAGTAAGCGATACCGGAACACTAGCTATCCAAATTCAGGTAACCGACTCCGAAGGAGCCACTGCCTCTCAGGGTTTTAACTTAGTAGTAGTAGCCCAAGATACCACCACTAATCCCGGTGATGGTGAACCTCCTAACCCAGTAACTAGCGTAGGTGATGAACTTGATTCAGAACTTGTGTTGTATCCTAACCCACTAGAGCGAGGTCAACTTATTACCATTAAAAATATGCCTCTACAGAAATTGATCGATATACAGATGTACTCTCCACAAGGCAAGTCACTGGGTGTAAAATTTCAACAGGATAGCTTACAAATAGAAAGCTCCCAACTCACTCCTGGGGTATACTTGCTAGAACTAAAAACTGCACAGCAGATTTACCGCAGGCGGGTGATTGTGAAGTAGTCTTACTCGTATTTAGTCGAGATAAATTTACTATATTTCAGTAAGATAAATGCTCGATCATATTTATTTTAACGTCATTACGATGAGCGAAGCGAAGAAGTAATCTGCTGATATTAATGACGTGCTTATATAGTTTTGTATCAGTACACAATACTGCATAATTCTGGGTCCATAATATTTTGTTGCTAGTGGTAAAAAGACTTCCGAAGTTCTTTGCTCATTGATACCAAAAGAAAGTATCTTTTCTCGAAACTTCGGAAGTCTCCCCCGACATTTTGTTATGCACCCATAATTCTTATAATGAATCTGTTCTCGAATATTTCGTTTATATTTATATGTGAGCAACAAAGCTCCTGTGTATGACGAACTACAAAAAACTTAAACGTCCCTCTAAGGAAGAGCAAAAAGTTGCGTTAGAATCTTACGATCCACTCAAAGCGGTGATTGATCAAATAGTCTCTGATAATCGGTAATTACTTGTTAGATATTATATAATTTCACAGTATGTCAGTTTATGATCAAGCTTTCTATCGTTTTAGACTAACGGACTATTTTAAAGAAGTATTTGGGCTCTCTGACCCGGAGCAAGTACTATATCATTACACTTCAATGGATAGCTTCTACCATATAGTTAAGAACCAATCAATATGGATGACTGAAGTTAGCTATTTAAACGATGCAAAAGAGCATACCTATGGTGTAGAGATAGCAATAGAAGCAACTGAAGAATACATACAAAATAAAGAATATAAATCTTTAAACTCGAGCTATTCAGAAGAATACTACAAGATGATAGAGAAGTGTTTAAAAGACAATATTGTTAGGGTTCTTGGAAGATACAACAGGGATGAAACTTACTTAGATTTTAGCTATCACTCACGATTACCTAAAGTCAAACCGAATAGCTTATTTATTTTTTCACTTTCGGCAGAAAGAAACTCATTAAGCCAGTGGATTGCATACTCTGGTGAGGGTGGAGTGTCAATAGGTTTCAACCACTCTCAGCTACTTTCTTCACTTGAAAAGATGCCTTACTTCAGAATAAGTAAATGTGAATATGATCTGGCAAAACAGAAAAAGATCGTTAAAGGAATTTTAGATCGGCAAGTGAACCAAATAAATTGTGAAGCTAACGGAAGTACGAAACCGGGATGTGATGGATATGTAGAAGGGTATGCTGAATATGCTGGAAATTGTGTAAATCATATTATGCAGTTAGCGTCAATGTTTAAAAACAAAGCATTTAAGCATGAAAATGAATATAGGATTGTGGCATTTATTGATAAAAATTCATACGAGTCTCATCCAGAACAGTATCCAGTAGATTTTAGAGTGAAGGGAGGATTAATTATTCCCTACTTAAACTTACAGTTTGGAGAATCGGAAGCTGATTCTTCAGTCAAAAGCTCATACAGGGTTTCTGATTCCTTGAAAGATATACTTACGCACATAATGCTAGGTCCTAGCAAAGAGCCTAAATTAGCCCTTAAATCTATGGAAGCTTTCACACTAAAATATCTTGATGATTTTGCAATAGTTGAAAGCACGGATATACCATTCATTTATAGATAACTGTCGCCCCTTTTTTCTATAAAGAGATATTAAGCAGTAATACTCTAACCACAAGTAAATTTTAAATATCTAAACGCCCACAGTGGAATCAGTAATGGATAAAACATGAAAGTAGAGCTGTCTACTGAAGATCTAGTATCATATGATCTTCTGTTAATCAAAAACGTAAGTACCAATAAAGAAGATAAAAGAAGCTACCGGAAAATATCATTAATTATACTGCACATAGTGCTGCCACTTCTCTAAAACCGATTGAAAGTCTTCAGGTAATTCCGAGTCGAAAAATAGGTGTTCTTTGGTAATAGGGTGCTCAAAGCCGAGGGATTTAGCGTGAAGGGCTTGGCGGGGCATCAGTTTGAAGCAGTTTTCTACAAATTGCTTGTACTTGGTAAATTTGGTGCCCTTTCGTATTTCGTTTCCACCGTAAATTGCATCATTAAATAGTGGATGTCCCAGATACTTCATATGTGCCCGAATCTGATGAGTACGTCCGGTTTCCAATCGGCACTGCACCAGCGAGACGTAGCGAAGCGACTGAAGCATCTGATAGTGAGTAATCGCGTGGCGACCCATATCGCCCTTCGGAAACGCCACGGTTACCCGTCGGTCTTTGAGGCTACGGCCAATGTGGACATCAATAGTTCCTTGGGCTTCTTCCGGCTCGCCCCAAACTAGCGCTTGGTAGGTACGCTCGATGGTATGGTGAAAAAATTGCTTGGCTAGCCCGGTCATCGCCGCTTCGGTTTTAGCGATTACCAGCAGGCCTGAGGTGTCTTTGTCAATCCGGTGTACTAGGCCGGGACGACCTTCATTACCCTTCATATGTGGCAACTGCTGAAAGTGATGAACTAGTGCGTTGACTAACGTGCCCGACCAGTTTTTATGCGCTGGGTGTACCACCATTCCTGGCGGTTTATTTACTACCAGTAGGTAGTCATCTTCGTACACAATATTCAGCGGAATATCTTCTGGGCGAACCTCCGTATCGCGAGGTGGGTCGGGTAGCGATACTACAATCTCATCGTTGGGGCGGACTTTGTAATTCGGTTTTACCGCTTGTTTATTTACCAATACGTATTCCTCTTTGATAGCGGCTTGTATCTTCGAGCGGGTTACATTAGGCAAAAAGGTAAGTAAGTACTTATCTATTCGAGTAAGCTCCTGCTTGGGGGACGCTACTAAGCGATGGTGTTCGAATAGCTCTTCCGATTCTTCGCTATCATCCAGATGATCGAGGCTCATACAATGTATTTTCTTTCGCGGGCGAATTTACGCAATTTTGCTTGCCAATGATGAACGCAAACGTAACGCCGATCATTCAACCTCTTCAGGATGAACTTTTAGCTACTGCTCAAGTAGCAATTTCAGTCTTAAGGCTGGATGAGATGTATCCTTTATCGTCTGGCAATAAGTGGTATAAACTGAAGTATAATCTTCAGCAAGCTAAAAAAGAAGGGAAAAATACGCTGCTTACGTTTGGTGGAGCCTACTCTAATCATATTCACGCTACGGCAGCAGCGGGAGCACAGCACGGTTTCAAAACCATTGGGGTTATTCGGGGAGAACGGCCTGAAGTGCTAAATCCTACCTTGCAGTTTGCTGAAGCACAAGGTATGCAATTACACTTTGTAAGTCGGGAAGAGTACCGAAATAAAGCAGGTGCATCTTTTGTAAATCAACTTCAGCAAAAGTTCGGACCTTTTTATTTACTACCGGAAGGAGGTACCAATGCGTTAGCGGTTCGAGGCTGTTCCGAAATTTTACCAGAAAAGTTGCTCTGTGATGCTGTAGTATGCAGTGCAGGTACTGGAGGAACAATAGCCGGATTACTGGTAAGGCTGGAGGGGCAGAAAAAAGTGCTAGGTTTTCCAGCGTTGAAAGGAGGGGAATTTCTGTATGATGCTATCAACCAGCTTACAACTCACTACCAAAATCGTTTGTACACTAATTATCAGTTAATTACCGATTACCACTTCGGTGGTTACGCGAAGGTAAATGCTGAATTGGTCAATTTTATCAACGAATTTCGGCAGAAACACCAGATATTGCTTGATCCAGTATATACGGGAAAGCTATTTTACGGTCTCTTTGACCTTATCAAACAAGGTTTCTTCCCAGTCCACACTCGTTTATTAGCAATTCACACCGGTGGGTTGCAGGGTATTGCTGGGTTCAATGAGAGGTGCAAAAACAAAAATTTGTGTATTTTAGAAGGTTAGTGTTTACTAAGAACTAACAGTTTGTATTAATCAGAAAAACCAAGCTCATGAAAAACATTGTATTAACACTACTTAGCTTATTCTTACTTAGCGGAGCGTTCGCTCAGGAATGCGAAGATAATTTTTACCGGATGGAACCGGGTTCCGTATTTCATCTCACTTATTATGATAAAAAAGATAAGGTAGAAACCCGACAGGAGAACGTGGTGATGGAGGTAGATAAAAGTGGTGGTGAACTAGAAGCAACCATTAACACTAAGTTATTTGACAAGAAGGATAAAATGATAACCGAAGGATCATTCACTGTGATCTGTGAAGGTAACAGCGTTAAAGTTGACATGAGTCAAATGATGCAAATGGATCAGTTTGAATCAATGGAGGGAATGGATACTGAAGTTGAAACTGATTATATCGTGCTACCGTCTGACATGTCGGTGGGGCAAGAGTTACCTGATAGCAAAACGACAATTAAGTTAAAGATGGGCGACAGTGGTGCCGGTATGATGTCTAATGAGGTGGTAATGACGGATCGTAAGGTAGTGGGGCAGGAGGAAATCACTACCCCAGCGGGTACATTTGATTGCTTTAAAATTACGTACACTACCGAAGTAAATATGAAGGTGATGGGAATGGATCGTGTTATGACATACCCAGGTGTTCACTGGTTTGCCCGTAATATTGGAATGGTAAAATCGGAAAGCTATGACCAAAAAGGAAACTTAGAGACTTACATGTTGCTTACTAAGCTAGAGTAAGAAGGAGAATACCGGAATAAATATTAGTTACTGAGTAACTCTACTATACCGGGTGCTCCTTGCATGCGGGCATGGTCAAGGGCAGTATTTCCTCGTTGATCCCGAATAGCTTTATCAGCTCCGTGTTTGATTAGCAACTCCGCAATCTCCCGCTGGCCGAAAGTAGCCGTGTAAATTAGAGCTGTAGCCCCGTTAGTATTTTGTTTATCAACATCGACTCCTCGCTCAATAAGGAGCTGGGCAATTTTTGGATAACCTTTAAAGCATACACCCATCAGCGCGGTATTACCCGCAGCATCCTGAACATTGATATCAGCTCCGGTATCTAATAAGTATTCCGTCATTTTGTATTGTTCATTATAGCTGGCTAGGATCAGAGACGGAAATCCGCGAGAATCACGTTTATTCAGCAGATCGGGGTTTTCAGACAGGTGCTGTTTTACCGCATCTATTTCACCCCGCCGAATGGCTTCAAAGTATTCCATACCCGAAATATAGGAAAAAGGCAACATAATAACTTTTCAGTCTCGAATAGTTTGTATGCTGAGTAGAATCAGTATTCAGGTATTTGAGTGTTCCTGTGAAATAAAGGGAATAATTTTGAATATTTGGTATCAGAACTACAATACACCGAACAAACGAAATTATGAAAACCCCATTAGTGCCCATTCTCTTGCTAGTTTCCATTGCGCTGATACGCTGCCAGTCACCTACGGCCACACAAGTAGAGCCTCACCAGCTTTTCACCAGTAATGCGGTGTTACAACGAGGGATTGAAATTCCGATATGGGGTACCGCAGATCCGGGTGGAATGTTGGAAATAGAATTTAATAAACAGGTTTCTCAGGTTGAGGTAGACGAAAAAGGGCAGTGGCAAGTAAATTTACCGCCGATGGAAGCTGGTGGGCCTTATCAAATGATTATGCGGGGAGAAGAAAAGACCGTGCTGGAAAACATCATGATCGGGGATGTTTGGTTAGCTTCGGGGCAATCCAATATGGAGTGGCCGCTGAGTGCTCAGGTTGATAATTACGAAGAAGAAATTGCCAATGCTAACTATCCCGATATTCGTCTATTTACAGTGTATCGCAACACTAGCACGGAGTTACTGAATCAGTTAGATAGTGGTAGCTGGCAGGCTTGTTCGCCCGAGACAGTCGCCAACTTCTCAGCCGTTGCCTACTTTTTCGGTCGGGAAATTCATCAAGATCAAGAGGTACCTATTGGTTTGCTGCACTCTTCTTGGGGAGGTACTACTGCCGAAGCTTGGGTAAGCGAGCCTTCCGTTCGGAAGATAGATAGTTTTGCTACCTTTCTGGATTCCGTTCAGGCTGATGAGTCGGACAATTTGAGTTTCTCTGAGAAACAGGCACTACAACAAGAAGTAATAGAGCAAGCCAATACCCACTTATCTCAGTTGACGATTCCGATGAGCACGGAAGATTGGTCTACTATGACATTACCTACTCTGTGGGAACAAGCTGACCCACCGCTAGAAGACTTCAATGGGTTTGTGTGGTTTCAGAAAACGGTAACACTACCCCAATCGTACGAAAACCAACCGCTTACTTTACACCTGGGGGCAATCGATGATGCCGACATCACCTGGGTGAATGGTCAAAAAGTGGGTGAAACTCAGGGTTACAATGTGCCTCGGGAATATGAAGTTCCTCCTCAACTGGTGAAAGGTGGAGAAAACACCATTACTACTCGGGTGCTCGATACGGGTGGGGGCGGCGGATTCTCCGGACCAGCCGATGAAATGTATTTATCTCGCAATGGTCAAAGGCTATCGGTATCTATTGATGGCGAGTGGAAATATGATCAGAGTCAGGAGGGTGATTTTCCTGATGTGGCTCCTTATCCTCAAGAGCCCACTATTTTGTACAACGCTATGATTAATCCGCTCCTGCTTTACCCCATCAAGGGAGTAATCTGGTATCAGGGAGAGAGTAACGCCAGTCGGGCACAACAGTACCAAACTCTATTTCCGCTACTGATTGATGACTGGCGATCGCAGTGGGGTATTGGTGACTTCCCATTTTTGTTTGTGCAACTGGCTAATTTTAATACGCCTGGTTCTCACCCCGAAGACTGGCCCCGCCTGCGCGAAGCGCAACTGATGACACTTAGCTTACCTAATACAGGAATGGCGGTAACTATTGATATTGGCGATTCCACTGATATTCATCCTCGCAATAAACAAGATGTGGGCTACCGATTAGCTCAGGCAGCTCAAAAAGTGGCCTACGGAGAAGAAAATGTGCATTCTGGACCTATCTATGAATCAATGCGCATGGCAGGGGATTCAATTATTCTAACATTTGAGCACGTGGGCGAAGGGCTTTTCAAGATGCCGGATGAAAAGTTAAGAGGCTTTGAGATTGCTGGGGAAGATCGACAATTTTACCCAACTCAAGCTAACATCATTAGCGACAATGAAATTTCAATTAAACACCCATCGGTAAGCACACCCGCTGCGGTTCGTTACGGTTGGTACAGTAATCCGGATGTGAATTTGTATAACTCGGAAGGGTTACCGGCTTCTCCTTTCCGTACCGACGATTGGGAAGTAATGAATATTGAAAGCTAAGTTTTTGTGATTTTTTAGAAATATTGTAGTTACAATAAACAAAAGGTCTTGCTACTCGTTATAGTGCTTTATTAGTCTTTTTCACTATCTATCTTAATTAATTATGAACATGACTCGCATTTCCATTTTATCCCTGTTTTTAGGAGCTGCGCTCTTTAGTTGCCAACAGAAGCCCGGTGGAACCGAAGCTGAAGTTAGTGAAGCCCAAGAAGTAGAAGAAGTAAGTGCTTCGGCGGCTGATTACTCGGTAAACGCGGCTGAGAGCCAGCTTATGTGGTATGGCTTTAAACCAACTGGAAGGCATAACGGAACTATCGGTATTCAAGGTGGTACTATCTCGGTGCTGAATGGCGAGATAGAAGGCGGAAGTTTTACTATGGATATGAACGCCATTAACGTAGAAGACCTAGAAGGTGAGTACAAAGACAAATTAACCAACCATCTGAAGTCTGGTGACTTCTTCAGTGTTGAGGAATACCCAACCGCTACATTTGAAATTACGAGTGTGGAAGCTTATTCGGGTGAAATGGCTGCTGCTGAAGGTAAAATGGCAGTGGTAGTAAATGACGAAGAAGTAGACGAATATAGTCTGGCCGACCCTACCCACAGCATCACGGGTAATTTAACCATGCGGGGTACAACCTTGAGCATTACTTTCCCTGCCAAAGTAAGCATAACTGACGGTCAGGTAACTGCTGAGGCCAAATTTAATATTGACCGTTCTAAGTGGGGGGTAAACTTCCGCGAAGAAAATGGCTACGAAGCCCGGGCTAAAGATGAGCTTATTTACGATACCGTGAATGTAGGTTTTGATATCACCGCTTCTGAAGGTGAACCTACCGCAATGGCTAAATAGCTTACGATAAAAAACTTAAAATAGAAAAGGATGCCGACTAGGCATCCTTTTTTTCTTTCTACTGGTCACATTTTACATCAATCAGTTCACTATTCCAGCAGCGCCACTCATCGTCCTTATAATGTCCTGGACTTTGAACCCGTCCCGCTTTAGTTTCAGAGTTATAATCTATTTTCATGAGATTGTTATCCTTAGCTAAGTAAACGTGGTAAAATGAGTCAAAATCGCTACCATCTGTTTTACCGTATTTGATATAGCTATCTACTTGGTCGCTATCCTTATCAATTACTGTATACCGAATACTAGCTACCTCTTCATTCTCCTTGGTCCATTCAATGAATAATGCTTCTCGGGGATTTTTCTCAGGTTCAACGCTAACCGTCCAGCTTCCCCCCAATCCATCTAGTGAAGAGGTGCCTTTATACCACAAGAAATTTTCGTATGCCTCACTTTTAGAAATATACATTTCCCAATTAATTTTTCCGTCAGTAGGCTTGGCGTACAAGTTGGCTTCGTAAGTATGAGTGCCGTCCGATACTTCGTAGCTCCAATTCCAGCGTTGCTCACTGGGAATGTATACTGCTTCCTGATCGAAAGAAGCTTTAAAAGCCAATACAGGAACCGCCATTTGTAACCCCACTAAAGATTGCCAGAAGGCAAAATTCAAAGCAGCATAACCGTAGTGCCACTTACTTTCCTCCAAACGACCATTATTGCTTTGCTCACTGGGGAAAGTAGAGAAGTCTAGCACAAAACTAGACGAAGGTGGTATAGCCGGGGCTGTTCCTGGGTCGCTCACCATATCTTCCTCCTTATTACAACTGGTCAAGAGAATACCAGTTAGCATAACCACTGCGGTCATACGCGCTGTCCAAGTATAGATCCACTGTTTCATAATAATATTTTTTACTTGAATAATACAAAATTAATGCTCTAAAGTAATATTTCTGGCTATGTGTAATTTTAGAGTAATAAATTCTTTCATTTTCGATTTTATCAGCACACTAAGTGGGTGATTCTCAGAATAGTATCAGAATAGACAATCAAATTGAAAGAGAATCTTTAACACTGTTACCAATCAGACAAATAGCTCTACTAACCTTTTCTACTCCCGGGAAACTTGGTAGATTTGAGTATGGATGAACTTCAAGAGAAATTTTGCCAGCAGTTTTCTGATGTGCTCTATCTTTCACTAGAAAATAGTGGTGCGCTTGAGGAATACCTGCATCATCAAAAGTGGATAGATGCTAATGAGAAAATTGTATCACTAGAAAAGCCCGGAGAGGGTAATATGAACGTGGTAGTGCGGGTCATTACTGACCAACAACGATTTATCGTGAAGCAACCTCGTCCCTGGGTAAATAAGTACCCTCAGGTAGCCGCTCCGATGAATCGGGTTGAGGTAGAAGCTACATTTTATGAGCTGATTGCTACTTACAACAAGCTGAAAGCCTCTACCCCTAATCTGATTGGATATGATGCTGAACAATTTCTTTTAGCATTGGAAGATTTAGGCAACGGAAGTGACTTCACTGATCTCTACCAAAAAGGGAAATCCATTACTAGGGAGGAAATTAGCACGTTGACTGTCTTCATTTCTCAGCTTCATCAAATTCGCTCGAGTACTGTATCAGTAAATGTTCCAGCTAACCAAGCGATGAAAGAGCTGAATCACGAACATATTTTCAACTATCCCTTTCTGGAAAACAACGGATTTAATCTGAATGATGTGCAGCCTGGATTGCAAGAAGTTTCATTGAAATATAAGCGAAACGAAGAGCTAAAAGCTAAAATCACTCGCTTGGGTGAACGGTACTTAGCCGCTGGAAACACTTTGCTGCACGGCGACTATTATCCCGGTAGTTGGCTGAAAACTACTTCTAATATTGCTATTATTGATCCTGAATTTGCCTTTTTAGGTGATCCTGAATTTGACATTGGGGTGATGGTTGCTCATTTGGTGATGTCTGAAGCCTCATCAGAGCTTGTTCAACAGGTTTTAGATGAGTATAATCAGCCTGATGGTTATGATGAATCATTACAGTGTGCTTACAGTGGTGTGGAAATTCTGCGAAGAATTATTGGACTAGCTCAGTTACCTTTATCTCTCTCTTTGGAAGAAAAGCGTAGTTTGCTGACTCAGGCTACTAATTGGATACAGCAATATTAGGAAAATATGAAAAGCTGGATTTTTGCTTTTGCAGTTGTGACGACATGGATTTGGGGATGTAATCCCTCTTCTACAAAGCCATCTTCTGAAACATCAGTAGACGATTCTGTGATGATTAAAAAGGATACAATTTCGGTTATATTTTCTCGCGACGCATTGTACGACAAAGTGTTAGGCATGCTGGTGGGTTCGGCTATTGGCGATGCTATGGGAGCCCCTACCGAAATGTGGTCGCGAGAAGACATTTCTATTGATTACGGCTTTGTAGAAAAGTTAGATACGATGGTGCGCGAACCTTCTGCCGAGGGCACTTGGGGTTATAACCTACCTGCCGGGGGCACTACTGATGATACCCGCTGGAAAAAGCTGCTCACGGAATTTTTGCTCACGCAATCTGAAGAGCTTAGTGCGAAAGATTTTTCTGAGTTTATCGTAAAGAAGTATGAGCAAGAAATTCAGCAATTGAAGCAAACTGATAGCTTTGATCCCGAACCTTTTGAGATCAATGTTCGTCGGATGGCTTGGTTGCAAGAGTGGGCACGAGTAGCCAAGCCCTACGCCGAAGGCGATTTAGATGAGTATTCTTTTGCCCTTAGCCGCTTCTACGGCGGAGAAATGACTTGCGCCGGAATGCTGTACGCCCCTAGCATCGGCTCGTTTTATCCTGCTCAACCTGAACAAGCCTACGAAGAAACCTACAAACTAGCTATTTTTGACTTGGGCTACGCCCGAGATGTTAGTGGATTGGTAGGAGCCATGGTTGCCGCTGCCATGCAACCCGACGCAACTCCTGAAACAGTCATGAACACTATGCGCGATGTTGATCCTCATGGTTACTTCAAAAGTCGACTGGTGGGAAGAACTGCCTATCGCCTACTTAAAGATGCCCGCCGAATTGTGCATCAAGCCAAGCAACCTTTGTCTGAGGGTGAAGATATTGTTGTTGAGCTTCCAGCAAATACTACGTTAGATACGCTTTCTTACTGGCAGATGCAACGAGCATTTTCGTTGTTAGATGCTAAAAATCAGGATATGCCCTTCCACGCTGGGGAGATCTTTCTGGTGAATCTCACCGCCCTACTGTTCTGCGACTTTGACTTTACTCAATCAATGGCTTTTGTGGTGAATTTTGGTCGCGATAATGATACCACCGCTGCCGTGACCGGAGCAATTCTAGGTGCTTACTACGGCGCGAACCAGTTGCCGGAAGAAATGGTAGAATCCGTATTATCTGTAAACGATACGGTGCTAGACACCAATCTAGAAGAGCTGGCTAACCAATTGACTGATAAGATACTACCGCGCTAATTGGTTTGCCGGATGCATGAAATGAATTCCGGCATCTCCTGCACTTAAAAAGAGGGAGACCCTCGGAATTCATTGCACTCATCTGGGGATGCCTTCAAATTCATCTTCTATTGCCCAGCCGGAGCATCCACATTAGCAGTGATGCTCACCTGCTGGGTAGGAGCTGAGGGATCGTTGGAAAAAACGGTAATCACTTTGCTTTGCTTGCCTCGTCGCCCGCGCGGATTGAACGTTACGCTGATTTTACTGCTTTCACCGGGAGCTAGTGTGTCTTTGTCTGGATTAGAAACAGTACAACCGCAGTTGGCCTTAGTAGAGCGTATGTTCAAGTCACTTTTCCCAGTATTGGTAAAGGTAAAATCAGTAGTTACTTTCTCATCTTGTGAAATTTTTCCGAAATCATGCTTTTTTTCTGCAAATGATAACTTAGGAGCCTTCGCTAATTGGTCTTCGGTAAGTGGCTCAAAGTATTCTTCTACAGTAGCCATTACGGTAAACTCTTTCAGACTATCATTTTCTTCGTCGGTAAACAGGCGAATACGGTCGGTAGAGAATCCTAAGCGCTTGCGTTCTACCGCATCAGTGGCATTATAAGTTACTTTGATGGCGCCTTTTTGCTTAGGCTGCAAGGTTTGCGGTTGAATATCTACCGAGATATGACCAGGTGTAACCACATTAGTAGCAAAAGTTACGGGTGCATCACTATCGTTAAATACATCAAATGTTTTCTCTACGGGTTCTTTTGTTAGCACCTTTCCCATATTAAATGAACGATATTTTACCCGAAGTTTACCCATTGCGGTGGGGTAGTCATCCTGCGGGGTTTTAGGCTTGGGGGTTACGTTACCCTTAATGTATAGTACGCTTGTGCTAGGATCAGCATTAGATGTAACTGTGATAGATTTTCGGAACGCACCCGGGCGATTTTGTGGGTTGTACTGCGCGACAATAGTTCCTTTTTCACCGGGGGCTACGGGTTCTTTCGTCCAACTGGGAGTAGTACAGCCGCAGGAGGCCTTCACATTGTTGATGATAACAGCAGCTTTTCCAGTGTTGGTAAACACAAACTCATGCGAAATAGGCCCGCCTTCTTCCCTCACTGTACCAAAATCATGGTCAGTAGTTTTAAAGGTTAATACTGAACTTTGGGCAGTGGCCACCGTGGATACGGCGATGCTTACTGCCAGCAAAAAAGTGAACACAAATGATAGTTGCTTTTTCATGACTCGAGTTTGATTTCTATGCTTTTTATATGAATGAACAATTATTATGCGAGATATTTTGATTAGGTTGACCAGTCTGTTAATGATATTAAGATCCAACTTTTACCTTTCTTGATGAAGTCATATCTAAAATACATTCCATTGTCAATACCTCTTACTTCAATTGCTACTGTATCTACTGAATATTTTATTTCCTGAGTATAAGCATCTACTTTACTATGCCTGTAGTCGTCTTTATACTGTAGGTTAATGATATTCCATTCCGTTCGGTCAATAAACTCTTGAACAGGAATATCTTCACCATTATCACCCATCTCGTACGACTCGATTAGAAAAGGAAATTTGATGTTGCTGATTTGGAAAACCGAGTCATTATTAAACTTAGTCAGAAATTTATCAAATTCTTCTGAATCAGAAGATTTCGAGTTTACATTTGAAACGGTAGTATGCGGGTTGTTTGTGCATCCAGCTAATATTATAATAAATATAACTGTGAACTTTCTTTTCATCTCGTTCTATAGAATCAATAACATTTCTACAATGACTCAATCCATCCCCTCTCGCAAAACGAATTTAGATTTAAAAGTTCAGGTGTAGTTCCATTTTTCGGTTATACGTGATATTTTACCTTATTTTGCAGAAAAAGAAACTATAAATAGCGTCACTACGACCCCGGGAAACTGGGGGTAGTAGCCTCCCCTTTTGAAGATTAACGTTAGTTTGAAGGAGATCGCTGACCCCGGCTCAAGACCAGGGTCGCGATGACGGGTTACAATAATTGATATGGCACGGATACTTACAGGAATACAGAGTTCGGGGAAACCACATTTGGGAAATATCTTGGGGGCGATTCAGCCCGCTATTGAGCTTTCTCGCGATGAAGGTAATGAGTCATTTTTCTTCATTGCTGATTTGCATTCGCTTACCACTATCAAAGATGCTGAAACTCGGCAGGCGAACGTAAATGCAGTAGCGGCGGCCTGGTTGGCTTGTGGTTTCGATACCGAGAAAAATGTGTTTTACCGCCAATCCAAGATTCCCCAAGTCTGTGAGCTAACCTGGTATTTAAACTGCCTCACACCTTACCCGATGCTAGCCAATGCCCACTCGTTTAAGGACAAAGCTGACCGTTTATCCGATGTGAATGCTGGATTATTCACCTATCCGGTACTGATGGCTTCGGACATCATTTTGTACGATGCCAACTTTGTGCCGGTAGGCAAAGATCAGCAACAGCATCTGGAGATGACCCGGGATATGGCTTCGGCTTTTAATCATCAGTACGGAGAAACCTTCGTGATTCCTGAGGCTAAGATTGATGAAAGCCGAATGGTGATTCCCGGCACGGACGGGCAAAAAATGAGTAAGTCGTATCAAAATACGATTGACATCTTTCTACCCGAAAAGAAGCTGCGTAAGCAGATTATGTCGATCATCACTGACAGTACTCCCCTTGAGGAACCGAAAAAAACGGAGGGAGATACGGTATTTGCGTTATATAGTCTATTAGCTAATGACGAGCAAATCGCTGAGATGCGAGCAAACTATGAAGGAGGCAATTATGGCTACGGGCACGCCAAGCAAGCCTTGTTTGAGCTAATCCGAGATCAGTTTTCGGAAGAACGGCAGAAGTATGATTACTACATGAACAACCTGTCTGAACTACACCAGGAACTGGAAAAAGGCGAAGCCAAAGCCCGCGAAGTTGCTTTAGAAGTGTTAGACCGAGTGCGGGAAAAATTGGGGTACTGAAAGATAAGTAGAAGGAAGTCCTACATTAATTTGCTGGCTTTTGCTTATCGATCACTAACCCCTCACTCACGACCTTCTCCATTCTTAAACTGTTCAAAACGCGATTTTTCTTCTTTACGAGGAAATACGTTATTCTCGGTCTTGGCATCCGCCGTAGCTTTACCAGGATCTACTGTAATCTTAACCGCTTCTTTGTCTTTGGCGAATACTTTAGTAACCTGCTGTTCGTTCTTTCGCCAGATTTCGGCGGGAATATATTCGGTTTCAGTAGAGCCGTCAGCGTAGGTAAATTCTACTAGCAAAGGAGTTACTAATCCTCCTTCGTTATTGAAGGTTACTTCGTACAGGTTCTTATCACCATATTTCTTGCGAACTTCATCATCATTGGTGCGATTGCGGAATTCGCCGAAGTAGCGGGCATCAGTATCAGTGACTGTGATGTCTTGTGGAGCATCTGGCCAGTTTTTAGCGTTTGTATTTTCTTCAGCAGTTTGGCTTATGGTACTTTCATCAGCCGAAATCGTTTTTTCTACTTCAGCTTCAGGGTTAGCAATTCGGTACCACTTTACATCATCTACGGCCACATCCACATAATCAGTAGTGTAGAACCAGCCCCTCCAAAACCAGTCCAAGTCTACCGCCGAAGCATCTTCCATCGTGCGGAAAAAGTCAGCTGGGCCAGGTTGTTTAAACATCCAACGCTGAGCGTATTCTTTAAATGCTGCATCAAATAGTTCGGGTCCCATGATCGTGTTGCGAAGCACATAAAGGGCAGCTGATGGTTTGGCGTAGGCATTGTAGCCAAATTGTGTAATCTGCTCCGAATTGGTCATCACCGGACGGATAAAATCTTTATTACCTGACATGTAGTTCCCAATGGTTTGGGGAGTTCCGAAACGAAGGGGCATTTCGGGATAGTGTACTTCAGCGGTCTGATTTTCCAGGAAAGTATTCAGTCCCTCATCCATCCATGTCCACTGTCGTTCATCAGAATTCACAATCATCGGGAAGAAGTTGTGACCTACCTCGTGGATAATTACTGAAATCATTCCCCACTTTTTGCGGTCGGAGTAGGTTCCGTCGGGCTCGGGACGACCAAAGTTGAAGCAAATCATTGGATATTCCATACCAATAGAAGCGGCGTGCACCGAAATAGCAACTGGGTAAGGATAATCAAAAGTACGGTTAGAGTAGATTTCTAAGGTGTTTTTTACGGCAAACGTGGACTCTTTCTCCCACAGAGGATTCCCTTCTTTAGGATAGAATGACATTGCTAGTGGCTGGTTCTTGTTCAACTTTACCGCCATAGCATCCCAGATAAACTTACGTGAGGTAGCAAAGGCAAAGTCGCGCACATTGCTGGCACTGTATTTCCAGGTTTTCTTACTTGATGATTTGGTTTGTTCATTTTCCTCGGCTTCCTCTTCAGTAACGATCATTACGGGCTTATTGAACGTCTTTCGGGCTTTCTCCAATCGCTGGCGTTGCTCGACAGTCAGCACTTCTTTTTCATTCTGAATAGTACCCGTAGCTGCCACAATGTGATCATCTGGTACAGTAATTTCAACCTCATAATCACCGAAGGTCAGAGCAAACTCACCCTGTCCTAGAAACTGCTTGTTTTGCCAGCCATTTAGGTCATCGTACACCGCCATACGCGGGAAAAACTGGGCGATAGTGTACACATAATTACCATCTTCGGGAAAATATTCATAACCCGAACGACCCCGATTCATCATGCGGTCATTAATGTTGTACGACCAATCTACGCTGAACGAAAGTTGTTCATTGGGTTGGAGAGGCTCAGTCAGCATTACCTTCATCATAGTTTTGTTGATGAGGTACTTCAGAACTTTTCCTTGAGCATCTTTTACCGACTTGATGTTGTATCCACCATCAAAATCATCATCGTGCATTACCCGCGATTGGAACAAGCGGGTGTTAATAGAATCGCGTACTCGGGAAGTCTCTATTTGCGGGGTCACTGAGTTAGCTGCGCGCATATTTTGTTCAAGCTGCAACCACAGGTACGAAAGTGGGTCAGGAGAATTATTATAGTAGGTGATTGTTTCGGAGCCAGTGATGGACTGGTTTTTATCATTCAACTCAACGCGTATTTTATAATCAGCCTGCTGCTGCCAGTATTTGTAACCAGGTGCGCCCGAAGCTGAGCGGTACTCATTGGGTGTAGGTAATTCTGGGTCAAGTTGCTCAAACTTTCCCTGATATACCTGGGCAAATGTAGGGGTAAGGCACCATCCGATTAGACTGACTAATAATAAAGCGATAAATTTCATGATAAGTAGATTTTATAGAGGTGTGGCTTTATCAGGCCAAACCCGAATTGCCGATTTATACTTACATAACCCCTACATTATGTTTAGCTATTGTGTTTCAGTTTGAATACTAAATGGTGCTAAATCACCCAAAAGGGGTGAGCACTTTAAGATAATCGCCAGACTTCTTCTTCCTTTTGTTTTCCTACCTGTAACATCAATCGGGTAGGACCAGGTACTAATACTAACCGGGTAAGATGGTTGGGGTATTCATCTACATCTACAATCACTCCGCCCTCAGCAGCCTGGTAGGTTACCGCGCCATTTTCTTCCTTCTTCACGTATTTATTAGCTAAATAAGCAGTGGGAAGCAACACATCATCATCAGGGCATAACTCATCGTGAACGTCAGCCAATATATCTTCCAGAAAGTCGCCGTACTTTTCTAACAGGTTATCCTCGTCATCGTGAATGGCTTCTTCTAAATCATCGTACTGAGAGTCGTTATAATCAATGGTGGCTAGTTGGTTTTTTTTCTCTACTAAGAGAATTAGGGCTTGTTCCAATTCCTCGTTTTTCATGGCTTTGTTCGTTATCTCTTAAAAGTTTATGGTATAAAATTCTTAACATTTCTGAGAAGAAACAAAGATAGTCTCATAAATTATCAGTGAACGTATTTTGGCAACAGGTTAGCACTGAAAAGAAGAGAGCAATTGGTGGGCGAACCAGTAAATTTTGTAAATTGCCCTCCCTGCGATTGCTAAATAGCAAGCATTTTTTAATGATCGTTTAACCTAAAACCTTCTATTCCTAACTTATGGATCAAGCCGTTAAAACCAAAGCCGAGCAGTGGCTCAACAGCAGTGTGATTGATGCTGATAGCCGGTCTGAAATTCAATACCTTCTTGATCAAGATAATGAGACTGATTTAGTAGAAGCCTTTTACAAGGACTTAGAATTTGGCACCGGTGGTTTGAGAGGAATTATGGGCGTTGGCTCTAACCGCATTAATAAATATACGGTAGGTATGGCTACCCAAGGATTGAGTAATTACCTACTGAAAACGTATCCGAATGAGCAAATTGGAGTAGCTATCGCCCACGATAGTCGGAACAACAGCCGCTACTTTGCTGAAGTAACCGCTGATGTATTTTCAGCTAACGGTATTCAGGTTTATTTTTTCGATGGCTTGCGACCTACGCCCGAACTTTCTTATGCGATCCGTCAACTAGACTGCCACAGTGGGGTGGTTTTAACGGCTTCGCATAACCCAAAAGAATATAATGGCTACAAAGCCTACTGGAACGATGGTGCCCAGCTAGTGCCTCCTCACGATAAGAATGTGATTGAAGAAGTAGATGCTATTGAAGGACTAGAAGCCGTAAAATTTGACCGAGATGATACGAAGGTGAAGATGGTTGGGACTGATATTGACAACCAGTACCTAAATGATATTAAAGCATTGTCGCTTTCACCGGAAGCTATTAAGAATCAGCATGATCTGAAGATTGTCTTTACCCCGATTCACGGAACAGGCGTGACCTTGGTGCCGCCTGTTTTGGAAAAATTAGGTTTTACTAATGTACATGTAGTGGAGGAGCAAGCTGAGCCCGATGGCAACGGAGACTTTCCTACGGTGGTGTATCCTAATCCTGAAGAAAGCGAAGCCCTCAGCATTGCTATTCGCCAAGCTACTGAAATGGATGCTGACCTGGTTATGGGCACTGACCCAGATGCTGATCGGGTGGGTATTGCTGCCAAAAACCTCAACGGCGAATTTGAGATACTAAATGGTAATCAGGCCGGAAGTATGCTCGTCCATTACTTGCTCAAGAAATGGAAAGAAGCTGGAAAGCTGGATGGTAAACAGTTTGTTGCTAAGACTATTGTGACCACTGAACTCATTCGTAAGGTAGCTGAGTACTACGAAGTAGATTGTTATGATACCCTTACTGGTTTCAAATACATTGCTGCGCTAATTAAAGATAAAGAAGGTCAGCAAACCTTTATTGGTGGAGGAGAGGAGAGCTACGGCTATCTGATTGGTGATTTTGTGCGTGATAAAGATGCGGTAGCTTCCTGCGCTATGATTGCCGAGATGACAGCCTATGTGAAAGACCAAGGCATGAGCCTGTACGATTTTCTGCTAGAAACTTACGAACATTTTGGCCTGTATCGCGAGTCACTGGTTTCTCTAACTAAAAAAGGCAAGAGTGGGGTAGAAGAAATTCGCCAAATGATGCGTGAGCTGCGAGAAAATCCGCCCCAAGCAATTATTGGAGAAAAAGTAATAACAATCGTTGATTACTTACGAGGTACCGAAACGGATACAGCTTCCGATACTCAGCGTCCAATTAACTTCCCAGAATCGAACGTGCTGCAATTTTTTACTGAGAAGGGCACTAAAGTATCAGCTCGCCCATCAGGAACGGAACCCAAAATCAAATTCTATTTTAGTGTTAATGATGCCCTTTCTGATCGGTCAGAGTTCGCTCAGAAATGGGATCAGCTTGGTAAAAAAGTAGAGTCAATCATTGAAGATATGCAGTTGAAGTAATGTAGCGTCACCACGCTATGATTCGGAATAATTTTCTTATCGATAAGCAGATATATCTCTGTTTAATTTGTAGATTCTGGCATATCTTACGAAAGTAAGCTTCACGGAATATTACACTTTTTTTCAAGCTGCTGCTTTCAAGCGTACGATAAGTTTGACAAAAAAGTGTCATTACAAAAATGTAGTAGATGTATTTACGATGTAAGTTGTTGATTATGAATATTATACAACTTGCGATGGCAATATGAGGTTTGTGCAAACTGGTTTAGATTCGTCTTGAGAAGTTTTCTATGTAGGTGAAAATGAAAACGCAAGATGTGATAGAATAAATATGTAATAATTATATATTTTTTTTAACTATTTTATGAATTATACCAATATTTTGCTAACTTAGCTGCTGCAATGATAGTGGCAAGATCAGGTATTTACTGAAAATGCTATGTCTTACAAAGAAAAGGAAATTGAAAAAAAGTATTTCTCTATTGGAGAAGTAGCCAAACAACTGGATGTTGCTGCTTCGCAAATTCGTTTCTGGGAAGGGGAGTTTGATATTATCAACCCTCGGAAAAATAGAAATGGTAAACGCCAATTTACCCGAGAAGATATAGAGAAGGTGAAGCTGGTTTACCACTTGGTAAAAGAGAAAGGGTATACATTGCAAGGAGCGAAAGATAAACTGAAAAGCGGTACTCAAGCTACTAAAGACACTATGGATATGCTTGATACCTTAAAAGAGGTCCGTTCTTTTTTAATTGATTTAAAGCAAAAAATGGAATAGTGACATTAGGTGTGAACGATACAACTAGCAAGGCAGCTTATACTATAGCCCTTAGTATGACTCCCATGATCGGTGGAGCCACTGCTCGCCAGTTGATCAATCACTGTGGCTCGGCTGAAGCCGTCTTTCGCGATAAATCTCACTATTTAAGTCGTATTCCAGGCATTGGCCCTAAAACGATTAATTCACTAAAGACTCACCAGTATCTGCTGGAACAAGCTCATAAAGAGATAGAGCGTTGCCGCCAACAAGGAATACGTATTCTTACCTTTGAGCACCCTGATTACCCCGAGCGTTTGCGCCATATTTATGATATTCCTTTAACCCTATATTACAAAGGCACTACTGACTTAAATTACCGACGGGTAGTTAGTATTGTTGGAACTCGTCAAGCTACTTCTTACGGATTAGACGCCGTAGAGAAAATCATTGCTACGTTGACTAAATATAACGTTTTGGTTGTGAGTGGGTTAGCTTACGGAATCGATATTCACGCTCACCGCATGGCGATACAGTACGGATTGCCTACCGTAGCAGTGATGGCCAACGGTATGGATCAGGTCTACCCAGCAATCCATCGTAAAGATGCTGAGAAGTTGACGAAAAATGGTGGATTATTAACTGAAAATCCTCTAGGGACGAAACCTGAAGCAAGAAAATTCCCAGCTCGTAACCGTATTATTGCAGGTCTGGCTGATGCGGTAGTAGTGGTAGAAGCAGCGACTAAAGGAGGCGCATTAATTACGGCTGATTTGGCAAATGATTACGATCGGGAGGTTTTTGCTGTGCCGGGTAATATCCATCATACTTACTCACAGGGGTGCAATCAGTTAATTCAGCAGCATAAAGCCCATTTGCTACATCAGGGCGAAGACATAGCCGCTATGCTTAACTGGGATTTGGAAGACGAAAAGAATTTCTCAGCATCACAATTGAAATTACCTAAGCAGCCGGAAGAATTAAACGAAGACGAACAGAAAGTTTATAAAATACTTACTCAGTATCCCGATGGGCTACTATTAGATAAAATTAGCTGGTATACTCAACTATCAATCTCGCAGCTAGCAGCAGTACTACTTAACCTGGAATTTAAGCAATATGTACGGGCCTGTCCCGGAAACAGGTATCAATTACGGGCAGTATGAATAGGCAAAGCAGGAAAGAATTGAGCTATGGAGAGTTACCAAGATTACTATCAAGTATTGGATGTAGGCTATAATGCCTCTTCAGAAGATGTAAAGTTTGCTTATCGTCAATTGGCAAAGCGTTATCACCCCGATGCAAATGCGGGTGATAAGGATAAAGAAGAAATGTTCAAGCTGATTAGTGAGGCTTATAACGTTCTTTCGAATGTCGATAAAAAAGCATCTTACGATTTATCATTATTACTAGGGCTATATGAGGATGAAAAATCTCAAAAAGCTCGTAGGTACGCAGCACCTTCTCAACCTCAATATACCTATCGTTCACCAGTATCAGTTTACTACTCAAAATTGACGTACATAGGTATGACGGGGCTAGTTTTAGTCATAGTAGCTTCTATCTTTTTATTTCCAGTAGCTTTATCAAGTTACTCTTCGGCGTATCACTACGATAAAGGATTAGAATACTATCAGACCGAACAGTACTATGCTGCTCTCAATAGTCTAGAGCGATCTATACTCGATTTCGGAGGCAAAAATGTGGAAGCTTGTCTGTTAGCCAGTACCATTCTGAGCGAGGAATACGGTCAGTTTAGCTATGCTATTGAGTATATAGATCGTGGCTTAGAGTTTGCTGATTCTGACGGTGAGAAAGTACAATTACTGTATCAGAAAGGTCTGAATCTACGGGGTAGTGCTGATTTCTACGGAGCTATTGATCAACTTACCAAAGCGTTAGCACTTTGGCCTCATTACGATAGTTTACACCTTACTATTGCTAGTATTTATGCCTTTGATTTAGATGAGTATGCTAAAGCTATTGAGTATTATACAGGGCTGCAAACTCAGGGTAAAAAGTTCGCAGAGGTTACTTACGGGTTGGCCTACTGCTACTACAAACTTGGTGAGCTACACCAAGCTACCCAGCACATCAATAACTATATCATAAGCTATGGCTTTAATGCTGACGCGTATTTGCTACGAGCAAAAATACAGATTAAGCGAGGTGATAGTGAATCAGCTTGTGAGGACATAAAAAAAGCCTCTCACTCATATTCAGGGGAGGCTGAAGATTTGGCAAAAACCTATTGTATGTAAGTTAGTACTTTATTTAGCACTTTTATTACATACTTGACGGATGATTTCGTAGGCTTTTAAGTCGCCTAGCTCACCAGCTTTACTAAGATCAAGGCAGCCTTCTTGATGAAAACCTCGCTCAATTCTGATTACGCCTCGTAGGTAATAAGCATCAGGCTTCTTTGGATTCAACTCAATAATCTTGGTGAAATCATTAATAGCATCTTCGTAAACTTGTAGCTCGCGCCGCGCTTTTCCTCGATTATAGTAGGCTTGAACCAGGTTTTTATTTAGTTTTACGGCTTCCCCATAATCTTTAATAGCCCCGTAATAATCTTGAAGGGCAAATTTCACATTTCCTCGCTCAAGATAGGCCTCAGCAAAGCTGGGATCGCTCTCAATTGCCACATTGTAATCCTTCATAGCCCCGTGATAGTCTTCAAAGACAGTCTTAGTCTTTCCTCTGAGATAATAGGCTTGTACATTAGATGGGTTAGTCTCGATAGCCTGGCTAAAAGCCATGATGGCCTCTTTATAGGAACCTTCCTCAAAAAGTATACGTCCCTTGCTGACCAAATCATCCGAACTAGGAAGTGCTACTCCCAGATACGGAGAGACAAATGCTATACAAAGTATACTCACAAGAGTTAAGCTCTTTGTTCTATCCATATTATCCATGTTGATATTCCTTATACTTTCTTTTGTATACCCAAAAATCGGAATAAATATTGACTTTTTGTAAAAGAGAGTCCTTTCATATATGTACCTTTCTTGTATTTATAAAATTATTTCATTATAAATATTAGAAAATAAATGCTAAATCCAATTAATATCTTTATTCAAGAGCGAAATGGTGTAGGCTTCTGCACTATCTGCTGGTGGGGTGAAGTTGTATCGCCACGCAGCAAAAGGCGGTAAACTCATTAGAATTGACTCAGTGCGACCATCAGTATCTAACCCAAATTTAGTGCCCTTATCCCATACTAAATTAAATTCTACATAACGGCCACGTCTGATATACTGCCACTTTTTATGCTGGTCGTTGTAAGGCAGGTCTCGGTTCTTATTCATAAAATGAGTATAAATCGGGGCAAAAGCTTGCCCGACAGCCTGCACAAAACTGAAAATATCTGATTTCGACTGATTATCTTTAGGAGTAAGACGATCGAAAAATATACCGCCAATGCCCCGAGTTTCCTTTCGGTGTTTAATGTAGAAATAATCATCAGCCCACTTTTTATAACTTGGGTAGTAAGCCGGATCAAATCGATCACATACTTCTTTTAGAGAGGAGTGAAAAAATTGGGCATCTTCCCGGTCGATGTAATGAGGGGTCAAGTCAATACCGCCTCCAAACCAGTAAGTGCCGTTGCTCATTTCAAAATAGCGGACATTCATATGAATGATCGGTACAAACGGATTGTGAGGGTGTAATACAATAGAAACACCAGTAGCATAAAAATTAGCTTTATCAAGGTTGAGGGCGGTTAGAATTTTAGTGGGAGTTTCACCATATACGGCTGAAAAATTAACCCCACCTTTTTCAATGACGCTTCCATCGTCAATAACACGAGAAGTACCACCTCCACCACCCGGTCGTTGCCAAACGTCAGCGGTAAATTTTCCAGTGCCATCAGCATCTTCTAAAGCGTTACAAATATCAGCTTGTAGGGTCTGAAACCACACAGTTATTTCTTCTTTTGCAATCATATTTGCCAGTAATTAAAGGCTTGTTTACCTTTACGAAGGTAGTAGTTTGCTAAATATGATCCATAGAAAGATAGTAGGGATTCGTAGGAATCCTCTAACTATTTTGCCTGAGGTATTAGTGAGTTTCCCGCTAAGAATAACTGTTAAGGGAACTTGATTGCTAGTGTTGATAGACTAATTTGCCCTTCATTATTAGCCGAAATAGCTACTGGCATACTCCAATCGCTCTCAGAAAAATTATTGATTGACCTGATGCGAATATAATGTAGATGACCCGGCATTAATGTTTCTTTAGGAAAGGATATGTAGTTATTAGAAACCGTTTGCTCATTTACTAAATGCTGAGGTGATATGTCTTCTATAAATACTTGTATCTGGTAAGTATGGGCTGACTGAGACTGAGGCCAGTACAGCTGTTGTTGACTAGTATCTTGCTGATAATTCAGACGAATATCTTGCACATTGGGAGCATTAGGGCGATTGGTTACTACGATATCATCTAGGAAAGCGCCACTGACAAAGCCATCTTCCCCTAAAAAACTACGGTCGTCAATGTGCTGAAAACGAATAATAACTTGCTCAGTGTAATTGAGTGCTATTTGGTTAAACAAAGAATCAAGGTTGAGAGAATAGCGAATATACTGCTGCGGCACTGATGAGCTAAAGTTGTAGGCAAGCTTATAGCTTCTGCCGCCATTATCACTAATCCAGATGCCATTTTCTGGGCGATACTCAGTGGTGTGACTGTACATGCGGAAGTTTAACTCAAGATTGGATTGATAGACTAAATCCAAGTGAAGATCGTAAGCACTAGCAGTCAATTCGCCATCGCTTCTCCGACCTAGTGCCAGTACCCGAGAATGACTATGACTAAACTCATCTACCTTTGCCCATCCGCCGGGGCGAACCAATTTTTTATCCACAGTCTTCGTCAGGTCATTGATTCGCCAGTAGCTAGCTAGGGAATCAGACTCAAAAGTTTCTACGAACGGGAGTGTAGTATAATACTGATAATTAGGTTCCTGAACGCTAATGTTGTCCAAGTAAATACCATCGCTTACTGTACGAGTACCTGTAAAATCGTTATCATCGTGTTGCTGAAACCGGATAACAAATTGGTCAGTAAGTGCTAGTTGATGTTTAGTTGCCAATTCCTGGATATTCAATGCATGAAGCCTGCCCCACGTCCGGTTTGCCCAGTCGCTACCATTAAAATTATAAACCTTAACAAAGTGCTTCCCTCCGTCTTGACTGAAATAGATACCATCCTGAGGATGCGTTTCATCGTAATGATTAAGAATATTAAAGCTTAACTCGGGGTTTATGGCCTGATTTAAGTTAATATATAGATCAAGAGCATTGGTATTATAGAATCGGTCTACTTTATTACCCAACGCCAATGCTTGGCCTTCTGGAGTAGAAACTAGAGCTATTTTTCCAATAGGAGTGGCAGCAACTGTTGTGTCTTTTGTGTCCGGTAGGCTGACTCGCCAATAGGACGCTAATGAATCAGACTCAAAAGTCTCTAAGAATGGATAAGAGGCATATGTAATGGTAGTTTCCCGAAGTTCAATATCATCCAAATAAATACCATCACTGCTCAATCGTGTTCCCTTAAAATCATCATCATCGTGTTGCTGGAAACGGATCACAAACTGGTTGGTGAGGGGGACATTGTGCTGACGGGCTAGTCTATTAATACTAATTGGTGGATAAGCACCAAACTTTTTCTCTTTCCAGAGTTCGAGCTCGAAATCAAATACTTTTGTGAAGTTATGCCCTCCATCGGGACTGAAAAAAATACCGTCTTGAGGGTGTGTTTCGTCGGAGTTGTTTAATATTTTGAAGAGAAGTTCTACCTCGTTTTGTGAGGATAAGTCAACTCTCAGATCGAGAGCATTTGTGGTTAGTTGTTCATCGTACTGGCTACCCATTCGCAATATATGTCCCTGCAAGGAGTCGTAATAAGCGGTTTCTACTACTCCAAAAGGAGAAAAGTGTTTATTAGATTCAGTAATATTGCCAATGGATAAGGCTGGGTGCCATTGTTCACCTTCAAAGTTTTCTTTAAATGGTAATGTTGTATAAACATCTTCAGGAGATGTTAGTCGGATATTATCTAACTGTATGCCATCGCTATGTTCGGCACTTCCGGTGAAGTCGTGGCTACCGTATTGCTGAAATCGAATAACAGTTTCATTGTTGAGTAAAAGTCCCTTATGCTTAGCTAGTAGTGTTAAATTTAAAGGCGGTAGAGTACCCATTGTTCTGCCACTCCACTCATCAAAATTGAAGCCATATATTTTTGTGAAGAAGCGCCCTCCATCAGTACTTAAGTAAATGCCATCTTGGGGGTGAGTTTCTTCCCCGTAGTGGGCAATGTCAATTTGTAGTATTACTTCGAGATAAAGCGACAGGTCCAGCGGTAAGTCTAGACGATTAATGATTAAATCTTTATTACCGTCGCGGAATTTACCTAGTCTGACTACATGATTGCTATCGGGAGCTGTCAACCGAAACGTTCGGACTGCGCCATAATCATTACCGGGAGTAGCTACCCAAGAGTTTGACAAATTACCTGTCTCAAAATCGTCAGAAAAAATGAGGTGCTGGGCTGGTAAGGATACAATACTAAGCCAGAAAATTAGGAGGTAGGTAGTAAATATCTTCACGTTAACTATTTATATATTCATGTAACATTATATACAAATCTACATTTTTTATAATAAAAAGTAAATAAAAAATATATAAAATTATATAAATACTTTATTTGCTGCTTGATCATACCCCCTTGAGTGATGAAAGTAATGATGTAATAGATCCTGAAATATTAGGAAAAAGTAAGGGAAAATAAGAAAAGGGTGTAAAACCTACATACTAGAAAGGATAGCCAATACCGATATTTAGTACTCCTCGGCTAATTTCCTCCCAGGGAGAAAATTTCTGACCAATCCACCTTCCGGTAGGTTCTGGTGAGTCGGAGTCATATACTCTGCGAGCAGGGTCGTATATTTTGACTCCGTAGTCGAAACGTAAAATAAGGAATGAAAAATCGAAGCGGAGACCGGCTCCTGCACCAATAGCAATTTGAGGAATAAAGGTATTGAGGGCAAATTTGGCTGAGCCTCGGCGATCCTGCTCAACATCAGAGTCAGTCTGGAACTCCCTCAGGCGCCAGACGTTTCCGGCATCAATAAAAAGAGCACCATTCACAAATCCAAACAGTTTTTGGCGATACTCAATACTAGTTTCTAGGAGTATTTCGCCTGGTTGTTCAAGGTTGTAGATGAAATATCCGTCAGAATCTACACTATCGGGATTGACCGAACCTGGACCCAAGCGACGCGGGCGCCACGCTCGGATACTATTGCTTCCTCCCGCGAAAAAGTACTTTTCATAGGGTAAAACTTGATCATCAGGATCTTCATTGTAAGGAAAGGCCAGACCAATATTTACCCGATAGGCCAAAGTTCGATCTTTGGCCAGCGTAATATACTGGCGAAAATCCGGATTGAATTTCAGAAACTTAAAGTAAGCCAAGTTGGCGTCATCTAAGGTTTGGGTACCGAAAAAATTGAGTAGGGTGCCACCGCTCTCAAAAAATAGCCTCAGATACGATGGGGTTCCCTGGTTGTTTTCACCCAGCAGAGAATTAGCACCGTAATTATTGAAATTGAACGTAGCTGTAAAGCTAGTGCTGGTCACAAAAGAGGGCTCAAATGACCGATTTAGCGGGATACCGTAAGTTTCTAGACTATTATTCAGAATGGTCTGAAAAGTGTCTGACCTAATTCTGGAATCAATGAAGTTAAAATCAAGAGGGATTAGAATATACTGCGATTTTTGCCCCTTCTGCCAGGTGTAAGCCATCGAGGTCTGAAAGTTTGCTCGTATATATTCTGGGCGGTTTACGTAATTATAACCCGTTTGCAGTCGCGTTTTAGGGTTAAATCGCCCTAAACTCTGCTTCCAACGCTCGGGTAAAGGAAATATAAACTGTGGAAATGTAAGAGAAAGATTTCCTCCGGCTTCGCGGCTGGCAAAAACTCCACTCCCACTATTACTAGCTTGCCCAACTACCGGGGGAACACCTTCAATGCCAGCTCTTCCACTGAGTTCCAGCATTTCTAATCCACCGAATACGTTCCTGATTTGCAAAGAGGCATTGACAAATGGTCCCGGAAGACCCTGACTTACATTTAAACCCGCCTCAGTAGAAGTCTGAAATTTCTTTAGCGGACTAGCGTAAATGTTAGCAATAAACTCCCCTCCGGTAGTATCGTAATTAATATTGATAAACTTGAATACATCTAGGTTAGATAGCTGACGTTGCGTTTCCAGAGTTTGCTCCCGGCTGTATAGGCTATCTTTACGAATGAGTACGCGGCGCCCGAGAATTTTCTTATAATACTGATACTCATGGTAGCGGTAGGTAACATCATTGTAAGTAGTCACTCTTCGTTCGCTAGTGTATCCGCGGACATCAGCATCAGTGGTGAAAATAATGGAGTCTAATTCAAACTGTTTATGATAGCCCCGTTTGGCTGGTTCGCGAATTAGAGTAAATACTTTCACTTTTCGCTCCCCCACAGTTGAATCTACCTGAAACTCTATGTACTGCCGACTAAAATCATAGTAGCCATTATTTTTGAGTAAATTTTCAATATCCTCTCGTAATCGCCCCAATTCGTCCTGATCATAAATTTGATTTGGTTGGATTGCTTCTTTCTGGAGGTTATTCTGAACCAGATTAAGAATCGTGGTATCTTCACTCAAATAGGAGATAGAGTCGATGCGATAAGGCTCTTTCTCAATAATGGTATAGGTTGAGGTCACCTGTCGGTCTTCTACTCGGACACTGTGCGATACTTCTCCATCAAAAAAGCCCTTGGTGTGTAAATAACTCTCCATTTGTCGCCGGGTAGTTTCCGCTTTGCTACTATCATAAATGGAAAGGGGTTCGCCCCAGCGCATAAACAAATTGCCTTCTTCCTTTTTTTGCTCTAGTTTGTCGAGTTTCTCATTCTGTTTTCTTTTGAAACGACGCACTTTTTTGTCTTTTCCTCGGCGTTGGGCTTGATCAATTTTCTGATTATATTTCTCGCGCACCTGCTTTATTTCCTGGTCTACCTCTTCAGGGTCATAGTTTTTGAGGCCAGTTTGGTATAATCGAACATAGGGAGCTATCGGAAGAATGGGTAAACGGCGGTTAGGCTCTTGCCGGTAAAAATCGGCCAGTTCACCTTCATTTATTCGTTGGGTGCCCTTGACTTTTTGTTCATAAAGTAAGTATTCACCCTCATTGAGGTAGCGTGTTCCTAAGCAGCCAGTTGCTAGTAGGCTAACTAAAGCTAGAAAGACATTATGTATACTTAATCGGGTAATCACAGATTACTTGAAAAAATTACGTTACTTTCGGTATGGTTCCTAAAAAGACGCTGAAACTAATAAAATCCCTTCAGCTTAAAAAGTACCGGTACCAGGAAAAGTTGTTTCTCGTAGAAGGTGCCAAGAGTATTGCTGAGCTTCTTATCTCCTCATTTAAAGTTAGAACGCTACTCGGTACGTCAGTGTTTATTAACCAACATCAGTCATTAATTGAAAGATGTAACTCGCAATTAGAAATTTATCAAGCAGAAGAGTCTATCATTTCATCGGCTGGGTCATTTAAAAACAACAACGCTGGTATTGCCGTAGTAGAGATGCCTGCTTCCCAATTAGCACCAGAGGAAATATCGAACTACGCACTAGTATTGGATACAATTCGCGACCCTGGTAACCTAGGTACCATCATTCGGGTTGCAGACTGGTACGGTATTTCTCTGATTATTAGCTCTCACGATACTACGGATGAATACAACCCTAAAGTGATTAGTGCCAGCATGGGTTCTTTTTTACGAGTACCTGTCTATCGGACGGAGCTGGTTTCTTATTTGCAGAAAGTGAACTTACCAGTATACGGAACACTCGTGAACCAGGGAATATCGGTACATCAGCTAGGTTTTGCCAAACAGGGACTGATTGTACTAGGCAATGAGTCAGAAGGGATAAGCTCCGAAGTAGCTAGTTACGTCACCCAGGCAATACATATTCCTCAATTTGGTGTGGCTGAGTCACTTAACGTAAGCGTGGCTACGGCCATAATCTGTGATAACCTGAGAAGAGGGGTAATGCCTTCAGGCACTTAGTTGAAAAATCATGGTCTTCTTAAAAAAAAGAGGTGTCACTACTTGCTTCAGTAGTCATTTCTTCTGCTAGGGTTTTGCCTAGGTATCGGTCTATTATGTAGTGGGCTATGTACAGCAGGGGAGTAATAGCGATAGCCACGATGAACTTATAGCTGTAGTTGACAATTCCTACCGAAATTACCTGAGAAATAGACCAACGCGCATTAGAGGGCGCTAGAAGATAAAACGCGATAAACAATACCAAGTAACTATCAATTAGTTGGGATACTAAAGTTGAACCAGTGGCTCGTAACCAAATACGATTACTACCAGTGATTCGCCTTAGCTTCTGGAAGACAAAAACGTCTAGTAGTTGGCCTAGTAAAAAAGCAAAAAGGGAGCCAACAATAATACCCATACCTTGGCGGTATACTAGGTTAAAGGCAAAGTTAACATCAAAAGGATTACCATTAGCATCTTCACGGTTTACGTCTAGCCAGAAATCTGCTGGAGCAAGATTGGTTGTGATAGAAATTGCAATGAAGGCGTAAACAATAAAACCAGCAGTAAGAAAACTAATTTTCCGAACCCCCTTTTTACCGAAATACTCATTGATGATATCAGTAGTAATAAATACTATAGGCCAGAGCACAACCCCCGCTGATAGGTTAAAATCCAGTACAAAATCTTTTAGTAAGGGAAGTTGGGCACGGGGAACCCCTAAAGTATCTTCCAATGAAAATATCTTCACCCCAATCAGTTCGGCAATTAGTGCATTGGTTAGGAAAATTCCACTGAGTACAATAAATAAATTGGTTTTCTTCCTGGAAGTTGAGCTAGTATTGGGCATTATTCCGGTATCGTAAAATCTTGGCCTTCTATCGCTAACGATGTGTTAGGGAAAACGGTTTGGGATTCTTCTAAAAGCGGGGTTAGGTTGCGGTAGCGACTTGAGAAGTGTCCAATCAATAGTCTATCCACTTTTGCTTTCTTAGCAATAGAAGCAGCTTGCAGGGTAGTGCTGTGGTATCGTTGCTCAGCCAACCTCCGTTCGTGATCCATAAACGTAGTTTCGTGATAGAGCAAATCAACTCCTTCAACCCACTCAGCCAGCGTATCAAAATATCGAGTATCAGCACAGTAGGCATAGCTCCGACTTTTGCGGGGAGGTAAAGTATAGTCCTCATTCCAGTAAAGAATATCACCATCGTCATTCATAATATCTTCCCCATTTTTCAAAGCAAGAATATTTTCTACCGAAAGGTCTACTGGCATTGTATTTTTGTTGATTCGTCGTTGCTTGGTTTTTTCCCGAAACAGAAACCCCCAACAAGCAATCCGGTGTTGTACTGGAAAAGTACTTACTGTCAGTTGGGTATTTTCATAGATCATCTCCGGTTGGGTAGCCAGTAGCTCCACAAATTGCACAGGAAAGTTTAGTACTGTTTGTGAAACCCGAAAATGCACGGTTAAAATATCATCCAAGCCTGGTGGACCATAAATGGTTAGTAAATTTTTCCGTCCGACCAGGCTCAAAGTATTCAATAGACCAATAAGGCCAAAGAAATGATCACCATGTAAATGACTAATAAAAATATGGCTAATCCGGCTAGTACGCGCTCGGTAGCGGCTTAGCTGCATTTGGCAGCCTTCTCCACAATCAATCAGGAAATAGTAAGAACCTACCGTGAGCAATTGGCTGGTTGGATGACGACCAAATGCCGGAGTTGCTGAGTTAGAACCGAGTATTTTGAGTTGAAAAGACAATAATTAATCCTTACCGTTCCCGCTTTCCGAAGCTTCGCTATTTAGGTCGTTCTCTAACTGATTCAAAAACACAGCATCCACTGCTTCCTCAGGAGTAGGGTAGATTGAGAGAACGCTGTCCAGTTGGGAAATTTTTATCAGTTTTACCACGTGATCATTCAAACCAGCTAGTACGAACATTCCACCATCTTCACGGAACACCCGGTTTCCTACTAGGAGGGCACTTAATCCAGAGGAGTCAGTATATTTTACATTTGACATGTCAAGGATCATGTTTTGTGAACCTTCGGCGTGCATGGTGATGAGCTCTGATTTAAGTTCAGGAGCCACTGAGGCATCCAGTTTGTCTTCATCGAGTTTAACTATGGTGTACTTCTCTTGTTTATCAACTGCGTATTTCATGGGCTAAAGCCAGATTAGTGTGAATTAAATTGTAAAGTTAACTATAGGGTACTTATTATGTTTTTCTCTATTCTCTGTAGAATATTATCAGTTTTATTTCGAGCAAATGGACGGTTAACTAGTTGCTCGTAAAGTTCAATGTATCGGTTTGAGATATTTTCTACTACTTCATCTGTCATTTCTGGCATTTTTTGCCCTTCTTTTCCTTGAAATCCTTCGGAGATGAGCCACTGGCGCACAAATTCTTTGGAAAGTTGCTTCTGAGGTTTACCTTTTTCCTGGCGTTCCTCGTAGCCATCGGCATAGAAGTAACGTGAAGAGTCAGGAGTATGCACCTCATCAATCAGATGAATTTTATCTTCTAATGTGCCGAACTCATATTTGGTGTCTACTAGAATTAAGCCTTGCCTTCGAGCGTGGCGTGTTCCTAGATCAAATAGTTGCCGAGTATATGCCTCTAGTTGTGCGTACTCTTCTTCTGGGACGATCCCTTGCTGGATAATTTCTTCCCGGGAAATATCTTCGTCGTGACCCTCTTGCGCTTTAGTAGCTGGAGTGATTATCGGCTCAGGAAATGGGTCGTTTTCCCGTAATCCTTCAGGTAGAGGAACGCCGCATAAAGTTCGTTTACCATCGCGATATTTCCGCCAGGCATGCCCTGCCAGGTAACCCCGAATGACCATCTCAACAGGATACGGATTACAGTGAAAACCCAACATAACATTGGGGTCAGGCATGCTGGTTGCCCAATTAGGAACAATATCTGATGTATCGACCAGAAAATTAAAAGCAATCTGATTAAGTACTTGTCCTTTATAGGGGATTGGTCGGGGCAAAATGATATCAAACGCAGATATACGATCAGTGGTAATCATCAGTAACTGACGATCTAGATAGTATACATCGCGGACTTTGCCTCGGTAAAAACCCGTTTGGCCAGGAAACTGAAAGTTTGTTTCAGAAATAGTTTGGCTCATGCACTAATAACAAGTAAGAAAAAGGTGGTAAAAACCTTAAAGTAGTAACACAAATTTACGAATAATAACGATTTTCGTGTGAGCTTCTGATATTTATTGTCCTGAACAGCTTTTCTGATGAAGTACACTATTATTAAACGGGGAGGAGATTTAGTAGCTGCGGGTGCTCTGCTATTGATTTTATGTCCAATTGTCGGAGTAGTACTTCTCTTGTTAAAAACAACTACGCAAGAGTCGCCGATTTTTACTCAGGCTAGGGTGGGTTATTGTGAAAGAGTCTTTACCTTGTATAAAATTAAGACGATGTATTCCACTGAGTTACTCGCTCAGGTACCTTGGTTATCAACTTTCTGTCGAGTGCTCCGACAATACTCAGTTGATGAAACCCCTCAGTTATGGAATGTGCTAAAAGGGGATATGTCATTAATTGGCCCCCGTCCTTTATTAGTAGAATATTTGCCTCTTTATAATCAAAACCAGCGAAAACGTCATCAGGTGAGACCTGGTATTACGGGGTGGGCACAAATATACGGACGTAATGCATTGGACTGGTCTCAGCGATTTGAACTAGATGTGTGGTACGTTACTCACAAGTCGCTTCAGCTGGATATTAAAATCTTCATTCGTACGGTGATGCATCTATTGCATCCAAAAGGAGTACGACCCGAAGGGCTATCCGACCATGAGAAATTTCAGGGGAACTCAGTTAATTCGCGGCACTCAGCTGACGTAGCTCCTTCACCAAAGTAGCATCTTGAATCAAGATCAGAGGGGAGACTTCTTGCTTTTCCGCGAGCAGATAATAATTATTGGTATACTCTAAGAAAAGTCTGCGTCCGTTTTCAGTATTGAGCGCAATTACCTTGTAGGGAGCTTGCTCGAAATCTCCATGAAGAAATAATTTATCCTCGTAAAACTGATAATGAAACGGATAAACTTTATCAAGCACGCTTTCTATACTAATATTAGCTTCGCTTGCAGCGTTAGATTGTAGCGACCGTTTTTGAGGCATTACAAAATCGCTGTAGTCTAACTGAACGGCATCTTCAGAAAAATCCTCCTTAACATTCGGCCGACGGATAGTGGGCGACTTGGGGGACGATAGTTGCGGGGTAGCCGGACGAGCATCAGCCACTAATGTGCTCTCATCAGGATCAGCTATTATTGCATCAGGAATCTCTTCAGAAACCACTACTGGTTGAGGAGCTTGTACTGATTGTCTCTTTAGAATAGATTGTTCGGATGAAGTGATATTGATTTGTGTAAAAACTTCATCTTCGGAAGGAGAAAGTGCCAAGTAAGCTCCCACAGAGGTAACAACTAACGCTGATACAACCGCTGCAATTTTGAATGACGAACCGAAGATCCACGGAGACTGCTCAACCGGAATTTGATTTAGACGGGCTTTGATGTTTGCTTTTCGAGCTTCACCTATGGCCTGAAACACTTCTTGTTGAAGTTTTACTTCATTTTGAAGCAATGGATCTTGTCGTATCTGTTCCTCAAGTGCTGCCTGATCACTCTCAGACAACTTACCCTTCAGATAGAGATCCACTTTTTCAGAATATATAAATCGCTGATCCATAAAATCTAATCTAAAAAATCACTGGCTGAATAATTGGCTTTTACTAAAGTATCTAGCCGCTTTTTGCATTTATATTTTTTAGTTTTGGCTGTTTCAGTGTTCGCAAATCCTAGTTTTTGAGCAATGTCTTGTAACGACATATCATCAAAGTAGTAGTACATCAATATTTTTTGGCAAGTATCACCCAATTGTTGAATACACTCCCGGATAATCTTACTGCGCTCTTGGCTTTCATCATCAATAAAATCAACTCCATCTTTCTCTTCATGCGCTAGTCGGCTCTTCCGATCCAGCTCTTTACGCCATAAATTAAGGCAGATGCTATACAAGTAGGTGCTAATCTTAGAAGTAAGCACTAACTGATGGCTCACGGCTTTTTGCCAAAAGACAATGAGAGCATCCTGATAAATATCCTTCGCCTCCTGCTCAGTGCCATTATTTTTGATAATCGCCCGCGTCATCATGCGGTAGTACTTTCGGTACAACTCATCCAACGCTTTCTCATCACCTCGGCTGATGCGATCTAGTATGACATTGTCTTTCATTACAAAAGCCTACAAAGGTTAATACTATTACTTACTAAAACGTAACCACCTACGTAAGGTATTTCTCTAAAAATACGATTCTGAGTCGGTATATTATTGCTTATAAGTAGCTTATTTTTTGGCATCAATACAAATAAAGCAACTTTCGTTCTACTTCGCTATGATATTTTAGCAATAAACGAGGAATGTAATTTTATAGTAAAATATTAATAAAAAAAGAATTTATTGACATTTATCAATTTCTTGAGATACTCTTTTCACTGGAATAAATCCCGATTCATGCCCCCAGGAATTATACACATAGGTAGCAATCTGGGCAATCTCAATATTGGTAAGCTTTTCATTGGCGGGCATAGGTTGTTCGTATTCTATTCCGTTTACGGTAATCTTATCGTTCAGGCCATACTTAATAATGCAAAATGTCTGGGACTGGTCATTCAGCAGGTAGTCAGCTTGCGCTAGTGGAGGAATTAATTGACCTAGTCCTGTACCATCAGCTTGATGACAATTGCTACAATGTGTATTGTAGAGCTGCTGGCCTTGAATCATGTATTGTTCGTAGTGAAGTTTATCAGCTCGGCTTAGGTTTTGCGTTGCTGCATTTTGAAATTTACTGCCATCGCAACTAATTAATAACCAGGATATTAAAAGCCAAAAAGCTTGTTTCATGAAGTCGCAATCTGATTTTCTTCTTTTAGTAAGCGACGAATATCGTTAATGAGTACATCTACCTGCTCGGGAACCGTGCCATCGTACATACCTCGGATGCGTCGCTGTTCATCGACTAGAATAAATGCTCCACTGTGAATGAGTCCACCAGGGGCTTCTTCATCTTCCATAGCAGTTACCATATAGCTTTTCAGGCCAATATCAAAAATGGCTTCTTTATCTCCCGTTACAAAGTGCCAAGTATTACTATTAACGCCCAATCGTTGAGCGTAATCATGCAATAAGCCTACGGTATCATATTCAGGATCAATAGTATGAGAGAGGATCGCTACCTGATCATTATCTTTAAACTCTTCGTACACCCGCAGCATTTCTTTTTTCATAATTGGGCAAATGGTAGGGCAAGAGGTGAAGAAAAAATCAGCTATGTAGATTTTTCCCTTAAATGTTGTAGGGGTTACGGTGGCACTATCCTGATTAACGAAAGAAAAATCTGCAACTTGATGATAGACGGTATCTTGTAGTGCGGCATCGTAGTGGCGCTGACCATAAATAGGAAGAGTATCAGCCTGTTGATCTTGAGTATTAGGCTGGCAAGATAATCCACTTATGAGTAAGCATAGGGCGATAATGGCATTTATATTTCTCATTGGCTTTTGTTGTGTGTTCTAGAGTTAACGGCTTAAAGCAATAGTGAATTCCACCAAATCAGGAATTTTTACTTCGGGAGCGTGTGCGCTTGTAAATCTGAATAGCTACCATAAGTATGACTGTAAAGGCGACGAGACCTACCAAGCCGTACACCATGCTAAGGGTATTTTTTAGCACCACTAGAAAAACGACGGCAACCAAGATAATGGTAGCCACTTCGTTCCAGATTCGTAATTGCTGAGAAGTATAACGGACGTCATCGTGTTGAAGCTGCTGGTAAATGCGATGGCAAAGTAGATGGTAGATATATAGAAAAACCACAAAACCTAGTTTTACCCACAACCAGTTCGGCATATTGCTGGCGTAGAAATGAAGAAAGTAAGAACCAAGTAGCAAGGTAATAACCGCCGATGGCCAGGTAATACCAAACCAGAGCAGTTTTGACCATAGTTTGAGATTTTCTAACAGAATAGACCGCTTGGGTTCACTCTCAGCGTGGGCTTCTACGGTGTAAACAAAAAGCCGGACAATATAGAATAGCCCAGCAAACCAAGTAACGATAAAAATAATATGGAGAGCTTTTATGTAGGAATAGGCCATAGCGTGTGGCTACGAGATATTTAGTATATTACAGTATTTTGGTGTTCAAGTAAGCTAACTCAGAACTCAAAACCCAGAACAATAATACTTTAGTACCAAAACATTTAAGCACTTAATATCATATGCGGTCGCGGATAGGCAAATTAATAAAGACATTGGTACCAATACCCTCTTCACTTTCTAGCCATATACTACCTTGATGCTTTTCTATGATATTTTTGGTTAGGTATAATCCTAAACCAGCTGATTCTTCACCATTAGTACCACGGCGAGCCGCTTTCGTGAATTTGCTGAACAAATAGGGGCGTAGCTTTTTAGGAATACCAATGCCCTGATCGGCTACCGAAATATTAGCTACATTGGCGTAGCGGATCATTTTAATGACCACCTCACTATCCGGTTGAGAAAACTTAATAGCGTTAGATAAAATATGCGAAAAAGCCCGGCGAATGGCCTGAGGATCAATCATAATGTGGATAGATTCGTCAATGTCCTCAAAATGAAGTTTAATACGCTTCTTGTAAATGGCCTCTGAGTCATAGCTGCTCACGAGTTCTGATAGAAATCGGTTTAAGTGAGTAGGAGCCGGTTTCAGATCAGGATTCTCTTCATAGCAGTGATCCAGATCAATCAAGTTGTGAATAATACTTTTTAGATCAGCACAATCTTGTTCAATAGTAGAGAAGTATTTTTTATGATCATCGTCTGCCGTGTTCTCAAAGAAAGTCGTAAGTGTTTGGTTACACGAACGAATGCGAGCAATCTTATTCTGCAATTCTCGCCCAATTTGGGTCAATACCTCTTCTCCAGAAACTGAATCATTCATCATAATAACCTGTAGTAAATGCCTGTTATTTAGCTTATTACAATTTTACCAAAAGAAATACCAATATTTTTTTTAGAAAGAGCCAATTAAGCAGGTATGTACTATATCTTTATATAATACAATTGAAGGTTGAGTAAATCTAGGTGGCGAAGTAGATACAAAAGTCAAAAATAATTGAATCGCAGGAGGTTGTTGGCAGCGTGAGTGAGTACAGATTGAAAGCTGAGCAGCTTTTCTCAATTCTTAATGAAGGTTCCTAATAGAAGAGATAGAGGGTAATCGGGTGACAAAAAAGTGGATAGAGTCAAAATATTATTCTAATTAGAGACTAATATATTTTTAAGGAGAGTGTTGAAGGTTTATTTATAGAGGGTGATTTATGGATAGAAAAGTATTTATTGGTAGTATTTTTTTGATAAGAAATACATTTAACTATGAAATAATGAAAAAAAATATTTGAATAAAGCAAAAAAATATTACTTTTGATACGCGAACAGGTGACAATTGCACAAGCTCTACTACTAACCTAAAAAAGGCATTATGCAAAAACTAACCGCCAACCTATTAGCATTAGCTTCCTTTATAATTCTATTCTCCGGATGCGAATACATTTGCGATTGCGAAGATGATGGTCCCGAGCCATGCGCTTTTTCTTACGAAAATATTGTCTACAATCCAGATGGTGCTCCCGGCGATCAACTCGTCTCTCCTATGTTTGATGGCGAAATGCCAAGGGGCAGCTTTTCCGCTATGCCTGAGGGATTAGCTATCGATGCCGAAACTGGCGTGATTGATGTAAATGCCAGTGAATATGGTAAAGAGTACGTAGTAAAATTTCGCATCAAAGAATCAGAAGTAGTCTGCGAAACCAATATTTTTATTGATGAACCAAAAGCTCAGTTTTGTGACCTAGACTACGAAACGCACGTAGTAGCTCCGGGTGAAAAAGACTTTTTAGTACCATCGTTTGCCAGTGGCTACGTACCAGATGGAAAATTTAGCGCGTACCCTTCTGGCTTGGATATTAGCCCTGATAAAGGTATTGTAAGTGTAAAAACCAGTACCTCGGGTGTTGAATACACTATTACCTATATCTCTAAGGATAAAAAGACAATTTGCCAAACTACTTTACTCATTACTGGAGTAGATTATCCTGAGCGAATCATTAACTTTGATGAAGGGGAAAGTATTCTGACCCCAGAATTTAATGAGCAAGATGGTGAACGTTCTACTATTGGTAGTTATGATGCTTCACCTTCTGAATTGGTATTTGAAGAAACTTCACAAGGAGAACTAGATGGCTCAATTAATATTCGGTCTACTATAATAGCAATTCAAGAAGAAGAATTTCAAGGTGAACAACTGCCTGAAGGCTTCGCTCGGGATTACACAATTACCTATTCCCTGTTTGATAATTTTGAAACCACATCTTCAGTAGAGCTACGCATCTATTACTACAGTAGTCTTGAGGCTCTCCAGGAGTTAGCCCCAGAATTGTTGGAAGCTATAGAGGACCGAGGGCAATCTACCGACAATGGACGTATCGAAAAAAATCCCCGCTACGTTATTGCTATCGGCGATGCTAGATAAAGATTGAAGTAATAATTATGAAATATGCCAAGGGTACTTGTAGTTCAGTTTGCTATACTTTTTGGCTGCTTTTCCTCTCTCACTGGCCAATCACAAATCGATGATTCTGTCGCAAAAGATTATTTTGCGAGAGGAGAAGCTCTTTTTAATCTAGATAATGCTAGTGAAGAGACATATGACGTAGCTATTGATTACTACCAGAAAGCAATTGATTTGTTAAAGGATGAAAGTCCTCAGGACTATACATTAGCCCTTTGTCATCAGCGTATCGGTAGTATATACCTCAATCGAAATGAGTTACGGTTAGCTAAACAGCAATATCATAAGGCTTTAAATATTAAAAATGAGCTTAGTGTTGCTGACTCCTCTTTGTACAATGAATATGTGTTTCTTGGAAATACCTACTATTATCTAAGTAATTATGATTCCGCTGGTTATTACTATGATAAAGCAGAAGAAGTAGCCGTAAGCTACAGCGAAAACTTAGAAGATATTGAAAGGTTATACAATTCTTTAGGAGCATTCAATTTCTCGTTAGGAAATTACAGGCAAGCAGTGACCTATTATGATAAGGCACTAGTGGTTATGCCTCAGCATGGATTTGACTATGTAGCAGCTCAGGTAATCTTTACCCTTAATATAGCTGTTGCCTTTGCTAAGCTAGAACGCCACCAAGAGGCTGTGCAGCGATATAAAAGCGTTTTGAAGTACCAAACTTACCTTCCTTTCCTATATCAGGGTTTAGGTAATTCATATATCGCTCTACAGGAGTACGATAGCGCGTCAGTCTATCTAAAGAAAGCTCAGCAAAATACTTATTCAATTTTAGAAATGCCTATTAATAATAGCTTGGGTACGTTGTTTCTTGAGAAGCATCAACTCGACTCGGCTTTTAGTTATTTTCAGAAAACGATCAAGATTAATACAGACGGGATAAAGGGTAAAAACACTTACATCGCTAGTGCTTATCGAGGTTTAGGTGATATAGCAATTGCTCAAGATAGTATTTGGCAGGCGTTGAACTACTATCATAAAGCTCTGATTAATACTACTTTTGGATTCAATGAGCGTGATGTAACGAAGAATCCTTCCGAGGGTCATCAAGCGATACTACCACTAAAGCAGTTTCAAGTTCTGCAAAACAAAGGTTCTGCTTTCGTAAAGTACTTCGAGCAGAATAAAGATACCACGAATTTAGTACATGCCCTAAATTGCTTTCAGGAGGCTATTCGGGTAGCACGGTATACGCAAAAAACCTACGATAATGAAGAGGCTAAACTGTTTTTCGTGAATCAGGTGCACTCGCTGTACGGAGATGCCATTCGTACCGCTTATCAACTTTACCAACTTTTTCAGGACGAGCAATATGCTGAGTTGGCTTTACAATTCTCTGAAAAGAGTAAAGCTTCAGTGCTTACTGAAATTTTGCGGGAGGTAGATATCAAAACGTCGGGTGAGGTGAATGACAGCCTAATCAGTGAAGAGAAGCTTATTAAGCAGCAAATTACCGCTAATCGGCTAAAACTAGTAGAAAGCAGTGACTCAACGCAGAACGAAGAGTATCGGCAGAAGATTAATGATCTAGAAATTGCTCTAGCCCGAATAGTAAAGCAGTTACAGCAGGATGAGAAATATTATCAGCTTAAGTACCAAGAAGATACGATTGATCTATCAGCTTGGCAAACCCAGTTGCTGAAGAACGATGACTTACTATTGGAATACTTTATGGGCGAAGATGAGTTATATATATTTGCTATTGAGCGTAATGCTTTAACCATGCATGAGGTGGCTCTGGATAGCATATTCACAACTACCCAGGAAAATGTGCAAGAACATTTGTTCGCTTACAACTACGGTGATGAATATCAGCCAGTATGGAGTGCTCAACTGTACCAGAAGTTGATAGAACCGATAGCAAGACATCTTTCTCAAAAGAAGCGATTGATCGTTATCCCGGCGGGAGAACTTAGCTATATTCCATTTGAGATGTTAACTGAAGACGAGCAAGCCGACCGATATCTGATTCATGATTATGCCGTTAGCTATGCTTTTTCGGGTACACTCTTATATAATGCTCATTTGCGTGAGGTTGCTGAAGCAAATAACCAGGAGGTATTGGCGATGGCTCCCTTTGCTGGAAGAAATGTGCGTTCGGTTCGGGATAACGCACTCTCACCGCTGTATTTTTCCCGACAAGAAGTAAACAACGTGGGAGGTAGTTTATATCTCGAGGAGAGTGCGACTAAACAATTATTTTTGAAGATTGCAGGTTCATATAATATCCTGCATTTGGCAACCCATGCTTCAGTAAATGATGAAAATCCTCTGCAATCATTCATTGCGTTTTATCCGCAAGACGAGCAGTCTATCGCAGGTTATCGGCTATATACACATGAGCTATATAATCTACGATTAGATAGTGTAAATCTGGTAGTACTAAGCTCGTGCGACGCGGGTAACGGACGCTTAGTAAAAGGAGAGGGGATCATCAGTTTAGCTCGTGCTTTTGCTTACGCAGGTTGTCCGAACATTATGACGACTCTTTGGAAAGCCGATGATAAAGCTGCAGCTGATATTGCCTCGCAGATGCATCATTATCTGAAAAATGGTTATGCTAAGGATGAAGCGCTACGGCGGGCTAAGCTTGACTACTTGCGTAATCCTGAAAATAAAGACCTAAGTACTCCTTACTATTGGGCAAATTTTATTTTCATTGGTGATCCCGCTCCAATTTACGATAGCTACTCTTGGGTTTGGTGGACAATTGCCGGGGTGATTATTTTATTTGTAGCTGTGGGGCTGATCATTATCAAGCGACGCCAACGATTGGGCAAACAGGCTGCTTAGTAGGTTATAAAAATAGGGACTTGATCAATCAAGTCCCTACATTAGAATTATCAGACATGAAATATATAAAATGCTGATAAACAGATGCTTGGTTGCTTTCTATTATCAATTATCCACTTTTTTTCCTTTCACCTAGCATCAGTATTTCATTTTGAGTAAGCGTAATCGCCACAGGTACAAGCTGCTGAGTGAATCCTCGTAGTCATGATCGCTATCAGTGTGAATGTTTTCTAGCATATCTACTGCAGTTTCAATTTGTCCATCTTGAAGATAGGCTAATGCTAAGTAATATTCGGCCTTATCGCTAATCATAAACGCATTCTGATCTTGCAGTACTTGTTGAAAAGCATTAATAGCTTCATCAGTTCTTTCTTGTTGCAAATGGGCATATCCAACCCGAAATGTTTCGGCAAAGGTAGGTTTCTCTAGCTCGCCATAAAGACGAATTACTTCCTCAAAATTACCAAATTGGTACTCTACTCGTACCTGGTCAGCAATGGTATCTTGTCGATCTTCCATACTTCGGTTAGAGAGACCGAGGTAAGGTGGGTCAGCCGCAACCTTCTCTTCGTACAAACGCTCCGGTGAAAGTGTAGCGTACTGAACTGTGAGAAAACCTATGAGAAAAATAGCCAGTCCTGCCGCTATTCGCCCTCCCCATTGGTACATAGGTACGGTCTCAGTACCTTTTTCTTCGGTTGCTTCAACAGGTTCTTCTAAGGCAATAGGGGCACTGGGTATCTCAGTTAAGGTTTCGGTTATACTCTCCTCAGCTTTCATAGATGCTCGGATTGCCTGTATTTCGTTACGTAAGCCTTGGTGTTGAAGCAGGGCTTGCGCGATTTGTGTGTCTTCAACTTCCTGTTGTAGTGTAGCATCTTGCTGCATGGTAGTCTGAAATTTCTGAAGTTCTTCAGTATTCAAATTGCCCTGTACGTAGCGGTCTATCCAATCCGCCCGGTTTGTGTTATTTATGTTATCCATTTGCTAATAAACTTCTAAAGTTCTGTTTCATTTCGGGATGCTCATTGAGCAACTCTTTCAATTTATTCATACAGCGGTATTTCATGTTGCGGGCTACCTGTTCGGTTTCATAACCCATATGCTGAAATATTTCTTTCATCGGCAGGTTTTCGTAGTAAAACATCAGAAGGATTTTTTTGCAGTTATCTCCTAGTTTTTCCAGTAAGTCTAATAGCTGATTCTTTACTTCGTTTTCACTGATGCTATCTTGTATACCCCGTTCTTCCTTTTCCGACTGCTCGTAATAATTGGTTTCCCGCATAAGTGCCCGGTTTTGCCGCTTTAATTCATTACGCCACAGATTGCGAGCAATAGAGTATAAAAACGTTTTAATGCTGCTGTCGCCTCTAAAATTTCCTTTTCGTACAATATTGATAAATACCACAATAGCCTCCTGAAAGAAATCCTCTGCATCTTCATCGTTGCCGCTATTGGAGCGTATATAACTAGCTACGCTATCAAAATTAGTACGGTATAAGTGGCGAACTATTGGGTCTAAACTATTGCTATGGAGTATGGCCTCTATCACGTCTTGATCTTCGTAAACCGATTGTATTTTTTTGTTATTCATAGCTTGGTAAACGTGGGATAGTAAATTGTAACTAAAATAGAAAAAAAAATTTCTACTCTCTGAAGTAGAGAAGCATTAGGTAGCGTATTTTTTAGTTTATAGGGTGACAATAAGAGGGGCTAAACTACTAATAACAAAGCAAACTTCAACCATGCCACACCGTTTACCCCTACTTCTTTGTGTGATTATTCCAGTATTGGGTCTTACCCGTTGCGATGATCAACTGCATTATCGAGAAACTCCCTTTTGGGTACAGTATCATTTTCAGCAGTTGTCGGATTGGCAATATCCCCAGAAAATTGAAATTGACCGGAAGAACCGGAAAGTATATTGGCTCAATAAGCAAGGTGAAATTCGGGCAATTGGGATGAACGCTCAGGGTGAAGTATTAATTAATAAGGGTATTGGTGCTCAACTAGGCATTACTTTTATCAGTGATTTTGCTATTGATAATCAGAATGAAGCTCTCTATTTTACTGACTTAATGGACGTTAGTACCGGGCAACCCGCACTAAAAAAATCGGATTTGACAGGTAGTCATATTGAAACGGTTACTACATTTTCTGGTGAAACAGCGTATGCTCTGTATTGGAACAATGAAAACGGGCAACTTTACTACGCTACTCGGCAAAAAAATGGTCAGCTCTACAAAATACACCAGTTAGGTAAACCGGGATTGCTGGTAACAACCCAACAGAAGATAGGTGATATTGCTAAATACATTGTGTTGCCTGAAGGTCAGAATCGCCAAGTACCATTAGTAGCAGAAAATTCCTCTGTTAGTACTACAAGAAATTCCTACGCTATTCAGTAAGAAAAAACCTTGTCAGGAGTAATTACCTGGTCAAGAGGAATATCGTGCGAGTTAGTATCAGTAATGTGGTCTACCGGAGGTTCCAGAGAAAGCCCAACTTTAACTACATCGGATCGGCACTCTGCCAGAAATCGATCATAAAACCCTTTACCGTAGCCTACCCGATAGCCTCGTTGGTCGAAAGCTAATAGAGGTACAATTACCCAATCTATTTCCTCTACACCCACCGTAGGTTCAGTAGCCAGTGGCTCAGAAATACCCCATAGATTAGTTTCTAATTTAGTATCAGAAGTAAATAGGTGGTGGGTCAAGCGTCCGTTAGCATAGCTCCGTGAAGTAGCAATACGAATGCCAGATTGATTTAGTAAATAATTGATAATCAATGATGTACCTGCCTCTTGCTTCTTTTCTGAAGCTAGATAACAATGCACCGTAGCAATTTCTTCAGTAGGAAAAATATCTCGGAAGAGCTGAAAAATTTGCTGATTGCGCCGAATGTACTCTTGATTGGCTAGTGCGTTGCGTTTGGCTTTGTACGCTCGACGTAGCTCCGCTTTGGTCATCAATCTTACCCTTCGTTCAAAATATGAAACTGGAAGTCAAACGGGGAGAGCACTTCAAATAACTCTTCAATAAAAGAAGGATTGTTGATGTAGAAGTTGAGGAAGTTTTCTTTTCGTTCTTGCAATGAGCCATCGGGAAAGAGCTTTTCCTTTAATCCCTCTAATTGCTTTACTGAAGTTTCCTGATTCTGCTCTTCGGCCTTTTTGAGTCGTTTTTCAATATTGCTCAGACTTTTAAACGACTGATTGGCTTCTGAGCCAATAAAACCTTCCAGGCTACGGTCTACAGCGCGAGTTTTTTCTTTAATATTTTCAAAAACCTGTGCTAGTGTTGCTTTTTCTTCTTTTAGTGAAATGTTGGCTTCGGCATTATCTTCCACAAACTTTTTTACCAACGATTGGGTATCCAAAAACAAATCTTCTATTGGGATTTCCACTTTCTGTAGCTTCTTTGCATTAGTTTTGTTAATGACCAGTGCAAAGTTGCGAGGCATCAGTATTGGGAAAGTTGTTTTGTAGTGGTCAAAAATTGGTTTTAGTTGTAGCCAATACGATAATTCTGAAGGGCCACCAACATAGGCCAGGTTGGGCAGGATCACTTCCTGATAGAGGGGGCGTAGAATTACATTGGGGCTGAACCTATCCGGATATTCTTCAAGCTCCTGTAGAATTTCTTCTTTCGAAAAAGTATAATCCGTATTCAGTACTTGGAACTTTCCATCTTCTTCAACAATTCGCTGTCGGCTATCATCTCGCAGGTAAAATAAATTAATCTCGCGGGGAAAAACCTGAGTTTTATAGTCTATGTTTTCCAGCTTGGCTGAAGTTTCTTCTACTTGGTATTTAGCAGTGTGGTTCAGTAAATCGTCCTTCATCACCGAAGTAAACGTCGATTTTAGCCGAGAATCATCGGCATCTAAAACCACCAGTCCTTGTTCGCCAAACAATTCGTTGACGTAGGAGCGCACAGCATTGGCTAAAGTTTCTTGTTGGCGGTAAGCTTGTTCAAAAACTGGAGTTTTCTCGGGTAGCTCATCTAGCACGCTTGCCAAGCCGCTGGGGTGAAATCGGCCTACTGCTCCGTGTTGATTAGTTTCCCAAGTGTAGGTTTTTCCAAATAGGCTAAAATGGCTGATTTCTTCAAAATCATGATCTTCGGAAGCCATCCAGTACACCGGAACAAAGCGATAGTCGGGATGGGCAGCTTGTAGTTCCCGACAGGCATTGATGGTGGTTACGATTTTGTAAATAAAGTAGAGCGGCCCAGTGAAAATATTAAGTTGGTGCCCAGTAGTAACGGTAAACGTCTTACTATCAGCTAGTTGTTGAATATTTTCATCAACCACCGTTGAAGTGCTCAATGACTGATATTGCTGCTGCAGCACTTCTACTAGAACCGATCGTTGTTCGTCGGAGAGCTGCTTTTCGGCAATTTGCTCAGTGAAACTTGCGATTTGGGGCGGACGATGGTAAAAAGAAGTAAGTTTGGGGTCGCTCGCTAAGTAATCTAAAAAAATTGGACTAAACTGATTGGTTTTGGCTAGGGGAAGTTTTTCAAGTATCATTTGAGATCAAGTGTCGGTCTAAATTGGTGGGCTGCGTTACAGTTCCAAATAAGTCGAACTCAGAAGCATCGGTAATGGTTACATGAGCGAAGTCGCCTAGCCGTAAATAATTTTCTTGAGCGGGAATCAGTACTTCATTATCCACCTCGGGAGAATCGGCGTCAGTGCGTCCCACAAAGTAGCCGCCTTCCTTACGGTCAACCAATATTCTCAGAGTTTTTCCGATTTTCTCTTGATTTTTCTCCCACGAGATTTTTTCCTGTAATTCCATCACCTGATTTACTCGCTCTTGCTTAACTTCCTCGGGGATATCATCATTCATACCGAACGAGTGCGTGCCCTCTTCGTGGGAGTAAGCGAAAATACCGAGTCGATCGAATCGGGTTTTTTCCACAAAATCTAGCATCTGAGCAAAGTCGTCTTCAGTTTCTCCCGGGTGTCCAGCGATGAGTGTAGTGCGTAAGGCAACGTTGGGTACTTTTTCTCGGATTTGCTCCAAGAGTAGTTCGGTTTTTTCTCGGGTAATGCCTCGGCGCATTAATTTTAGCATGTGGCTGGAGCCGTGTTGGAGGGGCATATCCAGGTAGTTGCAAATATTAGATCGTTCAGCCATCACGTCCAAAACATCCATCGGAAAGCCCGAAGGGAAGGCATAGTGCAGACGAATCCACTCAATACCCTCTACATCTGATAAATAGCGGAGCAAATCAGCCAAACGGCGTTCACGGTAAATGTCTAAGCCATAGTAGGTTAAATCTTGGGCGATGAGCAGCAGTTCTTTAGTGCCATTGCGAGCTAAGGATTCAGCTTGTTTTACCAAATGCTCAATTGGTTGAGAAACATGCTTGCCTCGCATCAGCGGAATAGCGCAGAAGGAGCAGGGTCGGTCACAGCCCTCAGCAATCTTCAAGTAAGCGTAGTGGCGGGCAGTAGTCGTGATCCGTTCACCTACCAGTTCGTGTTTATAATCTGCCTTGAATTTTTTTAGTAGTAATGGCAACTCTAGCGTTCCGAAGAAGGCATCTACCTCGGGAATCTCCTCTTCCAGATCATCTTTATAGCGTTGAGAGAGACAGCCCGTCACGTATAGCTTCTCAATTTGCCCCTCTTGCTTGGCATCAGCAAAACGTAAAATGGTATCTATAGATTCTTGTTTGGCATTATCAATGAAGCCACAGGTATTCACAATCACCACATTAGCATCATCCTGTTCTGACTCGTGAGTGGCATTGATCTGGTTTCCCTTGAGTTGGGTTAACATCACTTCTGAGTCCACCAGATTCTTGGAACAGCCTAGCGTTACAATATTTACTTTATCTTTTTTTCGTCCTTTGGTCTTCACGCGTTCACTTCTTTTTAATTATCGGTAAAATTAGCAAAATTTGTCACTCGTTACTTTACGATCTGCTGCACTTAGGCAACAAGCCAGTGGCTAGGGCGTTGGTAAGCTGAACAATTATGAAGCATAACGCATTTTGGTACAGAAAGAATCACTTGGGCGTGCTTATCGCGCTCATTTTTTTTGGTTTAGCCGCCTGCGAAGAAGAAGCCGACTGTACTACGGACTCTACGAATGTTGCTAGTGTGGAATTTACAAAACTAATTAGTAATGAAGGGAGCAATAGTGAGGAAGATATTGCAGACGACATACTGATATTCAAGCCTGGAAACGATACTCCTTTTCAGCTAACGCCTACGGGGTTTCCGTTAGATCCGGCTAGTAATAGTACGACGCTTTACATTTTTCGTGAGATAGACAATACCTCTACCATTGATACGATAGTACTCAATTATCAGCGAGAACAGACGTTAATTTCACCTGACTGTGGACCTGATCAGCGATTTTTTGGTATCAGTATTGACACCTCCCAAACAACTTTTGATTCAGTATGGGTGCGTAACGCCGAGGTTGCCAGCGTTGCCGAGACAGTTAATTTGCGAATATTTACCTGTCGTTACGAAATGACGAATGTTTTTCAGTTGCGGTTCAATTATCCTCAGGATGAGGATGATGAAGTTACCGATACAATATTTGTACGTCGAGTTTATTCTTCTATCGGGAAAGAAGATTTACTACAGAATGATACGATTCCCGAAGGTGGAGGTCTTACGGTAGCTGTACCGGTTACGATGGATAGTCAGAAAGTTCAAGTCTTTCTAGAAACTGAGGAAGAAAACTCAATGACATATGATCTGGAAGCTTTTTATCAGCAAGATACCTTTCAGGCAGCTCACTGTTTGGCACAAGATCGCTACCGATTGGATTCCGTGCGACTGGGAATAAATCCAGGGCGATTAGATACAATTGCAATTGAAAACGAAACATTCAACCTCAATAACCCAATTAATGCGGAAGTTACTATTGAGTAATGTGCTAGCCGGAATACTTGGGTTAACTCTAGTGAATGCCCAAGCAGTAGACTCTCTAGATGAAGTGGGTAAATATGAGCCACTGGCTTTGCACGTGGGTGTTTCCGTGAATAATATAATTCGTACTGTTCTTCGCCCTGATGATACTAATTATAGTTTTCAGGCTGATGTAGTATTGGGGAGATATTTAATGGTGGCCGAATACGGTTGGGCTGAGCTGAGTCGGGCTAGTGACCTAGAGTCAATCGATATTGCTGAAAACCCTTTTCAATACAGCAGCCGAGGTTCTTTTTTCAGAATTGGTCCAGATGTGAACCTGTTGACCAATCAGGCTAAAACCAGCTTTCGAGCTGATGAAGATATTATTTTCTTCGGTTTGCGTTTTGCCCGAGCTCAATTGAGCCATGATCTGACTTTTGTGACGCGCGATGATATAACTGACACTAATGGGAATAATAATGCCTTTTGGCCGCAGCAGCAACTCATGGCGCAAAATAATAGTCAGGCGGCCATTTGGTTTGAAATGACGGCAGGAATGAAAGTTCAACTGTACCGTAATATTTTTCTGGGCTACAACCTTCGGTTCAAATTTGCGCGTAATTTTCTGGGTGGCGACCCCTCACTGGTTCCTTACGAAATACCTGGCTATGGCTTCGGCAGTCAAGATGAACAATTTCGCTTTGACTACTACCTGTTCTATCGTATTCCGATTAAGAGGTAGTTTTGTGTTTATAACCTACGCGTTTCAAAACGCGCAAGAGTTCAATATAATCTCTAAGGAATAATAAGTTTTTCTACGTAGCGAAATTGCCCTGAGGTAAGAGTTACTGTGTATACGCCAGAAGCAAGGGTTTCCAAATCAGCCACAGTAAGAATAAGCTTTCCACTAGTATCAGCATTCTTCTGATACTTGCGTACCTCAAATCCTGACATATCGCTGATCCGAATAGTAATAAGTTGCTCAGGAATAACTCCAGTAGCAGTAAGAGTAGTTTGATAATTTTCTACCGGATTGGGTTGTAAACTTATTTTTATCGCCGAAGGAATATTGTCAACCGCAATTATCGGAGAATAGGCCGTAGTTTTATCAAAATCAACCTGTTTCAATCGGTAGTAAAGTAGCCCAAAGGGCGCACTATCATCCAAAATTTCGTAGGATATAGGGCTAATGCTATTGCCGGTGCCTTCTACTCGGGCTATTGCTTTAAATTGTGAGCCATCTAAAGATCGCTCCACCATAAAATGGCTATTGTTGACTTCAGTAGCAGTTGTCCAGAAAACATTTACTCCGGTAGCTACCGAAAGTGCCTGGAACTCAATCAGCTCTACCGGAAGTGGGTTGAGAGACTCGGAAGATGATGCCAGCACAAAATCGCTGAAGGTGGTAAATGCGTTAGAAGTAATAGTCCCTGCTACAAAATCTCCAGCACCTGAACCGGAAGCTGAGCCAGTGCCCCCGATATCTACCCAATTACCTGCACCATTACTTTTGGCGATCCGCAGTGTGGCTCCATCATCCGAATCATCATCGGTGTTATAGTTAATGGTTACGGTAGCCGAAGCAACCGCTGCTACTGGAGATTGGGTAATAGTGTAGTGACGAATACCTGATACCCGAACCAAATCGCCTGATAAGGTACGTTCGGCAGGAGCACTTTCAGTTAATATACCAGTGTAAGTACGGGTAGTGGCATCAGCCTGAGTTAAATTCAAGGTGATTGGGCGATAGGTTCCGTTACTACCAAATGGAAATAGTTTAGTGTCAGCTCCAGTCGAGTTCTCAGTATGTCGTAACGGGCCGTTCACGTAGCTAGTAGCTGAACCTCCTGATATAGTGCCATCGGCTCCGATCACCAGTACATCAGAATTGGTGGTATTGATGATTCCATCAGTGAGAGTAAGTGTTCCGTTTACGGTGCTACTTCCGCTCAAAGTTAGCGTATCCCCAGTTTGCTTAGTTAAATTATTAAAGGTGATAGCACCATTAATACTTTGCTCGCCCGTGCCATCAAACACTACTGTAGCTGTTCCGGTACCGACGTTGAATGGACTACTTCCAGTTACTGTAAGGTTATCGGCAATAGTAGTAGTTACATCATCGGCAATTGTTACGCCTGCAGCATTATCGATCACTAATGAACCGAAAGTATTACTACCCGTAATGGCTTGAGCCAGTGTGCCGTTAAAATTAACCGTTCCAGTAGTAGAAAATGTACCGTCGTTTGTCCAGTTACCAAGGAGGTTGATATTGGCACTCCCACTCACTGCATCATTATTAGAAATTGTGAAATCGCCGCTATTAGCACCATCATTCAGTGTAATTGTACCGCTGATATTTACAGTATGCCCAGTGCTACTTTTATTGATATTTAAATTGTGGAAAGTGTTAGCGCCAGCCACATTTTGGTCAGCACTATTCTCTAATACTAAATCTTCTACGTTGCTGTAGATGCTGGCACCACTTGCGCTGGCATTAGACCAGTCACCCGTTAGCGTAATATTAGTGCCCACATCGAAGTTCACTGAGCCCGAAGCGGCAAGAATACGAAAATCATTAGCACTAAAGGTACCACCTGAGGCAAGGGATTTTGTCCCTATATTATCGAACTGTAAATTATTAAATGTAATACCAGAAGGAACCGATTGGGCAGTAGCCCCGATTAGAGCAAAAGTACCTGCTCGAGGATCTAATGTGCCACCACTAAGTAGGTTGAGATTACCACCCAAAGAAATATTATAGTTATTAGTATTATCAGCATCCAATGTCACCCCGTCTATGGTCAAGTCATTGGTAACGGTGATATTTGCAGGGAGGATCTTATCACGATTACCACTAATAACCAAGTTGTTATAGCTTAGAATTTCACTGGGTAGAGTGTAGGCACTACCGGGACCAGCGTCGGTATATTCCACGGTTCCATTATCAAAGAAGGTTGTTCCCAGTACATTGAATCCAGGAAGTACGCCATCGTTGAGAATCAGACTATCAGTCCCAGTGATTGGTCCAAAATCATGGTTAGTTGTTCCGTTGATCTCTAAAGTACCGTTGAGAATTAGAGCAGCAGCATCTTGATCATTAGCATCAGTTGTGATGGTATGGTTACTCTGAATTTCTACTTCATTAAACTGGGTAGGGGAGGTGAAAATACCAGAACCATCGGCGGCAGTATTCCAAACATCAGTACTATTACTCCACAACCCATTTTGCTGACTGTATAGTATGGAGAAGAATGCACCTGCTTCTCCGGCTACCCATTCAGTAGAAGCATCGCTCACCGTAATATTCGTAGAGCCGAAGGTATTGGTGCCGGGAGTTACAACGCCATTAGAGGCCTCACTGAGTGATCCATTATACAACCAAGACAAATAGTTAATTTCGCTACCCTGCACATCGCTATCAGCATAGGTGAAGGCAAGGCTTCCGGTAACATCAGTAATACTGTTAAGGCTGAGTAAGAAGTGGCGGTTAATGATGCGGGTAGCATCTACTAAAGGATAACTGCCGTCACCATTGACGGATCGTACCCCAACGCTACCCCCCGCAGTTGTGATCGTCGTAGCATCAATCGTAACGGGCGTATAATTGCTACCTACCCCGATAGGGAAAGTGAAATCATAAGAGTTAGCCGTGGCATCACCCTGTTTAATAACTTGAGACGCAGTACTACTACCGTCATTAACAATCATTCGGTTACTGCTAAATGTCCCACTTACCGTAGCCGAAGTGCCAAACGTTAGATCGTTGGTAGTACTCGAAAGCACCAGATTCCCATCATTCTGCATATCTAGCGTTCCGCTAATGCTTACGGGTACATTTAGCGTGAGCGTAGTACCTGAAGCCTTGGCTAGCGTGATATTTTCAAAATCTACTCCGTTGGTACCATTAATTTCCTGGTTCGCCGAGGTATTGTTGAATGTTACTGGGCTGGCGTTGTTAATTACTGCGGTACTAGCACTATTATTAGTAATATTACCACTCACAGTAAGTGGCTTATTCTGTAATCCGAGCGTTCCATCAGTAAAAGTAAGATTTCCCGTTATATCGAGTTGAGTGACTTCGGCACCTCCGTTGTCTAAGCTTACTCCGGCTGAGTTATTAATAGTTACATTACCAAAAGTTTCGGCACTGCTAGTATTGATTCGATCTATCTCCTGGGCAGAAGTACCATCAAAGACGACAGTTCCTGTACCAGGTAAAAAGGCACTACCATTACTACTATTGCGGTTCCAATCTCCCCTTATGTTGATATTAAAAGAGAGAGCGGACAGTATCGATCTTTGGTCAATGGTAAGGTCGTCATCAATAATAATATCGCCATTTAAAGTTTTAGTACTGTTGCCGCTGAACTGCAAATCCCAGTAACTATCACCATCAAGTGAGGCTACTGTCTGGGCATTGTTACTGTTATATCTCACTAAGCTTCCCGACTGAAGACCGTAAGTGCCGAAGCCTGAAGGAAAGCTATTGGCTCCTTCTACTCTTAGTTCTGCACCGCTACTTATTGTAAATGTGCCACTTGGGGTGCCACTAAAGGTGAAACCGTTATCTTCTACTCTATCAGTAGTAGTGATGGATAAATTGCCGTTAATAGTGTAATTTGCTCTATGGTTGTAACGCCTGGTTCCAGAAATTATTAAATTATTATAGGTACTTTGGCTGGTAGGGAGATCTCTATTTGCAGTGTAGGCGTATTCCACTGTGCCACCACCAGCACTTATAAAGTCGTTATCCAGCGTAGGAACATCGGGGGTGGCACCTACGGTGAATCTGAGTGTTCCAGTACCGCCTACGGTACTAATATCGTACAGACTACCATCGGTTTCCTGAATATCCAGAACTCCAGTATTTTCAATCGTGGTACTGGCCGCAGTCACTAAGGTAATCGCAGGAATCGTCACAACATCTCCATTTCTAATAATCACCGGATTATCTACCCCCGGTTGAGAAACTGCCGGACTAAAGCTTACACCATCAGTAGAAGTCTCCCAGGTTGCTGGAGTTTGCCAACCTCCACCGGTTACACTGTAGTAGGTAGTTGGGCTGGTGAAAGGGCTTTCACCAGCGGTGAAAAAATATTCGTTTAGGTTATCAGTAGTACTTACGCTAATAGTATTAGAAACATCATCTACGCCCCCCGTATTCTCTATCCAGGTTGTGCCATCAAAGTAGGCATCTACGTAATTGGTTTCGGTGCCATCTACGTCACTTTCATCGTAGGTGTAGGTATGGCTGATAGCAGGAGAAGCACTAAAGCCAGAGGTTTCAGTGATCCAGTAGTACAGTAAAGAAGTACCCGCAGGAGCAAGTGCCTGACTTTCATCTACCGGACTTACCCGGATGGATCCGCTACCGCTGCTACCGTGGTTGGTAAGCTCTAAACTAGCCGGCGTGTACTCTGTGGTCGTACCCAGAGGAAATAAAAATGTGGTATTGGAAGTATAAGTCTTTTCTACGCCCTGAGCAGCATCCTCACCATTGGTAGTAATCATGCGGCTACTACCGAATGAGGTAGGAGTAGAAATCGTGGCAGTGGCAACTACTGACAGTAGATTACTTCCCAGATTTAAATTTCCATCGGTTAGGTTAAGGTCTTCATTAATTGTCAACTGACTGGTACCCAAAGTAACCCCGGCAGAGTTGTTGATGACTATGTCATCAAAGTCAAACGGACTACCATCGATAGTTTGATTGGTGGTCCCACTAAAGGTCACTAAGTGCGTATTCTGATTGAATGTGCCCGTAGTGTAAGTCCAGTCGCCTTCTAGGTTAATACTATTATTCAACTGAACACTTCCGCTAGTATTATTGATGTTCACACTGCGGAAAGTAAGTGAACCACTGATGATCTGAGGAGAAGTCTGACCGCTCAGACCTGAGCCATTGAAGGTAACTACACTTGGGTTACCCGCTTCAAATGTGCCATTGGTTAAAGTAAAATTGCCACCTAGGTTTAGGTCAATCTCATTCCGGGTCGGATCAGTAGAATTCGCCCGATAGAGTTGAAATTCGCCACCTACCAAATTGATTGTTAGATCATTCAACACGGTAAGATCTCGCTCGCCTCCGTTTGGGGTACCTACTCGCTCAGTAAAACTATTCCCATCACCAATTTCTAGATTCCAGAAAGGAGCAGCTGAGGCGATACCGACATCAAAGTTGGTAGCTGTGTTGGAGTTGAGTATTCGGACAGTCCCCCCGGTAACCGTGTGCGAGATACCATTATTAATTCGGATAGCTTTACCGTCAGCAGTAGAGTTGCGGCGAACGATCTCTAGTAAGCCATCGGACATGACAAAATTGCTGCCACTGCCAGTTTCAATACAGAAATCAGCTTCACTATTATTATTTATGCTTTCGCTACTGCTGCGGTTATTAGCGACAATGACTGTCCCACCGGACTGGTTATAAGATAAAGTAGCCGTATTAGGGTTAGGGCGAACAGATCCGCCAATTGTCAGCGTTCCGCCTTCGACCGTTATCGTAGCATTTCCGGTGGTGTAGAAAATAGAGTTTTGTTCTACCCCAGTGATATCATCACCAATATTAATAGCTCCATCAGTGAGGCGTAGTAAACCAGCTAGTGAAAGATCAGAGGATGCTGAAGTGATTTCAGCAACTGCACTGGCATCATTTATCCAAAGTCCCCCACTGGATGGAATAGAAAAACTACCAACACCAGTGCTTAGCGTAATGGAATGAGCCGCACTTAGCTTCAGTGTTCCGTTCTGAATTTCTAATGCTTTTTCTGCTGTATTAGTCGGAGCACTTAGTGTGAAGTTAGTCGCGGTTACCTCAAGTTCAGAGGAGAAATCAGTGCCTTTGTTAACGATAAGACGATAGAAATCGGTCGTTCCCCCGGTCCCCGTAATACTCATATTAGAAGCCCCAGTGAAAGTTACGTTGGCGTGATGTAATCCGGTAGCGTTGGCTAAATCAAGAGTAGCACTGTTGGTGAGTGACCCACCAATGGATATATTATGAGTTGCGAAACCACCGGGAGCTACTTGTAGGGATCCAGTATTAGTAATATCGCCAGTTACAGTAATACTGCGGTCAGTGCCAGATTGGAATTGCAGAGTGGCACTAGCATTATTCACAGTTAGGTTACCTCCCACGGATACATCCCCATTAGTTGCATTGCTAATCAGTGTGGTAACAGTGCCATCAAAAGCTATGTTACCGGACAAGGTGAGATCTGCGTCAGGCAGAGTAACGGTTCCTGATCCTGAGATCGTTAAGTTACGAAAAGCAGTGGGTGCATTTAAAGCAGTGTAGTTTCCAGTTCCAGTGTATTCCACTGTGCCTCCGGTGGCTCCTAGTAAATTAGTGTAAGAACCTCCCGGAAATTCAGTAGCGTCAGTGTCGTTAGTCTCTACACTGAGTGTTCCCTCTCCGCTTACTGTACCCAAGTCATGCCCAGTGGTAGCGTCACCAACTACTAGCGTTCCAGTAGCTTGTAGGTCAACGCTGGGGGCAGTAGTATTATCATTACTGATTGTAATGGCATTGTTGTTACCGATAATTACCGGCGTACTGCTACCAGGAATGGTTGAAGCTGCGGCTCCGCCTAATGCGACCGTAGACCAAGAGTTTGCGGTATTCCAGTCACCATTGGCTCGGCTGTAGTAAGTAAGTACTACGCCAAACTCCGATGGTTCAGCGGCGGTGAACTGCCCTTCAATATACGTAACGTTGTTAAATGAAATGGTATTGGTCGCTTCGTCTACCAAAGCTACGTTGTTAATATTATTCCAGGTAGTAGGTGAGTAGCGAGCGGGAACATAGGCCGACTCATTTCCTCTGCCAGTAGCATCGGTTTGATCGTAGGTAAATGAAAGGTTGGCCGTTTCAAAGCCAAATCCTGATTTGCTTATAATCCAATAATAATCCAAGGCAACATCGGCCGCATCGGTAGTAAACGGGTTTTCCGCATCTACCGGATTCAAAGTAATTGTTCCGCCACTGGTTGCATTAATTACCTCAACCGTAGCCGGGGTATACTTTCCGTTTGATCCAATGGGCCAGATAAAGGATTCAGTGCCTGTGCCAACGTAAGCCTTTTGTACGCCGGCTGCACCTACTCCACCATTTACTTGAATCATGGTAGTAGCGGAGGGGGATATTACGCTAACACTAGCAGTATTGGGTAGAGAAAGTAGAAAATTATCTATATCCAGCACACCATTGGTAAGCGTGAGCAAGCTATTAACGGTTTGGGCAGCGGAAAAAACTGCGCCGTTAGCATCATCCAGTTCTAAATTCTCAAATTGCCCGGTACCATCACCGCCAATAGTGTGTTGAGAGGAGCTTCCTGCTAAATATATTTTTCCGGTTCCGGTATGAAGTGATGAGTTACTGACGTCTCCTCCCACAGTGAGTGTAAAGCCGGCGTCGGCTAAAGTTCCTTCGGTAAGCGTTAAATCACCTTGAGCAGTGAGATTATCGTGCAGGGTGAGCGTTTCGCTAGCATCTAAGTTAACAATGAGCGATTTATCCCCACTGCCTGACCATTCGGGGGCTTGCGAAGTTTTAGTAGTGCCTTCGTAGGCGATATTGTAAGCGTTTGCACCCTGAATGGTTCCGGTCATTACTCCATCTGTTCTGAGAACCGTAGCGTTAGTGCCCATAGTTAGGCTAGTACCAGAGGCAAAGGTGCCACTTTCTAGGGTAAGGGTATCCCGTACAGTTTCCGCTGCATTCAATGTCTTTGTACCGCTACCGGATATAATGAGGTTGCCGAATTGGGCACCGCCAGGCATGGTAACCAAGGCGTTACCGCCACCGTCATATTCCACCGTACTGGCTTCAACTACCGAGTAGGTGGAAAATGGTGATGTACTACCGGGGAAATGGTCGGCACTATTGGTATTACCTATGATCAAACGGCCATTGGCCGCCAGCGAGAGTATTCCCGAACCACTACTGTTAATGATATTAGTATTAATATCTAGTGCACCAGCCGTAACAATGAGATTATTATTTAGATTGTATGTAGTGCCACTGTTAATGAATTCTACTTGTCGGTTATTCCCATTAGGGTTGTTAGCAATGAACGAACCGTAGGTGTGATCGTCCGATAGGTTGAGATCGAAACCATCTTCAGAGCCATCTAAGCTCGCTGAACCATCGCCAAAGCGGAAAGATCCACCAAAGGTGATATCGGTGGTAGAGCTTGTGGAACCACTTACCCTGTTGTCGCCACTTCCTGTGTTACTAATATTTATTGCATAACCACTGCCTGCTACGGCGTGCGGGTTAAGAATGGTAACAGTGCCATTGCTCATATTCACAATGCCCTGCTCCAAGTCAAAGATGTCAATATCACTATCTAGATTTTGATCACCCTGAGGGTTCAGGTTGAAATTTCCACCACTCATTACAAAGCGGGCATTGGCATCGTCTAGATTGAATGATCCGTTCAGGTTAAGCGCTCCCCCCGTAATTTCTAGTATACTAAAAGCATCAACAGTACCGAAAGCCGGATTCTCATTATCGTTACCAATAATGAGTTGACTGTTTCCATCACCTACATTGATCGTGCCGCTATTAAGCGTTAGGCTGGTAATTGCCGTGGGATTTGCGGAGTAGATGATTCGGTTGGTACCATTGCTAGAAGATGTACCAACGTTCAATACTCCGCCGTTCACTTCCACTGATGTTCCATTATCGATAGTTAGTGAAGCAGTAATATCGCAGGTGCCCCCGTTCATTACAAAGCGTGCCCCATTGGTATTAAGACGTAAATTTCCAATATTTCCACCTCCCACACCTAGATAACCATCTGAATTAATGGTCAGTACACTATTGGCACCATCCATATCCAGGATATTACGAGTAGAGGGCGAAGGTAATTCTGCGGCTAAATTCGGGGCAATAATAAGTTGAGCGGTATTTGCACTACCTGAACCATCGCCAATGGTAACTACTCCATCGCCTTGGGTAGCATCTTCTCCAGCATCATTATTAACAATATTGAATGGATTACGATTAGCAAGAGAGGTGAGTGCTGGACTAGCTAACATGCTAAATGTGCCCGTGTTGATCGTAAATGTCCCCCCGTCATATACTTGCAAAAGATTTCCGTTGGTAATATCCGTGATACTTGCGCCCAAATTAATGGTGCCCCCATTCATGAGAAGATCGCCACGAATTTGCATGCGGGTATCACTAGCCGTAGTAGCATCGGGTAAAATATTGATTGTTCCCGCCGAGATATTCAAGTTGGCATCTGCTTCAATATCCATACCCCGAAAAAAGGTACAAGTAGCGATGGCACTGGAGTAAGTAAAGGTGCCGTTAATATCCACTTGCGTTCCTCCGGTAGTTCCGGTTTCTAAAGTTCCGCTACCGGTAATAGTAACATTATCGAGATCACCTCCCCGGCCAAAGCGAGCTGTTGCATTATCGCTAATGGTGAGTGTGCCTTCGTGAAACATATTGTCTACGTTGCCACTACTATTGTCAGTTCCTACTAGAAATGTAGTATTGTTTGCAAGTGTAATATTGCTAATTGAACCCGCAGTGCTCCGCTGTATTCGGTTACCTACGGTGACGCTAGCGTCATTTGAAATGGATAAACTGGTAGTTTCAGAGGTTGCCTGACGAAAATCGATATTGCCCGTACCCGTAGCTGTATTCCCTAATACCACTGTTCCGCCCTGAATATCTATCGACGAATTAGCTCCCTGCAGACGAATTGCATCGTCGTCATTGTTACGGTCATTGCAATTTGCCATAATATCTAAGGTGCCGTCGAGCATGGTAAAGGAAGAACCTGATCCAGTTAATCGAAGTGACTCTGGGTTATTAGTAATGGTTGTAGCAGGAGTAATATCTACATCGCCATCGTTGATAGTGAATGAACATTCTTCGCCGAGTTGTATCCGGTTATAGACAGTAAGCTGAGTAGTAGCTCCACTCATAGTTAATGAAGAACCGTTACTAGTTGCGCCATTCAGTGTTATACTACCTCCGGTACCCCGACCCACTGAAACTTCAGCACCGTTTTCTAAACTTAAACTTGCGCCAGCACTCAGCACTAAATCACGGGTGTAGAAGGTGGCACCGTTTATTGAGGAACTGCTTCCGCCAATTGTTAGTGTGCCATCCGTAGGGATAGTAGAGGTTCCAGGGTCACCATCGCCAATATTAAGTACTCCAGTTCCTGAGACATTCACGTTACCATCCACTTGGATAATGATGGCTGCCCCGCCGCCTATGCTATTGTAGCCGCCATTAAACTGTCCTCCAGTTACAGTAATATTTCCGTTGGTTAATATCACCTCACGGTCAGCGTCGGTAATGCTTGCCATGTTAAATACTCCTTGTTCTACAACGAACGAGACGTTGGTGTAGTCAGTGCCATCATTGTTTAGTGCTTGGTTATTATAAGTTCCGGTATTATTATGCACGTAAGTGCCTTGCGTAAAATTAGACCTTCCAGCCTCTACTGAAGTGGTAAAATCAGCTGATTGGTTTATGATTTGATTATTGGGTGATGTTCCGGTATTATTATAGGTGATATTGTAAGTATCCCAAGTGCCACTACCAGTAATCGTTTGATTATTTGTGCCAGTAAAATGCAGTTCTACTTCGTAGTTAGTATTAATATCATTTTGTAGGTCAATTACTCCTGCATTAGATAGAGAACCTCCTATAAAAATATCATGACCATTGCGGTCAGCAGCTGAGCCATTCATCGTATTACCCGATGGGTTTTCCTCTCCCCCCTGCACCGCGATAAGGTGCCCATTAGCAGCAATAGTGACATCGCCAGTAATAATTAAGTCATAATCTCCCGCAAGCTCACTATCATCATTAGTATTACGGTTGGAGAAGGGAAAGCGTAGATATCCATCACCGTCTGATGTGCCAATCTGTAATATACCGATAGTGGCGGTATTACTGGCATCATCATCAGCATTATAGTCTACTACATGTCCGGCTGCAATAATCACAATATCGTCGCTAGCTGCACCCGGAGGATTAGCTGCTACAGTTCCTGCATGGCTACCTGTAGCCCAAGTATTAGGATCTTTCCAACTTCCGCTCTGGCGACTATAATATATGTCCTGAGCAAAGATGCTTTGGTAAGAAAGGCAGGATAAAAGAACTAAGAAAAGAAGGTGGGGGACTTGTAGTTTCATTTGCGCTACATAGTTACTTTACGTTCTTGCAAAGCTACTGTAGTGCTATCAAGCAAAATGCGCGTATTTGTTTAATTTCTGTTGGGTGTAAGAAATGGTGGGAGAAAGCCAAATTTATATAAACGACTGTAAAACAAGTACTAATGCCTCCGCAATAGGTGGGGTAATTTGCAGTGTTTTATTAGAAGTTAGTTCAAATTTCCCCATGTACTTATTGGTTACAGGGTTATACCACTGAGCCTTATAAGACAACTGATAATGATTTTTTATCTCTAGTAGGATAGCAGGGTGAGGAATATAGAAAAGTAAGGTTGTATAATCTTCAGTACGTACAGCCGATACGAAGTAATCGTAATGTTGATCCCCTGGCTGATTGAGTAGTAAATAAGTATCCGGGCGTAATTTCCACCAGTCGAACTGTTGAATGAATTCTGCCAAATAACTTACCTGCTGGCTACCAGGTAAGTCAATGCTTTCTTGCCAACTAGAAACTGACTGGCGACTCAGTTCTCCATGGTTTAAGATAGTCTCACCCTTCCGAATCCAGGGCCAGATGCCATTGGCGCCGTAAGTAACTCCCGCTACTGGAGTACCAAATAAGCTCCAGTATGCTGCGTTACGTACATCCTTCGCGGTAATGCTATGGAAAATTTCCTCATAACAAGGCTCCATATTGATGATAGGGCGTGGTGGTAACTGATTCCACTGCCGAGTTGCCGACCCTTTTGTGATGTATTCTACTGACGACTGGTTGGCACTATGCCCCGATTGATACCCAATGATATCAACCCATTCTTCTCCAGCGTAGGCATCACCTACCCAGGAGCGACCCATGGGGTGCAAAGCAACTACGCCCGGGGGATTTTCACTGAATACTGACCGACCAATATTTTTCCAGCGGTTTTCGTAGATACTGACGTAAAGGCCATCACCACCGGGTAGCCAGACTATGTGGTATGCTCCGTAGCGAGCCACTAAATACTTAGCGAGTAGTATAGCTTCTGGTTGGGCTAATTGAAACCCCGGACTTAACTCTCGGCCTTCGCCGTAAGGTAATGCCCAGAGAAGTACTAAAGCAGCCAGTAGTCCATATTGGTTAATTCTGTCAATTTTCTGGTCAAGGTACTGAAAGAAAATGGGGTTTATCTCAATGGGTTTTTGTCCAGTAAAGGCTACTTGAAGATGGTTGTTCATATCACCGCCTCGCCACTGAGTAGCTACACATTGAATTACCGTATAGTGATGATCAGCTCGGTGTTTCAGGTAGGTGTCCCATTCCTGATCAGTAGATTTTAGCAAACCATTCCACGCAGTGCAACCGATCCACAAGAAAGGAGTGCCATCCGTATGGCTGAGGTGATAATCTCCCGTACGGTGAGTAATAGCCCCGTGCTGATAAATCGGTAAAGGATTAGGATTAGAAATACAATTGAAAGTTCCGGTTTGCTGATGCAACCCAGCGTTGATTAAGTCAGAGCAAGTAGTCTGGTACTGCCAACTACCTAATTCATTAGGCATAAAGCGTATACGCCAGTCGGTATCACCATTCCAGAAACCGTAAATTTTCTTTTTTTGTCCGGTAGGCGAGGTAAACTCAGCGTAGAACTCAGTAACATCGTAGAGTGGATTCGGATAAGTAATGTGACTGGTAAAAGCGATCTCGTGAGGAGTCCACTGAACGGCTGAGGTCATAGTGCCTGAAAGTTAGCTTACAATGTTGGTGAGAGCAAATATGTAAGGAAAGTAGTAATGATTAGGTTGCAGAAGCTAGTACGAATTTGATAGGTCATTCTTATGAATGGCCTTTAACGGAATTGTTCCGTAGATGCGAGGGCGTAATTGCTTTCCCTCAGCCTCGTAACGAATGGGAGATGTAACGTTGAGCGGATTCACTATTAACCATTCTGCTGTTGGTGAGCTTTGAACTTTCCATTGTTCTTCGGTGTAGGCAGGGATAAAACCTCGCTTTTGTAGTACGTTTGGTGCGTAATAGCCTCGCTGTTGAGCCTCTTGCCAAGCTTTAGGTTCTTTTTCTATGTAGAGAGGGGGTGATCCGTGTCGTAGAAACCGATTGGTGAAGCGTATGAACGCGTGTAGGTTTTGGCTCACCATTATAAGAGGAATATCTTGTCGATGGTGGTATTGGTGAATTGCCAACACCTGATGCTGTGTAGCTCCCCAGTACCACAGTAGCATAGAGCCTACTAACAGGCTGATTAACCACCAGGGGTTATAAAGGTTAAGTAAAATGGCTAACAAACTCAACGGAGCTAGAATGCCTCCCGCCACCACTGGAAACCACCACCGACGCTTTTCGATGGCCACTCGCTGAATTCGTTCTAGGTCAAATCGGCGGATTTTGCCTTTAACTTGCACGTAGAAATGTTCTTCCGTAAGCCAGATCCGGTTTCGGTCGTCATTTTCTTGCAATAGGTAGCAAATGGCAATAGGGGAATCCAAGTATTTAAGTATTATAGTGTTAATGTGTTATTGTACGAAAGTGTTCCTGTATTTTTGAATAATGAGTAACTTTGAACACCGGGCGACAGTCGCCTGAACATCATTCCATGACGGCCTAAACACCTGAACACCTGAACACCTGAAACCCATGAAAAAAGCAACCACTTGTGTCCACGCTGGTAGTAATAGCCATAATCCTGCTCACGGGATGAATACTCCGATATACACTTCTTCGGCTTTTGGTTACCTAGATACCATTGAGAATATTTATCCGCGCTACTACAATACCCCTAACCAGGAAGTAGTAGTTCAGAAGCTTTGCGCATTGGAGCAGGGTGAAGCGGGTTTGCTATTCGGGTCAGGGATGGCGGCAATTAGTACCACGATGCTGGCTTTACTGGAAACAGGTGATCACGTGATTTTACAGCGTGATTTGTACGGTGGTACCCATCATTTTGTGACTATCGAGTTGAAGCGGGTAGGAATTTCTTACACTTTAGTAGAAGAACCCACGGTCGACCAACTAGAAGCGGCAATACGGACTACTACTAAGCTGGTATACATTGAAACTCCTTCTAACCCACTACTCAAGATTACTGATGTGGCAGCGGTAGGTAGTTGGGCGCAGCAACATCGTTTGATTAGCGTTATTGACAATACTTTTGCTTCTCCTATCAATCAGAACCCTATTCCCCTGGGAATTGACGTAGTTATTCACAGTGGAACGAAGTACCTGGGCGGACACAGCGATTTGTGTTTTGGAGCGGTAATCACCTCCCAACCATTACGTGATCGAATTTACGCTACGGCGATCAACTTAGGTGGTTCGGTGAATGCAGCTACTTGTGCGCTTATTGAGCGTAGCCTGAAAACGCTATCGCTTCGGGTGCATCAGCAAAACAAAAATGCCCAGGCGATTGCCGATTTTTTGCAACAACATCCCAGAGTGCAGCAAGTGCATTATCCGGGGTTGACCGATCATCCCGGATACGATATAGCCCGACAGCAAATGCAGGGTTTTGGGGGGATGCTTTCTTTTGAACCGGCCGTAGAGGGTAGTGCTGGGGCAGAGCAGTTTATGCGAAAGTTGAAAGTTATTACTCCCGCTATCAGCTTAGGCGGTGTAGAATCATTGATCTGCGCTCCGGCTAAAACATCACACATCAAGTTATCTACTGAGGAAAGAAAGCAGGTAGGTGTATCTGACGAACTATTACGTATTTCAGTGGGTATTGAAGATACGGAAGATCTGTTGGAAGATTTGCAACAAGCTTTAGTAATGAATAATGATTAACGTCTCGACTACATTAGTCATCATTCATTATTCACTAATCGTTACTTCGTAGTTGTTCAATAATTTTGGCACTTACCCAGTAAATGTCGCGGTCACTGGAGTAGAAGAAGTACTTACCATCTTTGGTGACGAAGGGGCAAAATTCGTAATTTTTAGTGTTGATGGCATTGCCCATATTTTTAGCCTGTGTCCAACTTCCGTCTTCTTGTTTGAAACTGATGTATAAATCTCCTCGCCCGAAGCTACCGGGACGGTGAGAGCAAAAGATTAGGTAAGATTCATCATAAGCCACAAATACGTCGGCTTCGTAGTTAGTAGTATTAACGGCATCGCTCAATCGTTGGGGTGTTTGAAACTGCCCATTTACTTGTTGCGAGGCGTAAATATCGTAGTCCCCTCGTTGGGTAGCCTGAATATTCGATGCAAAGTAAAGCGTGCCGCTTTCGGTAAATGAGATATAGTACTCATTACTATCTGAATTGATTATTTCTCCCGGATTAATGGGTTCTGACCAACCGTTGGTTTGCTTTTCAGCGTACCAAATGTCAATGTCTTTCTTGGCTCCGGTTCCGTCTAGCGGTTGGCTGGAGATAAAATAAAGTTGCTGCTCATCAGGCGATAGAAAAGGATCATTGTATCCGTACTGCTCGTGGTGAAATAATTTTATCGGTTCTGTCCACTGACCATCTTTCAGTTTAGTGTATCGAGTTTCAGATTTACCGTTTACATCTACCCCGTAGTAGAACTCGGTGCCATCTTCGGAGAAAACTGACCCAAACTCAAATTCATCTTTTTGGGAAATAAAGCCTGGTGCAAAAACTTCTGGAGTTAATCCAGGAGGTAATTGCTTTAAGTAAACTAGTTCATTATTTACTTTTTGAGCATAACTGACGATTGGAAGAGAGGCAATCAATGTGGTGAAGATAAACTTGAAAGGCATAGCTGAAGGTAGTGTATGGTAATTAAGCAAGAAAAGAAGATTGGTAGTGCTCTCTCAAGTAAGATCAGGTAGGTACTGCCTGAGGTAAATTATTCGCGACTCTTTCGTACAAAGCTTCGTACTGGGGAACAATCAAGTCCACTTCAAACTCCTTAGCTCGGGCCAATGCATTCTGCTTGAAGCGAGGTAAGTTTTCTGGGTTAAGAATATGTAAGGCTTTTTCAGCCATTGCATCAATATCACCTACCGGGCAAACAAACCCACTTTCATTATCAGTCACCAACTCGGGTAGGCCTCCAGCATTACTGGAAATTACTGGGACTTCACAAGCCATTGCCTCTAGGGCAGCCAGGCCAAAGCTTTCTTTTTCCGAGGGCATCAGGAATAAATCACTGACTGAGAGTATTTCTTCTACCGCATCGGTCTTACCTAGAAAACGAATGTCATCGCAGGTTCCTAGCTGTCGACACAAATCCTCGACATTACCTCGCTCAGGGCCATCGCCAATCAGTAGTAACTTAGCCGGAATGTGTTTGCGAAGTTTGTAAAATACTTTAACCGTATCCTCCACCCGCTTCACCCGGCGGAAGTTTGACATATGGGTAATTAAATATTCACCGTTGGGGCAAATGGCGCGTTTAAAATGTTCTTTAGACTGACGGCGGAACCGACTGAGATCTACGAAGTTATGAATTACTTCAATCTTCTTAGTAATATCAAAATACTCATAAGTTTCATCCCGCAGATTCTGGGATACAGCAGTTATTCCATCCGACTGATTTATACTGAAGGCCACCACTGGGGCAAATGATTTATCTTTACCTACTAGCGTAATATCAGTACCGTGCAAAGTGGTTACTATCGGAATACTAATACCCTCGACTTGTAAAATTTGCTTTGCCATATACGCTGCCGAAGCGTGCGGAATAGCATAGTGGGCATGTATTACATCTAGGTTTTCGTACTTTGCTACATCCACCATTTTGCTCGCCAGAGCCGACTCGTAGGGCTGGTACTGAAAGAGGGGATAGGTTCGCACATCAACCTGGTGATACGTCAGGTTTTCATTGAAGAAATCCAGTCGGCTAGGTTGGGAATACGTGATAAAATGAATTTGGTGGCCTTTTTTCGCTAGGGCTTTGCCCAGTTCGGTGGCTACCACACCGCTTCCCCCATAAGTAGGGTAACACACAATGCCGACTTTCATGGAAAAATAACGGTCTAGTATAGAAGATTGTTATTAGCGTTTACCTAACGGCCTTGGTAATCGGGCATCGCTTGGTAAATGACTGATTGTATTTTTGTACGTATGCCTTCGGTAAGAAGTTTAGTATTGCGAGCACTGGGGTGTACCCGGTTAGAAAGAAAGATATAAACCAAGTCATATTTAGGGTCGGCCCAAACGGAGGTTCCGGTAAACCCTAAGTGCCCAAATGAACTTAATGAGGCTTCGGGAGCGGTAGGGCCACCGTCGTGAAAATGTTCGGGTTTATCCCAACCCAAGCCTCGTCTACTGTCGTTGTAGGGGCGTTGGGCAAACATTTTTACCGCTCCGGAAGGAAAATAGTGTTGCCCACCGTAGTAACCTTCCTGCAAGTTCATCTGCATTAGAATGGCTAAGTCATTAGCAGTGCCAAATAGCCCAGCATGTCCGGCAACCCCGCCATTCAAGGCGGCACCTTCGTCATGCACCGTGCCTTCAATCAGTGTATTTCGGAAGTGGGTATCTTCTTCAGTAGGGGCAATTTCTTCCTGGGAAAACTGACACAGCGGTCGGTAGCGCAGCGTACGTAGGCCAAGTGGATCGTAAATATTTTGAGATAAGAACTCGTCTAGTGACTGATCGGTAATTTTCTCAATAAGACGGTGAAGCATGTAAAACCCTAAGTCGCTGTAGCGATAATTATAGGTGGGTTTCCAGGGAGGGAGCCTTCCTCGGTACCGCCGTAGTTCAGATTGTATGGTCCAGTTCCATACCGAGTCTTTCAAGGAAGGTGCCCCGTAGAGTCCCACTGTAATTGGGTGAGTAAAGTTTTGTTCAGGATAGTTTCGGTATAGATCGGGCTTAAGCCCATCGTCATCCGTAGTAAATAACCAGAACGGAACAAAAGAACGTAACCCCGCTCGATGTAGTAGCGCATCTCGTATCGTGATGCGGGCTTTATTCGTATTTTTTAGCTCGGGTAGGTAGTATGAAAAACGATCATCTAGCGAAAATGCCCCTTGCGAATGTAGTAGCATTACCGCCTGAACCGTGGCTGCTACTTTAGTAACTGAAGCAATATCATAGATTGTTTGATTAGTAATGGGTGAGAGCGAGTCGTAGGTTTGGTAGCCATATGACTTTTGGTAGATTACTGAACCCTGACGAGCTACTAGCACCTGACAGCCGGGAGTCATTTTTTCCTTAATAGACTCATTAGCTAATGAATCTATCCGGTTTAAAGAATCAGGGTGTATGAGAACTTCTTCAGGAAAGGAGTAGCGTAGGCGCTGCAAGGGCTGGGTAATCACGCCAGTTCCTTCGGCCAACCCATCGGTGATTTTTATAGGAAGCCGACCCTGAGCAGCAACGGCACCAAACAGTACCTGAGGTACTACTTTTTGCATCAGACTATCGCTTTCATAAGCACAGAGTAGTGTACTAAAGCGGGAGAATTGAGCCATGCGTTCGGGATTACCAAAAAATACCAGAGTAACGTTAGTTTCTTCATGCAGAAACTTCAGGAATGCCATCGTCTTTTTAGGGATTACTCTATCCTTAGTAAGCTGGGGTTCGTGAATAGCAACAACTACTTGGTCGTATCGACGCAGTCGCTGGTAGGCCTGTTCGTAGTCAAAACGATCCGAAGTTTTGGGGAAAGTGTAGTGGGTAAAGTAGGTATATTGATCAAGGTATTCCTGAAAATGCTGAACCTTTTTAGGGCTATCTGAAATAATTACGGAAGCAAACTGGGCAGTATCTAGCACCTTGAAAGGCAAAATATCCCGCTCATTGCGTACCAGAGTGACTGATTGTTCAAAAAGCTGCTGTTTTAGTAAGCGAGGCGAATGCTGCCAAGGCAGTACAGAAAGTGAAGTGGTATCTGAAGTAACTGAAGCATCTAAGCCAGCGTGATACTTCAATTGCAGTACCTTGGCAGCTTTTTGATTAATCGTTTCTTCACTTAGAACCCCCTGGTCAATTGCCCGTCTAATTTCCCGGATTGTCCGATGTACATCGTCGGGAGCAAAAATTACGTCATTTCCAGCTTGTAAGGCATTCACCCCAAGGTTGGGAAAAGAGGTTTGCTCAGACAAAGGCTCTGAAAATACTAAACCTTCCAGTTGAAACGCCTGCTCTAGCAAGACAGAGGTGGTTTGATTAGGCCGAAGGGTGCTGATAGGAGGAATATCAATCTGATCAATGGCTCCGGTATGCACCAGCAGAGTTCCGCGCAACTGAGCACTTTTCTGGGCTGTTTTTTTCTCCGTAATCCGCTGAAAGCAGGGCATGAGTCCATGCTCCCTCATGCCTTTCATATAGGCTAAGCCTTGCTGTATACTTTGAATTGGCTGATTATGAAATCCACTACTAGCGGTATACTTCTGACCATTGTGGCCTACTGAGATGAGCGGTGCGAAATTGAGATGTATTCCAGCCGAGCGGCATTGTCGGGCTATAGCTGCTCCTGCTTTTTCGAGGTAAGATAAATCTTGAATAGCTCCTAATGTCTGGAGGTTAGGGTATATCCAGGTAGAATCTAAAGTGCTTCCCAAACCTTGTTCAGCATTCAATCCTACGAGTAAAGGTATGCCACTGGTTTGCTGCAAGCGGTCTATCTGTTTTTGCATTGAGGACATCTGACCCTGGAAAAAAATGATACCACCCAACGAATGACTTCTCGCCAGATTTTCTATACCTTGCACTTGTTGATGGTCGGACGTGGAATAGATAGGAAGAAAAAGTAGCTGACTGATTTTTTCTTCTAAGGTTAGTGTATCTAGGGCAGTTTGAACCCACTGATTGAGGGATAGGCGTTTAGGCAGTTGGGTAGGTAGAATGTCCTTTGAACGGGTATTTTGTCCCCAAACTAAGTTTAGCGAAAGAGCAATAGTGGAAAAGAAAAGCACGTAAACTTTTTTCAGCATGAGGGCGTTCTCCTGATACCTTTCAAACAAGACTGTCCGTTATTTAGTGCCTAGCCGTTAATTTACAACTTATGAAGATTCCTACGCTAACTCGGCTTCCGAATTATCAAAAATTTAACTTTGAACCCCGCTACTACGATCCTGTCAAAGAGGATATTGAGGAGCGCACTTCTCGAATAAAGCAAGAACTACGCCAACGCTCATCGTTAGCTTCAGGGCAGCCCTCAACCATTCAGGGATCATTTACCCGTCGGGCTAGTTACAACAAAAGTTCGAATATGTTGCAAGGTATTATCATGATTACCTTGTTTACACTCATTTTTGGTTATCTCTACTTTGGAAACAGTATCTTTTACGTTCTTTTGCTACTGGGACCGGCTTATATGTATTTTAGATTTAAACAAATTACTGGAAAGTCGCGTCGATCTCAGGAGTAAAGTTATTACTCATTCACTCTTAAATACGGAGGGAAAATATTTTTATGTCTGACGTAATCCAGCTTCTTCCGGATGCTATTGCCAACCAGATTGCGGCCGGGGAGGTTGTGCAGCGACCCGCATCGGTAGTAAAGGAGCTACTGGAAAATGCGATTGATGCCGATAGTACTCTGATTAACCTGGTAGTCAAAGACTCGGGTAAAGGACTTGTTCAAGTAATTGATAATGGGAAAGGAATGAGCTCATCGGATGCCCGGATGTGCTTTGAGCGACACGCTACCTCCAAAATTCGGCAGACGGAAGATATTTATGCCATTCATACCCTAGGTTTTCGGGGTGAGGCATTAGCTTCTATTGCTGCTGTAGCCCAAGTAGAACTTACTACCCGTCGGGAAGAAGATGAGCTAGCGACCCGTATCACTATGGAAGGGTCAGTATTTAAAGGAGCCGAGCCAACCACTGGGGCAAGAGGAACCAATATTTGCGTAAAAAATCTGTTCTACAATATTCCCGCCCGGCGTAGCTTTTTGAAGTCGAATTCAGTGGAGCTGCGACATATTATAGATGAATTTTATCGGGTGGTATTGGCTCGGCCTGATTTGGGGTTCCGCTTCTTTCAAGTTGATAAGCTGGTGTACGATCTGCCTGCCGGATCACTATCAGCTCGGATTGGTGACTTATTTACGGGAGCTTATTCCTCCCAGATTCTTCCTTGCGATGAGGATACCGATCATGTTCGAGTAACTGGGTATGTAGGGAAACCCGAATTTCATAAACGTACGCGGGGTGAGCAGTTTTTCTTTGTGAACCAGCGCTTTATCAAGAGTAACTACCTAAACCATGCTGTCATCAGTGCCTACGAGGCCATGCTTCCCGAAGGTAGTTTTCCCTTCTATACCCTGTTTCTGGAAATTGACCCAAAGTATATTGATGTAAATGTTCATCCGACTAAAACAGAAATTAAATTTTCGGATGAGCGGACAGTTTATGCTATTGTGCGGGCAGCCGTGAAACGTTCGTTAGGAACCAACTTGGTGACTCCCGTATTTGATGAAGAAAACCACTTCGCTATTTTTCCCGCTACCGAATCTGGATCACCGAAAACAGAAACTACCACTACTATTCCTTCCCGCCTGAATCTGAAGGAGTACAAATCATTTCCAAGTGCTGAGAAAACCAAGCAAGCCAATTTACAGCATTGGGAATCGCTCTATCAGCCTACGGACGAAAAATCACACTTTGACTTTCCCGAAGAGTCTACCGAAAATAATGAAGATGTAGAGTCGTTGACGCTACAAAGTGCCGTGAACCGTACTTCGCAGCGCGATGAAGTACTATTGGAACCAGGACAAAGAGTTACCAGTGACGTTCCCTTTCAGATTCATCATACGTATGTGGCAGTACACGTAAAATCAGGCTTGATGCTGATTGATCAGCAAGCGGCTCACGAGCGCATTTTGTTTGAGCAGTATTCGTTAGCTTTGGAAAAAAAATCGGCAGTATCCCAGCAATCATTGTTTCCTCAAACTATTCGTTTGTCGCCACCTGATTTAGGCTTATTGCGTGAGCTGGACGAAGAAATACAGGCGATGGGTTTCCTGTTCACTATTACCGGAACCGATACGTTGGTAGTGCAAGGGGTACCCCCCGATGTGAAAACCGGAACCGAACAAGAGGTGTTAGAAGGTATTATTGAACAATATAAAAGCAACCAAGAACGACTTACTTTAAGTAAGCGGGATAATATGGCCCGATCAATCGCTCGACGTATGTCAATGAAACCGGGACAGCGGCTCGATGAAGCGGAGATGCGGGCACTTATTGATCGATTATTTGGCTGTATTCAACCCGATTATGCACCCGATGGGCGCAAAACTACGTATGTACTCGAACTAGAAAAAATCGCTACGTTTTTTACCAACGCTTAATATGTTTGGCAATCTAACCCCTACGGTTAAAAATCTTCTGATAATCAATATCGCGATATTTGCTTTGCAATCGCTGATATTTTCTACCGATATGTTCGTCAATTTATTTGGCTTACGTTATATCAATGCTGAAACCTTCCGCCCTTATCAGTTTGTAACACATTTATTCATTCACGGCGGCTTATTTCACCTATTTGGTAATATGTTTGCCCTATTTATTTTTGGACCACTGCTAGAGCGAGTGTGGGGTAACCAACGATTTTTGGTGTTTTATCTAGTAACTGGTTTAGGAGCGAGTTTGCTGTATTCAGGCATTAATTACTACGAAGTGTACCAATTAGAGCAGGCAGCTGATCAGGTGTTAGAAGAGACCACTCCGGAGCGTTTGTCTACTTTCTTATTAGAAGAGGCTGAGTTTGCCTACCAAGGAAGTAGCCAGATTAAAGCATTAGTTGATGGATTTTATGATAACCCTAACAGCAGTTCTTATATAAGTCAGGGACGGCAATTGGTTCAGCAAGTTGTTCAGAGTAAAGCTAACATTCCGATGGTAGGAGCTTCGGGCGCGGTTTTTGGTATTCTGATGGCATTTGGGCTGTTATTTCCCAATACCGAATTATTTTTACTGTTTTTTCCTTTTCCAATTAAAGCAAAGTATTTTGTTTTGTTCTACGGAGCATACGAACTTTGGGCAGGGTTTTCGCGTCAACCGGGCGACAACGTAGCTCATTTTGCCCACTTAGGTGGTATGTTATTTGCCTTCATCTTACTCAAAATATGGAAAGATAAGCGCAATGCGTTTTATTAGCAGTAGTAGGCCATGAATAGTATCTTAGACGAATTAAAATATGCATTTCAACGCCCTAATAATGGGCTGATGCAGATTATTGTGATCAATTTGATCATATTTTTAACCCTGCTTCTTATCTGGGTTCCTCTTACAATATCCAATGAGGGGGATATTTATAAGATTATTGTAGATCAGCTTACGCTTCCAGCGGCATTAAACAGGCTTATTTATCAGCCTTGGACCTTAGTTACCTACTTCTTCACCCACGAAGGTTTTCTTCACATTCTGTTCAATATGCTGTTCCTGTATTGGTTTGGCAAAATTATTCAAGAGTTTTTAGGTGATGAGAAAGTAGTGAACCTGTATATTTTAGGTGGTCTGGTAGGCGGAGTGTTCTACATACTGATTTACAATCTGATTCCTTACTTTCAAAATCAAATCACTGGCTCAGAAATGCTAGGGGCTTCAGCAGGCGTGTACGCCGTGGTAGTAGGAGCCGCTACATTTATGCCCAATTACTCTATTCCTCTGATTTTATTAGGACCTGTACGTATTAAATATATCGCCCTATTCTTCGTGATCATGTCTTACGTAGGCACTGCTGGCAGCAATGCAGGCGGAAACCTAGCTCACCTAGCAGGAGCCGGATTAGGCTTTTTATTCATTAAGCAACTACAGCGAGGTAATGATTTAGGTCGTCCAGTTACGCAGTTTCTAGTATTTGTTAAAAGCTTCTTTGTACGTCAACCTAAAGTGAAAGTATCGTACCGACGATCGAAGTCCAATAACGGTCATACTACCAGCAAAAAAGCTAAAGCTCCTGTTGAGACTAAGCAAGAAGAAATTGATGCTATTTTAGATAAAATTTCGGCCAGCGGCTACGATAGCCTTACCCGCGATGAGAAGAAAAAGCTCTTTGATGCTAGCAAAAGCGAATGAAACTAGCTGCCAGTAGCCGGGAGCGTGGTGTTACAGAATTCGTTTTTATATCCTATCCTAGTAGCCTATTATTTGCTATTCATCACTTATTGCTCCCCGCGCCAAGCTCCCTGCTCATTCTCCCCAAGCGGTAAGTACCAGCCTTCGGGAGCCGCCGTGGTTGCGATGTTCACACAGATAAATTCCCTGCCAAGTTCCCAAATTTAAGCGTCCGTGGGTAACCGGAACTAGTACATTACTGCCCATTAGTGAGGCTTTAATGTGAGCAGGCATATCGTCTGAGCCTTCCAGAGTATGCTCGTAGTAAGGTGCATTTTCTGGAACCATTCGGTTGATGTGTCGTTCAAAATCTCCCCGTACGGTAGGATCAGCATTTTCATTAATAGTTAAGCTGGCAGAAGTGTGTTGAATGAATACTTGTAGCATCCCAGCGCGGATATTTCGAATCTCAGCAAATTCCCGTTCAACGTGGGGTGTAATAAGATGAAACCCACGAGGGTAAGAAGGTAATCGGATCTCCTGTTGATACATTTGCATGGCTCAATTGCTCGATGGCTGATTGTAAAATTATTCTGTTGTTGATGAGTTACAGGTTTCTAGCTTCCTTCTTTTCTATCATTCATTATCAACTATTTGTTATCAGTTATCCTTTATTTTTGATATTCGTAAGCCCCTAAGTCGGGTTGGTCATCGCGGTCTGCGCCGTTCAGGTCAGTTAGGATAGAAGTTTTCACACCCTGATTGATAGCAGGAGATAAAGAATCTAGCTCATACTGGAAGACAATTGGGTCTACAAAAAGTGGGTCTTCATTGTAAATATTGGTGGATCTGGAAGTATCAGTGAATTTAAGGAGATTTGCCTGAACTCGGATATCGCTAGTTGTAGATAGATCATCCAGTAATAATTCATCGGATAAATCACCCCATACAATGCTATTGGTTAGCTCACCGTAAAAAGGGTGACTGGAAACTTCCAGAGAGGCTAACTCACTATCACGGGGAACCTCCTCCAAGAACACTACCGAGATCCATTCTTCTTCTCTTGGATAGAAGCGCCCACCGTTGCTGAGCGTACAATGATGGTACCGATAATGGCCATTCCCCAAATTGTACGTTAGACCCAGAATACAACGGTGTATCAAAGTATTGTAAGCTTCTATGTCAGAACCGATAGCCAGCAAACCATAACCCGCCATATTTTCAATGATTGTATTGGCCAATATTAAATCCGGAATTGTGTCAGCATCGGGAGTGTTAATCACAATACCGTTGACTGCGTTACGTACTTTCGTATACTCCAATACATTATTCTGACTGGTAGCGGTGAACGTTATACCATCCCACTGCCCAAAGGAGTTTTCGTAAAAACCATCGGTGCGAATGTTACGGAAGACGACTGGAGCGGTAACAGTGCCTTCCGCTTGTAATGTGCCTTGTACCAGAGCGAAAGCCCGATCATCAAAGAAAAACTGTACTCCTGAATCAAGGGATAACGTGACATTAGGCTCAATCCACAGTGAATCCTGGATCACAAACGGACGGTCGCCTCGCAAAGTGGTATCTTCAGAAATAATCCAGCCTTGGTGAAAGTACGCATCCTGCCCCCAAGCTATAAGTTTTACGTCTTGCTGATTACCATTTACTTGAAATACCAGCGAATCTTTCTCCAAAAAAGGCAAATTTTCATTCTGTGGGTCAATCAATACTTCTACAATCAGAAATAAACTGTCACCACCCAGTAAGCGGACATTCTCGAATTGCTGCCCCGGTACACCATTCAACAGTACAGTGTAGGGCGACTCACTACTTCGTCCAGTGGCTACGGCACTGATTGTTACCGCATTTCGGTTGGGGTTATAGACTTTGAGTAGTTGAGAGGTACTGCCTCGGCTAGTAAACAAGGTGTCGAACTGAATAGTATCTTGGCTAAACTGGAGCTGTACTGCGTCATTAGTAAAAATTTCTTCCTCGGGAGTGCAGGCGGCAAACCACAGTAGGTAACTAACGATTACCCCAAACATAATCTTCCCACTCCCTACTTTCCACTTCCTACTCAACATAACTTTATCCTTCTTGCAGTTTCTCGGCATTTTCAGCAATTCGCAGTTGCTCCACGAAATCACCTAGTTGTCCATCCATTACAGTAGGAAGGTTATAAACGGTATAGTTAATCCGGTGATCGGTGACTCGGCTTTGGGGGTAGTTGTAGGTGCGGATTTTATCAGATCGATCCCCACTTTTTACCATAGAGCGACGTTGATCGCTGATTTCAGCATTTTGCTTAGCCAGTTCCTGTTCGTAGATGCGGGATCGTAATACTGTTAAGGCTTTATCAAAATTGGCATGTTGGGAACGACCATCCTGGCATTCTACCACAATTCCAGTAGGAATATGAGTAAGGCGCACCGCTGACTCAGTTTTGTTAATATGCTGACCGCCTGCCCCGGATGCCCGGAAAGTATCCTTACGAACGTCGCCCATATTTACCTCCACATCTACTTCTTCAGCTTCGGGTAACACCGCTACCGTAGCGGCTGACGTATGCACCCTCCCCTGCGACTCAGTAGCCGGTACACGTTGTACCCGATGCACTCCTGATTCAAACTTGAGCTTAGCGTAAACATCTTCCCCAGTGACTGACGTTACAATTTCTTTGTACCCTCCTACTGTACCTTCGGTAAGGCTGATGACCGAAAAATTCCAGCCCTGGCTTTCGGCAAACAGGCTGTACATCCTAAATAAATCCCCGGCAAAAATAGCAGCTTCATCACCCCCAGTTCCCGCTCTGATTTCCAGAATAACGTTTTTGCTATCGTTAGGGTCTTTCGGAATCAGCATGTATTTCAGTTCTTCCTCTAACTCTCCTTGCTGGGGTTCCAGTTCGTCTAGCTCTGATTTTGCCAAGTCCCGAAAATCGGTATCTTTTTCGGTTTCCAGCACTTCTTTAGCTCCTTTTATATCGTCTAGTACCCGTCGGTATACTTCGTACTTCTTCACAATCTTTTCTAGCTCACCATATTCTTTGGTTAGCTTAGTGTAGTTTTTCATATCAGCCATAGCATCAGGCTGGATCATTAGCTGCCCTACCTCTTCAAACCGGGCTTTTATGGCTTCAAGTTTATCAATCATAATGACGAAAATTGATACAATTCAAAAAAAATACAAACTGTCCGAGGGCTATCTTAACCAAGATATCTGATTTAAGAACGAATGGCAGGTATACTTGGTACGCTGATCAGCGTGTGCTACTTCCACTTCTCAGTAAAAACAGAACAAAACTACGGTTTTTCCGACACTATTGACTATCTACACCAATAATCTCTCAGAGTAACTTATCCGGAGTATTAGTTTTTATAGCACATATGCACTGGATATTACTTTGTAATCAAACAAGGGAGTTCGTTTTTTTTTATACTCCGAATCATGCCATTATTGCATACAATCGCTAGGGTAAGGTACGATTCACCATCCTTCCTAGACGCTTCTGTGTACCTATAGACTAATTAGCAGAGAAAAATAGCTATGAAAAAAGTGCGACTCTCAATCGGCGGTAAAATACTCGGCGGATTTTTAACGCTTATTATTCTTTTTGCCGTAAATGCGGGTATCAGTATTGTGACGCTTAATTCGGGCATTGGTTTGACGGAGCAAACTATCGAAGTTACAGATCCTTCAGATGATGCCCTTGTCAGATTCATATCAATGGTCAATGAGTCAGAGAAGCTAATCACCAGTTGGGTATACCTGCAAAATAATGAATACAACAAGCAGGCACTAAAAGATTTACATGCAGAATATCCACAAGAGAAAGAAGTGTTAGTGCAGCTGGGTGATGCTTGGATAGATAGCACTCAGACAAAAGGACTAGATTCGGTCTTTACTCAGTTTGAAGCTCTCATAGAAACTGAAAAAGAAATTATGACTAGCCTAATTTCTTTTGAAGACTACGAGGATCCAATGGCTAAGTTGATGGCAGAAAGTATGATTGAGGATGAAATAATTCCGCGTACCAAAGCGATTCGCCAGCAACTGATGGAGATTAGTAATATTAAAGAAAAGGAAGCCGAACAAGCCCGGGCCGAAAATATTGCCTCCTATCTACAATTACGTCAGGTGATTCTGATCTTAGGAGGAATAACAGTTGCTTTAGGGCTGATAGGGGCATTCATGATTAGCCGGAAAATTACTCGGCCTATCGGCTATCTGCAAAAAGTTATTTTAGAGCTAGGTAAGGGGCGTTTACCCGAAGAGCGTATTCGAGAATCATACAAGTTTAGTAGAGACGAAGTAGGTCAAATGGCTGATGCAGTAGATGAATTGGTACAAGGATTAGAGGATACGTCAGAATTTGCGGAAAATATTGGTAAGGGAGAGTATGAGGCTGAGTTTACCCCATTGAGTGATGAAGACATTTTGGGCAACTCGCTGATCAACATGCGTGATAATCTACGGAAGGTAGCTGAAGAAGATAAAGTGCGTAATTGGTCTACCGAAGGCACCGCTCAGTTTGGTGAGTTGTTACGTCAGAATAATAGTGATATTAAGCAACTGACCCAGACCATTTTATCTCATCTAATTTCATATTTGCATGCTAACCAAGGCGGATTATATTTGATTCAGGGAGAAGAGGAGTCTGAGTCGTTTATGGAGTTGGAAGCATGCTACGCCTGGGATCGGGAGAAATATCTGGATCAAAAGATTTATAAAGGCGAGGGCTTAGCTGGGCAATCATGGCAGGAGCAAGACACTATTTATCTTACCGATGTACCGGATGAGTATGTAACTATTGCCTCTGGTTTAGGTGAAGCAAACCCTACGAGTATATTAATTGTTCCCCTACTCGTTAACGAGGAGGTGTACGGGGTAATTGAACTAGCTTCGTTTGAAGAATTTAGGCCTTACGAAATAGAGTTCTTACAGAAAATTGCTGAAAGCATTGCCTCTACAGTATCTACCGTGAGAATTAATGCCCGCACTCAAAGCCTGTTGGCTGAATCGCAACAGATGACCGAGCAGATGCAAGCCCAAGAAGAGGAAATGCGGCAAAACATGGAGGAGCTTCAGGCTACTCAAGAGGAAATGGAACGCGGTACTTCAGAAATGAAGAGCCGTATTGAGGCCATTGACCGAAGTGGCATTGCCCGTATTGAGTTTAAAATGGATGGAACTATTACTGACGCTAATCCAGCATTCCTATCTTTAATGAAGTATGATATCGATGAAATTCAGGGTAAGAACCATAGTATCTTTGTAACACCTGATTATGCCGAATCGGACGAATATCAACAGTTTTGGGAAAATCTGCGTTCAGATAAACTTCAGACCGGTCATTACGAACGAGTGGCGAAAGATGGCTCTAAACGACATATCCAAGGGCATTATTCTGTGATTAAAGACAAAAGCGATCAACCTGTTAGGGTAATTAAATTTGCCACTGACATCACTAAACTAAAGGAGATGGCACCTAACGATCAAGGAAAACAGTTGCAAGCTCAGAAAGAAGAAATGCAGCAGGTAATGCAGGAATTAGAAGCCGCGCGCGAAGAGTTAAGCCTCAAGCAGCAAGAGCTAGAAGCTGCTTTAAAGCAACCAGAATCTAAAAAGACCAAGGGCTAGGTAGTAGTGGCGTACCCTAGCACTCGTAGCATAGACTCGCTGTCCTGCTCTGGGGCAAACTGCTGATAGGTAAGTTCATCTTCTTCATTACGATCAATTACGATATGTTGAGGAGCCGGAATCAGGCAATGCTGAATGCCACCATATCCACCAATTGCTTCTTGGTAAGCCCCCGTATTGAAAAAACCAACGTACAACGGATCATTCAGCGGAATTCTGGGTAGAAATACCTCATTTCGGTGAGCCTCAGTATTGTAGTAATCCATACTGTCGCAGGTAAGGCCGCCTAAGTTTATTTTTTGGTAAGGCTGATCCCAGTGGTTGATGGGCAGCATAATAAACTTTCGATTGAGCCCCCAAATATCAGGTAGTTGGGTAATGAAGGAGCCATCTACCATATACCATCGTTCTTTATCATTTTGCTGCTTTTCCCCTAGTACTGAGTAAATGGTAGCCCCGCTTTCACCCACAGTGTAAATGCCAAACTCGGTAAGTAGGTGAGGAGTAGGGGTATTATTTTCTCGACAAACACTTTGAATATTCTCGATAATCTGGTCAACTATGTACCCGTAATCGTAAGTATACCAGAGAGAATTTTTCACTGGAAAGCCTCCACCAATGTCAATGGTATCCAGGGTTGGGCAGATTTGCCGAAGTTCGCAGTACATTTCTACAAAGCGATTAAGTTCGCTCCAGTAGTAGGCTGAATCGTCTATACCCTGGTTCACGAAAACATGCAGCAGTTTGAGCGTTGCTTTGGGATTATTCGCCAGTTTCTCCCGGTAGTAATCTACTATTTCACTGTATCGAATTCCCAGTCGGGAAGTATATAGCTCGAAACGGGGAGTTTCATCGGAAGCCACTCTAATTCCTATTTCAAACGGATTCTGGATCTCTTGCTCGTAGTAAGGGAGCTCTTCTAAGTTATCCAGCACTGGAATGCAGTTTCGAAAACCATCGTTCAGCAGTTCAGCCACATACTGCTGGTACAAATCCCGCTTGTATCCATTGCATACAATCAGAATGTCTTTATCAATTTTCCCTCGCTGATGCAAATGACGAATGATAGGAATATCGTAGGAAGAAGAAGTTTCCAGATGAATATCGTTTTTCAGAGCCTCAGTCAGCACAAATTCGAAGTGCGACGACTTGGTACAATAACAGTAGCGATAGCTCCCTGAGTATTGATACTTCTGTATTGCCTCACTAAACATATGCTTGGCTCGCTGAATACTATCACTGATTTTGGGTAGATATGTAATCTTGCAGGGAGTGCCAAACTTACGAATTACCTCCATTAGAGGAACGCCATGAAATCGCAATCCATCAGCTTGTATGTCAAAATCAGCCGTGGGAAAATCGAAGGTTTTATTAATTAAATCAGCGTACTTTCGCATGAATATTAAAAATGTAACCGCGCTCGTAAAGGGTGCAATATTCTCACAAATTTGGCATCTTTGCAATACATGTTCACAGCTAACAATCGACAGGAAACAATGGAAAATGGATAAGGGAGAACTGAAAAGGATGGAGGGTAGATGGTGAAAGGTGGAGGGTCGGCGAGACAATCCTATTTCTAACCCCGCGTAGCGGTCGCCTAAGACCCAATCCTCAACAATACAACCTGTAACTTTTAACCGCGCCACGGGGGCCTTCTAAACCTGCTAATGCTGTAACTCTAACATCATAACACGATAAGAAATTATGAATATAGAAAAACAACTGATCGAGGGAATTCAAGCGGCTTTTCAGCAGCATTATCAGCATCAGCTTTCGGAAGATGAAATCAGTTTACAGCCTACTCGTAAGGATTTTACTGGATCACATACTTTCGTCACATTTCCCTTCGCCCGGATTACCCGCCAGAGTCCGCCCCAGACAGCCGAAACCATTGGTAACTATTTGAGGGAGAACGCGGAGATTGTTAAGGATTTCAACGTGGTGAAGGGCTTTCTGAATATAGAATTGTCGGATGTGGTTTGGGTAAATACTCTGAAATCTATCTTGCAGGACTATCAGTCTGATAAACTCTACGGGTTTCAGCCTGATAATGGCCAGCAAGTGATGATTGAGTTTTCATCGCCCAACACTAATAAGCCACTGCACTTAGGGCATTTGCGAAATAACTTCCTGGGCTACGCCATGTCGCAGATTTTAGCTGCCAATGGCTACACTGTTCGGAAGGTAAATATCGTCAACGACCGGGGCATTCATATCTGTAAGTCTATGCTGGCTTATCAAAAGTTTGGCAATGTTGAAACACCTGAGTCGGCAGGCATCAAGGGCGATCATCTAGTAGGAAAATACTACGTGGAATTTGACAAGCATTACAAAGCTGAAATCAGCGAATTAGTTGAACAGGGAATGGGTGAAGAGCAGGCGAAAAAGGAAGCCCCATTGATAAAAGAGGCTCAGCAAATGCTGAAGCAGTGGGAGCAGGGCGATGCTGAAACCGTGGCTTTATGGAAAAAAATGAATGGTTGGGTGTACGAAGGCTTTGATGCTACCTACCAGAAAATTGGAGTTTCTTTTGACCAGATTTACTACGAGTCGGATACGTATGTGCTAGGAAAAGATATTGTGGAAGAAGGACTGGAGAAAGGCGTTTTCTACCGAAAAGATGATGGCTCAGTTTGGATTGACCTGAGTGATGAAGGACTGGATGAAAAACTGGTGCTGCGCGCCGATGGTACTTCGGTGTACATGACGCAGGACTTGGGTACGGCTGAGCTTCGCTACCAGGATTGGTCATTTAATCGACTAGTATATGTTGTCGGCAACGAGCAGAATTACCATTTCAAGGTACTCTTCTCTATTCTGAAAAAGTTAGGGCGACCTTACGCCAATGGCCTGTATCACCTTTCTTATGGTATGGTAGATTTACCCACTGGAAAAATGAAATCGCGGGAAGGAACAGTAGTTGATGCCGATGATCTGATTGACGAAGTAATCAGCGAAGCTCGCAAAAAAACCGAAGCTCTAGGCAAGATTGATGAACTTACTGAAAATCAGGCTGAAGAATTATTTCAGATGTTAGGATTGGGAGCAATCAAGTACTTTTTACTGAAGGTAGATCCTAAAAAGCGAATGCTATTTAACCCGGAAGAATCAGTGCAGTTGCAGGGTGACACTGCTCCGTTTATTCAGTATACTCATGCTCGTATCTCAGCTATTCTACAGAAAGCTAAACTGGAAAATACAGACAATCAGTTATTTGAATCAATAGGGACAATTGAGACCTCGGAGCAAGAAGTAGTAGAATTGCTGACGGCGTTTCCTCAAAAAATTCAACTGGCGGGTAGTGAATATTCTCCTTCGGTCATCTCCCAGTATGTGTTTGACTTGGCTAAAGCCTACAACAGATTCTACACTGAAGTGCCTATTTTTGCGGAGGAAGCAAAGGAAAAAGTAGCATTTCGGGTAGGATTATCGTTTGCCGTAGCCCAAACCATTCGTACTGGATTGGGTTTACTAGGTATTCAAGCCCCAGAGCAAATGTGATTTTACGGAGACCGGAGTTTGAACATTTGTACGTCCCTGAGACGGATTTAATGCTATCTAGAGAAAAGTAAATATGATAGAAGTATATAATATGCTAATCCGAAATTTGATGATCCTTCCGGTTTTCGGTCTCCAGTCTCCCTGACAAATTATTATGCCTAACACTCATAATTGGATTGAAGCGGCTCGTCCCCGAACGTTGCCTTTAGCATTGGCCTCGATTGGGATGGGTGCATTTTTGGCGGCTTCGGTAGGGAGCTTTCGGTGGGAAGTACTAGTGCTAACAGTGCTTACAACGATTTTACTACAGGTACTTTCCAACTTTGCTAACGATTATGGTGATTCAGTTCACGGAGCCGATCAGGCTGGGCGGGAAGGGCCGCAGCGAACGGTACAATCTGGGGTAATTTCCCCTACAGCTATGCGACGGGCGATAGTACTGTTCGCTTTACTCTCTTTTATCAGTGGAGTTACCTTGTTGTTGGTCAGTATCCAGTGGAATGTTCAGGTGTTAGCGGTGTTTCTAGGACTGGGTTTACTGGCGATTGCCGCAGCAATTACCTACACTGCCGGAAAAAAACCTTATGGCTACGCCGGGCTAGGCGATATTTCAGTGCTTATCTTTTTTGGGTTAGTGGGAGTACTCGGGTCATTCTATCTGCACACTGGTTACCTCAACCTAACTACGTTGCTGCCAGCGTTGAGCTGTGGTTTGTTTTCAGTAGCCGTGCTCAACGTTAACAATATTCGTGACATAAAAACGGACTTGTTAGCTGGAAAAAAATCTATTCCAGTACGCCTCGGACGCAACCAGGCAGTGGTATACCATTGGGTGCTACTAACATCTGGGGTACTGTGCTCTATTGTTTACGTACTACTATCGTATAACACAGTGTATCAGTGGATTTTCCTGATCAGCGTTCCGCTACTAATCAGAAACGGAGTAGCAGTGCAGACTAAAACTCAAGCCGCCGATTTAGATCCCTATCTGAAACAACTGGCACTTACTACACTAGTGTATGTACTTACTTTTGGACTAGGACACTTGCTTTGAAGAAAATTGGTAGTATTTTGGCTAGTGCATTCGCATTTTTCGTATATGACTATTAGAGAGTCCAAAAACACTTTATTCTATCAAAATATTCTGCCATGAAAAGTATTTTAGTTCCTACTGATTTTTCTGAACAAGCCACTTATGCCCTAGACTTAGCAGCAACCTTAGCCCGTAAAAGCGGAGCCAAAGTACAATTACTCAATGTAGTAGAAGCCCCGCACGGTTCATCATTTAGTTCCATGGGAGAAGTTTCTACACCGGACGCTAAAGACAGTGTATATTTTATCCAGCTAATAGAATCGGCCAAAAGGAAATTTGATGAAATGGCCTCGGAAGGCAAGTACGCCGATATTGTACTAGAGGGAGTTGTAGAAGTAGGGCATCCATTTGAGCATATTTCCCGAACGGTTGCCGAACATGAGGTAGATTTAGTAGTAATGGGGACTAAGGGCTCTTCTGGTTTGGAAGAAATTTTTGTAGGATCCAATACTGAGAAGGTAGTTCGGCGAACTGATTGTCCGGTACTAACCGTCAAAACACCAGTAGCTGCTGAGGAGATTAAAAGTATTGCCTTTGCTACTAACTTTCGAGGAGATCATTCCAAATTGATTCATCAATTGGGGGAGTTACAAAAACTTTTTGGAGCAACTATTCATATAGTAAGTGTAAATACCCCGAGTAATTTTGAGAATGATCGCTATTATAAAAAAGCGATGAAAGAGTTTGCAGAGAAGCACCAGCTAGAAAATTACACTATGAATGTTTACAACGATGATCCGGAAGAAGATGGGATCATCTATTTCGCCGAAGATATTGATGCTGACATGATTGCTCTGGGTACGCACGGAAGAACGGGCATTAGTCGGCTATTAAGTAGTAGTATTGCCGAAGATGTGGTAAATCACGCGAAACGCCCTGTCTGGACTTTTAAGCTCTAGTGACCCTGCCAGGTGTCAGGAGATGTACGCCAGCTTCGTAGTGAGACCAGGCTAGCGTTTGAGATTAGCTCCTGTTCCAATGCTTCTTTCACTAAGACATCATAATTGCAAAGCGAATAAAAAGGAATCTCAGCTTTAGCAAATAGCTCGCGGGCTTGATCAAAACCATAGGTGAAAATAGAAATTAGTCCATTCACTTCCATTCCTGAAAGGTCTAAGGCGGCAGCGGCCTTGGCCGAACTTCCTCCAGTAGATACCAAGTCCTCGATAAGCACAACTTTCTGTCCGGCGATCACTTCGCCTTCTACTAGATTCGCCATACCGTGCGTTTTCGGTTTAGGCCTTACGTACAGAAAAGGTAGATCAAGAGCATCCGCTACCAAGGCTCCCTGAGCAATACCAGCCGTAGCTACTCCTGCAATCGCCTCAGTACCCTGAAACCTTTTCCTTATCACCTCTGCTAACTCATGCTTAATGTAGGTGCGGACTTGAGGATACGATAAGGCTATGCGCCCATCGCAATAGATAGGGGACTTCCATCCGGAGCTCCAAGTGTAAGGTTGCTCCACATTCAACTTGACCACACCAATAGTGAGGTACATGCGGGCAATGCGCTCCGCTACCGATAAATCTTTTTGATCAGACCAGCTCATATCTGCAAACTTAGCTATTTGCTACGAAAGTGTACCTACTTTTGAGTTTTTAACTTTTTTCTGCAGACGATAAATCAGGCACTGCTAGCTGCAATTGATTATAATCTAAGATAATTATGAGAAAAGTTGAAATAATAATAGAGATAATACATTTGTAATATTTTTAGTATATTTGTATTTGGCCGATTTTTTATATGATAAAAGGAAGGGTTAGTCGCTTGTTAGATAAAGAAAATGAAATTCTGCTGCTTATTAGCAAGCAAGGAGACTTACTATTTCTAAACTCTTCAGCCTCTCAGTATTTTACAGAAATAAATCTTCAAGTTACGGGCACTGTTTATTCGCTCCTATCATCTGATAGTCAGGAGATTTTGCGGAAAATGTTGAGTAAATTCTCATCCCCAAAAATAGCAATTCATAATTTTTTGGGAATTATTGAGACAGACCACGCTCAAATCCCTATTCACGCCTGGCTCAGTAATACAGCCACTTCTCAGGAAGATGTATTTATTCTAATTATGGAGCCTATCCGGAAAATTCAGCCTGATTCAGAGTTAATTATACTATATAAAGCAATTGCAGATTATTCCCCCAATATTGTTTCAGTGTACGACGCTGATCTGAATTGTATTTACGTAAATCACAATGCACATCGTCAGCTAGGGCATTCGTTGGGGGATTATTACACTAACTCTGGGTTTTTACAATTTATAGACCCATCCTACCGAAGTGTACTTCTGTCTGATATAGAGAAAGACAACCAAAAAAGAGTACAATTTTCTAAGTATTACTATCTTGCCCGCAGAAAAAGTGGAGAGCAGGTAAAGGTTATTAATTTTATTACCAGAATTTTTGGAGCAAATGATCAGTTACACCGAATAGTCGCCAACGAACAGATCGCCTCTGTGGAAGCAAATATTTTAACAACAACCAAAGCACAAGAAGAACTCATACTGGCTGATGCTCACTATATAATACACTACGTCAGTCAGCAAACTGAGAAAGCGTTGGGCATAGAGCAAAGCGGTTCACTATCACTATTCTCAATCATTCATCCAGATGATCATGCCAAACTGCTAGCGAACCAAGGGCAAGCCCATGATGCCGTTGCGGTAAGCAACTCCCAATTGCGTATTCTTCAGTCACCAGATTCATTCTTATTGGTTGATGCTTCTATTCATCGTTTCTTCAACGATCAGAGTCAGATGGTATACATTGCTATTCGTTGGCCAAATAGCAATACTAATGAAGATAGCCTTTTGCGATCGGTACCAAGTGGAAAAGGTCAGCAGCTTATCGAGTTGGCTGAAGATTTACAAGGGAACCCTAGCCTTCTGCTACAAGAAGATTTGAAAATCCGCTATATCAGTCCTGAGGCTGAAGTTCTATTGGGATACTCATCAAGTGAACTCTACGGACAAGATGTGATGGGGCTGATACCAGCAGATTCTCGCGACGTGATAAAGCACCAGCTAACTTCGGCCTTTTTCCAATCCGTGCCAAATATAGTAAGCCTAATAAAGAAAAAGGATGAAGCGCATCGACCGTTTAATCTAACTCTTAAAATAATTCAAAAAGACGATAGCCCGCCTGCTTTACTCATTACTTTAGGTGCAATGAGTTTTACTGACCCGAAGATATTTCAGTTGGTTCCTGATTATTTGCCCGATGTGGTTTTTTTGCTAAAGAGTTCTGACTTATCAATAATTGAAGCGAATGCTTCAGCGACTAACCTCCTTCAACAAGACCGCTCTCAACTCATTGGTGCTGCATTTTTATCACTTTGGGGAGCACAAGTGACAGATCAACTTCGTGTATTATTCAATACTAAAACGGAGCTGGTGACACAGGATATTCAGTACACAACTCCCGATGGACGTTCTTTCTGGGGAAATACTACCGTTAAACCGCTGATAAGCGGGTCAGCATCCTCAGATGATGTAGTTGTTGTACGTATTTTGGATATTACCGACCGTAAGGAGCAAGAAATAAAACTGAAGCAGTACTCTTCTCAAAAATCAGTTGGTACTGAAGATAAGCTCATATCACAGATTAGCCACGAAATAAGAACTCCGCTCAATGCAATTATGGGCATGACCCATTTAATGCTACAAAGTAACCCACGAGAAGACCAGAAGAAGATGCTCCAAACTCTGAAGTTCTCCGGAGATAATCTGACGGCTTTGATTAACGATATTCTTGACTTGTCGAAAATCGAGGCAGGTAAGCTAAGGTTAAATAATGAAGAATTTAACCTACTAGAGTTTATTCAGGGAATCAAGCTAACCTATAAAAGTTTGGTAAGCGAACGAGGGATATTATTTCGATTACTAATTGAAGATGAGGTTCCCTCATTGGTAGTAAGTGATGTTAACCGATTAGGGCAAATTCTCAATAATCTCCTCAGCAATGCGGTCAAATTTACCGAAAGTGGGCAGATTGTGTTGAGTGTATACGTAGAGAAAGAAGAAAAAGAACAATATGCTTTGCTTTTCGAGGTAGCTGATACTGGTATTGGTATCCCAAAAGATAAGTTATCGGTAATATTTGAACCTTATCAGCAGGCAGGACCTAGCAAATACGGTGGTACTGGGTTAGGCTTGTCCATTGTAAAAAGTATTGTTGATCTGCAAGGGGGGAGAATCTCAGTACAAAGTACGGAAGGTAAAGGGAGTACTTTTCAAGTAGCGCTACCCTTTAGTAAATCTAGCCAATCTGAAGCTACCCATAAAGAAACCACTCAATCATTCATAACAGAGTTTCAGTCGCTAGAGGGGCTAAAAGTACTGTATGTGGAAGATGTAATCCCGAACCAACTGTTAATGGAAGGGCTTTCTGATAAGTGGAATATCCAGCTAGATACTGCTCTTAATGGATTGGAAGCCTTACAAAAGGTGAAAAATCATCAGTACGACCTCATTCTTATGGATATTCAGATGCCAGAGATGGATGGCTACGAAGCTACCCGGGAGATCAGAAATCTAAAAGACCCCCATTACGAAAATATACCTATTATTGCCCTAACTGCTTCGGTTTCAGAAAAAACCCGGGAACGCATTCAGGAGATGGGCATGAATGATTACATTCCTAAACCGATTGATCCGAGAAGTCTGCACCAGAAACTGGCTGAATTGGCAAAAAGCCGACCAACTGACCAGACAATTACAGCATCAGTTAGAGATACCGTAGTCTCAGATTTCATCCCAGACTTTACTCAGCTACGCGAGCTCTATCTGGATGATGACATCGGGTACATAGAAATACTGGGACAAATTCAACGTTTGATGTTAGAGTGCTTCCCTGTTATTATTGATTCAGTCAAGTTGGGGAAAGAAGAAGCATTACGATTCAACTGCCATAAGATTATGTCTTACGTTAGGCTGCTTCGTTTAAATGAACTAGAAACTGTACTGGATGAAGCAAAAGAATCCGTGAACACTCATGCTAACCTAGCGTCTATTAATACTATAGCGCGGCAGATTACCCGTTATTTTGATAAATTAGATCAGCATATCTCCGAAGAAATAACAACCTACTCTTAACCTTAGCCTTAATGGATCGAAGAAATTTTCTACAACAATCTACCTTAGCCGCAGTAGGCTTGAACACAGTTGGTCACTCAGTAGTTGCTGATCAGCAGTACTACGAATGGCGCATTTATGAGCTAAAGTCTCGGGGTAAAACCCAAGTGTTTGACGAGTACTTGCAGTCAGCATTTATCCCCGCTATGAATTCAATTGGAGTAAGCAATGTTGGAGTATTTACCGAGATGGGAATGCCCGAACCACCTCGCTTACATCTGTTACTTACTTTCAGTAGCTTAGAAGAGTTTGCTCAAAGCACATCCAAAGTGCTGGAGCAAGCGGAATATCAACAGAATAGCCGATCATTTGCTGAGAGTGCTTCTCCGGCTAACCCTAATTTTACCCGCTACGAAAGTTCACTAATGCGAGCGTTTTCGGCTATTCCGCAACTGGAGGCTCCCGCAAAAAGTGAACGAATTTTCGAGATGCGCATTTATGAAGGATTCAACGACGATGCGGTGCGTAGGAAGATCGCGATGTTTAACGATGACGAGCTGCCTCTGTTTTATGAAACCGGACTTCATCCAGTATTTTTTGGTGAAACCTTGATCGGTAAAAAACTTCCTCAGCTTACGTATATGCTTACTTTCAAGGATATGGCGGAGCGAGATGCTAACTGGAAGAAATTTATTGACCACCCCGAATGGAAACGGATGTCTGCTTTACCCAAGTACGCTAATTCAGTATCGCGCGTAAACCGAATTTTCCTGCAACCTACGGCTTATTCGCAGATTTGAGCCTGTAATAGCATCTGAATTTCATTGAGTTTTAGTAGGGCTTCAATGGGAGACAGCGCGTTGATATCGGTGTGCTGTAGAATCTCCTGCACTTGCGCCCAACGAGGATCCAGTTCAAACAGCTGGATCTGAGTTTGGCTTTTGGGTAGCTCAGTCATTATATCGGCATCGGGGCTATTTATTTTATCTCGTTCCAAATGGTGCATAATTTCATTAGCCCGTTTTACTACCTCAGCGGGCATTCCGGCCATTTGGGCTACATGAATTCCAAAACTATGCTGGCTGCCGCCCTCCCGTAGTTGACGAATGAATAGAATATTATTACCCACCTCTTTCACTGCTACATTGTAGTTTTTGACCCGAGGTAGATCATTGGCTAGTTGGTTAAGCTCGTGATAGTGGGTAGCAAATAGCGTTTTAGCCCGGCACTTCGGGTGATTGTGCAGATACTCTACTAACGACCAGGCGATAGAGATACCGTCGTAGGTGCTGGTGCCCCGACCAATTTCGTCCATCAGTACTAAGCTCCGATGACTCAGATTATTCATAATACTGGCTGTTTCGTTCATCTCTACCATAAAAGTAGATTCACCCTTCGCCAGATTGTCAGATGCGCCCACTCGGGTAAATACTTTATCAATCAGTCCAATCTCGGCGGCTTCAGCCGGAACAAACGAACCCATCTGAGCCATCAACACAATCAAAGCAGTTTGTCGCAGTAGGGCGGATTTACCCGCCATATTGGGTCCAGTAATAATCATGATTTGCTGGTCTTCGCTATCAAGCCGAATATCATTAGGCACGTAAGGTTCACCAGGAGGTAGTTGTCTTTCAATTACTGGGTGGCGTCCCTGCTTGATCTCGATACGATCAGAATCAAGTAATTGGGGTTTTACGTAACGTTGGGTGCGGGCTACTTCAGCAAAAGATGATAAGCAGTCGAGGCGAGCCAAGGTTCGAGCCGTATGTTGTACTTCTTTTACGTAGCGGGTGGCAAAAAGTACCAACTGCTGAAATAGTCGCTGTTCAATTTGGACGAGTTGCTCTTCAGCGGTCAGAATTTTTTCTTCGTAGGTTTTAAGTTCTTCAGTGATGTAGCGTTCGGCGTTGACCAGCGTTTGCTTACGAATCCAGCCTGATGGTACTTTGTCTTTATGAGCATTAGAGACCTCCAGATAATAGCCAAAAACTTTGTTGTAAGCCAGTTTTAATGATGAAATTCCAGTATTTTCTACCTCTCGCTCCCGGATTTGGGCGAGATAATCTTTACCTGTGTACGCAATGGCTCTAAGCTCATCTAGTTGCTGGTCTACTCCATCTTTAATCAAATTTCCCTGATTGGCAGCAATTGGAGGTTCATCCTTTAATTGCTGCTCTATCTGATCCAGTAATTCCTGACAAGTGGGTAGTTGCTGAGCTATTTTTTGTAGAGCACTATTCTCCGATACCAATAATAGTTCCTGAATGGGCGTACTATGCTGCAAGGAGTCTTTGAGCTGAACCAGTTCTCGAGGATTAATTCGCCCAGCGGCTACTTTTGAAATTAGCCGCTCTAAATCGCTAATGGCCTTTAGGTGTTCAACAACAGCTTGGTGCATTTCGGGCTGGCTGAGTAAATTTTCTACCGTGTTCAAGCGCTCCTCAATAGTTTTAGGCGATTTAAGCGGTAGCACCATCCACTTTCTCAGCAAACGCCCACCCATAGCAGTATGGGTACAATCCAGCACATCAATCAAGGGAACACCACCTTCGTGTTGGGCATGGAGCAACTCCAGGTTACGAATGGTAAATTTGTCGAGCCATACGTAGCGACTGGCTTCTAAACGGGCAATAGAGGTAATGTGCTGGATTTTGTGGTGTTCAGTTACCTCCAGGTAGTGTAAAATAGCTCCGGCAGCAATAATTCCTTCAGAGAGGGCTTCGATGCCAAATCCCTTGAGACTGGGGGTTTTGAAGTGCTGTGTTAGTGTTTGATAAGCATGGTCGTGGTGATAAAGCCATTCGTCTAATCGGTAGGTAGGCAATTCATCGCCAAATAATTGCTGAAACTGAGTACGGCAATTTTTGCAATACAGAATCTCAGAAGGGCTAAAACTCTGAATTAACTTTTCTACGTACTCCTGCGAGCCACAGGCCGTAAGAAATTCTCCAGTAGAAACATCTAGGAGGGCTAATCCTAACTGTTGCTTATCAAAGTGGACGGAGGCTAGATAATTATTGTGTTTCTGGTTGAGTACCTGATCGTTGAACGATAGGCCAGGAGTTACTAGTTCAGTAACGCCTCGTTTTACTACCCCTCGGGCAAAGCGAGGATCTTCTAGTTGATCACAGATGGCTACTCGGTAGCCCGCCCGTACTAGCTTGGTCAAATAATTATCTAAAGCATGGTGAGGAAACCCTGCCAGTTCTACATCCGAAGCTGAGCCATTGGCCCGTTTGGTTAGCACGATATCCAGCACCTTACTAGCAGTAATAGCATCTTCGCCGAAAGTTTCGTAGAAATCACCCACCCGAAATAGTAAAATAGCCCCTGGGTACTGGGTTTTTACCCGGTTATATTGGCGCATTAGGGGAGTATCTTTACCGCTAGATTTTTTCTTAGTAGAAGGCATAGTTGAGTAGCATTAACGCTGGACGAATCTTACAAATGTAATTGTTCGGTTAAGGTTAGGCAAAAGAATTTCACTGCAAAACAATTCTCTGGGTAGTTATCTTGATAAGTTACAAAATTTCGTTCTCCTTTACGGAGAAATAGAGGTTTTAGGTATTAAGAATTGGGTGTTAGAATCTAAGAGGCGAGGTTACATTGTATCTCTTTCTAACTACCAACACTCGAACGCCTACCCCTAGAACTTAACTTGAGGTATTTCTAATGAAACCTATCTATGAGAAAACTAAAAAACGAAGAACTAGGTCGCCTCAGCGTAGATGAGTATAAAGCCGAAAAGAAGCGTCCCATCGTAATAGTGCTAGATAATGTTCGGAGTATGCATAATGTTGGCTCAGCCTTTCGTACGGCCGATGCCTTTTTAGTTGAAAGAATTTACCTGTGTGGAATTACGGCTAAACCACCCCACCGTGATATTAACAAGACTGCCTTGGGGGCTACTGAATCGGTAGCGTGGACTCACCGGGAGAAAACGAAGGAGGCAGTTGATGAACTAAAGGGGGAAGGTTATAAAATTATTTGTGTGGAGCAGGTAGATGAAGGTGTACCTCTACAAGATTTTATGCCCTACCGCGATAGTAAATATTGTTTGATTTTTGGTAATGAAGTGTTTGGGGTAGAAGATGAAGTAATTGCCGAAGCTGATACCTGCTTGGAAATACCTCAGTTTGGCACCAAGCACTCGCTTAATGTGTCAGTGAGCATTGGCGTAGTGATGTGGGATTTTTTTAAGAAACTGGAAGACTAGATCGATAAGATATGAAAGGTGAAAGGCAAGATGTGAAAATTAGAAATTGAAAAACTGAAAGAAGGTAGAAGCCTGCGCGGTGCAGATAAAAGGGCAAGGATAGAGGAGAAAGCTGTGGACTATCATCTGCGAACTATAGGTAATACGTCTATTTATCGCTGATTTGGTACATCATTAGTGCGTTTTTCTTAGATTTTTAGTAAATTTTAGGGATATTTTAATAAAATACTATGGAGAAGTTAGTAGAGACCAATAATCCCTGGCAGCGTTTAGAGCGCGAAGAGGTCTATGATAATCCCTGGATTAAGGTTTACGAAGATCAGGTAATTAACCCTCGCGGTGGAGAAGGCATTTACGGAAAAGTAAGTTTTAAAAACCTGGCAATTGGTATTGTTCCGGTTGATGAAGAACTCCATACCTGGCTAGTTGGACAGTATCGTTACACCCTAGATGAATATTGTTGGGAAATCCCGATGGGAGGAGGTAGTAAAGAAGATACTGCTCTTGCATCTGCTCAACGAGAGTTGAAAGAAGAAACAGGGCTAACTGCCCATCGTTGGGATAATATTATGCGAATTCACACCTCCAATTCGGTGACTGATGAGGAAGGGTATATTTTTCTGGCTCAAGATTTGATTTACGGTGAACCGGAATTTGATGAAACTGAAGACCTACAAATAATACGTATTCCTCTGCAAGAAGCTATTGACATGGTGATGAAAGGTGACATTACCGATGCCATTAGTATGTCAGGACTTTTGAAAGTAGCCCGGATGTTCAGCATTTAGTTGATAGTCAATAGTCCACGGTCTATCGACTTTAACTTAGAAATTCTATAGACTATCGACTGTGGACTATTCGCCCAAGACTATTAACTTGCATCTGTGTCTGTTCAAGCCTACCAAACTCACATTAAAAAAACCTTTCTAATCGCCTATCCGGTAATGCTTAGTCAGTTAGGGCATATCCTGGTAGGGGTAGCCGATAGCATTATGGTAGGAGAGCTGGGAACTCAACCGTTAGCGGCTGTTTCTCTGGCAAATAGCTTGTTTGGGTTGGTACTTATGTTTGGCATTGGGCTATCTATTGCCATCACCCCGCTAGTGGCTGCGGCCGACGGTGAAGGAAATATCCAGCAGGTTGGTCGGGTTTTTCAGCACGGTGCAATTATCAACCTTATTGCGGGTTTCGTTTTCTGCGGACTGGTCATAGGAAGCGGGCAACTGCTGCCATATATGAATCAGCCCACCCAGGTAGTAGGGTTTACTATCCCTTACCTCAATTTGCTGGCATATTCCCTGATTCCTTTCATGGTGTTCCAGACGTTTCGGCAGTTTGCTGAAGGGCTTTCCTTTACTCGTACCGCCATGATTATTACACTAAGTGCTAATGGAGTGAATGTTGGGCTCAACTATCTGCTTATTTACGGATATTGGGGTTTCCCTGAACTTGGCTTAAACGGAGCTGGAGTAGCCACACTCATTGCCCGGATTCTGATGGCGGTAATTATGGCGGCTTACGTGCTACGAGCCCGGTGGTTTCCAGTGATGGTATTATCCTTTGCTCAACTACGCCAGGTACTTTTTATTCGGATGCTAAAAATCGGAATACCTACCGGGTTGCAGTACATTTTTGAGGTGGGAGCTTTTAGTTTTGCTTCCATTATGATGGGTTGGCTGGGGGCGACAGCGCTAGCGGCTCACCAGATCGCTCTGAATCTTGCCGCCGTAAGTTATATGGTGGCTACTGGACTGGCAGCAGCAGCGACGGTTCGGGTAGGCAACCAGTTAGGAAGAAAAGATTTTATCAATCTACGGCAGGTTGGTTTTAGTGCTATAGTTATGAGTCTGGTTCTAATGAGCCTGTCCGCCCTTGCGTTCATCACGCTCAACCACTGGCTGCCTTCGCTCTATATTGATGAGATTCCCGTAATTGAATTAGCTGGATCTTTGCTGATTATTGCAGCATTTTTTCAATTATCCGACGGAGTTCAAGCGGTGGCTTTGGGAGCGTTACGGGGTATGGCTGATGTGAAAATCCCTACTATTATTACACTGGTTGCCTATTGGGTAATTGGTCTACCCGTTGGCTATGGTTTTGCTTTTGGGCTGGGCTGGGGGCCACAGGGGGTTTGGGTGGGGTTACTACTGAGCCTGACCATCGCGGCGGTTCTACTTACTATTCGCTTCCACCGGGTTAGCCGCCAAAAGCAGGAGCAGTACACTTCGGTAGTGTAGTAGTATATCATTCTATGTTTTCTTTGCTATTTTTAAGAAGTTCTGTTGTTACCAACACTACTTTAGATTTCATGTTATATGGATAAGCTATTCAAAAATGAATTATCCACTATCCCTCACTCATCCGGGATAAACTTTCAATTAGATAATTATGCTCACAATCTTATCTCCTTCCAAAACCCAAGATTTCTCTAATGGCTCTGTTGATGTCAGTAAGTTGCCCAACAGCACTCCGGTATTGCTAGATGACTCCCAGAAGCTGGTTAAAGAACTAAAAAAGAAGTCCGTAGCCGATATTGCCGAACTGATGGACGTTAGCGAAAAAATCGCAACCCTTAATCACGAGCGCTATCAGCACTTTTCTGTACCCTTTACTGCCGAAAATGCCCGGCAGGCTCTACTAGCGTTTAAGGGTGATGTATATACCGATATTGCGGTGGATGATTATTCTGAGCAGGAGTTTGCTTTTGCCCAGGATCACTTACGAATTATTTCTGGTCTGTATGGCCTGCTGCGCCCATTAGACTTAATGCAGCCTTATCGACTAGAAATGAAAACATCGCTGGAGAATTCTCGTGGTGAAAACCTGTATAAATTTTGGGGGAATCGTATTACCCAACAGCTCAATGAGGCACTACAATCTCAAGAATCTAAAGTGTTAGTTAATTTGGCTTCCAATGAGTACTTCAAATCTATTGATACCAAGCAGTTAGTCGGAGAAGTGATAACTCCGGTATTTAAGGAGAATAAAGATGGTAAGTATAAAGTGATTGCTATCTACGCCAAACGCGCTCGCGGCAAAATGGCTAATTTCATTATTCGCCAAGCGATTGATCAGCCGGAGCAGCTAAAAACTTTTACCGATGGTGGCTACGAATACAGCGATTCTTTATCTTCGGAACGAGAATGGGTATTTGTTCGATAATTATGACTAATACTATCTATCTTCATTGGGGTCTTCTAAGCTATCGCGGTCAGTGGATTATCAATCTATGCGCTGGCATAGCCTTATTAGGAGTGAGTATCTACGAATTTTTTTGGGCAGAAAGCCCCGTTACTTTTTCGCTCGCCTTCATCTTCAGTATGACTTTGTTTCAAAGAGCTTATAAGTACTATCAAGTTGGCGACGAGGCTGCTGTCCGAATACAAACTACGGGTGAAGGCTTACTAATTAAGCAGTCACCTAAACCTAGTGATAAAGTAAACATTTTTCAGTGGCAGCATATTGAAGAGATAAAAATAGATCATCACGACCGTCAAATGACAGTTGTGCTTTCTTATGAATCGCCCCACGTCAATCGACGGTACTTCTTCTGGTTAAGAAGCCTATCCCAGGATAAACTACAAGCACTTGAACAACTTTTACAACCTTACCTAACATCTCATGAAATACCTCTTCATACTACTGGTACTGCCAATCAGTCTGATAGCTCAAAATCAGCCTAAAGTCACTAACGAACAATTACTAAAACTGTACGAAGGACTACGGGTAGCCGACGTATCCGACGGAATGGATATGGTCGGACTGAAAGATGTTGGATTGATGGATCCCAAAATCGCTCCACTCTGGAAAGATATCGAGGAGTTTTCCCACCAACTGGTTGGAATTGCGTTTACGGTGCGCTACGTGCCCACTCAGCGACTGGAAAGCTTAGGTGAAGTCTCACGAGAAGAGTATAAAAAGTGGCGCGATCAGTGGTACACTAATCTATCAGGTGAACCTTTTATTGAGGAGCTGCAACCCGGTCATGTAGTGGTCATTGATAATGCTGATGATGGTGATACAGGTACCGTAGGTTCCAATAATAGTATGCTCTGGAAACGACAGGGTGCGGTAGGCATTATTGCTGCTGGAGGTGTACGTGATACCGACGAAATCATCAAGCAGGAAATTCCAGTGTACATGGATTATATGAAGCGCGGTCGGGGAATTCGTCCGGGGAGAAACGAGTTAGAGTCGTATAATGAGCCAGTAGTAATTGGCGGAACATATATTCGTCCTGGTGATGTGATTGTAGCGGATGGCGATGGGGTAATTGTTGTCCCTCGCGAACAAGCGGTAAACGTGGCGGATGCGGCTCGGGAAGAAAAAAATATTGATATGGCGGCTCGCCGAAAACTTTATGAAGAACTTGGTATTCCGGTAGACTTCACTGTGGAAGATCAGAAATAGTGTGATTTACCTCTCTCAATCCTAAAAAATGCCCATTACTCTCTCTGACATTCGCCAAGCAGCTGAGCGAATTAACCCACTGATTCACCGTACCCCGGTGCTCACTAGCGAAACCCTAAACCGAAAATCAGGGGCGCAACTGTTTTTTAAGTGCGAAAATTTTCAGCGAGCGGGAGCTTTCAAAATGCGGGGAGCAGCTAATGCCGTACTCTCTCTTTCTGACACTGATCGGGTCAAGGGAGTAGCTACGCACTCTTCGGGCAATCATGGGCAAGCATTAGCCAAAGCGGCGCAATCGGTAGGGATTCCGGCTTATATCGTAATGCCCCGCACTGCTCCGGAAGTGAAGAAACGAGCGGTAGCCGAATACGGAGCTGAGATTATTTTCTGCGAACCCACGCTCCAAGCCCGCGAGGATACACTAAACCAAGTGATTGACCGAACCGGAGCTACCTTTGTGCATCCGTACAATAACGAACAGGTTATTACCGGACAAGCTACTGCTGCTTTAGAATTAATAGAAGATACGGTTGATTTAGATGTAGTAATGGCTCCCGTAGGCGGAGGAGGATTGTTGAGTGGCACAGCGCTGAGTACCCATTATTTATTACCTCAAGCTGAAGTAATTGCTGGAGAACCCGTCGGGGCGGACGACGCCTATCGGTCACTGCAGGCAGGTCGGATTATTCCGTCGGAACAACCCGATACCATTGCTGATGGCCTACTTACTTCACTGGGTGACAAAACCTTTCCTATCATTCAAGAGTATGTGAAGGAAATTATCACGGTGAGCGATGAAGAGATCGTGTCAGCAATGCGCCTAATTTGGGAACGGATGAAAATTATTATCGAGCCATCCTGTGCCGTTCCGTTGGCGGCTTTGCTAAAACGTTCTGATAATTTTTCGGGCAAACGGGTAGGTATTATTCTAACGGGTGGTAATGTAGATTTGGCTTCACTCCCATTTGCGTAGAAATATCTTTTGTTTGCCACTTTTTTAAGAAAAATCGTGTCTTCTTAAATAATTGATGGCAAAAAAAGCATTTTCTTAGCAATATATGCTAAATTATACGAGTTTTGTGGGCGGTCGGATGATTATACAATTACCTTTCTACAACCAGGAATAACGTATGCAGTCGCGAAAAATCGAAATTATCCCCTCTATTTCTATTCTCAATAATAAGATCACCCGTTTGAAACAGGGTGATTTCGACCAAGAGCAGGTGTATTCCGAGAGTCCCATTGATCTAGCCAAGAAGTTTGAAGACCACGGCATCCGAAATCTACAGTTGGTTGATCTGGACGGAACCCGCAAGGGTAAACCAGTGAATTATCATATTCTGGAAGCAATTGCGGGGCATACCCAATTAGAAATTGATTTTGCTGGGGGCATCAACACTGACGGTGACGTAAACAAAGCCTTTGACTACGGAGCCAAAAAAATTACGGCAGCTACCGCAGCAGTGAACCGTCGGACTGAGTTTGCTTCCTGGATTATGTCTTACGGCCGGGAAAAAATTGCACTGGGCGCCGATGCTATCAGCGATACGCCGGAGGGTAGGAAAGTTGCTATTCAAGGCTGGCAAAAGGGCACCCAGATTGATCTGTTTGAGCACGTAGAATACTTTTACAGCCGTAGCTTAAAGTTTCTTAAAACCAGTGATATATCTAAAGAAGGGCAGGTAGAAGGTCCCTCCTTTAATCTGTATCGAGACCTAATGGATAAATTCCCCGGGATCAAGCTTATTGCTAGTGGCGGAGTATATCGATTAGAAGATATAGAGCGGTTACAAGAGATAGGACTTTATGGAGTCGTTTTTGGCCGAGCGTACTACGAGGGCTTGATAACCTTGAAGGAAATTGAACGATTCGTAGTTAAGGGCAAAGTGTAAGGTGTACTGAAAATCGTACATAAAATTACCTGACCGCTTAAACAATTCACGGTAAATTGTCTACGGTTCACTCCAATTTTAGTCTGATTTAGGGTATTTGGCTATTCCAATCATCATTTTCTTGGGTTAGTAGAGGTGAAATTAATAGTTACATCTCCAAACCTATTTTATGATGAAAACATTTTGGAAACATTTTTTAACCGCCCGCTACCCTCTTATGGTAGCCCTCAGTCTGCTGGTGGTGCTCACTGCCTGCGAGGAAGAAACCAACCCTGTCAACCCCGAACCACAAGCCAATGCTCTCGATTTAGCTCAAGACAACGATGAACTAAGTAGCTTAGTAGCTGCCGTTAATCGTACTGACTTAGCGAGTGCCCTCTCTGATGACAATAACCCAGTGACAATTTTTGCCCCGAATAATTCCGCTTTTGCGGATTTTTTGGCGGAAAACGATGATTTTTCTAGTCTAAACGATATTCCTGAAGATATTCTGAGCGATGTGTTAAGCTACCATGTAGTAGCTGGAAAAACGCTATCCTCTGAACTTACTGCGGGTAACGTACCTACACTCTTGTCTGGGCAAAGCATCAACGTGACGCTAGATAATGGTGTGACCTTAAATGGTACCATCCGAGTAGTAAGTGCGGATAATGAAGTATCGAATGGTGTAGTTCATATCATTGATGGTGTACTGAGTCCAGCTGCTCGTGAAGAAGCTGATCAGTCTATCGTAGAAATTGTAACTGAAGGCGAGGATTTCAGTATCCTGGAAACCGCTCTCACGAAGTTTCCTGACATAGTAGAAACCCTACAAGGTGATGGCCCTTTTACTGTATTTGGCCCTACCAATGATGCTTTTGCTAAATTTTTAGAAGAAGATGATCGCTTTGCGGCTTTGGAAGACATTCCGGATGATGTGCTAAAAGCAGTACTTCAGTATCACGTGCTGGCCGGCGAAAAATTAGCGGCTGATTTAGGCGAAAGCGAAGAAACTGTACAAGGTGAGTCTATCGTGATTATGAAAAGCGAAGATGGCGTAACCCTTAACGGTGACATTGCTGTAACCTTGGCTGATGTAATGGCAACCAATGGCGTTATCCATGTAATTGATAATGTATTACTACCGCCCTCACTAGATCCACTGCCTACCATTGCTGAGCTCGCTGTGGCTACTGATGATCTAAGTATTTTAGTAGCTGCTCTAGGACGTGCCCCAGAATTGCTAAATGCTACTGGCAATGTAGAGTCAATGCTAACCGTATTTGCCCCCACTAATGCGGCTTTTGAGCAGTTGCTCGCTGATAGCGAAGAGTTTGCTACGTTAGATGATATTCCTGACGATGTACTGACTACTATTTTGCAGTATCATATTCTGGGAAGTATCAAGAAAGCGGCTGACTTAGGCGAAAATGAAGAAACCCTGAACGGTGAGTCTATCATGGTAATGGCTACTGAAGAAGGAGTGACCCTTAATGGAGAAGTAAATGTGGACGTGGCTGATATTATGGCATCCAACGGCGTAGTGCATCTGATTGATCAAGTTTTAATGCCTCCGTCGTTGATGCCTCAGCCTACTATCGCTGAAATTGCCACCAGCACAGAAAACCTTAGCATTTTGGTGGCCGCTCTAGGTCGTGTTCCTGATTTACTAGACGCAGCGGGTAATGCCGAAGCTATGTTAACGGTATTTGCCCCTAGTGATGAAGCTTTTGCCAAGTTATTGGAAGAAGACCCTCGCTTCAGTAGCCTGGATGATATTCCTGATGAGGTGCTGACGCAAATTTTACAGTATCATATCTTGGGTGCTACTAAAGTAGCCGAAGACCTGGGTGAAACTGAAGAAACGTTGTTAGGAGAAAGCCTATCTATTGATAAGTCAGACGGAGTAGTAATCAATGGAAATGTAACCGTAACTACCGCCGATGTGATGGCTGCGAATGGAGTCGTTCACTTGATTGATCGCGTACTCGTACCTGAATCGCTCGCTCCGCAAGCTACTATCGCTCAGATTGCTGCGGACACTGAAGCACTAAGTACTTTAGTAGCAGCATTACAGCGCACTCCTGACTTGTTAGAAACAGCTGGTGACTTTAACGCTGACATTACCGTCTTTGCCCCGACTAATGATGCTTTTGGTGACTTACTAGCTACTTTGTCTGATGCACTAGGAGTTCAACTTACTGGCTTGGATGATGTGCCTGATTACGTACTACGCCGCGTACTGGAATATCATATTCTAAACAGTCGTAAACTAGCAGCTGACTTAGGTAATGAAGAAGAAACCTTAGAAGGCAGTAATCTGGATATTGAGAAGAATGGTGGGGTAACTATCAACGGAAGTACTAATGTTATTGCTGACTTAGCTAACATTGAGGCAGCTAACGGGGTAGTCCATGTGATTGATGAGGTATTAGTACCTGAATTTATTCTCAACTCTATCGGAACTATGCTGCAACCAGCAGTATTTGATGCCGAAGGACGTTTTACCACCTTCTTAGCAGCAGTAGAAGCAGCTAAATTGGATGTAATTACTGATCCTAATATTAACTGGACACTTTTCTTACCGACTAACGAAGCATTTGTCCAGTTCATTGAAGATAACGGTTTCGCTGGTGCTGATGAAGTGCTTGCTGCTGAAAGCTTAAAAGACATACTACTGTACCACTTAAGTGGACAACGCAAAGCAGTAGCTGACTTTAAAGACGGTGCTTCAGCTACGCACTCTCGTCTGGAGGTAGATGGGAAGTTCCGCGAAATTAATGTAAGTAATAATGGCGCTACTGGCTTCTTCATCAACGGCGAGTTTGAAGTAATTGAGGCAGATATTGAAACTGATAATGGAGTGGTACACGTAATAAATGGCGTACTTACCCCGGCTAGTCAGACCGTAACAGAAATTGCGGTAGCAGCTACGCAAGCGGCTACACCTGAATTTACCCAACTAGTAGCAGCTCTTAGCAAAGTAGAAGAGGCTAGTGCTAATAATAGTGAACTGTTACCTCTTGTCACTATCTTGAATGAGAAGCGAGGCGATGAGTTTTCACCTTTCACAGTTTTCGCCCCTACCGATGCCGCTTTTGAAGCATTGTACGAACTTTTAGGAGTAGATGGAATTGATGATATAGATGTTGCTACCCTGCAAGCAGTACTTCTATTGCATGTTTCTAGCGGCGAAGATTTCTACTCTACTGACTTAACGAATGGTGAGTTTGAGACCTTGGGCGGTGATATTACCATCAATGTTGATAACCTTACCATTGTTGATGGCAGCGATGATAGTTCGGATGCTTCTATTGTTGGAGTAAATATTTTGGCTACCAATGGGGTAGTTCATGTAATAGATCAAGTTCTACTACCATAATAGGCGATTTGGTAGTATATTAGAAGCCCTGAACCCTGGTGGTCAGGGTTTCTTTTCATTCATTAATCGTCAAGTGTCAGACAGAATTGTGCAGTATGAATGCGAATATTTTCCACCATCGTTATCGTTACTTATTTATCCTGCTACTAGCGGGTTACTCTTACCTGAATATTCTTTTCACCAGTGGTGATCAACTGTTGGATATATCACTGGCCAAGTGGCAATTTTTTACCTTAATCCTGCTGGTTGTCATCTTAGTCTGGGAAATTAACCGCTGGCTCTGGAATCAGGTCAACAGCCGGTCGGCACTCATTTCTTCTCGATTAACTTCGTTGGTTCCTTATTTTCTGCTAAGCTTGGTTAATGTGCTATTTTCTTCAGCAGCAGTGGTCTATGGAGCTACTCTGTGGCAGGGAGAGACATTTGCTGATAATCTCTCTTTATTAAAACTGGCCTTAGCCTTTGCCTTTCGTATTAACCTGTTCTTGCATACGGTTAATGCTATCGTTTATTTTAACAGTAAGCTGAGAGACAGTCGGTTAGAAGCTGAGCGTCTCAAAACCGTTAGTGCCGAATCACAGTTTGAAGCTCTTCGTAATCAAATCAATCCTCACTTTTTATTTAACTCATTTAATGTATTAACCGAACTGGTGCATAAAGATGCGGAAGTAGCTTCTGAGTTTATTCAGCAACTATCCAAGGTATATCGCTATTTGCTATACAATCAGGAACGCGATACAGTAAGCCTGAAGGCTGAAATGGAATTTGTAGAAGCCTTTATTTTTCTACTAAGAATTCGGTTTGGTGAAAGTATTACGATTCAGACTAACCTCTCAGAGGAGCAATTAGAAAGCTATGACATTCCACCAGCAGCGGTACAGCTTCCGGTTGAGAATGCCATAAAACACAACATTGTTTCTCGCAAAAAGCCGCTGACTATTGAAATATTTGTAGAGAATGACCACCTGGTAATCTCTAATAATCTTCAGCGTCGCCAAACATATATTGAGTCGGGTGGTTTAGGTTTACAGAATATCCAACAGCGATTTACGTACCTCACTCAGCAGAAAGTACAGATTGAAGAAAATGATACTCACTTTGTAGTAAGATTACCGTTAGTGAAAAAAGCCGTAGCTTAGAGGAGCCGGAATATTCAGACTTTTAGCGTCTAAAAAGATAAATTTTTTTAAGATCTACTTTTTTGAAGGCCAATTGTGCTACAATATTCTGAAACCCTGCACCCAAATTCAAGGTAATAAATTACTATGGACGTACTAATCGTCGAAGATGAACCCCTCGCTAGCGAACGGCTAACGGAAATGATTGCTCAATGTGACGACTCAATTCGAGTGTGCGATACGCTGGATACTGTAGAAGACTGCGTTGAGTTTTTTGCTAAGAGAAACCCGGTAGACTTAGTATTTTTAGATATTCAGTTATCAGACGGTATCAGTTTCGAGATATTCAACCGAATTGAAGTTGATACCCCAGTGGTGTTTACTACTGCTTACGATCAGTATGCCCTTCAGGCTTTTAAAGTAAATAGTATTGACTATTTACTTAAGCCGATTGACCCGGGTGAACTAAAGGCTGCTTTACAGCGCTTTGTGCGTCAGCAGATACGGCCAGTAACCGATTATCGATTATTGCAACAGATGCACGCCCGGCTGAACCCACCCTATCAGTCCCGCTTTTTAGTGAAATCAGGAAATCACTATCATGCCATTGTCCAAAATGATGTGGCCTATTTTCAAGCCGACGGTAAAATTGTGTATCTGGTAACCAAAGCGGCTAAGCGCTACGTTATTGACTACACCATGGAGCGATTGGAGCAAGATCTGTTACCGCCAGAAATCTTTTTTCGGGTTAACCGTAGCTTCATGATAAACGTAGATTCTATTCAGGGCATACAGAACTATGCTAACGGACGACTAAAACTAACTTTGCAGCCTGTTACTGAGCAAGACGTTGTGGTTAGTAGAGAGAAAGTTGCTTTCTTCAAGGCTTGGTTAAATTCCTAAGCAATGCGTACTTTTGGGTGTTAGGGGTTGGATGTTGGGTGTTAGATTTTATTTTTTAAATGCTTACACCTAAATCCTAATCCTCAATTCCTAAAACCTCAAACTCTATGCGCTACATTTTTTTTCTCTTATTTACTTTCGGTCTTTCAAACCCTTTGTTTGCTCAAACTAGTCCAGCAACAAATTCTGTACATCAAGATTCATTGCGAGCGGAGATTATGCGGTTGCACACCGAGCTGGAAGAAACCCAAGCTAATTTACGTATTTCGCACAATCGCTTCCGGGCAGGCTTATTAACATCAGCGGTTGGGTACTCAATCGTTATTTTAGGTGGAGTGTTGGGAAGTAGCGAAAATTACAGTGATTGGGGACAACCGCTAATTTTCAGTGGAGGAGTAGTGGGAGTAGCTGGAGCAGTACTAATCTTCAACTCCAATACCTACATTGGTCGAGCCGGAGGCATTCCACCTCGGCGGGAACGGAAAAAGAATGGAAACTAAGAAAACGCTGGTGTTTGATTTCGACGGTACTATTGCCGATACGCTACCCCGTATTTTAGCAATTAGTAACCGTTTAGCACCAGACTTTGGGTACCGGCAAGTACCTGACAATGAGATTGAAATGCTGCGAAGTGTTCGCTCTCGGGAGGCATTGAAGCTACTCCAGATTCCGATGTTACGTATTCCGGCAATTGCTATCCGCATGAAAGCAGAGCTACAAAAAGAAATGCATCTCATACAACCTATCAGCTCTATGAAGGAAGTACTGATTGAGTTGGGAGTGACGTATCGGTTAGGAATTATTACTTCTAACTCTGAATCTAACGTAGAGCAGTTTCTGAATGCTAACGATATGGCATTCTTCGAGTTCGTTTATTCATCCTCATCACTGTTTGGCAAAAATCGGGTACTAAAAAGATTGCTCAAGAAACGTCAGCTCCAACGAGAAGATACGATTTATATTGGCGATGAAACCCGCGATGTGGATGCTGCCCAGAAAACAGGTATTGACATGATTGCCGTTTCCTGGGGAGCCAATACCGCCGATGCACTAGCTCAACTAAACCCCCAACATCTTATCCATCATCCGGATGGGCTGTTAACCTTATTGAGTAGATAAATTCGTTTGGCTGATATTTTACGACTTCCATCTTATCACCTTATGTTAGCAACAAAAGTCGCTGTTAATGAACTAGATAGATTTCTTGAAGAGAAAGGCTATTATTCATTAGAGAGGGATAAAAATATAGAAGGAGATAATCAATTTATACTAGAAAAGTGGGATGCTAATTTACGAGATTCTATCGTCCGTGATTTGAGGCAAAAGTTTAGTGATATCGAAATTGTGAAAACGAGAAGTTTATTTGATCTGATTTCTGATCAAGGGGTAACGCTTTACAAGCTGTTTCTTGATTTGAGAGATAAAGATGAAGTAATTGAGATTATAGTAAAATTGATTATCAATTATAACAAAGCAGTCATATACTTGGGATCACGGCATGCTAATGAGCGTAAGCTCAAGGGTAAAAGCAAAGTGCTAAAATCAATTTTCAAAGAATTGAAGAAAGCAGATAGAGATTTCGGATATTTTCTGCCAGTTGATTTCTACAAATACATGAAGGAATTAAAGTGAAAATAAACTACAACGGAAAAATATTTAGACCTGTACAAAACACCGAAAACGGTGAAACTACTAGTGAAACTACTTTTCTCTACAAACAAAACGGAAACATACTAACGTCGGAGTATTCTGGTGGGAAAATTAAGGTGGGACATTTGATAGGATTAGTAAGCGAGGATGGTAGTATTGATATACGCTACCACCAGATTAATGAAAAAGGAGAACTAATGACTGGTATTTGTCAATCTACTCCCGAACTACTGCCTAACGGCAAGCTCAGACTACACGAAGCATGGCAGTGGACGGCTGGTGATCGGTCAAAAGGCAGTTCGGTGATAGAAGAACGGTAAGAAAGTATATGTTTTCGAGTTAACCATCAACTTTTTCATCTAACTCAACGATGGTGATAGGGGTACCTGGGCCACCGTTAGCACCTTCGTAACGGAGGAAGAGTCCGTCAGAGGTACGATACCACAGTTCAGCCGACCAGAGTTTGGACAACATAAAATTATCGATCGTGAGCTTTACTTTTACCGCATCGTAGGTCTTTCCATCGATCGTGAGCGATTCGGTACCCGTTTTTTTAGCTTGCATTTTTAGTGGGTCTAAATCCGACACCAGCTTTAAAACCCAGAACGATAGCTCTTGCTGGTCGGAAGCAGCGAATGCACTTAAACCATGATCAAGCTTGTTAAACCATAGCCGTTCATCAATATCAACGGTTTTCTCAACGGGTTCACCTTGAAAAATACCCCAAATTTTAATCTGATTCCCTACTCGTTGCGCTGTGAAATCGTGATGTTCCTTTTCATCGCGCAGTACCCATTTTTCGGTTCCGAGCTCGGGATGAAAGGTGTGCTCTGAGTAGCGTTTTTCTTCCTCCAGAGTGAGAATTGGTTTATCTGCCTTGTGTTGTTTGTTTACCTTTATTCCGTAAGTGTGCTCCCCGAATAAACCGACATAGAGGTATTGCTGGGCTGATAGCGGGGCAGCAATCAGCCCAAACCCAATGATTAGAATTGGTGTAATCCACTTTTCCGATGTAGAGCAGAGGTTAGGCAATAACTACTAGTTAAGCACTTAACTTTTTAGCTTGCAACCACTCTGGCTTTCGGGTGATGACTTTCGCCTGAAGCGCATTGAGTAAGTTGTACAAGCCAAAATAAGTACGGTTGATATACAGCGCATCGCGGGGCCCACGGGCAGTACGCGACCGACGTACTTCTTCAGTGTTGGACACTCGCTCACTTAGATTAAAAATCTGAGTAAAATAATCATCGTCAGCAAAATCAAACTCCTCGTAGTGAAACGGGCGACCTAATAACTGAATCATTTCTACGAAGATAGCCTTAAATACTTTCTTATCCGATGCTGAGTCGTTTTCGTTAATAAAGGACAATTCATGGAAGATTTCATCCAGTTGATCGGGTTTCAGCAGAATATCTTGACGAATAAGGCTAAAGTACTGCTGATAAAAATCTTCTGGAATTTCCTTCACACAGCCGAAATCAATTACTCCCATCGTGCCATCCTGCCTAAATAAGAAGTTACCCGGATGTGGGTCGGCGTGAACCTGCTTGAGGTAATGTACCTGATGATTATAAAAGTCCCACAAGGCTTGTCCAATACGGTTTCGCACTTCCTGAGAAGGATTAGTCGCTACAAATTCCTTCATGTGCTCTCCATCTAGCCAGTCCATGGTAATAATCCGCTCCGAAGATAGCTCAGGATAATACGTTGGAAAGTCCAGATTATCAATATCACCACACTGCTCCGAAATTTCCATGCCTCGGCGTACTTCCAAATCGTACTCAGTTTCTTCAATCAGTTTACCTTCTACTTCTTGAAGATAATGCTCTAAGTCGCGCTCATTAATATTGAACAGACGAATAGCAAATGGTTTCACAATTTTCAGGTCAGAACTAATGCTATTAGCCACTCCCGGGTACTGAATTTTCACCGCCAATTCTTTTCCATCCAGCGTAGCCTGATGTACCTGACCAATAGAAGCGGCGTTTTTTGCACTCCGACTGAAAGTATCATATAACTCAGTGGGTCCTTTGCCAAAGTACTTCTGAAACGTCTTGACTACCAAGGGGTACGAAAGGGGAGGGGCACTGTATTGTGCCATTGCAAAGCGATCGGTATAGGCAGTGGGAAGCAGGTTCTTATCCATACTCATCATCTGCAAAACTTTTAGAGCACTACCCTTAAGCTCGCTCAATTCGCTATAAATATCGGAAGCATTATCTTCGTGCAAGCTCTCGCGACTTACATTCTGCTGCAAAGCTTTTTTTGCGTAATACTTAGCGTAATTACCGCCAATCTTAGCTCCAGTACGCACAAAACGAGTAGCTCGTTGTACTTTAGAAGTGGGAATTTTATTCTGTTCTTTCATACTTTTACTTATCGTTGCTGGTACAGAAATTTGGCAAAATCGAGAGCGGCATCAATTGGCCCACGCCCCATAATATCGAAAGAGAGATTGACGGCCTTCTCAATGGCTTCGTCAGTACGCTCAAAATTTTGGCTATCATCTTTTACCCAGAAATAGATGACAAATTGTAATTGCCGCCACATGCCTTCGTCGTAGCGGTTACCGATTATCGGACGATCAACAATCTCGCCGATTTCTTTACCCTCCGCAATTAGTTCGTTGGCATATTCCAAAAAAGCCTCTTTTAAGCGGCTAAATACTTCAGTATTTGCAGTACGCTGGCCGGGTTTAGGCATTTCACCAATGCGTAGTATTACGTAGCTTCGGTTGCTTTTTAACACCTCAATCATAGTATAATAAAAAGCCAGCAATTTCTCTCGGACTGAGTACTCCATGTACACAGCTTCACCCTGAACTCGCGTCAATGTTTCATCAAGAAAGCCTTTCCAAATTTCTTTTTCTAAATCGGAGAATGAGTTGAAGTAGTTATAGAACTCTTCCTCTTTCTTTTTCTGCATTTTCATGAATTGGTACACCGACGGTGGAGTTTTACCGTGTTCCAATAAATAATCTATGTAGGCTTCTTTAAGTTTTTCACCCAAATCGGCGGTTTGTTTTCCTTTCTTCGCTGCTGTTGCCATATTTATCTAATAACTAAATAATTTAATGAATAATTGAACAATGGTTGGTTGTTGGTGAACTACACCAAGACTGTGGTGCAGCTATTGGTAATCTTACAAATGCATCATCAGTACAATGAATAACTAAGTATTTTGTTTAATCGTATCTCGCTAAAATTAAACAATGTTACTAATAAATAGATTCTGCTATTCGCTGTTTTCTGATGATCGTTTATTTAGTTGTACGTCAATTAGGATAGGCTGTTGCTGCTGATCCATCTTAAATTCTACAAATCAGTACAGAAGTAGTAATTATCGTTCGGTAGCTTCAAATTATTTCGGTCGTCGTCAAGCTAGTGATCTTTACATTTCAGAACTTCACAATCACCTGAGCGCGAATATCAGTTCGGGTATTGCTGTCAATAGCATCGTGGCTGCTGCCAATTACTTCGCGGTCATCATACACGGTTCGTCCAATTTTCGTCCAAAAACTCAAATGGCGATTTAGCTTGTAGCGAAGTACCCAGTATACTCGAGAACCCTGACCCGAGTAAGCCGGAATAGAAAAAGAATAGAGCAAGTCGTTCTCATAAAGAAACTGACGAGTATTAAACGTTTCGGTGTCAAATAAGGCGAAGCGTAGATCAGTTTTCCAGCGATTCTGTTGATACGTAACGTCTTGAGCAATAACCCAACCTCGACTAGTTTCTTGGTTTAGTGCATAGGCGGTGTGCTGCCAACGGGTATTGAGGCGTAATCCTTCAGTAGGCGAGTGCGTGACCCCCAGGGCTAGCTGGCGTTTGTCACCCGGTAATGGAATATTGACCGACAAGCTATCCAGATCTACGTTGATTGCTTTCTGTTCGTGCCGAATTTGAGCAAATACATTCGTCCAACGAGTTAATCGATAATCTAACCGAGCTAGCATTTCTTCTCCTTGAGAAGGAGCATCTACCCGGAAGCGTAGCCAGGGAAAGCGAAAATAATCGTAGTAAGCCGATAGAACGGCGCTTTTAAATGGTTCTAGCCGTATTCCCCAGTAAAATCCCTGTTCGTTAATCGAGCGGCTACCTTCACTCAGGGCGTTGCTATGGAAAGAATGGAAGCTAGGCGAGTAGTACCGCAGTACCCAGGTCATTTCTACGGTTGATGATAACGAAGCGCCGATGCCACCCAAAGTACCCCAGCCACCACTAGCCGAACGGGCAGTTTCCCCAAAAAAGTGATAGTGGCGGTAGCGATAATTTCCAAATACTCCCCACATATCGTTGACTCGCCCGCTAAACTCATGTAAATATCTCAACTCATCCGAACGCTGCCACGGATAGTTAAACTCAGTACGGACGTAACTGATGCCAATTTGCCCGTTTCGGTTTCTATTTTTGATAAGCACATTTCCGCCGATTGCTCGTTCTTGCACTTGATCTTGGCTAGCTAACTCACTTCTAGTACGGTGCCAGCCGCTGGTTTGCAATGAGCGAAAATAGTGTGAGCTATCAGCCTGTTGACGTAGTTTAGCATCTAACCGTTGTTGGGAAACAAAGGGCGTAATTTCTAATTGTATCCCATCAATATCTTTTTGAAGGGTAGCTGTTGCCCCTCGGAAGAAACCAGATTCGGTGCTAGCAGTATAAGGTCGAACCTGGCTGCGAGTGCGCCCTACCGAGGTGACCGCAAATGCACTCTTTCCTAAATTGAACCCTTGCCCAAATAATAAGCCCTGACCAAACTGTAAACTATAATCACCAATCAGCAGGTTTTTGATTATCCCCCGATTCTGTATTTGTGCGTGGAGTGAGTGAAAATCAGCACCATACTGCGACCGCTTTGGATGCCAACGAAGCGCTTCGCCTGCATCTTTTTCCAGAGTTAAGCCTAAACTAAAATCATTACGGCGACTAATTCGGAGACGACTGTAAAGCTGGGGCTTGCTTCCCGCAAACAAGGCTAAAGGACTTGGGTCACGTATGGTATCTTCGGGAATAAAGCCTCGCTTGGTTTCTAGCGTAGTGGCCTGACGTAAAATGAATAACTTATCGGAACGACTCCAGCGTTCTGCCCAAGATAAAGTGTCTGTCGGGATGGTTTCTACCGCAATAAAGGGAAGCAATTGCTGAATAGTAGTAGCATCAAAGCCGGGGATAAATTGTAGCTCGTACACCGTGCGTAAATCGCCGTAACGCACTCGGTAGTGCAGTAAGTTGCTGATTTGCCGACTGCTTAGAAAAAATAGTTCTTGTAACTCTTCTTCATTGGCCTGATTGAGATTGATAGGTTGCGTGTAGAGTTGGTAGAGAATTTCGTACTGCTCTTCGTAGGGTACATCTTCATCCTGCTGGGTGAAGAGGTTCTCGAGTAAGGTTTCAAATGAAGTATCGGGAAGTGACTGAGCCTGAGCAAGGCTGACTAAACAAACACTTAATACAAAAATCAACCACTTACTCCGCATTAATTCCTTAGTTTGTAGGCTAATGAAAGCTGATGGGATAATCCTAACTCGCTATGGGTACGTAGTGCGTAGTCAATTTGCAGTAGCTGATGTGCTAATCCTAATCCGAAAAATTGCTGAAATTCAACAGTTTGTATTCCGCAGCGAAAGCTGATTTTCTTTAGTACAGTATATTCTGCTCCAATCTTGGCATTAGTAGACTCACCCGCCTCATGTTCTACTTCAACTGCTAGTGAGACTGACTCTCCCGGACGATACGCTACGCCTGTTTGAATACGAGTTGGAATTTTCTCCTGGGTTACGCGAGACTTCTTAGCCTGAGTTAGATTGGTGATTTGCATCCCAAAAGCCAGATCAGAAGACAACTGGGCAACGCCACCTACGTCAATTGTAGAAGTGAAATTGGTTCCTACGGTTTCTACGTGGTACTGGTAACCACTGAGGCGTAACCCAAAACTAAATTGGCTTACCTGATGGCTAAGCCCGAGTGAAATTTGATCTTCACTATACAATGCATCCCCAAAGCGATACACACTCAGGCTACCTACGCCAAAACCAAGAGGTTTGACTAGCCCAACCCCAGCTGCGTGTAAACCTTCTGAGAAGCCGAAACGGTTGTCGTAACCGGCTATTACGGTAGTTTGCTTGCACCAGGCTAATCCACCCACATTGTAGAACGCCGCCCAGGCACTTCGTTGGGCTACTCCCGCTTCAGCCATACCCGCTGCCGGACTGCCAAGTGATTGAGCAAAATTCTCGAAACTGACTAGTAGTAATACCGTGAGGAAGACGAAAACTTTCATGGAAACTTACTCGAGTATTGAGAGTAAGCAATATCTACCATTTGTCGGTAGGCTGCATGGTAAATTGCAGTAGTATCCTACGGATGTACAGATGCTTACTAAATTGAAAAAAACAGGTTGGGGATTCTTATTTGGCTTTTTTACTCTGAGTGCCTACGCTCAGGTAACTGATGATTTTTCGGATGGTAATTTTACTGATAACCCAACTTGGTTAGGGGAAACCACAAAGTTTGAGGTACTGGCCGGGCAATTACACTTAAATGATGTAGCTGCCGGAGAAGCGTATCTTAGTACACCCAGCGAAGCCATTGCTAATGCTGAATGGAATTTTTTTGTGGAAATATACCTAAAGTGAGATGTTTTACTACAACTATCTGATAGTCAGATAATACCACTTTGGAAATTTGGTATAGGTAAGGTTTGAGTAACAAACTGGCAACAAATTTACTCATTATTGACTAAATCAACCTATTGCCTAGAATTCTCTACTTGCTCTCTATACCTGCTAATTAAGTCTATTATAGAAACAGCTTCACTAATTGCCTGTTGATATTCTGGCTGATCTTCTAAGCCTTTACTCAGTTCATTGAGTGTTCCTACAGTATGCAGTAGTTTAGTATCGTTAGGTATTTCTAATAGGAAATCGTCTGTTCTAGTGTTAATAGCTGAATGGTTCATCTTGATCTAATTAAGGGTGAATAATGATTGATTAGTGATTATCTAAGTCGTACTGATTGATCTTATGCTGCACTTTCGCTAAGGCCTGCTCACAACGCTCGGATGACATGGAGTAGATACAGGAGAACATCTGATCGCGTTCGTCTTGACTGATACACTCATGATTGAGAGCTAGCAGTATACCCGTTTAGCAATGGATGCTTTGCTCTGTTCCATACTGGCTAACGCTTCCTTTAAAGCTTCATCCGACCTAGTGCTCACTATAGCATTATCTTCTAAAGATTCAGCTTCAAAGCCAGCAAGTTCTATTACCCAGCCTAATAGGTTTCGGTAGGCTTTACCGATGGCTCTGGTCTGGCTCAGTGACTGGATAGCAAAGGCAGGTTTGTTCTTCTTACCAGATTCCCGGTTAGAGCACAGACCGAATCCACATCCAACGTACTCATTGGTTTTGATATTAAGTAGAGCTACTTTCGTTTGGTAGCAAATCTCCTTATCACTGGATTGATTGGCGACTTCTTCTACCATTGGGATGATACCGAGCTTAGTTCCGGCATATTGCCAAACGGGTACTTTCACATAGGCTTTACCCTGGATGTCGGACAGCAGGTTGTTCTCCGTGAAGAAGGTTTGTAAATGCGCTGCGAAGCTAACCATCTGGTCAGGTTCATAAAGACTCACAGAGGTCTTTGATTGATTAACGTTGGAAGGGGTTTGTGTTTTCATAACTAAGAATGATTAATTTATATGTCAAATATAACATATTAATATTTCATACGCAATTATTTGATAAATAAATATGTCATATATAGCATATAAAGTTTTCAATTCGTATATTTAAGGTATGAATCGTTTAGAAGATTTATTGAGTGAAAGAGGACTAAAAAATGAGTATTTAGCCAAAGAGCTTGATCTCAGTTACTCCACATACTATCGTAAGAAAAAGGATGGTACATTTACCTATCATGAGGTTAAGAAAATTCTTGACATCTTGGGGAAAATAAAATCAGTATCTTTTGAAGACTTAAACGGCTCAAGTGGAGTCGGTAACGGGTAACACTATGAAAGTAAAGCTGACTACGAAAGATTTAGCCAAAATAAAAGGTAAGTCACCCTCCACAATTAATCGGTGGGAGCGGACAGGTAAAATACCTAGTAAGCGACAATTAGAAGAGGCAATTGCTCAAATGGCGACTTTTTACTTAGACCGATTACTGAACGCTGAAATACCTCGGTAGATATTCGGGAGATACTAAATGGTACTAGGAAAGAGTTAGCTATTCTATGCTAGACTCCCCTTGTATTAGCTTTAGTTTCTGCATGAATTTAGAGGCTGAAGGTAGAATAAAGATTTCAGAAGACTCTAATTAACTATTTATATATTATGTTCCTTAAGATATGGTATGGTCTGGGGCATTCAACACACTTCTGGTGGATGCCAACTTTAAATTATTTTCAAAAATTTAAAAATTCATTACCATGGAATCAATTGATTATTCAATTGCGGAGCTTCTTGAAGATGCTCCCAGTCAAGATGAGTCTCTATTTTGGACTCCCAACTTTGAGTTAGAACGTGCTCCTGTTATTAACATGACGGATGAAGAAATTCAGAAGTTAATTCATCAGGAGTTAAACTTTGACAAAGAGTACTCTATCTCTGATTTACTCTGTGAGTACGAATCAGACGATGAACAGATTTATCTCGTAGATCAGCGGTGGGTGGTTGTCCCTTCTCAGAAGATTGTTTATCAATTGGAAGAGAATCCCTATCACCCCTATGCTTGATTATTTGTTAAGGGCATGGTATAGTAATGAATAGTATTAGAGTGTTAAATATAGCCCGGTCTTTTTGATCGGGCTTTTTTACTCAAAAGATGGTATTATAAAATATCCCAATGTAAGTTAGAAAAATACCTATTATTGGGTATTTTTCTTCTAAAGGAATACAGTTAGATTAAGCTTGTAAATAAGATCCATCCTATGGCTTAATTCATTACCTAATTATATGACTGAATCACATGAGAAACTCCGAGTTAGATTGCAAGAGTCATTTAGCCCTTCTTATCTAACCCTGATTAGTATTCTTCAAAGCATGTTATTAGGTTATCTTGCTGCTGAATTCAATAACAATATAGACTCGATTTATGATATAGGAAATGAAGTCTTTATAAGAGCTATTACCTCATTACTGGTTATTATTGTAACTTGGAATGAGTATAGAATGGGTGCAACACAATTCGTATGGTTTCCTAAAACTACCGATACAATAGTACCTTTTGGAGTTGCAATTGCTGAATTTTTTGTAATTCGTTATTCCTTTGAGCCTTCGAATTCTTGGTTCTACTCCATGAGCTTTTTTTATTTTACTTCTTTTGTAGGGTTTTACCATATGTACTTTCGAGCAGAGAGGTTAACTATTAACAAAGAGAGCTTAAACAAAGATATTTTAGATGTAATTGGTACGGGGGTGGAAATTGATAAAGCAGCGTGTATAGCTTACCTTATTGTTACTTTATTATTTGGTTTTTCTATTTCAAAATACGATTTGTCAGAGACAATCCAAATAATTATGTCTTTAACTACTCTAGTTTTGTTGGTAATTTTTATGATTCATAGTGAGAGGCAGTGGCAACGTATTATTCGATTTTCTAAACAAAGAGAAGAATAACAAAAAATATATTTTAGATCTGATTTAACTATCACGAGTTTTTTTAAACCAAGCTGGCCGAATAAGTAAACTATTGTAACCTTACCAAAATGGAAGATGCTAGAGAAAAGCTACAGTCTAGACTTAATGAGTCTTTTACTTCTATTTACCTAACCTTAATTAGTATTCTTCAAAGTATATTACTAGGACTACTTGCTACCTTAGTAATGAATCAGATCAACAGTGAAGGTAATTCTATAGCCAATCTAACTCTTGAGGGATGGTTAAAAATTATTTCGTCTGTATTAGTGATAATAATTACATGGAATGAGTATAGAATGGCTGTACAGCAATTTCATTGGTATCCAAGAATAGCTGATACGCTGATCCCCTTTTCTATTTCAATTTCAGAGTTTCTATTAATCAACAGCATTTTTGGAAGTTCTAATCTCTGGTTTTATTCTTTTGCTGTTTTATGTATTACAACAACCTTTGGCTACTTGAATATGTATTATCGCGCAAGGCAATTTAAAAGTAACATAAAGATTATTAAGGCCATTGGTAAGGGTAAATATATCGATATTGTATTCCCGATTATCCTAAGTGCTATAGCAATTTCTTTTGCAAGCTTGAATCAGGATTATGAAGCGTCTATGATCTCAATTTTATTATGCCTACTTCTGTTATTCATAATTCACAGTGAAATCCAGTGGTTAAAGATTATTAAGTTTGCAGGACAGGATGAGGAATAATTAGTAATTTCTACCGGCATATTTCACCTCTCTTTTCTTGTAATTTTTGAGATATCCACAGGCTTTCCATTTTCATCGTACAGTGTTGACCCGCCTTCTCTTCTAATTCTATCTAGTAAAGCCTCAGTCTCAGGTCCTGGATTATTTCTTCTTAAGGGTCCTTCAACTAAACGGTAGTGTATCTCTTCTTTTGTATACTTTTCGACCTCATTCAATACAACAGCCTTTGGTAGTTCAGCCTGAACTCTAAATGAGGGAGAATGCTTAAACCAAAATACTGGATTTTCTTTAAGCCTAGTATTACCATAGATCAAAAACGCCATGATTTCTGTTAATTGATCTACCGATAACTGATGATTAAAATCGCTGAAGAGACTAGAGAAAAAGTTATGATCGAAGAAACCAGCATCCATGAGCATCATTATTACACATATTCCATTGATATTAATCTTTAAACATGGGTTATTATAGTAGGTAAGGAAAATCCCTCCCTTATCTAAAGAAATTGGTAAGGCGGAAAGGATTAGGGTTGAACCGACTACATTGGGTTGAATTTCCAAACCCGAATAGTGACTTCTGGCAATATTGTGAATGAAATGGATATTATGCCAATCATAAATATCACCTATTCTAGCATCCGAATTCGGATCGCTTCGATCAGCTTTCAGAAATGTATCTTTGTAAAAGATCTTAAAATATATTAAACACATCCAACGATAGAGAAGTAGATGGTTATCTTGGTTTTGAGTGATTTTATTGAAAAACTCTTGATGAGACAATTCAAACAAGCGACTAACTGGCTGCTCTATCTCTTTACCCATTCTCTGATTACATTCTTTACAACAGGGAACTTTGTATTGATTTAATCTATACTTTGTTAAATTAGGTAGACCAACAAGCTTTTTTGGTGAACTATATTTGCTAATTACCCAGTCTGGAATGATGTGTTCCTCATTAAATTTCTTATAACCATCTTGCCTAGCCCCACAAATAAAACAGTCTTTTCTTCCTATGATTTTTTGTTCAAATCCATACCTACTGAAGGAAATAATCTTTCCTGTACTATCAATTTTATCTCCATAGATGGATTCAGTAAGTATTCTAGCCATAAGGAATAAGTTATCTGATCAAGTGTAGACGAACTATTACTCAAAATGAGCAATTTTCTACATGTTAATTCTCGCTGGATTAAAGGTAATGATTCGGTTCTCCATATGTTAACTATATACTCGGGATTGTTGAAGAATGGTGTTTCTCTAGATAGAGTATCCAAAAGCATAAATGCCAATTTTTCAACTTCTTTCTGGTTTTACTAGGTAAAAAGACTTAACGAATCAACAAACGATGACCTCCCGTCAGATTGCGGAGCTTACTGGTAGACACCATAAAAACGTTCTCAGAGATTGTGATCAAATTAATCAAGATTGTAAAGATGAAGGCATGGCTCAAATCCGAGCCGTGAAATATAAATCTCCTAACGGACAGCAATACCGTGAAATGGTGCTTACTAAAATGCAGTGGGAAGATTTAATTATTCAATATCTATAAATAATTGTATTTTTGTAGGTGGCGAACTCTGCTACTATGAAATACTACCGATTTATCCTTCCTTTATTCCTATCGAGTTTTGTTTTGTTTACCTGCACCGAAGAAGATGTTATTAGCCCTCCTGTATGTCTTTTAACTCACTATGCAGAGAATTACTCACGCATAGATAAGGGTTCTATTATCGACTATACTTATGTGCTGACCTATGATGAACGAGGTAGAGTTATAGACAAAACCTATTATGAGCGCTATACAAATTATCAACAGAAAGCATACCATGATACTGTAATTTATGAAGGAAATAGGGTGGCGTCCATCGCCCGAAAGTTATTTTATGATGATGCGAAACCTCTCATCCTTTGGGAGTTTGAATATACTGATCAATACGAGATAGTCTGGCTTACAAACATACCAGCAGCGGGACTTCCGCCAATTCGCAAAGAAGTAGTATGGCGAGACGATAAAGGTAAAATTGTTAGAATTGAAAGCACCTATGGGCGTGAAGATTATCACCCATTTAGTATAGCTAGCAGCTATATTGATTATACTTATGACAATGGGAATCTAATCCAAAAAGACATGCATAGTTTTCAAATAGTAGATGGTGATACGGTTACGACTGGCCGACAACGTGAGGAATGGACAGAACATTCTACGGTGAAGAATCCCTTTAAAGGATTACCCTTTATAGACTTAAGAGACCAAGCACTTTCGGATTATATACCAACTCAGTACTTTCGTAATACCGAATCGTCGAGGTTTCCTAACAGAATAGATACTGTATCTTGGCAACGAACCTACAGAATGAACGAATTTGGCTATCCCAAGAAATACTTGTATGACTGCAATTAATATTTAGCAGGTTGCTATTAGCTTATATATTTTTAGGAATTACTAGCAACTCAGGCAAACGCAAAAATGTTAGTTCATCTCTGAAATTTGGACAACGGACGGATTGTTCACTATCGCTCCAAATCCACTGTAACAACCCTACGACTAGAGCGATACAATGCCACAGTATCTCTTACCCACAAGTCACCCGATTCCACTTCAAGGTAGTATGGTCCAGGTAAAGCGTTCTCAACAACCGTTCTATTCTCTTGGCCTGTGTTCTGATCAAACTCATGCGACTTCACCAGCCATTCACCCCGGTAAACCTTCAGCGAATAGGACTGCGGCACCTGGCTACATTCCGTTACATGGATCTCCAACCAAGCTAGATCAGGATCAGTGCCATCACTGCATGATGCGAGGAAGAAGATAGCCGATACTACGATGAATAGAGATAACTTATTCATGCTGATATTACAGCGATATTTGTACCAATGCAGGTCATCTAGCAAGCAATAGTCAGGCCGTTCTTACTTATCAATTCATAGAATATTCAAAAACTGAAAGAGGGCCGGTTAATCGGTTTATACCTCACCTTTCCTAGGACCATCTACAGGAGTGAAAAGACAGAGCATGAATATTTTATTGACTTTGGGCTTGCTGACTCTACTCTTAAATTATTCACTTTTAAGGAATTATTAGAATGCATCCTTTTGCGAGTCTATTTTTAAAGGAGATTCTGATCTTGTGGGAAGTGCCGAGATCGAGTTTCTCTCTCTCCACGCACTATATCTAACCAGTATTGTATCAAATGGTATGACTGCATTTTGACCATCACGAATGAAAAGACTTGAGTCAATCAGAGTTTTAATATCTTTCAAAATTATTTTAAGTGTATCGCTTTCAAATTCTTTTTTAGTATTCAAATCATTAAGCTGATTTCCTAAAGTGGTCATACTCAAATTCTTGTATTCACTGTAGCCGTAGTCACGGAATCCTTTTCCATAATAAATCTCAATTGGTAAAGGAAAAAAACTGTTGGGTTCTAAATCGTATACTTGATACCCTACGCTATCAGTTGCTAATTCCAAGCTCTCGATTCTGTTATCTAATTCAGTGATGATTTTTGATATTTGTTGCTTATTTTTTTGGTATTCTGATTCAGTTTTGCGCCATTCAGTGAAAAAGTAGGTAAAGCTACCAACTATGATTGTGCTTAGAAAAAATATAGTGAAAGGCATACTTAAAAACTGAAGTACTGACTGCCCTTCAGCTCTCTTAAGTTCATTAACAGCTTCTTCTTTTAGAACTTCGGAAGCAATCTTTTTTATTTGATTGTCGTCTTGAGATGTTTCTAGTAAGTATTTCGCTATCCTTTCATTAATTATTTTTCTCTGCTTTTTATCAATCATATTTCAAAGATTACCTATTTAATTTGGCTTAAAGCGCCTTTTCACTATTTATCATGTTATACATTGTTAATTTTTAACTATTCTATTTTAGCCTTATAACTTTTTTCTCACTGAAAAATGCGATGACCCGAAAATTTGATCCTCTATCTGTCCAACATTACCTTTCTCTAACCGAGGAGAATTTATTTCATTTCGTAATAGTTCTACATCACTTTTTAACTTTATAAAGTCACTTTCATTGATCGTGATCTCTGTTTTTTCTGATTGATCAATATCCAAAAATGCAGGCAACACCGCATTGACTGGGGATGCTAAAGTTTCTTTTATGGAGGCTTCAATTTTTTCTCTCAACACCTCTCCCCAATTGCAGTGATTTTTATTGTATTCAATAACACGTAATGCCCGTAGATCAAAGGGAACGTCATCCATAGAATTTGTAACTAAGATAGCAGGCTTCGCTAAGGAATGAGCTAAACCTAGTTCGTAAAATACATTCGCGTTTTTTCCGGTTAAATCAGCCAATACAATTTTGGCCTCTTTGGTGTATGTCCAGATATCTTGAACAATCGTGCTAGGCCGATAAATATCATCGGCTCTTTTGGGTTCAAGTCCTGCGTTGATAATGGCTGGTTTATATACTTCTAAATAATAGCTGTCAAACCAACTGCCAAAGGGCATGATCACAAAACAACTATCGGGCTTATCTTCTTCGGTTTCAGTTTTCTTTTTAGTAGCCATAGTCAGTGGTCAGGTATCTTGTTTTTTTGAATCCCAGAATTTTGTAATCATCTCAAGCCATTTATTATCGTTCTCAGCATTGATTCTTGATTTTTCCAACCCAATGGTAGATTCATTTTTCATAAGCTTAAAATTTCTCTCAGTTCCAATAAGGTCTGCTAACGAAAGAAGCTTTGCATCCTTATTACTGTCAAGGTAAGAAGTCATAAAAGCAAGAATTTTAGACTTGATATTCGTTCGTTCGTTTTCGAAATATTTTACATCTTCAAGGTTTGCTCTATAAAGCCGTAGAAAGAAGAATGAAAAAACCTCGATAAATATGGAAATGGATACACGAGGGATGTAATGAGCCAAAACCTCATTTTCATTGGTGAAGTCAATATCTTTTTCAAAAACAAGTACACCAAGAATTGATACGGCAATTGCCGTAGTCAAAGCACCTATGACAAGATTAATGGAGCTATTCCTTGATAGCTTATTTATATACTGATCTATGTTAAATTCTAGGCTTTCAATGTAGCTCTCTATTTTTGACATGTTGATTTCATGAATAGCATTTTGTGCGTATTTCTTTTCAAATGAATTCAAAATCTCCATGCTTACCTTTTCTTCAATTGCCTTTTCAATAACTTCATTAGAAGCATGGTATGTTAAATTAGTCTTCTCGAGATTCTTGAACCTTTCGTTAAGTCTACGCTCAAGTTCTTGAAATTCGTTATTGTATTCTTTTTTATTCTTGCTCTGCCTAGGAGGCTTCAAGGTAGAACTAAACCCAATCTCTAAATAGTAAAATACAAATAAACCGAGCCCCACTAAAAAGATGATCCAAGAAAATGCTCTGTTTATAAATTCAGTCGACAGGTTATCATCAGGTATAGCTGGATTCAAATAAGTTGTCCCAAAAATGTAAACTAATATCCAAACAACTATAAACCAATAAGCAGACTTGACCCAAAACTTTCGCTTCTTAAACATTTAGAATAGTAGGTTAAGTAGTAAAACTATGAATATATCATTGCACTACTTTAAAATAAAGCTTATTACCCTTTTTTCGACTTTCCTGAGTAAAAAGACTTATCCATGGTCTTCATTTTGAAAATGACCTCAACTTGTCAAGTTTACCACTAGCAAGTGCAGCGTAAAATTCCCATCTTAGGAGGATACTACATGCTTTATGCCTGAATCCAAAAACCAATCCGAGTCTACCGCTGGGCAGTCAACCAATGGTGCTGCATCTGGAGAAGAGGCTACGACCAATCTTGAACCCGTTACGCTCGAGGAGCTTAGTGCTTGTGTCACTGAACTAGCAGCGCAACAAGAAGAGCTTGAGATCAAACTAATTCGTCAGGAGCACCGATTAATTCCAGCGGTTCAACGGGTGTTTACGGTCTACCGAGAAGGAGGCGATGGCAGTCAAGCGCAAAAAGAACAACGATTAGCAGCATTGCTAGCACTAGCTGAGAATTTAATATTTAGACGAGTAACCACGATTATTGTTGCTTCGGTGATTGGGTTAGCAGGAACCCTTATTGCCATCTTAACTTTATTTGAGTTTAAAGACCAAAATAAGGCAATTTTAGAGCAAAACAGACTCTTCCAAGAACAGAACCAACAGCAGCTTGTGGCTACTAATGGGCAAATGGTTTCTGAGCTGATTGGTGATTTGTATGAAGCTCGGAAAGCTGATAGTGTTCAAAGCGATAGTAATTGGGATGTTCCTAAACCGTTAGTTTTTAGAATTCTTTCTGTTTCGGAGGCACTACTGCCATATGACTCCGCCGAGATATCGAATGATAGTTACCCCGATTATTCAATCAGGATAGTAAGTAGAGAGCGGGGAGAACTACTTCAGGCATTGGTAGCGATGTGTGTAGGTTTTCCATTGAATCCAAGTCCTAATTTTAGTCACAGTTGTCTTGGGAATGCCTATCTTCCGGAGGCCAATCTTGAGTATTCCTATCTTCGGGATGCCAAGCTCAGAGGTGCGAATCTTCAGTATGCCAATCTTCGGGATACCGATCTCAGAGGTGCTTTTTTTACTAATGCTGATCTTTGGCGTGCCAATCTTCGTAATTCCGATCTCAGAGATGCTAGTCTCAGGAATGCCTATCTTCGGGATGCTGATCTTCCGGAGGCCAATCTTGAGGATGCTAATTTTCGGTATTCCAATCTTCAGGGTGCCAATCTTGAGCGTGCTATAGTAACAAATGTGCAACTAGATTCTGCTCGTATTTTATCAACGGCTGATTTTCAAGTAAATATAGCAGCCTCTGGTGAACCAGACAGCTTAGTCGACTTTCTCTCCTACGCCATTGAACAGGGGGCTATTGTGGTGGAAGAAGATGAGTAGGTTGAAGGTAGGGTATCAGTTATAAGTAGTCGTTTTTATTTATAAATTGATTCATTTCGTAATTGGTCAATGTCATAAACACGGATTTGGACTGGAAAGCTTAAATCACTCATCTTCTTTTCTAAAAAAAGCTTCATATCGTTAACATTTTCATCTGTAGCAACCGCGAAAATTATTGAAAACGATTTCTTTTGTGAATCTGAAAGTGATTGATAAAGGTTTTCAAATCTATAAGTCAAATCTTGCCAGCCAGCAGTATTTAAGGAGTTTCTGCTAAACATAGATTTGACTTCTATACCTGTTAGATTTGAACCATCTTGTACGATTCCATCAAAAATAACTTGAACACCTCTAGTCTTTAACATGAACTCTCTTTGGATGGGTAATTTAAGTTCTTGCTCTAGCTTCTTGAGTACAAGAAGCTCTGCCATTTGTATCTCTATAAATCGTTGCCGATGTATGTTTCTAACAAGAATTGAATCTCCTTTTCTTTTCTCTTTAGTTGATATAGCGCTATTTACAGGGCTATCGTTTTTCAAGGTGTTTATAGAAGCATTTTCTGTTTCAGATTCGCCATTTTTATCACTGCGTTCTTCCAGTTCCTCCTCAATATTTGAGATTGTTTCTTGGATTGAAGGTTTTTTCAAAATATCAACGAAATTATCTTCATTCGTAAAGTCAGAAGGAGCATATAATACCTTATGATTCCAATTTAATGTCAAAAAGAAAAAAACAATCAGGATAAAGGGGAATAGCATCAAAAACCAAATAAAGATCTGTTGACTTTGAGCCTCTAGAAACGGCAATACAGCTGTTCCCATGATTTCTGCTATGCCTGCAAAAATCGCTATTACAGTAAGAGGGTTTCGAACTGTAGATATCTTATTATTCATTTATTCTAATTTCCACTAATAATGGAGTAATATTCGTATTCACCTTTTGTATTTTTAAGTTTTTAAGTTGCTTTTTAGTTTAATGGCTTGAGTATTATGTCTTGCTTTTGATCAACTTCTTGGTCTACCAAAAAGCTATGTTCATTGTAGGTTCTCTGTAGAGCGAACTTGGATGTTGTCTATCCAAACATCGAGAATTTGAATATTATGTGGTCTTCCTACTCTATTTCTATGTGCTCTAGCACTACGAACAGCGTCAGATCGCCTCACATAAAGACTACTCGCAAAATTATGCCGAGAACAAACGGCTTGATAGTACATCATAATGATTCAGTTTTTGGTTTGAAAAAATTAATGGGGAAAGTTGCAGCTAACCCAATTATATTGCTGCTTAGTAAGCTATCATCATTATCAGAAGTATTGAAAAGATCATTAAAGTCGTAGAAAATCTCCAAATTTAAAAAAGAGGTTGCATCATCTGTTTTTGTAAATGGAATAACAATACCTGTTCGTAATGATGTTAATGGCTTAGTATTCTCTCTGGTTAATAGTGAAGGATTTAAATGAAAAGCAAAGCTATTTTTACGAGAGGTTCTGAAAAACCTGTAGAAGTCAAAGAATACCTTAAGTTCATTCAAATTATCTTCAAAATCACCTGCAAATACACTTTGCTCTGAAAATGATTCTCGATTTGGATTAGAGGATACATCTTCAAAGTCTTTAACCTTGAGATTAGAAAGAGAATTTAGATTATTTCCCAATTGGTAACTGACTCCTACTGACCAATATATGTCCTTATTAGAAAAACTTTCCCAACCATAATATGAAAGAGCAATATTAAATTGGTGTGCTAAAGCCTCTTCGTTCTGAACTTGATCGGTAAAATCCAATGATGGGTCAAAAAGCTTAAAGCCGTCATTTCTTATACCATAACCCATTGAAATCCAGTAGAGGCTAATACCCTCAATCATTTGATTAATTACCTTCTCATTATTCTCATCAATAGCCTTATCATACTTCTGTTCAACTTTTTCTTGAGCTGTTTCGAAATAATACTTATCGCTTTCTATTTTCTTCTTTTGCCTGTCAAGGAGACCTAAGTCAAGTTCAATCTTATCTATTTCATAGAGGAGGCTATCTCTTTTAAATGTTAGTTTCTCAATCGGACTCGTTTTAATCCGTGTTGAAACTGCTTTAATTGAATCCTTGATAGCATTTTGTTTTGTTATCGCCTTGTCTATCTTAGTCTTTAAATCAAGTAATTCTTTTTTGTGCTCAATAGCTATGGTCTCCGCTCTATATGTATCTCCTGCCTTTTGCAGTTCGTCTCGTAGTTTATCGCGTTCAAGTGAATTTCGTTTGATAGTATTATTCGAAAAGGGATTAATAAGAATATGATAGGTCAACTCCCCAGAAATGTTGGTATTTAAGTCACCATTATTAAAAAATGCGGATACACCTTCGGTCGCTCCACCTGAGGCCTCAAGTGATAACACGTTTCCATTTTTATTTAAAATACTAGCTGAAAGACTTAAGGACTTATCAGTGGTTTTAATCGAGGCATAATTGCCAATATTAGAAAAAGTGTTGCCGGTAACGAGTTTTGAAAATTGCAAATTGAGAATTTGCCTAAATTCTTTACGAGAACTCGAATCATTAAGCACGAAAGCATCGATACTATCTTGTTCTACCTGAGCAGATACAGAGGTTATTAATAATAAAAGAGTAATACTGAGGAGTAGTATTCTATTCATCTGGTTATGTGTGTTTAGCAATACAATTACTATATATAATGCTAGCTGATATACCCAATAAAGTATGTTTTTACTATTCAGGACAGATCATATATCGCACACGATAAAAAGCTTTTACTTCTATTTGATATTTCACTTCTGGCCTGATATTATCCATGTGTTTTGATCCTATAATCTGAAGTATCCAAAAGCTTACTTGCCAAACACTTGTTTTTGAAGTAACAAGACTTAGCGAATCAAGAACTAATGAGTAGCTGATAAATTAGATCATACTGGAGATAATCATTTTCAATTAGCATATTTTCACTTACTCTCTTTCGTAGCAAAGACTAATTTCAGTGGTTTTATGAGGTGCGAAGTGGACGAATTGATGTAGAGGGGTTTTACCAAACACCCCGAAGTAAGATGACATAAGTGGGATAACAGGAGCTTTTTTCAGACATTGGCGTCCGGTGAAGTTAGGCATAGGAGTGCAAGTTTAAGGTTGAAAACAATAAGCGATAGTGAATAACGGCAAAATTTTCTTCCGGGACAATACCCATTGTTAGGTATTTTTTGTGTACGTCATCATTGGTATTCTGAAGACAATTTTGAATCATATCCCATATTAAGGTTCGTCATTATGACAACATGAGTGTATTATCTTAAAATAAATGAGTAAAAAAACTTATGTATGTTCTCATTCCCTTAGGTACAAGGGAATAAACTTCAAGAGTAAGATTTTAATGGATTTTTGGCTCCTTATCTATTCTTTCCCGTACAAAACCCATCAATTAGAGTATTGAGCAAATAAATAGCGTTGTGAGCTATACGGCCGTTTTGGAAAACTTTCCTTCTTCTGGGTGAGGATGTGACCGAGTTGGCTGTCATACAATCGCTTTTTAGTCATTTCCAGTACTTCCGTTTGCTTAAGATGAAGCATTGAACACTCGTGAATAAACCGATCACACAATAGAAAGGTGTTGTTAGGAAAGGTAAAGTTCATGCTATGATATAAGAACAATATTAGTCCCAATGTTTTGAGCTTTGCCAAGAAAAACTCCCTTAAGTTATTACACGTGCGCTTATGTGAATTAACATTTGAAAGAAGCACCCTTCCCTACTCCAAACCTTTCCAAATCTTCAGTATTTTCAAGTAGTTTAAACTGTGAAAAATTGATTACTAAGATTTTAGATTGTCCGTTTCTGTTCCACGTCAATCATTTCCTTTTCAGCCCTACGAATATCAGTAACTGCCACGTAAAATTTCTTATTGGTCAGTGTCTCATTAAGCTGGTTAATTGCTTTATTCTGTGAGGCTCGTGTTGCAGCCTGACGAGCAGATGCAATAATACCACCTGTAGCCATAATGTACTTTTGAGTGGTCAACGATCTACCTCCGGCTAACTGATTTAAGGTGCTGGCTAAGGCTAAGAAAGCCGGGCTTTTACTCACGTTCCTGGTAAGCACGACCTCTCCGCCTTCGACTTCCGCTACTTGCTTATTTCTTACCATTACCGGAATACCACCCAATGCATGAGAGGGGCCACGTAGAACCGTTCCTTTCTCTGCTTTCACAATGTTGGTAGCGAGTGAATTGCTTGATATAGGGACAAGTCCTCCCATTTTGAGTTTAAGAATTTCCTTCACGTTAGCTAGTCCGGATACAATGGCTGCCAGCATAAAAGGAATGGTAAAAGGTGGTCCAGGAGGGTTTGCTAATGCTTGGTTAGCAGCTACGTAGGTTTGGTAGCCAGCCGTAGCTACGGCGGCCGCTTTCTGTAAAGCGGTTCCTTCTTTGGTATTGGCTGCAATGACCGCGAGACTTTCCGCCATGAGTGCCCGCCTACCCTCCTCTACTGTCCGAACTTGTTCTAAGCGTTGCTGTTCGGCTGTTATCTGTCTTTCTACACTAGTCTGTACATCCTGGTTAACCTGCCGAATGGCTTCATTTATATCCTCGGTAACCGATTTGTTAAACTCAATTTCTTCTTTGGCTTTCTGCTTCGCTGCTACCTCAGCTTCTTTTGCTTTACGCTCTTGAAACTGTTTCTCTAAAGCTAATTTTTGGTTGTTTGCTTCCTTTTGGGCATTGATCTGAGCTTGCTTTTCACCCTCTAACCCAACTAAGGTGATCGCTAACTTATTATCAACAAGTTTTTTTTGTAGCTCTAATTCCTCTTTACTTCCTTGCTCTACTTCTAGTATTCTAGCTTGAATATCTAATCCCTCCTCCGCTAACTCTAGCTTGGTAAGATCATTGGTTTTGCGCTTACGCTCTTCTAGGGCTGCTGCCCTTGCTTGCTCATTTGCCTTTTCTTCCCTAGCGATAGCACGTACGATTTGAATACGCTCCCGTTCAATCTGACGAGCTTGTGAGAACCGAGTAGCTACTACCTTATTAAGATCGGCCTCAGCCTGGGCTTCCGCGTCTAGGTTTTCTTTGGTAGACTTGGAGAAAGAGTTTTCTGTACGTGCAATTACCAATCGGTTTTGCTTTATTTTCTCATCCTTCTCGAGTAGTTGATCTTGGAGCCGATTCGCTTCATTCAAAAACTCTAATCGTTGCTCATTAGAAAACGCCTCCTCCTGACGGGCTTTCAGACGAAGCTCCTGTACTCTGGCTTCGGTTTTAGACTGTTCAACGGTAAGCTGCCGTTCTAAACGGTTAGTAGCGAGTGTAAGATCAGCTACTTCCCTAGCCAACTCTAGCTCTATACTGGTTTCTTCAACAAAGCCAGATACACCCTCCTTGAGTTTTTCAAACTTACCGGGTATTTCGTCAAATTGCCCGGTAAACACGGAGAAGAGAATATCTCCAAAGTCACCTACTAAATCCGAGGCATTACCTATAATTACCCCAAATTGCTCCATAACCTTATTCAGTCTACCTTGCCCTTCTTCGCTACTCTGGAACATAGCTACCAGGGAACCAAGAGCTAAAACAATCAAACCAATTCCGGTACTGGCTAGTACAGTTTTGAATGTCCGTACCCCATTGGTTAAGTTTGTCATGGTTCGGATAGCATTACTACCCTGGCTAACTACCCGGCCTAATTCAGTATTGAAGAATCCGGTTTGGGTTACTGCATTTTTAAAGCCATCAGAATACGCTCCTACATTCCGGCGAAAGTCCCCTCCGGCCTGTTCATTCTTGCTAATTCTATCATTCAGTGATTTGATAGAAGCATCTAATTGACTTGCTTGCCTTACCCCCTCTGCTGTACTCTGATTGGTAGCGTTACGCTGCCTGGTAAGTTCAGCTAACTGCACCTTTAAGGCATCAATACTACCCGCTTCAGCCTGAAGTACTTTTCCTAGTTCTCGCTCTTGCGTAGACAGTTCTTTCGTCTGGGTTTTTAGCCGGGCGGTTTGCTTGGCAAAATCAGCCTGAGAGATTTTTCCAGCTTTGTAAGCTGCATTTAACCCCTGCTGCTCTTCTTTCAATCGCTGCTTACTGACAGCAATAGCGTCCAGGTCTTTTTGCGCCTGAGCTTTATCTAGACTGACCTCGATTAAAATTTCTTCAGCCATTACTTACAGGTTTTGGAGGAATGATATAAGAGTACTAACAATTTGATACAGAAGGTAAAGAATGCTGCCAAAGCAGAGATAGACGAGCCACCAACCACGCCAAAGCCGCCTTTGATACCTCTCAGTGCTTCGTTCAAGTAATGATAAAATTTCGTGATTAAGCGTACTTCGTTCTCTCTGAAGCCAATCTAGCTTTTCTGATCTCATCTCAGCTTCCTTCAGATTCTGATCTAAAGCAACAGGATTCGAACCCGGTTTATCTTGCAGGAGGAGGGCATTTTTTTTGGTATTGCGATCTTCCTGAGCGATTGCGCCAATAGATAGTGCAGAGGTGTAGCTGTTTTTTGCTGAGGGAGAAATTTTAATTTTCTTCTTCATAACTATCTTATTTCCATTCCAGTAATTCGCTCAATCTTTAATTCTGAGCTAACCTTATGCTTATCTTTCATGCCCAGCTTTCTAGCTACAATCGCAGGAGAGAAAGCACCTACACAAGCACCTTCATATTGATAAGCGAAGATTAAATCTTCAATTCGTTGACAGATACTAGAAAACTCTTCTGACTCTCTAAGTCGGCGAAAACTACGACTGGAAATACCTAAATATTGACTTAACCCCTCGATACTCATAGGCTTGTATAATTGAATCATGCACTTTTGAGCGTTCTTTCCGTGTATTTCTGTTTTCTTCCAGTAAGCAGCGTCTTCAGTCCGCCTAGTGCATAAATCAATATAGGACTGAGCTTTTTTTTGCAGCTCTCCAGGACTAGAAAATGGTATTGAAGGACCATGTCTCTTCCTGAGCTTCCAAAATGAATTTCCTTTTTGAAATGGCATGTTTGTAGAATCAATACTTCTCTCCCGCGCGTATAGATAGGCGGGTATCATATAACTAATATAAGAATAAAATACTTATTTAAAGATTATTTCCTAAAAACCGCAGTTGCATTTTTAAACTATCTGCCCTTTTTTATAGTGTAAGAAAACTCTTCTCTTGCTCTGTATGGCTGTCATATCACTTTAGCATTTTCTCTGTTTTTTACAGTAAATCGTTGGCTTACCCGTCTGGTATTTTTTGCCCTCTTCAGCCTCCCTCAGTTGCTGCTCAAGCAATCGTTCGTTGAATGATTTTGGTGGAGATAGCATCTCTAAAAATTGTCCGACTGTGGCGAAGTATGTATTTTGGCCTGTCATTTATTAACTATTGTAATTTGCAGAACCCTATATAAGGCCGTTGCAATTTTCAAAACCGGATTAGTGTTATTGACTATTGAATTTTGCAAAAAGGTTATATAGTATTTTACAATTTTCAATAGTGAATTAACCTGTAATGACCTTTGCAATTTGCAAAACGCCTATACAGGGTTCTGCAATTTTCAAACATCAAAACGGTATTGCTTGTAGGAAGTAGATAACTTCTCGATCTTTAGTTTTTTTCTGAAGGATGAATGTTTGATCTTCTTTTTCAAGTATTGTCGTTTTCTTGTCATAGATTGATTTCAACCTGGTCTCAATAGTTCTTTCAGAACCTCGTAAATCACCTTGTAACGTTTCTAATAAATCTGATCGGCTTAGCTCCTGATCTGCCAAGTAGCTACTTAGAGCTTCAATCATATCGTCAGTTTTTGCTGTTCTTTTTTTCCGTTCCTGAACTTGTTCAATTTCTTCTTGATCTGCTAAAACCAACCCTTTTGTACTATCACAATATTTGAAATGAATAGGGGTATGCCGTTTGGTACTTCGACATTTTAAGAATCGCAATTTTATCACTTCACTAGTACTATTTTCTTTCTGATCCAGGCTAGCAACTTGTATTGTGGTACTTGACTTATTGAATATTTCAGTTCCTAAGTGCCCTCTTGCTTTTTCAGAAAATGGATTCTCATGAATAACACAGATGAATGTGACATTTTGCTTATTAATGGCTACATTCATTAAATCTATCAACTGCATAGACTGATCCCCCCGGTTAAAATCACTTACACAGTCTGTAATTACATCTAGCACAACTATCAAATGTGTATCTTCATGCTTTTCTCTGAGAAGCTCCAAGTATTTTTGCAAAACAGAAAAACGTTCGGCTCTTGGAATTTCTAGCAAACTGGCATACTCGAAGTTCGAGGGTTCAGCGTCAATTGTATATCCAGCTTGCTTTTGAATCATTTGCAAGGCATATGGAAACTGTTCAGTGAGATTTCGCTCTGTGTCTATGTAGCAAAGCACCAAGCTTTTTAAATCATTAGTTTGAAAACCTAACAGTTCATTTTCACAGCTTCCAGTTTTTAAGAAGCTACTGCATAATGTTTCCGCCAACCTACTTTTATGCACTCCGCTTTTACCCTGAATAACGTTTATGGTATTGGGAAATATAATGGCCCTACTATCATGAGTAAGTATTGGCTTTGAGAAAGTGATTTCTTTGGATTTTACCTCCTTTAGAGCTTTTTGACTTTCTTTAACAAGTTCTAGATACGAAGATGTATTTGATAATGATAGGTCATTATTGTTCTCAGAGGCCTGTTCTGCAATTATTCCTTTCATCCGATTCATATAGCTAATACTGTTTTTTGATTTTCAGCCTCCTCTAGTGCTGCTGACTGCTTAACAAGAGTTTCAGTTTGCGATACGAAGTCCGCAATTGGAGTAACAGAACACCAATCTATGATTCGTTGAACAGCTTCCTCATGAGTGATTTTACCCTGCCTCCTTAATTTTAATGCCTCCGTAATAGTCGAGATTTTAGGGCTAGGTTTTTGATCTACCTCATACTGAAGTGCCCGAATATGACCTTGCTGAAGGGTATAACTTTGCCTCAATACGTCTCCAGTATCAAGGGTATGTTCTAAGTTTTGCCGGAAAATATCGAGTTCTCGTATTGAGAGGCAAACGTAATTTTTCCCTTTTGATTGATTACTCAGAAATTTTTGGTAGATATATAAAAATGAGTTCAGTAGCTTTTCTCTAGCTTTTGAAAAATTGCGCTCAGCCTGATAATCTAAACTAGCCAATCTAGCCTGAAATTGATCTTCAGATAATGCGGTTCTCGATTGCGGATTCCGCAAATTATTAGTATTTTCGATCATTGACATTTTATTATTTGGTAAAAAAAATTAAAGCCCGGCTCCAACCGGGTTTTTTATGATAAGGTTACTCGCGTAGCCGCTTCTGACTCAATTTCCTGAGAGGTCCTTATAGGATTTTCTCTGAGCCATTTTTCAATAGCTAGTTTTGAGAAATACAATCGTTTACCTCGTTTAAAGTGTGGTATTTCATTCGAGGAAGTTTTCTTGTAGATTGAGGATATTGCTAACCCTGTTCTCGTAGCAACTTGCTCAATAGTCCATGTTTCGTCTGTAAGGCCTGAACGACGGTTATGTTTAATGTCTAGAAGTAGAGATTCAATATTACTCAACCGATGCTCCAAAACCTCGAATGGATTTTTCATAATAAATATGTTTTGTTTTGACATATTCAAATATCAGTCATTATGATGTGAAAGATTAGCGTAAGGGGTTACGTAATGGGGTTACGTATTTTTATGTAATCCTATTAATATCGTCCTCTGCTAAACTTTTTGCTTTAGGACAATCTGCCAGAAGATTGATGACCATTTCAATATCTGTCTTTTTGCGATGAGTTATGCCTCTACAAACAGTGGTAAATTTATTCTTAAAGGAATCAGGAGTAGTTCCGTGATCTTTTGCTATTGCTGAATATGCGCCTGTTTTTCCTTTTGAGTGATTTTCTAACCAATCTATACACCTAGCTTCTTGAAGGTAGTAATAGTAAAGAGCTAGTTGTGTAACTGTACAATGACTTCCATTTACTTTACAATCTCCTTTTTGAGACTTTTTCTTAGTCAGATCTCTTATATGTTCATTATAAATTGCCATCCAATATTCAGATTGGTAAAGAAATCCTGCTACTATTCCACATTTCTGAATAAAATCATTATCAAATACTATTGGTTCTGTATAGCGATACCGGTTCCACCCGTCAGATTCCTTGCTTGTATAGTTTTTGTTTATCTGGCTAATAAAAGCCTTAACATCTTGGCTTCGTAGGGAGCTGTACATCGTTTCAAAATCATTTTTCCCGTATTGAAATGCCTCTTGATAAGCTGCCAAGAATCCATCTCTACCTTTAATATATTGATGTTCACCGGATTTTAGCACCTCTACTGGTATACCTTTGTTTTCAAAAAGTAGAACTAGCATAGGTATATACACTGGTATTTCTTCACCATCTTTTTGAATGATAAAATATCCGTTATCAGCTATATAATCTTTAGCACTATAATACCGATACCAAAGTTCAGAGCCTTCAATAAATAACTCTTTGCGGACTTTATAACTCTTCATTTTCACCTCCCATCAACTTAGGCAACCGCTCAACGGCCTGATTCTTTTTCTTATCGATGATCTTGGCGTAAATCTTCGTTGTCTCTAGGTTCCGGTGCCCCAATAGCTTGCTAACCGTAAAAATATCCACGTCCTGCGTTAGTAGCATGGTAGCGTAGGTGTGCCGGGCAGAGTGAAACGTAATGTTCTTGGTAATGCCCGCCCTCATCACCCAACGTTTCAAACTGATATTGTCCCAGGTAGAATTCTCAAAGTTAGCAAACACCTTCTCATCAAAACTGCCCGGCTCACCCATTAATTCTAGTGCATCTTCGTTGATAGGCAGCACCTCGGAGCCCTTCGTTTTCTTCTGTCGGAAGTGAATAGCGGCATTCTCTCCGTCAAAGCGTACACTGCCCCAAGTTAAATTCCGAATATCCCCGACTCGCATTCCAGTCAAGCATGAGAACAAAAAAGCCCTTCGTAGTAATGGCATGTCACATTCCGTTGCAGCTAGTCGCTGCATTTCCTCAATGGTTAGGTATTCCCGCTTAGATTCCGATCGGGGAACCCCCTTGATGCCTATACAGGGATTTCTAACGATGATCTCATCTACCTGGGCTTGATGCATGGCCGCCTTGAATTTACCAAAGTACGTTCCCGCTGAGGAATCCGATAATAGCTTCTCTCGACGTCCTACGGGCTGGGTGGTAAGCATGTCCCGAAAACCTCGAACAAATTTCTTGTCAATATCGGCAAAGGTGAATTTTTCCCCTGCGTACAGGATTAGATACTTCCGGGTAGTCGCCCAACTATTCCAGTTACTACCTTCCTTACTAGCGGCCAACTTACTGAAGTAAGGAATAAATTTAACTGCCCCCTTCTTCCTTATCGACATACCAAATTTACCTTTTTGAATATCGGCAATTCGTTGGCTTTTGATCGAGTTGCCCAGTGCGTATAGCTCACGGTTGTGCTGCCGCTCCATCTCATTCTTCGGTTTCTGCCATACATACAGCTTGAGAAACTCATAGGCTCGCTTTCCTTTGGAATAATAGTCTAAGTACAATGAGTACTTCCCTCCGCTGATTTCCTTTTCACGGAGACGAACTGGCTCTTTGATTTTTCGCTTAGGCATTTTTGTTACTTTTTGTTACTCGCTACGGTGGTAACAAGATAGTAACAAATAAAAGCAAACCATAGGAAACTAAAAGAATAATAAACATGGCTTTAATGCGTTCTAGGACAATAAAAGAAAACAAAGTACTACTATCGGAAACCAGTGTATATTCTTTGTGGAGATTGCTGAAAACCCTTCTAGCACTAACTTTACCTCAGTATATCTGGTATCTGATCAGGCAAATTTAGCCGATGATCTAAACGGATATTTCGTGAAAGTAGGCAATACTAGCGATGAAGTTAGTTTGTATCGGCAAGATGGCAGTACCCAAACTGAAATCATTGACGGGCTAGATGATCGGGTGGATGTAAAACCGGTGCAAATCGAAATAAAAGTTACACGCGATGCTGCTGGAAATTGGGAACTGAGTTCTCGTTCGGTCGGGGATACAAATTTCAGCGTGGAAGGTTCAGTGCAAGATGCTACGCATACCGTCTCAAACTATTTTGGAGTGTATTGCAAGTACACGGCTACTCGTAGCGATGCGTTTTACTTTGATGATATTTTGGTTACGGGTACGCCCCAACCTGATACGCAGAAACCTCAAATCACGAATCTATCGGTTCAGTCTGGTACCCAACTCAGGGTTCAATTTTCTGAAGCAGTAAGCTTAGCTACGGCAGCGGTAGCGATAAACTACACAATAGTCGGTCACACAATTGCTTCGGCGACGCTCACTGGCAATCAAGTTGACCTTACTGTAAATCCGGCTTTGACCAATGCCACTGATTATGCATTGGAAGTACGCAATGTAGAAGATGAAGCTGGTAATGTACTGGCGGATACAACCCTCAACTTCTTCTATTTTGAGGAAGTACCAGCTCAGTGGAATAATGTGATTATCTCGGAGCTGATGCCTGACCCTAATCCGGTGAAAGCTGATTTACCGGATGCGGAATTTGTAGAGTTATACAACCGTAGTGATCATCCTTTTGACTTGCAAAATTGGACGCTCAATGATAAGCCCTTGACTGCTTATATTCTGCGCCCCCAGCAATTCGTTATTTTATGCCCCCGGGCTGATAGTGCCTCGTTTGCCCCATTTGGAACGGTACTACCGCTGGATAGTTGGCCAACCTTATCCAATAGTGGTAATCAATTGCTATTGCGAGATGATACTTCATCTGCCGTTGACTCGTTAGCTTACACTGCTGCTGAAGTAGTTGGCGGAATTTCTCTGGAACGAATCGCTGAAGAGACACCCTGTGACCAGCGCATTAATTTAGCATTATCAACGACTGAGCAGGGGGCGACTCCCGGACAAACCAATACAATCATCAGCGTAGAAGATACTGATTCGCCAGTACTGTTGAATATTCAACCACTTAATGATACACTGAAGTTAATCTTTGATGAACGGGTAGTAGATAATAGTCTTCGCAGTGAGTTCGTACAGATTCAACCTGAACGATTAGTGTCTCAAGTTGCGCGCGATACAGTAGATGAAAAAATACTGTCGTTAGTACTAGCTGAATCATTAACGACCAACACTAACTATTCACTTACTTTTCTAAATGCAGAGGACTGCTACGGAAATGTTAATCCATTGCAGACTACTTCTTTCTACTTTGATAATCAGCCTCCAACCTTGCAGCAAGTTATTGTACGAGATACTGCTGAAGTAGAGCTGATTTTCTCTGAACAACTTAGTGAGAGCGTAGCCAAAAATGAAGACTATTATCTGCTGATGCCGGACTCAATTCCGGCTAAAGAAGCCTCGTTGGGAGAAGGTAGCTCATCAGTATGGTTGGAATTTCCTTATTCTCTGGCGAATGGAATTATTCGTCAGCTTCAAGTACATAGCCTGGAAGATATTTATGGCAACTCAATAGATACGGTAGAAACCGAGCTGTTTTATCAGCAGGATATTGACACTGTTATTGTTCGGAGTGAGTATCAGTTAGATGTGTACTTCTCTGAAGCTGTCTCAACAGAATCAGCCCAGCAATCCTCTGTCTTTGCCGTAAACCGAGAGGTTGGTCAGGCGATAACTTCCTTTCGGGACAGTGATCAGTCTGACCTGATACATTTGGTGTTTGCGCAACCGCTAACCCCCAATCGAGAACATGAACTGTCGGTTGAGCAGCTTTTTGATACACAAGAGCAATTGCTGAGCACTCCAGTTTATCGCTTCTATTTTGACCGTCGCGCTCCTCGCATAGATTCAGTTCAGGCAATTGATGAGGAAACCTTACTAGTATATTTTGACGAGCCATTGGATTCATTAACTACCATTAATCCGCTGCACTATCAGTTAAGTTCGGATACGATAGAAGTTATACAAGCTGCTTTGTTGGATAACGCACGGTTGGTACAATTAACTTTGGGTGAACCATTAATACCAGAAATTGAGTATGAGTTAGAAATTTTAGGCATTGCTGACAAATCGGGGAATGTGATTAGTAGCCAAATCAGTAAAACTTTCATTTTCGATCAGCTTCCTCCTAAATTATCATCCTGGAAAATCATCAATCCCTACCAATTGCGATTGTACTTCTCTGAAGCGATACGGACTCCGGCTGCGTCAGATTTTGAAGTAGTTGCAATAGGTATACCGGATAGTATTTTAGTATCCCAAATCCAGCCTAACGAAGTGCGGTTGTTCTTTGCCAAACCGCTTTCGTTTTCAGAAAGCGTGCTGAACATGAACAATATCACTGATTTACGAGGGAATCGTCAACAGACACCTTCGCAGGTCGCGATTGATAATGCAGCAGTAACTTTAGGGCTAATTACGGCACTGTCTTCCACCGAATTACGGTTAGACTTTACCCATAGCTTGGATGAGGCCACAATGCTGGATCCGGCAAGGTATCGTATCGATCAAACCGATTCACCAATTAATGTAACTGCAGAGCTTTCTTACGTACTACATTTGACTCTTGGCCAGGCTTTTCAACCTGATGCTACTTATGAGCTATCTATTGATCAAATAGTGAATGTTGAAGGTCAATCTTTTGGTAATGTGTTAGATTCATTCACTTATCAAACGCAGATAGAATATATTCAGGCAGAACAGCGAGCGTTGGTGCTGCATTTCCAAGTTCCGCTAGATTCTACTGATGCAGTAAAAGCTGAACACTATTATCTGGATGGCTTCCCTCCGGTGGCAGTACTTCGAGTAGATGAACGAAAAGTACGATTGGTTTTTGACCAGTCGTTAGAGCCGCTTACTTGCTACGAATTGGCTGTTGAAGGTTTGCGAACTATTGATGGTGATATTATTCCCGCATCAGTTCATTCGGTAGGTTTAGGCCGTTCACCTAATTTCAACGAGTTATTGATCACCGAAATTATGGCTGCCCCTTCCCCAACTGTTGGGTTACCCAATGCCGAATATCTGGAGTTTTACAATGCCTCAGATGATTTACTGGATATTAGCGGTATTCGCTTATCCGATGCAACATCCTCGACCTTACTTCCATCAACATTGCTGCTTCCAGGTGAGTACTTGATTGTTTGTGCTCACCAAGATCAACCGAAGTTATCAGCTTACGGACGAAGCTTAGGTGTTAGTAGTTTCCCTTCGCTGAATAGCAGCGGTGATCAAATCAGTCTGACCAATTTTTACGGAGGTGATATTTTCTCAGTTTCGTATTCGGATGATTGGTACAATGATGCAGAGAAAAAGCAAGGTGGCTGGTCGCTAGAGATGGTTGATTACACTCGTCCCTGTGGCGAGCAGGAAAACTGGACAGCCTCAGTAGCCTCCGCGGGTGGTACACCTGGTCAGGAAAACTCAGTGAATCAGCCCAATCCTGATAATCAGTCTCCGTATTTGCAGGTAGCTTTCGCCAAATCACCTACTGAAGTTACTCTTCTGTTTAGCGAAAAGTTAGACCCATCATCGTTTGAGTCAGGAAGAGTAAGTATAAGCAATGATGTAGCCGTTGATACAGTGATGTGGCAAACTGGTGGAAAATCGGCGACTGTTCATTTGATTGATTCTCTGCAAGCCCGGATAACCTACACTGTGCAGGTGAGCCAATTATCTGACTGTAGCGGAAATATGGTGGATAACCAAGCAATTTCACTGGTGTTATCCGAAGAGGCTGTATTAGGTGATATATTGCTAAGTGAAATACTATTCTATCCTCGGTCGGGTGGGGTGCGCTTTGTAGAAATCTATAACTATTCTGATAAGCCGATCAACCTCAAGGGTTGGCAACTGGCTAATCAGGAAGACGATTCTTTACTGAACCACTCTACTATTACCAATGAGAATTATCAGTTAGCTCCCCAGCAGTACGTAGCCCTTACCGAAGATATAACGATACTAACTGGTGACTACCCAGTGGCTACGGAAGGAAATATTCTACTGGTAGAAGGTTTACCAAGTTTACCTTCCGAAGCTGGCAATGTGGTACTGCTTTCACCCAATGGTGAGCAAATGCAGTACTTGGAATACGATGAAGATTGGCATCATCCGATATTGGAAGATAAACGGGGAGTTTCTCTGGAGCGTATTCAGTGGAGTGCTCCAGCTAACGATCGTAATAACTGGCAGTCGGCCGCTCAAACGGTAGGTTTTGCCACTCCGGGTTACGCCAATTCTCATATGTCAAAGGCTAGTCTAACGCAAGCAACACTATCAGTGGAGCCTCGAGTTTTTACTCCTGACCAAGATGGTTTTCAAGACTATACCCAAATTCTTTATCGTTGGCCCAATGCCGGTAATGTGGCTAATGTAATCATCTTTGATAGTCAGGGACGTAAAGTGAAACATTTGGCTCGAAACACTATTTTATCTGAAGAAGGTTTTCTACGATGGGATGGTACTGATGATGCTGGACAGCAACTTTCTATGGGATATTACATCATATATTTTGAAGTATTCCATACCAACGGGCAGGTTTCAGGGTTAAAAGAACGAGTGGTGCTGGGCAGGCCCTTTTAAAAATATGAGGTGTGGGATATGAAATATGAAAACTGACGATAAAAAAGATGGCACTTCACTCGGAAGTCTCATTACCCAATTCTCATTGACCAACGACACTGTGGACTACTAACTGTTGACTGTGGACTTGAAATTATGAAAAAGCTAAAGAAACTGATTCATCAGGGTGAGGGAGAACGACTAGATTTTAAGCAAAAAATCACTGATCCTTATAAAATTGCTAAGACAATAGCATCGTTTGCCAATACCAAGGGGGGTAAAATTCTGGTGGGGGTACGAGATGATAAAACCATCATGGGCGTTGACCCCGAGGAAGAAAAGTATACCCTAGAAACCGCTGCCCAATTTTACTGTGACCCACCGGTTGCTCTTCAATTCAAAGAAGTAGAAGATGAGGAAGAGGAAATTACGGTGCTAGAGGTAACGATTCCTGAAAGTCAGGAAAAGCCTCATTTTGTACGCGACAAAAACGATCAACGACTAGTGTACATTCGCCAGCGCGATAAAAGTATTCCGGCCGGAAAAACAATGGTTGATCTCATGCAAAAAGGGGAACTGCCAGATGAACCGATTGATCTAACTCACCTAGATCATAACGAACGTAAGCTTCTCTCATTTTTGGAGCGTCACGAGCGGGTGACACTCAAGCAGTTCATGCAGATTGTCAACATATCCCGTCGTCGAGCCTTACGGATTCTGCACCATCTCACTCGAGAAGGTGCCATTCGTATGCACGAGCAAGAGAACGAGCCTTATTATACGCTGTAGTTTGATCGCAAACTACTCTACTTCCATAAGTAATCGAAAACCAGAATTGGTACCTCCACCCGTATCCGGTTCGTGGCCATTGCGGTTAGCTGAACGTAACGTAGATGGCTTGTTAAACCAGCTTCCGCCGCGGTACACTTTTTTAATACCTTCGGATGTTCCGGCAGGGTCAGTTGTATCAGCAGCATCGTAGCCTGAAGACCGCCAGTCCTGGCACCATTCCCATACGTTCCCACTCATATCGTACAAGCCCCAATCATTAGGTTCTTTGAGTCCTACTGGATGACTACGGCCTTCTGAATAAGGAAATACCCAAGCATACTTGCGCGTTTGCCAACCTGCTGAATCGGTTCCCCAGTAGAAGCGAGTATTGGTTCCGGCTCGGCAGGCATACTCCCACTCGGCTTCGGTGGGCAAGCGAAATGTGCCTATATCCAGAGTATTCAGTTTCTCAATGTACCGCTGAGCATCGTTCCAGGATACGTTATCTACCGGATGAACATCTGAGTCAGCAAAGTTGCAGAATACCGATGGATTATCACTCATTACTGATTTCCACTGGGCTTGGGTGAGTTCATGCTTCCCCAGATAAAAGCCTTTACTGATCGTCACGTTTCGTACGGAGCCTTCATCACCATGTCGATCAAGTTCGTCGGGTAGACTACCCATCAAAAAAGAACCCGGTGGAATGTACACCAGCTCTAACTCAGTATTATCAGGCAAGCTAACTGTTATGTTGCGCTCCTGAGCGTGACTATGGTTAGTTGAAATTAGCGCCATCAGTAGGATAGCGGAAAAACAGGTTAAGTTCATGGTTTATTATTTATCTTCCCAAACCAGGCGTAAGCCAATAGCTGCGTAGGGCTCATCGGGCGCGTGCTTATGGCGGTTAGCAGAACGGTGAGCTTCATGAAAATCGAACCAGCTTCCGCCCCGGAATACCTTCATTTCTCCTTTACTAGGCCCTTTTGGGTTAATCTGTGATCTGCCTTCATAAGGCGCGTACCAGTCTTGGCACCATTCCCACACATTACCGCTCATATCATATAGCCCCCAAGGATTTGGTTTTTTTGCTCCTACTGGATGCGTCTGAGCAAATGAGCGGGAGTTAGCCCAAGTGTATTCGCTACTACCATTTTCGGCCATGTCGGTACCCCAGAAATAAGCTGTAGTCGTACTCGCTCGGCAAGCGTATTCCCATTCAGCCTCAGTAGGTAAGCGGAACGTTCCGGTTCCTCGTTCGTTGAGTCGGGCGACAAATGCTTGGGCTTGGTTCCAGGTGATATATTCTACCGGGTGAGTGGGCGAATCATCAAATGTTTGAAACACTGCCGGATTATCCTCCATTGCTGCTTGCCACTGTTGTTGAGTGACCTCGTAAACTCCCATGAAAAATCCGTCTGTAAGACTAACCTCGTGAGCCGGAGCTTCATCTGGCTCGTGCAAAGGGTCTGGTGCACTGCTTCCCATAATAAAGCTTCCGGCTGGGATAGATTTGAGATAGATGGGTATTTCATCATCAATCAGAATCAATGTATCATAAACGGGAGGAACAGGCTGACCTGATAGCTTAAAGCATACTATTAGTCCTATTGATAGGCTAAAACAAAATGGCTTCACTGATAAAATGATAAGGTAGTTAGAGCTTATTATATAACAGTAAGTTGCTATTGTGGTTGCTGCGTGTCAACTTTTTTGCATCTGTAAATATTTTGTAACTTAGAGGGATAACCTAAAAACTATTTTTTCTATGAGCGATAATTTCCTATCTCCGAAGGATTCTTCTAAGAACGAATCTCGTCGTCAATTTATCAAAACTACTGGTTCTGCTATGGTTGGTGGTAGTTTAGCCATTCCTATGATTAACACCATTCCAGCTTTTGCTAAAGGCAATGCTGACACTTTAAAAGTTGGCCTCATTGGTTGTGGGGGGCGAGGGACTGGGGCTGCTAACCAAGCATTGAAAGCTGACTCTAATGTGAAACTAGTAGCCATGGCGGATGCCTTTGAGGATCGGTTGCAATCTAGTATGGAGAACCTGAAGAAAGGACATGGTGATAAAGTACAAGTTGATCCTGAACATCAGTTTGTTGGATTTGATGCTTACCAGAAACTAATTGACACTGATGTGGATGTCGTGCTACTAGCAACTCCTCCGGGTTTTCGCCCTCAGCACTTAACAGCGGCAGTAGAGGCTAAGAAGCACGTTTTTGCGGAGAAGCCAGTAGCCGTGGATGGGCCCGGCATTCGTCAGGTAATGGCCGCTGCTAAGAAAGCAAAAGAGAATAACACTGCTATGATGTCGGGTTTTTGCTGGCGTTACCACGAGCCCAAGCGAGCTATATTCGGTAAAATCCTGGACGGTGCAGTCGGTAATATTGGGACGATCTATAATACTTACAATACCGGAACACTCTGGTCTAAAGATCGGCAACCCGGCTGGTCTGAGATGGAATATCAGTTGCGTAACTGGTTGTACTACAAATGGTTATCGGGCGATCATATCGCCGAGCAAGCCGTACATAGTTTAGACATGATGGCGTGGGCGTTAGGCGATAAACCACCGCTGAGTGCCGTTGGAACCGGAGGTCGGCAGGTACGTACTGATGATAAGTTTGGTCACATTTACGATCATTTTGCCATTGTGTACGACTACGACGATGGGCAAAAAGGTATCCATATGAGTCGGCAGCAGTTTAACTGCGCTAATAGTTACGCTGTGGAAGTATCGGGTGACCAGGGTCATGCAGTGGTAGATTGCATTAAAGGAGTACACGAAATAAAGGGTAAAGATGAAAAGTGGCGTTATCGAGGCGACAGTAACGATATGTACCAAACCGAGCACGACGAACTATTTGCTTCTATTCGCAATGGTTCACCCGTAAATGACGGCGATTTTATGGCGCAGAGCACGCTGCTCGCTATTATGGGGCGTATGGCAGCGTATACTGGGCAAGTAGTCACTTACGATGAAGCTCTTAATTCCCAGGAAAAACTGGGTCCAGAAGAATATAGCTGGGATTTAGAGTACCCAGTCGCTTCCGTACCCATGCCTGGTATTCAGGATGGAGTAGGACGCTAGAAAAGGTGTAAGGTAAAGGGTATATGGTCGGAGGCGGGAGGCCGAAGACCGGACAAATTTTCCTTTACCTTTCAGCCCTCGTCTCCTTTACTGTTCTACCGCGCGGCGACCGTCTTTATCATAAACCTTTCTACCCTACACCTTCTACCTTTTACACCTATGCTCCGAAGAGACTTTATTAAAATCAGTGGTACTACTTTAGCATCTGCTCCTCTTGTCTCTGTGCCTTTGTACTTTAACTCGGCACCCAAGCTCAATATCAAAAAATGCCTAAAATATAGCATGGTCGATGCGCCTGGTTCAGTCGTAGACCACTTCCGAATGCTGAAAGAAATTGGCTTCGATGGAGTAGAGATGGACTCGCCTAGCGATATTGATATTGATGAGGTACTGGAAGCAAAAGCAGAAACTGGACTGGAAATACCGGGAGTAATCAACTCGGCTCACTGGAAGATGCCTTTGTCTGACCCCGATGCTAGCGTGCGGGCGAAGTGTGTGGAGGCTTCTAAAACTGCCTTGCAGGACTGTAAACGCTACGGTGGGACTACGATGTTACTGGTTCCAGGGGTGGTAAATGATAAAATCAGTTATACTGATGCCTACCGCCGTTCGCAGGAAGAAATTCAGAAACTACTCCCAGTAGCTGAAGAAACTGGGGTAAAAATCGCCATCGAGAATGTTTGGAACAACATGCTGATTAGTCCACTAGAGGCAGCCCGCTTCATTGATGAGTTTGAAAATCCGATGATTGGCTGGTACTTCGATGTAGGCAACATTGTGCGCTACGGCTGGCCTGAGCATTGGATTGAAGCACTGGGTGACCGTATCATGAAGCTGGATATTAAAGAATACAGCCGGAAGAAGCAACAAGACGAAGGTATCTGGAAAGGCTTTGACGTAGAGCTGATGGAGGGCGATTGTAACTGGCCGGAAGTCAATAAAGCCCTGGATAAAATCGGCTACGAAGGCTGGGCCTCGGCGGAAGTGAAGGGTGGTGGGCGTGAACGCCTTCAGTTTATTTCCCAAAAAATGGATGCTATTTTCGGACTGGCCTAAGAAATTTAGTCTACATTCTATTGTAAGCTTGGTCAAATGCCAGGCTTTTTTGATTAAGATACATTTCGGTCTGTTGCATACTTATTTTATGATGGTTGCTTTCAGCGTATCGTAGTTGTAAGCGGTAAAAATTCCGAGTCCATTGGATATATTGCTGATAATTTGTACTGGCTCTACAAATGTGTCTTCTTCTTCAATCTCCTTTTGAAAGGAAGTAGTGAGTAGGTAATTATAGTAGTTCTTGCTGATATTTTTTAATACCACATAAATATCCTGCTGTTCTAAATCCCTGATTCCCAGTGGGGCTACAAAAAACTCAAATTTATTTTCTCCATTGTTTAGGTTTATATCACTAATAAATAAAACCAAGTTAGCATTGATGCTGCTGGGGTCTTGATCGTCTCCGATAGTTATATCTGTATTTCCACTAGTATTGACTTTTGTATCTTCGGTAAATAAATAGCCGGGTGTTTCTTCAAACAATTGTGTAGCACCAGTACGGGCGATAATAATTTCAATCGCATAGTAGTTATCTTTCTCTACCGGGTCGGTGAAAGAAAGAGTAGCTTTATAGCCCCGATCATCCAGATTAACGTTGGTCAATGATTTCTCCATAGCGAATGAATCGATCTCAACCATTCCTGGTAGAAAATCCTGAGAAATAATAAGGGGGAATTCTGGAGATTCGATCTTAAGAAAGTAACTGGCTTCTGCTTCCAGTAAAAAATCACCTAAGTAGATGCCGTCTCCAACCGAAGCAAGCTTAAATGTATTTCCTTGCTGATCGGATATTTCGACTTGGGCATGATTGTGATAAGTAAAACCGTTGGGAGATATGCGATCAAGAATAAATTGACTTTCATTCAATCTGACACTAGGCACAGTTCCGGGACGAAGAAAAGCATGAACTACTAGTTGAGGGTTCTCTTCTATACCAGGATTGAATTCGGTTTCGCAACCGAATAACAACCACAACATGACTAAAAAGCTAATTCGTCTCACAAGCTAGAATTTAAATTGATAACTTACCGATGGGATAATAGGAAACAAGCTGAGCTGTACAAACTTCTTATCCGAGCTAGGCTCATTTCTCAGATCTGCAAAAACAGGGTTTAAGCGAGAGTAGGCGTTAAATAATCCAAATACCCATTTTCGTTCCCCCCACCTTTTTTCTTTAGTAAAAGTGATACTCAGATCGAGGCGGTGGTAGTCCCGCATCCGGGCCGCATTACGGCTAGGATAGTTACTAGCTATTTCTGTTGTCTGATTGCCAGTAATATGCCCGTATGACACAGGAAACGTTGAAACTGGCAGAGTGATAGCCGGTCCAGTGCCGAATACCCAAATTGCTGAAGCACTGATGTTAGATTTTATCTGATGGTTAAGTGTCAAACTAACATCGTGAGGGCGATCGTATCGATAGGGAAATTTTCTTCCAAAGTTTAGGTTTTCAAAATCACGGAAACTTCTTGACCAGGTATAACCCAACCATCCGGTAGTTCGCCCTCTTTTTCTTTGCAGCAAGACCTCAATTCCGTAACTGTATCCCTTGCCTACCTCGATTTTATTGTCCCAGCTATCGTCTATATCCAAGAATCCCGCCCCATCTTTGTACTCAATCAGGTTATTCATCCATTTATAGTACGACTCAATGGAAAGCTCGAAATTACGACGTAACTCACGGGCGTAGCCAATAGCAATCTGATCCGATAGTTGGGGCTCCACTTCGTCGGTCACTGGCAACCACAGATCAGTGGGAAGCCCAATGCCCGAATTTACTAGTAAGTGTATGTACTGCGCCATTTTAGCATATGAAAGCCGGAAGGAAGAACGAGATCCCACCAGATAGTTGAGTAAAAAGCGGGGTTGAACAGATGTGTAAAACGTATTTTCAGTATGCGAACCGGAAAGGTGTAGCCCCAGGTTAAACTGTAATCTTTGGGTGGCTTGCCATGCATCTTCAAGGTAAGCGTAATATTCGCTGGTTACTATCTCGGTAGAGCCAAAGGTGGTATCGGTGGCTAGTTGAGATTGAAACCTCGATGCGCCTGGTCGGAAGAAATGCCGGATGGCTGATGCACCGAAGCGTACCCGGTGGGAGTTAGATGGGGCATAATCGTAGTCTAGCTTAATGGCCCAGTCCTGTACACTCGACTCATAATTGTTCTTTTGAAATACGCTATCTACCTCCCCACTTATATTAAATATAAAATCATTTTCTGTGAAGAGGTTGAATTGATATCGACTAAAGGTTGCGGTTACATTGCCGAAAAGTTTAGGTGAATAAATATGATTCCATCGGGCAGCAGCAGTCACGTTACCCCAATTCAACCCAGATAATTCATTCGATTCTTCCCTGAAATTTGGTATTTTGATAGTGTTGGTATACTCTTCCCTGAATTTGTCCCGTCCGGCGTATACGCTCAGGAAAGCCCGGTTTTTGTCAGAAAATCGGTGATTGATCTTAGCATTTACATCCCAGAAGTGGTAAGAGGCTATTCTTTTGCTATTAGCCAGTCTGGCGATAGGCACAACGAATGCATCCAGATACGTTCTTCGCCCAGAAAGCATGTAAGAGGTTCGCTTATTTTTACCGAGAGGTCCCTCCAAAGTGAGTTTTGCCGCGATGTTACCTACCGCACCTTCTGCCTGAAACTCCTGGGAATTACCTTCTTTCATTTTAATATCGATTACGGAAGAAAGGCGACCGCCGTACCGAGCTGGAAATCCGCCTTTAATGAGTTCAACACTTTGGATAGCATCAGCATTGAAGACTGAAAAAAAGCCAAACAGATGATTTGCGTTGTAAACGGGTACGCCATCCAGCAGAATCAGATTTTGATCAGGCCCTCCACCTCGCACGTATACTCCGGCTGATCCATCGGTACCTGATTGCACCCCCGGTAGTAGCTGGATAGTTTTTAGCAAGTCAACTTCCCCAAAAAAGGCCGGTAAGGATTTAATTTCTTCTCTTTGCAGGGTAATGGCTCCCATTTGGACTTTTTCATAGGTAGAAATCTCTCCAGAAACAATTACTTCTTGAAGCTCGCTCGAGTTAGCTGAAAGATACACATTGACTAGGGTGTCCTGCTGAGTTTGTAGCTCCAGTTCAATCGGCTCATAGCCCACGTAGGTAACCGTTATGCGTTGGGGATAATTATCGAGTTCGAGACTGAAGAAACCGTAAGTGTTGGCGATGATCCCTTGTCTCGTAGATTGATTAATTATATGCGCTCCTACTAGATCTTCCCCCGTTGCCTGATCCTTGACAAATCCACTAATAGTTACTTTTCTACTAATTTTTTTTGTGGGTTTACGAATAATAATGAGTTTACCCTCGATCTCCCATTCAATTGGTTCATCGTCAAAAATCTTGTTTAGTAAATCGGGCAAATGATAAATATCCCTGTTAAGGGCTAATTTTTTCTGGTTATCAAAAACGCCTTCCAAAAATGAAAGTTCGTATCCTGATTGAATATTGATTTGCTCCAATACTTCGGCAATGGTAGTTTGTCTGGACTCTATTAGTATCTGAGGAGTTGTTTCCTGAGCTGAACTGGGTACAAGGCAAAAGCAGAGCAAGACTAGACTGAGTACTATTGTTTTATTAGCAACCCGTTCCATCAATCACAATTGTTTGATTGGTACGCGAATATTCAAAGCCTATCGTGCGCTGAAGGACATCCAGTATGTCTTCCGGTTTTTCGAACTCTATGAAGGTGGTTACTTTACAGTTAAGAAGTGCAGGATTTTCAACCTGAATATCCACCCGATGAAGCTTTTCAAGCTCAGAAATAATCTTACTGAGTGGAGTGGCTTTGTAGCGTAACTCACTGGTGTGCCAGGCCAAATCATTAGGGTTAGCCCCATCTTTGGATAATGTTCTGCTCACTCGGTTATAGATCCCTTTTTCACCGGCTTGAAGTGTAATGGACTGACCCTGGCTTGAGAACGAAACCTTACCGCTCTGCACTGTTACCTCTACCGCAGCTTCTTCTTCTATAGATCGGACATTGAAGCTGGTACCCAGCACTTTTACTTGCTGATCTCCTAAATCCACAATAAAGGGAGTATGCTCATCTCTCGCCACCTCGAAAAATGCTTCACCCTGAAGCCGAATTTGTCTTACGTCATTCCAGTCTTGTTGATTGTACTGTATTCGGGTCTGACTATTCAAAAAAACTCGGGAGCCATCAGTAAATTCTACAGTTGATTTTTGGGAAGCAGCGGTTGTGATTTTATTGAGCTTTGGCCATAGTGCGTAGGTTATATTACCAATTATTGCCAGCATAGCAGCATATTTCCAAAGTGGAGCGATACTGAAGACAGAGCGTCGTTTTCCGGTTTTACGTAAAAAATTATTCCAGGCAGTTTCTTTATCAGAATCTGTTACTTCTATGCTCGAGAGTTCTGTCAGCCACCATTCCATAAGTAAGCTCAGAAATTTAGAGTTTTCGGTATCATCGCGTTCAGACTGCTCCTCAAGTGATCTTTTAAAGCTATTCCAGTCCATCTATTCGGCAGTTGTAAATGACTTTATTTCACCACTAGCAATAAGATCGCTGGTCTCAGCCACTGCTCGAAAATAGTACTTTGTGTTTTCGGTCAGCCCAGTCACAGTAGCGCTAAAAGGGCCTGGTTCATTTGCCCTGAAATCAAGTGTCGATACGATGGGTAATCCTCCTTGAGCTACTTTCAGAGAATCTGTATCATACTGAAAACCAATAGTAATAATGGGTTCGGTACCGGTTACTACTAATTCCCCGTTCAATTGTGCCTGATTAGGGGTTATTTGGGAAGCTTCTCTTGTTTCAACAATTGGCGATAAGATATCAATATCTTCACAGGCCAGATGTGTGTATAATAAGGCTAATAACAATATAGTCTTTTTCATAGTCTGATCTTTTGTTAGTTACACAACTGGGATGAGCTACCCCCAAAATACGGGCAAATTTATTCGGTCAAGAGATGCCTGAAAGGCAGGAGGTAGGCCTTAAGTTTACTGAGGGCAATACCCATTTGCCGTTCAACGGTCTTCACGGAGATACCCAGTTCTTCAGAAATCTCCTGGTAACTCAACCCTTGTTGCTTAGCCAGTAGGAAAATAGCTCGGCACTTGGCAGGCAGCTTTTGAACTCCGGATTCTATCAACGAACTAATTAACTTCTGGCGATCTACAACATCATTCGGAGGGGCTACCGTCAGGGCAAACTCAATGCTGCTTTCCAACTGTTTCCATTTCTTCTGATCCCGTAAGTAGTTCAAAGCACTATTTTTGGCTGAGACAAATAAATAAGACTGAAAGGTAGCATAGTTAATAGCTGCTCTATTCTCCCAGAGCTTAATCAGACATGATTGGGCAATATCTTTTGCTATGTCTTTATCGGTTGTAAAAGAATGAGCGTAGCGAACCAAAGGCTCATAGGTCAGATCAAATAGCATCTTTAGTGCTTCACCATCACCCTTGCGGAACCTATCAAACTCTTTTTCTTTCAATGGATATTTAGCTTAGTCAAGGTATTCTCAGCAGGAATACACCCGGTATTATTGTTCCCCCCAAAAAATATAGAATTTTTCAGAATAACCCCCCGTCAGTAGTGGTTAGATAGGTTTAGGTAAAATAGTTGAGACTGCAACTTTTATTACTTCTAAATTTTTTCTCCAAAATTTTGAGTGTTCATTAAAACTCAAGTGTATTCATCTGAAGGTTATCTCAGTATGTGTTTGACCAGCTTCAGATTATTTATACTTTTCTTAAAATGAGTTTTACTGTGCGATTTTTCGTTTTGTCTCTATTCACGCTTTTACATATTCACGAAGCAGCCGTTTCTCAGGAATATGAAGACCTCGCCAGAGAATCTGACAGTTATTTTTCAGAACTAGAGCAGCAAGGGTTTTCCGGGGTTATTTTAGTAGAGAAAAAAGGAATGGTGGTCTTAAAAACGGATTCAAACAAAGAAGCTCAGATATGCCCATGACTTATGATGTGGGGTTCGATATGGATTCTATTCAAAAGTGGCTTACGGCTATCGCCATTCATATTCTCAATATTGAGGGGCAGTTAGAACTATTCCATCTGTATTAGGTGTGCAAATCATTGGTCAAGTAGGAGGGAATGGTATTTTTAATGCGGATATAGAATGGGACTTGGGGCGAAGGAGCAGTATCATCGGAATGAGTTCCGTCGAGAACTTTCGGATAGGAGAACTGCTTCTTGATACTCGGCGAGGTGAAAAATTGCTGAGAAAGGTTCTTTTTAATCACTTTTCGTCTATTCCGTTACTACTTCCAACGCCTGCTCAACAAACTGATCCACCTCCTGCTTCATCTTCACGAGCGAAGGCTGGTGGATGTACATCATGTGGCCCGATTCATAGAACGACATACTGATATTTTCAGTAAGCTTCTTATCCAGAAACATATGGTTGAAGGTATAATCAGTAGCAAAGTAGGGAGTAGCCAGATCGTAGTAGCCATTGAACACGTGTACGTGTAAGAATGGGTTTTTAGACATCGCACTACGTAGAGTTTCGGCTACGTTTAAGTATTGGTTTTGCACGTTGCTGTAATTCCAAGGTTGTACCCGCCCAGTGAGAATCTCGTAAGGCAAATCATTCTCATAGTCTAGTTCAGCTTTTAGATAAGCATTAATAGCAGTAGTGTAGGGTCCGTAGATAGTGGCACTGTAGCTAGGATCAAATTCGTAATTCTCCCCAGCATCGTCGTAGTCCACTCCGGTCATACGTCCGTCCAAGCGGCCCACAGTAACACCTTCGTCACGTCGTAGCTCTTTCACGAAGCGGGAGATATGAATGCGGTAGTGAGTACGTTCCAAATATTCTTTCGACAGCCCGGTGTACTGCTGAAGCTTATCAATAATCTGATTTTTCTGATCTTGTGGTAGTTGATCGCCCAGTAGCAGGGCGGAGGCATAGTCACCAATGGCAAATTCTTCTACTTCTCGTAAGAAGGGTTCTAAGGCATCAGGCCGATTGGGCAGTTGGTCGTGATACCAAGCAATAGCGGCGTAAGTGGGAAGAAACAAAATGTAGGGCAAGTCATTACCTTTGGTGAAGCGAGCCGTTTGGAAGTTTAGGATGGAAGAAATCAGCATCAAGCCATTAAGATACATTCCGTAACGGTCTTGCAGGTAGCCTGACAGTCCAGCAGCACGGGTTGTTCCATAGCTTTCTCCCGCCAGAAACTTGGGTGAGCCCCACCGACCATTACGGGTAGTATACAGCCGAATAAAATCACCCACGCTGGAGATGTCTTCTTCGTAGCCTGTAAACTCGCTTTTTTCCACTCCTTCTGCTGGACGACTAAGCCCAGTTTCCACAGGATCGATAAATACCAGGTCAGTTTTATCCAGCCAGGTATATTCATTATCTACCAACTCGTAAGGGGGAGGCAACGACTCTCCTTCGGCACTCATCTTAATGCGGCGTGGCCCCAAGGCTCCCATATGCAACCATACTGAAGAGGATCCCGGCCCCCCGTTAAAAGTGAAAGTTACTGGTCGCTTTGATAAATCATCTACCCCATTTCGAGTGTAAGCAATAAAGAATATCTTGGCCCGCGCATCACCGTCTTCCTTCCGCAATACTAAATAACCCGTAGTAGCTGTGTAATTAATCGTCTGTCCACCCACTCGCACACTATGCTGCGTTACCGACAGTGGCGGGTCTTCGGCTAGATCAGAAGAATCAGAGGATTGAGCGAAAGCGATGACTGATACAAGTAGACAGCTAATGATAAGGTATAGGTTTTTGTTCATAATTCTTGTGCTGGAGTATTTGTGAATTCAAGTGTTCAGGTTGATTATGTCCAGTACTCCGCTGCGCGGGATTTGTAATCCCGTTCTACCGTAGTGGCGGATCTTGAATCTGCAAAGTATTTGTTTTCGGATCATAATATGTGAAAAAGCTGAATTTTTAACTTGGATATTTTAATTTTCACCTATGATTACTCGCCGTAGCTTTATTCGCCAGCTATCAGTTGGAGTAGGTGCCTTGGGTTTAGAAATACCAGGAGTAGCCTCAACTACACAAGCTAGCAATACTGATTTCTTTCGGTTAGATCAGCGAGTGGGGCGCTGGTGGCTGATCACGCCTGAGGGAGAACCTTTTTTCTCATTGGGGTTGAATCATATTGATCCAGCTACTCTACGATACGCGGAAAATATTCATATCTGGCGTGAGCGATACGGTAACTCAATGCAACGCTGGTTGCAAGAGTCGGTACGGCCTAATTTGATCGACTGGGGCTTTAACTGCATTGGCTGGAATCAGGAGGTAATCAGTCGCAAGCGTACGAACCACCGTCATTCCCGCCACTTTACCTACGAGGAGTACCAGTGGCTCAATATGCCATATTGCGCTCAACTTCCGTTTGCTGATTTTCACCAGTGGGAAGTGGAAGTCCGCCACCCGGACTTTTTCTCGGAGGGCTTTGTTGCCTGGTGTGATCACGTAGCCCGTGAGCACTGCGCCCCTTTAGCCAACGACCCTAAGCTGATTGGCTACTTCTACGTAGACTGTCCCATCTGGCTACACATTCGGGAGGATAACCGCTGGAAAGGTCCGCTCTTTGATCCTAAAAAGCTTGAATCGCCTGGAGGGCGAGATGAGCTAAAAGCATTAGCCACTCAGTACTATAAAGTGACTCATGAAGCTATCCGTCGCTATGACCCCAACCACCTGATATTAGGCGACCGCTACGAAGCTAATGAACTGTTAACAATAGAAATTATGGAAGCAGCTCGTCCGTACGTAGACGTACTCAGTTTTCAAGATTTCCGGGATCCGATAGGACACTTAGCTGAGTGGCACCGACAAACTGGTATGCCTGTGCTGTGGGCCGACGGTTCGGGAATTATTCAAATGGATGGTTACCGCCGAGTAGACGGGCAATGGTACCGCGATGTGTTGGCAGGTTTACGGAAAAATCCCGGTTGCGTAGGGGCACATCTCTGCGGAGCTTACCTACGCAATCGAGTTCGTCGGAAAGGACTGCTGGACGAAAACGAGCAACCAGATGCTGAAGCAATCGACATCATTCGTCAGGCCAACCAGGAAACCACCTCTTGGGTAAAAGAGCAAGTGGGATAAATCTTTTTCGGATGACCACATCCGAAAAAGCTAGAGCTACGACAGTCTCTTTAGTACATTCTCACTACTCCCTACCTCCGGCTTCAGTTTTTCCATCACTATCAATTCCAACCACTTCGTAATCTTCAAATAAAGAAACGTTCGCCTGTTCTACCGCTTGGCGGAACTGCATCCAGTCGGTAGCGAAGAACTGATTGATGGTTTCTAAAGGTTCTTCCAGACTGGCTTTCGCTTGTTCTAGCACAGTCTTCTGGGTTTCATTAGCCGAGTGATAAAATGACCAAAGGTAAGATGCTGCCGAACCCAGTTTGCCACTGACGATGTGGGGATCACGCAGAATACCCTGTACCTCTTTCTGGGCAATCAGTTCTTTGTGTACTTTGATTGAATCTTTCAAAGCCTTGCCTTGCTTTTTAAGCTGTTCCGCAGCGTCATCTTCACGATTACTGAGTTGACCCATAATCAATTCAATGGTATTGTTCGCTTCATTCAGTTGATCGACGGCTTGAGTAGCCAGCGAAACATACTGTACATACTGCTCAGCCATTGTATTGCGAGCGGCAATCTCCGCTTCGGGTAGTTCGATACGCGGGTCGAGGTGAACATCTACTTCGGTAGAGTCCTGATAATCACCATATGTGAGGCGGACAGTGTAAGTGCCCGGTAATACCGGAAAGCCCGATGGCTCGGGGGCATCCTTCTGCTTGGGTTTTGCAGTATCGGGGCCGCGTTGGCCTTTGCGCGATAAATCCCAATTGAAACGGTTGAGGCCGGGTTTGGCTTCTGCTTTCAGGGTGCGGATCACTGCGCTCTGGTTCAGTACTTCTACTAGTAGCGTATCGGTTTTGGCCTGAGTGCTATCGCCTTCTTTCGGCAGAATTTCCTTGATAGAGAAAGTAAGCATGGCTCCCGCCGGACGATTCTCGCCATCATAGATTGCATCTCCCTGGAAGCGGGTTCCGGCGGCTTGTTTATAACCCGCTAAGAAAGCATCGGGGGCATCAAATACGTGCAGGGGCTCATCGGTGATGGATGGCTCTTTCGCGAGCTCTCGTAGCGGACGAATATCATCCAGTACAAACGCAGCTCGACCAAACGTACCAATAATTAAATCGTGCTCACGCGGATGAATTTTAAGATCAACGGTAGAAACCGATGGATAGTTTTTGCCCCACTTGTCCCAGCTTTCGCCACCATTTAGACTCAGATACAAACCGCCTTCGGTACCTAAAAACATCAGGTTAGGCTCTTCCAAGTCTTGTATGAAAGATAGCGCAAAGCCAAAGACTGAATCTTTGGGCTGCACCATATTCTCCCACGATTTACCGTTGTTCGTAGAATGATACAAGTACGGGTTCCAATCGTTACGACGGTGATTGTCCAGCACTACAAATATCTCTTCGGCATTGTGGGGTGATACGTGAACTTGCGGTACCCAGGTTCCCTCGGGTACATCTTTCAGTCGGTTGGCTACATTTTCCCAGTTCTGCCCCCCATCAAGGGTGACTTGAATATTCCCGTCGTCGGTGCCTACCCAGAGTACGCCTTCTTGGTGCGGACTGGGGGTGATGGATACAATGGTCGTAAAATTCTCGGCTTGGGTAGCATCGTAGGTGAGGCCACCACTTTCCAGTTGCTTTTGCTTCTCGGGATCGTCCGTAGTAAGGTCAGGAGAGATGATTTCCCAGGTTTCGCCCCGGTCAGTACTTTTGTGGACGAACTGGCTACCGTAGTAGATCGTCTGGTCGTCGAGCGGATCGTGGGCGATGGCAGCATTCCAGTTGAAGCGTAGAAATTTACCGTCGGGATGCTGAGGTTTAATGTAGGCATTACTACCTGTCTCTAAATCTACCCGCTGCAAATTACCGCCCTGCCACATAGCGTAGAGATAGCGGCTATCGCTAGAGTCGGGTACCACGTCAAAGCCATCACCAAAGGCCACTTCCTCCCAGTAGGCGTTGCGGATACCCCCCGCTCGCCAAACGTAAGCCGGGCCGCGCCACGAGCCATTGTCCTGCATCCCACCCATCACGTGGTAGGGCTGCTCCATGTCGTAATTAATGTGGTAGAATTGTGCCAATGGCAAGTTCTCCACAAAGCGCCAGCTCTCACCTCGGTCGCGGGTGATCGTCATACCACCGTCATTGCCGTCCATCATCAAGCTACCATCTTTTGGGTGAATCCACCAGGCGTGATGATCCACGTGTACTTTATCAAAGCCCAATAGAACTTCAAAGGTCTTACCCCCGTCTACACTGCGGTGGATGCTGGATTCTACAATATATACCCGGTTCTCGTTTTCAGGATCAACCGCCACATCAGCGTAGTAGAAGGGGCGTCCACCAATATTTTCGGTAGCGGTCTGCTTCCAGCTAAACCCACCATCGTCGGAACGGTAAAAAGCATTCTTTTTAGACTCTACGTAGGCGTACATTACTTGCGGATTATTATGGGCAATTCCTAACCCGATACGGCCCAACTCACCTTCGGGTAGTCCGTTATCGCTGCTTCGCTTCTGCCAGGTTTTTCCACCGTCAAAGGTAATGTGCAAACCAGAGCCTTCTCCGCCCGATTTGAAGAACCAAGGCCAGCGACGAAACTCCCACATGGCGGCAATCAGTTTATCGGGATTGCTGGGGTCAATAATCATATCGGCAATGCCGGTGCGCTCGTTTACGTAGAGTATTTTCTCGAAGGTCTGTCCACCATCGGTACTTTTGTACACGCCTCGGTCGGGAGTATCCTGCCAGGCCGAACCTTGCGCCCCTACATATACAATATCTGGGTTTTCGGGGTGAACAATTACCCGATGGATGTTACGGGTGGCTTCCAGGCCCAGATGTTGCCAGGTTTTTCCTCCGTCAATCGTTTTGTAAAGTCCATTACCTGCTGATTGACTATTGCGCGGATTCCCTTCGCCCGTACCCACGTAAATAACATTTGGATTCTTCTGATAGATAGCAATATCGCCTATGGATAGTACGGACTGGTTGTCAAAGATAGGCTCCCAGGCTACGCCTCCGCCTTCGGACTTCCATAAGCCACCCGAAGCGGTGCCCGCGTAAATAATATCAGGATTACTTTCTACTGCTTCAATAGCAGTAACGCGCCCACTCATACCCGCCGGACCAATGCTGCGGGGCTTTAGTGCCTGACTGATTTTCTCAATGTCAGGCTGTTGTGCCTTCGCTGAAATTAGCCAACTACTTGCCAGTAAGCAGGTTAGCGTGAGGATTGTGTATAAATTTCTCATAGGTTAGGTGATTTTTAAATTGTGAATATACGGAGGGAGGATGGAAGACGGAAGAAAGGAGGACGGAAAACAGAGCTTGTGAAACAGAAAATGTTACAAAAAGCCGTTCTCCGCCTTCCCCTTTCCTTTCTCCGATTAGCGACAATCTACTACCTTAGTATCTTCAATCAACCTACCTATGTGGACTTGTCCTCGCTGTGAGCGAAAGTTTAAGACAACTAACCAATCGCACTCTTGTGAGAAGAAAGATATTGGAGAGCTTTTTCTGGATAGCTCGGATGAACTAGTGCTAGCATTTGATACTATTATGACCAACGTGATGGAGTGGCAGCCCAATAGTGTAGGAGCCGCTAAGCACGCGGTGGTGTTTACCAATAAAAAAGCCTGGTTGATTATTAAGCCGATGAGCAAGGAGCTGGATGTGAAGTTTTATCATTCGGAGCAGTTGGAAAGCGATGAGCTAAAGAAAGTGGCCCCGTTCGGTAAAAAATTTGCTTACCACATCCGCATTAAACATGAGTTTGAGGTCACGAATGAGGTGATGCGGTTGTTAAAGTTGGGGTTTGATTTTGCGATGGAGTAGCCTCAGTGGTGTAGTCACTATCTGAGATGAAGCAATGCCGTTTGACCATAGTGTAGAGAGGATTTAAGATCAGAAAAGTCTTATTTCCCGCTGATTAGTATCTTATGCTAATTGAGAAGTTTTATTTCATCGTTGCAACCTTACATTTCGGGCTGTAAAAGTGCCAATTCTGCTGTCAGTGGGAGTGTTTCGATCTGAAAAGTGGCAATTCCGAGTAGCAACTAGATTTTTCTGATTTGATATATCACTATTCTGCCGGCATAGAGACTTCTCGGGCTGGGAAAACAAGTTTGATGACCGGAAAGTAGATTTTTCTAATTCGGAATATCACTATGCAGTCGGCAGTAAGACTTTTCTAAGTCAGATACTAACAATGATGAGGTGTTTTACCATTGTTGGCTCCTGAAAAATTAGTGCTTTTAGGGTTATTGTTTGTGATTGGTCATCGAGAATAGATGTTTTGGTAGGTTTTTGTGCAATTTGGTTTTAAATCTTGCATTGAGATTATCCTTGTGACCATTTCTCATTACTCCTTTTACGCTACTTCAGGCGTAGTGAAATGAAGACTAGAAATCTCGAGCACGAATATGCTTAATTGCACTTGAATGTTCTACTGCTTTAAGTACTTTCCCTCGCACCTGTGCGCTAGTTAATGTTCACTTTTGTCATTGCCACGGGGTAGCCCCCACAAAAACGAATCGCGCGGCGGCCGCCAAAAAAGGCTAGGCAAGAAATCATGTTCCGCTCAAGACTGACGTGTCCTCCGCGATTTTGCCTGGCCAGTGCACCAAATAGTAAAAATTTTTGTGAGAAGGCTATATATTTAGGAATAACTTCGATTAATGTTTACTGATACCAATAGTGGTGCTGAAGCAGCATTTAAGGGCTTTAGAACCCAAACTCTTTATATACTAGAAAGAATTCTAAGCTCTAATTCTCAAGATATTTTTTATCCAGAAAGTGTTAAGGATTTACTGATAAAATCAGGCTCTGGTGAAATTAAGGAGGTAATACAAATCAAAAATTACTCCTCCCACCTCGCTCTTTCTAACTTAGAACCTGAAAAAGAAGATTCTTTTTTTAAACGTTGTTTAACGGCTTTCTATAAAGAAAATTTAAACCCAAACATACTTCTAGTGTCATTCGGGGAGCTTGGAAGAGAGCTGAGTACCCTAAAAAGTGAGAAGAAATCATCTTCAATTCGTGAGAAGTTATTAGCAAAGAATTATTCAGTAGCTGAGGTTCAGTGGATATTCAATCAGCTTTCCATTACTGAGGTAGATGAAACAAAGTTAACGGATATAGCAATTGAACATCTCTCAGACGTTATCACGGGTTTCTCACCGGAGATAGCATTTGATTTATTGATGTTTTGGCTGTACAAAATCTCAGAAAATAAAGGGTATGTAGATAAAGATAGTTTAATAGGTAAGCTAAAGAATATTGGATTGTTTTTTAGTCGCAGAAAGTCCTTTCTCATTGAGTTTGGTACAACCATTCAACCGTTTGAGAGAAATAATACGAATAAAGAATTATTAGCAGATGAATTTTACCAAGGAGTATCAACAAAATATGAACACATTATTGGAGGCTTCGATGTTATCCGTAAACCGAAAATAATAGAACTACAGAGTCTATTTCAGGAAAGCAATGTTGTAGTTGTACAGGGTGCCTCTGGGCAGGGAAAAAGTACTCTCGCTTACCGATACTTGTATTCACACTTTCCCAACAATCTCTCATTCTGGATTCATCAAAGCTTCTCTACGTCTCAGATACCAAGTATTCTAGCAGCTTTAAAAGTTCTCGTAGAACCCTACGACTTACCAGTCTGTATTTTGATTGATGTCCCTCCTAATGAAACTGAAAAATGGACTCAGCTGATAAAGTCACTGATTGAAGTCGAGAATCTGAAATTGCTGGTGACTATAAGGGCAGAAGATTATAATCGTTCTGAAAATATTGGTGAATTTACGAAGGTAGGTGATTTACTCCTTAACTTTTCCAAGACCGAGGCGCAAGATATTTATGATTCTATCAGTAAAATTAAAGTGGATTTTAAATTCACCAGTTTTGATGAAGCGTGGATAAATTTTGGCGAGAGCGGCTCTCTGTTAGAATTCGTTTATCTAATTACACAAGGAGAAAGTCTTGAGATTCGGTTAAGAAACCAGATAAGAAAAATAGAGAAAAGGTGGAACGAGAACGTACTCTATCTTTTAAAAGTGATAGCAGTCGCTCATGGGTATGGGTGTGAAATAAATACTGCCAACTTGAGAAAAGTATCTACTTCATCTAAATTGAGGGTTTTTGTTGAAGAATTAGAAAACGAATATTTTCTAAGAACCTCATCTGAGGGAAAGTTACTGCTAGGACTTCACCCTATCCGCTCGCAAATCATATCAGAACTACTAATTGATGATTCGTTTGACGATCTTGAACAAATAGCATGTGATGCTTTAAAGGTTATTTCAGAAAATGACGTAAGTAAACTTCTTTTAAACTCTTTCCACGATAGTGGTGAATCTTTCAGACTTCTTCAAGAATTAAAAACCTATAAAATAGCTGCTTGGAAGACAGCAGAAGGCATTTTGAGAGCTTTGTTTTGGTTGGGCATAAAAAAGTTTTCAGCACTTAATAATGATCTCATCATAGAGTTTCGGAAGGAATTTTATACGACTCTATTTCTGATGATTGATGATATGGGAGTCGATTTCTCGGGATTGGGTGAGAAAAACGAGAAAGTAGCAGAGATGCTTAGGCTTAGTAGACAGCTAAAACAAAAGGAGGATGTTTACCAGTTTGGAAAGGATTGGCTTATGCATTTTCAGGTTCCTAGTCCTTCAGAAATGAGTGATGAGGATTGGTCAGGATTAGCATACACATTATACTGGGCAGATAGATTTGAGATTAGGAAAGAAGTAGCTTTTTCTGATCTTCCGCCTTTTGAAGAACTGAGTAGGATTTCAATCAACACTTATGCAGATGTGCTATTGGTGCTTTATAGCTACAGTGCTGAAAGTAAGAAGTTGTACGATAAATTTCTACCGGACTTCATCTACAGGATTAAAAATGAATACAATGTAGTATTTCTAGAAGAGGGGGATGAAACAATAGACGCTAGATTCATATATGATCTAGTCAGTGATACGGAGGAATATAATCAAACCTCAGTTCATCAACTATCGATCAATATTATCAATCTACTACGAAAGGCGATTCCAAATAAAGAAACTTACGCTACGCAAGGGTTTGGCCATAAGGTAAATTTTATCCCGTATCCACATGATGATTCTATAAAAAGAATACCTATTAAAAACCTTCCTATTTCGTGGCGAACTGAGATTAATAGCGTTTTTCATCAATATATCAAGCACCAAAATCGCTCAATTGATTGGAAGGACTATACGACAGAAGTAATTGAAGTAAGAAAAAGGAATGTAGAGATGCTTGCTTCTCTGACAAAGATATTAGAGCAATACTTTAAAAAGAAAGACTTTGCCTTGCTAGAACCTTTCTTCACTAACTACAAAAGTGAGTGGTATAGAGTAGAATTACCTAAAGCTGATCAGCTTCCGAAAATAGCTTTTTTAGATAAATGGGGATATTCGAAAGAGCATAGAGAGAAAAACGACGGAAACCTACTAGATAATTTCGTTAATGTAATTCCAGCTTCCAATTCTCAGTTCTTAATGGATTTTGGTGAATATCTGGAGGTCACGAGAGACTTTTTTAGTTATCTAACAAACTTCTATTCTCAAATAGACAAAATTTACGTTTATAACTTTTTTACATACAACAAGAAAGGCAAAGAGTTAAAGAAAATAACCGCTAAACTTGAGGAGCAAGGGTGGAACCCGAATTGGTACAGACTTTCTATAATCAATTTGTTTGATGCATATCGCAAGCTCTCTGAATTTCAAATTCTGTTTAATAAGCATTTTTCAAAGTTCTATCCAAGGGATTTGTTGGAATCGCTAATTGAAGAGGAGAATGACTGTTACCTCAAAGTAGCCGTAGCTTGGAAAAAATTCACTCAAATCAGGAGTGGAGTATCAAAGTCACAGACCAAAAAGATCCTGAATTCTTCTCCGAGTGGCTTAAAATCAGCGATTGAGAATAAACTAGATAATAATCTCTCTTTTCTCTGTGATAGCAAAAAAATTGAAACGTATGATATCGTTGAGTATCAGGAAGGTGAAGCTAGCAGAGTAGCTATTTTATTTGATGTAAATACTCCGATAGACATTTATTCAAAATTTGCATTTGTATTAAAAGCAATTAGTAAAAGCCTCTATCCGGCAGATTATACGACCATTAAGAGGCTTATCATTGATCATTATTTTTCCCCTCTTACTATAGTTCCGTTAGTTTATAACAGAGTGACTATGCCTATTTATTATCAGGTTCCGTCATTCATTTTTTTAGATTCAGATAAGGAAATAACATTTGACTCCATAAGTATATACTCCAAAAAATTCACCAATAGATTGGCGCAAAAATTAGGTGTTGGAACATGGGATGCTGAGATAACAAGTCTCACGGGTGCTCAAAGATTTCTAAGCAATAATGTGAGCATGGCATTGTACCTAAATCACGTATCGCAAGTTGAAGAATTAGCTCAAAAACTTGAAGATGATGAGGCGCAGGGATTAGAGTTAGTAAAAGAGCATATTAAAAAGAAGTTGGAAATTGTAGTTGACTTATTAATTCATAGCATGAACGATTGCTCATTGATACAATCTTGTATCTCCTTAACTTCTGAAGAGATGTCTGTTAACGATGAAAAAAAAGAATTTGCGGAAATACTTTTAGAGTACCAAAATTATCTAATAGAATTTGCCAAACTGTTTAACTTAGATCAACCTGAGTCTGAAGAAGGGGGTATAATTTCAACTATAACATCGCAAGATATCGTAAAGTGGAATACGATTTTTCAGGAAGAGATGCAAATAACCCCTCTTTTCGTCTATCTCTACTGGGTAAATGAACTTATCAAACCCCATACAGATAAATTAGAATAAATTGGGTTTGGTGACTCGAAAGTAAGCTGAGCAGTTAAACTTTTTGCTTAATGTATTCATTATCTAATTAAGGTAGGCTTGTAAAATTTATTCAGCTCAGTGCGTAGGCCAGGCAAAATCGCGGAGGGCATGTCAGCCTTGAGCGGAACATGATTTCTTGCCTAGCCTTTTTTGGCGGTCGCCGCCTTTAGGTTTGTGTGGTAATGACGGGGACACCTAGTCAAAAATGAACAGCTACTAACGTACAAGTATTATGGCGGTACTTATTGAGAAAAAGATTAGCGCAAACGCTCAAGATTCTCGATCTACTTCGTTCATTTGCTTTCCTGAGGAATAATCGACAATTTCTTACCAACGAAATATCCGGTACCTAATGAAAGCTCATTACCTAATCATAACCCTAGCCTGTTTAATAGTAAGTCTTGATAGTTACGCCACTTACAAAGTCGTTATCAAACCCCAGGAGGGCGAAGCTTTTGCCCGAGCAGAATACACCCTCTGGATTCCTGAAGGGCTGGATCAGGTACAACGAATTATTTTACACCAACACGGCTGTGGGGAAGGAGCTCAGACCGCCGGACAAACCGCCACCGATGATCTGCACTGGCGACTGCTGGCGGAGAAAACCCAATCAGCGCTGTTAGGCTCTAGTCTATGGCCCCAGGGTGAGTGCGTTGACTGGTGCGACCCTAATAACGGTACTGAGCGAGCATTCTTACTGGCGCTAGATGAATTAGCACAGCAAAGTAATCATCCTGAAGTAGCTACTGTCAATTGGGTAATCTGGGGGCATTCCGGAGGTGGTTACTGGACTCAGGCTATGCTAACCAAACACCCCAAGCGGTTTGATGCCGCTATACTTCAATCAGCCGGCTTCCGTCGGCGAGAAGATCGGGATACCGAACTACAGAGTGTCCCGTATGCTACGGATATTCCTACATTAATTCACGTAGGTATTGAAGAGAAAGGACACGAACGCTTTAATGCTCTGTACGAAGACGGTATTAGTGTCTTTTCGTTAATGCGGGAGAATAATGCCCCGGTCACCTTAGTAATAGACCCTGCTTCTGGACACGGAACTGGAAATACCCGGTATCTGACAATTCCCTGGATTGTAGCAGTACTAGAAGGATTCGAGGAAACAGAGACGACTCGGCCTACCGAGCATAGTCAGCGCGATAACTGGTTTCCCAATCAGGTCGTAGCGGCTCAGTGGGAAAGCTTTACTAAACTAGGAAATGTCCCTGATTTTACTCCCCCGTCCCAAGCCCCAGTGAATGTGAAAGCAGCCCAAGTGGATAAGGGTGTTCAGCTAAGCTGGGAGGCTACCCCCGATTGGGAGAGTGGGATTAAAACGTTTCGTGTCTACCGGAATGGCGAGCTACTACCCCCGTATACCACTGCGTCATCTAAAGAAGGTGAGTCTACTGAGTACTATCGAAAGCCGAATTATAGCGATACTCCTTCACCACCGCTGGCAGAAATGAAATACGTTGATACCAGTGCCCAACCTAATGAGACCTACCGCTACCAAGTGAGTTTGGTCAATTGGTCTGGATTAGAATCAGCCAAGAGCCAGTCGGCTGAGATAGTTGTACCTTAATTAGAATTATTTGCCTCGCTTTTACTCTTTACTAGTCGCGCCAAACCAAAAGGTGGCAAGAAAAAATTAAAGAGCGTTGGCTAATTGGCTGTCGCTTGATTACTGACTGAGCAATACAAAAGAACTTAAAGGAGTATATTCATCAGCAAGGGAAGGAAGCATTGATTATCCACTATGTACTTATAACCAGTACGGAAAAATCACGGATAATGATGTGCCTAAACTAAGGGAGTAAGAAGGAGCGAAAGCAGTTTCTAACAAGTTGCTTAGACTTTAAAATATAGGTTTAAAGAACCTCCCTTAACAGCAGCTAATGTCATTTTGATAATGAACTACTTAGATTCGATATACAATATTGTATACCTAAACGATACATGTTTGAGTATTGTATCTTCAAAGTGATTTAAACTTTTTAGAGAATATTTATGCTAAAGCTTTGATTTTCAATTCATTAAAACGAATAATTTGCTCAGCTTTTGATACAATTTATGCTATACTTTGTATCACTTAAACTTACTGAGTATGAAGCTATTCCTATGAATCTAATACCAAAAGTTTAAATCACTTCAGAGAAAGAAATTGAAAGACTTAGAGCGTGTTTGGAAATATTTAAGCAAGTTTGTTAAGCATGAGTTGAATCATA
>CAKZYA010000062.1 GCA_937883755.1 uncultured Flammeovirgaceae bacterium | reverse complement strand
TCTTCATAAGATGTGGGGCTTTTTTGTTGCCCTATTCCTACTACCCATCACCTCTACAATAAGATTTATCCTTATATTTGGCATACATTAACGCCAAATATGAGCCACGGAATTATTGAAACCACTGCCTACGCCCGGGCAGGTTTACTTGGAAACCCTACCGATGGGTATTTTGGGAAGACTATATCAATCATCGTCCGTAATTTTGGAGCAAGAATTTCGCTCTACCCTTCTCCCGAACTGCAAATAGAACCGCAAGAGCAGGACATTAATGTATACCGAAATATTTATCACCTTGTAGACTCGGTAAAGCTAACTGGATACTACGGTGGATCGCGGCTTATTAAGGCGGCTATCAAGCGATTCTGTGAATATGCTGAGCAGCAGCAGATCAGATTAACCAGTAAAAACTTTACAATTCGCTATCACTCATCAATCCCTCGTCAGGTTGGTTTAGCAGGATCAAGTGCTATTATTACGGCAACTATGCGTGCTCTGATGGAATACTATCAAGTAGAAATTCCACCAGAAATACTTCCAACGCTAATACTTTCAGCTGAAGTAGATGAGTTAGGTATTAATGCTGGACTTCAGGATCGAGTAGCTCAGGTGTACGAAGGATGTGTACATATGGATTTTAGCGAGCATATTATGAAACAAGAGGGACGAGGAGAATATGAAAGACTGGATCCAGCCCTTCTCCCTAAACTATACCTGGCTTACAAAACAGATTTGGGAAAAGTATCCGGTGCAGTTTTTAATGATGTGAGGACGCGATTTGATAACGGCGATAAAGGTGTAATCAAAACGATTAATGAAATGGCAGTGCTAGCTGATAAGGGAAAAGAAGCTATTCAGAAAAAGGATGAAAAAAAGTTGCATCAGCTTATGGATAAAAACTTTGACTTACGATGCAAGATTATGAATATTAGTGATAGCAATAAGGAGTTAGTAGCCACTGCCCGACGGTGTGGTGCCTCAGCCAAATTCACCGGTTCGGGAGGATCGATTATTGGAGTATACAAAGACGATGAAGTGCTAAATAAGTTGGTAGTAGAACTCAAGAAAATTAATGCAAGGGTAATTAAACCTTATATATTCTAGAACATGGTCAGAAAAGCAATTATTCCGGCTGCCGGATTGGGAACCCGATTTTTACCTGCTACGAAAGCTCAGCCTAAAGAGATGCTTCCGATTATTGATACTCCTACTATTCAGTATGTAGTGCAAGAGGCAGTAGACTCAGGGATTGACGATATCTTGATTATCTCGGGCAAAGGGAAGCGGACTATTGAGGATCATTTTGATCGAAATTTTGAACTAGAATCACGCCTAGCCAAAAAAGAAGACGAAAGCTTCTATAATGAAGTAATGCGGATTGCTGATATGGCAAACATCCACTACATCCGACAGAAAGAGGTAAATGGCTTAGGCGATGCCATTTATCATGCCCGTCAACACGTTGGGAATGAGCCGTTTGCCGTTCTGCTAGGTGATACTGTCGTCAGTTCGGTGATTCCGGTTACCCAGCAATTGATAGATACTTACGAGCAATACCGCTGTTCTATTATTGCAGTAGAAGAGGTACCTAGGGATAAAGTTTCTCGCTATGGTATTGCTGGAGGCAAGAACATCAGTGAAAGGCTGGTAGAAGTACAAAGTCTGATAGAAAAACCCTCTCCTAAGCAAGCACCTTCTAACTTGGCGATTGCCGGTCGGTATATCTTGACCCCTGAAATCTTCAGGGCTATAGAAAATACTCCAAAAGGGAAGGGTAATGAAGTTCAGCTAACGGATGCTTTACACTTGTTGATGAAGCGGGAGATGCTTATCTCAAATACTATTGAGGGAAAGAGATACGACATTGGAAACAAGCTAGACTTTTTGAAAACGACGGTGGAGTTTGCCCTCCGGCGGAAAGAATTCTCGGTTGACTTTTTATCGTATCTAAGGGAAGTTCTTAAAGAGCACTCTTGATAGTGTACTATCGCTTGATCATGCAGCCTGTAGTTGGAGTATTATCGATAACGATCGGCTGTCGCTGAGAGATAGCATTAATTACAGATTTGAGATAGTGATGCCGCACATCTTCTGCTACCTGAGGATTATCATCAATAGCCCCCCGATAAACAACTTTGAAAGAGCCTGACTGCTGAGGGACAAGTACGAAAGATTCGGGTGTTTTTTCGGCTCCTAACATATCGGTAACCTGCTGCAGATGATCAATTAGAACAGGAACACCCAAGCGGCGACTTTTAGCAGAAGCAGCAACTTTATCTAGCGCGTCAGCTCGGCTCTTATTAGGGTTGTTGGGGTTAATTAGAACAAATCGGACTTTTGAGTTATTCCGATACTCATCGGTTAGTTTGGAAATACGGTTATCATAAAATTTAGCATAAGGACAATATAGGCTGGTAAAGATGATAACAACGGCCTCAGCATTCTTATACTGGGAAAGAGAGAAATCTGTACCACTTACAACGTCGGGAAGGGTAAAATCCTGGATTTGGTCAGACTGAGGGTAGAATGACGTACTCAGAATACAAATTATCGCCCCAATCAATATGTTGTAAGTAACCTTCAGCATAACCTCATATTTATACCTAATATAGAAAAAATATTGCTTTTTAAAGATAACAATGTAAGATATAAGTAAGGTTTGTGAGTAAATTAAGAATATAGCTAATCAATACAGCTATACACGATGCAAAATCCATCCCAGTGGTATGTATCTAGCTGAAATTGGGTCGCTCGGCTTTCTAATAATATAGACGCCGAAACTTGCCGATTAGTTGGAGGACTAACTTCAATATTTTGCTTGAGACTTAACTGTTTACGACCGTAGAGTTTGTAGAGAGACTCTTTCGTAGCCCAATAAATACAAAGCCTTTCTAAATCATCCTGCACATATTCAGCTTCTGATGAATTAAGAAACTTATGCTTTACCCGTAAAAGCTTAGTGGAAGGCTTTTCAATATCGATTCCGACTGGCTGATGTCGATGAATAATAGCTACTCCGTAAGGAAAAGAATTGGCCAATGAGATATGAAAACCCCATTCGGGTAGGTAGGGTTTTCCCTTATCATCTTTACTAATACGAAATCTAGTATGGTTTTCTGCATTTAATAGGGCGCGGAGGGCTGCACGTCCTGACAGCCACTCTAGTTTTTTGCCTGGATGATGAATATCATGCAATTCCCCCGTATCATCAGTCGGAAGCTGCACGTATTTCATCAACTGTTCTTCGGTTTCTTCAATCTTCCATAGTGCCCAGGAAGAATTCTGATTGATCTTTTCTAACTTTACTAGCGGCATAGGTTAACCAACATACGATGAAGCAACCAAATGTACAAAAGATTCATACCCTACGGGGGCATAAGGACTGCGTTTATACATTGGCTCCTACAAAAGAAGCTGGAGTATTTATTTCAGGTGGAGGCGATGGCATGGTAGTCCGTTGGGATCTACAGGAGCCCGAACAAGGGAAAGTAATAGCCAAAGTAGAAGCTTCGGTATACGCTTTGCATTTTAATGCTCACTTTAATCATCTTCTGGTAGGTCAAAACTACGAAGGTATTCATATCATTGATCTAGAACAGCATAAGTCGCTGGGGTCACTAAAAATGACCCAGGCATCTATTTTTGATATAGCAACCTATCGGGATAAAATTTTTGTAGCTACTAGTGACGGGCAAGTTACTGTGCTAGACTATCAGAAGCTGGCAATTTTACATCGTATACAGGAGTCTAATGAACGAGCCCGAAGTATCGCTATCCACTTAGGAAACAATGAACTCATTGTAGGCTACAGTGATAATTGCATCCGAGTGTTTGATCTTTCATCGTACCAACTCAAGAAAACGATAAACGCTCATAAGAACTCAGTTTTTACCCTACAATTTACTCCAGACCATCGATTTCTATTGTCGGGAAGTCGGGATGCTCATCTGAAAATTTGGGATACCCAAAAAAATTATGAACTTCACGAGAGTATAGTTGCCCATATGTACGCCATCAATCATATTGATTTTAGGGCAGATGGCCGATTTTTTGCTACTTGTAGTATGGATAAGTCGGTGAAAATATGGGATGCTGAACGTTTTCAGCTACTGAAGGTTATTGATAAAGCTAGACATACTGGACACGGAACATCAGTAAACCGACTGCTTTGGCTGGATTATTCCGAAAACGGATTAGATCAGCCGATTGTATCGGCTAGCGATGACCGCACTTTGTCGGTGTGGAATTTGGAGTGGTAGTCAGAATAACAAATCTACCCACAACGTTACACGTTACAACACTATGAAAATTACTCCCGCTGAAATAAGACAAAAAGAGTTTGAGCGCAACTTTCGCGGTTACGATAAAGATGAAGTAAATGCTTTTCTGCAAACCATGTCGCAGGAATGGGAACGTATCCTGGAAGAAAATCGCGAGATGCGCTACCGCTTAGATGCTTCGCAAAAGGAGGTAGAAAAGCTGCGCGAAGTAGAAAGCTCACTATATAAAACCCTGAAAACGGCAGAAGATACTGGAGCTAATTTGGTAGAGCAGGCTAATAAAAGTGCCGAGCTAAAGGTTCGAGAAGCCGAGCTTAAAGGCGAAGAAATTATTAACGAATCTAAATCGAGAGGGCAGCAGATCTTAGATCAGGCGAAGGGTAAGGCTAAAAATATGATCGATGAGATGGAAACCCGCATTCAGGAGCTTAAGCAGAGCTACCAGCAAGCTGAGGGGCAATACGATGATCTGCTCTTCCAATTAGAGAATGCTGCTCAGAAAGCCTTACAAGCAGCTGAACGCGCCCGCGAACGCCGTTCGTCGCTACAAAAAAGTGCCCCAGAAGCAACGACAGTTCGCGAAGAATATAATGATTATGTTTCTCAGCAAACCAATGAGTTTGAGCAAAAGCTGTCGGAAGTTTCACCACCAGAACCAGAGCCACTGAATACTGAAGATCAGTCCATTTCCCCACCTGAACCTAAGAATGGAAACCCGCCCTTACACAATGCTGAAGCTGAAACGGAGCAGTTAAATGAAGTTGACGAAACCCCAGAGTCAGAAGCCGAAGCTAGCTCAAAAGAGCCAACGGCTAAGAAAAAATCTTTTTTTGACGAAATTGACTGATTACTAAACTTATGGCGAAGATACTGCTAGAGGGGTTGGAGTTTTTTGCGTACCATGGCTATCATAAAGAAGAGCGAAAGACAGGAAACAGATATAATGTAGACGTAATTGTGGAAGCTGATGTAATGAGTGCCGCCATTCACGATAAGCTCAGAGAGACGATTGATTACGCTAAGCTGTACCAAACTGTAAAAGAGGAAATGGAGCAGCCTGCCAAGCTACTAGAGCATATTGCCCACCGAATTAACCAGCGGGTACTTCAGCAGTTTCCCCAGGTAAAAGCAGTAGAGGTTCAGGTCTCTAAATTTAATCCACCATTGGGAGGAGTGTGCCGTCGGGCTTGTGTCACTTTGCGGGAAGAACGAAAATGATGAACTGGATATTTGGTATCATTCTACTTACTTATGTTGGGATGGTAAATAAACCTGCTTACCGAATTTTTGACCAAGGCGGAGTAGAAGTTGCTTACGATAGTATGCTTCACGAATTAAGCCAAGCTGATATAGTGCTATTTGGCGAGATTCACAATAATGCGCTGGTGCACTGGCTGGAACTACAAGTAGCAAAGGATTTATACGCTCGAGATAGTAGTCTAGTAGTAGGGTTAGAAATGCTGGAAGCAGATAATCAGTTGTTGATAGAGGAATATATAAACGGGACAATTGAAGAAAGGCATTTTTCTCAAGAAGCCAAGCTTTGGAACAATTACGCTACCGACTACGCTCCTGTCGTAGACTTTGCCAAAAAGAATAGTATAGCTGTGATTGCTACCAATATTCCCCGTCGCTACGCTAGCTTAGTTTCCCGGGAAGGTATAGAACGCTTGAATAGCTTAGGTACTCAGGCTAAACGGTGGGTAGCCCCACTTCCTGTTATCATTGATACTTCCCTACCGAGCTACCAGAATATGCTGGATATGATGGGGGAGCATACCCATAGCGGAATGAGTGGTGAAAAAATGGTGCAAGCTCAGGTAATTAAAGATGCTACCATGGCGCACTTTATCCAGCAAAACCTGCCCAATGCAGGAATATTTCTGCACCTAAATGGTTCTTACCACAGCGATAATTTTGAAGGAGTTTACTGGTACCTCAAGCAGCGCTCATCTGATCTAAATATAAAGACTGTTTCCTGCGTAGAACAGGCTACATTGAATAGTTTAGAGGAAGAAAAACAGGGTATAGCCGACTACATTATCGTGACCCCTACCGATATGGCTCATTCCTATTAAATTTCTGACTGTCAATAATTTATATCAATTATAAATTGCTGGAAAGTGTAAACACTACATTGACTAATTCGTTCTTAAATTAAGAATTAGAAACGTTTTTTTAACTGTCTTAATTAAAGAATTATGGACTTAGTTACACCATATAAGCGACTGGCTACGCCAACTGATTTAGAAGATGGAGCTGGAGAGCGAATCGCCAAAGCCATCAACCCTATTATTGCAGATGCGCTAGCGTTGTACATAAAAGCAAAAAATTATCACTGGCATCTGGCGGGACGCCATTTTCGTGATTACCATCTGATGTTTGACGAACAAGCTGCCGAAATACTAGCTACGGTTGATCCCCTTGCTGAGCGAGTACGTAAAGTTGGTGGCAATACTATCCGTTCAATTGGACACGTTGCCCAATTACAGCAAGTGAAGGATGATGATCAAGACTTTGTTAAACCTCGAGATATGCTACTGGATCTGATGAATGAAAACAAGGAAATGGCAGCGCGAATGCGAGCGGCTCACGCTATTACCAGCGAAGTAAATGACGTGGCTACTACCAGTATCTTGGAGGAGTACATAGATCAAACCGAAGAGCGAACTTGGTTTCTCTTTGAGACGGCTCAGGAGATATAGGTTCCGTTACAAATCTATTTGAAGGAGGTACTTTCGCCTCCTTTTTTATTCGATAGTGCTTCTAAAGCAAAGCTTTCTGAGCACAAGCTAGAATTTCGGTGTGGTCAAAAGCTAGTTTAGGTAAGTCATTTAAAGAAAACCAGCGTACTGCTTGGGCATCAGTGGCCGCTTTAGGTTGAAAATCTACTTTATTGACTACTACATAATACGCCACTGAGATAGCCCGTCCGCGTGGGTCGCGATCAGGTTTACCAAAAGCATGAATCTGGCGAAAGCCATTGGTGGCTACTCCGGTTTCTTCCTCTAGTTCGCGGGCGACAGCGGTGTCTAGATCCTCATCATCTTCTACAAATCCACCCGGTAGTGCCCACTGCTCCCGAAAAGGATCATTCTTGCGCTGAATTAGTAGCACTTCTTTATGATCGCTAGTGAAAACCACTGCATCTACTGTGACTTTTATGTTTTGAGGGTAGCCCATTGTTATGAAGGTTTCTGTATGCGTTTTAAGCTCACACTAGTTTTTCAGAGTATGAAGTCAAATCCTATTCATCCAGCAGAATTCTGTAAATCCTGATCCTGATTTAGATTTATGGTTTCACAAAAGTAAAGCCTCGAGCGTCGTTCCCTTCGTAAAAATCTACCTGTACTCCTAGTAAATACATCACATCCTTTTTGGCTACGTACACTGGAACTCCATCTAAGTCATACTCCACGTCCTTCTCTGATTTCAGATCAAAGCCTAAAACGTATGATACTCCAGCGCAACCGGCTCCCTTTATACCTACCCGAAGGCCATAACCCGGTGGGATATTTTTGTGAGTCAGTGTGTCTTTTACCTCCTCCAGCGCCCTTTTCGATAGCGAAACTGGCATCATAACGAATAAAAATTAGTGTAAAAAGATAAAAACCTGTACATGCGGGCGAGAGTGCTTGCCATGTATGCGATAGAAAAGCTACTTTTACTCAAACCACTTCACGATACAAATGTATGAACGAATCGGTAATTATTGAGTTTATAAAAATTTTGCTTCCGGCAGCAGCGGTTTTGTACGCTATGTATATCACAGTGAAGTCCTTTCTCAACAAAGAGATAGCGGAGCAAATGAACAGTCTCAAGGCAAAAGGAGTAGAGACTATGCTACCTATTCGCCTACAAGCCTACGAGCGACTAAGTATGTTGCTGGAGCGTATTTCGCCTAACAATCTTATTTTACGATTAAATGACAGTAGCTACTCAGCCAAAGAATTTCAGCATGTGCTAACTACTAGCGTACGGGAGGAGTATAACCATAATTTATCGCAGCAAATCTATGTGGGTGATCAAGTATGGCAGCTAACCACGCAAGCGGTAGAAGATATCATCGCTACGGTTAACCAAGCTGCTGATGCGCTTCATCCGGAAGCCCGCTCGTTAGATCTAGCCAAGAAGGCTCTAGAGATTCAGGCGCAACGGGAGATAAGTCCGATTGTCCAGGCATTGGTTGAGATAAAACGAGAGGTAAGGGAGTTATTTTAGATGATTCGGACAGAGATTCGTTCTTTATCCAACTTTCAGTATATTCAGTGGTTCTAAGTGTTTAGGTGTTATAGTATTATGGATTGAGCGAACGAACTATTTTCGTGCCTAAACTTGAAACTGTAACCCCATAACACTATTGCACTATAACGTATTAACACCAGAACACTCTAACACATTTATGTTATGGCACTTTTTGATCAATCGTATACTACCAACAATAAGTATTTTAAGAAAGCAAAGCATCGGGCGAAGGGCATTTTGGAAGACCCCAAACGCCTACGTAGTTTAGTTGCTGCTGCAGTGGATAAGTTACGTGATCTGCGTAACGATACCGAAGGTATGCAAACGCTGAAAAATCAAGCAAATACCTTCGTCAGGATGCTACGCTCATATCAGGCTGGCAACTATCGGCGTACGCCTTGGAAGAGCCTACTATTAGTAACCGCAGGAATTATCTACTTCGTATCGCCGCTTGATCTGGTTCCTGATTTTATTCCGGTGCTCGGCTTTATGGATGATATTTCTGTTCTACTCTGGATTGTAAACTCGGTGCGGGGCGATGTTGAAAAGTTTCAGGAATGGGAAGAAACCTACGCTGAACCCGTCCGTTAAGCAAAACATGCCAAACGTAATTAACCAAAGTCATTTAGAAGCGGGACTGTCTTACGCTGCGTATCGAGAATTAATTGACAACCTGCTTGCCCAAGATAAAACCACGGGGTCAAATCAAAGTGCATCCTATATCGAGTACACTAAGCTCAATGTCCACCGAATGCGTCGGGTAGATAAGACGTTAAAACTACAACCCGAACTAGTTGCCGAACTAGAAAAAGTCAATCAATCCTGGGTTTGGGTAGTACTAACTGAAGGCTGGTGTGGCGACGCAGCTCAAACTGTTCCAGTGATGGCTCAGATTGCTGAAAGCTCTCCCCACATTCAGCTTTACCTACTGCTACGAGACGAGCATCTCGAAGTAATGGATGCTTACCTGACTAATGGTGGTCGATCCATCCCCAAGCTTATCTGTCTTAATGATAAACTAGAAACGCTAGGAACTTGGGGACCTCGACCCGAACCGTCTCAGCAGCTATTTGACGAGTTTAGGCAACGCTACGGAGAGAAGTTTCGTGACCATTACTCGGAGTGGTCAGAACAGTTACAACTCTGGTACGCCCGCGACCGAACTAAATCAACTCAGCAAGAACTAACTCAAGAAATTGCTAACTGGCTAAAAGCAGCCAAACACTAGTCCATGGATTCCTTAACGCAAGTAGTACTGGGGGCTTCGGTAGGCGAAGCAGTGCTGGGGCGTAAAGTAGGAAACCGGGCGGTAGTGTGGGGTGCTATCGGTGGAACTATCCCTGATCTGGACGTACTGCTCAACCCTTTTCTATCTGATGTGGAGGGAGTATTAGCGCATCGTACATTTTCGCACTCGCTATTTACTCTTACATTGTTAGCCCCGCTGCTAGGGTATGCGGTTTGGCGATTGCATCGCAGCCAAACAGAAGCTACTTGGCGAGATTGGTTTTGGCTATTCTTCTTCGCCCTGATTACACATCCGTTACTAGACGCATTTACCAATTACGGTACCATGCTCTTCTTCCCATTTAGTGATGTGCGGATAGCCTGGCGTACTATTTTTATTATCGACCCGCTGTACACATTACCACTACTTATCGGTACGCTTATCGTACTATTCTTCGCCCGAAAATCGCCACACCGAAAGCAAGTAAATCGCTGGGCACTGATACTGAGTACGGCTTATTTGGCAATTACGGTGTTTATCAAACTACATGTGCGGCAGGTGGTACAAGAAAACTTGGCAACACAGTCAATATCTCATGGGAAATTTCTGACTAGCCCTACTTTTTTCAATAATGTACTGTGGTCAGTAATCGTGAAGCAAGAGGATCAGTACCAAGTTGGTTATTATTCGTTATTTGATTCGGATCGTGCGTTGCAGCTTAAAACTATTCCGCAACAAGCGGAGCTACTGCAAGCTTACACTGAAGATTTAGAAACTCAGGAAAAAGTAGCGGGTCTTATCAATTTTACGGAAGGATTTTACGCCTTACGCCCCCATGATAAAGGAGCGCAGTTCAATGATTTGCGCTTCGGAATCATTACGGGATGGTTTGATTTAACACGGGACTATATTTTTTCGTATCAATTTACAAAAGAGAACGATCACGTTCTGATACAGCAGCAAGACCGGACAGCTCAACCCAACTCTTCGGATCTGCAGCGATTTTTTCAACGAACCTTAGGAAACACACCATGAGCCAACCACATGCACTGATTGCCGGAGCCACTGGTCTTATTGGTAATGAGTTACTTCAACTACTAATTCGCGGGCGACACTACCAAAAAATCTCGGTACTAAGCCGTCGTGAAATTGAAACCTCCAGCAAACGGGTAGCAACAGTAATCACCGATTATAGTAGATTATCGGATAAAGATGTATCCAATGATGTGACTGATGTATTCTGCTGCCTGGGTACCACCATGAAAAAGGCAGGATCTAAAGAAACATTTCGGGAGGTAGATTATGATTATCCCCTAAAAATAGCCAGGATCGCTCGCCAGAGAGGAGCTCAAAAGTATTTACTGGTGTCGGCAATGGGAGCCAGCGCTAAATCTCCCATTTTCTATAATCAGGTGAAGGGAGAAATAGAGCAAGCGATCATTGAATTAGAATATCCTACTTTTCATATCTTTCGGCCTTCACTTCTGATGGGCAATCGTAGTGAGCAACGAACTGGGGAAAAAATCGCCCAGATTGTAATGGGAGGGATTGCTCCGGTTATGGTTGGGAGTTTACGAAAGTATCGTCCAATAGAAGGAAAAGATGTAGCTGCTGCTATGTACCGCATGGCTAAAAAAGAATTAACCGGACGCTATGTGTTTGAATCCGACAAAATTCAGGTACTAGCGGATTACGAAAACGACGATTTATGATTGCAGTAATCCAGCGGGTCACTGAAGCATCAGTTACCATTGAAGGTCGTGTAAGTGGTGAAATAGAATTGGGTGTACTAGTTTTACTCGGTATCGAGGAAGCTGATAATCAGGAAGATATCGACTGGCTGAGCCGAAAAATTATCAATCTACGGATTTTTAATGACGAAAACGGTGTCATGAACCGTAGTCTGTTCGACATTTCGGGCGAAATGTTGGTAGTGAGCCAGTTTACCTTACACGCCAGTACTAAAAAAGGTAATCGTCCATCGTACATCAAGGCTGCCAAACCCGACATTGCTATTCCGCTCTACGGGAAGTTTGTACAAGCGGCTAGTAATCTTTTAGGGAAACCTGTACAAACTGGAGAGTTTGGTGCCGATATGAAAGTTCGTTTACTCAACGATGGTCCAGTTACCATAATCATTAATACTAAAGACAAAAAATAGATCAGGATGGATGGGATGTCTAACGACTAACGAGATGTAGAATTATGAACAACCTCCACTGCCTGTACAAAGAAGATAAAAATATCGTTCACTATCTGGTTTAGCCAGAGAAACGGAAGTAGCCTCCTGTGTGCAGCACTGATTATATCTAGGAAAAGAAATTAGATCAATAATGAAAGAAGATATTACCCTAGCCGAAGTTCAGCAGCAAGTAGACGAGTGGATTACCACCACTGGAGTACGCTACTTTAATGAATTGACCAATATGGCAATTCTCACCGAAGAAGTAGGCGAAGTGGCCCGACTTATGTCTCGGAAGTACGGCGAGCAATCGTTTAAGAAATCAGACGAAGGTAAAGAGCTAGCTGATGAGTTAGCGGATGTGCTTTGGGTACTGACCTGCATTGCCAATCAAACTGGAGTAAACCTCACCGAAGCTTTCCAAAAAAACATGGCGAAGAAGACCAAGCGTGATAGTAACCGCCATCAGCAAAATGAAAAGCTACGTTAATTGGGTTCTAGGGATTGGAGGTGGCAAATCAAGAAAGTAATTTCTATCAACTTCTTGATTTCTAGCCTCTATATTGTACTGACAAACTAACCTAGAGACGTTTTCCCCAGATGAGTGAACACGAATTCCGGGGTCTCCCTCATTTTGGGCGGGAGATGCCGGGTGCCGGCCACCGGAATTCGCAGAGCCTCATCCGGCAAAAGTATTTCATGTTTACCCCCAGTATGCTACTACACCTATCTTCTAAATTCGCCAAATTTTACCTCCCACTCACTCATCATCAATCATTAGTCATCCAACTCAAGGCTGCTCGTCTTCGTAAATGCCGATGTATACTTTGCCTTCGGTATCAATGGAGCCACGGTACATACCTTTGGTATTGAATGGCATGGCGATGTTTCCTTCACCATCAATGGCGATGACTCCGCCACCACCGCCCATGTCAACCAGCTTGTCTTTTACTACGGTATTAGCCGCCTCCTGAACTGATTTGTTCTGGTACTTCATAATTGCCGTAATATCGTGAGCTACTACCGAGCGGATAAAGTACTCACCGTGACCCGTAGCCGAGATCGCTGCAGTAGCATTGTCCGCGTATGTTCCCGCGCCAATTACTGGAACATCACCCACTCGTCCGTAGCGTTTGTTGGTCATACCTCCAGTGGAAGTAGCCGCCGCTATATTTCCGTTCTGATCCAAGGCAACCGCTCCTACCGTTCCGAATTTACGGTCAGGAAAATGCTTATCTAAATAGCCTTGCCGTTTGTCTTCAGCACTCTTACTATCCCCGTCGTGGTCTAACTGGGATTTCTCGGTATTGCGAATTTTTTCTAACTGCTCGAAACGACGGTCAGTATAGAAGTAGGAAGGATCAACGGTTTCTAAGCCTTGCTCGCTGGCAAATTGTTCGGCACCAGCACCAATCATCATTACGTGGGGTGAGTTCTCCATTACCATCCGGGCAGCAGCTACTGGGCTTTTCACCGTAGAAATTCCGGCTACTGCCCCAGCGTTACGAGTTTTACCATCCATAATGGCTGCATCTAGCTCGTTTTTGCCATCGTTGGTGAATACGGCACCTTTCCCCGCATTAAACAGAGTTGACTCCTCCATAATCTGAATAGCAGCTACTACTGCATCCAGACTAGTTCCTCCTTCTTCTAATATATCGTGTCCTGCTTTTAGTGCTTCTTCTAGCTTAGCACGGTATTCGGCTTCCCGCTCGGCAGTCATGTTTTCCCGCAGTATGGTTCCCGCCCCGCCATGAATAGCAATGGCGACTTTGGACTGTTGGGCAAATGCGGACATGGTGCAAAAAATTATGGCAACGAAGGTAAGTAGGTTTTTCATGGGATGGATGTGTGTTTGAAAAGTTGAATATACGGCATTTTAGCTGTTGGACAAAAGAAAAAGGCTCACCAAGCTAGATAGTGAGCCTTTGCAATAAGTATCTGATGTTACTAGAAAACTTTATTCTAACGGGGTGGAAAGAGCTTTTTTAGTTTTTTCTTGGCCTCTTCTTTCACTTCCTCAGTTGCTTTTTTCGCTTCCTCCTCAGCTTTTTGTTTGGCACGTTCGGCTTCTTCCTTGGCTTTCTGTTCGGCTCGGCGACGGGCTTCTTCGGCTTCTTTCTTGGCTTGCTCAGCTTTACGGCGCACTTCGTCCTCGGCTTCCCTTTTCTGTTGCGCTATTTCTTCTTTTAGTTCCTGAGCCTGTTCCTCTACTTTAGCTTTGGCGGCGGCCTGAACGCTAGATTTTCCTCCGCCCCCCGCTTCGGTTCCGGCTAGGCGCACTTTAGGGTCACCGTAGTCGCCAGTGACCTTCAGGTTGAGAATGATGTTGGAAGCAATGGTTTCGTTGTTTCCGGTGAATTTAGCAATGGCGCTATTCACTGCCGTTCCTACTGTTCCGGCGGGAACATTCATTTTCATCAAATAATCAATACTTCCGTCAATACCATTGCTCCCAGCAATTACAGTTTTGAAGTTACCTACATTTACGTCAAAGGGTTCTACGTATACTCGTCCGCTGCGAACCTCGGCTCGAATGTCTACATCATCTAGTTGAATGCTTTTGGTATTACTCAGTTTGGTGAGGGTAGTCACTGCGCCCACTAGTTTAGAATCTTGCACAGCAGCATCGGCAATTTGAATAATACCTTTTCCATCCAATGTGTTCATTAGGGGAGACATATCCGAGCTTAGCAACCCAGCAATTTTGAACTTAGTTGAGAAGTCCCCATTCATTTTCTCAGCGATAGGTGCCAAGGTTTGTACAGTGTTAAAGGTAGCATAAGCACTGCTGATAGCTAAGTCCTGAATAGTCAGATCAAAATCGAAGGCCGGACGCTGTAAGTCACGAGTGTCATAAGTGCCACTCATCGCAAATTGCCCTCCTAGCGAACTAAAATCCAGGTTATCCATCCGAACAACTCCATTACGAACCGTGATTTTCCCACCTAGGTTTTGCAGAGTCATGTTGTCGTAAAGTACTTCGGCTACGCTGGAGTTGAATACCAGATCAAGGTTTTTAGGAACCTCTACCACTTCCATTGGTACCTCTGTACTGGTGGTATCCTCCGTAACCTCAGCTTCCTCGTCGGTCATCCACTCGTTTACATCCAACTTACCCGATTTAAAATCTAATTGACCACGTAAGGTCTCATTTTCGGCTAGTGCATAGCCCAGATAGTTAGCCAGATAGCCACTCATCCGCATATCGCTCCGCCCGGCATTTCCTGCAAAACTTGCCAGTGTGATGCGCTCGGGGTTAAACGACGCTTCAGCTGACTCAATACTGAATCCTTGCGGAAAATCCTCTGCTCCGTAGCGGAAGTCAGCAATAGTTGCCGAGCCACTAGTCTTGAGTTGAGCGTAACGTTCCGCCTCTACATCTGATAGTTTTCCTTGAGATTGAATATTTGCCTGGACAATTCCAGTCAGAGTCATGTCCTCCATGGGGTAAAGCTGAGTAACCTTGGTCAAATCGACTGTTCCGTTGGCAGTTATATCCCAAGTGTAGTCATCTAAATTGGTAAGGAATAAGTTGGCTTGGAAAGGTTCTCCCGCTAAGGTCATATCAAAATCGTTGACTCGTACATCAGTCTGGGCTAATTGCCCACTTTCATTCTTCACGGTGGAAGTAAAGCTGATATTCTCCAGGGGTGGATACTCAGCCTGTTTAATGTAGCCATCTTGCATGCTCATCGCCATATCAATCGTCGGAATTTGATTGGCTACACTGTCATAAGTGCCATTCGCCAGCAAATTGATATTGTAAATGCCCCGCATTTCCAGGCTATCCATCGGAAACATCTGATTAAGCTCGGCTAGATTGAGCTTTGCTTTTACTTCGGTATCAATAGTATAAGTATCTAAGCCTTTCAGTAGCAGGCGAGCATCTAGTGGATTGCTTCCTAAATCGGCATGGAATGATTTTAGGTCGACGACCGTATTATCCAGATTACCATCAGCATTATCAATCAGCAAGTCTACGTCAATGTCAGTGACCGCCGTAGGTAAATCGGGATATTGAAACATGGCATCCTGGGTGAACAGTTTCATCTGAAAAGCAGGCATAGAGATCTCGTTGTAGGTTCCCTTCACAAAACCGCGAAAGTCCAGTTCGCCTTCGGTTTTCACCTGCTCAAAGCCTTCCATATACACTCCGGGTACAAGTGATAGCAAGCTTTTGAAGGTATTATCCTGTGCCTCAAAGGTGATGTCCATATCAATATCTTCGCTAGGCATCGCCACAAAGCCATCAAAACCCAGGGTGAAGTCATTAACCGCTACCGAATTTTCTTTGAAGGTATATTTGCCTTCGGGCAGATTCATATTCAGGGTAGCATCAGCGGTAAGGTGCTTATCGCTCATATATTCTACCCCATCATAGTTGACCGTAAAGCGATCAATAACAGTATGGGTTTCTAAGTCAAATACATCTAGCGTAAAATCACCACTTCCCTCGTGGGTCATATTGGCGATAGCCAGATACATAGGCAGAGTAAGGTCTTCGTAAATAACGTTGGCTTCATTAATCTCCCAGTGGTCAATGGTAAAAGAAACCTCTCCGGAGCTGCTTTCCTCTTTTACTATGGTAGTATCTTCGGAGGCAATAGCAATGTCGTAATTGGCAGTGCCGTCTTCCAGTACTTGTATGTGAATATTTGGTTGATTCAAGATGATACCGGTAATGCGGGGCTGATTGCTGAAAATGATACTTTTCAGATCAACTGAAATATTAAACTCATCTACTGAAAGTAGCGTATCACCGGCAAAAGGTGGTCGGTTTACTACCCCAAAATCGCCCAGCGAAACCGTGGCGTGAGGAAAATTTTTGAACAATGAAAGCTGAAATTCTTCAGGAGCGTAGTATACTTCGGCATTCACATTTTCGGCAATGGCCTGATCAATCAGCTTACGGATATCGTCTTTAAATATGATGGGTAAAATAAACGCTGCGGCAATAAGAAGCAGAAAAAATACCCCCAGAATGATAAATAGCTTTTTCATGGTCTACCTGTTAAATCGGTCATGTGAAATTACGCAAGGCTGAACCAAGAGATTAGGCACATTGGGCGCAGCCTTATCGATGTAATAAATCAATTAAAAATGTTCGCAATTAACATGTACAACCTTAGCGAACTGCGACTTTAACGGACGATAGAGATAAGCGTGATTGTTGTACCATATCACCTAATCGGTGATATAAATAGTAACTAGAGATACTATAGGACTAGCGTGAGCATCGTTTGTTCTCAAAAAGTAGAGCAATTAGTTTTTTCTCAGCTCATTTGCTAATTTCTTTTTTTTCTGAAAACCATAATATACTCCTAGAAGTCAAAAATAAATATTTTCCTGCTAAAATGATTAGAGTCACTAATTTTGCCAATAATTTAGTAAAGAACAAGAGGTGACGTACCAGCGTTTAGCTCAGAGGCCAAGTAATAGAGTATCCCTTGTAGGTTGATGTATAGAGAGTTTCAATTTTTTCTTGAATGTGGTTATTAGCCAAAAAACATACAGAGGTTACTACAGATAAGAGGTGAGTAAATAGAGAGTTTTTTCTGAATGGCTTGTAACTATCTCAATCCCAAAATTTTACCGAGATAATAATGTCTTAGTTAAAGTGGCACTTTTACATTATCAGTTATCAGAGGCAGAATGGTAAATACCCAGGCGACGAATTGAGAATCCTGTCGGGCGTCTCACGTATATCGTCTGTCGCTATATAAAAAAATCTGATCTATGAATAAGCTATCTGAGGTTAGCCATCAAAAAACCCACCTAGTAAAGAAGGAAAATCGTAAGCGAATTAGCTTCTTACTGAAACTGCTGCTGGTTGCCGGACTTATCTACGCTAATATTCGCTACGATTACTGGATCAGTTTTTTTACGGCGAATAATCCGGATTTGGCTGTCCCGCTGGCTCGAGTCTTCCGAGCCTTATTATTTATTCTGACTTCTAATCTGCTGATTTCCTTGGCGCGAATTGTATTGGTTGCAGTGTACATTCGTCGGAAAAATGAGCGTTCCCGAGAGAGGAATGTGGTACTGGCCATCAATCGGATGGTTACCTTGCTCAACATTACTGTAATTGTGGTCGGCGGGTTTCTGTTGTTTGAGCTAGAGTGGGATGATTTCTTCAGTACGTTTAGCTTAGTAGCCGTGGCTACGGTGCTGTTGACCAAGGACTATATCTCTAACACCGTGAATGGACTGATCAATATGATGTCGGATCAATTAGCACTGGGTGACCGGGTAAAGATTGGTACCCACGAAGGAACGATTAAAGACATTACTTTGAGCAATGTATATCTGGAAGATGAGGAAGAGAACCACATCATTATACCGAACAATACGGTATTTGCGGCCGATGTAATTAACTACAACCAACAGCGAGGCGAGTTAGTAGAGGTTCCGGTTGAACTTCATCCAGATACGGTAGGAAATATTACCGAGTGGGAAACCCGAATAAAAGAAAGCCTTCAGCCTTTTCATTCTTATATCAACTTGGCTAAAGTGAAAGTACGCTTACAACACGTAAGCACCGACAAGGTACAATTAGTCGTACAGTTTCGGAGCAAAACGAGCAGTCCTGGCCGAAAAAAGGAGATGATTCACACCATATTGCAGCAATTTATTACAGCCAGAACTTCATCTTTAAAGAAAGACTGAGCCTTTCCCGAACCTATTTCCCTATCTTTGCGCTTTATTGGGAAAACGAATACAATTTACATGCAGAGCATACGCAATGTGGCGATTATCGCGCACGTAGACCATGGGAAAACTACCCTGGTAGATAAAATTATTTACGCCTCTAAAATTTTCCGGGAAAACCAGGAAGCGGGTGAGCTAATTCTGGACAGTAATGATCTAGAAAGGGAGCGCGGAATTACTATCACGTCGAAAAACGTTTCGGTTCGTTACCAGGATGTGAAGATCAATATTATTGATACGCCCGGTCACGCCGACTTTGGTGGTGAAGTGGAGCGTGTTTTGAAAATGGCCGATGGTGTACTATTGCTAGTCGATGCCTTTGAAGGACCCATGCCCCAAACCCGCTTTGTGCTTAGTAAGGCTCTCTCACTTGGATTAAAACCCATTGTGATCGTCAACAAAGTGGATAAGCCCAACTGTCGCCCCGACGAAGTACACGAGCAGGTGTTTGATCTAATGTTTAACCTAGACGCTACCGAAGAACAACTGGATTTTCCTACGCTCTACGGCTCGGGTAAAGCAGGCTGGATGTCTACTGAATGGGAGAATCCTACCGACAATATCACTCCATTACTGGATGCTATTCTGGAACACATCCCTGAAGCACCCCAGCGGGAAGGAGTTCCGCAAATGCAGATCACTTCTTTAGATTTTTCTTCTTTTGTAGGACGAATTGCCATTGGACGAGTTTATCAGGGTAAGTTAGAGGAAGGTGCCACCATGGGGCTTTCTAAGCGTGATGATAGCATCAAGAAGGTGAAGATTAAAGAACTTCAAGTGTTCGAAGGGTTAGGAAAAGCTAAAGTAAGCGAAGTGCAGAGTGGTGACATCTGTGCCATAGTTGGTCTGGAAGATTTCGAGATTGGCGATACACTCACCAGCTTTGAAGAGCCGGAACCACTGCCTCGTATTGCCATTGACGAGCCAACCATGAGTATGCTCTTCACCATCAACAACTCTCCGTTTTTCGGGAAAGAAGGAAAGTTCGTTACCTCTCGCCACCTGCGAGATCGCTTGTTCAAAGAAACTGAGAAAAACCTAGCACTACGAATTGAAGAAACCGATTCGGAGGATCGCTTTTTGGTGTACGGACGGGGAATTCTACACTTGGCAGTGCTGATCGAGACCATGCGTCGTGAGGGCTACGAGTTTCAGGTAGGGCAGCCCCAGGTATTGTTTAAGGAAATTGATGGTGTCCGCCACGAACCCATTGAAACAATGGTGGTGGATGTGCCCGATACGGTATCTGGCAAGGTGATTGAACTAGCTACCCAGCGCAAGGGCGAGTTGCTAATTATGGAGCCTAAAGGTGACATGCAACATCTGGAGTTCGGTATTCCCGCTCGGGGCTTGATTGGCCTACGGAACCAGATGCTAACTGCTACCGCCGGAGAAGCCGTGATGACCCACCGCTTTAAAGCCTACGAACCCTACAAAGGCCCGGTACCCGGCCGAATCAACGGGTCACTCATCTCAATGGATATGGGAGTAGGAACTCCGTATTCAATCGACAAACTACAAGACCGAGGAGTATTCTTCGTCGATCCTGGTGAAGAAATTTATATGGGACAAGTTATCGGTGAACATAGCCGAGGTAATGACTTGGTTATCAATATTCTGAAAGGAAAGAAGCTGACCAATATGCGGGCAGCGGGGTCTGATGACAATAATAAAATTGCCCCCAAGAAAGAGTTTTCGCTAGAGGAAGCCTTGGAATATATCCAAAAGGATGAATACGTAGAAGTGACGCCCAAGTCCATCCGTATGCGGAAAATCTACCTAGACGAAAATGAGCGTAAGCGCATGAACGCCAAAATAGAGGCACAATAAAATTATTCTGGAAGTAGGGATATCATTAATGATGTCCCTACAGATTATTTCTATCCGATTCAAAATAAGCTTCTAATAACCGGGCGAGTACCTGCCTACCGCGAGCGTTAGCGTGTACCGGGTCGCGGAGAAAGTAGTCGTAGGATGCATGAGTTTGAGACATATACTTACCCCAGGCGGATTTCATATCGAAGTATTCTACTCGAGCGTTTTCTGACATTTCTGCTAGTTGAGTTCTAAAATCATCCGGCGATGGTTCTAGGGTAAAATCTGGATTAGTGCGTGGATCACCATCTCGGCCGACTGGGCCACTCATTACCATAATTTCCGGGTCAGTTTCCATCCGCTCACGTACTTGCTTGATCACGCTGTGGATAGCGGCGGTATCGCTTAGGTGAGAAATACCGCCGATCATCAATAAGTCGGGCTGGTGCTGTACCACGAATGTATCTATCCGATTTTCGTACTGATAGTAAGTGCATCCGGTGCCGCCCCGCACTGAGGTAATTACTTCCAGGTCAGCTCCCGGGTACATGTCTTCTACCAGCACTTCCCAGGCGGAGTTTCCAGTATCGTTAATAATCGAATTCCCTAGCATTACTACCTTGACTTTTTCACTATTTCTGAGGGCAGTCATCGTTTTGTCTAGATATTGAAATCGGTCTTCGGGCGGTGAGAAGATGACGGAAGGAATGGTTTTATAAACGCTATCGGCCCAATGTTTTACCTCCTGATTATTTGTTGCCGGATTAATAATAATCTCTTTCAAAGAAGCAGCTTGTCCTTCAGCGGGTTGCAGCCAGAATCCCGCCTGAACGGCATTCGCTTTAGACTGTACATAAAATACGTATCGCTGAAAATCTATGGTTGGATCGATGCTGGAGTAATGGTCAGCCGAAAGCATTTCGCCTTCTTCACCATAAAAGGTCATAGCCCACATAGTTTTCTCATCGGCTTGCACCAACATTTCTATCCGGTAATATTGCAAGGGGTCAACCGAAAACTTAGGGCTTTCCAAACGGATATTTTGAGCCACTGCTGCGCCAGCTATTCCATTCGGCATAGCTTGATTCTGACTAGTATCTTTTCCTAGTGGGACTAGTTCCCAGTCGTCGGACAGTGGTTCCTGTTGGAAGTTTGCGTAGAAGGTATGGTCAGAGGAATGACAAGCTACTGCTCCGAGTAATCCTAAAAAAAGGAGGTGTTTCATAACATTTAGTTCAGAGCAAGCGGAGTGCTGGATGGCATAGTGATTTTCCAAATACTGCCCCGGTTTTCAATCACATAGATGTGCTCACCTACCTGAACGGCATCAGTCGGACCCTGAAAGTCGCCGATAATGCGATAGCTACGAACGGAATAGTTATCAATATTTGGCTCGTAGGTTAGCTTTAGATGTAATAGGTCTGCACCTAGCGATGAAAGGGGCCGCATCAGCGGTTGGGTTACTCCGTCAGACCAACTTAGTACAAAGGCATCGCCCTGGTACGGGTCGGCCAGTACGCTATCTCGATCAAAGAACAACCCTAAGGGTGAACGGTGGGGAGTGAACGTGCCAATGGTTACTCCGGTAGTATCGGCGTCCATAACTAATCCGGTTTCTCGGTCGCGGTAGATATTGGCATCCGGGCCATGATTCTGGATGGCGGGCACAAATTCTACGTTGGCAGGCTTAGGTGGGAAGTCAGGATCGTTACGAAATTGTTTTCCTCGGTGGGCAAAGGACATGGGATTAATAAAGGGGTCTTTTTCCGGATCAGGGTCCCAGTCAGGAAACTGCTGGGGATTCAGAACCCCACCCATCTCCCAAGGGTAACCATAGTGGCGCCCCGCCCGAAACCAGTTCATCTCTTCGGGATGATCATAGTCCGACGAATTGGACACTCCGAATAGCTTGCTTTCTTGCGAAACGTACAGATCAAAAGCATTACGCACTCCGTCGGAAAACAAGTACCCATTTGCGGCTAGGTATGACGAATCATTTTTCAGTAAGATATCCTTTCCGTCAGTGGGCAGACGAAAAATACAGGCCGTCAGCGGTACTTCCCGGGCACCAGGATAAGCTCCATCGTTATCCTGTATTTCGCCGTGATCGGTTCGAGCCCCGCTGTTTACGTAAATGTATTGACCTTCTAAATCAACCGCAATACCGTTAAATTCGTGACTGTAGATCGTAGCGGTGCGCCCGTAGTCTTCGGTGATAGCAACTAATTCAAACTGGTATTTGCCATCAGGTTGACGAGTTCCCCGAACAACTTTGCCCTTGGTACCTTTGTCGCCATTTGATTTGATATTGCCTACCAGAAACATCAGGTCTTGGTACAAGCGAAAACCCTGTAAACTAGTGATTCCGTGATCTTCAGCCGTAGCAATTAATTCTTCTGATTTTCCATCTTGACTGAGCCGATAAATATCTCCCCGCTTGGTATTGTAGAGAATACTTTTGGAGACTGAATCGTAATTGATTCGGATACCTCCGCGCTGGGGAGAAGCAAACTTTTCAATGATTATTCCTTCGCGTAGAGCAACCGGGTGTTCTTCTTCTAATTCTGGCGAATCAGCCTGCTCAGAATATTCGGAGGACGAAGGGGCACTACAGGCGAAGAGTAGCAAGCAAGCAACTATAATAGCAGTCTGAATAATATTCATTGGCCCATTTCTTCTTTAATCCAATAGGGACGGGAGATACCGTTCAAGTCCCAGACAACTTTTCCTTCTCGAATAGTTAACTCACACTCCAGTTTTTGGTTTCCGTCCATACGAAAGCCTCCAGAGTCAACAAAGCCAAAATCACCTTCCTGGACACTTAGCACTGCCACATCAGCCACTGCACCTTCACTAAGGTGTCCTAGGCTATCTTGCTTAATTGCTTGGGCAGAATTCCAGGTAGCAGCAGCAATCACATCTTTCAACGCCATATCCATGTTCAGAAATTTAGACATCACGTTAATCTGGTTTTTCATCCCCGCGTTCATACTTCCAGTATGTAAATCGGTACTGATTGTGTTGGGGTGAAATCCTGCCTTCATGGCGGGAATAGCCTGCCGAAACAGAAAACTTCCTCCACCGTGACCCACGTCAAAGATGATTCCTCGCTTCTGAGCTTCCCAAACGTAATCCCGGACTTTGCCTCGCTCATCCACAATGGGTATCCGACCGGGTACATGTCCGAAGGTGTGGGTAAAAATATCACCGGGACGCAGATGGTGCAGCAGTAGCGAATCTAACGGTAATGGAGGAATAGTACCACCAAAATCTACCATCACCGGAATGTTGGCAATCTCTCCGGCTTTTACCGCTCGGTCAACCGGATTCCAGTTCCGACTTGCGTAATGGGCTACCTTCACACCCACAATTTCCGGATGGCGTTTGGCTACTATTCCCGTCATTTCAGCGTCCATGTCGCTTAAATCCTGCTCCCGTTCGCCACCCTTCATCCCGCCACCAACAATATTTAGAAAGGAAAGCACCCGGGTTTTAGACCGATTAATCGTTTGCTCCTTAAACAGTTCGAAATTCTTCCATCCGGCTCCGCCCACATCTACCAGCGTAGTTACCCCGGCTCGAAACGAAAAGCCATCCGGTGGTAAAGCCGTGAAGCTGTTGCTCAGGTACGCATCCGGCTCGGTGCCGTGAAAGTTATGGGAGTGAATATCGATAAGCCCCGGAGTGACGTATAAATCAGCCACTTCTACTACTTGTTCTGCCTCAGCCGGGTTAATCTCCTCGGCTACTCGGGCAATTTTTCCGTCCTTAATAGCTACGTCCATTACCGCATCAATCCCATTCTTCGGGTCAATTACGTGTCCGTCGTTGAGCAGCAGATCGTATGGTTGGGCTAAGGATGATGGCGGACTGAATAAGCAAATGCTAATCAGAAGTAGAATAATATATTTCATCGGTAGGTTGTTGAAAATGTGTGTTCATGTATTCATATGTTCAAGATTGCCAAGTGTTAGCACTTGAATGCACAAATACCGCGCAACGGTCGTCTGAACACAACTGAACTATACACTAGCACTCATCAAGACTTCCCGCAGTCGGTTGGCAACGGCTCGTTCTTGACCGGGGATTAACATCCAGGTGGTAATTTGAATCTCAGGGTTACTACCCCATCCGGCTACCTCAATGGATGGGTGACCGCTACGCATGGCTTCGTGTAGGGAGTCGTTATCGTGCTTGATCTTCTTATCGTTCCATGCCACCTTCAGCGTAGGTACGTGATTGGCTAAGTCAGGAACGAAGGTTTCGGTAGTTACTCCGTCAATATCCTTTACCAAATCAGCAATGTGGGCGATTTGTTGTTCCCACATTTTCCATTCGGCCTCATGGTCTTTGGCTAGGTACGTTTCTAAAGCGACCATCATGCCTAGAATCTCTTCTTTGTTTACCTTCATGCTTCGGCCTACGGTATTTCCGCGGGGTGGGGCGTGCATTCGGGCGGCAGCAATTAAATCTTTTCGACCCAGAAGAAGCCCAGCACTTTGCGGACCCCTAATACCTTTACCACCGGAGAAGCAAACTAGGTCAAATCCCATTTGGGTATATTTCCAGAGGTTTTCTACCGGCGGTACGTCGGCGGCACAATCGTTCATGGTAGGAATACCATATTTTTTACCCGCTTCTACCCAGGCTTTGTGCTTAATTTCTCCCTGTTGATTATTAGCGTTTAGAAAGAAGAGCATCGCTGTCTTCTCGTTGATTGCTTCCTCCAGTTCCTTTTGGGTATCCACGTACACAATATGCGCCCCCGTGTTACGGATAGCGTGGGCGTAGCCAATCTTGTGGGCGTTCTGCATAATCACTTCTGACTTCATACCCGTGCCTTCCAAATGCGGAATCTGAATAACTCGTTCTTCATCCATTCCAGCAAGTACTCCAGCAGTACCGAAAGTAATAGCCGAAGCAGCTCCGGTAGTTACGGTAGCAGATTCGCTCTTCACCATTGCGGCAATGCGTTCTCCTACTTTATCCTGAAGTTCATCTAGCGTGACAAATTCATTGGAAGCGTAGAGAATAGATTCCATTACTTCTTCTGGCATTAGCGAACCTGTCATAGAAGTGTAAGTACCGGCAGCATTGATAAACGTGCGAATACCTAGTTCTTTAAAGTAGTCGCGGCGAAGTGGAGCTGTAAGCGTGGGAGTAGCAGAAGCAACATGGCCTCCGAGCAGTCCGCCCACTAGAGGGAGGCTGGATAGGTTGCGTAGTAGTTTTCGTCGGCTTAGCATAGGAGTAGAATTATAGTGAGGCGATGCAGTCAATTTCCACTAGTGAATTGCCCGGAACGCCTCCGAAAACGGCGACGGTGGTGCGGATCGGAGGATTAGGCCCGAAGCGACCTTTGTACACTTCGTTCATGGCTTTGTAATCGTGGATGTCGTGCAGGTAAACGTTTACTTTAAGCACTTTTTCCATGGATGAACCCGCTTTTTCCAGCTCTTTTTCCAGTTCTTTCAGCACGTGATCGGTGTGGGCTTTAATATCACCTTCAAAATGAGCCCCTTTTCCGGCAATGTACACCGTATTACCGTGCACCACTGAGCCAGAGAACAGTGGCACGTCCTGTTCATCTTTATGCACATTAAATACTTTCTTAGTGGAAGGTGAGGCTTGAACTGCTTGGGTTCCTAAAGCAGATACTCCGAAGAATGTAGTCACGGAGGCGAACATCCGCTTTAGCGTTGAGCGACGTTTGTTTTTCATAGGTAGGTTTTATTGTGTTGAGGTGTTCATGTGCTCAAGTATTCATTCATGTAATTCTAAATCCAATAACACACGAATACCTAAACACTCCATCTCGTTAATTTAAAAATTATCCCAGAATAGTAAAAGCTGGTGCGGGAGGTGAACGTAACTTTGTAGAAAGTTATTTAGGTCGACGCATTTGCCAGGAACGCCCCGGTTCTTCTACTCGGAACGTTTCAATGCAGCCTCGGTCTTGCAAGGTGACGTAAGCAGTTCGTCCGTCAGAGCCGCCGAAGGCGATGTTGGAAGGAAGCTCTCCGGTCATTTTAATTTCTTGGAGCACTTTGCCTTCGGGTGATATTTTTACTACAGTACCTTTTCCGTGACGAGTAATGTAGAGGTTTCCGGCTACATCGCATCGCATTCCATCCATGCCATAGTCGGGAAAAGCGATGATTTCGCGTTTGTTGCTGATTTGCCTATCGGACGATAAATCGTAAGCCCACACTACCCGCTGTACGCTCTCGTTGACGTAGAGTATTTTTTCGTTAGGGCTTACTTCTACGCCGTTGGTAGTTCCCATATTTGCCTCTAGCAAGGTAGTGCTGCCGTCTGGGTCAATCCGCCAGAGTTGCCCGGTACTCTCCGACCAGTTGGGGTCGCTGGCAAATAGTATGTCTTTACTCGTGATCGCAATATCATTAGGCTGATTCATGGCATCATTATGGGCGAATACGGAAATGGACTGATCGGCCATATTTACTTTCAAGATATTGTGCCGGGGATAATCAGCAATCAACATATCCCCCGCCTGATTGAACCTGATCCCATTACCTACACTTCCTGCGGGCAGCTCAATGAATATGGAAGCCTCACCTTCAGGGGTAATCTTGCCAATGGTTCCCTGCTTCTGGAAATTGACAGCATAGATATTTCCTTCAGTATCTACGGCTGGGCCTTCAATACCTTTGGTAAATCCTTGTGGCTCGGTAAAATCTTGACTTTGGTATAAACTCTCGTCTATAGTTATTTCTTCTTGTTCATCAGTTACCTGCTCGGAAGATTGGCTGGAGGAGGTACACGACCATCCAGCGAGCAAAAAGGCTAGACAGAAAATACGAAGATGTTCAAGGTTCATAAAAATAGGAGAGGGTTTTCAAAAAACGCTGACTGTGATTTACATTACGTTAATTACTCGTTCACTACCAACTCAATATCTCCAAAAAATACTTCTCCTTCGGTGCCAGCCATCAGACGAAGAAATAAAACGATGAACGTAGTGCTTCGTGAGTAGCAGGGAATGGTGAGTTCTTCTGTGTAATTTTCTAACTTACCCGAAACAGGAGATTCAGTAGTAGTAAGAAACAGGTATTCTTCGCTTTGGGCACCTTGAGTTCCGGTTCCTACCGGAGCGTGGAAGGCTCGGATAGAGATAGCTGCGCCGGGTCCGATAAGCTGTTCGGAGTTCATGGTTACTTTTAGGGTAACATCGGCGCAGTCGGGAATATTGAGGTTATCAATCCGCCGGAACCATCGGCCACTCTCATCGGTAATGCTTCCGGGAATCAGTCTCAGGGAAATACGATCACCAGCTGAACCTTCAACCGAGCTTACCAAGCCTTCGTAAGCTCCATCTTGAGAAGTGAATACCCATCTTTCGTCTTCTTCGGTGAATCGGTAAAATACCGAATCATTGACCCACCCTTGTTCGTAATCAATGCACTGATCTAAGGCAGCCATCTTATCAATTAATTCGGAGATGTAGTAAGCTCTTTTTTCCTCTTCCGCTTCTTCGTAAATCCTCCAACCATTGGTAGTAGAGTTCATGATTGACAGTGGTGAGCCATCGCAAAGTAAGCTTTCGTCGTGCGATCGGTTAAAAAAGGCGTGTCCTATTTCGTGGAAGAATAAGTTCTCTCGTTCAATATCGCTGCGCTCTTGCCAGCCACAAAAATCAGCGGTAGATATTTCTATTCTCCTTAAGCCATTACCATCGTAATTTGAGTAACCCCAACCACAGAAGGGAGTGCCATTTCTTTCAATTTCATCCACATAAACGGCATCTACTTCAGAAAGGTCCAGGTCGTGCCCTCTTTGTCGGGCTTCTTCTTCAAAACGATCTAGGTATATGTTGAGATCGGGTAAGGCTGGAGAGTCGCTATCATCTTGACAAGCTAGAAAGCATAAGCTCAATAAAGAAAAAAGAAGAGCTGCTTTGCTTCGACTAGTGTAGTGAGATGTAGCTGGGAATTTTCGCGACTTAAGGTCGTTCATCTTAACTAACTTCTGGTTGTTGTTAGCAATAAGATAAGGTTTATCTGTCAACGAAACTAGTCTTCGCTCTTATATCATTCTTAAAACGACCATTCCGTTAGTGAGCCGTGGTTGGCCTGATTACTTTCAGTCAAATGCAAGCGAAGAAGTCCGGCAACCAGGTTGTTAGTTTCTAGCTTAGCTTCGTAATAGGTATCGTTAGGTTGGCGAATAAAAAGATGACCACTCCAGAGTTTTTCTATAGCAATACTGGCGTAGTTTTGAGCAGATTGCAGTAGACGATCATCTTCTAGAATTTCGTGAGCGTCCAAAGAAAATTGTAGAGCACTGGCTAAACTGTTTACCACGAAATCATCAGGCCAATCGGTTTTTAGCAGCATATCGGCTACTTTATTTACCATTTCTTTATAGGCAGGGTCTTGTGTAACTAAGTAGAAGTAAGCAGCAACCCGGCCGAATTGAATCACGTCGGAACCGCCATAGCCAGTGAAGATGACGGGAATGAGGTCTTCGTTGAGAGCCTTTCCATTCAGATGTAACAAACTGTAATAACTACTTTCCTCTGAGTTCCAGGAGTATTTCTCAACTGACTTGAGCATAACTTCGGCTCGTTCCCGTAAGTAATTAAATTCTGGATGCTGCTGAGCTGATTTGAGCCAATAATAACAAAGTAGAGAAGTTTGACTGAGCGAAGCATAGCGGGCAACATCACGAGGGTCATCAATACAGGAAACCGTTAGGTTGGTTTCGGGATTACGATATTTCCAGTACAGAGACCCCGCTCCTTCTGCCCATTTTTTCCAGAGCGACTTTTCGGTTTTACTGTACAGAAAAGAAAATGAGTAGCACTGCAAACCGCTGTGCTTGATCCAGGGCTGTCCGCCATCTTGGTACTGGGCTAAGCCTCGGTAATCATGCTTATCAACTTTCTGCCAGCGGGCGTGGCGATTGAATAGAAAAGTCTGCGTGGTTGGACTACGAAAATGATAACGTACTCCGGAGATTGCTTTGCGAACAGCGGCAGTGTCAATATCCCACAGAAACTCCCAAGGCGGGGTTTCGGCTAAAAACTCGTGGTAAATATCATCGCGAGGATTTTCCAGATCGCCTACCATCACCGAGTCAGCGTAAAAATTATAGTACAAATGTTCTCCCCAGGCCAGTAGTCCGGTAGCCGGATTTTGGCAGTATTTTAGAAAGTCGCGGGCGTAGCTCTCAACTACGGTTTGATACTGACCTTCGCCGGTAAGCTCACTCAGGGCGAGAAAAAGTTTGATGGTTTCTACATCGTGGTAGAAGTTGCTTCCGCCCACTGCCCGGTCGTGAGCGCGGGTGCCTTCGGTTGGCGGAACATTGGCTTTAGGAACGCTCATGTCACGCGTATCAATCACTGAGGCAATCAGATTATTTGAAACACTTCCGTAGTTATCTCTTCCGTGCTCAATCAGGTTATCGCAGTGCGTTTTTACATAGTGAAGATAATCGGTGTCTTGGCTAAAGGCGATTGTGCTACTGAGTAACAAAAGTGAAAGTGTAATGTGGCGCATGCGGTAGATGAATAGGTTGAAGTCAGAATTTGGAACGCTGATGCTGCAATTCAGAATGAATTGTAAGTCTAATCTTTATCCGTGAATTTATAGATTGTTTTGTCCAATTCACAGAAAGGGTTACGGTTAGGAAAACTAGTCAAAAATCCTTAAGTTGAGTATTGCTGAATACGTTATATTTTTATTGATTATTCAAACGACCACTGCTATGAAAATATATATAGCATGGATTTTTTCCTTGGTGTCGCTTACTTCTTTTGCCCAAACACTCTCTACGAGCCGAAGTCCTGTGGCTGCCCCAGCTTTTCCTGAGTCCGATTCGTCTCAAACAGGGTATCAGTACAATCATGTTGATTCCATTAGGGGAAGCCGGTTTCTCTACGATGACTTCATTACAGGAACCATTTACTTTACTGATAATACGAAAGCGGCTGACCTCCCACTAAGGTTAAATATCTACCACGATGAGTTTCAATACATGAAGAATAACTCAGTTTACGTCCTGGGTGCACTAAATCGGGTGGGTAAGATCACGATGGGTGGTGAAGAATTTATCTACCTAGACGGAAGCAGTAACTCAGACCTGTCGGGGTTTGTAAAAATCTGGAACGCCCAGTTTCCAACTATCGTCACCAAAATGAGTATGGGACTCTCCGCCAGTGCAACAATCAGGGAAGGTTCTTACAATTATACAATACCTCCTCGTTTTGAGCGAAAGGATGACCAACACTACCTCATGAGATCTGAAAACAACATAGTTGAGATAAAATCAGTAAGGCACCTTATCTATTTACTTTGCTACTATTCGTCTAAGCTTGAAGAGTTTGCCAAAAAGGAAAAAATATCTTCCTCAAGTGGCGCTGAGTTAGCATGGCTTGTAGAACACTACCGGAAAGTGGAACTTCATCCGTAATGGTTTCATCTCGAGTAAGCTGCTTAATTGTGGATTGAGTACGCGTTACACTACGCTAAACGCGCACTAGAGGTGTTGAGTGAAAATTACTCAAAAACGAACGTTCCAAACTTCTGAAACTCGTGGAAACTACCTGACGTGGGTTGCCATTGCCAGTAGCGTGGTTCATCCAGGTCGTAGTCAATGCGGTAAAGGTTGCCTCGCCAGCGAGTGCCCGATTGGGGCGGTACATTACCCAATGGTTTGAGTAAAGCGTAAGGGATAAAAAACTCAGCTGTCCAGCCGCTAACTTCTGCCATGCTTTCTTTATCTCCGCCTTGTACGGAAGTAGCGTGGCGGGTACGTCGCTTGCCCTCATAGTGCCAAGGTTGCCAGCCAAAAAATGTGCCTTCCCGGTTGGGAATGATAATGGGTAACTCGTAGTTCAGTGGAGAAAGTTCGTACTCAAAGTAAAGCGACTGCGCCTCATCTGTCCACAAGAAAACCTCTACTACGTCTTCATTGTATAAGTCAGCAAAATCCTCAGTCAGCGTAGCCGTCAGGATTTCGTCCTCGCACTGCATCAGAAAATATATACCCGTTTCAGAATACAGTACTTTGGCCTGGGTGAGTAGTTCTTCAGAAGGCCCGTGTTGCAGAGATAATTTTATCCACTCAGTTTTACTCCAGGCAGAATGGTTACCCTCGCCATTAATCTCAAAATCTTCAGTAGGTTGAATATGAAGGATGGAATCTTGACTCATGGCAGGTGAAGCTAATAATAAAAGTCCGAAAACAGCAATCTTGTGCAATGAACAATGATATTTAGATGTCATAGTAATAGGTTGTTTATTTACTAAATGTATATCAACTCAACTAATATCTGGATATTGGTACAATAACCGAGAGCGAAATCTGCACTATTAATTTGTTTTGTTACGATTTAAGGTACTAGAATAGCTTTACTATTATTTTTTTTTCTATTTTGGTAGCAAAAGTCAAATACGATTACTTTTCTTGTTTTTATAAGTGATCTTCAAACAATTCATTTAGTAAATCGATAATAAACCAAACATTTCTTACCATGTCAAAAACTATCACCGACATTGAAGGCGTTGGCGTTACTATTCAGAAAAAGTTAGCCAAAGCGGGCGTTCGATCAGTAGGTGGCTTGCTGAAAGAAGGAGCGACCAAAAAAGGGCGAAAAGCCATTGCTGAAGCCAGCAAGATTGACGAAAGTAAAATTCTGACTTTCGTAAATATGGCCGATCTTTTCCGGATCAAAGGCATTGCTGGGCAGTTTGCCGAGCTGCTGAAAGCATCGGGAGTAGATACAGTGAAGGAATTGCGTAATCGTAATCCTGAAAATCTGCATGCTAAGCTGCTAGAAACTAACGCATCTAAGAAGTTAACTCGAGTGGTTCCGGGCGTGAAACAAGTTACTGACTTTGTGGAGCAAGCCAAAAAGCTAGATCCGGTAGTAACCCACTAAATAACAATTACTTACTAAGGAAGCCATCTCAATTGTAGATGGCTTTTTTCATTTATGGAAGTACTGGACGAACTCACACTGAATTTCAACCAGCAAAGTTTACGGTTGATGAACTTCTGCTTGAGCTTAGTAATGTTCGGCGTAGCCTTGGAACTGACAGTAGCTGATTTTCAGCGATTGTTTCGGTCTCCACGTAGCGTACTAGTTGGGTTAGCTTCCCAACTTTTGTTGTTGCCAGCTATTAGCTATTTGCTGATTTTAGTGTTGAATCCTACCACCAGCGTGGCTCTAGGAATGCTTTTAGTGGCATCTTGCCCCGGTGGCAATCTATCCAACATGTTCACCGTGATGGCGAAGGGTAACGGAGCTTTATCAGTAAGCCTAACCGCTCTGGCTACGCTAGTAGCCATAGTTACTGTACCATTCAATTTTACGTTCTGGTCGGGCTGGTATTTACAGTCACAGAACGAGGCACCTGCCATTTCTTTATCCGCAAGTCAAATGATCGGCACGCTTCTTTGGGTGGTTGGACTCCCACTTTTGGTAGGGATGCTGGTTAATCATTACTTCCCTCGGTTCACGCAAAAAGCTCGGCGGACTATGCGGATTATCTCGCTAGTTATATTTGCTGCATTTATCGGTGCAGCCTTTTCGGCTAACTTTAATCTGTTCTTACAATACGTTCATTTGCTCTTGCTGATTGTGTTAGCTCATAATGCTCTAGCGTATCTACTTGGCTACGGGGTAAGTGCATTATTTCGGCTCAAGTTGTCTGACCGAAAAGCTATCGCGATAGAAACGGGTATTCAGAATTCGGGCTTAGCGTTGGTGATTATCTTCAATTTTTACGATGGCTTAGGTGGTATGGCATTTCTAGCAGGGTGGTGGGGTATCTGGGATATCATAACAGGTTTACTCCTAGCCTGGGGCTTCGCGAGAGTGGGCAAGGGGCGACTATTACCAAAATATTCTTAGCTTCAGCGAAGCCATTCAGGATAGATAAGGATGGTAGCCTAACTCCGTTTAGTTTACTTTATAACCATTTCACTATGCGTACTACACTTACATTTGTACTGATACTGGCTAGTAGTCTGATCAGCTGGTCGCAGACTCCCAAGAAAAAATACCAAGGACAAGGTGGGGTTCGGGAAGTAGATACCAGCCCCCGACCTATTCAGCAGCAGTACCGTAATACGTTTACTTTTGAAGACGCGGGCATTTACATCAGCAATGAATTTGATGGTGCCCGGCTCAATGGCGTTCTGATGAAAGAAGATACGCTGATAGTGTGGATTACTCCCGAAAATGTCCCTATTAATCCTAGCCCTTGGTATGCCTTTAAAATTTGGGCGAATGAGCCGAAAGAAGCGCTAGTAAAATTCACCTACCAGAACGCCAAGCACCGCTACTTTCCTAAACTAAGCCACGATGGTAAAAACTGGCAACCGCTGGATTCAGCCAACTATCAAGAATTTAACAAAGGTGAGGCAGACTTTGGACCGAACTCTCTTCCTCAGTCAGTCGTGATAAAATTATCACTAGATTCAGATACGCTTTGGGTAGCCGGGCAGGAGTTGCAGACCAGTAAACACATTTTTGCCTGGATTGACAGCCTTTCCCAGCAGTCTTACATTAGCTACTCCGATATTGGTGAAAGCCGATTAGGCCGACCCATGCGAAATATGAAAATCAGCGAAGCCAAGCAGGAAGATAAAATCCTAATGGTGTTCGGACGACAGCACCCGCCGGAAGTAACTGGCTGGCTAGCGATGAAGGCTTTTGTAGAAACCCTAAATGGAGATAGTAAGCTCGCTAAGAAGTTTAGAAAGAAATATACCACTTACGTAGTTCCACTCATGAACCCCGACGGAGCCGACTTAGGCCATTGGCGTCACAATGCCGGAGGTGTGGATTTGAACCGGGACTGGAGCCAGTTTCATCATCCGGAAACTCAGGCGGTGCGAGATTTTTTACGGAAAAAAACGGTTGAAGGCGCCAAGCTCTACTTCGGAGTGGATTTCCACTCGACCTGGGATGACATTTATTACACGCTGGACAGTGTATCGATAACCAACACACCTGGACTGATGGCCGAATGGCTGAGTTCCATTGAAGACAATATTCCCAATTACGAGATCAATGCTAAAGGCAGTGTAGATGCCCCCGGAGTTTCCAAAAACTTTCTGTTCCGCGAGTTTGGTGCCGAGAGCCTGGTATACGAAGTAGGTGACAACACTCCCCGCCCATTTGTCCGTCAAAAAGGACAGGTCGCCGCTGAACAACTGATGCGTTTATTACTTGATCGCGATTAGAAGTTTCACAAATGTCTATTCTCATACAAAACACCCTACATGAGAACAATACTTAATATATGGTCTTCTCACAGAAACAATTTGCGTAAACTATTTTACTCTCCGGCATGCTGGCCTGAAAATTCAGCGGGGTGTGTGTTAGCATTGTGGGGCGAAGCATTGAATTTTTCCCGGCGGGAACCGCTTGAACTTTTTGGCGGCCGCCGGTCTGGCGAGACCCGCTGCGGCTCGTTTTTGTGCGGTTCGCCGCGCGATCAAGACAAAAATGAACGAGCAAAAATATCCATTTTTAGCATTGAGCGCTTTTATGAAAAAGCCTTGATAATCAATATTCACCCATTTATTCTAGGATTTTCCATTTTCTTCAGTTGCCAATCACCCACTCCTGATACTACCTCCCAAACTGAATCCCCCCCTAACGTACTCTTTATCGCGGTAGACGATTTGCGCCCTGAACTGGGTTGTTACGGTAAAGACTATATCCAGTCACCCAATATTGACCGACTGGCTAGTCACGGTTTAGTATTTAATCGGGCGTACTGCCAGCAAGCGGTTTGTTCTCCCTCCCGTACCAGTTTAATGACCGGACTTAGACCAGACTCTTCTCACGTTTACGATTTACAAACTTACTTTCGTGATGTGGTTCCTTCTTCAGTGACGACTATTTCAGAACATTTTATTCAGCAGGGCTATCACGCTGAGTTTTGGGGAAAAATCTATCACGCCGCTATTCTGGATAGTGCTTCCTGGAGTGTAGAAGGAGGTAATCAAGATCGTCGGATTGAACCCCAGTGGCCGATGGAAAACTGGCGAGCCTATGTGACTGATGAAAGTAATGCGATGGCTGACCAGAACGACGGCGGTGGTCCACCCTACGAACGAGCCGTAGTGCCCGATACGGCTTATCCCGATGGAATCGTGGCGGAGCGGGCAGTAGGAACGCTAGGTAAATTGAGCCAGCGAGATCAGCCTTTCTTCCTAGGAGTGGGTTTCTACAAACCCCACTTACCGTTCAATGCCCCCCAGAAGTACTGGGATTTGTACGACCCGGCAGATATTGAGCTGCCTAACCAAGATACTCCGCCTGATGATGCTCCTGATGTAGCCCTGACCAATTGGGGAGAACTCCGAGCGTATTCGCTAATCCCACCGGAAGACAATGTAAGTGATACCATAGCCCGCAATATGATTCATGGCTACCGAGCTTGTGTGAGCTACACCGATGCCCAGATTGGCAAGGTACTAGACGAACTAGATAGGTTGGGATTGCGAGAAAACACTATCATCGTTCTGTGGGGTGACCATGGCTGGAAGCTGGGTGACTACGGCGACTGGTGCAAACACACTAACTTTGAGTTGGATACTCACTCTCCGCTAATCATTAGTGCCCCAGGAATGGAAGTCGCCGGACAGCAAACCGACGCGTTGGTAGAATTCGTCGACATCTATCCGTCGCTCTGCGAACTGGCTGGGTTGCCTTCTCCTAATCACTTGCAGGGCAAAAGCTTTGTTCCACTTATGAATGAACCGAATCAAGAATGGAAGCAAGTAGCACTAAGTCAGTACCCTCGCCAACGAGGAGAAGTTATGGGCTACTCCATGCGTACCGACCGCTACCGCTATACCCGCTGGCAGGATACATCGGGAGTAACGGTTGCTCAGGAATTATATAACCATGAAAGCGGTCCAGTTGCTTATCAGAATCTAGCCACCTCGACGGAGTACGCTGATACCGTGCAGCAATTAGATGATTTATTGATGGAGGAATGGGCACGCTCTCTAACGACTAACTAAACCAGAATTCATGGCCGAAAAAAATATCGCTGATCAACTGGCTGAAGTCAATGAGTACGAGCGGGAGCCAGTACCGGAAAATAAGGTGAAGGGCTTCCGAAGCTTTGTGGGGATGGTGGCTGGAGAACACATTGCCGGTACCGAATTTGTCATCGGTCCATTGTTCGTTTTACACGGAGTAACCGCTCGCGATATTTTTCTGGGGCTACTGATTGGGAATATTCTGGCTACACTAAGCTGGACATTTATCTGCGCACCTACTGCGGTGAAGACCCGAACGACAATCTTCTACCAACTGGAGCGCATCTGCGGATTTAAGCTAGTGACTATCTACAATGTAGTCAATATTTTGCTATTCAGTGCGACAGCAGCGGCGATGATTGGGGTTTCGTCTACGGCGGTGGGCTTACTGGTAGATATTCCCATGCCCGGCCTGACTGATATTTATCCTAGCAATATTCCTTCGGTGCTGATTGTGCTGGCGATTGGGTCAGTGATTGCGATTGTGGCTACGATGGGCTACGATCAAGTATCCAATTTCGCCAACATTTTCGCCCCCTGGATGCCACTGATTTTCATTGCTGGAGCAGTAGCGGTGCTTCCTCAATTGGGCGTAACTTCCTTAGATCGGTTCTGGGAAGTAGCGAACGCTAAAATATGGACAGGAACTGCGGTGGAAGGTTTGTCGCAGTACACTATCTGGCACGTGATTATGTTTTCCTGGTTATGTAATACCGCTATGCACATTGGCCTTACCGATATGTCCATTTACCGCTACGCCAAGCGGCCTACTTATGGGTTAGCTTCGGCAGTGGGAATGTTCGTGGGGCATTATATGGCCTGGATTGCTTCGGGAATTTTGTGTGCTACCGCTTTGCAAGCCGGAAATCTAAATCCTTCACCGGGCGAGATTGCGTTTTATAGCGTAGGATTAGCTGGAATTATCTGTGTAATCGTGGCTGGCTGGACAACTGCCAATCCTACGATTTACCGAGCCGGGCTGGCTTTTCAGGTAGTGTTGCCCAAACAAAAGCGTTGGCGATTGACCATGATTATTGGGGTGATTGCTACTTTGCTGGCTTGCTCGCCCTGGCTGGTTTCCAAGCTAGATCAGTTTTTGGGTATTTACGCATTAGTAGCGGCTCCGGTAGGTGCGGTGGTGCTGATTGATGTATTTCTTTTTCCCCGCCTGGGGCTTCAGAGCAATTATGCTGAAGTGACCGGCTCATCTTTCAACCCGATTGTGTTCGTTACCTGGGTGTTCTCGCTGGGAATTTGTTACTGGCTATACGATTATACTGGCGCTGACTTTATGTTTTTTATGGCGGTACCGGGTTGGTTCATTGGAGCAATTCTGTACATCGTTCTGAGCAAATTATTTCAGCCTAAAATGGTCGCAACTAAACCTACTACCGCATGAGAAAATTACTGATTCTACTATCTTTTTTGGGATTAGCCCTAACAGTGATTCCAGCCTTCCTAGTTTACCATGAAGCTATTGATTTCGCTACCCACAAAATATTGGCATTAATCGGAACATTACTTTGGCTGGGGACTGCACCCTTTTGGATGAACAAAAAACAACCATCTAACGCATGAGCAGAACACTAGATTATACGACCTATCTTGATAAAATTCACGGCGGCTGGATTGGCAAATGTGCTGGAGGTATTCTGGGTGCGCCTATTGAGGGCTACAAAGCATTCAACCAGATTGAGCTGTCCGAAAAACTGTTTGAGACCAATTTCCCGAATGATGACCTGGATTTGCAGGTGCTGTGGCTGGATATGGTAAAGCAAAAAGGGCCCTGGGTGCGCGAAAACGATTTTGCTGACCACTGGAAACAGCACGTCCGCTTTCCCTGGGGTGAGTACGGAGTAGCTTCCCGCAATTTAGCTTTAAACGTGTATCCTCCGGAGTCGGGAACGCATAATAATCACTACTGGTACAGGGGCATGGGTTCGCCCATCCGCAGTGAGATTTGGGGAATGCTGTGTCCGGGAATGCCCGAACGAGCCGCTTTCTACGCCGAGATAGATTCCAGCCTGGATCATCGCCAATTTTCTATCGATGCCGAGAAGTTTCTCTCCTCTTGCGCAGCTGAAGCTTTTTTTGAGAGTGATTTGCGGAATATTTTCCAAGTGGCACTTAGCCTATTTTCCGAAGAAAGTGAATTGCACCAGATGGTGACAACGGTGATGGGTTGGGCAGAGAAATGCAGCTACGAAGTGGCAATGGGTAAGATCAAAAGCTTTTATGGCGACGCTGATTTTACCTCCGCTCCCATGAACGTAGCTTTCACGCTATTAGCCCTGCTAAGATCAGAAGGTAGCTTTAACGGAATTATAGATGCCTTGCACCTGGGACACGACAGTGATTGTGTAGTGGCCACTGCTGGAGCCTTGTTGGGAATTGCCAAAGGCTACGAAAATTTAGACCCCAAGTGGAAAGAATTGGTAGGCGACGAACTTTTAGTTAGTCCCGAAATTATAGACATTGAACACGCGGATACTATTAGTGGTCTAGCCAAGGAAACGGCTAAGGCAGGAGTAGCCTTTATCCAACATTTTGACGAAACCCAACTGACTAATGCCCCTGAAGTTGATCTGTCACCTTTATTGCCTTGCCATGCAAATGTTTACCGTAGTTCAGAAAATGCTTCTGAGCTTATCGTAAAGTGTGAGAATTACACTAGCGAATCGCAGGCGGTACGGTTAGTTTTTCAATCCAATGATTTGATCTTTCCTGAAAATACGTTGGAATTACCGATAGCAGACCGAGAGGTGGTAGAGCAAACAATAGCTTATCAAATACCTGAAGCTTCTTTTTCTAAACCCGCCCGAACGTATTCAGTAGAAGTACAGGTTGATGGCGAACGGGTACAAACCTTGGAGCGAGCATTACCGTACTACGGAAATTGGTTACTGCTGGGACCTTTCATCCAGGACGATCCGGCTTTAGCCCCGATGGATGAGGACTATCCTGACCACGGGCTGGCTTCGCTGCCTTCGTTTCAGTATATGAACCAGGATAGAGTGAATACCGATACGGATTTCATCACCTTAGAGAAGGTTCGAGAAATTGCTGGACAGAAAGAGTATGATGCTCAACCGTTTATGGTGCAAGAGATTCAGCCGTCGGGTTTTGTCATCAGTCTGAACGATTATTATTTGGGAAGAGGGGAGCGAACGCTGTATCTGTACACTAAACTATCAAGCACGGAAGCTCGGCAGGTATGGTTGACGATGGGCTGTAGCGTCTACTTCCGGGTATGGGCTAATGGCGAACTGGTTCATCAGCAGCAGGAAATTCAGCGATGCTGGCCTTACGCTACTCGCGAGCTTATCTCACTTCAGGCGGGCGAAAATGATTTGTTGATTCGGGTAGATTCTCCGGTAGATGAAATCAATCTGGAGCTCGGCTTTAAAGATTTTTCTGGAAAACACGCTCACCAAAGCTTCTGGAATACTGATTTGGTACCTTATGTATAGAATTCTGATTATTCTGCTACTGGTTTCCTGCATCGGGCAAGCCCAGTTTACTTTTAAAACAACCACCTACCGAGGCGTAAATTGTGGAGTGACTTTGGTAGAAGAAGATGTAAAAGTCCTCGCTGATCTGGGTGGCAATCTAATCCGCCTAAGTTTTCCGTCCAATCCGCTGATGGACATTGAACCGCCCTATGATGTTAACCAAGAAGCTTTTACCTATCTGGATAGCGTGTTGCATTGGTCGGAGAAATACGGCATTGGTGTAGTCATTGACCCCCACCGCTACCCTGGCACCGAACACCAATGGACCATGCTTGGCTCTGACCCATTTTGGCAAGATTTTACTTGGCACGAACATGCTATCCGGTTATGGGAACATATTGCCCAGCGCTACGCTCAGTACGGCGATGTGATTGCTGGTTATGATTTACTCAACGAACCGGGAATGCCTAAACCGATAGAAGTAGGTTCCCCGGGAGATTTGAATTTGCTTTATGTTAAACTAACTAAGGCTATCCGCCAGTACGATACCCAGCATACGATTATCCTGGCTGCTCCGCGGGTAATGAATGCAGCCGGGCGGGGTTCTTACATTCAGGGATTGCCTACGATGGAATTACCAGATGACGAACACCTAGCGGTAGAATTTCATATGTACGAACCTCAAGCATTTTCCCACCAAGGAGTGCTCAAGCAAGATGGTAATCTAGTAGAGTACCCCGGCGAAGTTGAGGGCGCGATGTGGAACAAAGAAAAAATTCACGCGGTTTATCAGCCAGTGCGGGATTTTCAAAAACGGTATCCGCAGGTTCCGTTGTTTTTAGGTGAGTTTAGTTGTCCGCGCTGGCTGGGTAAAATGGGTAATCAGTATTTAGAAGATATTATTCAAGTTACCGAACAGCACAATATTTCCTGGACCTACCACGCCTTCCGCGAAGCTAGCGTCTGGAACCCTGAACATTCCAATACCGATGCAGCCGATACCACTTACCTAGCTACCACGCCTCGTCTGGAGTTACTAACTCGTGTTTTTGATCGTTACGAAGAGCGAGAAGGGTTCCTACTAATTACTTTAATCGTCTTGTCCTATCTGAAAAATCCCCCTGCGCCCCCTTTCGTAAAGGGGGGCGCAGGGGGATTTGAGTTCTTACGAACCGCAAGATAAACTACAATAATTGAGGAAGCCTTGCGAATTCTAACCTGCTAAAACAACCGATAGCTGCCGCTGCGGCTAAAGCGGGAAAGGTCGTAAGGGGGCATTTCCCGACCGTATAAATATTTACGCTTAGCGATTTTAAATAATTGGGTGATGTGATCGGAGATAGGGCCTTCGCCCACCATACGTCGTCCCCACATACTATCGTGTACCGCCCCACCGTGCAGCTCTTGAATTTGATTCCAAACTTTAGATGCTTCGTTAGGATAGTTTTTGGCAATCCAATCTTTAAATAAAGGGCCGATTGCTTTATTAAGGCGTACCACGGTATAACCAGCCGACAAAGCCCCTGCATCAGCTATCTGTCGCATGAGTGAGGGAATTTCGTGATCGTTTAAGGAAGGGATAATTGGAGCTAACATCGCTCCGCAGGGAATTCCCGCTTCAGAAAGCGTTTCCAGGGTTTGTAATCGTTTAGTGATGCTAGCGGTGCGTGGTTCCATCTTAGATCGTAATTCCTCGTTTTGCGTAGTAATGGAGAAGTACACGTGCACTAGTTGCTCCGCCGCTAATTCTTTCAGAATGGGTAGATCTCGTTCAATCAATCGGTTCTTAGTGATGATGCCCACTGGATTACCGTATTTCAGGCAAACTTGCAGTAGTTGCTGGGTGATTTTTAGCTCCCGCTCTACGGGTTGGTAGCAGTCGGTATTTCCTGACAAGGCAATCGGCACGGCGCGCCAACTGCGTCGTTGGAAAGCTTGTTCCAATAACTTAGGCGCGTTAGGCTTAGCAACAATCTTCTGTTCAAAATCTAGTCCGGCACTGAAGCCCCAATATTCGTGAGAGTTACGGGCGTAGCAATAAATACAGCCATGCTCGCAACCCTGGTAGGGATTTACGGAATACATCATCCGTAAGTCAGGACTATCACTCTTGCTAATGATCTTTTTCGGATGATCGATAATAATTTGCCGATGGGGCGAGACGTACTGTTCTTCGTCGATTCCCTCGATGTGTTCCTGAACAGTTTGTTGATCTAGAAAAGAATTAGCCGGATTGGACTGAGCCCCTCGACCGGAGTGATACGATTGTTGCATTACACTTGTGATAAGTAATAAATACTTAAAATAAGTATAAAATGTTTGAAAAAAGAAAATAGGGGTGAAGAAAGGTGAGATAAATACCTTCATCCATGCTCTATTCCGGCTTCTTTGATAAGATACAGTCCGTAATTTCGGATGGTTTCAATGACGGGAATACAGGTTTTTCCTTTTTCAGTCATAGAATATTCAACTTTGGGAGGCACTACGGCATACACCTCCCGGTGGATAAACCCTTCTGCCTCTAATTCCCGGAGTTGGGTAGTCAGCATTTTATCGGTGATATGCGGAATATCCTTTTTCAGTTCGCTGTATCGCATCACCCGGCTTTTCAATCTCCAGAGGATCGGGATTTTCCAGGTACCTCCGATCTTATCCATTGCAAACTCTACCGGGTTGTAGTAAAGCTTATTCTTGTACATGAATTCAGGCATAACTATCTCATTTTCAGTATACTTTCTTAAAAGTGAGTACCTATGTTCGGTGTAAGTATCTTGTCAAAGATAGTATATACTACCACATTTACTTTATGTAAATAGAAAAAGCAAATAGAACATAAACCTAATCTTATGAAAACTACAGTGAAAGAAGAAAAACGGTACATACACGCCCATGGCATGCCATCTAAAGGCAAAATACTAATGGTTACCAGTAGTCCGACTACCTCCGAGCAAACGGGTTGGCCTATCGGGTTTTGGGCAGCGGAGCTAACCCATCCCTTACACGTATTTCAAGAGGCAGGTTACGAAATCCAACTGGCCTCTACTGAGGGTGGGGAAGTGGTCATGGATACCTACTCTGATCCGACCGATGAAAGTGGCTACTCCGCGCACGACGTAATCTCGCTCGGCTACATGCAGCAGGAGTGGTTTAATGATATGCTGAAGAATACCAAAAAACTAACGGAAGTGAATGCGGATGATTACGATGCTATCTTTTTGGTAGGCGGTCAGGGACCCATGTACACTTTTCGAGGTAATCACGATCTGGAAAAGCTGTTTGCCTCATTCTACGAAGCAGCCAAACCCAGTGCTTCCGTATGCCACTCTACTACCTTGTTGCTGGAAGCCAAAGGTTCTAGCGGGGACTTGATAGTGAAGGATAAGACCTGGACGGGCTTTGCTAATTCGGAAGAAGACTATGCTGACCAGGCGGCGGGAGTAAAAATTCAGCCCTATCGGATTGAAGACGAAGCCAGAAAATTAGCCAATACAAATTTTAAAGTAGCTGATGCTTTCTCCTCCTACGCTATCACTGACGGTAATCTGGTAACGGGCCAACAACAAAATTCGGGAGCAGCAGCGGCTCAGATGGTGGTTGATCTTTTATCAAAGTGAACAGGTTCTAAAGACGTAGAAACATTCGTAGGAGATTGCCTATGGAGCGAGTGGAGGTGCTAACTATTCTGATTGTACTAGTTCTGTGGAATACCGAAGCCAATGCCCAGAGTTTAGAGTTGATGCCAGGCACAGAGCGGATATTCGTAGATGTACAGTGGCTGAAAACGTTTGATCAGAATGGAAGGTGGTCATTGTTTAGTCGATCGAGAGCTACGGTTGATTACGAAGAGAATACGAACCTTTTCACCGGCGCTTATCTTAACTACACCACTCCATCGGGATTTGGCGGAACATTAGTAGGAAGGGTTGCTACAACAGGGGCAGGAGGAGATATAGGAGGGCACTTTTTCAAGGCGAAAGAATCTTTCTTGGTTTATACTTTAGCCTCAGTTACTATCAATACCGAGTTTGCCTACTCCTGGTTTTCTATTGTTCGGTATACACCTAGGCTGAACGATACGTGGAAGGTTTACACTAGCTTGGAGTTATTTTCTAATTTTAATGTTGATGGGCATATAGCCAGTGTGCAACGTCTGCGAGCGGGGGTAGATCGTCAAGGTTATCAGTTTGGATTGGCTCTCAACCTGGCTGGACTAGGGAAAAACTATAACCCAACCGATACTAACCCGGGCGTATTTGTAAGAAGGCAATTTTAAGTTTATTAACCATCAAACATAAAGAATCAGAGCGTATGAAGATAGCAATTATTGGTACCGGAAATGTAGGCGGAGCATTAGCTACCAAGTGGGCTGAGGCTGGGCACGAAATTAACTTGGGTGTTCAGAATGTGAATGGTTTTAAGGGGAAGCAACTGTTAGACAACTCCAACACTGAGGTGTTTCCAGTAGCGGAAGCCGTAGCCAAGTCGGAAGTAATTTTGTTGGCTACTCCTGCTCCCGTAGCTATTGAAGTAGCCCAAAGCCTGGGTGACACAAGCGGAAAGATCATCATTGATGCGATGAACGTTGTAACGGGGCGCGGTCCAAAGGGATATTCTAATACCGCTGAGGCAATATTGGCTAATACGCAGTCAGAAGATGTAGTGAAGTGCTTCAATACTACGGGTTACAACAACATGGCTGATCCGAAATACCAGGATATGGCTATTGATATGTTTACCTGCGGTGATAGTAGCCGGGGAAAAGAGATAGCAACTCAACTAGCTAAAGATGCTGGCTTTGCCGAATGCTATGATATTGGTGGAAACGATAAGTTCGAGCTAATCGAGCAATTCTCCTGGTTCTGGATCAACCTAGCTATGGTTCAGGGGCAAGGCCGAGAAATTGGCTTTAAACTACTTAAACGCTAATCAGGGGTCAGGCTTACTTACCTGCTTCGTGCATTCTTTTGGCGTAGAGAGCCGCCCCAATAATTCCCGCATGGTTTCTGGACTCAGCAACTTTTATAGGAATATCAACGGTAAGATGATCTTTAAACTTATCGAACTTTTTGCTGATACCTCCACCTAAAATAAAATAGTCGGGGGCCATGACCCGTACTAGGTGATGCAAATAATAATCAAACCGCTTGGCCCACTCTTTCATAGACAGGTCTTCTCGCTTGCGGGCGGAGTCGGCAGCGTAGCGTTCAATGGGGTCGCCATTTTTATAAAGGATATGTCCTAACTCCATATTAGGTATAAGCTCCCCATTGTAGAAAAGCCCGGTACCCAGTCCGGTGCCAATCGTGATCATCAGCACTTTGTCCATCAGACCCTTGGCAGCACCAAACTCTACTTCAGCTACTCCGGCCAAATCAGCGTCATTGCCTAAGTAGAATTTCAAGCCATTGCAGTGTTTGCTAAACAGTTCGTCAGCTTGGGTACCAATCCATTTAGAACTGATATTGCCGGCAGTCATAGACCTTCCGTTGATAATTACTGCTGGAAAGCTGCATCCTACAAAATCTTTCCACTTAAAGTGCTCTACTATTTCCTTCACCGTTTCGGCAACGGACTTAGGGGTGGCTGGTTTGGGAGTATCAATTCTGAACCTATCGGTAATTAATTCACCTTGTTCGGTATCTACAATGGCACCTTTAATTCCGGAGCCGCCTACATCTAGTCCTAAAATTTCCATGTTGTACTTTTGCTTTAACTGTTAATAGTTGCAGAGAGGCCAGCTGCATATTCTGAAAAAAATCAGACCTAGAATATAAGCAAGTCCTAAGCTATTTATTCAGAAGTTACAAAAAACCTGTCTACAGTCTGAGTGCCAAACCTATATTTTTTTCATAAGAAAACAATGAATAAAGGAGTGACTAAACAGCTTTGGGCGTAAATAGTAGGTATTCGGTGCAAAAGAAGCATATAACTCGCCTTATGAGTGTGTTCAGGGTATCTACCAACTCCTTTGAAGCAGAACCTCCAAAGTATTTCTATTCCACTTGCTGTAGCCTGAAAAGTAGTCTATTCATAGACTTATTCTCTACAACTCGGAGTCATAGATAATCAAAGGGTTGCTAAAATAGCAAGATTGGATATTCAGTCATTAGTTTCTGGATTGTACCTTTATAGCTATGAAAGAGGCTACTAAAAACAGCTATAACGAAGCAATTAATAGGGTTGTAGATTACGTTAATATACATCTTAAAGAGGAGATTAACTTACTAGCTATCTCGGAAGTAGCGAACTTATCAGAGTTTCATTTTCATAGAATATTTAAAGCATTTATTGGTGAGTCATTGGGAAGTTACATCAATAGAATTCGTCTTGAACGGGCTGCTCAGCTGTTGCAGACATCTCAAAAGACGCTCGAGCAGATTGCGGAAATAGTTGGGTATTCTACTCCATTTTCCTTTTCTAAAGCCTTTAAGAAACACTTTGGCGTAGCACCTACTACCTTCAGAAATACTCAAACCTTTTTCCCTATCAAAAAAGAAATGAAAACATACCCTTTCGTGGAGCTAAAATGGGAGAAGCGATCGGTAGAAGAACTAGAAATATTATATCTACGAATTAGCGGTGAGTATGGAGTAGCAGTACATTATGATGAGGCTTGGAATAGCTTAATTCGGTTTGGTAACGAAAATAGACTTATTAATGAGCGCACCCAGTATATCGGAATCAGCCACGATGATCCAGGGCTGACTACTGCTGATAAGCGCAGGTTCTATGCTTGCATTACCGTTGCACCATCCACCAAGCCGAAAGGATCATTCGGCAGGCTGAAGCTGGAAGCAGGTGATTACGCGGTTTTTACCCTCAAAGGGAGTTATAAACAATTGGAGACGTATTATCAATCTGTCTTTTTTAGTTGGCTCCCAGCTAGTGGTTATCATCTCAGAAATGCACATTTGTTCGAGAAGTATCTTAATAGTCCTGATGAAGTGGAAGCTTCGGACTTATTGACGGAAATCTACATACCCATAGGGAAGAATGATGACAAATTCTAAGAATATTCATAGAACAGTACTTACTGGGTTTTATCTATTAGCTGGAATCGGGCTAATCGCTGGAGGGTTAACTTATATTCTTGCCTCAAACTGGTTGAAAGAAGTAATGAAGGATAATGAGTATGTTCAAGCCTGGGGAACGACAGACTTCATAAGGTGGGGAGTTGTTCTCCTGGTCTTAGGAGCAGTTGATATCTTTTTCTCCTATAAGCTCTACGGGCATTCAAAAGCAGCACTAAAAATTGCTTTTGGCTTTTCTGTTGTTGCGGTGATATGGTCTATTTTTGGTCTAGTTGCTTACGGAGGATACGAGAACATATTTTTCTTACTTCTGCATTTATATTTTTTGTGGACACTTAAGAAAGAGCTCTTCAACTACCCGGTTCCTGTTTCGTGAATATTGCTAACCTTCACTTTGTTCCATAAGTTCTTTAATTCCATCCAACACCCAGGGCATGAGTTCGGAAACGGTAGGGTGAACCAAAACTACTTTTCGGTAGTGCCGACACGGAATATTAGAATGCATAATGGTGGCGAACATATTGATGATTTCGTCGCCGCCTACTCCTAAAATAGAAGCTCCTAATACCAAATCTGTTTCAGCGTCTACCAGTAATTTGGCGAAGCCTTTGGTTTCACCCATTTCCTTCGCCCGACTTATCTTACTCATGGGTCGGGTAGCTTTTAGCACTCGCTTTCCTTTTTTTACTGCTTCTTTTTCGGTCATACCAACCCTGCCCAATGGCGGGTCGGTAAACAGTCCATAAATGGTATTTCTAACATCGAGCGTTCGGTCTCCCCCAAAGAGTTTGTCTAGAACGATCTCGGCGTCATTTACTGCAGTATGGGTAAACCCACCGTGACCGTTCACATCGCCCACGGCATAAATTCCCTCAACGGCAGTTTCGCAATACTTGTCTACCTCTATGTGTCCGCGATCATTCACTTTTATTCCGGTATTCTCGAGGGCTAATGTGTCGCTATTGGAAATCCTTCCGGCGGCTACTAAAACCTGATCACCAATCAATAGCTTGGGTTCTCCGTCCACTTCAATCTCAATTTCTTTTTGATCGTCTTTCGGGGTGATTTTTATAGTGTTGGCATTGCAGTATATATTGACACCTTCTTCTTCCAGAAATTCTTTCACTGCCTCCGCTACATCTTCGTCTTCCCGAGGCATCAGTTGGCTTCCCCGTTGAATGATACTGATTTTGGCGCCAAACCGTCTAAACACTTGGGCAAACTCAACCCCAATGTACCCTCCACCAATAATCAGCAGATGCTCCGGAACCTTTTCAAGGTCTAGCAAGCGGGCACTATCCAGCCAGTTTATATCGTCCAGACCCGGAATGGGCGGAGCCGAAGGCCGGGTTCCCACGTTGATGTAAATATTATCGGCAGTATACGTCTGACCGTCCACTTCTACCTGTTTATCTCCGGTAAACTTGGCACTACCGAACATCAGGTCAACATTATCAGTATTTTCCATCCAGGATTTTAAACCATCGCTGCTACCATTTCTGATACTATTCATCCGCTCTCTCACTTTAGCATAATTGAGCGTTAGGTTCTCAGCCTGGAAGCCATAAAAATCTCCTCGTTTGGCTTGATGAAACGCTTTAGCGGTGGCTACTAGTGTCTTGGTAGGAGTACATCCGTAATTCACACAACTACCCCCCACTTTGTTGGCTTCAATAACTCCGATAGCTGTCTTGGTAGGAATTAGCTTACCGAGTAGAGTTCCGGTAGCCTGTCCGGTTCCGATAATGAGATGAGCAAAGTGTTTCATGGTTTTGTGGGTTCTGATGTTTTACCAACGGCTTGGGTATAGTGCGTATCCGGCAGGGTATGCACTATAACTTTTTTGTATGCCGTTTTAAATTAAGAAACTTACAAGGTAAATCTAAAACTTAAAGCTCATAGTTGGGGCTATGTAAAAAGTATTTTCTGAATCACCGGATGCTTTAATAAATTGACCTGCAACGAAATAAGAGCTCCGTAGATCAAAAAAAATATTGCGATTGATTTCGTAAGATATCTGTAATCCAAATACGTCTCCTATATGTTTTGTACTGAGGCCATTTGCTTCACGAGCTAAAAAACGGGGAGGGGCGTAAAGTCCATCATTTGATTCAGTTCTGTAAAAGAATGCGTAGTCTACATATACTGTTAAACCTTCGATGGGATAAACTGAGAAGTTAGGATGTAGGCTCGTGATATTTGCCGGGGTGTTTACCGCCGCTAGACTGTAAATGGCAGGATTGACGAATATCGGATTAAAGGTGCCTACTCGGCCATCTCCAGTTCGTTTATCTCCGCTGGACAAATCAGCTTTAATACCTAGTTGAGGTTTCCAGCTGTTTTCAATAAGTGCATACTTCCAGTCAGTTTCTAGGTTATAGGCAAAAATATCACTGTTACCAAGCTCACCCCACTGCATAATTATTTCGGTATTATAGGATAAGCGACCTTTAACGCTAAATGATCTAATCCCCACTGAATGTCTTGTTTCCGTGCCTGAGACATCATTGAAGCGAGAGCGATTAGCGTGAAAGCCAAAATAGTAGATATCTAGTTTACCAATATCTTTTAGAAATGGTCGTCTGTAGTATGCTCCCCAAAAACTAGGATTTGATGCGTCATTTTCAAAAATATTGGATTTATTATCAAAGCTGAATGGGGAAATATCAACTTCTTTTCCATACAGCAGGTCGACAGATGAGTTATTTTTTCGGATCATAACCCGAGCCATATCAAAAGATCTCCTCATATTGGGCCCTTCTCTTATGCCCACTATCCGAGAGGCTCCATATCCAATTTCTTGTCTTCCAAATCTTACGGTTGTCTGTAAATTGGAAGAATTTATTGGCTTCCATTCCAGGAACCCTTGATGCACATCTATTTCATCAGATTCAAGAAAAATGTTTTCATTCCCTGTTACGTAACCGCTGTATAGTTCTCCGAAAAGGCGAAAGTTGGAGCCTAATTGTAAAGATGCGTGTAAATTGACTCTTTGAGAATAATACGTTAGGTTCTTCGTAGTATAATTTTCATTTGTAGTATGTTCAATTCTTGCGCGATATTCACCCCCTAAGGATAAGAAAAAAGCGTGGTTCCTATTGATGGCAACTAATTTAAGAGGTTGAAGAAATATTGTTTTTTTCTCCAACGAATCTAGATATAAGTAAGACTCTTCTGCTCTTAGCAAATTAATACCTGCGATTTTCTCTTCCTGAGTAAACCCGATGTTTGCTATCAAACAGAATAAGGCGAATAGGCTTACCCGCACCAGTTTGCCATTAAGCAATAGCTACCTGATTTTTAGTCTGGAAATAAGCGGTAAAACTCAAAATAATAGCGGCAGAAGAAACAATAGTCATGACAGTACCCGGCATGAAGTTGGAATACCCGCCTAAGTCTATAAAAAGAAAGTAACCCAAATCAGCTAGGCCGCCAGTAATCGCTGCAAGGAAAATGGCATTCTTATTTCCTTTCCATACAAAAAAAGAACAGATCAGGGTAGTGATTCCAATCCAAAGGAGATTAAATCCGTGTTGGCCAATTATTGCTCCGGCAGCATCTGGGTAATTTGCTTGAAGCGTAGCTGGATCGACTGCATCGGCTATGCCACTAACGGCTCCTGCTATATCTCCACTTAGGATGAAGTTATCCGTCATGATTCCGGCAAACATGTGCACTGCACCCCAGATAAACCATAAGACAGCCGATATCTTTAAAAAGATGCCATAATTTTTCATAATGCTCTGTGATTTTGTTGTGCTTAGTATTTATCACAAAGTTCGTAGGCTCATAAAAGCCATGCATTATGATTTCATAAGAAATGAAAGAGTTACTCCTTTTTTAAGCGTTTTGATTTAGCAGCACTTAAGGTTTCCGGGTTAACACCAATATAGGAGGCAATCATACGTTGAGGAACACGATGGGCTATATTAGGATAGGCTTGAATAAAGTGTTCATATCGCTCAATAGCATTGGTACTGATTAGCATTAAAACTCGTTTTTGTAGTGCATTTAATCTTTTTGTTAACGCACCTACATGTTGTTTTTCTCTTTCAAGATCTTTTGGTAAAACAATCACGTTTGAATCTTCAAGCGCATCTATAAATAAAACTGCCTCTGATTTAGGTTCGCAGGTATCGGCAATTACCCAACCTTCGGGTGCAAACATAAATATGTTCTCTTTGCCATTTTTGTCGATCGAATAGCTTCGTAGCAAACCAGATTTCACATGGTAAACCTTGGTATTTAATTCACCACTTCGCTGCAGTATCTGCCCTTTTCTCAATGTTATTTCTTTCAACAGAATATAGTTTTGTCTTCTAATGGCACACAGCGGTTTGGCTATGGTGCGTGTTCCGGAGGGCATGCACTATAGCCGTTATTGTGCCCAGTTTTTATTATTTTCTTCAATTATTTTCTCCGTCAAATCACGGAATGTCTTTATTTCTCCCGTCAAGGTTTCATATCGGTCAGGGTCGAAAATGTTTATGACATTCCAAAATCCTTTTTTCTTTCTCCGAGTCTCAATTTTGTCAATTGGTTTCGTTCCTGTTAGTGTGATTTCTTCTAACACTGGTGAGAAATACTTGTCCATATAGGCTGTCAATGAAGAAGATGGTAGCAGTTCAGATACATTTACTCCTTTGTCTTTTAGATTCTTTTTGATTGTTAAGAATACTCCTGCTTTTAAGCACGGTTCGCCAAACAGAGCCTTTGGTTCGTAAAAATCTTTTTCAGCATAATTTGATAGAAGTCGGCAAACTTCAATCAGTTTCCTTGTCCGAGCAGGTTCTAAAACATTCTGCCATTCGCGTTGACTTATCTGAACTCGAAATTCTTGATTTAAAAATTCACTTAACTTTTTCCAACCGAGTAAGTCGTTAGCCCATCTCCATTCACTAACTGTCATTTCAGCCGTAATTTCGGCCCAAGGGTCAGCTTCTGGGTCAAGTGGACTACAAAGTCGATGTTGTTCCTTGAATATTTCAAGAATTTCTTTTTCCGTGTATTTGACTTTCGATTCTGTCATTTTTCTAATTGGGCACAACGGTTGTATAAACAAACCTAATTCATTTTGTATAGGTACACAATATAAAAGGTGCAGTATAACTACACCTTTTTCAGCAAATTCACATAACTGCTTATCAAGTTGATATACAAACTTTTGACCTATTTGAGCGACTATTGACGATTTAACGCTGTAGCCTGGCGGCCATTAAAGCTTACTATGGGCCGCTCGCTTACTTTCAGGTATTCGTTAGTAGTTCATTGCCTAATCGATATTACTGAGGTAGATCGTGACTTAGCTCCAGACCAACCCAGGTTCGGGGCTTGAAGCCTTTCCAACCTGCTTCGTCAGCGTTTTCATCTCCATCCAGATAAGCACGATAGTCGCCCCTGTTCCGTAAGTGAATTTCTAAAAATGCGGTGATAAAGTGCTGGTTAACATTATTGATCCGACGCTGATCCCACACCGAATCGGCGTAGCGTAGATATTCATCCAAATGAAGACCGGGTTGTAACGCTTCGGGTGGTGGAGGGTTAGGCGCAATATTATGCCGAGCACGAAGGTAGGTGAGCAAATAGCGGTCAGAATTTACCGCTCCTTCGTAAATGGCTTTGATCCCTTGCTCGTAACCAGAGATATCGTCTTCGCTACCAGCAATGAATAGGGAAGGCACCTTAATACCAGCTAACCCTTCGTTGTTCCAGACACCCCGCTCCATGCCCCAGGGCGCCATAGCCACCACGGCTTTTACTCTAGGATCAATAGAAGCCTCAAACTCAGGAGTCCCGGCTAGTCGCTGCTCTAACGCTCGGCTTCCTCCCGAATTGGTTCGAAAAAACTCTCCGGCTCCGGGACTGTAACCTGCGCCAGCCACGTTAATTACGCCGTAACCACCCATAGAATACCCAATCAAAGCAGTGTTGTTAGCATCAGCTAATCCCGATAAGAAAGATTCGTTGCCTTCACTAAGTCGGGCTACTTCGTTGAGTACGAAGAGAACGTCTAAGGAACGATTCAGCAGCGTGCTGGTAAATTTGTTGGCATCCCGAAAAGTAGATTCGGTATGATCAATAGATACTACTACGTAACCCTTAGAAGCCAGATTCTCAGTTAAGTAAGTAAATAAGAGGCGCGAACCCGTGTAACCGTGGGATACGATAACCAAAGGGTAGGGAGCGTCTGCTTGCACTGGCTCAGCATCCCGTGCTGCTCGCCCCAGGAAGGTAAAGGGAATAATCGGACGGTCGGGCGAATTAGCGTTGCCCATCACCTCATCGTAGACCACTAACTCTTCCTGTTCCTCTGCAAGCTGCGCCGGATACCATACCTCTACTTTTAACTCTCGGTCATACAGAGAATCTTGCTCCGGATTGTAGTTGAGAATATCAATTTGGTCTTTATGGAGTAAGTCAACAGTCTGTACTCCTACCGAAAAATCTCCTCGGGCAGCTAGTTCGGGAGCATCAGGTAGAAGGTCGCCGTAGATGAATGCATTCTCAGTAGACTGACCAAAGGTAAATGAGCTGCTCCAAGAAATGAGTAGAATGAAGCATAGGTTGCGTAGATTCATAGTGTAGTAAAAATGTTCGGAGAAAGATAGGCAAAAGAATTGGATTGTAACTAGGCCAAGCAATTGCTGACTCAGCGATTAAACAAAGTAGGTCTGTATACGAAAAATGAACCTATCGTCTTCAGCAACTATCTCTCCATGAGTCAGGCCATAACTTCGTTAGCAACAATTATAAAAAAGCAAACCTAAAATCAACTTCCAACAAGAAGAGAATAAACGTTTATAAGATGTTCTAACTTAAATCGTTCTGTAACAAAAATGCTGTGCTTAGGAAGATAGTAATACTTATAACATTGTTATTCTGGTTGCTCGATGTAAGTGCTCAAGCACAGAGCAGTATGAAACTGAAAATAGAAACTGGTTTTGATCTCGGAAAACCAGGGCTATTCCTCAATGTAGAGCCTAAAGTGAGATCTACACAGAATACCGTCGTCGGATTGAGACTTGGAATTATTGGATATTCCGGATCAAACAGTATCAGTACAATTAATACTCAGACCATTGGAAATAATACTGGTTTCGAATATACCGTCAATGAAAAATCAGGTAATGGGGTTATTTCGTTTGTACCTACTTTTGACTATTACTTGAATGAAAACATTCTTTTGAATAAATATTTTTTTCGTCCTTATTTAGGTTTAGGCGTAGGATACTATTTATTGGGGACCTACGTAGAAGTTACTCAACTAGATAAAGCGGATTTTTCCAAAGAAGAAATTAAAGGAAGCGTCAATAATCAAGTAGGGCTTTTGGTAAGGGGAGGGATTGAATTCAATAAGTTAATCATTGGATTAGAATACAATTTTATTCCAAAAACTGATATTGAATTACCAAGTGGCCAAACAATAGGAACAGTTGATTTAAGCTTTATTGGACTGTCTGTCGGGTTTCCAATTGAGTTTGGGAAAAGCGCAAAGTAATTACAAACTTGATTATTAAGCATCAACCCGATTTGCAAAAAGCTATCGCTAACAAAACCTATGAGTAATAGCATTCTACGGGTTACTACTACTCATAGCCAGGCGTTATGGTCAGTACATTACTTCACTAATCTGGACAACGGGCTGAATGTCGGTGTAGTTAGGAATGTCACTCAGGATTTTTTCGGCATTTGATCCAAAAGCACTTTCATAGTCAGAAAGCTTGTCAAAGTAAAAATATCCGACGGCTAAATAGGGAGTTGGTTCATCGGGTGTCCGACCAGACATTCCCTTATCAATGGCATACCGTTTTAATGGATCGCCAAATAAACCAGCGACCATTGGCATATGCTTCCCGGAATAGTAGTCCATGTCAAAAGTTTTCCCATCCTCATTTGGGTACATGATCGCTACTTTGATCATGCCCTTTTTTATCTGGGCAGTTTCGGATGACGCAACTGGTTGGCAACTGCTAAGGAGTGCGATGGCGCCCAGGATTGAAAGTGCAATTTTAGTTTTCATGTTGTTGTCATTTAATGGTTTGGTAAAGGGTAATAGCTCTCTGATGGTATTATTCACAACGGTTTGGCTATGCGCAGTGTCCCGAAGGGCATTGCGTATAGGTGTTGTTGTACGCAGTTTAATTTTTTATTCTTAGTTGTTCAATTGGCCACAATTCGCAAAGTTGAATTGCGCGAACGGACATTGCTACAGCCTCGTCAAAATCAGTAAACTCTCCTGTCACATATGCATTCAACCAAGGTGAATCCTTTCTTGGCATTAGGTATTGAACCGTATAATGGTTTTCCATTCCAATGAGTTTCACTGCCCAATCTTCTATATATGTTTCCCCAGGCATTAATACCAAATGCATATGGCTAGTTAGAGCATAAATCTTCGCTTCGGGTAACTTCTTTTCAATTCTCTTAATCCAACTTAGCATAGTCTTCCCGATTTGACTGGAAGTAGCTTCATCGCTCTGAGCTAATTCCTCATAGAATCCTTCAATTGAATCATGTGATTGAGATTTACTTCGTACGATTGGCATAATTGTGTTATTTCTTTGGTATCGTCTACTGCGTACAACATGTGTATAAACAAACCTAAGTAATATCCTACAGGCTAACAGCCTAAAATTTGCTATATAACCAACCCTTTTTGAGATTATTTGTATAACCGTTTATTGTGTTAGTTATGCAAACCTTTGTACCCTTTTAGCGGCTGCTGGCAGTTAAAAGCTACGGTTCTAACGCTTGAAAAGTAATTGCAGGTAAAGTTCTCACTTAAGAGATGAAAAGTACGTTTAGATCCTAATTACCCACTGGACCTACTAGTTCAGCATCTTCTAGAATGTACATCAGTTGCTCGTAATCATCGTCATTCAGTTTGAGTTTTCCCCGGAAGGCCACCATTTCTTCGGTATAATCAACCGGATCTTTCAGGAATACTTCCATCACCGTTTCAGGACCACCTGAGCCACAGAAGAAACAGGATGCGATGGGCAATGATGAAACGATGACGTGCTCTGGTTTAAACAGCCCCTCGAACGGAATAATATAACCGGGCACAGTGACAACTTTACCCTCTAGCTCTTGGGCTTTTTCGCTAAACTCGGGTACGTAGAGTTCGCCGTACTCGTCTTCGGTGATTTTGTACTCAACTGAGGCCAAGGCTTTCCATACATTATCTTGGGTAGCGTCTTGAGCGAACGCAGAGGCAAAAAGAAGAAAGCTAAGAATACAAGTAATGACTATACCGCTCAGTTTCATATAACAGATGATTTAGGTGTATTCATACAAACGAAAAATAAAGAATAAGTTTATACACTTACTGCGCGACGGCTACTGGATAAAGTGATTTTAGGGTCTTCACCACGTAGTCAACTTCCTCGATTGTGTTATGGCGACTAAAGGAAAGGCGTATCGCACCTCGCTGTGGATCGCACTGAAGGGCACGAAGCACGTGCGAACCTTGTTGCGCTCCACTGGAGCAGGCCGAACCACCTGAAGTTGAAATCTGGTTCAAATCCAGATTGAAAAGCAGCATATCATTATCTTCAGACGGTGGTAGGCTTACGTTTAGTACTGTGTACAAACTGTTGTCCAGATCACTTGACATTCCGTTGAATTGCACCCCCGGAATTTGTTCTTGCAGCCCTTCAATCATGCGTTGTTTCAGCGACTTAATGTGTTGGGTGTGCTCATCCATGTGAGTGTGACTCAGTTCTAAGGCTTTGGCGAAGCCAACAATGCCGTATAAGTTTTCCGTACCGCCCCGCATATTGCGCTCCTGCCCACCGCCGTGCAGCAGCGGACAAATCTTATGGCCTTTAGCAACGTACAATAAGCCAACGCCCTTAGGGCCATGAAATTTATGCGCCGCGCCAGCAATGCAATGGACAGGAATTTCTTTCAGATCAATGGGGTAGTGAGCCAGGGTTTGCACGGTATCCGAATGAAAAATAGCGTCGTGCTCGGCGCAGAGTTCGCCCACTCGCTGAATGTCAGTCAAGTTACCGATTTCATTATTACCGTGCATTAGTGAGACCAATGCCCGTTCAGGTTGACGGAGCAATTCCTCCAGATGATTGAGATCGATATTTCCCCGTTCATCAAACTCTACAAAATCGAGCTGAATTTTTTTCTGTTTCTCCAGCTCCTGTAGTGTGTGCAGCACTGCGTGATGCTCTAAGCGAGAAGTAATCGCCCGACGGAGATTATGAGAATCAATAGAGCAACGAATAGCGGTATTATCAGCCTCAGTTCCGCCCGAAGTAAAGAAAATCTCCGAGGGAATAACGTTCAGTAACTCAGCCACCTTCTTGCGAGCTTGCTCAATTGCCGAGCGGGTCTGTCGCCCGTGAGCGTGAGTCGACGATGGATTACCGTAGTGATCGGTCATGTAGGGAAGCATCGCTTCTAAGACAGCGGGATCAAGCGCAGTAGTTGCCGCATTATCTAAATAGACTTGCATAAGTCAGGTAGGTTAGGTACAGAATCTACAAAATACGCCAACAACGAGCGGGTTTGCAAGTGTTCGTGGTTTCGGGGGTAATTTTCTAGGTCAGTGTAAAAAGTTGAGTATTTATATAACAAAAGTGAAAGTAATTATTATATTTACTTTTGTTAAGTAAATTATTGCTCATGAAAAATCCTTCTCTCGGTGAATTTGAAGAATTAGTGCTACTGGTAGTAGCCGCTCAGCACGACCAGGCCTACGGCGTATCTATTCTGGAAGATTTGGAAGAAAAGCTAAGTAAAAAGCTCAATATCAGTGCCGTACACGTAGCCCTAAAGCGAATGGAAGACAAAGGCTTTGTGAAATCCCGTTTTGGCGGCATCACCAGCGAACGAGGTGGGCGTCGGAAAAAATTCTACATCATCACCGCTTTCGGCAAGCAGATGCTAGATCAGCAATACGCGCTACGCACCAGCATCTACCAGCAAATCCCCAATATTTCCTTTGGGTAATGAAACCAAAACCACCCAAGTATGCTCTACGCTTTTTGCGCTGGTTCTGCCGGAATGACTATCTCGAGGAGATTGAAGGCAACCTGCTGGAGCTTTTTGAGCAGCAGTATACTGCATCTCCAAAGAAAGCGCAAAAGCAGTTTGTCTGGAATGTGTTGCGGCATTTTCGCCCAGCGTTTATTCGGTCATTTAAATTGTTTCAACCCTCTAATCATCGTGCGATGCTACACTATAACTTTATTCTCGCTTTTCGCAATTTCCAACGATATAAGAGCTCCTTTTTTATCAACTTGATTGGCTTATCTTCCGGTTTGGCTTGCGCCCTGTTGATTTTTCTGTGGGTGCAGGATGAATTGAGTGTGGATAAGTTTCACGCCAACGATGAACGGCTTTATCGGGTAATGGAGAAAGGATATAGTAGTGAAGGCATCTATACCTCCTTTGAAACCAGAGGTCCTATGGCTGATTTTTTGAGAGAAGAAATGCCTCAGGTAGAATACGTGGCCGCTGTTGGCCCTGTTTCCTGGCCCGGATACGACCGTCTTACACTTTCCATAGACGAGAAAAATGTGAAAGCAGCGGGACAGTACGTCGGTAAAGACTACTTCAATATTTTCTCTTACGAACTGCTTATCGGAAGTAAAGATCAGGTGCTAGCTGACAAAAATTCCATTGTGCTGTCGGAAGAGCTAGCCATGAGACTCTTCGATTCTGCGCAAGATGCTGTTGGAAAGTCGGTAGAATTTCAGCAAGAACGAGAATTTATCGTTTCTGGTATTTTCAAAGGAACCCCCGCTCGTTCTTCCGTACAATTTGATTTTGTTATGACCTTCGAGGCCTTAAAAGATGAAAAGCCCTGGGTTGATAGTTGGGGAGGCGGTGGTCCATTGGTTTTTGCGACCCTAAGAGAGGGAACCAATGTTGAATATTTTAACGATAAACTTGAGGCTACACTGAAAGAAAGGTTTGGTGATGATATCAATCGCGTCGCGTTTCTGGAACGCTATTCGGATCACTATCTATATGGTATCTATGAAATTGGCGTACGAGTAGGAGGCAGAATAGAATACGTTAGGCTGTTCTCGGTAGTGGCTATCATCATCTTGCTTATCGCCAGTATTAACTTTGTGAATTTAACTACCGCCCGGGCATCAAGAAGACTAAAGGAAATTGGCATAAAAAAAGTAGTGGGTTCCGGACGAAAGGAACTGATCTTCCAGTATATCGGAGAATCCGTACTAATCAGCTTTTTTTCATTGATGGTCGCCATACTGCTGGTCGCCCTGGCCTTGCCTACGTTCAATGAAATCACCGGAAAGCAACTTGCCTTAGGTTTTGATCACACGCTTATTGTATCGGCACTTACCATCGCATTCTCTACTGGAGTAGTAGCAGGTCTGTACCCAGCATTATACCTATCGGGTCTCCGATCGATCAACATACTGAAAGGGAAATTAAATATGTCTTCAGGAAGTGTTTGGGCTCGGAAGGGACTAGTGGTCTTTCAATTCACCCTTTCTATTATTCTGATGGTTAGTGTCTGGGTAGTACACCGGCAGATTGCCTTTGTACAAAACCAGCATCTAGGCTATGATAAAGATAATGTCATTTACTTCCCCATCACCGGGAGACTAAATGGAAACGAAGAAACTTTTTTGACCGAGATGAAAAAGATTCCCGGTGTGCTCAATGCATCCAGCACTGGGCATCGCATTGTGGGGCATAACTGGTCGGTTGGAAATATTGAATGGGAAGGAAAAACGCCGGACGATGAGACTGGGTTTGAAGTGATAACCGCTAACTATGACTTACTGGAAACATTAGGCGTAGAAATAATAGAAGGACGATCTTTTTCCCGGAATTTTGGTAATGATACCACAAAAATCATCTTTAATGAAACAGCCATTGAAGCGATGGGGCTTACATCCCCAATTGGTACTACAGTAGAATTTTACGGCGAAAAGGAAATTATTGGGGTGGTTAAAGACTTTCATTTTGAATCTTTCCATGAAGAGCTGAAACCAATGTGTTTCGTCATGCAGGCTTCTATAAATAGGATGGTGGCCAAACTCCAAGCGGGAAGAGAAAAAGAAGCACTAGCAGGACTTCAAACCCTTTATAGTAACTATAATCCGGGTTTCGTCTTAGATTATCAATTCCTGGATGATGATTATCAGGCACTCTATGTGGCTGAACAAAGGGTCTCGACCTTATCGGAGTACTTTGCTGCACTTGCCATTCTTATCTCCTGCCTCGGGTTATTCGGTCTAGCTGCCTTTACCGCTGAACGTCGTCTGAAAGAAATCGGTATTCGCAAAGCGCTGGGTGCAAGTGTTGTTAACATCGTGGGATTGCTCACGGGTGATTTCACTAAGATGGTGGTAGTAGCCATCGGAATCGCACTGCCTATCGGTTACTTCTTGACCCAACATTGGTTACAAAACTTCGCCTTTCATATTGATTTACAGTGGTGGTACTTTGCTGGAGTGGGACTGCTGGCCTTACTGATCGCGTGGCTAACCATAGGGCTGCAAACGGTGAAAGCTGCCCAAGTGAATCCCATAGAATGCCTAAGAGATGAATAAGCCTTCACCTCCAAATCAAGCCCTCCGTTTCCTCCGCTGGTTCTGCCGAGAGGATTATCTCGAGGAGATTGAGGGAAACCTACTCGAGTTGTACGAACATCAGTACGAAGAATCGTCTGCCAAAGCTCGTCGGAATTTTGTCTGGAATGTGCTGAAGCACTTTCGTCCGGCCTTTATTAAATCGTTTAAAGTATATCAACCCAATATTCATCGCGCTATGCTACGTCATAATTTGATCCTGACTTTTCGCAGCTTTCAACGCTACAAAAGTACTTTTTTCATTAACCTAATCGGTTTGTCTTCCGGTTTGGCGTGTGCCCTACTGATTTTTCTGTGGGTACAGGATGAGTTGAGTGTAGATAAGTTTCATTCGAATGATGCTCAGTTGTACCAAGTAATGCAACATCGGACGCAAAATGGTGAGACGATAACATCTACCTGGGTACCTGGTCTCACCGCTCAGACTATGGAGGAAGAAATGCCTGAGGTAGAGCAAGCCGTGACCACTTTTGGTCTGGATGAATACACGCTTTCCTTAGGTGATAAAGATATTAATGCAATGGGGCAATTTGTGGAGGAGGATTTTTTCGAGTTATTCTCTTTTCCACTTCAACAGGGAGATGCTAATCAGGTGATAGCTGACAAAAGCTCTATCGTAATATCAGAAAGCTTAGCCAAAAACCTGTTTGGCACTACTGAGAATGTGGTAGGTAAAACAATAGAATTGCAGCACGAAGAACAGTATCAAATTACCGGAATCTTTGCCGATGTGCCCCGCCACTCTTCGGTGCAGTTTGATTTTGTGATATCATTTAAAATTTTGTTGGATGACGAGGGATGGGCTACTCGCTGGAGCACTTCCTGGCCAGAAGCGTACGTGCTGCTTAAGCCAGATGCCGATGTTAGCTCACTGAATAATAAAGTTGCTGATCTTGTCAGTAGGAAAACGGAGGGCGAAATTACCCATCGTACTCTATTTGTTGCCCCTTTCTCCGATAATTACTTGTACGGCAATTACGAAAATGGTCAGCAAGCGGGAGGTAGGATAGACTATGTGCGGTTATTTTCAATAATCGCGGTTTTTATACTACTTATCGCCTGTATCAACTTCATGAATTTATCTACGGCTCGGGCCTCCCGCCGACTGAAGGAAGTGGGAATTAAAAAAGCGGTGGGTGCTGGTCATTCTTCATTGATTGTTCAGTACTTAGGAGAGTCTACGCTACTGGCCGGACTCTCATTAATTGTAGCAGTTGTGCTAGTGCTACTACTACTCCCTCAGTTTAATCAGATTACTGGAAAGCAAATCTATCTAGATTTCAATCTATCTCTGATTTTATCTTTTCTGGCTATTACTGTGATTACTGGGGTGGCTGCCGGAAGCTATCCGGCTTTGTATCTCTCCGCATTTGATCCGGTTAAGGTCTTGAAAGGAGCATTAAATAAATCAGTAGGAGAGCTTTGGGCACGTAAAGGTTTAGTGATTTTACAATTCACCTTATCTATTATTTTAATTACCTCGGTATTTGTTGTTTACAAGCAGATTGAGTTTGTACAGAACAAAAACTTAGGGTATGATAAAGACAACATCCTCTACTTTGATCGAGTAGACTGGACAGAAGGTAGCCTAGAAACTTTTCTGGCGGAGATTAGAAAAATACCGGGGGTACTTCAGGCATCTAGCATGGGTCACGACATGACCGGACATATTGCCGCTACCTACGGAGTGCAGTGGCCCGGAAAAGACCCTAATGATAGAACCGAGTTTGAGATGATGCCAGTTAATTTTGAGATGCTAGAGCTATTAGGGGTAGAAATGAAGGAGGGCAGAACATTTTCTCAAGAGTTTAGCACTGATACTGCTAAGATTATTTTCAACGAAGCGGCGATTGAACATATAGGTTTTACCAATCCAATAGGTGAAGTGGTAGAGCGAGGAGATGAAAAGCTGGAAATTTTGGGCATAGTCAAAAATTTTCATTTTGAATCGTTGCACGAAAAAGTGAAGCCAATGATGTTTTGGTTATCCCCCCCAAGAACCTGGTCAGTCGCCGTGAAAATTGAGGGGGGGAAAGAACCAGAAGCTATTCAACAACTAACCCAACTTTCTCAAACCCTCTACCCTGGTTTTCCTTTCGATTATAAATTTTTGAATGAAGAGTATCAGGCTCTTTACGCGGCTGAGCAGCGTGTTTCTACTCTTTCTAAGTACTTTGCCGGATTAGCTATTCTTATTTCCTGCTTAGGACTATTTGGTTTGGCTGCCTTCACCGCTGAACGTCGCCTAAAAGAAATCGGTATTCGTAAGGCACTAGGAGCCAGTGCTATAAGTATTACCCGTCTGCTAACCAGCGATTTTACGAAAATGGTGCTGATCGCCGTAACCGTTGCCTTGCCCATTAGCTACTTTGCGGCTCAGTATTGGCTTCAGAATTTCGCTTTCAGTATCTCATTGCAGTGGTGGTACTTTGCTGGAGCGGGACTAGTTGCTTTACTCATCGCCTGGTTGACAGTAGGGTTGCAAACTGTGAAAGCCGCACGGATAAACCCAGTGGAATGCTTGCGGGATGAGTAAGCTTTTGCCACCGAAACAAGCCCTTCGTTTCCTACGATGGTTCTGCCGAGAGGATTATCTCGAGGAGATTGAAGGCAACTTGTTCGAGCTCTTCGAGCAGCAGTATGCAGAATTACCCGAGAAAGCCCAGCGGCAATTCGCCTGGAATGTGATTCGCCATTTTCGTCCCGCTTTTATTAAATCGTTTAAAATATACCAACCTGCTAACCATCGTGCGATGCTACGCCATAACCTGATCCTTACTCTCCGCAATTTCCAACGCTACAAAAGCACGTTCCTGATCAACTTAGTCGGCTTATCCTCCGGTTTGGCTTGCGCTCTATTAATTGTTCTGTGGGTAAACGATGAATTGTCAATAGATAAATTCCACAAAAATGAAAATCAACTATATCAAGTATTGAGGAATGTTGATAGGGGTGAACAAGGTATTATAACACATGAAAGTAATTCAGACTTATTGGCTCCTTCTCTAATAGAAGAACTAGGTGAGATAGAATACGTAGTGCCAGTAGTAGATGAGGCCTCGAGCGCCATATTATCTTTTAATGAGAAAAAGATAAAAGCGAGTGGGCAAATGGCTGGGAAAGATTTTTTCAAAGTATTCTCTTTCGAATTAATTCAAGGGGAGGCAGATCGTGTACTGGCAGACAAGAACGCTATTGTAATATCTAAAGAGCTAGCAACCAATATTTTCGATTCAGAAGATAATGTAATAGGTAAGGTTATAAATGTGGTTGATAATACTGATGGAGAAGCTATCTATGCTGGTGACTATGTAGTTTCAGGAGTATTTGATATAGCGAATGTCAATACATCTGAGCAGTTTGACTTTTTATTGACAAATAAGCTATACCTAGATAAGCGCCACCCAAGTGATAATGATTGGGGTAGCAATAACCCAAGTGTTTACATTACAATAAAGGAAGGTGTAGACATCGATCAGTTCAATGCTAAGATCAACGACTTTTATAGATCAAAGCTAGAGCCTTTGTATGGTGAAAAACATCCTGAGTGGATTGGCACTATGTTTACTCAACGTTATTCTGAACGGTATTTACACAGCCACTATGAAAACGGTAAACAGGCTGGGGGAAGAATAAATTATGTGATACTTTTCTCAGGTGTAGCAATCATTATCTTATTGATTGCTTGTATTAACTTCATGAACCTTTCTACAGCGCAAGCATCTAGGCGATTGAAGGAAGTAGGTATTAAAAAAACCATAGGTGTGTCTAGAAAGGTACTCGTTTTCCAGTATATGGGAGAGTCTGTGATGTTGGTTTTTATCTCATCCCTTATCGCTGTATTACTTGTTCTTCTTTTACTTCCTCAATTCAATGTAATTACGGGCAAGCAACTAGCGCTTAGTCCGGATATTACTCTCATATTAGTTGCTTTGCTGATTATTATTCTTACTGGATTCCTCTCTGGGAGTTACCCTGCATTCTTCCTTTCAAGATTGAAGCCTAACGAAGTACTAAAGGCAAATTTGAGAACATCAATTGGTGAAATAATCACCCGTAGAGGATTAGTTGTTTTTCAGTTTAGTATCTCAATTATACTTATCGTCTCGGTTATGGTAATAACCAAGCAAATTGACTTTGTACAGTTTAAAAGCCTTGGTTACGAAAAAGACAACATACTTACTTTTGAAAAAGAAGGAAAACTGATTGAAAATATTGAATCATTTTTACATGAGGCAAAAAGTACGGTAGGAGTCATAAATGCTACAGTACTTGAAGGAAGTATTTCCGATTTCGACAACTCTGGCGGTGGTTACGGCGGAGAAGGTCGCTCACCAATTCAATATACTTTTACTAGAGTTGGATACGACTATGTAGAAACACTAGGTATCGAATTACTACAAGGCCGTTCTTTTTCCAAAAATTTTAATAATGAAGGTGAAAAAATCATCCTTAACGAAACAGCAATTAAGACCATGGGACTAACCGATCCGATTGGGAAAGTGGTAAATATCAGAGGAGAGAGGGAAATTATCGGAATCGTAAAGGACTTCCATTTTCAATCACTCTATGAAGAAATAAAGCCCATGTTTTTGATTTTTTTGCCAGAAGATGCCAATACTGTTGTTGTCAAAATACAAGCAGGTGAAGAAAGAGAGACAATAACAAGGTTGGAAAAACTCTATGACAAATTCAATCCAGGTGTTCCTTTTGAGTTTAGATTTCTAGATGAAGAATATCAAGCACACTATATATCTGAGCAGAGAGTGGCTAATCTATCCAAACATTTTTCAGTAATCGCTATTCTTATTTCCTGTTTAGGACTATTTGGCTTGGCCGCCTTCACGGCCGAAAGAAGAATCAAAGAAATTGGCATCCGTAAAATCCTGGGTTCTACCAATTGGGGGATTGTGCAACTTTTATCCGGTGATTTCACCAAAATGGTGCTGATCGCCATTGTAATTGCCTTACCCATCAGCTACTTCATTGTTAAAAATTGGCTGGAAAGCTTTGCCTATCGGATCGACCTGGAATGGTGGTACTTTGCTAGTGCGGGTTTGTTAGCACTTTTGATTGCTTGGCTTACGGTGGGATTTCAAACCGTCAAAGCTGCTCGGGTAAACCCAGTGGAGTGTTTACAGGATGAGTAATAAAATACCGATACCACAAAAACAACTTTCAAAATAGCATCTCGCTTAGTATAGTTTTCCTCCTTTTTCTTTAGTCAGTGTAATGTTAGGCAAACTTAATCGTCCTTAATGAAAGGGTGATATCCTTCTCGTTGTGTACCAAATAACTGTTAGTCTGACTTACGGTAGGAAGTTTGAATAAATATCATATATTTGTTATACAAGTATTAATGATATATGATATGCTACCAAACTTAGGTCAATTAGAAGAAAGCGTATTACTTCTGGTGATGATTGTGGACGAAGCTTATGGGGTTTCGGTAGCGCAAGCCTACGAAGAGAAAACGGGTAATACAATTTCTATTCCCGCCATCCATACCGTACTAAAACGGCTGGAAAAAAAGGGAATGCTCCGCTCGCAGATGGGTGAGGCTACTGCTGAACGGGGTGGGCGGCGCAAACGGCTCTTTGAAGCTACCCCCTACGGATACCAGGTTATTTCTCAACTTCGGGAGAACCGTCTGAAGCTATGGTCTTTAATTCCCAAATTCAATTAACCCAATGGCCGCAGAAAGAGATAATAAGTCATCGGTAGCTCCTCCTAAGTGGGCAAACCGATTTTTGGAGTGGTATTGCGCTGCTGAGTTACTGGACGAAGTTCAGGGCGATCTTTATGAGGCTTTTTATTTCCGAGTAAATAAATACGGCCTTCAAAAGGCAAAATGGCTATTTGTCAAAGAGGTGCTGCTGTTTTGTAGACCTTCTTCATTCAAGAAAAATGCTCCTTCGCATTATGTAACCAACCCCGATATGTTCCAAAATTATCTCAAAATCGCCTTCCGAAATCTAGTCAAAAGTAAAGCATTTTCAGCTATCAATGCTTTCGGTTTAGCTTTAGGGCTAGCTGCCTGCTTTCTGATCATGCAGTACGTGCTTTTTGAGCTAAGCTATGACCAATTTCATCAAGATGGTGACCGTATCTATCGTGTTATCCACGATGTGAACGAAACTAAGAGTGCTGCCACTCATCCGGGTGTAGGTCCGGCATTAGAGGCTGATTTTCCGGAAGTTGAAGCATATGCTAGGGCAGTGCATCAGTCTATATTTATGGGAGATATAGCTGCCTGGTCGTACGTAGATGAAGTTGGCAACACCAAAGTATTCAATGAAGAACACGTTTACAGTGTAGACCCTTCTTTTCTCACGATGTTTTCTTTTCCTTTTATCTACGGCGATCCTGCTCAAGCTTTAGATGATGTTAGTTCGGTAGTAATTTCGGAAACAGTGGCCGAAAAATTTTTCGGCGCAGAAAATCCGCTAGGCAAAACGCTGCTTCTGGATGGTGGTCGCTCTTTGACTATTACTGGTGTTTTTAAAGATGTATCAGAAAATTCTCATATTAAGTTCGATATCTTAGTTTCTTATTTTGCTCGAAGTGGATGGGGGGATAGCTGGAATCCTAATTGGGATTGGCGCTGGCCTGAGTTTTTCACCTATGTACGGCTAACTCCTTCAGCAGATCCCCAGCAACTGGAAACCAAGCTTCCTGAATTTGTATCGAAATATCTAGGAGACGTAACCGAAGAATTGGGGTGGGAGTACCGCTTTCGTTTACAACCTATACTTGATATCCATCTTAAATCCCCTAATCTTACCAAAGAGCGTGAAGTACATGGTAATGAACAAACAATCTATTTTCTCACGTTAATTGCTGTATTGATCCTGGTTATTGCCTGGATTAACTACATCAATCTCTCATCTTCCAAATCCATTGAACGTGCCCGTGAGGTGGGCTTACGCAAAGTAGTGGGTGCCTCCAAGTCGCAATTAGTTGTCCAATTTTTACTTGAATCGGTGCTGCTGAACTTCTTGGCGATAGTACTGGCATTAATAATAGTTGTAGTAGCATTACCTTATTTTAACCAACTCACTGGAAAAAATATAGGCACTAGCCTCTGGGAGCTTAACCTACTCCACGATACTAGATTTTGGCTCGTACTGGTAAGCATCGTGTTGTTGGGATCATGCCTGGCAGGTTTGTACCCCGCTCTGGTACTCTCTTCGTTTCGAGCGGTTACGGTGCTTAAAGGAAAGTTTTTTCGATCGGGCACTGGCATTGTGATGCGCAAAACCCTGGTAGGAGCTCAATTTGTAATCTCGGTAGCACTTATTGCTGGTACGCTGATGGTGTTTAAACAGGTTTCGTTTATGCGGAACCAAGACTTGGGCTACGAACAAGAACAGCTACTGGTAGTCAAATCCCCACGTGTGGCTGATTCAACGTATCGGCACAGATTGGAAACTTTTAAAACTGAGCTAAAAAGAGATCCTAACATCCAAAATATGGCTCCATCAAGTGAAATCCCTGGAAAGTTGATTTCTCAAATGAATGGGATTAGAAATAGGGATGAAAGTGTCGAGGCCAACGTATCTGCTTTTCATTTCTATATCGACCAAGAGTTCATTGATACTTATAGTTTTGAACTAGTAGCAGGCCGTAACTTCAGAGAAGAAGATCGTTTACAATCACGATTTGAGGGAGTAAACCCTGTACCGGTAATGATCAATGAGAAATTGCTTGCATCACTGGGTTATCAAAGTGCTGAAGAAGCTATTGCTCAATTAATTTACTTTGGATTGGGCCCCAAAGATTGGGAGGGTGAAATTGTAGGAGTAATCAAGAATCACCACCAACGATCACTTAAGGATGATTATGACCCTATCCTATTTTTTCCTGTTCTAGGATTCTCCGGGCAATACTTTACTATTAAACTCAATATGCAAAACCCAACTAAAACAGTGGCCTTTGTGGAGGATCAATACGAAAGTGCCTTCCCAGGGAATGCCTTTGAGTATTTTTTCCTAGACGATTACTTCGACCGCCAGTATGCTGCCGACCAGCAGTTTGGTCGAGTGTTCGGGCTATTTTCCGGTCTGGCTCTGATAGTGGCTTGTCTGGGATTGTTTGGGCTTGCTACATTTATGATATCCCAGCGCGTGAAAGAAATTGCTATCCGAAAGGTACTAGGAGCTACATTGTCCAGCATGGTCTATTTATTTTCTAAAGACTTCATCCGGCTTATTCTTCTCGCTAATATTATTGCCTTACCGCTGGTGTATCTCGGTGTACAGCATTGGCTCAATAATTTTGCCTTCCAAGTAAATATTGGTTGGCTGATATTTTTGATTCCAGCTACTATTCTGCTCATTATTTCACTCTCTACGGTTGGTTTTCAAACAATCAAAACTGGTTCTACCAATCCCGTTCAGTCGCTAAGGCAAGAATAAGCAAAAGCCCCATCCTGTTCGGTATTGGCCGATCAGCGTGCGGGAATGAACAAAGTGGAAACATAGGAAGCGGTCAAATCCGTGCGAATCATCATTTTATGGGTTAGCACTCTTCTTGTACTCAAAACACTTCTATCCGCAGGTACCATGATTTTACTCATCATCATCTGTTTCATCTTGGGTAGCCACCTTCCATTGATGGCGCAAGATCAGTACGAGGTAGTTGAGTTAGCCGTCATGCGGGATCAGCCGATTGTAAGGGGGACAATTAATGGTAAACGAGCTTTTTTGTTGTTAGACACTGGGGCGGATGTAAGTATTATCCATAGTAATGATGCCAAGCGATATGGATTTTCTTGTCATACTCGCACTTCTTTAAATGGGTTTCAAATAGCTGGGCTAGGCACCAGTATGAAGGGATTGGTCAGCGTGTACGATATGGATTTGCGAGTAGGCTCCCAAACGATACGTGCTGATTATATTGCGCTGGACTTGTCTGGACTTATTCGCTCCCTAAACAGCGGATCATCCGTTAAAATAAACGGTATTCTTGGTTCAGAAGCATTAAAACGATATGGATTCGTAATTGACTACAACCGTAGAGAAGTCAAAATGAAGATTTCTGAAGCTGAATAATTTTTCCTCTAATGGTTGGTATTAATAATCTCTCGGATATCGGTGATAAGTTTATTCGCCAGATGCTCAGCCGTAGCGCGGGAGTTGGATTCGGAAATAATGCGGATGATGGGCTCAGTATTGGATTTGCGTAAGTGTACCCACTCTCGGTCGAAGCTAATTTTTACCCCATCGGTGGTATTTACGGGTTGATTAGCGTAGCGTTCGGCTAGTGTAGCCAATACCGAAGTCATATCAATATCGGGAGTAAGTTCCATTTTATTCTTGGAAATATGGTACTGCGGATACTTCGCTTTTAGTTGAGAAATCGGCTTGCCAAACTTTGCTAGGTGCGACAAAAACAGGGCAATTCCTACCAAGGCATCGCGACCATAATGGAGCCTGGGAAAAATAACGCCGCCGTTACCTTCGCCGCCAATAATAGCATCAGTCTCCTTCATGGCTTTCACCACATTTACTTCACCTACGGCAGCGGCAGTGTAACTTCCTCCGTGCTTCTCGGTCACATCGTGTAGTGCCAACGAAGAAGAAAGGTTGGAAACAGTGTTCCCACCACCATTCAACCCCAAGATATAATCAGCTACGGCAACTAGTGTATATTCTTCACCAAAAGGGTCGCCATTTTCCTGAATCAAGACAAGGCGGTCTACGTCAGGATCAACCACGATACCCAAGTCAAAAGAACCTTGCTCTAGCTTACCACAAATATGATTTAGGTTTTCAGGGACAGGCTCGGGGTTATGGGCGAATGAACCGTTAGGCTCGCAATAGAATTTTTCTATCTGGGTTACCCCTAATTTCTCTAGTAGCATCGGCACAGCGATACTACCGACCGAATTAATACAGTCAATAGCGACTTTAAAATTTCGTTCCCGAATTGCTTCCGTATCTACTTCGGGCAAAGCTAGTATTGTCTCGATGTGTTTTTCGGTAGCACCTTCAATCCGTTGGTACGCACCTAACTTATTAACAGTAGCAAAATCAAAATCAGCTGCTTCTGCCAAGTCAAGTACCGCTTTTCCGGCTTCGGCTGAGATAAATTCTCCGGCTTCGTTTAACAGTTTAAGAGCATTCCACTGACCAGGGTTGTGACTAGCAGTGATTATGATACCACCCTGCGCCTTCTCATCAACTACAGCCAGCTCCACGGTAGGGGTTGTCGCTAAATCAATATCCAATACATCAATGCCTAAGCCTTGTAGGGTAGCACCCACCAACTTAGCAACCATCTCACCTGAGATGCGGGCATCGCGTCCGATGACCACTATTACTTTTTCGTGCTGCTGTTTCAGATAAGTTCCAAAGGCAGCCGTATACTTAACCGTGTCAATGGGGGTAAGTCCTTCTCCGGCTGAGCCGCCAATAGTGCCCCGGATACCGGATATTGATGTGATAAGTGCCAAAGATAAATTGTGGTTTGTAAGATTTTGCTAAAACAATAAGCTGAGGGTAGCGAAATAAAAGAATCAGTCGAACTTCGCCAATACTTTGTTTACTTCTGAGTCAGGATTGCCACAGGCTTCGCCCTTCCCCACTTCTTTACCACAGTAGCCGCAGGTGGCTCCCTCTTTATTCAGGAATGGACTTTGAGAAGCACAAGTACCCTTAAATTCCCCATTTTTCAAGAAAATGAGCCGAACACTCATCATTACAAAGAAAAGGGCAATGAATCCTATGGCTAACAATATCGTGGTCATAACTTCAGTATTTCGTACAAAGATAATATTACTGGAGTAAAACGGGTGTAAACGGAGCAAAGTTTCTGCGAGAAATGTTTAATGTTGTTAGTCGGTAGTTAATAGTCCATAGTCGACGGCTAGTAGTGAATTACTAATCAGGTTGGGAACCTACTGTGGACTAGCGACCGTTGACCGTGGACTAAACCCTTTGAACTATGAACGAACCAATAAACGAACGCCGCAAGATTGCCCTAGAAGCATTTGATCGGCTGCTGACAATTATGGAGGAATTGCGGGTAAAGTGCCCCTGGGACCGGGAGCAAACTATCGAGAGTATCCGTCATCTAACTATTGAAGAAACCTACGAACTTTCGGATGCCATTTTGAGTGGCGATCTGAGCGAAGTTCGCAATGAATTAGGAGATTTAGCCCTGCATCTAGTTTTCTACGCCAAGATTGCTAGCGAGAAGCAGGTATTTGACATCGGTGATGTGCTGAATGGTATATGTGATAAGCTAATCCGTCGGCACCCCCACGTCTACGGTGATACGGAAGCTAACGATGCGGGTACCGTAGAGCAAAATTGGGAACAGATAAAGTTGAAGGAATCAGAGGGGCGCCTCGCGGGCAACGTTCGTAAATCAGCTTTAAGTGGAGTTCCATCATCATTACCAGCCTTGCTAAAAGCATTCCGAATGCAGGAAAAAGCCCGAGGCGTAGGGTTTGATTGGAGTGAAAAGACGGAGGTTTGGGATAAAGTAGAAGAAGAAATGCAGGAGTTTCAGGAGGCAGAAGCTTCGGGTAACCTGGCAGAAGCCCAGGATGAATTCGGGGATTTGTTATTCGCCCTGATTAACTACGCCCGCTTTGCCGGAATCAACCCTGAAGAAGCTTTGGAGCGAACGAATCGAAAATTTATGCAACGCTTCCAGCATATTGAGCAGCGGGCGTATGAGCAGGATAAGAATGTGAAAGACATGACCTTGGATGAGATGGAGGAATACTGGAATGAAGCTAAGAAAACTACTGCTTCGCCATGATCTCTCGGTCTACCTGGCTCCATTTACGGATCCCTTTTTCCTTTTTTCTCCTTCCTATCTATCTCTTTGCCCTCAGCGTGGCCGAAGATTTTTCGGTAATAGATGCGCTGCTGATTTTCTTTATTATCCACTTCTTATTATACCCGGCCAGCAACGGTTACAATAGTTTCTTTGATAAAGACGAGGGAAGCATCGGCGGCTTAGAGCATCCGCCGCCCGTGCAACTGGAGCTGTACCGAGTTTCGTTGCTGCTTGATGTAATTGCAATTATTCTAGGCTTAATAGTGAGCGTAGAGTTTGCCATTATGCTGTTTATTTACGGAATGGTCTCTAAAGCCTACAGTCATCCGTCAATTCGCCTGAAGAAGTATGCTATTGGTAGTTGGTTGGTTGCCGGATTCTTTCAAGGTTTCTTTACCTTCTTGATGGTGTACGTGGGGGTGAGCGGTACTTCTCTGCTATTTCCTCAGCCACCTGAAATGTGGCTGGGAGCCACTCTTTCGTCGCTCATGCTGTGGGGCTCGTACCCTATGACCCAGATTTATCAGCACGATGAAGATGCTAAACGAGGGGACTTTACGCTAAGTTATCGGCTGGGTATCTTGGGGACATTCCACTTCACAGCCATTTTTTTTGGATTTGCTACTCTAGGTTTCTGGCTATACTATCGAGCCTATTTTGGTGAACTTCCAGCCAGATTATATTTAATTGCTTTGCTACCCGTGTTAGGGTATTTTTCTTATTGGTACATCCGAACTCGAAAAAATCGCTCCCAAGCTGATTTTCACCACACCATGCGACTGAATTTTCTGTCTAGTTTGTGCCTTAATCTTTTTTTTGGACTGATGATCCTAGTGAATTGATGACTAATGATTAATGAACTGTCTGAAGTATTAGTCATTAATCATCATTCATTATTCTTCATCTGCTTGTCTTTCCAACCTTTTTGCACCAATTGTGGTCACAATAAAAAGCCTATTGCTATGAAACCAATAATACTTTTGTGTTGTCTTGCAATGCTTGGCTGCCAAGCATCTGAGTTTGACGATTTAGAAGAACGTACTGCTTTTGCCTGCAACCAGGATAAGGCTACCGATCTGCCCTGGCTCAAAGAGATGATTGAGCAAGCTGGAGATCAAGATATTTGTCAAGTATTTAGAGTGGATCAGGGTGAGTACAAAGGAGAGACCGTGTTTATTCCTTACGTGTCGGGAGCGCTATGTTGTATTTGTGGTAATGCTGTCTACAATTGTCAAGGTGATGTGGTGTTTGTATGTGACTATGATAAAGAAGATAAGATTAAGAACAAAAAAACAATCTGGCAGCAGTAGCTGACTTTAGAAATGGAAATTACTTTATCCTTTTTAATGAAAACTGATGCTCCCCTAGCTCGGCGTTAAGTAGGATGCCATTCTGTAGTTGTTCTCCTGTATACACTTCCGGGCTGTCTCGATTAATATCTGTAAGCTCGTATTGATAATCTTTTCTAGCGGTAAACCACTCCGGGAACTGGTTGATGCGGGGCCAGTCAGTAGGTAAGTTCATCACTGTTTGATGGCGAGGCGAGTCAAATACTAGTTTTCCTTCCCAATCCTTATCAACAGTAAGACTGATTAGTAGGTCGTTACTCTCTCGTATTGCGCCCAGTCTAATATCGCTTCGCCAGGGAGCTACGGTTACACCCTGCGATTTCCAGAGGCAGTACATGATAGTGGTTCGGGCAAAGTTTCCGTCACCATGCCAGCCTTCAATAATTCCGCTTTCCTGTTGCATAGCCCACATCACCTGAGTTTCGCTATCCAACCACTGAGCCACCGAAGCAACTGGCTCACGATTATAGAGATTTAACGCTCCTTCAATCGCATCGGCATAGCCGTCGGATGAGCCATTTTCCCAATCAAAGTTACGATAGTGTTCATTTAGTGAATTCAGGGCCTTTAGCGTAGCTTCCCGGTACGCTTCTATCGAATCGAGTTGGTACACCGTATAAAATCCATTGAGCGTATAGCCAAAGTTATCAGCAATGCCTTCGTTCAGAACCTCACCAGTTTGCGGATTTACTACATTATAAAATAAGCCGTGTTCGTTACGGCCTACTTCCAGGATTTTATCTAACATAGTGTGCAGGGGCTTTTTGTAAGATTGCTTTTTCTCAGGCTCGGCGTAGTGAACGGTAGCATAGAGTTCGCATAAGCCGGATACAATCTCGCAGCCGTGGTCGCGCAAGCGCAATGACTCAAAGTTTTGGGTAGGAGGATGATCGTTCAACAGATAGTAATCTCCCAGCCGAATGGCCCAATCCAGATACTTCTGATTGCCAGTCATCCAATAGATGCGGGCTAACGTCTGAAGCATCTCACCGTTTACTTCCACATTGGTAGAAACTATATTTCTGTAGGGAGTCTCAATTGGAGCGTGTTTCCACATATCGTCCAGTATGCTGATCATCCGTTCCGACCACGGACTAGCACCAAGCCATTCAGTCAATGGTAATAAGCCATCTTTAATATATTCGGAAGATCCGAACATGATATCAGCGGTATCAATCTGCTCCGTGATAAAAGCATTTTTTACAAAAGAGTAAGTATCGGGTAGCGCATCCCAGCGGGATGTTAGTTCGGTTTCGGTACGCAGCATATCCATCATTTTTCCTTCAAACAGAGGCTGATCGGTAAGAGCGGAGGTTAGCACCATAAAGGGGTAATTGTCTGCCGCGGCATCTTTAGCGTTCCAGATGTCGGCACTTTCTTCTAAGTTGCGAGGGATTAGTCCGGTTTCCGAATCAGCCTGCTCGAGCCAGCCGGTCACGAACCGGCGGCACCTTTCCAGGCCTTCGTTGAATAACACTCCATTTGTGGCAGCCTGGTTAAAAGCAGCCTCGTTCTCTGATTCAGACGATTGAGAAGATTCACAAGAGGAGAAGAAGATAACACTTGAAAGAATAAGAATGTAGCAGAAGAAATTATTCATAGGTTGTTGTAAAAGTAGGTTGTACATATTACGGAGAAATTGCCAGAGCTTCAATTTCGGTAGTTGTTTCCGTTCCGCCAACCTTTACGCAAAACGCTCTCGCCATTTATCACCTTTCTACACAGTTTTCATATCTCTCATTTCATCTTTTTCTTTTTACCACGAGCCGTGTAGCGGTACCAGTTGCCTACGCGCTCACCGTTCTCAAATTGCCCTGTATATTCTAGTTTTCCCTTGGGAGTGTAGAATTTCCATTCACCGCTTTCTTTTCCACCCATAAAAGAGCCGATTTGCCACAGTTCTCCATTTTCGTGATAGAATATCCAATCGCCATCAGGTAAGCCCTGTTGATAACTTCCCAATCGTTTTAGTTGACCATCTTTGTAGAAAAATTGCCACTTGCCTTCGTACAATCCGTTTTTGTAAACTCCCTTCTTTTCAATTGAGCCGTTAGAGTAATAATAGTAAGCTGAGTCTTGAAGTAAATTCCGCTGCCAGTTTTCTTCGCCAATCAATGCACCGCCAAAATCATAGTACTCTACCTTACCGTGGAGCATATCATGTCGGTACTCCTCGATAGAGTTTGTGCTTCCATCTGGATAATAGAACTTCCAGGAGCCTTCCTTACCCAGTTCACCTTCTATTCCTTCGGCTTTAAGTGTACCATCCTCGTAAAATTTCTGCGAAAGAATAGTCTGTCCCTTAGCCAGGCTAATAGAGAGAGTTAAGAAAATATATATAGTTAGTTGCAAAGGCTAAATTTCTAAGTTTGCTTTTACCGGAATCCTGTAGGAAACCAAATACCTCGTGATACAAATTCGTCCATATTCGGAAGAATATGTCCTTGATCCAGATCATTAATTGAAAAAACTTCTTTCACACTTCTCAGATCCGATGAAAAATCTACCTTCTCAATTCTCTCCCGAACTAAATTAAAAGCATCTTCTTCTGTCCATGCAGTCACACCAACAAAGCAAACGCTACTACCATTCTTAAGTTCTATCCAAAATTTTTTGAGCTTCATTTTTTATGAACTAAATGAACGAAAATTTGCTGGCAAAATCAGCCCAAAGGTAAGGATACGTAGAAGAATTAGTATACTTGTATTCTCGAACAATAACCTAACTACCAAACTATGGGATTCTCTACTTTAGACATTATTGTCTTCCTAGTATACTGCCTATTCATTGTGGGACTGGGACTATGGGTGTCGCGTGACAAGAAGGGGCACGAAAAAGATTCACAAGATTACTTTTTGGCAAGTCGCTCGCTACCCTGGTGGGCCATTGGTGCTTCCCTGATTGCTTCTAATATATCGGCTGAGCAGTTTATTGGAATGTCTGGTTCGGGCTACGCTCTTGGATTAGCTATTTCTACTTATGAGTGGATGGCAGCAGCTACATTGTTGGTGGTTGGTAAATTCTTCCTGCCGGTCTATATCAAAAAGCAAATCTACACCATGCCTCAGTTTCTGGCCGATCGCTACAACGATACGGTACGGACGGTAATGGCCGTATTCTGGCTGTTGGTCTACGTATTTGTGAACCTTACCTCAGTGATCTACCTGGGCGCACTCAGTATCGAGACTGTAATGGGTATTCCTTTTTCCTACGCCGTAATTGGACTGGCAGTTTTCGCGATGATTTACTCAATTTACGGAGGATTGACCGCGGTTGCCTGGACTGACGTGGTTCAAGTAATTTTTTTAGTACTTGGGGGACTAGTAACTACCTATCTGGCTTTGGAAATTGTGGGAGATGGCGATGTGCTAGGCGGACTAGCTCGTTTACGTGCTGAAGCGCCCGATCACTTTAATATGATTATCAACAAAGGTGAGATGATGATTACCGATGGGCAGGGAGGCACCCGCGACGCTTATTTAGACTTACCTGGCTTGAGCGTACTGATTGGTGGTATGTGGATTGTGAATTTGAGCTACTGGGGCTTTAACCAGTACATCACCCAGCGAGCATTAGCCGCTAAAGATCTAGACAATGCCCAACGAGGGGTACTCTTCGCCGGATTCTTAAAATTATTAATTCCTTTAATCGTAGTAATTCCTGGCATTGCCGCTTACGTGATTGTGCAAAATGAGGAATTAGCGGGGACTTTTACCCAAACCATGACTGACCCAGATACTGGATTCATTAAACCTGATCGGGCGTACCCTACTTTGCTGGGCTTGCTTCCTAATGGATTGCAAGGAGTGGCTTTTGCTGCCCTTACTGCCGCTATCGTTTCGTCACTTGCCTCTATGGCCAACAGTACGTCCACCATTTTCACTATGGATATTTATCGGCACTACTTCAATAAAAGTGCTTCGGAAGCAACCTTAGTACGTACCGGACGGATTGTGGTATTAGTAGCTTTCGTAATTGCCTGCTTTGTAGCTCCGGCATTGGGAGTGCTGGATCAAGCTTTCCAGTTTATTCAGGAGTATACCGGATTTGTTTCGCCGGGTGTGTTTGCCATTTTCGTATTTGGCGTATTTTGGAAAAAGACTACCCCTAAAGCAGCGCTCACTGCGGCTATTCTAACCATACCGCTTTCTACCCTATTTAAGTTTGTAACCCCTGATATACCGTTTATCAACCGAATGGGCATCGTTTTCTTAATCTTAGCAGCCATCATTATTATCATGAGTCTGATGGAAGGAAAAGGCAAAGATCAACCTAACTCAGTGGAGATTGATTCTGGGTTATTTAAGACTAGTGCCAAATTCAACATTGGGGCACTGCTCATCATCGGTATTTTGGCAGCATTGTATACTATTTACTGGTAGAAATTTCAAATAACTGGTTAACAGGTTTCACTGAGATTGGGCTTTATAGATCGTAGCGAATGGTACCAGAATATCTATATCACTACTATGAAACAAGCAATGGTTCCTTTCAAAATATCACGCAAAATGGATATCAGAAAGCTGTTGAGATTCAGAGCAAAATCTTGGAGGGCTGGAATAGTAAGAGGCCACCTAATTATATAGAACTTCGATTTACTCTGGAAAAGAGGTTAAAAGACCAGTTTATATCTAAGGGTGGGAAGCCTACCAGAAATGATCCATTTTATTTTACACTAGGAGAATGTGAATGGGCAGAATCCTGGTATATAAACCCCGGAGTTGTGAAAATTCCCCTATCCGATTTTAGCCCCGAACATATTAGCTTTACTTATCCCGATAGTATGGTATCGTTTCAGTTCAGTGACGAGCCTAAACTTGCAACGTATCGGAAGGAATGTAATGGGCAAATCTTTTTATTAAGCGAAATAAGTGATTTGATCAGTGAGTATGGATTACCATCTGAGGAAAGATCCCAAGCCGAGAAAAGGTTTAAATATGACAAATATATAGAAGCCCAAGTGTGGGATGACTCAATAGTAAAAGCATATAAAGCAAGACCAACGAAGTATAAAATATCCTAAAATACGCTCTAGTCAATGTAGTTAGAATGAATCAGCAAACGATACGATCTGAATTTGAGTCCCGCTACGGCGAACCCTATTTGCTAGTACGCTCCCCCGGTCGGGTTAATCTCATTGGAGAGCATACGGATTATAATTTGGGTTTTGTACTTCCGGCAGCGGTAGATAAAGAAATCCATTTTGCTTTAGCTCCTAGCTCCGATGAGCAATCTCATTTATACGCACTTGACCTGAACGAATCCATTTCTTTCAACTCGCAAAGCTTTCAAAAATCAGAGAAGGGCTGGGCGAATTATGGATTGGGAGTAGTGGATCAACTACAACAACTCGGTCATCAGATTCCGGCCTTCAGCTGTGTTTTTGGGGGAAATATTCCGCAAGGAGCAGGTATGTCATCGTCAGCAGCTTTAGAGTGTGGCCTGGCGGTAGGTCTAAATACATTGTTTAATCTGAGTATTGATAAAGTTGATCTGGTAAAACTATCGCAAAAAGCCGAAAACGAATTTGTAGGAATGAACTGCGGGATTATGGATCAGTTCGCCAGCGTATTTGGCAAAGATCGTCATGCCCTAAAGCTAGATTGTCGTTCGTTGGAATATGAGTACTATCCGGCAGATATTAGCGGATACAAATTGGTGTTATTCAACAGTGCGGTGAAGCATTCCTTAGTCGACTCAGAGTATAATGTCCGCCGGAGCCAATGCGAAGAAGGAGTTGCTCTTTTACAGAAGTTAAGCGAAAATATAGAAAGCTTGCGGGATGCCACGCTGCCAATGCTGGAAAAGTATCAGGAGCATTTTGATGAAGTAGTCTATCGTCGCTGTGCTTACATTGTAAAAGAAAACCAGCGGGTGCTAGATGCTTGCCAGGCACTTGCGAATCAAGATTTAGCCACCTTCGGTCAGAAGTTGTACGGGTCGCAGCACGGTATGCAGCACGAGTATGAAATAACAGTACCCGAAACTGAGTTTCTGGTTAATCAAACCCGCGACGAACCAGCCGTTTTAGGCGGACGACAAATGGGCGGTGGCTTTGGTGGCTGTACCATTAACCTTATTGAAGAAGCTGAAATTGATCGTATTGCCAACCAACTCGCCCAAACGTACAAAGAAAAATTTGACCTAGATCTAGAAGTATATATCGCTGATATCGTAAATGGAACCGAAATAATGATTGATGATGAATGAATAATGACTAATGTATGGTGACCCTAGAATTACATACAGCATTATTTGTTCGTCTGCGCCACGGTAGCATCAATCATCAGTCATTACTCATCAATCATTATTAAAATGAGCTTCAACCTTACTGATCACCCGCACCGTCGTTATAATCCGCTAACTGGAGAGTGTATCCTGGTTTCCCCCCACCGTACTAAGCGGCCTTGGCAAGGACAGGTAGAAAAATCGGAGGAAGAAAAACGACCGGAGTATGATCCCAAATGCTACTTGTGTCCCGGTAATGAACGAGCGGGCGGAAAGAAAAATCCAGACTACAAAAGCACTTTTGTATTTACCAATGATTTTGCCGCCCTCAATCAAGAAAGCCCCAACGGTACTTTTGAGGAAGGTGGGTTGTTGCGAGCTAATAGCGAAACTGGAATTTGTCGGGTAGTCTGTTTCTCGCCCCGCCACGATCTCACTTTACCCGAACTACCAGTAGCCGACATTGAAAAAGTAATAGAGCTATGGCAAGATGAGTACCGCACGCTGGGAGCGAATCCGAATGTGAATTATGTGCAGATTTTTGAGAATAAAGGCAAGATGATGGGATGTAGCAACCCACATCCGCACGGGCAAATCTGGTCGCAAAGTACAGTACCGAGCGAGCCGGCTACAGAAGGAAAACATCAAGGCGATTACTATCAACGTCACCAGCGCAGTTTGCTGGCAGACTATCTAAAGTTAGAACTAGAGCAGCAGGAGAGAATTGTACTGGAAAATGAGTATTATGTGGCACTAGTACCTTTCTGGGCAGTTTGGCCTTACGAAACTATGATCATCAGCAAACGGCATATTCAGCATATTTTGCAGTTTACTAACGAAGAAAAAACCGCTTACGCTGAAATTTTACAGCAACTGACCATTCGGTACGATAATCTGTTCGAGACATCATTCCCGTACTCGGCAGGTATTCACCAAGCTCCTACTGACGGTTTAGATCACATGGAATGGCACTTCCACCATCATTTTTATCCCCCCTTGCTCCGCTCCGCCACCGTAAAGAAATTCATGGTCGGCTACGAAATGCTCGGCGACCCCCAACGTGATATCACCGCCGAGATGGCCGCTGAACAACTACGTGGTTTATCAGATATACACTACAAAAGTAAAGTAAGTGAGGTATGAAGACAATTGATGAACAAATCACCGTAGGACTAGCCCAAATTTCCCCGGTATGGCTAAATCGGGAAGCAACGCTAGAAAAAGTGGCTGATTACGTAAGCCAAGCAGCCGATCAAAACTGCCAGTTGGTAGCGTTTGGAGAAGCGTTGGCGCCTGGTTATCCGTTTTGGTTGGAGCGAACGAATGGTGCTCAATTCAACTCACCCGTTCAAAAGGAGCTACACGCGCTTTATCTTCGTGAGGCAGTGGTCGTAGCGGAGCATCTGAAAGAACTACAAAAGCTGGCGCAGCAAAAGCAAATTGCGGTATATCTTGGATGCATAGAGCGGGCACTTGACCGGGGTGGGCACAGTGTTTACTGCTCGCTGGTGTATATTAATACTAAAGGAGAAATTGGTTCGGTACACCGTAAGTTGATGCCGACTTACGACGAGCGATTGGCTTGGTCGCCCGGTGACGGTCACGGACTGCGCGTGCATCCGTTGGGAGCATTTACCGTGGGAGGGCTGAACTGCTGGGAAAACTGGATGCCACTGCCCCGGGCTGCATTATACGCTCAGGGCGAAGACGTACACGTAGCGGTTTGGCCGGGTTCTATCAGAAACACCCAAGATATTACCCGCTTTATTGCCCAAGAAGCCCGCTCTTATGTGATCTCAGTATCGGCACTAATGCGAAAGTCGGATATTCCTGACAATGTGCCGCAAGCGGAGCGAATCAGGGAAAATAGTGATGAGTATTTGACCGACGGTGGCTCCTGCGTAGCTTCCCCCGATGGGCAGTGGCTACTGGAACCGCAGGTAGGTGGGGAAGGATTATTTACTGCTACCTTAGATCACCAAAAAGTTCGCGAAGAACGGCAGAATTTTGACCCCTCCGGACATTACTCCCGACCTGACGTCACTCAACTTACGGTAAATCGTGAACGGCAAAGTGTGGTAAAGTTTCGTGAGGAGAAATAGTATACCTCACTGTAGCTGATAGAGAAGAAAGGGGGTCTAACTGATGCGATTCTAAAATCTACCGGCTTTTTTTATGGTTTCCAGAACTGTTGTATATTGTGAGTCGCGGTAAGATAAATACCGAAAACACAACAATATTAGATGATAACCTTTCAAAAGAAATTTACCGATGGTGTATTCGGTATATTAGGTGCGGTCATAATAGCCATCGGACTAAGCAGTTGCTCTAATTCCGGTACTTCTGGCCTATCGGTAGAAAAAGATTCCCGCATTGTTCTTATTGGTAACAATCTGGCGTCCCGTATGATGCACTTCGGTCACTTCGAGACTGAAATGCAGCTGCGCTATCCTGATCACCAATTATTCATTCGCAATATGGCTGATCCGGGGAATACCCCTGGCTTTCGTCCGCACTCTAGCCGTAACTCTCCCTGGGCTTTTCCGGGAGCCGAACAGTTTCAGGACGAACTAGCCAATGATTCTGGGAGTGAGGGGCATTACCCAACCCCCGACGAATGGCTCACTAATCTGGAAGCGGATATTATCCTGGCCTTTTTCGGGTATAACGAATCCTTCGCAGGAGAAGCAGGTTTGGAAAACTTTCGGGCTGAACTAGATGCATTCATTGATCATACTCTCAATCAGAACTACAATGGCGACTCATCACAGGCGGCGCAGTTAGCGATTGTATCACCCATCGCCTTTGAAAATCTTTCTGATCAGTACGATCTTCCTGATGGTACGCAAGAGAATGCCAACCTCACTATGTATACCCAAGCCATGCAAGAAGTAGCGGCAGAAAATGGTGTACACTTCGTGGATGTCTTTCAACCTACCCAGAAATGGTTTAATGAGACCGATGCCGCCCTAACAATTGATGGTTTTCAACTGACCGATGACGGCTACCGTCAGTTTGCTGACTTACTAGCTGATAAGACTTTTGGCGAAAAAGAGACAGCAGCTGAAGAGCACCGAGCTTTAGTACACGAGGCGGTGATGGAGAAGAACTGGATGTGGAACAACGACTACAAAATACCTAACGGCGTACATGTATACGGTCGTCGTTACGAACCCTTCGGCCCAGATAATTATCCAGCCGAGATCAAGAAGCTTGGGGAGATGACCGCCATTCGGGATGAGGCTATTTGGCAGGCTACCCAAGGGAAGGAAATGGATTTAGCTGCTGCAGACGCTCAAACGAGTCCACTACCTCCGGTAGAATCTAATTATAAGTCGGAAGAAGCTAGTGGTAGTGATGAGTATCTCTACGGGCAAGATGCGTTGGATAAATTCACTATGGCCCCCGGTTATAAAATTGAGCTTTTTGCCTCTGAGCAAGAATTCGAGGATTTGGCAAATCCGGTACAGTTATCATTTGATAATAAAGGACGGCTTTGGGTAGCGACTATGCCTAGCTATCCGCACTATAAACCCGGTGACGGCAAGCCCAACGATAAAATCATCATTCTGGAAGACACTGATAATGATGGTAAAGCTGATAAGCAAACAACCTTTGTTGATGGTCTACACCTACCCGTTGGTTTCGATATTGCCCCCGAGGGAGTATATGTCTCGCAACCGCAAGACTTACTATTATTCAAAGATACTGATGGGGATGACCAAGCTGATGTGCGTGAAATCCTGCTCAGTGGCTTCGACGACCACGACACCCACCACATGCATAGCGCGTATACGGGAGACCCTTCGGGAGCTATTTACATGGGCGAAGGAGTATTTTTGCATACCAATGTAGAAACTCCCTACGGTCCGCTGCGGGCTACCAACGGAGGTTTTTACCGCTACAGCCCGCAACGACGACGGTTAGAGCGGGTAGCTCAACTGCCTATTCCTAATCCCTGGGGCATTGCTTTTGACGAATGGGGACAAGATTTCTACGCCGATACGTCGGGGCCAGATGTGCATTGGATGATGCCGGGTGAGGTAAATCCTCGCTATGGAGTAGCTACGGCTGAATCTCGCAACTTGATTGAAGATGAGCATCGGGTACGACCTACCTCAGGTTTAGAATTCGTTTCTAGTCGCCACTTTCCGGATGAGGTGCAGGGTGATTTGCTGATTAATAATACAATTGGATTCTTAGGAACCAAGCAGCATATGATGGTAGACGATGGCACCGGGTTTGAAAGTCGACATCGGCATGATCTGGTGCAAAGCTCTGATCCCAACTTTCGACCGGTAGATATGGAGTTTGCTGCCGATGGTTCACTTTATCTGGTAGATTGGCACAACATGTTGGTCGGACATATGCAACATAACGCTCGTGATCCTTACCGCGACCATGTACACGGACGGATTTATCGCATCACTTATCCCGATCGTCCGCTGGTGGAACCGGCTGAAATTGTCGGAGCTAGTATCGATCAATTGTTAGAAAATCTAAAACTTCCCGAATACCGTACCCGCTACCGTACCCGTCGTGAACTGCGGGGGCGTAACTCTCCTGAGTTACCTTCCCGACTGGAGGCGTGGGTAGAAAGCTTAGATGAGAGCGACGTTCGTTACGAACACCACTTATTAGAAGCACTCTGGGTAAGCTGGGGACTTAATCAAGTAGACCAAGACTTATTGCGCCGCTTGCTAAAAGCCGAAGACCATCGGGTACGGGCAGCCGCCACCCGGGTACTGCGCTACACTGGGCATCAGGTAGAAGACCAAGCTGATCTACTGATGCAGATGGCGCAAGATGAGCACGGGAGGGTTCGCCTGGAAGCTATTGTAGCAGCCTCCTGGTTAGACAAGGAGCAAGGGCTACCTATTGTAGAAGCTGCGGGTGAAAAGCCGATAGACGATTGGATACAGTCTACCTACGAAACAGCTTTAGCTCACTTAAACGGACGCTCGGTACAGGAAGAAAAAGACGAATCTATTAGTACCCAACTGGCTGGAGCCGAGCGGGAGCTATTTATTAAGGGGAAAGAAATCTATAGTCGAGAAGGCTACTGTAGTACTTGTCACCAACCTGATGGTGGTGGATTGAGTGCTTCGCAATTCCCTCCGTTGGCGGGTACCCAATGGGTACTGGGTAGCGAAGAGCGTTTGATCAAACTGACCCTGAAAGGTCTGATGGGACCAATTAAAGTACTAAACAAGGAGTATCCCGGTCAGGTACCGATGACTCAATTTGGTGGGCTACTGAATGATGAAGAACTAGCATCGGTACTAACCTACGTGCGGAATTCGTTCGGTAATCAAGCTCCAGCCATTTCACCGGAGAAAGTGAAAGAAGTACGAGCGGCTACCGAAAGCAAAACCGGGTTCTATTCTCCCAAAGAATTACTAGAAGAGCATCCACTTGAGAATTGAATATATAAATCCCCCTAACCCCCTTTATGAAAGGGGGAAAGTTATAACTTGGTAAAGGAGTATTAATAATTCCGCTTAAGAGCTTACCTGAAGTATCCCCGGTAGAAAAGGGGCGAGGGGATTGATTTTTGTAAACTTCAATAATAAACATCAACTCACAACAATTGCAAAAATGCCTAACTTATCATCCATCCAAAGTCTAATTTTACATTGTTTTGTAGCTTCTATCTTTCTTTACAGCTGCGGATCATCTTCTAGCAGTAGCGAAGGTGAAGAAGCTACTAGCCAAACGGAGGTAGCTAGCGAACCGGAAGAGGAACAGCCAACGGTAGTCTTTGTTACCGGAGATCATGAGTACAGTAGTGAAGGCACCATGCCTAAGTTAGCGGCTGAACTAGAGAAAAATTATGGTTTGAAGACCGTAGTACTAAAATCATCGCCGGATTATAATGCTGAAGAGAATATTCCGGGTTTAGAAGCGCTGCAAGATGCGGATATGGCCGTATTTTTTCTGCGTTGGCGACGATTGCCCGCCGATCAGGTAAAACATATTGAAGATTATCTCAAAACCGGAAAACCTCTGATCGGCTTTCGTACCTCTACCCACGCCTTTAATTACCCGGAAGGGCACGAGCTGGAAAACTGGAATGCTTTTGGCGAATTTGCCCTGAATGCGCCTCCCGGCTGGGGTGGCGAGCATAATCATACCCATTACGGCCACGAATCCACTACCGAAGTAAGCGTGATTGAGGATGTTACCGATCATCCGATTTTAACTGGCGTAGATCAAAATTTTGATGCTGCTTCTTGGCTCTATACTACGCTGCCCGATTACCCGACCGAGAATTCAGAGTGGCTGCTGATGGGTAGCGCGGTTAATCCGAATAAGGAGGCTATTGACCATCCCGTAGCCTGGACAGGTACGAACTCCTTCGGAAGTAAAATCTTCACAACTACGCTAGGGCATCCTTACGATTTTGACCGGGAACCCTTTCAACGCTTGGTCATCAACGCTGTTCATTGGGTACTAGATATACCCGTTCCCCAAGAGTGGGCGGGGCCAATGGAAATGAATGTGGCGTATCATGGGATAGAGAATTAGGAGAAAATTGAGACTTCGACAGTCTTGGAAAAATACGAAGTTTACTATTCTAGAAGAACCCGACGGGTGAACGTGGCTCCATCGTTGATCTTCATGACTAACAGATACTCATCCGAAGGAAATTGAACAGTTGGTAGTGCTACATTCTGATCACCGGCTGGTAGATAAAGAGGTTTGAAGTCATGGACTAACCTCCCATCTTTACTGTAAAAATAGAAATTGATGTTAGCAGTATTTTCCAGTGTAAACTCTATTTGTACTTCTCTTTGGCTTCCTGGGTTAGGATATACTTTAAGCTTACTCTCAAAAGCGGCTTTATCAATCTGGTTCTTCTCTAGTGCTAAAGTTAATCGCATAGGGAATGATTCTGTCACAAAGCGGTCCGGTAGCAAGTGGGGGACATAGCCTGGATGGAAATAACCGATAATCTTAGCGTCTTTTGGTAGCTTCACCTGATACTCCCCCTGTTCGTTAGTGCGGCCCAATACAACGTTTCCTTCTTTTCTCACCCAGGCAATTTCTGCGCCTATCAGAGGCTCTTCGCTATCTGTATCTATTAACTTTCCTAGTATATTTCTATCTTCCAGATACGCTTGAAAATCCCTAGTAACTGCTTTCACTATTTTAGTATACCCTTTGTTACGATACTCGATTGGTAAAGACGATTTCGGTGTCTCCTGAATTATTGTATAATAATTTATATCTAGATCGTCCAGCGTATTGATATCCTCACGAATCTCACCATTTATAACAAACAAGGTATGCTCTGGATTATCAAGTGAGAGAAAGGCTAGTTCTACATTTGCTATTCTTTTGCCTTTAATATCAACAATCTTTTGCTCTGAACTAGCTGATGAGAACACTAAATTTGAAGCACTTCGGGGCACTTGAATACTATACTTTCCATCCCGGTCGGTAACCGTATCTATGTCGGTACCTTCAACCATGACGGTTACTCCCGGCAGAGCATCTCCCCTTTCGGTGGCAGTTACTTTTCCTTCTATAATCCTGGCAGCAGATGGGTTTTTTGTGGTGATTAAAATGGCGTCGCCAGTCGCTTCTTTTCCGTAGCGTTTCCGGGCTTCAGCGTTTTTTACTGTTTCAATAGATTTAATGTCTTTAGGAGCCAAATTACTAGGAAAATCTTCCTCAGAATAAATTATCCCATCGATAATGAGCATTGGTGGTTGCTCAGCTGGGTCAAGCAAACGGAAGTTAGAAAGGTCAACAGAATCAGTTTCCTCTGTAATCTCTTCTAACGAAAGCGCATCTTTAGTAGTCACATAAATCACCTGATCTTTTCCTTCTATCGGTAATCCCTCAAACTGATCGGATCGGTTACCTTCCACTTTTACTGTTTCTACCGAAAGTACTTGGGTTTGGTCAAATTTCAGCATTTCCTGAATACTCTTCACTTCACCATCTACTACGTATAGCGACTTATGCATAATCTGCTGGAAGTCGCGTTCAAGTTTGAGTGTCCGATTAGACGTTCCCGGTTTCATTACCACCTGAATGGCTTCGGTCGAGTCAACTACTACCTTTTGGGCAGCAAAGCCGATCTTTTCAAACAGCAAAGTAGCCGATTCAATATCTGGAACATAGGTCTCAAACTGGCCTTGCTCGTCGGTTACAACCGTTTTACTAGAGGTGGTAACCTGTACTCCTGCTAGTGGCTTTCCCGTCTCTTCTTCTACCACATGTCCCTTTAAGTGACGGACGTTAGACGCTCTTTTAGTCGTGATAAGTATTACCCCATTTTTTCCTTGGCTCCCGTAAATAGCCATCGCGCTGCGATCCTTCAGTATTTGGATAGAAAGTATGTCTTCAGGATTAAGAGAAGCCAAGCGATTATTAATACCCGATTGGTTGAAAGCACCTACAGTAGATCCGGACTGCGGAATGCCGTCAATAACGTAGAGAGGGTTTTGGTTAGGCTCAGAAAACCCCGACTTTACCAAATGGTCAAAGCGATTAAGGCGGTTCAGCGAATCTAGCTGTAGCTGCGGGGAATAAGTAAACCTAGGAATCTGCTCTTGGTAATTTTTAGTAGTAACCAACACTACTCCGTGGGTTGCCCGGACGCCATAAAGAGCCCTGGCTGATGCATCTTTTAATACGTTAACTGTGCGAATATCAGCAGAATCCAAACCATCAAACACTCGTTTAGATTGCGGAATACCATCAATCACATACAGTGGTTCGCTCGTTGGAAGTGGTGCGAAAGCATCCCATGCCATTTTTACGGAATCACCGGAAGTACTTGAGGAAGTCTCTTCTCGAGGAATAGCTTTAGTCAGCGTATCCGCTTGCCCATCTTGTTGTAATGAATTAATCGCTTTATCTAATGCATTGATCTCTCGTTGTATGGCTTTCCTGTCCCTTTCTAGAGCGGATTCACTCATTCGTTCAGCTAAGCGTTTCTGGAGCTTATCTCTGTATTTCTCCAGGCGGTGCTTAGGAGTGTGAGCAATCAGATGAAAAAACTCTCGACCGTTAATTTCCAACTCGCTAACGGTTTCGTTCGGCCAGTGAACAATTAATGTTCCTTCATCGGTAGCGGGCATTCGGAATTTCCCCGCTGCATCAGTTATCGTCTGCTTGCCACTTTCCTTTACTTCTACTTTAACTCCGGGTACGGGTTGAACTTTTCCCTCTTCTCGAGTAGTAATCTGACCACTGACACTGAACGGTTGCTTATTGTTAGAAGGTTTGTATTCCCGAGAAAAAGCCCGTACTACAGTGGAGTAATTCTTATCAGCTAAATTTTGTAGCGGTGCCGGTAAAGGATCATAGTACACCTCAAATCGGTGGATAGCATCCATTCTGATTGATTCCGGGTCATCCACCACTTCTCCGTTCAGCAGATATAAGGTAGATTCTCGGAAATATACCCAGGGACTAGAAATTTTCTGATCAAAATTATTCTGTCCAATCAGATAATCCTCATCTGAAGAGGACGCTAACTGGTCTGGTAGATTTATAGCAAAGGAGTAACGCTGACCGTAGCCAATATAATCTGGCGAACGCAGGTTGCCTTCTGACTTATTTAACTCGGGCTGATACCAGGAGAAAGCCGCTAACGATAAACTAATCATACTGAGAAGCAGTAGGAAGGGAAGAACGGATATACCGCGTTGCGCCCGACCTGGGTGAGTAATCTGCTGAATACGATCAGATAAACCACGTTTTTTGGCCGCAGCTACGCTTGGTAACGGAACCTGATTAGATCGGACGGCTACTTGTAGCAACGCCTGAGCGTAAATGCGGGGCTGACGAGTAACTGTTACCGTCAAATTATCGCAAGCAAGCTCTCGCTCCCGCTCCAGTACCGACGAAATATACCAGTAAGCCGGATGGTAAAAAAGGATTACTTCGGCTACTGATTGTACCAGGTTCCATAAATAGTCGCGGCGTTTGATGTGGGCTAATTCATGAATAAGGATAGCCTCTAGTTGATCAGTAGGCATCATGGTAAATAAACTGCCGGGAATAAGAACAATCGGTTTGAGCCAACCCAGCGTAAGGGGAGTGTTGCTTCTGTCGGTACTAGCAAATAGTATAGTTTGATTGATACCTAGTTGTTCAGCTAACTTTTTAGCCCGTTGCTGCCAATCAGTTGGAATAGGTTGGGTGCGGTACCGCAATCGCTGACTTTGTACCAATCCGTTGACTAAGCGCAAAGCAAAAAAGAAGCTACCAGCTACCCAGAGCCAAGCCAACCAGGGAGCAAGTTGGGTCAATCGAACTAGTCCAGTTTCCCAGTTGCTACTACTTTCCATCACTGTAATTGGCTCGGGAGTAGCTTCAATAAATTCGTCAGTATCTACTGTGACTGCTTCTATAGGAACGTCAGCCGAAAGTTCGATAATTGGAGGGGGGGCGAGGTTAATCCACTGTAGATAGAAAGTGCCCCCGAAAGCCACTAAAAAAATAAGCAGTGTAGCAAATGCTACGGCAAAGCGGATATTAGATGATGTAGACTTACCGAAGCGAAGGAATAGAGCGAGTAAAAAGAGGAGCAAAAACCCTTGCCACAGCGAGTGAAGAATAGTGATTCCTAACGCTTCGGTAGCTGTTGCGAATAATGGATTTTCGGTAAAAAAATTCATGACGGAGGATTGTTATCTAGACCATCTAAAAAATTTCGTATTTCTTCTATCTCCTCGGGAGAGATTTCAGAGCGACCAATGGCCCGCATAACCATAGAACTGGCCGAACCCCGGAAAACCCGCTGAATAAATTGATCGAGCAGTTGTCCGTTCACTTGCTTCTCGGTTACTGCCGACGAGTATAGATGGGACTTACCCTTGGCTCCTTCGGTAGTGCGGGTCACTAAACCTTTATCGTGCATAATCTGCATCAACTTGAGCGTAGTGGTGTAGCCGGTGGGCTTTTTCTGATTAAGAACCTCATTTACTTCCTTTACGGTAGCGGGTTCTCGCTCCCACAGTATTTGTAAAATCGCTAGCTCGTTCTCGGATGGCTTAGGAAATTTTAGCTTATTCATGGTATTACGAATTGTTTCGTAATACAATTGTAACGAAAAGGATTTAGGATGTCAAGAGAATTACGAATTATTTCGTAATAGGGTTCTTGTATGCATCTGAGGGTTTCAGTAGATATTAGCTGTTCCCCAGAATACATGTAGTAGGTGAGTAGTACTTGGCTTTTGCTGAAAAAATCTGGTAATTACTTAGGTGAGGCTACTTTACAGCACCTGCATGAATAATTGGCTGATGAGGCAGTAGAGGTAAGGCTTCATTAGCTAAATCTATCACTTGGTACTTATATGTTACTACAACCTAATCTTATAACAAAGCTCATGAAAAGATTGCTAATCGATCTTAGCCGTTTTACTATTCTCAGCCAAAAGACTTGCTGTTTACTTCTGCTGGTTACTACCCTATGGAGGTGTACTTCTCCTGAAGAAAAATCCATTACTATTTATACGAGCGATGAAAGCCCCACCATCCAGTTTGCCATTGGTGAAATTCAGCAGTCACTGACCGAAAAAGATTTTGATGTTGAGATAAAAAGTGATGACGATGCCGACATAGTAATTCTAGTAGAAGAAGACAACTCTACCCTAAAACCTGAAGGATTTAGTCTGAAGAAAGCTGATAACCAAGTAATTATTACCGGAATAGATGCAGCAGGAGCGATGTACGGAGGACTAGAATTAGCCGAACAAATTAAAATTCACGGCCTAGCTGATGTTCGGGAAATGTCGCATAACCCTTATATGGAAATGAGGGGAACGAAATTCAATATTCCGTTGGATGCCCGATCGCCTAGCTACACCGATGCTAGTGACGTGGCTCAGAAGAATATTGGTGAAATGTGGAACATGGAATTTTGGCGAGAGTACATCGATCAAATTGCGCGCTACCGCTACAACTTTATTTCCTTCTGGAGCTTACATCCATTTCCATCTTTAGTAAAAGTCCCTGACTATGCTGATATTGCTTTAGACGATGTACACAAATCTACAGCTACCTGGGATGAGTACTATAGCTTAGGCGCTCAAGGGCTAGATTCGCCAGAAATATTGGATCACTATTCGGTAATCAAAGAAATCAGTATTGACGAAAAGATCAAGTTTTGGCGGGAGGTAATGGCTTACGCGAAGAGTAGGAACGTAGATATTTATTTTATTACCTGGAATATCTTCGTCAACGGTACCGACGGACAATACGGTATTACGACCGATATTGACAACGAGGTTACCGTAGATTATTTCAAGAAAAGTGTAGCTGCCATGCTCCAGACCTACCCTGACCTGGCCGGAATCGGGCTAACCACGGGAGAAAATATGAAAGAGGTCAGCTTTGAACAGAAAGAAGATTGGGCGTTTGATACCTACGGTCAGGGAATGTTGGAAGTAGCTCAGGAAATGCCTGATCGTCAGTTTATGTTTATTCACCGTCAGCATCAGGCCGATCCACAGTACATTGCTGAGAAGTTTACCCCGTTAATTGATCAGGAAAATATCGAGTTCATCTATAGCTTCAAGTACGCCAAAGCTCATGTGTTTAGTGCCACCGAGCAGCCCTATCATCAGGAGTTTGTCAAAAATATTGGGCATCTAAAAACGATCTGGACGCTCCGCAACGATGACGCTTACTATTTCCGCTGGGGCTCCCCCGATTTTGTCCGAGAGTTTATCGAGAATATACCCTACGAAGTATCTCGGGGTGTTTACTACGGATCAGACCAATGGATATGGGGGCGGGAATTTACGACTAAAAATGCAGCAGAACCCCGACAGCTAGAAATAAAGAAGCACTGGTACCACTGGATGCTTTGGGGACGGCTTGCCTACGATCCAGCTACAACCAATGACCGATTTACAGAAATACTACAAACCCAATTCCCGGAAATTAATGCTACCCAACTCTTCCAGGCCTGGCACGAAGCGTCGATGGTGTATCCAGTAACTACTGGGTTTCACTGGGGTAGAGTAGACTTTCTGTGGTACATAGAAGGCTGCCGGAGTCGTCCTGAAAATGCGGGAAACTCAACGGGCTTTCATGATGTAAATACCTTCATTAATTATCCGGTACACGAAAAAGCTGGTAACCAGACCATCCCTGATTATGTGAAGATGATTGTTAATGATGAAACAACGTTGCTACGTACTCCTTTAGAAATCTCACAGCAGCTTCATAAACACGCTGATACCGCAATGCAATTACTTAGCTCGTTAGAAGACGGAGGCAACGCGGAGCTTCAGGTTACTTTGTATGATATTAAAACCATCTCGCTGATGGGAAAGTACTATGCCCATAAAATTGCCGGATCCACCTATGTAGCATTATACCGTGAAACCAAAGATAAATCGTATCAAACGAAGGCAGTGAGTGAGCTAACCGAAGCGTTAGACTTCTGGAAGCAGTACGTAGATGTGGCTATGGAGCAAAATATCAATCCAATTTGGACCAACCGGGTAGGAAATGTAGATTGGGTGAAGGCTACCGAATGGGCTCAACAGGATATTAAAATTGCTCAGGTAGATTAGACCGTCTGATGTCAGTCCACTATTGCGAATCTTCTCTAGTCTAAGAACCGTAGATTAATTCGAGCTAGATCAAACATTCCCACATCTGATTGGTCATTAACCAAAAGTGCATTCAGATGTCTATGTTTTTACCTGAACACCTGAATACACGAACACTGGAATAATAAAACACTAACTATGAAAAAACTGACATTTAGCAACGGAGATACAATGGCTGCCATCGGGCTAGGAACTTGGAAATCTGATCCGGGCGATGTACACGATGCGGTTATTGAGGCTATTAAAATAGGCTATCGACATATTGATTGTGCCGCCATTTACGGAAACGAAGCCGAAATTGGAGAAGCTCTCAGCAAAGTATTCTCTGATGGAATTGTAAAGCGGGAAGAACTCTGGATTACTTCTAAGCTTTGGAACAGTGCTCATATGCCCGAAGATGTACAACCTGCTCTGGAAAAAACTTTAAGCGATCTACAGCTAGAGTATTTAGATTTGTACCTGATGCATTGGCCGGTAGTACTAAAACCCGGAACAGTTTATCCCCAATCAGGAGAAGATTTTTTGAGTTTGGAAGAAGCTCCAATTATTGATACCTGGCGAGCGATGGAAGCGTTGAAAGAGCAGGGGTTAGCCAAACATATTGGAGTTTCTAACTTTAGTGTAAAGAAGCTGAAAGGTCTGAAAGAGCAGGCGAATCATCAACCAGAGATGAATCAGGTGGAAATGCACCCGCTGTTGCAGCAGCCTGATTTAGTTGATTACTGCAAGAGTGAAAACATCCACATCACGGCCTACTCGCCTCTTGGTTCTAACGACCGACCGGAGCGATTGAAGAAGGAAGATGATATTAATCTGCTAGAAGAACCAACGATCAACCAAATTGCCGCGAAGCATAATTGTTCGCCTGCACAGGTGCTGCTCAGTTGGGGCGTAGAACGCGAAACCTCGGTCATTCCCAAATCGGTAAATCCTAAACGAATCAAGCAAAATCTCGACGCTGCTGAAGTTTCGCTCAGCGAGGAGGATATGCAACAATTGTCTCAACTAGACAAACATCGTCGCCATATTGACGGAGCTCTCTGGATACACGAAGGCAATTCCTACACAATGGCGAACTTGTGGGATGAGTGAAAATAGTATTATAGTATTACGGTTTCATAGTACAGCACTCTTAAGCTTTGCGGGTGTAAATTGGTATTCTATTGTTTTTTCAAAACTCTACATTCAGAACTAAAACACTTTTTTACTCAAACATATTTTCCAAACTAGTAGAAATACCAATACGGACGCCGAAATCGACGTACTCAGTATCGTTAAAACTGGCGACGGCTTCTACGCGGAAGAAACGAAAGATATTGTCTAGGCTATAGCCCACCTCGGTGTAGTGCGGGGATGCATCCGTTTTAAGGTAATTAACGAAGATATTCTCCTTCAAGCCTAGCATTCGTACTTGAAAGATCTGAGTGATCAGAAATTTACGTAGCTGGTAATACAGATGACTAGCAAAGTAGTTTTTTTGGGTGCTGTACAAGTAGTAATCCAACAAGCGATAGCTTCCTACTGGATCGGATTCTTGCAGAAAAATGCGGTTACCAGCAAAATGTCTAAAATCCATAAAGTAGGTCTGCCGATTGTTTAAAAAGCTTCCGGCGTAGACGTTGGCAAATAGTCGCCCTCGGGCACCGATGTCAAATTGATGCTTGGCTCCCACTTCCAGAAAATCGTAATCTACATCGCTAGAGAGTAGTGATGAGATTCCTTTACGGTAAGTGAGACGAAACTGAGGTGAGGAGTTCTCAATGACTCGTTTTTTACCATTGCGAATGCGGTACTTCAAAAATGGTTCGTATTCGCCCGATAGGCTGAAGATTAGTGCTTGGTGCATCGGAAAGTCAACCGTAGTTTCTACGTTAGGTGGAGCATTGGGAGTATACTCTCGGCTGCGATCAAATAAGGCGTAATCAGTATTATTAAACAGTTGGTAACGCTCGGCCCACTCTAGCGAGGGGCGTATCTCTAGTTTGTCATTCGGGCGATAGCGTACTCCTAGCTTTCCGTAGGATTTCTCATAAATCTTCATAAAGTTCTGCTTACCCAGCAAGGTAAATACCGTGTTAAGCAGTGGGCTGATGGGTTCATCTTCATTAAACTGACTGATAAACCGCCCACCCTCAGCAGTTACTTTCCATTGCTTATTGAAAGAATAGGGGATGACTCCTTTTCCGGTAAATTTCTCGCGGGCGAAGGAATAACGGGGCAATAATTGAGGTTGAATGTAGCTAGAATCTTTCAGCTTGATACTAAAGTTAATCGGTAACGTAATGTTAAAGCCCTCTACCGTATTGTAATAAGGAATCGGAAAATTAAACCAGAAAGAAACCCGCTTGCCTAACGAAAAGCGGTTACCTAAGTCAAAACCATTACCTGATTTACCTTCTTTCTTTTGTTCCTCCTCTTTACGTTCTTGCTCCTCCTCTTCTCGTTCTACTACCGCTAAGCTATCTAGCTTCTGATAACTGTTACGCTCCATTTCGTTCAGGGGAACCGGGCGTACTTTTGCCCAATAAGCTGAGTCGGATTTAGCCGCAGTAGAATCAATGGTCATGCTCGTAATCGATACCACATCTTCGGTCTCAGTTTCTTCTTCCAGATCGTCTTCGTACTCCCGCAGCATCTTGCGGAGTTGCTTACGGGTGAGTTTCTGCTCTTGCTGAAATAGCTTTTCAGTTTTACGATCGGTAATAGTATCAGCCTGGGCAGCAAGTTTTTCCTCCTGAATAAGTGCTGCTGCTAATTCTTCATCGATTTTCTCGTCCACTACCTCTACGGCTACGTCCAGGTCGGGATTAAGCGTAATATCATAGTCGCTAACGGTAGCCAGATACTTATATTCCAGATCAAACCCAAGAACCTTTCCGGTGACATCAATATTGTAGGTAACGGGCAGCCATACGGCTTCCTGAATAGGTGCGTAGATCTGCTTAGCTAGAATCTTGAATCCTTGCTTGTAGGTAAACATATTGAGACTGTGAATGCTCCACAGATCATCTACAATATAAATTAAGCCAGTAAATACATCATCGCCTTTGGAGCGGGGAATTATTCTGATTTTATTGATTTCGCGCCCTCGGTCGTAGAAACTGCCTTCGTAGCGAAAGCGGTAGTAGGCAAACGCTCGGGGTGATAAAGGGGAAATCGCTCCAGCAATCTCGGGTTCGTAGAAACTGCCATAGATAAAACCATTAGGGCTAGTGTCATTATCTTCTCCCGAACTACGTACCGAGATCACCCGTTCTTTCAATGTATTGGGCTGCTCAAACGTAATTTCACTGATGGATTCCGATACAAAAACCGTAGAGCTATCTACGCCTTCTTTTTCTAATAGTTTTCGCAGGTAAAACGGAGTTTTCTTCACTCGCCCACCTCCTTTCACATATACTTGAGCCGTATAGTGTTGCACTTGCATTTGGTGATATTTACTCTTAGCAATAGCCTTTCGCATAATCGTGTAGGCTGGGTCTTCAGCACCAGCTTTCACAATCACTTCCTTCAACTGAATAGTTTGGGTAGGTAGGGTGATGTTTATTTCTTGGAAATTGGTCCCAACCGTAACCGATTGAGATTGGGAGGCGTAGCCTAGATACTGAAAAACCAGATCGTATGTTCCTGGTTCTAGCCTGATTTCGTAGTAACCTTCTTCGTTGGTGGTAGTGCCTGTTTCTAGTTGCTGAATGTAAATGGTAGCGTACGACAACGGTTCCCCTCGCTCATTGCGAATAGTACCCTGCACTCCCTGAGCCAAGGACGAGATAGTGGCTAAAAAAAGTAGAAGAAAGCAATAAAGGTAGCGCATGAGTAAGAGGTTTCTCTGTACAGGATGCAATATCAAGGACAAGGGTTGTTTCACCAAACAATAAACTACCAAGAATGATTAACCCAATACAATTCGGACGAAAAAGAGGGTAGTATGCGATTTTTTGAAAAAAAAATAGCGTTGTTTTACTGTTTCTTTACTTCTTTTGGGACATATCATCAAAAGCTTTGTTAGAAGCATGTGTACTTTTTCAGCTTGTCTATGTGGTTATACCAGATTGGGATTACTTTACTAAAAATCGGGCTATATCTGTCGGTACCTTTCTCGAAAAGGAACCGAGCGTTTTTACAGGGGCAAAGAGGCGTATTCAGAAAATTAGAGAGATTCGCGAAAATGCGGCTGGAAGAACCCTGCTTTTGGTTTCATTGTGCCTCACTAGGTGAGTTTGAGCAAGGACGACCCGTTATTGAAGCCTTAAGAGAAAAGTACCCGGATGCCTGCATCATTCTGACTTTCTTTTCGCCCTCAGGCTACGAAGTTAGAAAAGATTATAAGTTGGCTAATCTGGTGTGTTATCTTCCCCTCGATGGGTTTTTTAATGCCCGTCGTTTTGTCAAACTGGTTCGCCCCACGGTGGCTATTTTTATTAAGTATGAGTTTTGGTATGGCTATTTGCAAGCACTGAAGCGTCATAATGTTCCTAGTATATCAGTTTCTACCTTACTTCGTCCCGATGCCGTGGCCTTTCGGTGGTACGGCGGCTTCTATCGGAATATGTTGCGGCTAATTACGCACTATTTTGTACAAGATGAACTCACGGGAAAGCTATTAGAGAATATTGGCATCCGCTCTACGACCCTAGCTGGTGATACTCGTTTTGATCGGGTAGCAGCTCTTTGTCATCAAGCTGAGACAATTGAACTGGTAGAGGAATTTAAAGAAAATGAAAAGATAATGGTCATTGGTAGCAATTGGCCACCCGACACTGAAGTACTACTACCATTTATCCGAGAGTTTGAAGAACAAATGAAATTTATTATTGCCCCGCATAACATTGAAGAAGAGCACTTGGCTCGTATTGAGGAGGGCATTCCGTACAAAATTATCCGCTACTCCCAAGCCAAAGAGAATACAATATCTAATTACCGGGTATTGCTCATTGACAATATAGGAATGCTTACATCGCTATACCGTTACGGAGACTTTGCCTACGTAGGGGGGGCTTTTGGAAAAAGTCTGCACAATACATTAGAACCCGCCACTTTTGGAATGCCTCTATTCTTTGGTAACCGCAGCTATCAACACGTGCGAGAGGCAAACGACCTGCTTAAACTGAATGGGGCTTTTACAGTAAACGATACAAAAGATTTGCGTTATAAGTTTCTGACTGTTTGGGAGGAAGAGGAAAAGCAGCAGCAAATGGCAGAAATCTGTCAGAATTACGTGCAGACCCATACTGGAGCTACGAAAAAAGCAGTGAGTTACCTAGAGCGCTATTTATCATGAAGGGATTGGTGATGAAATCGACCGGATCGTGGTACAGCGTACTAACGGATGACGGACAGATATACCCTGCTCGATTACGGGGTAAGTTTAAAATTAGAGGGCTGAAAGTTACCAATCCGGTGGCAGTAGGTGATCAGGTAGTGGTGAAAGAAGAAAATGACGAGGAAAATACTGCGGTAATTACCGAAATCTTATCCCGTGAAAACTATATCATCCGTAAATCTACTCGAAAGGCACACCACGGGCATATTCTGGCAGCCAATATCGACCAGGCGGTTTTAATTGCTACTTTGGTTTTTCCCCGTACCTCACTGGGGTTTATTGACCGATTTCTAGTGTCGGCCGAATCATTCCGTATTCCGGCACTGCTGGTATTTAATAAATTTGACTTGCTAGATGAAGATCAGCAAGAGTTGCAGGCTGCTATTATGGATTTGTACGAGCAAGTGGGATATTCTTGCCTGAGCATTTCAGCACTAAATACTGCCGATATAGATCTTCTGAGAAAGCATCTGAATGGTAAAGTAAGCTTATTTTCTGGTCACTCAGGAGTGGGGAAGTCAACTATACTAAACCAGGTTCATCCCAGTATTCAGCAGAAAACATCAGAGGTTTCTACATTTGCTAACAAAGGAGTACATACTACCACCTACGCTGAGATGTTCCAAATTGAGGATGAAACCTTTGTTATTGACACTCCTGGAATTAAAGAGCTAGGATTAATGGATATTAATGAAGGTGAGTTGCGTGACTATTTTCCCGAAATGCGGGCATTGCTAGGCGAATGTAAGTTTTACGACTGCACCCACGTGCATGAACCCGGTTGTGCTGTACGCGAAGCGGTAAATGCTAATGAAATTGACGAGAGCCGCTATTACAATTACCTAAGTATGCTGGAAGATGAGGATAGCCATCGCTAAAGTTTCTAGCTACAGTTTAAACGGTAACCAAATTAGGAACATTTGACTTATTGCGAAGCAACTCATTAATAATCAGTTTGTACTTACCAGATTTAGCTCGGATAATCTGATCATCAGATACATACGAAATAGTATATCGAGCTTGCTCTCCCATGAACTCCGTGATTTTGTCGCGGAGGAATGTTTCATCTTGTCGTTTAAACTCAGAACCTACCACCAAATTAACCTGAAAGGTTTCTATCTCTTTTTGAATAACCTGTGCCCGAAAGAGGTTTGGTATCCGGTCAAATACGCCCCATATCATACCAATGCGACTTCCATCTGGTAAAAGCAGTATATCGTCGCTCCTTCCCTGAATAGCTTTGATTTGACGATGACCAGATATATTGCGAGTGCTATTTTCATCCAGATTAATAATATCGTCTACCCGATAGCGGATCAGTGGAAGACTGAAATTAATTAACCCAGTAGTTACTGTATATTCATCGTAATATTCATTTACCGAATACAAAGGTAATTCGTGGTACTTACCGTCAGTCTTTTCTTCTAAGGCAATAGTACGTTCGGCATTACCATACCAGTCTACAATACGAGTATCAAAAATATCTTCAATCTTAGTGCGCTGGTGATTGTACAAGGTTTCAGAAGAAGTGAAAACTAGCGGAATATTTACAGATTTTCCTAGTACCTGAAAAATATTAGCCAACGATTCAATAGAGCTCGGGTAAGCGTAAATGGCATGAGGAGCAAATTGGCGAATTTTATCATAGTACCAGAGTGCATTCTTCTCACTAAGGTGGTAGCTGGATAGGTACAATGATTGGGTAGCTGCATCATATTTCTCTCGCTGGTCACGATGCAAGTTTCCCCGTAGTACTACTGTCTTCATTCCTGGGTAGTGACCGAAACTAATTCGCTGCCGCCACTGGTAGGCTCCTTCTCGAATAGTAGACTGGTAATCGCGATATACTTGGAGAGGTGGCCCCGAAGTGCCACTAGTATAAGCATCCACCCGATTAAACTTTTGCCCAACAAACATTTTCTCTTTGTGCGCCTGTAAATCGGGCTTAGTAATGATTGGCAGCTTAGGTATATCCTCGATAGTCTGAATTTGGCGAAGATTCACGCCCCACTGATCGTATAAGTCTCGATAAAAAGAGGATCTATTGTAAGCCCTATGGAGTAACTTTAAGAAACGCGCATTTCTTAGGCGCTCAAGTTCTGAAACACTAAGCTCGCGTTCTTGCTGAACTGCTTTAAGCTTTTGATAAAAGTATGGACTGTAACGGAGCTGTTTCTTTACCCAACATTTGATGAGGGTTTTCATAGAGTGCGACATTAAATAGGAAGTAGGAAAATGATAGTATATTGTATTAATAAGCGAAAATATTGTCATATGACAAAAATTATCCTAATATAATTAATAAAATAAGATAAATCAATATGTGGGGTAAAGACTGTTATCTGTGAAAGAGATAAAAAGGTAGTGATACGGCTAATATTGTGAGGAAATGACTTTACTGGTATGTAAATATATTATAATATTACTCATCGTATAACAATATATATAATAGAATTTCTAAGCAACAAATATTTATATAAAAATATAATAGATTAACTATTACCAAGATGTATGACAATAGATTAGCTAAATAGTTAGTGTAGTAAAGTATAATTTACACACTTGTGTGAAGTGATGTTAGCTAGTTTCAAACAAGTGACTTAGTATGATATTTATATAGATATTCACAATAAGGTCTCTCAAAAAAATTTTGGAAATAGGCTCAGTAAGGAGGTGTTTTCTAAGAAGCACTTGATAATATCTTCATTCTCTTTTCCGGTTGAGTATTTAGTTTTAACGATTCATCCTGCGAAATCCACCATTCGGTAACTTCCATTCGCACCGAGTACGCTCCTATGCTACTTTTAGTAAAAAAATAAAGCTCATGGAAACCGCTCAAACTATTGTTCTAATTCTGCATATCATCGCTGGTTTTACTGCTCTTACGGTTGGGTTTATTCCCTTCGTGGCTAAGAAAGGTGGAAAGCTGCATAACGCTACTGGAAAAGTTTTTTACTACGCTATGCTTTTTGTCGCTATTTCGGCTTTTGGCTTGGCTATATATCGGTTCAGTCCATTTCTATTGATCGTTGGGTTGCTCACGCTATACGCTACCATGACGGGTTACCGAGGACTTCAGCTAAAACGGCAACGGGCGAAGCAAGGTCAACTACGGGACTGGGGACTACTGATTTCAGTAGGATTGGGCTTAATGTTCACTGTATGGCAAACCATCACTCAGTTTGGTACCGAGAATACGGGAATACTAATTTTAGTAAGTGTGTTTGGAAGTCTACTAATGGTTGACTTAGTATCGGACATCCGCATATTTAGTGGGAAGAAAAGTATGACCAATAAAAGTTGGATTCGCTATCACATTAGCCGTATCTCCGGGGCATATATTGCCACAGTGACTGCTTTCTTAGTAAATAATGTTCAAACTGACCCGGCGTTTATCGCTTGGTTACTTCCCACTGCTATTGGTATCCCACTTGTTTCAGTTCTTCGCCGTCGGTATTTTGCCGGAAAAAAGAAAATAGCAAACACATCAGCAGTAATTGCTCAAGCCTAACAAGTCTTTCCTATATATAAGAGTGATTAAGCCACCGAACTAATCCGATAACGAGCGGGATTCATGGTTGTATCCCGCTCAATTAGGTGGCGAGCTTCTAGATCCAGTTTCACCGTCTCAGTGTACCAGGCAATAGAGCCATCAAATGAGCCTCTTAGCAGCTCAGACACTTCGTTACTCAAGTCAGTATGAGTAAGTTCCTTACCTTGAAGGGAGTCTAAAATGGCAGCTTTCACTTGTCCATACTTACTCTTTTCAATATTGACTCCCTGTTTGCCCTGGGGGTGCTGCGTTTTAATTCGGTCTTTCATCGTAGTTTTTTAGGTTGTGTAATTATGTCAGGATAGAAAATCTAGGTTTAGACTCTAAAAGGATGAGTCATAAAATATGCCTTGGATTATGATTCCTGAGCGAATTGCCTAAATTAGCTTATCCTACAAATTAACACAACCTATGAAAAAACCTACTTACTACACTACCCGTCGCAAATTCGTCAAACGTATTTCCCAAGGAGCCGGAGCTGGCTTGTTCTTACCTACTTCAATGGGACTGCTTGGCTCCGCCTGTTCTTCGCCTAATCAGTCCGCCGAAACAGTCAGTGAGAGCGATGCTACTCCAGCAAAAAAAGACCGTTTAGGATTAGCTTTGGTGGGACTAGGGAATTACAGCAATGGACAATTAGCACCGGCGTTGGAACAAACCGAAAAATGTTACTTAGCGGGTATTGTCACCGGTACTCCTTCTAAAGCCGAAGAGTGGAAGCAGAAATATAATATTCCCGATAGTAATATTTACAACTATGATAATTACGACGAACTGATCGATAACGATGATATTGACATCATCTATGTAGTACTGCCTAACTCCATGCACGCTGAGTATACTATTCGGGCCGCAAAGGCTGGTAAGCATGTGATGTGTGAAAAGCCAATGGCTATTTCGGTAGATGAATGTCAGCAGATGATTGACGCCTGTAATGAAAATAATGTGCAACTAGCGGTGGGTTATCGGCTACACTACGAACCCTTCAACCAGGAAATTATGCGATTGGCTGAGGAGCAAGTGTTCGGCTCGCTCACAGGAATTCAAAATAATTTCGGCTTTACCATTGGTGACCCTACCCAGTGGCGACTGGACTACGAAAGAGCTGGCGGAGGTGCGCTGATGGATGTTGGTATTTATACCATCCAAGCCGCCTGTTATACTTCAGGTGAAGAACCCGTTTCGGTAGTAGCCGAGGAGTTTAAAACCGATATGGAGAAGTTTAGTGAGGTAGACGAAACTATTCACTTTACCCTAACCTTCCCCAGCGGGCTGAAAGCAGAATGCAAAACCAGCTATAACCAGAACTATAACTTGCTTCGAGCTGAAGCTGAAAACGGTTGGTTCCAATTAGAACCAGCTTACCACTATGGGCCACTGGCCGGAGAAACCAGTGAAGGAGCCATGGATTTCCCCCAAATTCGGGAGCAGGCCGTGCATATGGATCGCTTTGCCGAATGCATTATGCAGGACGAAACCATCAAAACCACTGGGGAGATGGGTATACGCGATATGAAGATCATCGAGGCGATTTATCAATCTATTGAGCAGGGTAACCAAGAAATTTCTATTGATCTATAAACTCAGGTAAACCAAGCCAACATTGAGTGTCACCTGCACTTTCTACCGGGTTGAAGACAAGTGGGTTGATCTACTGATCCAGCTTCCGACGGAGGTGGACAATTGGATTAATCAGATAGATAAGTGGGTAGAAAGAGGTACGGTTGAGAATCGGATTTACCATCTGGACAGTGCCTGGGACATTGCTCAGTTTTTGCTCAATGAATGTGATAAATCCACCGTGAAGGTTCTAAAAAGAGTAATCAGAGCGGCTCACTGCCTCACAGAAGATAGACAAAAAACTCATAACTCTCGTTATCTGCGAAGTGATGAAGTGAAGATGATTTGTCAGGAATTAGAAAAAATTAATGAAGAGGAGCCAAAAGAAAAATGGAACCAGGAAAAGATGCTGAAGGCTAGAGTATACCGAAGCAATCGGTTCACCCAGCAGGAAGATTGGAGATATATTATGGAGCATATTGCTACTATCCGAAAGGCTTTTCGTGAGGCATCAGAAAATAATCACGGCCTGATTTGCCGAATAGAATTGTAATTCACTATATAGCTTGGTATGAACCAAAGCAGAATAAAGTAGGTAGATTTTTATTGAGGTGTAACACAACCCATGTATGAAAAAGAAAATCACGTTTGCGGTGCTGGGCGTAGCTGCCGCATTGCTGGTATACTTCACTGTATTTTCTAGTGGCAAAAATGAGATAAACGTACTAGTCTTTAGCAAAACCGAGGGCTTCCGCCACGAATCTATTGAACCCGGTATTGAAGCTGTTAAGAAGCTGGGTCAGCAACATAACTTCCAAGTAGAAGCCACCGAAGACGCTAGCGTTTTCAATGAGGAAAAGCTGAAGGATTTTCACGTTATCATGTTCCTGAATACCACCCAGGACATTCTCAATCCCGAGCAGCAGGTGCAGATGGAGCGCTTCATTCAGGCCGGAGGGGGGTTTGTGGGGGTACATGCCGCTGCTGATACCGAATACGCCTGGCCCTGGTACGGCAAACTGGTAGGCGCCTACTTCGACGGTCACCCCAGCAACCCTAATGTGCGAAAGGCCACCTTGCGAGTACTTAACGCCAATCATGCCGCTACCGACTCGCTGCCGAAAGATTGGGTCTACACTGACGAGTGGTACAATTACAAAGCGATCAACGAAGAAAATAATGTACTCATCAATTTAGATGAATCCACCTACGAAGGTGGGACCAACGGTGAGAATCACCCGATCGCCTGGTACAAAGAATACGATGGCGGACGAATGTTCTATACTGGCCTCGGCCATACCAAAGAATCATTTTCAGATCCGTTATTTCTTAAGCATCTGATGGGAGGTATTAAGTACGCTATTGGGGCGGGCACTCTAGTAGATTACAGCCGAGCCTACTCTGAGGTGATGCCCGAGGAAAACCGCTTCACCAAAGTGCTGCTCACCCAAAACCTGAACGAACCAATGGAGCTGGACTTTCTGTCGGACGATAAAATCATCTTCGTAGAGCGCAAGGGTGGAATTCACGTGTTTGATCTTTCCGTAGGTCAGGACCAACTGATAGCCAAACTACCCGTACATACTGGTCACGAAGATGGATTACTGGGTGTAGCGGTTGATCCGAATTATACTGACAATAATTGGGTGTACTTTTTCTATTCCCCTCCCGGCGATACCCCCAAGCAACACGTTTCTCGCTTTACACTGGAGAATGATAGCCTGCTGACTGATTCGGAAAAGGTGCTATTAGAAATTCCTACCCAGCGGGAAGAGTGCTGCCACTCGGGCGGCTCGCTGGAATTTGGGCCTAATGGCAATCTGTTTATCTCGGTGGGCGATAACACCAACCCTCACGAATCAGACGGTTACGGACCGATAGATGAGCGGGAAGGCCGCTCGCCTTGGGACGCCCAGAAATCAGCTTCCAACACCAATGATTTACGCGGTAAGATTCTTAGGATTAAGCCGGAGACCAATGGGAGCTACAGCATCCCCGAAGGCAACTTATTTGCCGCCGATGTCTCGGTAGGTCGACCGGAGATTTACATCATGGGTAATCGCAACCCTTTCCGAATTTCTATCGATTCCCGCACTGGCTACCTGTATTGGGGTGAGGTGGGACCCGACGCCCGAGAAAATTCGGTATCTCGTGGGCCCAAAGGTCACGATGAGATTAATCAGGCCAAGCAGGCGGGTAACTACGGCTGGCCTTACTTTGTCGCTGACAATAAGGCTTACCATGACTATGACTTTGCGGCGGAAGAATCCGACAAAGCTTTCAACCCAGAAAAACCAGTAAATAATTCTCCTAACAGTACTGGGGCTACTGAACTGCCCCCGGCTCAACCAGCGATGGTGTATTACCCCTACGATGCTTCGGAAGAATTTCCGCTGCTGGGCACTGGCTCCCGGAATGCCATGGCCGGCCCCGTCTATTATCAAGATGACTACGCCGAAAGTGGACGAAATTTTCCTGAATATTTCAACGGCAAGTTATTCGTCTACGATTGGATGCGGCAGTGGATCTTTTTGGCTACGATGGACGAGCAAGGCAATCTGGAAAAGCTCACTCCTTTCGTACCCAACATGAAATTCAACAATACTATCGATATGACCTTCGGGCCGGATGGCGCGTTGTATATTTTGGAATATGGGTCAGGCTGGTTCTCCCAAAACCCCGACTCCAAGTTGGCGAGAATTGAGTATACTGCCGGTAACCGGGCACCTATTGCCAAGCTGGAAGCGGATAAAACTATCGGCGGCGTTCCGCTCACGGTGCAGTTTGCCGGTCGTAACTCTATCGATTACGACGCTGATCCGCTAACCTATCAGTGGAATTTCGGTAATGAAGACGCTGAATCGTCAGAAACCAATCCTAGCTACATCTTTGAAGAGCCGGGAGTATACCAGGTGGAGCTAACTGTAGCGGATAAGGAGGGAAATAAATCTACAACCACAACCGAAATTAAAGTAGGCAACGAGCTGCCTCAGCTAAGCTGGGAAATTAAGGATGGCAACCAAACTTTCTTCTGGCCCGATCAGCCGTTGAACCTAAACTACGCCATCAACGTGAGCGATGCCGAAGATGGTAGCTTAACCAATGGCACGATTGATCCTTCCCGCGTCATCGTTTCATTTGACTATCTACCCGAAGGCCGAGATAAGGTGCTAGCTGCTAAAGATCACGCTGAACTGGCTGATGCCTCTATGGCCGGCACCCCAGTAGGTATGCTTGGTAAGCAACTAATTGCTAATTCTGACTGTATGGCCTGTCACAAAGAAGTCGGTGAATCTATCGGCCCGTCTTACCAGAAAGTTGCCCAGCACTATCAAGGAGATGAAACAGCTCGCGATATGCTGGCCGGAAAAATTGTACAGGGCGGCAGCGGTAATTGGGGTGAGGTAGCTATGGCAGCTCATCCCGGTATATCAACTCAGCAAGCCGCGCAAATGGCAGACTATATTTTGTCGCTATCCGGTGATGTGCCACCCAAATCACAGTACCCTCCTCAGGGCACCTACACTAGTCGTTCGCATCTAGAGAAGAACCCCTACGGAAGCTACGTACTAACGGCCAGCTATACTGATCAGGGCGGACAAGCGGTAGGGTCACTCAGCGTGCAGCAATCCCTTCTGCTAAGGTATCCCCGCATTGAGGCTGAAGATTATGATGAAGGGCAAGCCATGAAGTTTCCAGTAAAAGCGGAAGATACTCCTGGTATAGACGAAGATATGACCATTGTGGTGGGGCAGCACGGCAAATCATTTATGTTCAAAAGCATTGATCTGACTGGCGTAGCCGCTATCAAAGGGCAGTTTGGTATGGCACCCGGTATTACTAACGGTGGAACGGTAGAGTATCGATTGGATGCACCGGATGGAGAGCTACTGGGTAGTGTAGAGCTGGAACAGGGTTTAACCACGATGGGCTTCAAGGAGCCGTTAACGGCTATCGAAGAAGTATCGGGCAAGCACGATATCTACGTGGTGTTTGTGGGCGAGAAAGAAGATGAGGAAACCCTGGTAGCCGTAGTAAACTGGATAGAGTTTTTGAACCAAGTTTCAAGCTAGTATGAGAAAATTTTTGAAGATTGTCGGTATTTCTTTAGCGGGATTAGTGCTCATAGCGGTTATCGGGATGAGTTTATTCATTTACAAAGCCCGCTACGGCTTCAACTTTTACGAAACGACTCCGCCCGAACTCCCTACTGATCTGACCGAAAATGCGATACTGATCTTTTCTAAAACCAATGGCTACCGCCACGGTGATGCTATTGAGGCTTCGCTACCTGCTTATCGAAAAATTGTGAGACAAAATGGCTGGTCAATAGTTACGACGGATAACGGTGCGGTATTCAATTCCGAGCAGTTAGCTAAGTTTAAGGTAGTGGTTTGGAACAACACTAGCGGTAAAGTACTAAACGACGAGCAGCGTCAGGCGTTTCGCACGTACCTGGAAGGTGGGGGAGGATTTGTAGGCATTCACGCGGCGGGCGATAATTCTCATCAGTGGGAGTGGTATGAACAGCAAGTGATTGGTGCTGACTTTTCTCACCATCCGCTCGATCCCCAAATTCAAGAATCAGTTCTTCACTTAGAGCCTGACGCTGCTAATCATCCAATAGCAGAAGATTTACCAGCTCGCTGGGAGCGAGAGGAAGAATGGTATGTTTTTTCTACTAACCCGCGCGACAGTGACGCTGATATACTGTACACGCTAGATGAATCTCAAATTAATCCTAGCGGAAACTTCGGCTTTTTGGTGACTGATAAAGATTGGGGCATGGGCGATGACCATCCCATTGCTTGGTACCGAACCGTAGGGCAGGGGCGGGCTTTTTACTCCGTATTAGGTCACCAAGCGGCGGCTTTTGAAGAGCCTTTTCATCTAGAGATGCTGGAAAACGCCATCCGCTGGACTGGAAAACTGCCTTAGTTATCTCAAGGCGGCCACGACTTTGATATGAAGCAAATTGTATTTTTTGATCATGATGGAGGAGTAGATGATTTACTCTCGCTGTTACTATTACTAACGATGCCAGAGACGAAATTAGCTGGCGTGGTAGTCACTCCTGCTGATTGTTATCCGAGCTACGCTGCCGAAGCTTCCCGGAAGTTTATGGATTTAATGGGAAGAACCGATACGCCCTTGGCGATAAGTGCTGTGCGGGGTGTAAATGCTTTTCCTGACATTTGGCGAGCACAACCCCAAATTATTAATGCGCTACCTCAGCTACTTGCCATTGACGAACCGACCACTCCCTTGAGTTCATCAGACGGTGTAGACTTTACAGTAGAAATATTAAATAATACTAATCAGCCTGTAACCTATTTGATGACAGGCCCTTGTACTACCCTGGTTGACGCACTTAAGAAAGATCCATCCATAGCTGGGAAAATCAAAGAGATTGTCTGGATGGCAGGAGCCATTCATGTACCTGGCAATGTGCGAACATACACCCACAACGGTTCAGCCGAGTGGAATGTGTATTGGGATGCCCCTTCTGCCTACTGGCTCCTAAAGCAAAATCTGCCACTGACTCTGATTCCGCTCGATGTGACCAATCATGTTCCGGTAGGAATGCCCTTTCTGAAGCAATTAGCCCGTCAATCACAGTACGAGGTTTCTCAGCTAGCTTCGGTGTGTTGGGCTACTACAATTAATTCTATTCCGGGGTACGATTATTTGTATCATATGTGGGATGTACTGGCTACTGTCGTAGTAGGAAAGCGAGACATATTTGCTATGCAACAGATGGCCTTGAAAGTAGCCACCGAACCTCCTAATGAGGGAGAAACAATAGAAAAGTTACAAACTGATGGAGCAACTACCGTAGTTGTCAGTGTACAACTTCCGTTGTTTTATGATTATCTGCTAAATCAGTTTCGCCAGAATTTTGCTCCTGCTCTCCTTCGGGGAAGTCATCTGGTTTAGTTATCAAGGTGAAGAAAAAGGTAGTACCTTGATCAAGTTCACTTTCTACCCAAATATTGCCACCATTCCCTTCGACAAACTCTCGACATAAAACTAAACCCAGACCTGTCCCCTTTTCATTGGCTGTGCCGTAGGTGGTATGATTATTTAAATGGAAGAGCTTCTTCATATCCTCGGGACTAATGCCCACTCCAGTGTCACTCACAGTGACTAACACTTGTTGGTCTTGCTGTTGCACCTCTATCGTGATAGTATCACCCTTATCAGTAAATTTAGTCGCATTAGAAACTAGGTTCCTAATAACCAGTCGGATCATTTCGGGGTCAGCGTATACTGAAATAGCAGCGTCTACCTTCTTCTTTAGTGTCACTCCCTTCTTTTCAGCAATGGTGGTTTGGATACCTATTACCTCAGTAATAGTCTTTGATAGGGTAAATTGCTCTGGGGTGACCCGAATTCCTGACATTTGGTTTCGGGTCCACTTCAGTAAGTTATCGAGCATATTAGTAGTATTGTCTACGGTGGTAGAGAGGGTGCCGAAGAGTTGTGGTATTTCATGAGGCGAGAGACCTCCACTATCTAGAATGTTAATAATTCCTTTGAGAGAGTTGAGTGGGCTTCGGAAGTCATGAGAAATGACGGAAAGTAGTTTATCTTTCAGTTGGTTTAGGCGGGAGAGATCCTGATTTTTGCTCTCTAGCTGTTGTTGTTGCTGTTGAAGCTTGTCGTTCATTTGAACAAGTTGATCATTATTGGTCTCAATCTCCTCTTTCTGCTCGGCTAGTTGAAATATTAGCTTCTTACGATGAGTATATGAGATGTACACCAAAATGAGTGCGCCAAGCAGTAAGATCGCTACTAGTGATGTGCCAACGGTATAAATCATCTGCTGTTCAATCCGGGCTTTTTTCAGAGCATTATCCTTCTCTAGCACTCTGATCTTCGTTTCTGCTTGGGTTTGTTCCAGATTAGCGATGATCTTACTTTTTTCAACAGAGTAGACACTATCCTGATAGGCTACTTGTACCGATCTATATTGGTGTGCCTTTTCAAAATCGCCTAACTCAGAATAGTAGTCGGCTAACAGTTTACCTAATTCACCAATCTCTAGTAGGGCTTTGCTCTCTACCGCTAGGTTGTAGGCCTCGGTGGCTGCCCGAAGTGCCGCCTTCTGCTCTTTCCTAGCCCATCGTACGTGAGCCAGTAACTGCCAAGCATACAATCGAGTACGAATGTTCTGCTGACGCTGGGTAAGATCTAAAATATATTTAGCGTTGGAAAGTGCTTTGTCCAGTTGCCCCAGTTTTATCAAAACATGAGTAAATCCGTACAGGGGCACAAAAGTGACGTTCTCGTCATTTTGCCGCTCCGCCCACTCAAGAGAGTGCTGATAGTATTCTATTGCTAGGTCTAGACTGTCTAGGTGCTTACGCCATATTAGGGCAATATTAGAGTATAAATAGACTATATTAATAGTGTCTTGAATAGCTAAACTAAGATCGAGACTTTTCTCGTAGTAATTGATAGCGTCATGGAATTCTTTCTGAAACGAATGTAGATTGCCTATATCAATGTACGTTCTAGCAATTCCCTGTCTATTTTCTAAATGCTCATAGATGGCTAAAGCTTCATGATGGCTTTTGAGTGACTCAACGTAATGGCTTTGAAGGCCTTGAGTAGTGCCTAATAAGTTTAGGACATTGGCTAGCCGAGCCGAGGTATTTGGCTGCTGGCGAAGTATATCGATGCTTTTGGTAGCATTTAGGACGGAAAGGTCGTAGCTGCCAGTAATCTGGTAGGCGTTAGCTAGCGCAAGATAAATACCAGATAATGTATCGGGTTGCCCTTGCTGTTTAGCTAGTTGCAGAATTCCTTGAGCACTAGTTATAGTCTGCTTAGGGTTATTGTTAGCCTCTTCATCTAATGCGTTGATGATATCTTGCTGTTTTTGAGGGGAAGCATTTACAAATACTTGGGCGAGGCTATCTGAGAATTGAGACTGAGCTAGGGCATCGCCCGACCTAATTAGCGAGAAGGACGCATAAGCAATAATAATCCAGTAACGCATGCTCATGAATAATATTTCTGGTAGCTAGTACAACTACGCAGATAAACTTTCCGCAAGAAGGACAATGAAGTACACTATAGAAAGCGCCTTTTCATAATAAAAGTACATTGTATTAAAATAATATTAGTTATGATTTTATACATTAGAAAGCTATTGTATTGAAAGTAAAATCTATACTGCAGTAGGCACTGACGGCTTACTTTGTAAGTGAACCGGAAAGTGCTCAGGTTGAGTAACCAAAGTAAAATAGAATGTACTACCTTTTTCTTTTTCGCTCTCTACCCAAATTCTGCCTCCATTTATTTCAACAAACTCATGGCACAGAATTAGTCCTAATCCGGTACCTTTTTCGTTGTGGGTACCGTAGGTAGTGTGCTCCTTGAGCTGAAACAGTTTGTCTATATCTTCCGCGCTCATACCGATCCCTGTATCGATTACCGAAATGACCACCTTAGTATCTTCTGTAGAAGCCTTTATTGTGATAGAATCATTTTTTGAGGTAAACTTAATGGCATTAGAAACTAAATTTCGTACAATGAGCCGTACCATCTCGGGGTCGGCGTAAACTGACAGGCCTGAGTCGATACTACAGTGGAGAAATACTTCTTTTTTTTCAGCTAAAATCAATTGCGAATGAATAACCTCTTCTACTAAAGTAGACAACGTAAAATATTCAGGTAATACCCGAATACCTTGCATCTGATTGCGGGTCCATTTCAATAGATTATCGAGCATGTTGGTCGTATTCTCGACTTTAGAAGATAAGGATTCAAACACTTGCTCGATCTCTTTGGGTGAAAGAGCGTTGCTGTTGAGCATAGCAATAATCCCTTGTAGAGAGCTAAGTGGGCTTCGAAAGTCGTGGGAAATGATGGAGAGTAGTTTATTTTTCAATTCATTTAACCGCACAAGATCTTGATTTTGATCTTGTAGTTGTTGCTGTTGCTGCCGAAGCTTATCATTCACTTGAGTAAGTTCCTCATTGTTTCTGGTAATCTGCTCTTTTTGCTCAGCTAACTGTAATCCTGTTTGCTTTCGCTGCTTATTGGAACGATAAAGAAAGGCTAATCCAAAAAGTAAAAAAACAGCAAGTAAAGAGGCCGCAACTACGTATCCCATCTGCCTTGCTATGGCCGCTTCACGTTTGGCAATCAGGGCTTCTTTTAGTTCATTATCTTTCTCAAGCATCTCAATTTCAGTCTCGGCTCGCGTACGCTCGAGGTTAGAGATAATTTTACTTTTTTCAATAGAGTAGACACTATCTTGATATGCCATTTGGACAGCCTGATATTTGTAAGCCTTCTCAAAATCGCCTAACCCGGAATAATAGTCAGCCAATAGCTTACCCGATGTACTAATTTCCATGGGTGCCTGGCTGGTTACCGCTAGATTGTAAGCCTCAGTAGCTGCCCGAAGTGCCGCCTGCTGCTCTTTCCTAGCCCATCGTACATGGGCTAATAATTGCCAAGCATACAATTTAGTGTTGGTGTTTTGTTGGCGCTGAGCAAGTTCTAGGATATATTTAGCATTAGAAAGAGCTTCATCAAGCTGTTCTCGCTTTATTTGTACATGCGTGATTCCGTATAGAGGAATAGCCGTCACATCCTCATCATCTTGTTGTTTGGCCCATTCTAAGGAACGTTGATAGTAATCCATCGCTAAATCCAAACTATCCAAATTTTTACGCCAAATTAGGCCAATGTTGGAGTATAGATAAACAATGCTTGTGGTATCTTGGGTAGCCAGGCTTATTTCCAGACTTTTTTCGTAATACTCAATCGCTTTGTAAAATTCTTTTTGATAGGCATAAACATTACCAATATTAAGATAGGCCATACCTTGCCCTCTTTGATCTTCTTGCTTTTCCCAAATAGTTAGAGCCTCATAATAACTCTGTAATGCCTTGGGGTACCGCCCCTGAAGGTCATAAGCAATTCCCGCCAGATTTAGCATATTGGCTAATAGAGATGGCTTATTGGCATTTTTGCGCAAAATATCAATAGTTTGATCCAGAATCTGGACAGCACTATCGTAATTACCATTGTTGTAATGAGCAAAAGCTATATTGTAATCTACGTTTGATAGGGTATCAGGAATACCTAACTGTTGCGATTGTTGTTTAATTCTTAGCCCTAGGGTTAGCATCTGATCAGGCTGATCCCTCAGATCTTTCAAGATACGGGTTTGTTCAGTACCATCAGCCTGAAGATAGGTACGAGCTAGACTATCAGAGTTTACGGATTGAGCCATACTTGCTACTCCGCTCAAGCAAAAAAATAAGTAGCTGAGGAAAATTGATAATGAACCACTCATATCCGAGATAACGACTCTCTTATTTAAAAAGTATAAACTATTCACTGATCAACTACATAATAGTTAATTGGTGCAATCAATTTAATAAAGTATTTTTAGGAAAGTTATTTTTGGAGATAAAAGTGTGTTTTGTAAAAGAGAGCTACACTATCTTCTTAAGATTTTTCTAGCGTAGAAGGCTGAGACATCCAACCCCACTTACTACAATGTTGTTTCATATTGGCTTTAAACTGTTCTCGCTCTTCAGGGGTCATATTGCTCCATTTTTCCTCGAATCGGCGCTTCCAAGCACGTTTACGGGCTAAGTAGCCACCACCCCAACGCCCTCGTCCCAGACTGCTAAAAAGTATCTTTGATAGAACCAATAAACCTAGTGATTGACCAAAGGATATAGATGGGCCATTAAATAATGATGGTACTAACCAGTTCCAGAGTAACATTACAACTGCACTAAGTGCCAAAATGGCTAAGGCACTCAGGACAATCATTTTTAAAATCCAGTAGCGTTTCATTTTTCTTAGTATAAGATAGTTTGCACTAATCGCGTAGGTCGTCGTATAAGTTTTGCAATCGTTTGCGTAAAAATAAAACTGCGTATCGTTTTCGTGATAGTAGGGTGTTAACTGGGGCGTTAGTAATAGTACTAATTTCCTTGAAGCTCAAATCCTCAAATTCGTGCATAACAAATACCTCTCGTTGATCCTGAGGCATTTCTTCCAAGGCTTCTTCTACGGCGTGCCATATGACGGAACGCATTAATTTGCTTTCAGGATGGTTACTGAGATCAGTTAACATATCCTCTAGTCGGAGAGCGGTATCGCCCTCGTCAGAACTTACGGATTGTTCGCTAAAACTGCGGGGTTTCTTCTTCCGGTAGCGATCGGTAATTTTGTTACGGGCTACAGTGAATAACCAGGAGGTGACCCGGTCGATAGACTTTACCGTGCGGTAGGCTTCCGTGAACTGATAAAACACGTCTTGTAATATATCTTCGGCTTCTTCTCGGTCAGGTATACGTTGTTGAATAAAACTTAGTAAACGTGGACGTTCACGCTGTACTGCCAGGCTAATTTCATTCTCTTTACTCGATACCAACCCACCGGTTAAACTCAATGCTTTCATGGTGATTACTAAGACGTACTAACGAGAAAAAAATTGTAAAGGTTGGAGACGAAGATGGGAGAACGGAGTCCGAAGCAGTTTCCCGCCGGGATCGGAAAATGAAAAGAGGAGGGAGGAATAGGGAGAGAAGAAGGGAAAATGGAATACGGACATTAGTAGCTTATCCCTTCTCCTTTTTATTGATTGCGTCCGGTCTCCGGTTTTCGATCCCGGCGGGGAACCGCTCCGGCTTCTGTATTTTCGGGGAAGCCCCGGTCGCGCATCAGAGCATCAATTTGGGCATCGCGACCTCGGAACTTTTGGTAGGCTTCCGAGGGATCCATGGCGTTGCGGGGAGCAAAGAGATATTTTACCAGTTTATCAGCTAACTCTTTATCGTAGAATCCGTCGGGGGCTTGGGCAAAAGCCTCGGCTGCATCCGCAGTGAGCACATCGGCCCACATGTAGCCGTAGTAAGCTGTGGCGTAGCCTTCGCCCGAGAATACATGGCCAAAGTGAGGAGTGCGATGACGCATTACTAACTCTTCGGGCATATTCATGGCAGCCAGTGTCTCTTTCTCAAATTGATCTACATCCAGATTTTCTGGATCAGTCAAATGAAGTTTCATATCCATCAAAGCAGAAGCTAAATACTCGGTAGTAGCAAAGCCTTGATTGAAAGTAGCCGCTTTCTTAATCTTGCTGACCAACTCTTGTGGCATTGGCTCACCTGTTTCGTAATGCACCAAATAATTTTCAATCACTGGATCGGTAGACAGCCAACGTTCTAACAGTTGTGATTGGAATTCAATATAGTCGCGCACGCCACCGTTAAGCGTAGGATAGCGCACGTTGGATGAAAAGAAATGTAGGGCGTGACCAAATTCGTGAAAGAAGGTAGTAGCATCATCCCAGGAAACCAGTACTGGCTCGCCTGGAGCAGGTTTTACGAAATTAGAGTTATTAGATGCCAGTACGGTTTCCTTTCCATCAAAAGTAGTATGGCTGCGGTAGGTAGTAGCCCAGGCACCAGAACGTTTTCCAGTACGGGCGAAAGGGTCAAGGTACCAGAGTCCGATATGTTCACCTGATGTTTTATCAGTCACCTCCCAAACTTTTACATCCTTATGAAAGACTGGCACTTTTCCGTCGGGCACAGAGGTGAAATCATAGTTAAACAATTCGCCCGCTACAAAGAACATAGCTTCCCGCAATTTATCTAACTGCAAATATTCTTTCACCTCATCCGAATCTAGATCGTACTTTTGCTGACGAACCTTCTCGGCGTAGTGGCGGTAGTCCCAGGGTTTAATGGTAATATCATCACCTTGGGCATCGGCAATTGCCTGCATATCTTCCACTTCTTCGGCCACTCGGGCAATGGCAGCAGGCCACACGGCATTCATCAATTCCATTGCGTTTTCAGGAGTCTTAGCCATCCGATCCTGTAAACGCCACTCGGCATAGTTATCGTAGCCTAACAAACCAACCCGCTCTTTGCGAAGCTTCAAAATTTCTTCAATGATCTTATTATTATCGTGTTCATCGCCATTATCTCCTCTTGAATAGTAAGTGCGCCATACTTTCTCCCGCACGTCTCGCTCATCTGAATAAGTTAAAAAAGGATCCATAGATGAGCGGGTGTTGGTAACGGCGTATATCCCTTCTTTACCTCGGTCAGCCGCGGCTTTGGCGTAAGCTTTAACTAATGGCTCGGACAAACCACTGAGCTGGTCTTCGGAAAGATAGGTTACGTAGCCTTCCTCGTCAGCTAGTACGTTATTGGAAAATTGGGTGTAGAGTTTGGAAAGCTCTTTATTGATCTCCGCGTAGCGTTGCTTCTTTTCTTCGTCTAACTCAGCTCCGTTCATCTGGAATTGCTTGTAGATCAATTCTACCAACCGCTGCTGATCGTCTTCCAGTGGAGTCTGCTGAGCCTTTTCGTATACGGCTTTGATTCGCTTGAATAATGCCTCATTTTGGGAAATTTTTGAAGAATATTCCGATAACTTAGGAGCCATCTCTTGCTGCACCTCCCGAAACTCAGGTGACGATCTATTGCTACTATAGATGCCGTAGTAAGTAAATACCCGACCCAGTTCTTCACCTGCCTTCTCCATCGCGACAATCGTGTTTTCAAAAGTTGGCTCTTCGGAGTTGTTGGCGATAGCATCAATTTCTTCTAAGCTCATCGCCATACCCTGCTCTAGAGCAGGTTTTACCGCCTCAACGGTCATTTCGTCAAAGGCAGGGACTCCGCCGTAAGGGCCAGTCCATTCTTGCAGTAGTACGTTGGTGGTGTCAGTTAAGTAATTAGAATCCAATACTGTTTCTTTTGGGTGATGACTGGATAAAAAGAGTAGGGAGCATATGCTCAAGGCGAAAATGCTAGTGTTGGGTAGTCTCATAGTTACTTCTTCAGATAAATATTTATGAGATAACGAAGATAACCAGATAAAGTGTTCCAACTTTTTTGAGAAGAAACTTCGCAACTAACAACTAGAAGAAAGGCTGATAGCTTAGTAAAACGGAATAGCTTTCGGCGAGCTGGCTTTGTTAAAACAACTATTTTCTTAGCTTTAACTGATTGTTAATAGATTTTGCTAAGATTATACAACAACTAACACTACTCGGCAGATATGACAACCTACACCACTCTCCTGGCAGCCTTACTATTTTTTCTGTACGGATGCCACTCCCAGCAATCAGCCACCAACGATACTGGCCCTCGCACCATTAACATCCTATTTCTGGGGCACGATTCAGAACACCATGATTCCGAAAAATACATGCCTATCTTAGCTTCAGCTCTTTATCCGCGCGGAATTACTTTTTCCTATACCGAAGACCCGAACGATTTAAATTCTGAAACGCTATCCAAATACGATGGTTTGCTGATTTACGCCAATCACGATGAAATTACTCTGGCTCAGGAAAGTGCTTTGCTAGAGTATGTTCGCAGCGGTAAAGCGTTCATTCCGGTACACTGCGCCAGCTTCTGCTTCCGTAATTCTCCCGAGTACATCGAGATGGTGGGTGGACAGTTTCTAAAACACGAAACAGGTACTTTCACAGCCGATATCATCCAAGCGGATCATCCGGCTTTGGCCGGCGTAGAAGAATTTAGTACCTGGGATGAAACCTACGTCCATCATAAAATCAGCGAAGATATCAACGTGCTGATGGAACGCCAGGAAGGCAATGAGCGAGAGCCCTGGACCTGGATCAATACCTACGGTGATGGCCGGGTGTTTTACACTGCCTACGGCCACGACGAGCGTACCTGGAGCCAGCCGGAGTTTCACGATCTGATAGAGTCCGGGATTCTGTTGGCAGTAGAGGATAAGGTGAAGGAGCAGTGGCAGGCTTACATAGAAACTCTGCCGGAACTACAGTACGAAGCGCGAGATAACATACCGAACTACGAGAAGCGTGATCCGGCTCCGCAGTATCAATTGCCTCTTTCTCCGGAAGAATCCAAAAAGCTGATTCAAGTGCCGGTAGGCTTTTCGCTGGAGCTATTCGCTTCCGAACCGAATATTATCAATCCTATTTCTATGGAGTGGGATGAGCGCGGACGACTATGGGTTATTGAGACGGTCGATTATCCCAACACAGTGCGTAACCAAGATGGCCTAGGCGACGACCGCATCAAGATTTGTGAAGATACCGATGGCGATGGCAAAGCCGATAAATTTACGGTGTTTGCTGAAAATTTGAATATCCCGACCAGCCTGGTCTTTGCTAGCGGTGGAGTGATCGTCTCTCAGGCTCCCCACTTTCTGTTTTTGCAGAATACGGACGGTGATGATCGAGCCGATGTACGAAGAGACCTTCTAACCGGTTGGGGTACTTTCGACACCCACGCTGGGCCATCTAACCTCACCTACGGCCTAGACAACTGGATTTGGGGCGTGGTAGGTTATTCTGGCTTCAAAGGAACTATAGCCGGTAAAGACCGGGAATTTGGACAGGGTGTTTACCGCTTGGCCCCGGACGCCTCGGATTTTGAATATCTGACTCGCACGAGTAATAATACTTGGGGGTTAGGCTTTACCGAAGACTTTGATGTGTTCGCTTCCACCGCCAACAACACCCACAGTGTTTATCTGGGTATTGCCAACAATTATCTGAAGAATGTAGACGGCATACCCGCCCAGGGAAGTGCCAAAATTGACGGGCACTACGCTATGCAACCTATCTCCACCACTCGGCAGGTAGATGTTTGGGGTGGCTTCACCGCGGCCTCCGGGCATCGCTTTTATACGGCCCGTTCGTTTCCTCAGGAATACTGGAACCAGATTGCGTTTATCTGCGAGCCTACCGGCCACCTGGTGCATCAGGCTCGAATTGAGAAGGAAGGAGCGGGTTTTGTAGAAAAAAATGCCGGTAACCTTTTTGCCGGAGCCGACGAATGGGTGGCGCCCGTGGAAGCCAAAGTTGGGCCAGACGGAGCCGTATGGATAGCGGACTGGTACAACTTTATCGTACAGCATAACCCCACTCCTACTCCTGATCGGGGTGGCTACGAAGCCGAAACCGGCGAAGGAAATGCCTACGTCAATCTATTGCGCGACCGGAAGCACGGTCGCATCTGGCGAGTGGTTTACCAAAAAGCCCCGCCTTACGAGCCAGTAACGCTCAGCAAAGATGATCCGGAAGGGTTAGTAGCAGCTTTAGAACACGAAAATATGTTTTGGCGTGCTACCGCTCAGCGACTATTGGTAGAACGACAAGAAGATGACGTACTACCTGATCTATACAAAATTATTAAGAAGACTTCTACCGACGTGCTAGGGCTAAATCCCGGAGCGATCCATGTGCTGTGGACGCTACACGGGCTGGGAGCTCTGGATGGTTCTAACGAAGAAGCTTATCGGGCGGTAGTTAATGCACTCCATCATCCGGCGGCTGGAGTGCGGCGAGCGGCGGCTCAGGTATTACCCCGAACGCCTTGGGCCAACCAAGCCATTGTACAGGCTAAACTAATACAGGATGCCGACCCTCACGTTCGCTTAGCGGCGGTATTGGCACTCTCCGAAATGCCGGGCTCTAATGGTTTGGGGCAACAATTATACGATTTGAGTCAACAGCAAACGGTACAGGAAGATAACTGGCTAGCTAGTGCAACCTACGCCGCAGCAGCTAACCATCGGGAGGGATTTATAAATGCTTATCTGGCCGAACATCCGCAGTACGAAAAGCTACAAGCTAAGAAAGCCATTATGGTTTCGAGAGAGAGTCCAGAATACGATGATGCCGGTTGGAACACCATGCAATTACCTCAATTAATAGAGGAAGCAGGATTAGACATTGATGGGGTCGTATGGTTTAGAAAAAAAGTAATTATTCCAGATGGATATGCCGACCAAGTGGGAATGATTTCGCTAGGATCCATTAATGACTCCGATGAAACCTGGGTAAACGGAATAAAGGTAGGAGGGCTCGAGGACAGTTACGACAAAGACCGGAAATACGTAATTCCAGCTCGTGTACTTAAGTCAGGTGAAAATATCATTGCGGTTCGGGTGCGAGACAACCAGAATGTAGGAGGGTTTAGCGGCGATGAGAATCAACTTTTTGTGCAGATCGGCAACTATCGAGTAGCATTGGCGGGAGATTGGCGATATGAAGTGAAAGAGGAGTTCGGAAAAGGAACCAAAAATTTGTTTGAGGGTAATCAAACTATTGCGTCGCTACTTATGGATACTTATTGGAATAGAGAGGAAGAATTTGCTGGGGTGGAAGTCGAAACGGAAAGGGAGTATGCCATCATCGTACAAATCAAGACGGTGAAGAACGCGATGAAGTACGACCTAGAAGAGTTTGTGGTAGAAGCCGGTAAGCCGGTGAAGATCGTTTTTGAAAATCCCGACTTCATGCAGCATAACTTACTGATCATTCAGCCCGGCACGACCGAAACCGTAGGTGCCGCTGCCGATAAACTAGCTACTGATCCACAAGGGGCCGAGAAACAGTATATCCCGGATATGCCGGAAGTGTTGTTCGCTACCGAACTAGTAGACCCTGAGCAAACCGTAGAACTGACGTTTACTGCTCCCGATCAGCCCGACGAGTACCCATTTCTGTGCACCTTCCCCGGCCACTGGCGCATTATGCAGGGCACTATGAAAGTGGTAGAGCCTCAGCCGATATGAACGGAAGCTGGAGACCGGAATATTTGTTGAATAACAGTTAGCAATTAACAATTCAACCATTCAGCTTATTAATTATTCATTTATCATTACTCGTTAGTCATCAATTATGATCACCTTTGGCGTTAGCACTTGGCTCTGGACTTCTCCTTTTACGACTGATACCGTAGGGCTTTTTCCAAAAATTAAAGCAATGGGTTACGATGCGGTAGAGATACCAGTAGAATATCCCGAACTGATTGATGGAGCGAAGGTGAAGGCGGCGCTGGATGAACACGATTTAGCTCCGATCGTATGCGCGGCCTTTGGGCCCACCCGCGATCTCACGCACGATGACCCCACCATGCATCAGGCCTGCTTTGACTACATTGAACAGTGCTTCGCTTTATGCAACCAATGGGAAGCCAGTTTTGTAGCCGGACCCATGTACTCAGCAGTGGGCAAAGCCCGGATGGTTCCGGACGAGCAGCGGAAGTTAGAGTGGAATCGGGCAGTAGAGAACTTACAGAAAGCCTGCCAGATGGCCCAGCAAAGCGGGGTGCAAATTGCTTTGGAACCCCTCAATCGCTTCGAGACGGATTTGGTTAATACGGCCAGCGACGTTCGGCAATTAGTTGACGATATTAACCACCCGGCCGCAGGTGTGCTACTGGATGGCTTTCATATGGGGATTGAGGAGCCGGATATAGAGCAGGCTATTACCACCGTGGGCGATAAACTAATTCACGTGCAAGTATCCGAAAACTACCGAGGTACTCCAGGGACCGGACAATTTCGCTGGGATGATCTTAAAAAAGGGCTACAACAAGTAGATTATCAGGGCTGTGTCTCCATTGAGAGCTTCACTCCCGAAATTAAGGAGCTGGCTGGAGCCGTCTGCATCTGGCGCCATTTAGCGGAAGACCAGGATAGCTTTGCCTCGGACGGATTAGCCTTTCTGAAACAATTATTAGCCTGAACTTTTAAGGTCAAGCAGAAAGAAATATCTTGTCATTAGATAACTAACCTAACAACTATGAGTGATCAGAAGATTAATATCGCCATTATCGGACTAGGCTTCGGGGTCGAATTCATCCCAATTTATCAACATCACCCTAACGCGAATATGTACGCTATCTGTCAGCGAACTCAATCCAAACTGGATGAGATCGGCGATGCCTTCAATATTGAGAAGTGCTATACGGACTACGATGAACTGCTGAAAGATCCAGATATTGATGCTGTGCACATCAACACCCCCATCCCCGATCATGCTATACAGTCCATTAAGGCACTGAAAGCTGGCAAGCATGTGGCCTGCACGGTGCCGATGGCTACCACCGTAGAAGAGTGCGAAGAAATTGTAAAACTGACAGAGGAAACCGGCCTGACCTACATGATGATGGAGACCGTCATCTACGCCCGGGAATTTTTGTTCATGAAAGAACTATACGAAAAAGGTGAGTTAGGCAAAGTGCAGTTTCTAAAAGCCAGCCACCAGCAAGATATGGACGGTTGGCCTAATTACTGGCCGGGATTACCACCCATGTACTACGCTACCCACTGTGTTGGTCCGGTTTTGGGACTGACGCGCAGTGAAGCCGAATACGTTTCCTGTTTTGGTTCGGGTACTATCCGGGAGGAATTGCACCAATATTATAATTCGCCTTACGCGGTAGAAACTACGCATATCAAGTTTAAGGACTCAGATTTAAGTGCTCATATTTATCGTTCATTGTTTGACGTAGCCCGACAGTATCGCGAAAGCTTTGAAGTATACGGAGTGAAGAAAGCGGTGGAGTGGCCGTTGATTGAAGGCGAACCACTGGTGGTACACAATGCCAAAAAGCCTGAACCAGAAATTCCCGAAAGAGTAGAGTGTCCGGATTACGCTCATTTACTTCCCGAACCCATTCAACCGTTCACCACTGGAGGAGTATACGATTCGGATGATAATCAGCACCTTTCGTTCACTCAGGGGGCGGGACACGGTGGTTCTCATCCGCACTTGATCCACGAGTTTCTGGACGCGCTAGTTAATAAACGTGCGCCTTACCCCAACGCTCAACAATCAGCGAATATGACCTGCGTAGGAATTCTCGCCCACGAGTCAGCAAAGAAAGGCGGGGAGCTTGTACGATTGCCGGAGTTTACTTGGTCAAAGTAGAAAGTCGTACGTGTAATCTTTAGAAAGTAATTGTATCTTATTTACTAAGGAGCTAGTTAGCAGCCAAATTTAGTGAGATATATAATGAGTCTACGCCATAATCTGAAACAACGTAAAACGAACAGCTCAAGCACTTACACCCCTCGAGGAGAAGGTTCTTCCCGTCTAGAGCAGCTCAGCGACGGGGTGTTTGCTCTGGCTATTACTTTGCTATTGATTTCATCAAAAATTCCGGAGACGAGCGAAGAACTTATTAGTTTTACGAGGGATATTCTGGCCTTTGCCGCCAGTACGACTGTTCTAATCGCAGTATGGTACCAACACTATCTGTATTTTCTAAGGTTTGGCCTGAAGGATAAGCGTACTGTTGTACTAAATACTTTCTTGTTGTTGGTAGTCTTATTTTATGTCTATCCGCTCAAGTTTGTTATTAGTTTTATGCTACGCTACTTCGGCTACATGCTGCTAATGCTCTTCGGAATAGACTTCGACCGGGTAGCCTTTAACGTACTGGTGACATCTGTATCCAGTTTAGAAAACCTCCTTACCATTATGGTTATCTACAGTACGGGTTATTTCTCACTGATGTTAGCCTTTGCCTTACTTTATCGCCACGCTACTCAGCAGAAAGAGGCATTATCGTTATCGGTTTTAGAACAGTGGCAATCAGCCAGAACTATGTATCAGTATTTTGTTCAGGCGGGTGTGGCAGTACTATCAATTATCATTTCTTTGATAGCCGAATGGACTAATGCTCCCTGGTACGCCATTGCCGGTGGATTTGTGTATTTTCTAGTCGGCCCGGTGGTATATATTTTAAGAAGGAGGTTCGAGAAAAAGAAACTATCAGAATCAGCGGAAGTACTAGTTACGGTCAGTACAGATTCCATTGCTATGAGCACTTCCGTAGATTCAGAAGAATCTGTCACCATTAACGCCGGCGGAAAGCAGTAACATGACGGTCAAACACACGACGAAATTTACCTGTCCCTATCCCTGAGAAAGGAGTAGTATTTCTTTGCATTCCTAATTTCTCATTTAGCTGTAATGTGTCTTTAGAATAAGGGATAGCGGCAAATTCAGTGTCAATTAATAAAGTGCTGGGGGTGTTTACTAGCGTTGTCATGATTATTAAAATTTTTGGGTAAATGTTGTTTGTTAATAAATACACTAAACATATTTCAACTGCTGTGCCAAAGCAAAAAACTGCCTAAAATAGCGGTAATCGCACTTTTTGGCTAAATAGCATGTCCGTTATCGGACAGGTTGAGTACACTCCTGAACATTTTTAGCAATAAAATCTTGACTTTTAGGAGCTAGAAGTCAAATATTAGCCTTACTCATTACGTCAGGCACCCCGCTCTCTACTAATTGCTAATAGCACGTTGTTAATTTTACCCAATCATTAGCATCTTATCTCAACTTTACCTTTTTTAAGAAGTAGATTTTCCACTCGCTCATTCCAACGTTTAATCATTCTCTTATTTATTCCATTTCTATGACTCAGGAAGAAATTAAGCAGGCAGTCAACGACCATCCGGCTCACAAAGTAAAGCTCGCTATTACCGATATTGATGGCATTTTGCGTGGGAAAGTAGTGCATAAAGACAAGTTCATGTCCATTCTGGAGGGTGGTTTTGGCTTTTGCAACGTAGTATTTGGTTGGGATGCGGTGGATACAGCCTACGACAACGCTAAATACACAGGTTGGCATACGGGTTACCCTGATGCTGACGCTCAGCTAGATATCAATACATTTCGTCAGATCCCTTGGGAGGAAAATCTACCGTTTTTTCTGGGTGATTTTGTCAATGAGTCGGGTGAGGGCTTAGCCATTTGTCCGCGTAGCTTACTGAAAAAAGTTAAACAGGAAGCCGTAGACTTGGGGTATTCACCCATGTTCTCTCAAGAGTTTGAATGGTTTAATTTTGCTGAAACCCCCGAAACGCTAAATGAGAAATCGTTTACCCATATTGAGCCACTTACACCCGGTATGTTCGGTTATTCGCTACTACGTAGTTCACTAAACAGCCCATTTTTTAATGACCTGTTCGATTTACTACTTCAGTTTGATATACCGCTGGAAGGGTTACATACCGAAACTGGGCCGGGAGTGTACGAGGCGGCTATTCTGTACGGCGACATTCTGGAAGCGGCTGACCGTGCGGTACTCTTCAAAACTGGAGTGAAAGAAATTGCCTACCAGCACGGAATCATGGCCACGTTTATGGCAAAGTGGAGTCAAGAGTTACCCGGTTGTAGCGGTCATATTCACCAAAGTCTATGGGATAGTGATCAGCAGATAAACTTGTTTTTTGATGAAGCAGATGCAATATCATCGGTGATGCAAAGTTACGTAGCGGGGCAATTGCATTGCTTGCCGCATATTTTACCGATGTACGCGCCCACCATCAATAGCTATAAACGGCTGGTGGAAGGAGCTTGGGCACCCACTACGCTTACGTGGGGAACTGATAATCGGACTACCGCTCTACGGGTGTTAGCCGGGGGCAAAAAATCAACTCGGCTAGAAACTCGAGTACCAGGTTCAGATGTGAATCCCTACCTAGCGATGGCGGCAGCTTTGGCTAGTGGTTTATATGGCATTAAAAATAATCTAAAACTCGATCAACCTAAAACGGTAGCCAATGGCTATGAAGAAGATCAGTACGGAGTATTGCCCCGAAATTTATGGGAAGCATCCCAGGCGATGAAAACCTCCGAGCTTGCCGAAGAACTCTTCGGTACAGACTTTGTCGATCACTTCGTGCGTACCCGCGAGTGGGAATGTCGGCAATATGCCCAGGCTGTTACCGACTGGGAATTAAAGCGGTATTTTGAGGTAATTTGATTTCTGTAGAGACTTGATTAATCAAGTCTCTACACTCATTTTCCATTATCCCCTTTCACTTATTAATTTTCAATTGATTCAGTCTTCCAGCGTATGCCGGATTAAACTACGACTAATTCTAACTTGCTTCTGAAAATTGAGCAGCGCAACCACGTAATTGACAATACCAATCGCAATAGCAATGGTGCCGTAGCTATAAAGCTTTTCATAAAAGAAAAAGTAGAGTGAAATTAACAGAGTGAGTACCGACCAGAAGCCAATAAATAGTAAGGTAGAAGAAAACATTTTATAAGATAGAAAGACTAAGCAGCCTTTAGAAGTAGGCGCTACTTTCCCAATGATGATCGGTAAAAAGCTATTAGGGCGAGTAATCTTTCTCGATAGCCGAAACTCATCTGCTTCCACCACTCCATTAAACCGAAAACCTTCTTCCTGCACCGAAAGGGGGAGGTATGGCTCCATTGGGCGGGTTACTTGCCGGATACGCTCAAAAACTTCTTTTCCTGAGTACGGTAGTACTAGAGTTTCACTCTCCGCCGGAAGTAACTGCATATCAAGTAGTCAAGCATAAGTAACGCGATCATCGCGCGGTGGCATTTCTGGGCAACCGATCGTTCATAATGAGCCTTGTAGGTCAAATAGCACTGGTGCTTATCTTACCGCAATGCAGGAAATCTCTACGTTTACATCTTTGGGTAAGCCACTCACTTCTACTGTTTCCCGGGCGGGTGGGTCGGCTTGAAAGTATTGTCCGTAGGCTTCGTTAACGGTAGCAAACTGTCCCATATCCCGAATGAAGATACTGCACTTTACTACATGGGAGAATTGCATCTCAGCCGTGCGAAGAATTGCTTCTAAGTTCTTCATCACTTGGTGGGTTTCCTGAGTAATGTTATCAGTCAGTAACTCGCCAGACGCAACATCAATGGCAATTTGTCCTGAAACATACAACGTATCTCCGGCAAGAATAGCCTGATTGTACGGTCCAATAGGTGCCGGAGCTTCCGAGGTTTGAATGATTTTTTTTGACATGGTTTTATAGTGTTTGCGTGTTATGGTATTCAGGCTTAGAAAGTTTAAGGTTACAGATTGCTGTTATTTTAGAACCAAAAAATTGTACATTGTTTACTGCTAATTGCAAATTGTTTTATTGGTTTCCGTTTCACAGATTTTGTTAAACAAAAATAGTCTATTCAGGTAAAAGGCAAACATCTAACCTCTGATCGATGAAAATACTCACTGCTTCTCAGACTCGACAAGCTGATGCGGCGACTATTCAGCGCGAACCTATTGCTTCTATTGATCTGATGGAACGGGCGTCCCGCCAATTTACTCAACGCTTTGTGCAGCAGTTTCCGGAGCATAATTGCCCGATCTATATTTTTTGTGGCTTAGGTAACAATGGGGGTGATGGGCTAGCAATTGCCCGAATGCTTTTGGCTCAGCAGTACGATGTTTCGATTTTTATTATCGGCAGTAAAACTGGGTCTGATGATTTTGAAACTAATCTAAAGCGACTAGCCGAACATCCTTCCGTACATCGAATAACGGATGAGTCTCAGTTACCGGAGTTACCTAATTTGAGTATTGTAATCGATGCAATGTTCGGCTCAGGGTTGAACCGCGCTTTGGAAGGCTTGTATGCCAAAACAGTGAAGGTTATTAATAAAAATGGTTGCACCGTAGTGGCGGTGGATATTCCCTCGGGTTTGTATGCTGACTCTTCGGTCAATGAAGATGATTCGGTTATTCGAGCTGATTTTACCTATACTTTTCAATTACCCAAACTGGCGTTTTTGCTTCCTCAGAGCGAAATATACGTAGGCAGTTGGGCAGCCGTGGATATTAGGTTAGATACTAAATTTTTACAGGAAGTTGAGACGCAGTACCACTATCTTACCCACGATTGGATGAAGGAGCTTCGTCGTGAGCGAAAGGGGCATTCTCACAAAGGCGATTACGGCAAGACGCTACTTATCAGTGGAAGCTACGGAAAAATGGGCGCGGCAGTACTGTGCAGCCGAGCCTGCGCTCGAAGCGGAGTTGGTTTGCTAACGGTGCACGTACCTCGCTGTGGCTACGAAATTATGCAAATCTCAGTACCTGAAGCCATGACCACGATAGATCAGCATGAGAAACATTTCAGCAGTTTACCCCAAGAAGGAACTACCAGTCTAGAGAATTACGATGTCATCGGGATTGGGCCCGGTTTAGGTACGGAAGAAGAGACAGCACAAGGACTGGAAGCGATACTAAAAACAGCTAACGACCGGGCAAAGCGAATGGTACTGGATGCCGACGCTTTGAATATTTGCGGAAAAAACCGTGAATTGCTAGAACTTATTCCCGAAAACTCTATCCTAACCCCCCATCCCAAAGAATTTGAACGACTTACCGAGAAAGCCCGGGACGATTTTCATCGTTTAGATGTATTACGAGAATTTTGTCAAAAGTATCACGTTTACACCACACTGAAAGGCTCGCATACGGCTATTGGTACTCCCGAAGGCTCAGTTTACTTCAATAGCAGCGGAAATCCTGGCATGGCTACCGGTGGCAGCGGCGACGTGCTTACCGGAATTCTCACTGCCCTCATTGCCCAAAAGTATGACTCGCTCTCAGCAGCATTACTTGGAGTATATCTACATGGTTTGGCAGGTGACTTGGCCAAGGAAAAACTCAGTCAGGAGTCATTGATTGCCTCCGACATAATCAGCCATTTGAGTGCTGCTTTCGTATCGCTTTATTAGACCTGCTCCGCTTCTTCAGTAACCGAAGCCTTTTGCTCTTCTTGTTGGTTACGGTGCATTTGCTCCTGAATGGCTTTCATTTCTTCCATGTTCTGGCGCATTTCTTCCTCTTGGGATCGGAGTTCTTCGGCTTGCTCCTGCGTTGATTTCAGTAGCTGTTGAGTACGCTCGTTGGCTTCTAAGTTGGCAATATGGGCGGCCATGATTTCTGCAACTTTCTCTACTAACTCGATCGCATGGGGGGTGAACTCTCCAAAAGCAGCTAATTCCAGTACTCCAGTTAATTGCTCATTAGATTTAAGAGGGACTATTAGAATTGCACTAGGACTAGCATCACCGAGTCCCGACCGAATGGTAATATACTTATCTGGAATTTCGGTTAAATAGGTGGTTTCTTCTTCAAGGTACGCTTGCCCGAGTAATCCTTCACCTGGGATCACTTCTTTCTCTAAGTATTTTCGTCGTTCGTAAGCATAACAGCCTTGCAGCATAAGTACTTCATCTTTTTCTTGCTGCTCTCGGATAAATAATCCGCCTTGATTAGCTCCCACATACTTAACCAATTCCGATACCAAACTGGCTGCAAATTCTCGCTTGTTTTCATACTTAACTCGTACCAGTTCAGAAAACTTCGTAATGCCTTCGTTCATCCAGTGACGTGTTTTTTCTTCTTCGGCCATTGTAACTAGCTTAGCCCGCATTTGCAGTAAGGCATTTCCAAGCATGTCTTGTTCGCTAGCTGGTTCAAAAGGATGGTCTAACTGCCCTTCTCCTACTTGAATAGCGAAATCACGAGCTTTTCGTAGTTGATGACCTAATAAGTTTCCCGCCTGCACTACCTCATTTAACTCATCTTTTGCTTCTACCAAATCATCATTGACTTTACCAGCTGCTAACTGATAGATGAACTGCGTAGGATGCTGTATAGAGACTTTTAAGGAACGCAAAACATACAAGGTTACTAACATAGCTAACAGTACCACTATCCCTAGCACTCCAAAATTTATTATGCTAGTTCGGCGTAGACTATTTCGTAGTTGAGTCATATCTGCCTCTAGAAGATTTTCGTTTTTTTGCTTCAAAGGGCCTGTTCCCCCTTTTAATTCTCCCAAAGTATATCGGAGTATATCGGCTACAGCATTCATTTTATCTACCTCTTCCTCTTGCCCAGCTATCCGCTCTAAAAATCTATCTGAAGCATCTTTATCCAAGACTCCGTCCAGAAAAACAGTATTGTTAAAAAAAGAAGAATCGACAATGGGGGCGGGAGCAACAATCTTGATGTAATCAATGTTAGCTCCACTTTCACCAATAGCTACCGCTTGCAATGTATGGATACCTGCGGTGAGAGGTAGAGAAATCGTTTCAGTAAATACCCAGGTGTCCCAGGCTCCTCTTTCCGTAACAGGAAACGAAAATGCAGAATCTAATATAACTCCATCTAATAGGATACGAAGCGGACGATCATCTTTTGCGCCGTTAGCATATTTAAATGAAATCAAGTGATTTCCGTCTGAGGGCGTTTCAAATTTCCATTCTACCAGATCTTCTTCTGGCTTAGTATAATCGGCATAACCTTCTCCTCGGTAATTAGCGTGCGTGCGGTTCATGAATGCTCCGCTCATGAAAGCCTCTTCCGCTTCAATCGTTAGTTCTACCACCGTATCTGAAGTTGGTATACCTTCCCGCTCAGTTTCACTAGCCATTCGGTAGTATGCCTGAGTTGGATCAGTAAGGTATAGTCGTACCTTATTGTTCTCCTGCTTCTTTAGCGTTTCTTTCCAAATCTGATCTGCCTTAATAAAGTCTTGATTAAAACCATCTACTCTCTCTGTTAAATCAGTTAGATCAATGCTATCATCTAAGGTGTTCACTAAGCTATCCAATTGCTGCAATGTCTGTTGTATCTGGTCTTGTTGCAGGAAAAAACCTTGCTCATCTTTTTGAAACTTATCTCTTCTTAAGAGGCTATTACGAGCTTCTGATACCTGCGTGTTAGCACTTGACTCTATAGACTCCAATAGTTCGCTAACCTGCATACGAGTATCTAACAGGTTTTTCATCGCTTTCTCAACCTGCCGGCTTTGCTGCCACATAATTAATGAGAAAATCAGCATAGCTGATAACAGGAACATGACTAGGGCTATAATACGTCCTCGGATAGTGGCTAATCCGAAATTAGTCATCCAAGTTGACTCTGATCCTGACTTCATAAAAATCTGCGGTGAATTCGTTCGTTAATAGTAGAAAGAATACGTCGCTAGGACAAAGACTTTTGAGCGTGTTTCCTACATAGTAATTTTTCTTTAGATTTTACTCGTTCAATACGCATAGCAAATTCAGTAAGAAGGATTGATGTACACCGAAAAATTTTGCTATTTCTAGATTACGGTATCATGGTTGTGTCGCAGTAAAATCGCTATTATAAGTCTCATTTGATATCTTGGTTAGAGAATGTATGATTATTATCTGTCGCTATTAGACAAATCTGAAGGTTCTTATCGAGAAAAGGGAAGTAAATTTCTAGCATATGCCTACCCCGTTAGTTTAGAAAGTGAAGTGCAGCAACACTTGACTGACTTGAAGAAACTTCACCATGCAGCTCGGCATCACTGCTATGCCTTTATACTGAAACCTAAAGAAGGGCAAGAAGAAACTTACCGCGTCAGCGACGATGGTGAGCCGCCTCATTCAGCGGGAGATCCGATTTTAGGGCAGATTCGTTCTCACCAGTTACAGGATGTGTTAGTTGTAGTGGTTCGCTACTTTGGTGGTACTAAACTAGGAGTAGCTGGGCTGATTCATGCTTACAAAACAGCAGCGGCCGATGCCTTGGCTAACAATTCTATCGTAGAAAAATACGTAGAGCGTACTTTCTCCGTAGAGTTTACTTATTCAGTTACCAGCAGTATCATGAAGATTATCGACCAGTATTCTCTAGCTATTCTTGAGCAGTCATTCACAGAAGTGTGCTATTATCGGTTATCAGCTCGGCTGCGCGATTATGAAACGGCTCTTGCTGAATTTGCAGAGCTAGATCAGGTAGTGGTGAAACATTGATTTTTGGAATTTGAAGCAAGTTATAATACTAAAGCACTTTACGGTTCAGCCTTTGTTCCGTATCTTGAGCGCACACCCAATTCAGTATTTATTGCCGATAGCTCTGATGTAATAGTTCGGCAGGGGGATAAAATTATGCCAGAATAGTTTAAAGTTTTGAATACTAGCCCTCTACCCAATAGTTTTCAGGAATTCATACTCATAGTGAAAATTCAAGGTAAATATTAATCAAATAGTTTACTATGTTGGCTTAATAAGCGACGTATGCTATACTTACAAATATTTAGTCTTAATCATATCAAATTTTCATCGCGGACCTAGCTGTATTTATTTATGAGAAGTGCGCCTAAAACCTTAAATCACGTGTTGAAATACCTATTCCTATCATTTACCCTGATTATCATGGTTACAGATTCAAACGCTCAGCGGTTGATGGTTAGTCCCAATAGTCGGTACCTTGTAACTGAAGATGGTACTCCTTTTTTCTGGACGGGAGATACGGCCTGGGAGCTTTTTCATCGATGCAGTAGGGAAGAAGCCGATTTGTATTTAACCAAACGAGCCGAGCAAGGATTCAATGTAATTCAGGCAGTAATTCTTGCCGAAATAGATGGTCTGAATACACCTAACACCTATGGTGAAACACCTCTAATTGGCAATGATCCTAATCAACCAAATGAAAAATATTTTGAGCATGTTGACTATGTTGTTAGAAAGGCAGATGAATTAGGGATTTATATGGCGTTGTTGCCAACTTGGGGAGATAAGCTATTTAAAGAGAGCTGGGGTGTAGGACCAGAGGTGTTTAATGTTAAAAATGCAAGAGCGTTTGGCAAATGGGTTGGGAATCGGTATCGTAATTATGAAAATATAGTATGGATTATTGGTGGTGATCGAAATCCACGAGCAAATAGTGACGATGTAGAAGTATGGAATGAAATGGCAGAAGGAGTTGCTGAAGGGGGAGGTGGATACGAAAATACATTGATGAGCTTTCACCCACAACCTCGCGAAGGGGGTGGGTCTTCGGTTTGGTTTCACGATCAACCGTGGTTAGATTTCAATATGCATCAAACGGGGCATTGTGCCAATAAAGGCACATATAACCATATTACGCATGACTACAATCTTCGCCCAATAAAACCTGTATTAGATGGAGAGCCCCTTTATGAAGATCATCCCAATTGTTTTAATGCAAAAGAATTAGGTCACAGCTTACCCGAAGATATTAGGCGCATTATGTATTGGAACGTATTTGCGGGTGCTTTCGGTCAGACCTATGGATGCCACGACGTTTGGCAGATGTACAAACTAGATAAAACGCCAATAAATCAACCCTTACGACCTTGGCCAAAAGCACTTGATTTACCGATGGCTAATCAAGTAAAACATTTAAAGAATTTGATGCTCTCGCGTCCTATTTTAACTAGGATTCCCGCTCAATCTATGGTAATAGATTCACAATCTGAAGATAACCATTATGTTATTGCTACACGAGATAGCGAGGGGAGCTACGCTATGATTTATTTTCCAACTGGTAAAACTACGAGTCTTGATCTTTCGGAACTTGAAGGGGCAAAATTCAACAGTTGGTGGTTCGACCCAAGGACTGGAAATGCTTACGAAGGATCGTCATTGGATAGGTCGGAAAGAGCTGAAATTGAACCGCCTACTTCTGGAAAAGGGCAAGATTGGGTATTAGTTGTTGACAATTCAACGGAGTCGTTTGGTGTACCGGGTAAGACTTTTTATAACAAAGAGTAAATAAATGCTGCTAGATGGATTTTTTTCAAACTATCAAAACAGCATATCTTTAAGCAATAGTAGCTTAAACCTCATGAAAGAAAAGAAAACAGTAGCTCTAGTAGCTCATGACAATAAGAAACCCGACCTGCTCGACTGGGTGCGGCAGCATATCGATTTGATGGTAAACTACCAGCTATACGCCACAGGTACTACTGGAAACTTTCTGGAAAATGGGACGAAAGATGTGGGGAACCTTCAAATACAGAAGCTGTTAAGCGGTCCGCTAGGAGGTGACCAGCAGATCGGGGCAAAGATTGCCGAAGGTGAAATTGATTTTCTGGTGTTTTTCTGGGACCCACTGGAACCTCTGCCTCACGATCCAGATGTGAAAGCTTTACTACGGATTGCCGTTACCTGGGATATTCCGTTTGCTTGCAATCGGGCTTCAGCTAACTTTTTGTTTTCTTCAGCTCAGGAAGCGGATGATTACCAGCGGCAAGATCCCGACTTCACTAGCTACCTTCAGCGGTCTATTCAGAAAAAGTCATAAAAAAACCCCGGTTAGACCGGGGTTCAACGTTAAACCATGTAGTGATTTCCTAGACGTTCATCAGTGACTCTCGGCGGCGCATTTTACCGGCTGGAATACCAAACATCATCTTGAACCGACGGCAGAAGTAAGCAGTATCTTTGTACCCTACTTCTTTACCAATTTCCCGGATACTCTTTTTAGTGGTGCGTAGCAGGTTTACGGCGTGTTCCATCCGTTGATATTCGATATAATCTTGAGGGTTAATACCCGTCAGCATCTTGAAATACTGCCCTACGTAATCTTCCGAAACATTGGCTACGTTTGCCAAAACTTTATTAGAAAGGTCGCCACCAATATTATTCTTAATGTAGGCGAAAATATCGATGAGACGAGGATCTTTAAAGTAAGTGCTGTTGGTAGCTAACTGCTCTACAAACATTCGGGTTTCCAGAATGTGACGGACAATTTCAATTACTAATCGCTCAGTACTTATCTTAATGATCCGGTCTTTTCCGGGTGTGTCTGAATTGTTCTCAGCCGTGATATCCTTGATAATCTCTACAATCTTAGGATTGTCTTTGATCTCAAATGGTGGAATATCTAGTGAAGCAAAGAAGTTTACTGAGTCAAAAACTTTAGCCTCGAAATTGATAAAACTGAAGTTCTCGGCCTCAAGCTTGGTAATGTCAGTAGTCTCGAGTGACTGGAAATATAGCTCCTTATTATTGATAAAATCATCATTCGATAAACTTACTGGATCGCCGGAACCGTAAGTGATAGACATCATCTTTCCACCAGGAATGAAAAGGATGCTAGCTCCAGATACTACATCTTCGTCTTCGCCGTAATGGATTTCACCACGGTTCAGAATGAGAATTGAATTCTCGACATCGTAATAATTCTGAATCTTGACAGGTTGTAAGATTCTGATGTTTTTGGACTTGATAAATCGGACGCTGAGGGACTCAATTATCTTATTATAATCTTCCATTCGTGTAAATCGCTAAATTTGTGTAGAATATATACGTTTCTCTGGTAGATGCATGATGATCAAAATTACGAAACTTATGTAACTTTACAAATATTTGTTGTATTCTTCTGTATAAAAATGCAAATTTTTTCACTTTTCATCAGAAATCTTACACCAAACTTACTTATTTTATCAATTCTCGGGATATTACAATTTTCTGAATCTCGGATGTTCCCTCATAGATCTGGGTAATTTTGGCATCGCGCATCAAGCGTTCTACATGATATTCCTTTACATAACCGTAGCCACCGTGTACCTGCACAGCCTCAGTAGTGACGTCCATAGCTACCTGAGAGGCAAACAGTTTAGCCATAGCGCTTTGCTTAGCGTAAGGTAACCCTCGGTCTTTGAGATCAGCCGACTGTAAACACAGTAACCGAGCTGCTTCAATCTGCGTAGCCATATCAGCCAGCTTGAACTGAATTCCCTGATGTTGTACTAGTTCTTTTCCGAATGCTTTCCGCTCTTGAGCGTACTGAAGCGAGAACTCTAAGGCTCCCGAGGCAATTCCTAATGCTTGGGATGCAATTCCGATTCGCCCACCGTTCAGCACCGACATAGCGAACTTAAATCCGAATCCATCTTCGCCAATGCGGTTTTCCTTGGGTATTTTCACGTCGGTAAACATAAGTGAATGGGTTTCGGAAGATCTGATACCCATCTTGTTTTCTTTCTTACCAACGACAAAACCTTCAGATTCGCGTTCTACAATTAAAGCATTAATACCTTTATAGCCTTTTTCTGGATCGGTTTGAGCAATTACAATATATACAGATGAGCTATTGCCGTTAGTAATCCAGTTTTTAGTACCATTAAGCAAATAGTGATCACCTTTGTCAATCGCCGTTGTTTTCTGAGAAGTAGCATCAGAGCCAGCTTCGGGTTCGGATAAGCAGAATGCCCCAATAATTTCTCCGGTTGCAAGGCGGGTGAGGTATTTTTCTTTTTGTTCTTCAGTGCCGTACTGCTCAATACCCCAACAAACCAGTGAGTTGTTGACCGACATGCAGACGGAAGCTGAGGCATCAATCTTAGAGATCTCCTCCATGGCTAGAACGTAGGACTTGGTGTCCATACCACCGCCATTATACTTAGGGTCAACCATCATCCCCATAAAACCTAGCTCACCCATTTTCCGGATCTGCTCCTTCGGGAAACGCTGTTCTTCGTCTCGTTCAATGACGCCCGGTAATAATTCTTTCTGGGCAAATTCCCGGGCAGCTTCCTGCACTGCTAAGTGCTCTTCGGTTAATGTAAAGTTCATATCTTTCTCGATTATTCAATTGCTTGATGTAGATTGGCTAAGGCTAATGTGACTCAGACATGTGGTAATACGACCATACTCGTTTTCTCTTTTTACATTTTTACTTACCCCTTGTCAACTATCAACCAATTTGTTATGCATGACGAGTATTTTTGCAATATACAGACATACTGAGACAAAAAAAACACCCCAACCAAAGCCGAGGTGTTATAATTATTTTCGCCAGTATTGAACAGTCGTAACGGGTCTCTACTAGTCTCGACCACCTAGATAGATGGAAACCCAGTAGAGTAGACCTACAATTGAACCTAAAGCTGCAACGGCATAAGTCATGGCTGCCCACTTCAGAGCATCTTTTGCCTGACCATATTCATCAGGTGAAGCGATGTTTCTGTCTTTAATCCAGGCTAGTGCCCGCTTACTAGCATCAAATTCAACTGGAAGGGTAACCAGTGAGAATAGAGTAATTACCGCGTAACAACCGATAATAACTAACAAAGCAGTATTGATGAAAGCACCACCCATTCCGAAGATGAACATTCCTCCGAAGAACATAAATAGTACTACCATATTCAAAATACGGGCACTCACATTCTGGATGGGAACCATCGCCGAACGAAACTCCAGAAAACTATATGCCGTAGCGTGCTGTACAGCGTGACCGCATTCGTGGGCAGCTACAGCTGCAGCGGCAGCAGAACGCCCATGGTACACTGGCTCACTCAGGTTTACCGTGCGGTTTGCTGGGTTATAGTGGTCAGTCAATTTTCCAGGTACCGAAATTACTTCTACGTCGTAGATGCGGTTATCACGTAGCATTTGCTCGGCGACTTCTCGCCCGGTCATATCGGCACTCCAGCGAATCTGGGAATATTTCTTGAATTTATTTTTCAGCCTCTGGCTTACCACGAAGCTCAGAATACCGACTCCTATAAACAATATAATATATAGAGACATAATTTATTTAATGTATTATTTAAGTATAATTATCATTCTTGATCGTTAAATTTTAACGAAAATCAGATGATGAAGGTTGTTATCAGGAACACCAATTAACTCCAAAAAATTCTACTTTTAAGAAGTAGTGGCAGTCTTTATCTTACTAGAAGAGAGTACTGAAACCATGAAAAACGCAAACCCACCCATCAGAATAAATGAGACCGTTTGCATTCCGTGAATGAGTGTAGCGAATAGTACTCCATCGGCTTGCCCAACACCATACAGTAATAATACTCCACTTACCAATGCGTGAAAGGTTCCAAAACCACCTTGTACCGGGGCTGCCATCCCCAAACTACCCATTACCAGTACGGCTAGTCCGGCACTGGCTCCCAAATTACTGGTTTCGGGAATAGCCAGGAACACTACGTACGACATCAGAAAATACATAAACCACATGCTTACTGTTGCTAACCAGAATTGCCCTTGTTTCTTGATCTTAGCGATGCTAGTAACTCCTTTGAGAACTTCCTTTAGTAAATTCTGTATTTTCTTAAACAAAGGGTTTTGCTGTAATCTTTCCCAGTACACTCGTACTAGAAAGTAGGCAAGTAGCAAACCAACTGTCGCCACTCCAGCGAATATGTAGATAGCAAACACGCTTTCTCCTAGGCTACTGAATTTTTCCTGCCAGAATCCGGTGATGAAATCATTTAGCCTCCCAAACTCAGTTACGAATAGCAATGCCATCAGCATAAACAACGATAGTAAGTCTACCAGCCGTTCGGCGACTACTGTGCCTAGAGAAGTAGTGATAGGCACTTTATCAAGTTGACGGAGTACTCCGCAGCGGGTTACTTCGCCCATACGAGGAAGAAGCAGATTGGCAAAATAAGCGGTTAGTACAGCTAACAAGGTTCGGAAAATAGTCAGATGCTGGTACCCAAGTGGGGCGAGCATCAAATTCCAGCGGTACGCCCGGATGATATGGCTAATAACGAAGATCACCACCGCCAGAATTACCCACTGGTACTGAACCTCCTTTAATTTGTCCAGAATAGATGCTACGTCTACATTACGAAAGACCAGATACAATAGCACTCCGGCAATTGCCAATGATATTATGTACTTGGCAATACTTTTAACACTCAGGGAATCCTTCATTCACTTAATGAATCAGACGATTATTTTGATCGGGAAAAATAATGGTGGGTTGAAATTGTTTAGCGTCTTCTATTGGCATTGAGGCGTAAGAAATAATAATAACAACATCGCCCACTTGTACTTTACGAGCGGCAGGGCCGTTCATACATACCATACCACTGCCTCGCTCGCCTCGGATAACATAGGTTTCTAGGCGTTCGCCATTATTTACATTGACAATCTGCACTTTCTCGCCTTCTATAAAATTAGCAGCATCCATCAAATCTTCGTCAATGGTGATGCTGCCCACGTAGTGTAGTTCAGCCTGGGTTATTTTAACCCGGTGTATTTTCGATTTCAAAACTTCAATATTCATTATTACAGTCTCCTACTGATTGTATGAGATTCTAACGAAGAGAGCCTCATCAGTGTTCCTCATCAGTATACCCTCCTACTGTAACGAGTATTTGATAGCAGAATTATATAAAAATTAAGCCCCATTCAGGCTACAAAACTAATAGTTTTATTTTACCTTAATAGTCATGATAAAACCTGGGATAGCAAACAACATATCGTTGATAATCTTGCCTTTTTGTTTCAGGTTAATCAGTTCTGAATCAATTGATACATTCCAAGATCCTCTTCATCAGAAGCGCATGGCTGTAATTAGGTACGTATTGGAAACACTCAAGGAAGATCATTCTAGTGCTCGTAATATTTTTAACGATGCCTTTGATAAAGAATCCGGTCCATATCCCCATGACAAGGGATATGACGATTGGCTGAACCTCTACCTATCACAACATGTAGATACTCTCTCAGAAGAATATCTCAAGAAAGTATCAATTCCAGAAAAACGAATTCTAACTCATGAACTCTATTTTCAGAAGTTGAAAGATAGGATGGAAACGATTGATTACGATAGTATACACATTATGCCGTACGCCAATGTAGAAAATCCAAAATCTCTTAGTTACGGTAATACAGTTTCGAGGTACGAATAAATGATACCTATGTTATCATTTATTCGTACCTCGAAACTGAGAAGGTAGAGTATATCTTATTTAATGAAAGTGATAAAATTCGTTCCATAGCGCATGTAATATGGGATCCTGGCGAACCTATAAGTGGTGTCACTTTCCTCTAATTCAAACTAGTTGATTAGCACATTATCAATTAACCGCACATCCCCCACATAAGCCGCCACGCAAAAAGCAATAGGTTGGTTTTCGGTTCGCTCCTCTAACAGTTGAAAGTCATGGACACGCACTGCTTCAAAATATTCTAGCTGAATGCCCGAATCTTGGTTAAGTCGATTTCTCGCCTGCTGCGTAATAGTACTTAGGTCGGTACCTGCTTTGTATTGTTTTTGGGCGAAAAGTAATGTTTGGTACAATTGAATGGCAGTTTCCTTTTCTTCTGGGCTAAGTCGCTGATTACGGGAAGAAAGTGCTAAACCTGAAGCTTCACGGACAATAGGAACTGAGGTAATCTCAACTGGAATGAAAAACTCCCGCACTAGTTGACGAATAATAGTTAGTTGCTGTAAGTCCTTCTGCCCGAAGTACGCTCGGTGAGGCTGTACAATATTGAGTAACTTAGTAACGACCAAACCTACTCCATCAAAATGCCCGGGGCGATGTTGGCCTTCTAGTATCTCATTGAGGTAACCAAAGTCGAGATGCAGTAGTTGAGGTTGATCGGGAGGGTACATAATTTGATCAGTGGGACAAAACACTGCGTCGCAGCCGATCTTTTCTAATAATTCCAGATCACCTTCCAGCGTGCGAGGGTATTTCTTCAGATCATCCGGATTATTAAACTGGGTAGGATTAACGTAGATGCTGCATATAGTCTGATCGTTATCTTTCTGAGAAGCTTCTAGTAGTGCCAAATGTCCAGGATGCAAAGCTCCCATAGTGGGTACTAGCCCGATTTTTTGCTCATTTTTCCGTTTTTGGGTAAAATTTCGGACAGAACTTACATCGTGGAATAATTTCATTTTAACTGGTTAGAATGTACCTATACAAGCAAAATAATGCTCAAATAGGGGTAAAAGTGGAAATATGCTAATATTTTCGTATTTTTGTATTTGCATTCCACTTACATTTAAAATCCACGAAAATATGTCGAAACTCCGTATTCTTTATGTAGCTAGTGAGATTAATCCTTTTTTACAAACCTCTGAAGTAGCCGATTTTGTGCGAAAACTACCGCAAGGTATGCAGGAAAGAGGGATGGAAATTCGGATTTTGGTGCCCCGCTTTGGGCTAATTAATGAGCGAAAGAATCGGTTGCATGAAGTAGTACGTTTATCAGGAATCAATATTGCTGTGGGCGATGAGGAAAAGCCGCTAACCATTAAGGTAGCCTCAATTCCTAATGCCAAGTTACAAGTTTATTTCATCGATAACGAAGACTACTTCCACCGTAAGTCAGTATTTTTTGATAAAGAGAACCGTTTTCACGCTGATAACGATGAGCGAGCTATTTTCTTCTGCAAAGGAGTGATCGAGACGGTGAAAAAGCTAGGTTGGGCACCCGATATTGTGCACTGCAACGATTGGATGACTAGTCTTATTCCAATGTATCTGAAAACTACCTACAAAAACGACCCGCTCTTTCATACTACCAAGACCGTCTTCACCGTTTACAACAACAAGTTTGAACACAAATTCAACACTGACCTTATTGAAAAGGTGAAGATGATGGACATTGAGGATAGTATGTTGGCTAGTCTTCAGTCGGCAGATTACGAAGGTTTTATTAAGATCGGAATGCAGTATTCAGATGCAGTAATTAAAGCCGAGGAAGAATATAGCCAAGAGTTGCTTCAACTTTTTAATGAGTTTGATAAAGAAAAGAAAATTGACACTATTGAGCAGGGCGATGATTTATTGGACTCCTACTATAACCTTTATAATGAACTTGTTGGCTAGAAAAAAAATGGGGTGGTTGCTATGGCTTACCCCCTTCCTTTTTTCGTGTGAGAATGAAGAAATTTTAAGTTTACCACAAGAACCCGGCGACCAAACCTTAAGTCTTTTTTTCGAGGAAATACCCCTAAATTACTCCCTAGTACAGTTAGATTCAGTTATCTCGAGTCGGAGATCTAATGATGATGCCCATCGTTTTTTAGCAGGGGAATATCGGAGTGAGTTTTTTGGTCAGGTGCAAGCCACAACTTTTGCGGAGATTAGCTTAGATACCCGTCTGGAAGTAACTGCAGAAGACGAATACGACTCGCTAGTCTTGACACTGGTAAACGATTACTTCTACGGTAATGCCTCTCAGGCAGTAAACCAAAGCATTGGTATTTATCCTATGCTTGATACAATAGCAAGAAGAGGATACTTTCGTACTGAAGAGATTCCGTTTAGTACAGCTCTACTAGGTGAACTTAATTTTACTCCTAACCCTAAAGCTGACAGTATTGCCGATACACTTAGAGTGAGATTGGATAATGCTTTGGGTCAAGAGTTGCTTGACTTGGCAAAAGCTGATGCTGACGCCCTAAAAAGCGATAGTGCGTTCCGGGAGTTTTTTCCAGGAATTGTAATAGCACCATTTGCTGGAAATGAAGCTATCACTGGTTTTGATCCTGCCCAATTGCAACTATCACTCTACTTTAGTACCAGTACAGAAACTGAATCATCGGCTTATACTTTTGATGTAGGGGCTACATTTAACAATATTTCAGTAGATCGCTCAGGTACCCCTCTAGCAGGCGTAACTGTAACAGATCAGCAGCTAGTTGCTGCCGATAGTGGATTTTATTTACAAGCGGGAACGGGATTAGTACCTACGCTCAGTCTTAAGCCCATTTTAGATTTCATTGATACAGTAGAAGAAAATACGGAGGCTAGGCTGAGGATCAATCGAGTAGAACTCTACCTAGGAACGACGCCTCAAGGTGAGGGACAACCAATACCCAGTCCGGTAGCTGCTTTCAATTTTGAGGATGATTTTTCGCTAGTCTTTGATACTATTCAAAGCGGGTTCAATCGAGTTCCAGTGCCGAGAGGACTACGAGTTGATGGTATTCCGGCTCAAAATGGAATATTTCCAATTCTACCTACTGAGTCGACCTATCAGATTTTGATTACTGAGTATACCCAAAATTTGATCAATGAAATACCAACTACAACAACGGAGTTCAGAATTCAGACTCTTCAGTTAGGTAATCGGTTAGATGAGATTGTTGCTGAACCAGATAGTGTTTTCGCTAAAATCTTTTACACGTTATTGGAGTAGCAGAGCAGATAATAGACATTATTACGAATAAATAGTTACAGGCTCTTCAGGTTTTTGCTCGGTATGATAGCACTCCCCCGCGCCGTCGGCTTCGCCAAAAGGGAGAAAGTAAGAGATCTGACCAGCAAAATTTGTCTTACAAAATCATTTGTGATAGCCACTAATACACTAGATCAATATTTTTAAGGATTAGTACGACTGTAGGAAGCTCATTGATCATTTGATATAGTATGTTTATGGGTATCTATGGAATGGAATAATAAAGTCTATGCTCAGTTTGGAGAGCGAATTCGGCCTCGGGTTTGTGCTCTTTGCTTTAGAGAAGATCATCTGTTGCTGGTTTGGCACCGAGGATTGGTAGATCATCAGTATTTTGTGGCACCACCAGGGGGAGGTATACAGTTTGGCGAAACTGCTGAGCAAGCTGTCTACCGTGAAGTGAAGGAAGAAACTGGGTTAGAAGTTCAGAAATCACAGTTCCTATTCGTTTACGAGTACGTAGCTCCGCCGCTTCATGCTATTGAGCTATTCTTTGCTATTGAGGTATCAACTGGTGAACCAAAAGCAGGGATCGATCCAGAACTATCCGATGACGAACAGCTTATTCAGCAAGCTAATTTTATCTCGCCGCTACAGATTACCAATGAACTAGCCGATAAAAAATATCAATTTCATCAGTTAATTCGCCGGTATCAGCCCGCCAAAGAGTTACTATCTTTGCGTGGGTATTTCAAATTTGATAATAAAACACGAAATTAGCGAGCTAGTTACACCTAAAAATGTATTAAAATTTTTATCATTACACCAAATTGCTAACCTATGAGCCTAACTAAAATTTTAACCTATGTCTTTTTAGCAATTGCCATAGGAATCGCTTATTATCTGTTTGACCGCATTAAGTTTAGTATTGAAGAAGAAGAACGTATTGCTCAAATTGAGTCTCAAGTTATTGACAAACTAAAATTCATTCGCGATGCCGAATTATTGTATAAAGAGGCTAACGGACAATATACTAGCGATTGGAATAAACTCATTGATTTCTTAGATACTGGTAAATTATACATCGTACAACGCCGCGAGATCACCAAGCTCCTTGACTATGGTGCGGAAGAGACTACTATTGAGATCGATACATTGGGTAGTATTCCCGTGCGTGATACTTTGTACCATACCGCTATTTACGATAACTTTAAAATCGAAAGCATCGCTACTATACCGCACAGCGGCAAGCAGTTCGACATTTTTGCCGACAAAATTTCTCGGAATAATGTAGAGGTGGATGTTTTTGAGGTGGTAGATGTAGCTCCGGTTAATCCTGCTCGTCGGGGGGAAGAAAGCATCAAGGGACCACTGCGGGTCGGTTCACGTACTGAGGTAACTACTGGCGGTAACTGGGAGTAATTCCTGACCAACAATTATTGGATTTGGCGCACTCTACTGGAAAGTACACATTAGTACGAAAACTAAAAGACCCCAAATTTAGTGTAGATCACCTTGACCGTTACGGTCTGCTTCTACTAGCTGGGCAGCGTAATTTCCAGTTTGGTGTGGTAGATGCTGAACAGCAGCGTTGCCTCCTACTGGAGGACTACGCCTTGCCTCAGTCACCAGAAGAATTGGTTGGAACGTACCGTTCCATTATTGAAGAACACCAGCTTCTGATGGCCGGGTACTGGAAAAGCGTGAAGCTGGCGGTCAAAAGCCCCTACTTTACGCTGGTGCCCCAGGCGTATCTTTCTTCAGAAAACATAGCGCACTATCTCACGCTGGCAGTGGACTTCCCGGATGAGCACTATTCGGTGTATTCTCAAAAACATGAAGAGGCAGGAGCAACCATGGTTTTTGGAGCGCATAAAGAGCTAGTAGATCGAATCAAGAGCACATATCCATCACATAGTATTCCACTGATGTATCAGGGAAGTTCGTTTATTGAGGGTATTCGGCAAGTATCTTCAGCGGAGTATTATCCGGTTATGTATCTGCACATCGACCGGGAGTACTTGACGATGGTGGTGATCGATGATGGCAAAATCATTCTTTTTAATGGCTCTGCGTATCGTAAACCACAAGATTTGGTGAAGTATACACTTAGTGCTTTTCAGAAGCTAAACCTGAACCAGAACGAAACCAAGGTAGTCGTTTGGGGAAATATTCCGACTAAATCAGATGAGTACTTGGCGTTGTACCGCTACATCCGTCAGCTTTCATTGGGAAAGAAGCCCGACTTTCTGACTTTTTCTCACGTGTTTGATGAAGCTCCTGATCATCAGTACCTCGATTTATACAGCCTACATCTTACCGAGTAAGTGATATGGAACGTGTTGCGCTTTTCCCTGGTTCATTTGACCCTTTTACTTTAGGACATGAAGATATTGTGCGGCGAGGGCTGTCATTATTTGATAAGGTAGTGGTAGGAGTAGGGCACAATAGTAAAAAGAAACGGTACTTCCCTATTGAGACTATGCTGGACTATATTCGCCAAACTTTTGACGGGGAAAATCGGATTGAGGTGATTACCTACGATGAGCTTACTGCCGAATTAGCTAAGCGATATAAAGCAAATTACTTGCTGCGGGGCTTACGCAATACCACCGATTTTGAGTATGAAAACAGCATCTCCCAGGTTAACCGCTATCTGAATACCGAATTAGAGACAGTATTTCTAATTACTTCGCCGTCCTACGCCCATATTAATTCATCAATTATTCGGGAGGTACACCGCTACGGAGGTGATGTAGAGGCATTTTTGCCCTATAAGTTATAATTCCTCAAACTGCTTATAGTACTGACGGACTACGTAGCGAATAGAAAAATAAGAATCGTATAGTGCATGTTGTACCTGGGCAGCATCCATCCAACGAGCTTCTTCAATACCTTCTTCCGTTTGAGGTGTAAGCTGACTATCATCTGTGCAATCCATCGCAAACCAGTACGTCTGCTTTAGGTATTTTTTCTTATTGCGGGTGTAAGTATGCCAGGTCTGGCAAATCTCATCCTGTAACTTGATTTGTACATTACATTCTTCCTCTACCTCCCGCAAAGCACCCTCCGCTGGCGACTCGCCTTTCTCTAATTTACCTTTAGGTAGATCCCACTTACCCAACCGATAAATCATTAGAATTTGATTGCCTTTGCGGACAATCCCGCCTCCGGCCTGCACAATTTTGAACTGATCTTTGACCAACTGTACCGTCTCGTCCAGATCCGCTACTGCAAAGGTGATACTGTCCAGGTTTTTGACCTTACTTTTACTAAAATAATCTAAGGCTCCTTTAATGTATTTAGGGTTAGCATACTCTACTAGTACGTCGTCCTTCAACCTTGCCCCAACTATAGTGGTAGCCAGCGCATTGATAGTATGATCGTAAGGAATATCCGGCAAATTTTGGCTGGTGGCAAAGATTACTGGAGTATCATTGACAAAAAGTTTCATAAGACTAAGCGTATTGGCGGTTTGCAGAACCGTCGCGAAGTTATAACTTTACATAGAAACAACGATACAAAAATATTCACTACATTATTTAAACTTTCCACCACTATGGTTGCACACTTTGATAAAGTAAAGAATCTCTTATTTGACTTAGGATTTGAGCTCACATCGGAAGATCCAGCTGAAGGACTATTAGTAGTTACTGATGAAGATAAGGGTATCAGTCACCTGATTCTCGATTGTGAAGAAGATATTTTACTGTTGGAGCAGTACGTTTTTCATCTGAAAAGCGAGGGCGAAGCTGCTACACTAAAACGACTCATGCAAATTAATCGCTTATTGGTACACGGAGCACTGGTACTGGACGATGAAGATCGAGTGCTCTTTCGGGACACACTAGAACTGGAAAATCTGGATAGAAATGAGTTAGAAAGCTCTATTAACGCAATCAGTCTGATGATGGCCGAGTACGCTGATGAGTTTATCAAGTTTGCCTCTTAATGTATGTGTTATGGTGCTATCGTACGAGATGTTAAAGTTCTTAGCATACAGGACAGGACCATAACACACTAATACATTAACACTCTAACACTTTTATCCGTAATAAAAATACTTAACACAACATATTATGAGCATCTTCAGAAGATTATTTAAAGTAGGCGAAGCCCAGGCTCACTCGGCTATTGACAAAATAGAAGACCCGGTGAAAATGAGCGAACAGGCGATTCGCGATTTAAAAGGAGACCTGAATAAAGCACTGGAAAGCCTAGCCGAGGTTAAAGCATTGTCAATTCGTACTCGGCGCGATATGAAAAATTATCAGCAGCAGTCGAGTGATTACGAAAAGAAAGCCATGCTACTACTTCAGCGAGCGGAACAAGGGCAGCTCGATCCTAACGAGGCCGACCGCCTAGCTACCGAAGCCTTGAGCCGAAAAGAACAGTCTGACCGTCAATTAACACAAACCCAGACTGAGGTACAGAAATACGATAACATGACGGCTAATCTGGAGGCCAAAGTAAACGACCTGAAGAGTCAGATTTCTACCTGGGAGAATGAGATTAAAACGCTGAAAGCGCGAGCCAAAGTAAGCACTGCTACCAAAAAGCTGAACAAGCAACTGGCGGGTATTGATTCTTCCAGCACCGTAGCTATGCTAGAGCGAATGAAAGCCAAAGTGGAAGAAGAAGAGTCGCTGGCAGAATCTTACGGTGAGATTGCAGCCGCTCCTAAATCGCTGGATGATGAAATCGACAAGGCTATTGGCAGCGGAGGTGGCTCCGATAAATTGAAAGAACTGAAAGCCCGCATGGGTATTTCTGAACCCAAACAGCTAGGCGAGTAATCCTCGTCAGGTGGGTTCTATGGACATGAACGCCGTCATTATTTTTTCTCTGGTTCTAATTGGAATAGCTGTGTACTTTTGGCAACGAAATAAGAAAGATAAAAAGTTAGAGAACGGGCAAGATAATTCTTCTCAGGAATTACACTTGGAAAATGTACGTCCGGGTGGGCTTATTCATCTAATGAACGTTGGACCGATGATGGAGGAGTTTGATGTAAGTATTCTCTCGCGTAGTGTGTATCGGTCGGGTCAGAACGACGAGTGGTACGAGCTGGAAGGAGAAGCTGCCAAAGGAAAAGTCTGGATTACGCTAGAATACGATGACGGACTAGATGTAACGTTGGCGACCCGCAAACTAAAGCTGCGTGACATACCTGTGAACCGGAGCGATTTGGATACGATGGATGAAAATGGTGACGGCGAATTTGAGTTTGAGGGAAAAACCTATTACTACGAAGTTTCCAGCGAAGCTTCCTATTTCTCCGATGGTCGTATCTCACCTGATAACGAATCTTTCTTCTACTACTGGGAGTTTGAGACCGATGATAGCGACGAATTTATTACCATTGAAGAATGGGAAAATGGTCGCTTCGAGGTTACACTATCTCACCCAATTAAAGAGTCTCAGGTGAAGGTATTTAGTTTGGGGCAGTAATTATCAAGACGTAGCAACTTTTCTACGAAATATCGGACGAATCAGTAGCCACAGCAGAGGAGGAAGGAAAGCGCTGAACAGTAAGGCAACGGTTGGATTTTCGTTTCCAGTGTAGCCGATGGTGGCGTAAGTAAACCCCAGAGGAAGCGAACCGCAGAATAAAGCAGCATAAAATAATCTGCGCGACATTTGAGTTAAGCCCGCCATACAAGAAATCACCTCTGGAAAAACAGGTAGCCAGCGGGAAAGAGCCACGACCCAACCTCCGATGCGTTGATTAATTCGATTGGCTTTTTCAAAGTCTTTTTTCCCTAGTAGCCAACGAGCTGCCTTTAAGCCCATTGCTCGGCAAAGCTCATAACCTAGCGCCCCAGCCAGTATTGAGCCAAATGCGCTAATCAAACCACCAACTAACCAACCGTATAAAAGGCCCAGCGCCGCCATAACCAAAGTCGCTGGCATGGGAAGCAGTAAATCGGAGATCAATAGGACGATACCTACTAGCCAGCCCCAGAATCCGAAAGAGCGTAGCCAATTCACCGTTTCTTCGGTCGAGAAAAAAGCCGTCAGCGACTCTTCCCAGATAAAAAAGGGGATTAATACTAAGGCGGCTAATCCCAGAAAAAGCCAGATCAATCGCATGTCGCAAGTATCGGCAAAATCTTGTACTTTCACGAATCAGCAATCCCTTCCTCCTATGCCCAAGCCTAAGCCAAAACCAATTAGTACTGATGAGCTACCGCAACTGGCTCAGCAGACTATGCAGGCCGCCCGGTTTCCGATGTTAGCCACAGTAGATGAATCTCAACCCCGCGTCCGCCCGGTTTCGCCCGTTAGAACCGACGGGTTTACAGTTTATATGGCTAACTTGAGAAGTTACCACAAAACTCAGGAGATTGAGGCGAACCCGCAGGTTGAGCTATGTTATCTAGATCAAGATCATAACCAAGTACGCATTACTGGAAAGGTTAAAGTAGTCACCGACCGAGCGTTGCTGCAAGAAATTTGGGACTCGTACAAGCTACTGCAACAGTTCCTAGGCTCACTAGATAACCCCGAACTGATCGTCTACCGCATCATTCCCCAGCGAGTTCGCTATATGCGCGAATGGGCTTTGGAGTATTATGAGGTATCGATTTAGTGATGAATAAGTAATGCCTAAAGCGGCGATAGTTACTAAGTCAACAACCTAGTTTTTATCTTTTTGATAGAGGCCTAGTAACTATTTTTTACTGATTCAGATTCTCGATTCTTATAGCTCTTTCCATTACCAAAAAGTCTATATTTAAATCCGATAGCAGAAATGTTATTTCATCAAAGTGATCTATTATGCTATTGGGAATCAATTTACCAACTCTTTTAATCTCAATTGGATTGAGATCAATCCAATCGATATCTGTTATTCGGATCGGTCCATAAGATTCTAGTTCCACATATCCTTCAGCAGGAATTGTTATCCAGTTACTCTATCCTTCTGTCAATTCTTGATTGGTAAGCTTAACTCTATATTTCAAATGTTTCTCCTTTGCTATTTCAACTAGCCTTCTCAATTTATCCATTAGCTCTACCCCTTCTTCCGTGCCTTCTCCAGTTGATCCCACATTTCGGAAGGAATGGTATCCAGATGATTAAATTCACCCGCGCCCTGTAGCCATTCGCCGCCATCAATGGTAATGACTTCTCCATTTACAAAGCTGCTGTAGTCAGACATGAGGTAAGCTGCCAGATTGGCTAACTCCTGATGATCGCCTACGCGTTTGAGTGGGTTGTTCTTGGCTGGATCAAACTTCTCAACCAAATCGCCTGGTAGCAGACGGCTCCAGGCACCTTCGGTAGGGAATGGACCAGGAGCAATAGCATTGGAGCGGATATTATACTTGCCCCATTCTACGGCTAGTGAGCGAGTCAGGGCCAGCACTCCGGCTTTTCCGCAGGCTGAGGGAACCACGTAGCCCGAACCCGTCCAGGCGTAGGTAGTGACAATGTTGAGCATGGTGGCCGGTTGCTGCTGCTCAATCCAGTGTTTACCAAACGCCAGTGCGTAGTTGTAGGTACCTCTCAGCACAATATCCACTACAATATCAAACGCCCGGTGCGATAGTCGCTCAGTGGGGCTAATGAAGTTTCCGGCAGCATTGTTGATTAGGCCATCAACCTGACCGAACTTATCAAGTGTTTTCTCCAAAACTGTCTCTATTTCTTCGTACTTACGGACATCGCAGGCAATGGGCAAAACGGTACCTCCAGTGGTTTCTTCCAGTTCTTTCGCTGTTTGATCTAGTACATCTTGCTTACGACTAGCGATTACTACCTTGGCTCCCAACTTGAGAAAATAAGTAGTCATGGATTTTCCTAATCCGGTGCCACCACCGGTTACTACAATTACTTTATCAGCCAGTGCGTCGTCGCGCAGCATTCCTTCAGTGTTCATCATATTTTTGGGTTTTTATCGTGAGAAGATAAAGGTAGTAATACAACTGTACAAATTCGATCTAAATACAATAGGCCAGTATAATCCACACGATTAGATCCCCCTTTTGAAAAGAGGGAAAGGCTTATAAAGTAGTTACGCGTAAAAGCATACTTTCCAAAGTTAAGCCAGGGCCGAAGGCTAATCCGAGGACAGATTTATCGTTATCAGCGACTGTCAAATCTTGCTGAAGGGCTTTTAGCACGAATAAAATAGTGGCCGATGACATGTTTCCGTACTGTTGCAATATTTGATAGGCGTAACGGTTATCGTCTTTTTCTATAGATAATGCTTGCTCAATTACCTGCAAAATCCGTTTACCACCTGGATGAATTGCATATAAATCTGGTTTCTCCTGAACCTCGAGATCTACCTCGTCGACACTCCAGCTAAGTTGCTGCATTAGCTGCTGAGTTAGCTGGTGAATACCTTGTTTAATTGCTTCAGGTACGTAGGAGGAAAGCTTCATCTCGAAGCCGTGATTGCCAATTTGCCAGGCCATCTCTTGGCTAGCCTCTGGTACCAAATCGCAGTGGAATTGCTCTAACGAGAACTGTATAGCGTTATCAAATTTCTGACTGCTGATCAATGCGGAGGAAGAACCGTCAGCAAACAGCGCATTCGCCAGTAAATTATCTTCATCCTTACCTTTCTGAAAGTGAAGCGTGCAAAGCTCAGTACAGATCATGAGTACGTTAGCATTGGCATCAGCCTGAACAATGCTGTCCGCAACTTTTAAAGCATTGAAGGCCGCGTAGCAACCCATAAAATTAATGGCCGTGCGCTGTACCTGATAAGATAGACCTAATTGATGAATGAGCTCAATGTCCACGCCGGGGGCGTACATTCCGGTACAGCTTACAAAAATTAGGTGCGTGATATTCTTTGGATTAAACTGAGGTAGCTGCTGTAAACAGTTTTTAGCCGAACGATAGCTAAGTGATAGTGCTTCCTGCTCGTATACATCCATCCGTTGCTTAATGGTAGGGAACGGTTCTAAGTCCAGCGTGTCAGGATAAAATGAATGATTGCCAGCATTACCATAGTCGCTTAGTACAGAATGCCGATAGTGGATACCTGATGCCCGGTACAAAGCGTACAGTCGCTGTCTTTCTGCTGGATTCAACTGGAGTACATCCGCCATAAAACTGGCGATTTCAGTTTGTGAGGTACGATATTCAGGTACAGACGTACCAATGGCGGCAACGTAGCTTTTCATCGAGGTTAAAAATACACAACTTGGTTTAAAAATTAAGTGCCTCGGGTAAGCATTCTTGAAAAAAGAATATTTAAATTAGATAGTTTGTCGTGTGATAAGAAATCAAGTAATTTTATTTGAGAATGAAAGCGCGAATTGAGACAATACAAGAAATTAAGCTAGTTGGTAAAAAAGTGAGAATGTCTTTGGCTAACAACCAGACACAAAAATTGTGGCAAGGCTTTATGCCAAACCGAAGTGCAATTACAAATACGGTCGGCACTGCATTTTACTCGGTGGAGGTTCATGATAGTCTAGATTTCTTTGAGCAGTTTAACCCGACTCACGAATTTGATAAGTGGGCGGCGGTTTCAGTTAGTGATTATAATACCATTCCCGCTGAGCTGCAAAAACTCATTATTCCTGCGGGACTTTACGCAGTATTTCTTTACCAAGGAAAAGCAAGTGAAGCGGCAACGGCTTATCAGTACATCTACGGCAATTGGATTCCCAACTCAGATTATCGATTAGATGACCGGCCTCATTTTGCGCTGATGGGAGAAAAGTATAAAAACGATGATCCAACCTCAGAGGAAGAATTCTGGATTCCGATAAAGAAAAAGTGAAGCAACTAATCCCCGATACCTAAATCCTAACACCCAATAATGGCTAAATCTAAAGCAAAAACGATATATGTCTGTCAGGAATGTGGAGTTACTTCACCCAAGTGGCAGGGGCGTTGCCCGTCTTGTGCCGCCTGGAATAGCTACGTAGAAGAGGTCATCCAAAAGGAGACCCAAACGCCCACCTGGAGGAGTAATCAGCCCAAAGAAAAAGTGGCCGTCCGTCCTGTACCCCTCCAGGAAATTGAATACCAACAAGAGTGTCGTACCAGTACACAGGATGCCGAACTCAACCGGGTGTTAGGTGGGGGCATCATGCCTGGCTCGCTCGTGCTAATCGGTGGAGAACCGGGTATTGGTAAATCTACCCTAATGTTACAGATTGCAGTATCATTATCGCAGAAAGTGCTCTATGTTTCTGGTGAGGAAAGTAATCATCAGATTAAGATGCGGGCCGAGCGATTAACTGCCTCTAAAACCGAGCCTTCTTGTTACATTTTGGGAGAGACATCGCTGACCGCTATCTTCAAACAGATTGAGCAGCTCCAACCCGATGTGGTTATTATCGATTCTATCCAGACGTTACGCTCCAGTCATATTGAGTCGGTAGCTGGTAGCGTTTCGCAAGTGCGGGAGTGCACCGGAGAACTGATGAAGTTTGCTAAAGAAAGCAATACTCCAGTCTTCCTCATTGGTCATATTACCAAAGAAGGTAGTATCGCTGGACCGAAAGTACTGGAGCATATGGTGGATACGGTACTCCAGTTCGAGGGCGACCGCCATTTATCTTACCGCATTCTCCGAACGATTAAAAACCGCTTCGGCTCTACTTCTGAATTGGGTATTTACGAGATGCTAGATACCGGATTGAGGCAGGTAAGTAACCCTTCGGAGATACTTATTTCTCAACGAGAAGGTGAGCTGAGTGGTATTACTATTGGAGCGACAATGGAAGGGAATCGCCCGCTACTGATTGAGATACAATCGCTGGTAAGTTCAGCAGCCTACGGTACTCCCCAACGTAGTGCTACTGGCTACGATGCCCGACGGCTTAATATGTTGCTAGCCGTGTTGGAAAAGCGGGTCGGTTACCGTTTGGGTACTCAAGACGTATTTTTGAATATGGCCGGGGGGTTGAAGGTAGAAGACCCCACTATCGATCTGGCAATTTGCGCCTCGCTGGTTTCCTCCTTTCTAGATGTACCTATCTCGAGCCGAATCTGCTTTGCGGCTGAAGTTGGCCTAGGTGGGGAAATACGAGCCGTAAACCGAATCGAGAGTCGCATCAGCGAAGCGGAGAAACTAGGGTTTGAAGAGATTTTTATCTCCAAGTTCAATACCAAAGGGCTAGATCAGAAGAAATATAAAATTCAGATTCATAGCATGAGTAAGCTAGAAAGCATGATTGACCATCTGATGAAATAGCCCATCTAGAAATGTGTTTCTGATTTCTTACCTTTAGAAAGAGGCTTGTCTCACTATATACTTTCTGATCATGACTTCATCTACTGAGGAAACTACCTATTCGCCTATTGTCACTACTCGTAGTCAGAGAATCTTGGAAGATGATACAAAGCCTAAACGCCTGCTTTCTATCGACGCTCTACGAGGCTTTGATATGCTATTTATTTCGGGAGCGGGGACTTTTCTATTGTTGTTAGAAGGAAAAACGGGCTTGGCCTGGGTAGATGCTATTGCTCGACAGATGGAACATCCCGCTTGGAATGGCTTTACTTTCTACGACTTCATCTTCCCACTTTTTCTCTTCGTTGCTGGAGTGTCACTACCTTTTTCTTTGAACAAGGGACTCACCTTGGGAATGGGCAAGACTGAGCTTTATCGCAAGGCCTTCCGAAGGATGCTAATCCTGATTGCTTTGGGATGGCTGTATAAAAATGCTCCTATTACTTTTTTTGAACCTTCCCAGATCCGACTAGGCAGTGTACTAGGTCGTATAGGATTTGCTGGTTTTATTACCACGATACTCTATCTAAACTTCTCGGCTAAAGCCAGGCTTGGATGGGTTGCGGGTATTCTGCTACTTTACTATGCTTCGCTTTTTCTTATTCCGGTACCGGGTTACGGAGCCGGAGACTTGTCGTTTGAGGGAAATTTGGTGGGTTGGTTTGATCGTACTTTTCTGCCTGGAAGATTACTCCAGGGTACTTATGACGAGCTTGGGCTACTGACCCAATTACCTGCACTCTGTCTAACTATTCTAGGTGCGGCGGCTGGAGATACATTGAGGGCTAACTCAACGGATACCAGGAAGCTTCAAAATCTACTTTTTGCCGGAGCAGTTTGTGTAGGATTGGGTCTGTTGTGGAGCCTACACTTTCCGATTAATAAACATCTATGGAGCAGTTCATTTATTTTGCTTACCGGGGGTATGGCGTTTTTGCTGCTAGGGCTATTTTTCTGGATTATTGATGTACTTGACTTCCAACGATGGGCTTTCTTCTTTCAGGTCATCGGCCTGAACTCACTCACCATTTACTTAGCTTACCGATTTATCGACTTTCACTACACCTCTCAACTGCTATTCGGCGGATTATATGCTCCCGCTTCTGAAGCTTGGCAAGGAGTATCTCAGTCATTGGGTGCCCTAGCACTAGTATGGTTATTTCTTTACTTTCTGTACAGAAACAAACTGTTTCTGAAGGTGTAATGGTGGGATTTCACGTACTAAATGTAAATCCCACATACGAATGCGAAAAGAAGGTTATCTTTTACTTAGGTTCAGTGTTGCTAGGTCTAATTCTTTAAATTATGTGATCATTCCTCAATCACCGATAAGATATTTCCAGCATTATCCTTGAACCATGCGATGTTCGGTCCTTCGTTATCCCAACAGATTCCTTTTTTATCGGTCCTTATTGGCTCATCATATTGCTCGAAGGTGATGCCTTTTTCAATTAGATGATTAACGACCTCCTTAATATCCTTAACCTCAAAGTTGAGTACTGTGAACTTAGCTGGTTCGTGATCCTCCTTCGGATAAATGATAAACTGGTTACCGCCCGCCGCTTTAATTTGTAAGATGCGCATTTTGTTCTCTGTAACTTGTAAACCTAGGGTGTCGGCATAGAACTTTCGGGAAGCAGCAATGTCATTGGTAGTAAATCCGTTGAAGGTATATGCATCTTGTAGCATGATTGAAATCTTTATTTGAGTACGTCTTTACTACACTTTTTCCGGGCAATTGAACATCCACTGTACGCCAAACTTATCAGTACAGCTACCGAAGTAGTCACCCCAGAATTGATCTTCCATCGGCATGGTTACTTCACCTCCTTCGGAAAGAGCACTGAATAACCGATCTGCTTCTGCTCGAGTATCCAACTGGAGGTTGATATGGGTATTGTTTCCTTTATTGACTTGAAATCCCATGCTCTCGGGCGCGTCGGAGCCCATCAAAATATGCCCACCGGTTATTTTTAGATCGATATGCATGATGAGCTGTTGGTCTTCTTTTGGCAAAGGGGGTAATCCTTCCTGGGGAGGCATATCGCTGAATCTCATCGGTTCCTGGCCAAAATCCCCACCAAATATAGTTTTATAAAAAGTAAACGCTTCCTCGGTTTCACGAGTGAAATTAAGATAGATACTTACAGACGCCATTGTAATGGAAGTTAAAGGTTAAGTTTTGATTACGTAAGAGTTTAATTCTTTGATGATGTTGTTTTTCGTATCAGTAAATCGGTATACATCACAAAAGGTATAGGTAGTATCGCCCATTTTCATCTCTCCATTTAAGGCAGCCTCTCGCCCATGGGTAATGATGGTGTAAATGATCAGCCCATCAGCCGTGTATTCCTTCATGATGTTGACCTCTCTGGTAAAAGCTTCTTTGCCGTTGATATGCTTGTCCCCGTGAATCGTCCAGAGGATGTCATCGCTTACGTGCTCAATGATGAAGTCGGTATTACCAGTGGCAAAGGCAACATTGAAGTTTTTGAGAAATTCCTTTCGGGGGGCATTGCTGCAATCAGGCTGCATGGTGATTTTAGTCATGGCTACTGTTTGTTTTAGATTCATACTTCAATAGGGTGATGCCGCAGTCAAATACTTGGCTAGTGGCCAATGTTAGTTCGGCTCGCTGTGGGAAAATGGATAGTCCACTGCCCAATGCTACTGGGTTGATGAATAGGTAGTACTCGTCAATCAAATTCTCTTGGATGAGGTTGGAAACGAACTCGCTACCTCCGTAAACGATCAGGTCTTGCCCCTCTTTCTGCTTCAATCTCTTCACTTCTTCCCCTAAATCCCCTTCAGTCAACACAGTATTTTTCCACTGAGCTGCTTTGGAGTCTGATGAACTAAGAGAGCGGGTGAAAACGACTTTAGGAGTATCGGTGAATAGCCTTCCTGAGGCTACTTCAGGGTTGCTAGGATCTTCGGCGACACCCGCCCAGTGGGGGATAAATCCCTCGGCCAGTTTCCTTCCTAGCAGAATGCAATCAATGGATTCGGTCAGTTGATCTATGTATTGCTTGAGGGTATCGTCCCAGTTCCAGGTCACCCAATCCATTTCCCCATTAGCCCTGCCGATGAACCCGTCTAGCGATAGTTGTACTTGTAATTTGAGTTTTCTCATGGCTTAAATAGTATTATTTCTTGATAGCTTAGTTATACTGCATCGGTGCTTTCCCGAAGCCTCTTCGCAAGAGCCCTATTTGGCCAATATGATAGGCGATGTGGTGGTTGATGAACGCCCACAACTCGCCGGAAGAACTTGCTACCTGATCGAAGGGAGCCGGTGGCTGGGCGGCAAGCGCTTCGGAGGACAGATTTCCTAAGCGGTACCGAAGTGATGGATACAAGCCATTCCATTCAGCCTTGATCTCTTCAATGGTCGGATAAGAAAAGTCATCTCGGGCTTCGGATTGTCCCATGACGGCAAAGAGTGCATTCCACTTACTTTCCAAGTTCATACCAGCAGTCGTAGCCAATCCGTAGTATGAATTCAGTAGATGGCCAGCCAGGTATTTCACATGGTTAATCCGTGGGTTGTCATGTAAGCGTTGATGCGTTTCTTCGTCCGAAAATCCCTCCAGTACATTGTTGTACAGACGGTGGTGTAGATCAAATTGCGTAAGCAGCAGGTTCTTCATTGCTGATATTTACTTTTAGACATATTTGTGCTGCACCTGCTCGGCCAGGGTGGCTCCGCCACACCTGGTCGGTCGCACCTAGTCGGTCGCCTTCATCCAAAAGAACTCCCATATATTTCCATCCAAGTCTTCAAAGCTTCGTCCGAACATGAAGCCATGATCTTGGGCTTCCTTATATTCTTTTGCTCCGGCATCAAGTGCTTTTTCTAAAAGTTGATGCACTTCCTCTTTATCGTCTACCTGAATAGCGTTGATAGCGGCACACACCTTACTGGTATCTGCTACCGTTTTATGGGGAAGGAAAGATTGAAAACGATCTTTCTCCAATAACATGAATACAACTCCTTCATCCACAATCATGGAGGCGGAGGTTTCGTCAGAGAATTGTTCGTTGAAAGTAAATCCGAGTTTGGAGAAAAAGTCTTTTGAACGTTCCAGATCCTGGATCGGAAGGTTCACGTAGAGTTGTCTTGCCATAGTCAAATTATATTTTAGTAGATTAGCTAATACAAGAGTTTATTTTCCGGTGGTCTCATGATCCATATGTAATATATTCCACCTATGTCCGTCGAGGTCTACAAAACCCATAGTATACATCCAGCCTTGTAACTCTGTCGGTTGAGAAAAGACTGTTCCTCCCGCTGACGTTACTTTTCCGACCATGTCATCTACGTAGGCTCGGTCAGGCGCATCGACGGAAATGAGGACTTCGCTGCCTTGGGAAGGGTCAGCCACCGAATTAGCAGTGTACTTCTCAAATTCGGCTACAGCCACCATCATCACCGGCACGTTACCAATATTGAAGCCTACCATATCTGGTGCATCGCGCAGGGACTCAAAGCCTAAGGCTGTGAAAAAATTCTTGGTTTTTGCTAAGTCCTTCACGGGAAGGTTGAGCCATAATTCTTGCTTCATAGGGATTGATATTTTGTTCCGACTAAGCTCTTATTCAAAAGCAATAGATTAGCGCGGGTGAATAATTAATCTTCTCATTTCAAAGATACTTCAGTAAGCACTGCGTTGCGCGGTGAGAACGCGGCAAACTAGGGGGTTGATTGCGACATATAAGATTGGTAGTTTCATATCCTGAACATAAGCAGCTAATTTGATTCCGTAGGTTATGTAGTACTGAGTATCTTGTAAAGTAATAGGTTAGTACAATATTCAACCACTTGGTTTACTGATATAGTAAGGATCAGTATTAAATAGCGACCTAAGTTTATGAGAGACCAACGATTTATTGCTGAACATAGAGGTGGGCCGTTAACCAGTAATCAGCATAAGGCATTGATCCAGTGGGCTATGATTTGTGCTCAGCATGTCTTACCACTAATCACGGACGAATTAGATGATCGTATTGAGGGTGCTGTCAAGACAGCGGAAGCATGGACCATCGGCGAAGCCTCAGTGGGGGATGCACGCGAAGCAGCAAAACGGTTACTTACCCTAGCCAAGGAGCTTTCAGATGAGACATCGGTCTACGTGGTTCGGGCTTTTAGCCACGGGGTAGCTACAGCGCACATGGCAGACCATTCACTGGGGCTGCTTTATACGCTCTCAGGGCAGTTAAATCAGCGGATAAGTCTGTTGCTGAAGAAAGGGAATGGCAAAATACTCAGCTATCCTCTGAAGTTAAGGAATTAGTTTTATCAGCGAGGATGAGAAAAGAAAAGCAACTGCAAAAGTGGTGGAGATAGATAGACGGTGCAAATTGTATATCGAATGCAGGAAGTTCCGCTTAATCATTATCGTAGGTGTAATGCATTGAAGATAGCTTGTTAGGCAAGCTGTTGATCCAGATACTGAGCTAAACGGGTGGGTAGTTTGATTGCCTTCCCTAGCCTCTCCGGTACGGCTTGCTCATTAACTACAGCTTGAGTCATCGCCACAAGATGGGTAGCTGCATTATCGGTAAACCCGGCATGCGTCAGGGTTTCTTTCCATTGCTCTCGGGGAATAGACTGTACGTCGATGTCTTTCTCAAGGTGCTGGGAAAATACGTTGGCTACATCACGCGAGCTGTATTGTCTAGGGCCTACCAACTCATACATCTCCTTTTGGCTCATTGGACCGTTGAGGATCTGTTCAGCAGTGAACGTTGCTACATCCCAAGGAGAAATCATACGGATTTTTAGGTCTTCCGGAAAGAAGGTAGGAAGCACCCCATATTGCTCGACAGCTTCCATAAACCCAAGCCAATTGCTGAAGTAGTACGCCGGACGAATGAATACTTTTTTCACGTTCAGGTCATCAAAACCCTGTTCAAGAATTCTTGACATCCTAAGGTTGCCCGTGTTTCCTTCCAGGTGGGCACCAATAGTGGACAGCCCTACTATTTTCTTAATTTGATTAGCTTGAATAGCCTCTCGGTAATTGGCAATGATCCGTTTCGTCTCACCAATGATATCGTGGGATGCTGGGTCTTCAGGAGTTAATAGAAAAACGGTGGTACCTCCGGCTAACGCTTCTGTGAGTTGGGTTGGATTACGAAAGTCAGCTATTCTGACGGGTACGAGTGCATCAAACTTTGAGTCAGGATTTCTGATTACGGCTGTGACCGGAGCGTGACTGTTGAGTAATGCTTTTACGATGAGTGAACCTACTTGTCCTGAGGCTCCTAAAATAATGTTCATGCCCTTTCAATGTTGGTTTTAGTTCAAGGTAAGGGAGGGCTGCGACAGCTAGCTGTCAGGGGTAGCGTACTGTTTTTCAAAAAATTTAGCGAGGGTCATATTTTGGGGTGTAAACTGTTCACTGAGCACACTTAACTTTTGGATTCTATCGAGCCGGAATCTGAAAGCGTCTCTCAGTCGGCAGTATGCAAGGAGTATCCAGTTTTTACCATTGCTATACAGCGCAAAGGGCTCGATTGCTCGGATTGTAGTGTTATGAGTTTCATCTTGGTACACAATGTTGACGAGTTGAGCATGCGTTAGGGCCAAGTGCAGTGTAGACAAAAAGTCGCTCGAGGGCGCTTGACCTTAAATGCTTGGATGAATGAAGCATCTTGGTTGGCCAGTACCCACTTCTCCGCCGTAGTTAAAGCCAGGGCTTCTCGCTCCGTAAACATCACAGGAGGAGTACGATAGCCTTCCACGAGCGAGTAACCCTTTCCTGCTTCTTCAAGTACTTTAATATCACGGTAGATTGTACGGCTACTCACGGCGAATTTCTTGGCTAGTTCGGGAGCAGTTACTGTCCGTTTGCTCTGTAAATGTATAAGGAGAGCCGTTAGTCTAGTTATTCGTCTTTGATCACTGTTTATCGCTGCTTTCTTTATCGATCATGAAATCCTTTGCCTGCGAGAATCTTGGGTACATACTTCTCAATTCTCGACACCCGAGTTTTGGATTGTTTGGGTTGGGAGAAGTGCAAGATGTAGCCTTGTTGCCGCCCTGGGGTCAAGGCCTCAAAGGCAGTTCTTAGAGCAGGGTTTTCATCGAGGGCTTGTTGAAATTCTTCTGGAATAGGTTCGAGATTCTTCTTGAACGCTACTTTCAAACCGGCTTTTTCCACCTCAACAGCCTCGAAGATGCAGGCTTTGATGCTCTTTTCCTGCTCAAGCACCTGCTTACTATCCGTCACTTTGATGTATCGGGCCGCTTGGGAGTTTTTTCCGGGAGCTATTAGTAAATGATCAGAGTCTTTCAACAAGCTCCCTTTGAAAAAGCTAATAGCGGTAAACTCCTTTAGTGCACTCAGCATCAGCACATTTTTGCCCTGGTAAGTATAGCAGGGCGCTCCCCACTTGAGCTCTTCGGTCAACCCACAGTTCAGAATGAGCCTTCTCAGGTAGCGTAATTCGTCTTGCCAGTCATTGACTTTACAGGCGGGAGTTGCTCCTAGGGGGCACCGCATACATCCCTCAACGAGGTACTGATCTACTTTCGGATTCATACTATTGATTGGTGAGAGTGATTTTTCGGTTTACTGGACGGAAGTACCACGATGCCAATGTCAGGATGATCAATAGAGTAGGTCCAAAAAATGTGGAAACTCCATCTCCAATGGCTAGGTGCGAGAAGACAGCCCCGACATGGCGAAGAAAAAACCGGCATAGGCCCACTCTTTGAGTAATGGAAACTTAGGAATAAGCACCGCTATCACGCCTAAGATTTCCCAAACGCCCAGTAGGGTGAGAAAATAGAGGGGGTAGCCTAGTTGGGTCATTTTATCCACTTCCTCCTCCAGACGGATTAACTGCACCAGTCCGGTGGATACCATGCCTAATGCCAACCAAACAGTAGCCACCCAGTAGATAATCTTGTGTTTTTTCTTCATGATTATTTCAGCTTGGAAAGTATCGTTTGTAGTCGATCATGGGCACTATTCAAGCCCTGGACAAAGGGCATTTGAAGTAATTGGTTCCGCAAGGTCACCGATTTAAATACTATATGCATGGTGAGCTTGCTGGTGTGGTTGGTCAACTCTTCAAACTCGAGGAACTCCAGTTGGGCGGTAAAGGGTGTATCCTCTATTTCAAAAGTGCGGATGATTTTCTCATTCGGATGAACCGTATGAATCGTTCCGTGGGCTCTAAATACCACATTTCCCTGAGGGTCGCTGGTTTCAAATTGGTAGCCGCCGTGGGTTTTGCATTCCAGTCTCAGCACTTTCGTGCCCATCCATTGCTCAACTAGTTCGGGTTCTACGTAGGCTTTAAAAAGTAATGCTACTGGTAAATCAAACTCCCGGGTGATCAGTAATTCTTGCTTGCCCTCTTCGGCGTGGACGTTGGTTTTGCGTGCCATCAGTGTTCATTTCTTTAAGGTCTCGTTTTTCATCACTGCTTCCAGTCGGTTGAACCGATCATCCCACAGTTGGCGGAATGGCTCGATGAACTCAGCAATCTCTACCATCTTTTCCAGGTTTAAATGATAGTGTATTTCCCGGCCGCTTTGCTCTGATCGGAGCAATTCGCACTCGGTCAGAATTTGAATGTGTTTGGAAATCGTTTGCCGGGTGGAGTCAAACTGGTCGGCAATAGCCCCTGGCGTCATGGCATGAGCCGCCAGCAGGGTAAGAATCGCCCGGCGGGTAGGATCAGCAATAGCCTGAAAAACATCTCTTCTGGATTTCATATGCAGCCATTTGACTGCTAAAATACGCGCAGTTATTTAGCTGCGCAAGCAAAATTAACAGAAATCATGATTATTCTGAAAGATGGTTTCAGAGCTCCTCAGGTTTGCGAACTCACAGCCCAGTGATTTCCGGCAAAGTCCTCGAACGTTCCTCGCTTATCTGGATCATCTTCCCTGGTTCTTGGCTCCTCAATAGTAATACAACCTGCCTCCATGGCTTTTTTGAAAGTATGGTCCACGTCAGGAACATATACATGAAGCAAGTGCCGGTTGGCTGGATACTCAGGGGTTGCGTCGCCGATCATGAGCACCGAATCGTCTATTTTGATCTCTACGTGAGTGATGCTGCCATCCTCACAGTCAAACCTTCGTAACGTTTCACCGTTGAAGATTGATTTCAGAAGATCAACCATTTTTTGGGCTCCATCCACCACTAGATAGGGCGAGATTGCGTTGTAGCCTTCGGGTTTGTAGTGAGCCATATCGTTACTTTTTAGAAGATTTCGCTCGTTCATTAAAGTCTAAACAAAGGGCTACCCAGTACTCGAGATCTTTCTGGGCTTGGAACCCCTTCGGACTGATATACCCATACCCTTGGTATGCTTTCCCTCTCATCATCATCGTTTCAAAAAAGGGATGTTCTGCTAATGACTCATGAAGTACCGGATCAAATCGGCACATCAATCGCTCACCACTCACGTTCACGCACATTTTGTCATTGACCAAAAAAGCCAACCCACCAAACATCCGTTTCTCTTCAATTGATAGGTTTGGAAAACTAGCCAAATATTCGCGGACTCTATCAGCTAAGAAAGTATCGTAGGCCATAGGTAATCTTGATTCGGGACATAGAATTCACTATCGTACAGTGAAGTTAGTGGTTTAGCAGTAAGGAGGCAAGGTAGTGATTCTGTTCATCAGGTACCGAATTTCATTTTCAGCAAAATGGCTCACTAAGAGGTTGATTGCGACAGCAAGAATGCCTAACTTCCTCTTATGAAGCATATCTCATTACTCGTACCGCAAGGGGAATTCAGCATTACCAATCTGGACCTAACTCGCCAAATTTTCACCTGGGTGAATGAGTATTTACCTGAACCCACCTTTACTATTGAGGTAGTAGGTCTTTCTAAAGAAGTGCAACCCAGCGGCGGTTTGTACACTATTAAGACTGATCGGTTAGTTGAAGATGTGAGGAAGACGGATGTGATCATCCTGCCGGCTACCTTTGGCGATCCGTGGCAAACCCTGGAAGCTAACGAGGCGCTAGTGCCTTGGATGCTCCGTCACTACCGGGCGGGAGCCGATTTAGTCAGTATGTGTGTAGGTGCCTTTTTTCTGGGCGCCACGGGTATCCTGGATGGCAAACGCTGTTCTACCCACTGGGGTTCGGCTGATGCGTTCCGAAAACTGTTCCCCCAAGTCATCCTGGAAGATGAGCGGATTGTGGCGGAGTCCGACCGAATCTATACTAGTGGAGGGGCGTTGGCTTTTACCAACCTTCTGATCTACCTAATCGAGCGCTACGTTGGAAGAGAGATAGCCATTGCTGCTTCTAAAGCGTTTATGATTGATTTGGATCGAGCCAGCCAGTCGCCCTTCACAATTTTTTCGGGACAAAAGTCTCATGATGACCTGGAGGTACTAGAGGCTCAGGAATACATTGAGTCCCACTATCCAGATAGGATTACCGTGGAAGATCTCTGTGACCAAGTTGGGATAGGCAGGCGCACCTTTGAGCGACGGTTTAAAAGCTCCACCACCAATACTGTGCTGGAGTATATTCAAAGGGTGAAGATAGAAGCTGCTAAGCAAGCACTAGAAAAGGGAGTGAAAACTGTTTCGGAGGTGATGTTTGATGTAGGCTACCAGGATACCAAAGCTTTTCGGGAAGTGTTTAAAAAAGTTACCGGTATGACTCCGATAGCCTACCGAAATAAGTATAGCCGGGCAATGGTCATGGCAAATTGAAGTAATGGTTATTTTTCAATTCTGGACACATGGGTTTTGGTGGTTGCAAATCGATAACTGCCTTGCCGTTTATTTTCAAGCTTCAATACTTTCGTTCCTCATCCATTGCTCACAATTTCTGGGCACTGAGCATACTTTTAAAGGCAATTCCAACGACAACTTTTAATAATCAATGTCTATGCCTTCACCAGGATATAATTTTCCATTACCAGCACATCCATTTCAGTTTGTTGGAAGCAACGATATGCATCAGCAGGAGTGCAGACAATTGGCTCATCGCGCACATTGAAACTAGTATTCACCAATAGCCCGCAACCTGTTTGCTTCTTGAATGCACGGAGTAATTGAGCGAAGCGAGGATTTGCTTGGTCATTAACGGTTTGAATACGAGCCGAGTAATCCACGTGGGTAACCGCTGGAATATCCGAGCGGATCTGAGCCAGCTGCTCTTGCCAATTATCAGGTTGGCCAGAAATATCCTCACGACGGTTCATTTGCACCGGGCGAACCAGTAGCATGTAGGGAGAAGAAGTTTCTAAATCAAAATAATCAACAGCGTCTTCTTCTAGCACACTGGGAGCAAAGGGGCGAAAGCTTTCCCGAAACTTAATTTTTTGGTTAAGCCGCTGCTGCATTGCGGGATGACGAGCATCAGCTAAGATACTACGATTGCCCAAAGCCCGGGGGCCAAATTCCATTCGTCCTTGAAACCAGCCTACCACCTTACCGTCTATTAAATGCTGAACCACTTTATCTACTAATTTGGTGATATCCTCAAAGTAGGTATAGTCAGTGCTATTCTGAAGCAGCAAATGTTCAATAGCCCGATTGGTGAACGAAGGACCTAGGTATCCTCCTTGCATGGCATCAGGTAACTGAGTGGTTCGCGGAGCTTGCTGACCAATATACCAACTAGCTAACGCTGCGCCGAGGGCACCTCCTGCATCTCCCGCCGCTGGTTGAATCCATATCTGGTCAAATAGATTTTGATCTAAGAGTTTTCCGTTAGCCACACTATTAAGTGCTACCCCTCCAGCCATTACCAAGTGACGACTGTTAGTAAGTGATTGAGCGGTGCGGGCTAATCGGAACACAATTTCTTCGGTAACTTGCTGAATGGCTAACGCCAGATTGGCATGTTCAGAACGGATATCTGATTCGGGTAAGCGACGAGGAAAACCGAATAGCTTCTCCCACTTCTGATCATCTGCCATACGCAATCCAGTTAGAAACTTGAAATACGCTATATTGAGCTGTAATGAGCCATCATCTTTCAACACAATTAGCTCTTGTAAAATCTTCTTCTGGAAATCTTTAGTCTGTTTAGATTGAGCATCACTGTAGGGCGCTAGCCCCATTAATTTGTATTCACCGCTATTAACCCGGAAGCCTAAATAGTACGTAAATGCGGAATAAAGCAGCCCTACCGAATGCGGAAAGTGAACTTCGTGTAGCATTGTAATTTGACTGCCTTTGCCGTGTCCGATAGTAGTAGTTGCCCATTCACCTACTCCGTCAATTGTTAGGATTGCTGCTTCGTCAAAAGGTGAGGGATAGAAAGCACTAGCCGCATGAGACAGATGGTGTTCAGTAAATAAAATAGGTGCAGAAATCTTCCCTAAGGAAGATAACTCTCGACGAATCATGCGGCGTAAAAAGAGTTTATCTTTGATCCAGACCGGAATAGCGGTTAGAAAACTTTTAATTCCCCGGGGGGCAACAGCGTGGTAGGTTTCCAGCAACCGCTCAAATTTCAGTAAGGGTTTATCGTAGAAGACAATGCTACTGATTTGGCTGATCGTAAGCCCCGTTTCTTCCAGTACGTAGCGTACGGCATGAATAGGAAAAGAAGCATCATGTTTAATACGAGTGAACCGTTCTTCTTGAGCTGCCGCAATAATTTTTCCATCAATGACTAAAGCCGCTGCACTATCGTGGTAAAAAGCCGAGATTCCTAGAATGATGTGCGGCACCATTTAGAGTGGTTTTGAAGAAGAGTCAGAATGAGTTTTTCAGATCAGTAGGCGAGAACGTATGGTTTCGTTCTTTAAACATAGAGTTAGTTTTCTTCTTAAACTGCAAAGAATCGTGGCCTAACCATCGCCGAATAAGACTGATTGGAGTGATAATCAGCAGAAACACTAGGGTTAAAAGTATTGGTGAAACTACCAAGCTCAGCAGATTTCCTAATGAGAACCAAACTACGGCTATCGGATACAAAAAGCGGGGCACTAACAAGCCTATTCCCGCTACTACTGCCGCCGCGATAAACCAATCAGGCTGTGGTTGAATAAAACCGAGTACTATACCAATCACAATAATTACTAGCCCAGTCTCTAGCAGTTGCACTCGGCTAAATTTCGTAGTGATGATTTTAGATAGTTTCATAGACATAGAAAGTGTTCATGTATCAAGGTATTCATGTGTTCAGGTATATAAACCATTTAAATACCCGAACACTTGAACACACTAACACTTAAACACCATTAGAATATAGAATAAATAAAGGGAGCTAATGCTGAACCGCTGGTAGCGACGATCAAAAAACCAATAAGCACCAGCAAAATGAAGGTAGGAATTAACCAGTACTTTTTACGGGTTCGCAGGAATAACCAGAATTCTTTTAGAGTTTCCATAGGTTCAATTTTGTATTTTATTCATGAGGCTCAACGCTCGCTCGTTGTTTGGCTCTTGGGCCAATATCGTCTTTAGGTACATCTCAGCCGTATTTTCTTTTCCCAAAAGGAGATAGTTCTCCGCTAATTGCGTCATTACTTTAGGATCATTCTCGGATGAACTCTCTTTTTCTGAGAAAGTAAGTATCGACTTTATAGCCCCAATCAGCTGAAAGCTTAGCGCATCAGTGGGCTCTCGCTCTGTGATGTACTGCAGATAAGGCACGGCTTCTTTTAGCGCATCTGCCTTGATAAAGTTAATCGCGATCTGGCGAGCCAACGAAACTGATTCATTTAAGGATAGTGCCTGCTGAAATAAATAGTTGGCTTTTGGCATGTCGTCGATCTGCAAAGCAAGGCCGGCTGCTTTCGTAAAAAACTGAGGTTCATTAGGGTGTGCTAGCGTCACTGCTTCGGCTACTTTCAGAGCTTCTTCATAATCTTGATCTTGGTAATAATACTGATACAATCGCTCCATAGCTTCTTCCCAGGAGATTTGCTGAACGGCTAGTGCTCCGGCAATAGCTTCAGGTAGGGAACGATTTGTTGCATCAAGTTTAGTGATAGGTTCGTAGAAAGGCCAGCCTTCCTTAAGCATCATAATTTCGTAGACTCCTTTCAGCGAATCTACTTCAGTAATGGGCATTTCCTGGTGAGCCTGCTCCCAGTCTGAAGCTTGCTCCCAATCACGGCTTATCATGTCCTCTTCTCTTAGCTTCTGATAAAAAGCATCGGCGATTAGCGAATATCCGAGTAAATTAGGATGTACATGTTCTAGCAAAATTTCCTCCCCAATAATGCCATTGGGAACAAATGCTTCTAGATGCACCTGAGTATCTACCAAATGAACTTGAGGAAAACGATCAGTCAATTGGCGAATAATGTCATTAATTGTTTGAGGAGCGCGAAAACGCAGTAAGTCTAATTCCTTCGCTTGAAGGAAGTACTGTTTGGCAGTAGTGAATTCTTCCTCATTGTAGGTAGTCTCACCAAGTTGGTAATAGTAATCGGCTGATTCTTCTTCGGTGCTATCGCTGATAAAAGGAGGCAAATCTTTTTCGTTGCTAATTAGCGTGCTGATGAAAGTAGGTATACCTTGTTCGTTCAAAAACGATAGAGTTTCTGTCATATTTACCTCGTACTGCCGGATGCCTTTGTGATATAAATCAGAATCGTAAGCGATAGCCTGTTCGGCAGTCATACGCTTCATTAGATTTTCTAACAAGTCAGTTTCTGATGCAGAAGGTTTGAATAGCGTCAGCGCATTAGTCAGCAGTTGAACGATACGATACTCTCGCAACTTTAGCATTAAGTGAACTAATGTGGGGTTGCTTCCGATGGCTGTGGTAGAACCAATCCCTAGCGCGCCGTAGTATTCATTATGTCCGGCATAAATAAGTACGGCATTCGGCTGATAATCACTTAGCTGTTTGGCAAAGTCTAAGACTGTGTAGGAGTTAACGGCGGTTAGGGCTAGATTAATTACCTCAATATCTTTATCAGGAAACGTGCGGTTCAGTCGATACTGAAGCCAGCGATGAAAAGACCCGTTATGTAAATACGGATACCCTACTGCGGTAGATGCTCCCAAAACAAAAACACGGAAGGTATTTGCCTTTTTTTCCATTGGAAAAGCTTCCTGATAACCGATTGTGGCATCGGCATTTTCTGAAAAATATTTTTCGGATATCTGAGGATTCATCACCCAGTGATCAGCTTGGGTAGTACTGGTGATAAATAGCGGGTAATCCTGTCCGTAGCCTACCCATCGAAGCATACCTTCTAATAGTAACAAAAATAAAAATGGCAGTGCTATTGCAACAATCTTGAACCATTGAGAACGCGATGGAGGTATGGTCGGCGGTTGATTCATGTGCTAACGTAAAATAGCAAAATTTAGGATGGGATATGTGTGTTTTCCAGAATCACGTAGGGTGAACCTTCTTTCCACTGCTGATCCAAGGTACGATCAAAACCTCCGGCGGTAGAACAATTGCCTAGCACCAAATCTAAATCTCCGTCTTGGTCTAAATCTCCTGCATCCAATGTAATCCATCGGCCTAATTCCTGAATGGGTAATGTGCTCGCTTGAAACTGAAACGAACCATTGTGTTCTAAATACACAAACCCTTCCTCTGGCCTATGAGTATAATCAGCAAAGAAAGAAACGGCGGCAATATCAAGATCACCATCCTGATCGAAGTCACGGGCAATAGCCCGGTAAGCTCCGTTCATGGGGAAAAAGTAAGTTTGTTCAAATTGTAAATCGCCCTGGTTGCGAAAAATATACACTCCGTGGTAGGGTTTAAGTACGGTAGAGTAATCGGCATTATCGCCGCAGGTGTACAGAATATCTAGCTGGCCATCATCGTCAAAATCAGCTAATTCAAAGTAGCTGGAACCGTAGGAGGGCGGAAAGCACAATAACATTTTTTCCTCAAAAGTACCTTCACCCTGATTTTCATAAAGTGCTATTCGTTCGTCGCCCTGCCCCCAGAGTACGAACAGATCCATTTTTCCGTCTTCGTTAACATCCTGCGGAATAGCCCACTGAGCACCCGCTTCATTTCGGATAACTGACTCTTCATAACTACCTGATTCGCTCTTTTGCCAAAAAGAAAGTCGACCGCTTAAGTACCCAAAACTACAGGTAAGCAATTCAGGAATCGTATCGCCTACTAAGTCAATATATAGTGCTTGGGTGACTCGAGGTAGATTGGGTAAATCTAATTTTTGATAACTCAGGGTTGTGTCTTTTGTGAGTATTACCTCAGCTACTTCGCCTGAAGGACGGTCTTCAGGACGAATGTTTTCTCCCAAATAAGTAATTAGCAATGATGACTGATCTGGCTGATTGCTAGGAAGAGCCTGAATATAGCTTATCAGCTTGGTTTGAGGTACTAGTTGCAGGGCTTCCCACTCCGAATCAATCGTGAGTAGTTGACCCTGGGTGTGGTCAGCTACCAGCATTTGTTGCATTTCATGGTGAAAATAAACGCAGGTGACTGCCGGAGGTAGCTTTTTCTCAGGTTGATGAGGTAAAAACTGATGGGTGATAGGTAACGAATCTGATATAACCGGAAGACTCTCAGGAGCTAATGAATCATAAAATTGAACGATCTTTTCCCAGTCTTCGGTAGAAATTAGTGCGGGGCGCGGATACAGTCCAGTTTCTGTTAGATGGTAGTAGGCTTGCTGAATTTTTGGGTCGTTGATATTACTGGGCGCAATACCCATCCGCAGAGCCATTTGGGGTAGTACGCTCTCTTGCCAGGTAGCGCGGTCGAGTAAATCCGGTTTAGGAAAAGCATGACAGCTTCCACAATGGGTTTGAGCGAGCTGCTCTTCCGAGGCGACTTCACCAGTAGACGTACACGCCAGCTCTAGAAGCAGTGAATAGGCTAGGAATAATTGAAAAAAAGAAGGGATACGCATTTGCGGGAATAAATTAGCCCTCGGAGATCAATCCCCCGAAGGCTAATATAATAATCAAACTTTAGCTTATGAGGATTAGTATCCCGTGCTCTGAGTGATATTAGGGTTCGTATCTAATTCTTGCTGCGGAATGGGTAGATAGTAATCTTCGGGGTTATAAATAACCGTACCAGAGCGAACGCTAGGATACTTCGCTAGTTCTTCTTCTACAATGTCCCAGCGGGTAATATCGTACCAGCGCTGTCCCTCAGCAAATAGCTCGCGGAACCGTTCTTCCCGTATAGAGTCTCGTAGTTGAGTACCTCCCAGCACGTAATCCACTGAAGCATCCGGAGCATCGGGATCAAGGCCATAAGCTCGGCGGCGTACTTTATTCATATATTCCGCCGCTACTGCATCATTCCCTTGGGCATTCATAGCCTCCGCGTACATGAGGTAGATGTCAGCTAAGCGAGTAAGCGGTAAATTTGCCCCGAAGTTTCGGTTGGTAGAATACACTGAGTAATCAGTAGGAACCCATTTGCGGAAGCTCCAGCCAATAGCGTCAGCGTCACCTACCATAGGCTCCAATATCCTGGTGGTACCATCACCAAAGACGACCGAATCTACTCCTGGCTCTAGGGCGTTGACTCGCAGACGAGGATCGTTGCCAAATCGTAGCACATTTACATCGTGGGGATATACGTTGCTCCAGCCGGTTCCTTTAGGCGAGATTTGCAGTGCAATGTTAGCTCCCAAACCTCCCTGCCATGCAGTTTCCTGCAAGTCAGTAGAAAAGTTGAGTTCAAAGAGTGACTCCGAGCTAAACTCATTTTCTCCGTTAAATAGCCCTTGATATTCTTCAAACGGAACCAAGGAGAACATTCCGCTATTAATGATTTCCTCGAAATAACCCTGAGCAGTAGGGTAATCTTCGTAATTCATGTACACTTTACCCAGTAATGCTTTGGCAGAAAATGCATCAGCCCGAGCTACATCATCGCCTTCCCAACTTTCCGGTAAGGCGGTTTCGGCAGCTTCCAGGTCGCTTATAATTTGTTGGTACACTTGATCTACGGTAGCTCGTTCTACGAACATTTCCTCCCGAGTAGCCGCTACATCTAGAGTTAGCGGAACGCCCATTGCATTGGGGTTTCTAGCTGGAATATCCATTCCCCACAAGCGAATCATGTGGAAGTAGAAGAAGCCTCTTAAATAGGAAGCCTCCCCGATCATTTCATTGATACGAGCTACCTCATCTGCTGGGGGCTCCTGGGTCTCTATGTACTGATTGGCATTGTTGATAAAATCATTAGACCGGGCAACACCTCGGTAGAAAGCTCGCCAGAAGTTACGAACCAGATTATTATCCGCAGTTACTTCGTTACGATAGAGCTGATTCCAGCCATCGGTACCTAACCAATCCTGGTTGGCCGTTTTGGGTAACCCAAAGTGTACTTTAGGCCAAAGATCCGCTCCAAACAGGTCGTGGGGCTTCATAGCGGAGTATACCGAAGTAAGCGAAAGTTCTAAGTCATTGATATTCTGGAAGAAATTAGCCGCATCAATCTCGTTAGGATTGGTCACATCTAAAGGGTCCTCTGAGCATTGACTAAATAGTAGTACAGCCAGTGCTAAGTAAAGTGTGTTATTCAGAAATCGTTTCATAGTCGTTTATATTAAAAGCCAAGTTGAAGTCCAGCCGAAATTAGGGTGGTTTGAGGATACTGACGGTAATGATCTACCCCTCGTTGGGTGTTAGCGTTGCTTGAGCTTTCGCTGCCTACTACCTCGGGGTCTATTCCTTCGTACTGGGTAATGGTTAGAATATTCTGGGCATTCACGAAAATGCGAGCCTGAGTTAGTCCGAGCCGATTTAGTACAGGATTAGGCAATGTATAACCTAATTGAATATTACGCAGTCGTAGGAAAGAACCATCTTCTATATGATAAGAAGAGGGCTGTCGAAAGTTTCCATTCGGATCAGTCGCAATTAAGCGAGGATGCTCGGTAGGATTCTCTGGTGTCCAAGCTTCAAATGCTAAGTCACTGGTATTATAGTCACTAAATACCGTGCGAGTGTAAGCTTTCGGAGCGTTAAATAAATCTACCCCTTGCACTCCCTGGAAGAACATGGTGAAGTCAAAGTTACGGAAGGTAATATTAGCGTTTAACCCGTAGATCATTTCGGGCCAAGGGTTACCAATATAAGTTCGATCATCAGGAGTAATTACTCCATCACCATTCACATCGCGGTACTGTAAGTCACCGGGTGCGGTAGACTGATTTTGGTAGACTCCGGTAGGAGAGGCCTCATTCAATTCATCAATCTGAGCCTGGGTTTGAAAAATACCAATCGCATCTAAGCCAAAGAAGGTTCCCATGGGTTGCCCGGCTTCTGTAATGGAGGTAGGCCCGCTATAGCCGTGACCGCCGCCGCCAGCTAAAATCTGCTGATTATCGTCTAATGCACGCACTTCATTCTGGTTCCAGGCAGCGTTACCTGTAATATCAAATGTCCAATCTCCTACATTCTGACGATAATTCAGCGCTAACTCAAATCCTCTATTTTCCACCTCACCAATATTTAGCTGGGTACTCTGCGGGTTTCTATTCTCCTGTGAAACCCCGTATGAAGGAGGTAATTGCACTCCGATCAACATATCGGTAGTATTCTTAACATAGTAGTCAGCCGTAATATTAAAGCGGCCATCTAACAGTCCTACATCAATTCCAATGTCGGTTTGCACAATTTCTTCCCACTTCACTTCCTGATTAGGGAAACGGCTTAAGTAAAACCCCCTTACCTTATTACCACCCGACTGTCCGGTAGGGTCAAATGCGTAAGTAGAGCGGGTATTCCGATAGGTAGGCGAGAAGATATAATCACCAATACGATCTGAACCAAGTATACCCCAACTAGCTCTAAGCTTTAAGTCCGAAAGCCAGTCAACATTTTGCATAAACTCTTCTTCAATAATGCGCCATCCGGCGGAAAAGGAAGGGAAAACTCCAAACTGATTAGCAGTACCAAAACGAGAAGAACCATCGCGGCGTACGCTAGCACTTAGCAGATATTTATTATCAAAGCTGTAGTTAATTCGGCCAAAGAGCGACTCTAATCGATACTGATCATCAATAGTAGTACGGTCAGAAATATCAACCGCTCCGGTAGCTAGAGCAAAACTACGAGCAAAGTTAACGGGGAAGTCTTGAGCGGTAGCGGTGAAATCTATACCATCACTGCGAAAACTTTCGTATCCCCCCATCACTGTAAAGTCATGTTTACCTAGCGATTTATTGTAAGTCAAGACTAAGTTGGTATTTAGGCTTTCACTATCCCGACTTCGCATGGTGAGCGAGTTGATAGGGTTAGATAGTGCACCGTAGCTGAACGACTCAGCAAAATGCTCTCGTTGTAGTGCGGCAATATTGACCCCTACGCTACCTCGTAACATTAGACCATCTATAATATCTACTTCAGCGTATACATTACCATTGATACGGTTTACCTTTTGCAGAATATGGTTCTGCATTTGAGCCGCCACTGGATTAGGCCCTTGAAAATAGGATGCAGCCGTTCCCCAGCCACCGAAAGGGTTGCTCTCGTCCCGCACGGGCATAATCGGAATCGCCCGAAATACAGTTTGTAGGTCGCCACCATCACTAGAAGTCGGATTCTCTCGGGTACGAGAGACTAGCAATGACTCACCAATACGAACCCGCTTACCAATTTTGTAGTCGGAGTTAGCTCGTAGGGCGAATCGCTCAAACCAGTTATTAATCATCACTCCTTCTTCCCGATCGTAAGCCCCTGATATGAAGAAAGAAGCATTCTCATTGCCACCAGAGATAGATATGTTGTGCATCTGCTCAATACCACTTCCATCAAATACTTCGTCTACCCAGTTGGTATTGGGCAAGCTTTCGGGGTTATCCCAAGCGGGCTCAGGGTCTTGCCCAGCATTGATTCTAGCAATAGAACTGGCGCGCACAAAATCTTCGGTACCCAGCATATTGGGTAGCGGGCGCGGTTGGCGTAGACCTACCTGCGTATTGAAGTTTACTTTTACCCTACCTTCAGCACCTCGTTTGGTAGTCACTAGAATTACCCCGTGAGCAGCGCGAGCTCCGTAAATAGCTGCCGCTGATGCATCTTTCAATATTTCCATTGACTCTACATCGTTAGGGTTGAAGAAGTTACCGGGATCCATGGGTACCCCGTCTACAATCCACAGTGGGTCAGTATTTCCAATAGAGCCTGAGCCTCGAATATTTACTCGGGCTGGTGCTCCGGGGCTTCCTTCAGTCCGCACTACTTGCACTCCAGCTGCCCGGCCTTGCAATGCATTCTCTAACCGACGCTCGGAAAGACGAGTAATATCTTGCGATTCTACAGAAGAGATAGCTCCAGTTAGATCTGATTTTTCTTGAGTACCATAACCCACTACTACTATTTCACTCAGCGACTTAATATCAGGCAACATGGCCATATTGATAACACTCTGGCTTCCAATCGTGACTTCCTCAGTTGTATAACCCACTGAAGAAAAGACCAGTATTTCGGTATTATCGGGAACGCTAAGACGATAATTTCCATCAATGTCGGTTACAGTTCCAATGGTAGTGCCTTTTGCAACAACGTTTACTCCAGGTAAGGGGTCTTCATTCTCGTCAATAACTTGTCCGGATATATCTCTTTCTATTACTACCGGAGCACGTAATGGCATATTCTTCATCCGGTTAACCGCATTTACATGAGCATTATACAGACTCTGCTCATCCGTAGCAGTTGTCTCTTCCCTATTAGATTTCGCTCGGGAAGCCTCCGGATAAATACCATAAATCTGATCGCTAATCTTTTCGTACCGCAGCCCGAGCGGTTTAAGTAATAATACTAGTTTTTCGTCTAATGTCTTTGCTTGTCGGGAAGCACGAGCTGATACTCGCTTTCCTTCAACTAGCTGGCTAGCATAATTAAACCGAACATCGTGTTCAGTTTCTAACTGCTCTAAAACGAACTTCAGGCTGCCTACTTCTTGTCGGGGCACTTCTGATACCGTAGGAAACGGGGTAGATAGTGCTACCGTTTGGGCAAAAGCGCAACTACTGACTAGCATGGCTAACAGCAGTATGCTATTTCGCAAAAAATGGGGTAGAATGCTACACATAATCATAAGGGTTTATTTGATAGGTAATTGGTTGCATACATTTCTAGGGTGCGCTTCTCACAATATATTCCCCGTCCCTCTCCTGGATTTTCAGCGCAAATGATTTCTCTAGTGTGGTAAATAAAACAGAAAGGTTATCAGCCGGAGTAGAACCGGTAAAGCGTAGTAGCCCCAACGTAGACTCCGCAAAACGTATCTGAATACCGTAGTTATCGGCGAGAATTTGCTGGATTTCTACTAAAGATTGATCGTTGAAGTAAAGCTCATTTTCTTTCCAAGAAGAGGCTTGGGCTGAAGATTCAATTCTCTCTACTGAAAATGTCTGCTGTTGATCTACTCGAACAGCTTCACCAGGCTTTAGTGCCACTAGCTCATCATCACTCTCTGGTTTCTTTAGCCGCACTTTTCCTTCGTCTAGCACCACCTGCGTAATGCCCCGCCGGTCTTTCACATTGAAAGAGGTTCCCAGTACTTCGATATCCACCTGATCAGTATGAACGACCAGCTTGACCGGGTCACTAGTAGAGAGTTGGTGATAGGTAACTTCAAAGTAAGCTTCACCCTTTAGCCAAACCTCGCGGATATCGTTAGTAGCTAAGTCAGAAGAATAAGAAAGTTGAGAATTAGCATTGAGATGTACGATTGTGCTATCGGGTAATACTAAGGTTCTTACCTCGCCGTACTGTGTATCGTATACTTCTTGCCGAGGTAGTAAATAGTACAAGGCAGCCAACACAAGTAATATACCCGTCAAAGAGGCCACTGCATACCATACTCTCACCGGAAAAAAGCGTCGTTTGAAATCTGAGCTATTTTCTGTCACATACTGATACATCCGCGCTGAAGCGGTAGCTTCAGGCTTAGGAGCAGTAGCTAACTCAGCCCACAGTGATTTTAACGCTTCATCGTAATCCGCAGCGTTACTTTGCAGCAGATAGTGGTAAAGCTGCTGTTTCTCTTTATTGGTACAGCGCCCCTCCAAATATTTTTTAAGCAGTTGTTCGGCTTGATCCATGCTAACTGTTTTAGAGCATCTTATACTATTAATACAGTTAGCTAAGCGGGTAGGATGATCCTAATAAAAATTAGTTGAGATTTTGTGAAAAAGGCAATAAAAGTAGGTGAATACTATGATTTATATCTACTTTTTGACCTTCTCTTTAGAAATATTAGAAAAGAAGAAGAAAGGCAAGGATATTGGCTACCCGGTAGTTCAATAAAAATCCTTTCACTGCTTTGGTGGCTTTGGCTAACTGTGATTTCACCGTAGATTGTGAAATACCTAGTAGAGAAGCTATTTCAGCCGGAGAATGCCCCTCCTCAAAGTGCATCCTAAAAATGATTTGTCGTTTTTCCGGAAGAGAGTCGATAAGTTTGTGGGTAAGCTGTTGACACTCAGCTAACGATAGGTCATCTTCAGTTACTGGAGCACTATTCTCTACCCATAGCTTTCCAGCCTGTTGCTGTTGATCACGAAGGGCCATTTGCTTGAGATGATTGAAGGCGCAATTACGTGTCATCTTGTACACATAATTCTCTAGTGGAAGGCTTGGGTCTATAAGGTTTCTTTTTTCCCAAAGACGAATGAAAACTTGTTGAGTTACTTCTTCTGCTTCAGTAGGAGACTTGGTGAATCTGATACTAAATGCGTAAACCTGCGCGTGAAGTGCATCAAAAATTAGCCTAAACGCTTTGGGTTGCCCCTGCGTAAACTGACGTACTATTGATTCGGTGATTAAAGGAGTTGGCATTTTACCAAAAAACTCTTAACAGGTGTCTTATTTATACTAGTCATTTTACGAAATTGTTATCATTAACTCAAAATAGTAAGATAATAGTGTTCTGATAAGCTAGTATTTGAACAGGAGAAGCCTTCTGTTAATAAGACAGCAATGACCGAAAGTAAACTATCAGATAGTCATCTGAAAATAGCATAAGAGTGTGCCTCTTTACTGATTCTCGATTGATTGATAAACCTCATTCAAAGCTTCACGATGAGCCCGGGAGACTCGTTCGGTCATGACTGGAAAAGGAGTGCCGTCGTCTTGCCACAGCGTTCGCTTCATACGCCCTTTAGGAAACCACCGATCATTGCCGTGAGTACCGATGAACTGACACTTAAATATTCCAACGATGTACGGTTGATTCAAGGCATCTTTCACCCACCGAGCAACATCTTCGGCTGCTTCATTTTCGGCTTTAATGGTTCCGCGGTCGTTTTCATAAGTTTCGTCCAGACTAAATGGGGTGGCCCAATCCACTACGATGATTGGTTTTTTCACAGTAGCAAAGGCGCTATCGTAACCTGGCTGCTGAAAGACTTGCCACTCAGGTGGCCGTTGCGGACTCAGAATCAACGCTTGGGTACAGAATACATCCACGTACTTAGCTAGTGATTGTAGAACTGGTTCGGGCACCATCCGCAGTACGTAACGTTCTCCCAGAAATAAGTGATTGGGTGCGCCTTCCCGCACAATGTCCCTTAGTAAAGGATAAAGTTTTTCAGCAATCTGTCCCATAAAGCGTTCGTCATCCTGTTGTACAGCAGGCAGCTTAGAATCCACCGACCATTCGGTGCTTTCTAGTAAATCCTCAAAAGAATTGAAAGAGGTGCTGTAGTTTTTGTTCAGTTTCTGGATGGAAGGGTATTGATCAGTGAGAAACTTTTGATAGGCTTGTTTGCCAGGGGCATTAGCTGGTAGAGAGCGAAAAAATTCCATTCGGCGAGTGTTCCAAACCGGTAGATCCACAAACGCTATTCCCAGCGCGAAGGAATCAGAAGCTACCTGCTGGCATTGAGGTACAAGATGCTGGCGAAACGCCGTTTGCACTGAATCATCAAAAATATCGAACTCGAACTTGCTTCCGGGATAGTTAAGGTGCACAATATAGGGCAGGCGGTTTTTCAAGTATGGGTTGAGCGGTGCGTAAGCCTCACCCGCGTTCAGCCCTGATTCCAAGTAAGCCTGATACATTGCTTCTTCGGCTTGCTGGCGATCGTCACCAACCCGCTCATATAATCCGGCTGACTGTTCCCGCTCATTAAGATAACGTCCGGTATGATTAGCCCCCAGTGCAATGTAGCCGTGCCCTTCAGGAGTGATGAACATCCAGCGATCACCAACTTTCTCCACGCGAAACCAGCCCGTAGCCTCCCGCTGAATGTCAGTGTACCCTCCGAACTGATCATAATCAGACTGTGGCTGGGTTGAACAAGCGATTAAAGTGAAGCTGATAATTAGCCCTAGCAGGGAGTTGAGCCAATGATCTTTTCTTAAAAACCAGTCTAACATTTCATAGGTAGGTTTTATGTGGTTAGATGCCGAAATCTCATCTGGAGATAACTCCTGAACACTGCGAATATGTTCATTAAAGAAACTTAAACAAAAAAGCACTTACAAATTTCTTCGTAAGTGCTTGATAATCATTATTCTATAAGAGTGTGGGTCCTGTAGGATTCGAACCTACGACCCCCTGCTTGTAAGGCAGGTGCTCTAAACCAACTGAGCTAAGAACCCATTTTTTACTAGGGACTTTTCTTTTTTGACTATGAGCAAATGAAGAACCCTGAAAAAATGTTTTGCAAAGGTAATACTCTTGCCTACAATTGCCAATGTCCAGCTGAAAAATTTTCTGAGCCTATCATCTATTTCCTTTAAGTACCTTTTTGTTAGTATTTGTTGCAAACGGTGAGTGTGGTGGGTATCATATTTGACCTACTTGTTGCGTTGAGATTAAAATAGCATCGTTTGTTTAAAAGAATTATCATTGGGTTAGCTATTACGCTGAGCATTTTTGCAGCGGGATTGGTAGGGATTGGCTATTTCTATCAGGATCAACTCATTGAGCGATTGGTATCGTCGTTAAACGAGTATGTAGCTACGCCAGTAGAGGTAAAAAGCATTCAGGTATCGGCGTGGCGAGATTTTCCGCAATTAGCGGTTTCCTTTGAGGAGGTTTTTATTCCCGGAGCTGCGGATTCGATTCGCGGTAGTAAGTCCCCGTTAGCTGATATTGCTCGGATTGATTTCTCATTCAATCTGCTTGCTCTGCTTCAGGGAACGTACGAATTGCAGCAAATCACACTGACCAATGGAGCAGTAACCTTGCTTATTGACGAAGAAAGGAGAGCCAATTACACTATATTCCGAAATCAGCGAGATTCAACTCAGCAGTCAATGAGCCGTTCGCTGGCTTTTCGTTTAGAGCAAGTAAATCTGAATGATGTGCAAGTCCGATACCTAGATTTAGCCCGGAAGCAAGATATACTGACTTATGCCCACGACGTAACTGCATCGTTGCAGGTGGACGGATCGGTGTATCAAATCAACACAGAAGGCAATTTGGAAAGCAAATACATTGGAGTAGGTTCTGATCATTATTTTGCTAACCAATGGCTAGGGCTACGTACCGAGTTAGTTTATTACGGCCACGAAAAACGCCTACTGGTAGAACCTTCTCAAGTAAGTTTAAACGATACTAAGATTCAGGTTCAAGGATGGATTGACCATACTGACCAAACGAAACTAGATTTAATAGTAGAAGCAACTCACACAGATTTTCCTACTTTACTAAGTGTACTGCCCGAATCAATAGCTCGACCTTGGCAGCATTACCGAAGCACAGGCGCAGTACAATTAGCCGGAAAGGTTACCGGGCTGGCCTATCAGCCCGCTATTCAACTAGATTTTGGTTGCCAAGATGCTTCTTTCTTTCACCCGGATTACCGGAAGAAGCTAGAAAATATTTACCTGTCGGGTTCATTTACCAATGGCGCGGAACGAAACACTCGTACTTCAGATCTAAGCCTGACCAATATTCGCGCTATGCTGGATGGAAAGCCACTAAGTGGTAATCTTCGGTTGCGTAATTTTCGCGATTTGTATCTCGAAACCGATTTTAAAGGACAATTTAGTATACCATCGCTACTGGCGTTTTACCCAGTTCCGCAACTTGAAAATACCCAGGGTGAGATTATTGCTGATGTGCAGTTGAAGGGAAGCATCAATGATCTGAAGAGCAATCGACTGAACCGTCGCCGTCGCACCCAAAGCTCTGGGATTATTGAGATGAATGATGTTTCCTTCGCTCTGCGTGACAGCCAGTTACCGTTTCAGCAGATTTCTGGTACGTTTGAGGTTCAAAATAGTCACTTAGCTATCCAGCGAGTTTCGGGCTACTGGGGGCATAGCCACTTTTCTCTCACAGGGCAGTTCAGAAATGCTATTGCCTACGCACTTACGAAGACGCATCCGGTGCAAATCAGTGCTTCGTTGCAATCTGATTTTGTTGATCTGGACGAGTTGTTTTCCGGTAGATTGAGTAATTCGCTCGATGGTAACCTATTGCGAAGTGTCGCGCAAGATTGGCAGCGGCTTTCAGGTAAGCAGCCGTATCGCCTAGAAGTCAGCCCCAGGCTCACTCTGGACTTCTCCTGTGATATAAAGCGACTAAAGTTTCGACGTTTTCGTGGAAGAGACGTTCAAGGCAAGCTTAAACTACGTAATCAGATTGCCCACATTCAAGACTTATCGGTACGAACTGCTGGAGGAACAGCTTACGCTTCGGCTGTGGTAAATACCCAGCAAGAGATCATTCATACTGAGGGGCGCACTCGCCTGGAGGGAGTTCACGTAGACAGTGCTTTCTACGTTTTTGAAGATTTTCAGCAAGATTTTCTCACGGCTCGCCATCTTAAGGGAGAGGTGTACGCCACATCAGATTGGCGGATGAGCCTGGATCATAATCTGCAAGTACGCTACCCTTCGCTTTCGGCAGAAACCTACGCTACATTAAAAAGAGGAGAGCTAAATAATTTTGAGCCGATGCAACGGATTGCTCGTTTTGTAGATGAAGAGCAACTCGACCATCTTCAGTTCGACGATATTCGGAACTATATTCGTATTCGTGATCGGCAGATCTATATTCCCAAGATGGTAGTGCACAGTAATTTATCGGACATTACAGTAGAGGGTATCCATACTTTTGACAATCAGATTGATTACCATTTTGATGTACCCATGCGGAGTATTCATTTACGATCGGCTAAGGCTCGGGAGCGATCAGACCAGCGAAAGAAGTATTTTGGTGAGGTGGCTTCAGATAATGCGGCACCCACTAAACTTTTTCTGAAAGCTAAGGGAACAGTAGAAGATTACAAAATTTCTTACGATATTCCAGCGGCTAAGGTGCAGTTTAAAGAAAATCTTGCTGCCGAAAAGCAAGAACTAAAAGAAGTAATGAAGAATCGGCGGAAGATCTCCAACTATCAGGTTGAAGTTAGTGACGAATATCTGGAATTCGAGCCTCACCCTTAATCTACAAAATCTAGGCCCTTGCGTCGCTACTTATCAAGTACTATTATTAAAGCTACTTTTCTGTTGCTTAGCTGTCCAACGTCGGTTTTAGCCCAAGGGTCGGTGTTTGATTTAGCTGATAAGGTAATTGATCTCTTCTCAGGAGAAATTCCCCGAAAACCAAGTAAACCCCCGCTGAGGTGGGTAGTAGCGCCCTTTGCAGGCTATTCGCCCGAAACCAGCTGGCAGTTTGGAGTTGGCGGGAAATTGCTTTTTCCGCCTACGGCTGACTCTACCCGTACCTCGTTCATTGCAATGTCGTTACGCTATACACTCAATAATCAAATAATTACTACACCCGAATACACTGTATTCTCTCGCCGCGAGCAGTTTATTCACCGTGGTGAATTGGCGTTTCGAAAATTTCCTCAATTTTATTACGGCATTGGTAATGCCAGTCCAGAATCCAATGAAGAGCTTTTTTCTTACACCGAATTGGGGGTAGAGCATCTAACTTATCGGCGGGTATACAAAAAGCTGTACGCTGGTTTGGGCTTTCGCTACACCGAAACTTATGATCTTGACCTTGATCCTGATGGTGCATTGTCAGCTGAAGTGCCATTAGGTGCCGAGCCCTATCGATCGGTGGGTCTTGATGTGGGAGTGATGCTTGATAATCGTAATAACGTATTAAATACTACTTCGGGCATACTGGCTGAGTTTCGGCAACGGGTTCACCGTAAAGCCTTAGGCAGTGACTTTGATTATTCAGTTGGGGTGCTGGATGTACGTAATTACTGGAAACCCTTTGCCCGACGAAATGACATTGTGGCGGTACAATTGTTTGGCTACTTTAGTCAGGGAGAGACCCCTTTCATTGAACTAGCCGCTCTAGGGGGAGACATGATTATGCGAGGCTACTACGAAGGCCGCTACCGCGATAATAATTTGTTGGCGGGGCAGGCCGAATACCGTTGCCATATTTGGAAGAATTTGGGAGCAGTTGGCTTTGTTGGCATTGGCGATGTAGCACGACGATTTGGAGAATTTTCTTTATCAGACATAAAACCCTCGGTAGGGGCAGGGTTGCGCTACGCGCTTATTCCTGAAGAGAATCTTAATATCCGCCTTGATTTTGCTGTGGGTCAGGGCACCAGCAATTTCTACATCAATATTGCCGAAGCCTTCTAGCCAAAGATTCGCTGTAATAGACCTTTCGATCGCATCTCTACTTCTGGTAATTCATCATCGGGCTTTAGCATTTTCCACACTTGATCCCAACCGGGAAAGCCACCAAGATTACGATCATCAATATATAAATCAGCCACAATTTTAGGACTGTCCTCTGAGGTGAGTGGTTCGTCAGGGAAATTGCTATTGACTGCGTAGAACTCCACTCCATTTTCTCGGCAAAACTCTACCGCTTCTTGCAGGCTTTGTCCCTTTCGGCAAGTCCATAAAATTAATCGGTGTCGCTCTTGCTTCAGGGCTTTGAGGGTTTCAAAGGCAAACAGTTGAGGTTTACCAATGCGGGGGTACGCATCTTCTACTACGGTTCCGTCAAAATCTACGGCAATAATTAATGATCGCATAATTGGGTTAGTTGATTTAGTAAGTAATATACCTCCGTAGAACGATGTAAATTACTTGTTTCGTTTTATTTTTTATAACAAATATACACTATTTAGCTTGAGAATCCGGTAGTAATTGCATATTCTTACCTGAACAATAGTTCAATCAAGAATGAATACTGCCGCCCGCCGTCAACAAATTTTCCGTACTGCCCTCACGCTATTTAGTCAGAAAGGCTACGACCAAACCTCCATGCGAGATATTGCCAGCCACGCTGATATTTCGCTGGGGTTGACCTACAACTACTTTAAAAACAAGGAAGCCTTGCTGATAGCGATTGTGGATGCAGGTGTTGCCAAGATTGAGCAGGACTGGCCAAACTATCCGGCGGAAAATCTCCAACAGTGGTTGGTACACTACTTTACAATTCTGGAAAAATACCGTAGCTACTGGTTATTACTACGGGCGTTGCGCTTGCAGTCTTCGCTTGCCAAACAGCTCGGCACCCACTTCGACGAACTGAATAACTTTATCATTGGCGATCTAGCGGTGCTGATGCAACAGTTAGGGTATACCAAAGCGTTACCTGAGGCCATTTTGCTGTACGCTACGTTAGACGGTATGGCCACTCAATACTTCACGAATGACCGTTACCCACTAAACAAAATGCTGGCACTGTTACAAAGCAAGTATAATATAGCTACTCCGACTGAAGCTTCGGTAGCAGTGCGTTAAGTTCACTGACCTTTTCCGGTTGCTCTTCCGCCAAATTATTGGTTTCGGATAAGTCTTCGGCTAAGTTATAAAGTTCATCTACTTGAGGAGCTGGTTCTTGACCCTGATAGCCGTAGCTTCTTCCCAGACCACCCTCGCCTCCATCTCGGATAAACTTCCAATTTTCCTGTCGCACGACCCGTTCACCAATGATCATTTCTTGACGAATGGGTTCGGTCGCTTCGTTCTGAAAAGCAGTAAGCATATTATAGCTATCCTTGTCTTCTGAAACCACAGTATCACCTACCACAGCAGCTAGTGTAGCAAAGACATCGGTAAAACCCATTAAATCGTCCCGTACCGTTCCAGCCGGAATTTTTCCCGGCCACTGGGCTACAAATGGAATTCGATGTCCACCTTCCCAGTGGTCAATCTTCATTCCGCGTAGTGAAGCAGTGCTGCGGTGATCGAACTTCTCTACATCTTCAGGAAACCACACCGATCCATTATCGCTGGTGAAAATGAATAGGGTATTTTCAGCAAAACCAAGTGAATCTAGCGTACTAGCTATTTGTCCAACTGTATGATCTACCTGTTTGGTGAAATCACCGTACTCACCTACCGATGTGGTTCCCGCGAATTCTTCGGTGGGCACCCAAGGGGTGTGAGGTGCGGTGAGAGCGAGGTATAAAAAGAAAGGTTGATCCGATTGCTGTTTCTCTAAAAATGTAACAGCTCGTTCGGTAAACTTAGGCAGTACGTCCTCGTGACTAAAGCTCGGCGCCATATCGCCGCCCCGCCAAAATGCTCCGGAAATGGTAGTGGTAGCGTCCTCACTCTGGTTATCGGCGACCGTATCGCTAGGGGCTGCTATCGCTCGGTCGCCTTCAATATAAAAGTAGGGCGGAATATCCAGTGAAGCGTGCATCCCGAAAAACTCGTCAAATCCATGATCTACTGGGCCACCTTGAAACTCCTGATCGGCGGGAATATTATTCCAGTCAATACTATCAAAACCTAAGTGCCACTTACCGATCATCCCGGTACGGTAGCCGTGATCTTTTAGTAGCTCAGCAATAGTGCGTTGGTCTGGATTAATTAAGGCTCGTTCGCGCCAGTTGAGTTGGGTGCGATACGGATATTGTCCGGTAATAAGCCCATAACGGGACGGCACGCACCAGGGGCCGGGCGAATGGGCATCGGTAAACTTTACTCCGTTCTGAGCAATTTTATCAATGTTAGGAGTGGGTATTTTAGACTCGGGATTATAACTACCCGGGTCGCCGTAACCCATGTCATCCGCTAGAATGAAGACGATGTTGGGTAAGGCTGGTTGGCTTGCTTCGGATGATGTTTCGGCTGTTGGCTGGCAAGCTAATAGGGTCGAGAAGAGGAAAAGCGATAGTATGAGATATTTCTGATGCATAGGTGATTAGTTTGGTGATTGCCCGATGAAGAAACTAGCTAGGCCAAGGTAAAACATTAGCGCGTTCGGCCCATTGTTGCCAGAGGTTGGCTAACTCTTGTACCATTTCAGGTTGCTCTTCAGCGAGGTTATTGGTTTCGCTACGGTCGTGTTCTATGTTGTACAATTCCCATGCACTTTCTCGCCCTTTAGCTACCAGCTTCCACGAACCTCGGCGCACTGCCCGATTACCCTCGTGTTCAAAGTAAATGGCTTCTCGGGTTACAGTATCTTCGGAGAAGGCGGATGTCAGGCTGACTCCTTCCATGGGATGAATTGTATTTCCATCGTGCTTTTGGGGATATTCGGCTTGCCCTACATCTACGCAGGTAGCCATAATATCAATTAAGTGGCCGGGGCTGCGCCGCCACTCACCCGGTGAAGAAATACCTTTCGGCCAATGAATTACCAGAGGAGTAGAAATACCACCTTCGTGTACGTAATGTTTGTACAAACGGAACGGTGTGTTGGAAGTATTAGCCCAGGGCACACCGTAGCTTTGATAGCTAGTAGCCGGACCGGGCATCAGGTCAGTATGCTCGTTGCCAAATACGACTGGTTGACCGTTCAGCGTTTCGTAAGATCGGTAGATTCCGCCCCAATTGTTATTCAATTCTTCAGCACAACCGCCGTTATCAGCCAAGAAGAAAATCAGCGTATTTTCCAGTATGCCTCTTTCTTCTAATGATTTGACGATCTTTCCGATGCCCTGATCCATACGGTCAATCTGGGCGGCGTATACTTCCATACGGCGGGTTTGCCAATCTTTGTTTTCTGCTTCTTCCCAAGCCAGAACCTGTTCGTCGCGCTTGGTAAGTAGCCAGTTTGCATCAATTACGTTCATTTCTCGCATTCGCTGCAAGCGTTCTCGTCGCAAGCTATCCCAACCAATGTCGTAACGACCCTCGTAGCGGGCAATATCCTCGGGTAAAGCGTGCAGCGGCCAGTGGGGTGCCGTGTAGGCGATGTATCCGAAAAAAGGGGCATTATCCTCGCCTTCCTGAATAAACTGTACGGCTTTTTCGGAAATGGCATCGGTGTAGTAGTAGCTGGTATCCTGCAAATTTACCGGAGTATTACCATCGGTCAACGTTATTGGGTTGTAAAAGCTTCCTGCTCCGGTAATGGTACCGTAAAACTGGTCAAAGCCTCGCTGGCGCGGCCAGTTGTGTTTTGATGTGAGCGAACTATCTCCGCTCCACTGTCCAATATGTTTGGTAACGTGCCATTTGCCGCTCATAAAGGTTTGGTAGCCTGCTTGCTTTAGCACTTCGGCAATCGTTACACTATGTTCATTTAAATCACCCCGGTAGCCGTCGGTGCCTCGGTCGTTCATCATATGTCCTACGCCTGCTTGGTGAGGATACAGTCCAGTCATCAAACTAGCCCGGGTAGGGCAGCAACGAGCGGTGTTGTAAAACTGGGAGAAGCGCAGCCCGTTGGTCGCCAGTCGATCTAGTGTAGGAGTACGAACTTCGCCACCGTAGCAGCCAATATCCGAGTAGCCCATATCATCAGCCATAATCAAAAGAATGTTAGGGCGGCTATCATGAGGAGATGCGCCAGTTTCTTCGGAAGACTGGGTTGAACTACAGGCAGACCAATAGTGAACGGAAATGACTAAGAATATAAGTGGCGCGATTCGTTGGGGGAGCATAGGTAGTTGTGTTGATAGTGCCGATGATTTAATTATAGGCATTTTTCAATCGTAAAGCCAGTGTGCTGACCAGATTCCATTTATACATAGCCATTTGCTCCAAGGTTTAAAATTTCCTTTGTCGGCAGAAATATTACTTACGTAATAAGTCACTCCATCATACCAAAGTTAACTAGCTACCTCGCGCTATTTTCGCTACGATTTATGCGTATTCCCCAAACCGAATAATTCTATTCCTCATGTATTCTTCCCGTTCTATAAGTTGGCTGTGTCTTATTGTATTATCCCTTGCTTCAAATTTTTCGTTATTTGCCCAGCTAAGTGGCACTAAAACCATTGGCGGAATCACACCTGATTACGCAACTATTACTGACGCTATCGCTGCTCTGGAAACCAACGGTATTTCTGGAGATGTAACTTTTAACATTCGGGACGGAGAGTATGCTGAACAAATCACTGTTGGCAACTACACTGGAAATGACAATCACCAAGTAGTTTTTCAATCAGAAAGCCAGGATACATCCGCAGTAACTCTTACTCACACAGCGATCAGCAACGGTGAATATACTTTGCTTTTGGACGGCGCTAGAAACATTACCTTTCAGTATCTGACTATTGAAAATGTAGGTGGGTCTCAAAATGGAGTATTAGACATTGTAGATACCCGTTATCTTAAAATCCTCTACAACCGATTGGTATTCGTTCGGGCATCTACTACGGATGGGAGAATTATCAACTCTAATCCAGTTCCTTTTAGCGATGAAGCTTGTCTTGATGTGGAGATTGCCTATAATACTTTTGAGGATGGCTACTACGGTATTTTTTTTAATGGAAACTCCTTAGATATACTGAAGAACGTATCCATTCATCATAACCAACTGGAGCGGCAAATCGCCAACGCAATCTCTTCCGGGTTTGCTGACTCGGTTTACGTATACGATAATACTATTTTATCGGGTGAGGATGTCGATGATTTTGGTAATTCGGCAGGAATTTATTTAGATAATATATCTCACCTGAGCGTATTCAATAATACATTAGATGTACAGTATTTATACGGAATCGTATTTAGTGGTTGTGATCCTTCCTCTACGGAGCGTGGACTAGCCTATAATAATATGGTGCGGCTTAAAATGCAGGAGAGTACATTCAACGGCGTTGGTTTTTTCGTAGACGCATCAACTAATATCAATTTACTCTATAATACCGTTAGTGTTTTACATAATAGTAGTGATTTTTTCATCAGTCGAGCTTTAATGACTCGTTCTTCCACTGTACATCTGCAAAATAATATTTTCGCTAACGATAAATTTTTTGCCATTGATATAGAAAATATCAGTGACTTAGCGGCTTCTGATTATAACAACTTTTACTCAGCGGGAGGCAATTTGGCAAGTATCACTAATATTGATGTGCTAACCTTAGCTAAATGGCAGGATACTACCTCGCTCGATGGTAATTCCTTAGCCGTAGATCCGAAGTTTGTTGCTAGCGATGACTTGCATATTAACAACAATGGGGCACTGAACGGAAAAGCAAATCCCGTCGCTTCGGTCACTACCGACATTGATGGTGACGCCCGCGACACCAGCCAGCCGGACATTGGGGCCGATGAGTTTGAGTACATCAACAGCGACCCAGTAGCGGTAGACGATGAATTCAATGTAGATGAAGATGCTACGTTGAGTGGAAACGTACTGAGTAATGACACTGATGCGGAAGAGGATAGTTTACAAGTGACCGGAAATCTTACCGATCCTGAATTCGGTGAGCTTACCCTCAATTTGGACGGAACGTTTACCTACGCACCGGATACTAATTATTTCGGTAGCGATGCTTTTACCTATCAAGTTTGTACCGTAGGTGAGGATAGCGTCTGCGTTCAAGCTCAAGTAACCATCACCGTAAAATCGGTTAATGATGCTCCTATTGCCGTTGACGATACACTGTCAGTAACACAACTGGATACTATCTACATTGATGTATTGCAAAATGACACTGATCTGGAGCAAGACAGCTTAACGATTGTCTCGTTAGATGCTACCCAGGCTGAGGGCTTTGCGATCATTGATGAAGATCGGAAAAGCATTATGTACGTAGTTACCGATCCTTTTGTAGGAACTGATAGTCTCATGTATAGTATTACTGATGGAGAAGCGGAATCTGCTGCTGCCTGGGTCGTCATTTCCGTAAACGTTTCTGAAGAAGAAACGGAGGAGCCTGGGCAAGAATCAACCGAAGAACCTGAAGAGCCAGATACAGTGACTAGCTTAGATGATGATCTTACGGAAACTAGATGGCAATTGTACCCGAACCCAGTAGGAGATGGGCTTCAATTACCGCAAGCACATCAGGTCCAACATATTACCTGGTACGATTTTACCGGACGATTAGTACAAACTAACGTAGTGGATCATCAAAATGCTATTTCGGTAGAAAAGTTGACTCCAGGAATATATACGGCAGTAATTCGCTTTCGTGATGGTAGTAGTATCACCCAAAAAATGATTAAGAGATAATAAACTCCTGCTGCCAAGGTTAATTCTAGGATTCTACGCTCAGTCTTCGGTTTAGATAGTAGAGTAGTCCTACTGTTAGCAGCAGCGACCCGATAACTAGAGGCAGATAGATCAGTAGGTTATGATCAACATAATTCCACCAGGCGAATTGGAGGTATGAATCTGAATAACCCAAGGAATGAAAAATAGCGTAAGCCACAAGTGGAAAGGCAGTTACGAGGAAAATGGAAGGAAGTAGTGATCGGGTTTTCCAGTATATCCATCCTGATAGCAAACTAAGGAAAAAAATAGAAGTGAAATAGGGATACATCGTTAGGGCGCAGAATAGACTACTCCAGAAAATAGCCCAGATTGGAGTCATCGTCATCAGCAATCCTCTCAGAATAATTCCACGAAATAGTAACTCCAGCAAAGTCATAGCACCAATGTTAACTAGCACAACCAGCGGAAGATCAAAGTTTTCTAGCATTGCGAGTTCTAATTCCCGGTTTTGCTGAGAAAGAGGAAAAAATATGATAAGTGGTTCTAGCCAAAAGCTGCTTAACAATCCAACGAGTAGCATTGCTCCGTACACATACGCCGGAACGGTACGAAATGAGAAAATAGGTAAATTAATTTGCGTTTGCCTTTTCCTCCAGATAGTATATCCAATGGGAATTCCGACAATGGGTACTACCGAAAATACAATAATCAGCAGATAGTTTTGCTCAAACCATTGTTTTCGCATTTCTAGATCTTCTATTCCGACAGAGATGGCCTGTACACCCTTAGACGCTACCCAACTAATGGCAAAAGTCATAAGCAGTAATCCAAAGCTTTGCAGTAGGTTAGGATAATACGTTTTCTTGCCTTCCAACAGTTCTTGAGTTTTCATTTCGGTTGCTTTTAGTTCATCTTCTTGCAATGAGCCGAATGTATTCTCGAGAGCGGCATTAAAAGTTTGTCCTTCCACCATTTTTTCCTCGATCGCCACACAAAAATGATCCAGCAAATCTTCCGCTAATTCGGTGGTTTTTATACCATCCTGTTTTAGTCGCGTTCGAATAATACCGATCTGTGATTTGGTTAGTTGAGTTACACCGTCAGGCATTTTTGCAGTCCCGGTTTCAGATCCAGCAATGATTTCATGGTGGCTAAGTAATCGGCAAACTCCTTGAGTTTTTCTTGGGCGGTATCATTCCCTTGATTGGTTAGTGAATAATAAATCCGCATGCGGTTACCCACTTTCTCTTTTTCGGTAGTTAGTTCACCGCTGGCTTTGAGCTTATGCAATACCGGATAGATTGCCGCCAACGTCAGCGTAATTTTCCCTTCGGTAGCCTCAGTAATAGCTTGGGTGATTTGGTAACCGTACATCCGGTGATTGTCAGATAGTAGCTTCAGAATAAGCGTGGTAACGGTTCCTTTGATTAGTTCGGATGAATACATAAGACAATTATATATAATATTCTTATATATTACAATCTTATATATACTTATTTTTGAATTTGCTTACTTTGCTTGCATCACAACAACTTAACTGCTATGCTCACTCGCCTCTATTTATCCAGTCTTCTAGCATTTTTCTTTTTAGCTGCTGAAGCTCAATCCCATACTGATTTAGAGTTCTCGCCTGAACGACTAAGCCGGGTTGATTCCTTTTTACAGTCCTGGGTAGATGAAGGAAATATTCCACACGCGGTATCCATGATTATTCATCGGGGCGAAACAGTTCATAATAAAGCCTACGGCTGGGCAGATGCTGAGAAGCAGAAACCTTTAACAACCGATGCTATTTTCCGAATTGCTTCCCAAACCAAATTAGTCACTTCCATTGCAGTGATGATGCTCTACGAGCAGGGTTATTTTCTACTGGAAGACCCGATTTCCAAGTACATTCCGGCCTTTGCTAATCCGAAAGTACTGGAGAGTTACGATTCAGCTACGTTGGACTACAAAACTATTCCGGCCAACCGAGAGGTTATGATTCGCGATTTGCTCACGCATACGGCTGGAATTCCCTATGAGCACCCACTCTGGGCGCGTACTGATTTTGAAATCCCATTTCTGGCTTCACTAGAAGACGTAGTGCTGGAAGATGCAATTAATCAATTAGCTAACCGTCCGCTGGTGCACCAGCCGAGTGAGTACTTTTCCTACGGACCCAATACCGATATTCTGGGGCGATTGGTAGAAGTAGTCTCGGGACAGTCGCTAGCCGAGTATTTTCAAGAGCATATTTTTACTCCACTGGGGATGAACGATACCTACTTTTATCTGCCACTGGAGAAAGCCGATCGCTTAGTAACCCTATTCAAAAAGGAGTCAGTCGATGCTTCGCTGGAAGTTAGTACGGAGGAAACCTACCAGAATTTTGCCCGCAGTGGCGAGCAAACCTACTACTTGGGCGGAGCTGGGCTAGTCAGCACGGCGGCTGATTACGCCAAAGTTTGCCAGATTATTTTGAATAAAGGAATCTATAATAACGTTCGTTTACTAAGTCCGCTTACGGTAGAGTTGATGGCTCGCAACCACATTGGCGACTCGGAAGTGTGGGATCGGCACGATAAGTTTGGCTACGGCCTGATGGTAATTACCGAAAAAAGCCACTATGGCGACCAAGCCCCAGTAGGTTCGGTAAAATGGGGCGGAGCTTATTGCTCCGAATACACCATTGACTTTGAAAATGATCTGGTCATGCAAGTCTACACCAACGTAATGCCCATTCACAATTACAGCGAGTTTGTTCGTAAGTATCGAGTGTTGGTTTATCAGGCATTAGTGAATAAAGAATAGAGATATTTATCTACCTGTACATAGCTATTAATTGAATGGAACCTGCGAAATTAAGACTCCACTATTATCTTTGACAATAACCTGAGTAATTAAAGAAAAATCTAATCGTCATGCTGAAAAGGACTGGCTTCGTCATCGTACTTCTTACTTCATTTTTTCAAGTTGGATATGCCCAACAGTATCTCGACTACCAGTTGCGGTTAGAACCCGTCTGGTCGCGGATTGCTGATGCTCTGGGCGAACTAGGCTCAGTAGAAAGTGTGGAGTTCTCGCCGGATGGTAAATATATAATCAGCGGCACCAAGTATGACAATTCCGTAATCATGTGGCGCACCTCTGATGGTACCGAACTGTGGCGACAGTACGCGGCGGAGGAAATTGAGCGGGTGGGCTGGTCAGCCGATGGTAAGTACGTAGCGGCGGGTAGCGAAGATTACCTAGTAACGGTCTACGATGCTGCTAGTGGCGAAGTAGTAAAAACCCTCAAGCAAAACCGAGGTATTGATGGGCTTACCTGGTCGCAGCAGGGTAGCCTGTTAGCGATTGGGGAAGAGAAGATTGAGGAAAAAGGGAAGCCTACCAAGGGATTTGTCCGTATTTACGAAATGCCTTCCGGTGAGGAAATAGCCTCGATGGATTTTGGTAGCACCGTGAATGAGCTATTCTTCTCGCAAGATGACGAGTATCTGCTCGCCGTAGGCCATGGAGCGGTGAAAGTATACAAAACCCAAGACTGGTCGCTAGCGCAAACGCTGAAGCCTGATTACTACGTAACCTTTACCAGTGGCGTATTTTCACCCGACGATAAATACGTGTTTGCGGTAGGTCAATCCGATCAGAACCGGGGCAATGGGTACATTTGGGAGTGGAAAGAAGGTAAGTTGAAGAAGACGTTTAATCATCTGGGCAAGAAGATTGAATCGGTCACTTGGCATCCCAATGGTAAGTATATTGCTTACGCTGGGCACGATCCTCACATCTTTGTGTACCGAGCCGACGATATTCTGGAAAAGAAGAACGACCGGATTCCGGTAGCCGCTAAAATCTGGGCGGGCGACCACGCCGAGTACCTGGACTTTAACGCCGATGGTAGCTTTTTGGCCAGTGCCCACCAAAATGGTTTAATTAAAGTGTGGGCCTGGATGGGCGAAGACCCCGAACTCAACGACCGCCGCCACCAAGGCGTAAAGGCAACTCAGACAGATGCGAAGTTGGAAGAGTAAATATAGATTAACTGCCATTCAATATAAGTGGTGTTAGAACGACCGTTTATACACTGTTGTAGTGCGTATTTTTTGTTCTTAGATATCCATATTCTAATCCAACCCCTAAAGTAATAGCTGAAATCCCATAGCTAATAATCATAATTACTACTTGGATAAAATCATTACTACCAGACACAATCATTCCACCATATATTATCGCTAATGCAATTGAGTTTAGGATCAACCAAATAAATCGGCCAAATTTTTGAAATATAATAGCTAAAAGAATTTCTCCCAATATTGAGTTCACGACAATGAAAATAAAGATTTCATTCCTGTCTAATTCAAGATTTAATGTATAAATCCAAAATGGAAAATGAATTAACCAAATTAGATTCCGTTTTGATTTGTGAATTCTGTTAATTCCGACTAATTGCGCTAATGGGAATAATAGAGCTAAAACATAGAAATACCCGTATGACCCGATAAAGCTAATTAGAGGACTTAAAATTATTAGTAATACCCAAATCCGAAACCATTTTTTTCTAAATAAATCTTTCATTTTATAATGCATTACAACGCTCAGCTATGAGTTGTAATCAACCAACTAAGGCACATATTCCAACATACCATAGCTAAAAGCATAGCCCCGATTATTTACCGAAAAGCTAAGATCGGCTCCACTGGCTTCAGCCTTGGGTGTCCATTCTTGGGTAACTGGATCGTATTCCCAGAAGTCAGTATGATCACGACCGCCGCCCATATAGCCTTTACCGTTGGCACTAAAGGCAATGGTCTGTTCACGAGGTTCACCCGGAAAGCGCCCTTCGGCTATCCAGTTGTCGTTCAGGGCATCGTAACGCCATAACTGTTTCCTCACCTCCAGACTATCGGGACTCACTACGGTTCGGGCATCCAGACCAATGTACGCTTGGTCATTAATAATAAACACGGCAGCGTTCCGGTGTTCCCACCCAGGAAAGTCAGCCTTGCGAGTCCACGAGCCCATTGGGTTGCCGTGTTCATCCGTCCCATCAGTAGCATCTTGTGGATCAAACTCCCATACCGACTCATGTAAATTACCGTAGCCTCCGCTGAGATAGCCTTTACCATTAACTCCGAAACTGAAGGCCGCATTGCCCTCGCGTCCGTAGTCCGGAAAATCGGTTTTACGCGCCCATCGGTCTTCCTGCGGATCATACTCCCAGCACTCTACGTACTGCTGACGCTGACTGCTCACTATATAGCCTTTATCGTCTACTGCGAAAGCCTGGGGGTTAATACTAAGGCTGCCCGGAAAGTCGGCCTTTTGCTCCCACTGCTGAGTAGCTACGTCGTATTGCCACCACTCCCGGGTTGCCGACGAAGTATTTCCCTGAGATACTAGATTGAAACCTACGTAAATAGCCTCACCAATCGCAAAACCCACCGGCCACTGACCGTTATTGCCCGGAAAACTACTCCCAACTGGGCTCCAAGCATCACCAGCCAAGGTTGTGAAAGTAGTTTCAGGGCCGTACATCAGCTCACTCTTTTCGTCGACGAAGTACGGGCGTATATAATAGGTGGTATTTAGCTGTAAATCTGAAATTATATCAAATATCGGGAATGGGCTAGGTGAAATTGTGCCTACTCCTCTGGTACTCCACGATTGTTGCACCGAGTCAGATGGAACCGCTCCCGGGGACGTTGACCACACTAACCCGAAATCTACATTCCTGACTTCTTCTACTTCGCTGAAAGTAATTTGAGCTTCGGCTTGAGCAGAATAAAGCCCAATTTCGACTACTTCAGGTGCAGAAAGCTCAAAACTGCTAGGAAGTGTGGGAGCTTCGGTTTCTTCTTGGCAAGCAGCTAGAAGTATAATTATGGCTAATTGACAGATAGTTTTTTTCATAAACTTACAATGATTGAAAGAGTATGAAAGATACTGCTTGCTTCCTCCCTGCGAACGGCTATATCCTAACGAATCTTAGCTGTGTAATATCTCAGTGAAATATGCTGGCGTATTCTATCTACGAAAGTTTCTCAAACGTTCGCACCAGCGAAGTAAGTTGATTGCGGTTTTTCACTTCGGTTTTCTGATAAATTCGGCTGGTATGGTCTTTAATGGTTTGCAGGGTGACGAATAGCGTATCGGCAATTTCCTGGTTGGTCTTTCCTTTATAGATTTCCAGAATAACATCTTTCTCACGTGCCGTGATGCGGTACTTTTCTACGAACTCATCCAGGGTAAGGGCTGATGATTTCTCTTTTACTGACAATGGAAAATCGCCAATGTACAGAAAGTAGACTCCCAAAGTAGTATTGGTGAGAAAGAAGAAGAATATAAACGTCAGCTCTCGTTGTGGATCAGTCAAGAAGGGCAGAAGTGGTATTCCGTGAATCAGCCCTAATGACAGAAGAATTGCGATAAGTGGTTTTTTTGCTTTTCCAGTCAGGTAGCGAATCGGCAAAAAGGCTACTAGTACCAACGTAAATAATACGACTGCCACCGTAACCGATGAGAACAGCCGCTCGGTATGGAGTAGTATTTCAAATTGATGAGTTAAAAGGTAAGGCAAGGCAATAGTCAATAACCCAAGAAGTCCGCCGATGCTAAGCAAGATTATAGACTTCTTAAGAATCATTCGCACGCTCCAAAGCACCAGCATAATTAATCCAATCAGTAGAAACGGTGCACCTAGTAGTGATAGGAAATTAGAGATTTTTGGAATCAGACCTTCTTCCTGTTCTAGCGGAAACAGCAGTCGGAGTAGCACATCGCTCCAGAGTGCGTAGAAACCAAAGGCGTACATCATCACCAGGTAGTATTGCATCAGTCGCACCGCCGGAAGTGAGCCTCGTTCGCGAAGCCGGAAAAATACCATGACTCCGCCTACGGTAAGGCCCAGACATAAGATGAAACATACCCAAATCAGCAGTCGCTGAATATCCATAGTGTTTGGCAATTATGCTGGCGCAAAATACCCCCTACTTTGGTATTAGCCATCCTACTAAAGTAGTGAATTAGTAAAACACTACTTTAGTAGCTAGTGGAATTAGCGGCTTTTCTCTTCTTTTGGGCATACTTCTTTCAGAGCATGTTTAAGTTTTGTTTTCGTAACCGAAAATTCAGGATTTGGCGGCTGAACGAGTCAATTTTTGAGGGCATAGCTAAGGCTACGGCCGAAAAAATTGACGAAGTACAGCAGTCAAAGGCGAATTTGCAGGCCGAAGGATAAAGCTTAAACATGCTCTCAACCAAAAACCAATAAAAATGGAAACTGTAAATAACAACATTCAATCCACTTGGAAAGGCAGCTTATCCCACGGATGGGAAACCATGAAGCGCTATTTTCTTCCGCTATTTTTAGTAGTAATTGTACTAGCCATTGTTGATATTCCGCTAGAATCAGTTAGGGATGGCTTCGACGATGATCGAGAAATCGGTGAAGATGTTTTCATTGAGCCACTGAGTCGAGCCCCCGCGATATTTGAAATCATGATTATCGCCTACTGGCTATTATTTGTTCCGGTTATTGAATACGGAGCTGATCTGCTTTTCGTGCAAGCAGCTCGTCGGGAGGCAATTAATGTAAAAAATATCATTATCGGCTTCAACGATTATGTTACGATCATTTTAACCAACCTGTTGGCCGGAGCCCTGATAGGTATTGCTTTTATCGCTCTCATCATTCCGGGCATTATTGTGGCCTGCCGACTGGCTTTTGTTTCTTATCTGGTGATGGACAAAGGCTTAGATCCGATTGCAGCAGTAGAAGGTAGCTGGAAATTAACCCGAGGGCACGGCTGGCGAATATTTGGCCTGGGCGTTACTTCTATCTTTATCTTTATTGGAGGACTGCTACTTTTCATTGTCGGAACCATCCCCGCAGTTATCTGGATAAAGTCTTCCTTCGCTTCGCTGTACCAAGCGGTGGTAGACGAAACCGATGAGACACTGTATCTTCCCCCGCAAACGGCTTAAGGAGATATACACATCAGAAAAAATAACACAATGAAGACCAAGCAAATTATTGAAGATAAGCCGACTAATAGATCAGTGAGCAGAACAAAGACTTTGATAATTTTTATTTCTACTATCATCTTAGGGTTTATCTTGTTTGTAGCTCCTAATCTGTTTTTTGGTATTACTAAGGTCAACGGAGGACTAACCGGAATAAATCTGTTGATTATGGGTTTATTCCAGTGTATTACGATCTGTTCATTAATATACTTTTCGCTCAGACTGCTAAAGAAAGATTTCCGTTACATCGGCTTCTCTCTATCTCATTGGAAAAGAGATGGATTATTGGGCTTAGTAGGTGGATTAACCTGGACTACTTTACAATTTGCGCTAATTATACCTAGTACAGGAGGTGTTGAAAGAGAAGACATATCGCAGGTAGTGGAAATGATGGACGGCAGTTTGATAGGGATACTTTCGTACATAGCTCTAGGAGTTATTGGCGGAGGAATTACGGAGGAAATTTACAATAGAGGCTACTTCATAAATGTTTTGAAAGATACCTTCAGAAATCCTAATGTCGGATTATGGATTGCTGCAATTATATCGATCATATTCTTCGCAATTGGTCATCTACCTACTGATGCACTAAGTTGGATGGATATATTAGTTCCTACTACCGTGTATACAGGGTTATTTATACACACAAAAAGATTAGTAGCCCCAATCGTTGCGCATGGAGTTTACAATATGACAGCTATCATACTTACTCATTATATGTACTATAACTAATAGGAAAGACCTGCTGGGTAATCACTACCGGACAGGTCTTTCTTATGCTGTTGATGAAATTATTGTGCGAGACTAATTTCTTTAAAGAGATGAACAAGATATTTAAATTCTTCTTCACTCTTTCTTACTCTACATTCATCTAAAAACCAGTAGAAGTTATCTTGAAAATAGCTTGGAGTTCTACCCTTAATGAAAATTTCTCTCGATAGTAGTTTAACAATCCTTCTATCAGCCTCAGTATCATCATTGATTAACTTTTTGATTGAAGTGATTTAAACTTTTGGTATTAGATTCATAGGAATAGCTTCATACTCAGTAAGTTTAAGTGATACAAAGTATAGCATAAATTGTATCAAAAGCTGAGCAAATTATTCGTTTTAATGAATTGAAAATCAAAGCTTTAGCATAAATATTCTCTAAAAAGTTTAAATCACTTTATTATAAGAATTCTGATTGTAATAAGAAACGCCCTTAGTTTAAACCGCTTTTCAGATATACGTGAAAGTCTTCTAGAATTCCGTTCAATCTCCGTTAACAATTTTTCACCTGGGTTTTCGCTTTGATCTTTCAAAATTTTGCCTTTACTGCTTTCATATTCAATGAAGCTTGTTCTTACAATATACTAAAACCTGGTTAATAGCTGAAAAACTCAAAAAGAGAAAAAGCAACCTCCGAAGCTATGAAGCTTCAGAGGTACTATTTAATCCCAGCCCTCGTTGGGGCCACACATTCGGACAATTCGGGGCTGGAAAGTGCCCACAATATCCACCAGGTCTTCTTGCTGCCGCATTACCTCCCGGATGTCTTTGTAGGCCATCGGAGCTTCGTCCAGGCCGGAGCCAATCAGCGTTACCTTTGCTTGCTTCAGGGCATTGGTTACTTCCTGCTGGGTGATCGACTGCTTGGCTTTTCGTCGTGACATCACCCGCCCTGCTCCGTGAGAAGCCGAATTGATTGATGCTACTTCGCCTCGTCCCCGCACAATGAAGCCGGGAGCAGTCATGGAACCGGGAATAATTCCCAACACTCCTTTACCCGCGGGAGTAGCTCCCTTTCGGTGAACGATGATCTCATTGCCGTCCGCATCCCGCTCCTTCCAAGCAAAGTTGTGGTGGTTTTCCACCATCGCCAAAGGAGCTTCGCCCAGAGCTTTTCCGAGCCGTTCGTGAATCTGGTGATGACAGGTCGAAGCGTAGTCACCCGCCAGGTTCATGGCTCGCCAGTACTCCTGTCCGGCTTCCGAGTCCAGATCCAGCCACGCCAGGTGTTTGGCCTCATCGGGCAGTTTGCACACCGACTTAGCGATTTTGGTGTAGTGCGCCGCAATATTAGCCCCCAGTCCTCGGGAACCCGAGTGCGACAGTACCGCCAGGTATTTCCCGACAGGTACGCCAAACTCATTATCGGTATCCACCACGTCAACTACTCCGAATTCTACGAAGTGATTACCTCCACCGGAAGAACCAATTTGATTGTAGGCTCGATCCTTCAGGTCTCGCACTACTTTGATCTCCTGAAACTCCGGTCGCTCCAGCACCGCATCATCTTTCGGTCGCTGAAACGTAGCCTGCCCGAATCGGGTATTATCAATCAGCATCTTCCGAAGCTGATCGTTTCGCTCGGTTAGGTGAGCCGTGGGCAGGTCGTAGAAAGTCATGCACATCCGACAACCAATATCCACGCCAACGCCGTAGGGAATCACCGCATTTTCAGTAGCCAGCACTCCGCCGATGGGCAAACCGTAGCCTTGATGAGCATCGGGCATTAACGCCCCAGCTACCGTAACAGGAAGCTTCATCGCTACGTTCATCTGGTGCTTGGCTCCTTCTTCAATCCCCGCTTCACCATAGATCGGGTAATCTTTCCGCTGCTTGTTCAGCGCAATTCTGCCTGAGTCTTCAGCAGGAGTGAGCAAAGCCTGAGCCACCGCACCTACTATCTGATCCTTCACGTAGTTATGTGGGTATTGGTAGACTTTTTTCAGCAAGTCCAGTTTCACTTTTCGGTTCTTGCCTTTGTATCCATCTTCAATAGCTTGCAGAGCCAACCTGATAATTTTTCCCTCAGGATAACCCAGTTTTCGCAAGTCTTTGCCGGTTAATTTATTTGTTGCCATGATTTATGTTTTTTAGTAGTTCTTTAATGCTGGGTGAAACCTGACTCCTGTCAAAATTCTCACCGTAGTACACTGAAACGACTTCAATCTTCCCGTCAATCATACGATTGAAATTTTCTAGCTCCTCTGCTGGAATCCAAAGCTCCTGATGAATAGGCCCACCTACGGTTTGCACGTCAAACTGGCGGAGGTAATCTATGTCAACCGCAAATCGAGTCACAAACCCTATTCCTTCGTCGCTCTTGGCATTCCAATCCCTTGCTATTTGCTCAGCATACTCAAAGTTGAGCACCGGATAGAAAATGGGTTGCCAAGCCAAGCGAGATGGAAAACCTCGGAAGTCTAGGTTGGCAATCTTGTTCAATTCATTGATGCCTACCGGTCGGTATAAAACTTTAATTTTCATCTTCTTGTCAATTTACTATTACAGCCAAGGGGCTAGTGTTAATCCTTCTTCAAATGCCCACTTCTCCATTATTTGTTGAGCTTGCCGAGAAATACGCGCGTTGAATCGGGCTTTTGCTTGCACCACCCGTCTTTGCTTCAAATCTACTTCAATAGTAGCTAAGGTAGTCTCCTCAGGTACTGCTTGATCGTACATCCGTAAGGAGAAAACAGCTGATCGCCGTTTGTAACAAACGTAGGCATAGGTGGAAACACAATGGTGCATTTTTCTTCCCTCCATCGCAAGTGCTTTAGAAGAAGAAAGTTCAATAAGTTGGAAAGTTTTCGTTTTGGTACCGCTTCCTTTCGTAATTAATCGCTCACCAATACCCGAACTTTCCCATACGTAACGGCCTCCTAACTTTCGTTCCCGATTGAGTTCTTCGTGCCAAGCCTGAGTTTGTCGCCACAAAGCATTCCAGGTTCTACCCTTCATCGAGAAATCAGTATTTTGCTCGTAAGCGTACGCAATGTAATCTATTACTTCGCACACTTTGTCGGCATATTCTTCGGGTTGCTGCGCTATGAACCGAATGACGGACTCCCAAAAAGATTCAGCATGAAACCTATTCCTACTTAAGCGACTCATCGCAACTGCCTCAGCTATTTGGTCACTACATCCCATCCCTCTTGCTTGCGACCATCGCAAAGCTTCTTCTACCGTAAGCTCATCAGTGGCTTGCAGAAAAAGATGAGCCATTTTCTTAGTCATCGTTATCGGCAGTCCACGAACCCGTCGAATGTTTTTTCCACTTCCCAGATCGATGAACCACTGCTGCTGCGTATTCTTTTTGGTATCGAGCCAAACCTGGTACAGAAAACCCGGCACTTTGTACCGGACAAAGCAGAGATTTACTAGCGACACAAACTGCCTTTCTGCACTATGCGACGGACGTTTCCACTCCTTCACAGGATGCATCATAGCGTGAGTGTACCGGCACATGGTAAATAATCCCGCTAAGTACTCTGCATCCTGTAGCAGTTTATAACACTTTTGCTGGTGTAGATGAAGAAGCACCTCCCGAAACTGCTTTCGCTGAGTCTGACGCTTTTTAGCTGAACACTTACTGAAAAGCTCATACAATTTAATACTTATTTCGGTCACTAATTTTTTTTCGGATACTGTGTCGTGATACAGGCCATCGACTAATTTCTGCCAAGATTGATTCGTAACCTTCCGCTCCGATAATGTTTCAATAAAAGCTCGCTCCCGCTCAGTTTTATACTGAAGTTGTAACAGTCGCTCCTGACGAGAGCATTGTTTTGAAATCTGGTTTCCCATGATATTGTAAATGCGTTTATGGGGAGTTTCCCCAATTTGATATTTTCATCGTACTGAATATTGATTTACTATTTCGTTGTCTCATGCCTTTGTTTCAGTTAAAATGTTAAACATAGCGAGTACCGGAATCGAACCGTGTTTCTCTTCCTTATGAGAGAAGTGTCTTAGCCATTAGACTAACTCGCTTTTAAATAAGCCCCCGGCGAGATTTGAATCGCGCCACGATGGCCCGTACTCGCCTGATATTCATCAAGCTTAGCATGAGACCAGGAGACACGTTCCACGTCGGACGCTTCCCTACTAAGCTTCCCTCGAGAGGCTGTTCGCCGGGTCGCCGGAGCGATGCTGGGGCTTACTGGGCTATTAACCACAATTCAGCCGTCCAGAAACCTTGATCCCTGCGATCGTTCCACGACGGCCGTCCCTACAAGTGTTTTACTGCGCTCTGCCTCTTAGAGCTACAGGGGCATTTAGTACTCCCGGAAGGAATCAAACCTTCGTTTTCCGGTAGAAAGCCGGATGTCTTAAGCCATTGGACGACGGGAGCATAAACCGAAAGAGTAATGGGCGACGAGCGACTCAATTCGCCTCTGATACAACCAGAAGCTTTTCCCGTCATAATTTCTTTTCTTAGAGCCGGGGATAGGAATCGAATCGCGCCACGACGGCCTATTTATCCAAAAGGAATTACCACGAAGTAACGCACATCTACGACATCTTTCGGAGATCTTCATAAAGTGGGCGACAAGCGAAGAGAGTTGTGGGTTTAGATTTCCAGTCTAACGAAGTATCCCTCCTCTACGGCACCACTAGTTTAAAAGCGCAACAGGCGAAGCGGAAATTTCATACGGGACTCGAACCCGCGTGTCCGGTACAAAACCGGCGACTTAACCAGCTAGTCTAATGAAGCGAAGTATTCCATTTCTACGGCAGCCTTTTCTCTTTAAATAGGGGTGACAAGCGAACAGCGAAGACATAAGCGCTCTGACCAACTGAGCTACAGGCCCATTTCTGTTTGTATGGGCCTGGGAGGATTCGAATCGCGCCACGATGGCCTCCGACCATTCGAACCTGAATCGAACCGGGCCGCCGGACGGTAACGCTGTTCTACGACACCTTTTTTCTTTTATTCTATCTTATCATAACTGTTTATTTTTGTCATCATTCATATTTCAAATAAAAGGAGTAACAAGCGAAGCGAATTCGGGGCACGCTATGCTGGGATTCGAACCCAGTTAGCCTCTATGGGCTAATCCTCCCCATCGGCAGCGAAGTATTTCACTTCTAACGACATCCTTCTAAATATTCAAAATTTTTACATCATCTGTGTGCCCGATGGGATTTGAACCCACAACCTTCCGATTAAAAGTCGGAGGCTCTGCGCAGTTGAGCTACGAGCACGCTTTTTTAAGAGGACTGCCAGTTGTAAAAGCTGACAGTCCTTTTTTACCTACATGGCGATCTTCTTAATTTCGGCCACGGCGTGGCTTCCGTTTTCTATCGCCTGTAGTACCGCAAACACCTTATCGGACCAGCCCGCTACGAAGAACACATCGTTTCCCCGGATATCCAGCGGAGTGTTACCGTAGCCTGCCAGGTCAAACAGATACAGCTTGGCTTCGGGAGCGATTTGCTTGTACTGTCCCCATAGCTGAGCAATGGTTTCGGTACTAGCAGTGCCTCCCCATCGGGGTGCCGACCATCGGTAGCCGTTCGAGTTCCACAACTGGCAGTCGGTGAAGATCATCACTTTATCTACTACCTTTCGGCACTTGATCAGATCTTTTACCACTAGGTAACCATTGGTGGAGTAACCTACCTCACCCTCGCGCCGATGCAGTTCATCAACGTTAGCCAGGATATTTCCCTGCAGCAGATTAATAACCTTCCAGCGGTCTCCGAAGATACCAGTGATTACCCGCTGGCACTGGCTTTGCAGCAACATACCCAACATTAAACCGATGTCGTAGTTCTGGATTTTGCTCTTAGGCGAAATCGCTCGTTGCATTGATCCGGACACGTCGCAGGCAATTAGTACCCGCACGTTCTCATCAAAGCCAGGGATGTTAGCTGCGCTAGCTCGAACCGCTGCTTCCAAGGCATTTAGCACCATAGTGCTTTCGGCTAGCTTCAGCGCCTTAATCTCCCGGTAGGCCGCCAGGAAACGGAACGGTAACTGCTTGGATCGGGCTACGGCTCGCTCATCGCTCAGCAATGCACAAACCTTTTGCAGCTGATCACTGGAAACCTCGGCTTCCAGAATATTGCGCAGGTTACGCAGCATCGCCATGTAGCCTAGCTTACCGCTATCAATCAGCTCCTCCCACTTGGTTCGGAAAGCCAATTGCTTGTCAGCTTCGTTGGCAAAGGTTTGCTGACCTTGGGCCGATAGTTCGGTTTCCCAGGTGTAAGGCACGGGCAATGTATCGTTCACCAGTTGGTTGAAGATTACTTGCTGCGCTTCGTCCTTAGCTTTAGGGTGCACTAGAAACAGCGCATCCTTCAGCTTGATGCTAGTAGCCCGATTGTACTTCGCCAACTGGTAGGCATCAAAGCGGTTGAACGCCTGCGCTAATCCCTTCTGGATTTGCTTCGATAGCAAGTTCAATTGCTTGGTGCCCTTGCGTTGGTTGGCCACTGCGTAGTACGCCAGTAATTCAGTGATCTCGTCGGCCCGTTGCACCACTCGAGCTACCGTCTGGCTCATCAGATTATCGCCGCGATGCACTTTGGCTAGCTCTACCGCCAGTACCAGTGGCACTGAACGCAGATGCATTTGCTCCCGAGCGTATACGGCCAGCTTGGCTACGAACCGAGGATCGTTTTTAGCGATCAGCTTTCGCAGACGCGTGATGCGTTTTTGATCCTTCTCGTAGAACTTATCAGCCAAAGTAGTAGTCACGACGCTAGCGTACAGTTCCATAGCAGGAGACATAGTATAAGCTTCATCTCCTTCGTAGTTTTTGACCTTATTGGTTCGTTTGGTTTTGATATTGAATCGCATGATTTCTGTTAGTTTCTCAGTTTAAATTATCTGCCAGGAGGCATATCCGACCAAGTCGGGGACAAGCCCCCGCTCGTAAGCGCTGGACGCCATCTTGTTCGAGTCCAGCGCGCCGCCTTTTACATCCACCGAATCCAGCGTTTTCGTCGGCAGCGGCGGATATGATCGCGTAAGCCATCCTGTTCGCTATTGCTCATACTGGCTTTCATGGCCGCCTTATAGTGGCGAACTGCTGGCTGGTAGTTACCCAATGACTCCTGCATTCGTCCCCAGTCTACCAGCAAAGCTACCCGGTTGATACCTCGTACCGCTAACGCTTTGGGAAGCAATATTTGCAACTCCTCCAAGTGCCCCTGGTCGGTAAACATAGTGGAAAGGTGTACGTAGGCACCCCGGCAGCTCGGCTTGTACCGAATCGCTAACTTGAGGTGCTCTTCAGCTTTTTCCAGATCGCTAAGATGGTACAGGTACAGCCAACCCAGGTAGTTGTGGGCTTCGCCGTAGTCCGGCTCCAGCGCTAACGCTTCCTCTACCAGACTTTTGCCGCGCACATAGTCCTCCTGAGCGAAGGCTCGATCAGCTTCTAGCATGTACTGCTCCAGTAATTGCATAGTCATGGCTTCTACCATTTTTTAGTTAAACAAATCATTTAATTCTTATGGTGGATGGGGTAAGAATCGAACTTACGCCACCAGTACTTCACACTGGCACTCTACCAACTGAGTTACCCATCCAGTTAAGGTTACCTCTTTTTACTGATGTATAATTCATACGCCAATATAAGAGGATAACCTGCTGGTTTGCTTCGGAGCTTTTTCTGAACATTGCAGAACAAACGGAATCCTGCGTAGGGTCTTTAACCCTTCTCCGATTTTAAGGAGGCACCCGTTTTGCCCCTCCTTCAGCGCTGCCGGAATAGGAATCGAACCCATGTCTTCAGCTCCAAAAACTGATGTCTTCCCATTAGACGATCCGGCAAAATCGACCCACCCGGATTCGAACCGTTCCACGGTGGCCAGGCACCTACTACGTATAAGGCAGGTACTCTAACCAACTGAGCTATGGGTCATTGTGGGAGTGGTAAGAACGGTTCCGGTCGGGCATGATCCACGGTGGACGCCGTGCCGTCACGGTTGAACCTACTCAGTGTCTAGCACAACGATTTTACAGCTACCGTGGCCCGGACCGCCCCAGCTCTCCAACTCTGGCGCACTCCCAAAAAGGGCACAAAAAAACCCGATCTGGTGTAGATCGGGTTTAGATATTCTGGGTGATATAATTTCACCTATAAATCTTTTCCGATCTACCGTACTGAATTGGATACGTATCGCTAAGCCACACCTCTCCCTGACGTTCATCAAACATTGGTACGCAGTTCAGCCAATGTATGTATAAATTTGTCGTTTTCATACGCGTTATTTCATAACAATCGAAATAAAAAACCCGAACTTTTCGGCTCGGGCTTCAATCGTAATAGCTTAAAATATTACTATTTATGCCTGAGCATACAGTCTCCACCCTTATCACTTTCTTGCTGAAAGCCGTTGGGATTTGTAATTATGTGTATGCTTAGATATAACATTTCTTCTTTTTTTCTTGTACGCTACAAAGGTAGGTTTTTACTAAAATATAATGCAAGCATTTGTCTAAATTTTTTATAAATATTTTTCAATATCTTTTTAATACTTTGATATTCAGGCACTTAAATAGTAACTACTGTGATCGATTACTACAAATTAGCCTTTAGGATAAACTCAACCCGGATCAACTTCGTATGACAGAAATGCTAGTGTAGTTATGCCTAGTTGCTTGACTACTTAGAGATTGGAACCGGATAGTACGTACTACCAAAACCCTAACGTAAACCAACCGCAAAGAAAAAATACAATTTTTCACTATCAATCTGCATCAATATGAAGTACAATATTTTAGGAAATACCGGATTACTGGTTTCGGAATTATGCTTGGGCACCATGACCTTCGGCGGACGCGGCTACTGGACAGCCATCGGTACCCTGGAACAGAAGCCGGTAGATCAACTCGTGAAGCGCTCAGTAGACGCTGGAATTAATTTTATCGATACGGCTAACGTTTACTCCGAAGGCCTATCAGAAGAGATGACCGGACGGGCTATTCGCAACCTAGGTCTGGATCGCCATAGCCTGGTTTTAGCAACCAAGGTGCGGGGTGCAATGGGTAGTAGACCCAACCAAACTGGTTTAAGCCGGAGCCATATCATGCAGCAGGTAGAAGAGAGCCTGCGCCGCCTCGATACCGATTATATCGATCTGTACCAGATTCATGGCTTTGATACGTTTGTGCCACTGGAAGAAACTATGCGGGTACTGGATGATATAGTGCGTAGCGGAAAAGTGCGCTATATTGGTTGTAGCAATCTGGCCGCTTGGCAAATTATGAAGGCACAAGGCTACGCTGAATTTCGTAATCTCACCAAATTTGTTTCGTTGCAAGCTTACTACACTATTGCTGGGCGCGACCTGGAGCGAGAATTGGTACCGATGATGCTGGATCAGAAAATAGGTTTGATGGTCTGGAGTCCATTAGCGGGAGGGCTATTAAGCGGAAAGTATAAGCGCGATGGGGCTGGACCGGAAGGCTCCCGTCGGGTAGACTTTGACTTCCCTCCGGTGAACAAAGAGCGGGCGTTTGATATTCTGGATGTGATGCATCCAATGGCTGAAGAGAAAGGCATCTCGGTAGCCCGAATAGCCCTAGCCTGGCTGTTGCATCAGAAGGTGGTTACTTCCGTGATTATTGGAGCAAAAAAAGTAGAGCAATTGGAAGATAATCTGGCAGCGGTAGATGTAGAATTATCTGAGGATGATCTGCAAAAGCTGGATGAAGTCAGCCAACTAACTCCTGAATACCCCAGTTGGATGTTTGAGCGACAGGGACGGGACCGGATGAAGCAGATTGAGGAGTTAAAAGTAAAGGCTTAAAACTGTTGGCCAAATATTGTGAGCTTTGAATGAAGTAGCAGTTCCTATCAACCTAGTGCTTCACTCAGTGAGATTGCTTCGTGCCTCGCAATGACGGAAAGATGGGAAGGAAAAGCAACAGATAACGTCATGGCGAGGGGTGGGTGATGGTAGTACGAGAAATTCAAGTAGAACCAGCCCCGAAGCCATCTCATTTAACGAAACAGTATGCAGTTGTTACGTAGATGAGCCGTTAGTCATGAAGCAAGATCGCTATTCTATTCTTTGTAGATCATAGCCACAGTAAAATTGTTTTTTAATCAAATTTTCCGCAAATGGTAGGCCTTGGGTTTGGTGAAGGTGCGAATGCCTTGGTAGGATAGGGTACTGCCAAAACCGGACTTTTTGCGGCCTGACCAGGGAAGGGTGGCACTTACACGATCGCAACAATTCCAGTAGGCGGTACCGCTGTCGATCTTCGCTAGAATTTCTTCGGCTTTCTCCTGCGTGTCGCAGTAGACGGCGGCAGTGAGTCCGTAGTCGGTATCCTGCATCAGAGTTACTGCTTCATCGTCATCAGCCACTCGCTGGATGCCAATGATAGGGCCGAATGATTCTTCCCGCATCACCTGCATTTGGTGATTGACATTGGTGAGTACTGTCGGTTCAAAATAATAACCGGTACGATCAGCTTTTTTACCTCCGGCCAGTAGCTGGGCTCCTTTATCAATGGCATCCTGAACCTGCTGCTCCAGCACCGCAATCTGCTCCTGTCGGGCCAATGGACCAATGAATACACCATCTTCTTCCGGATTACCCAGTTTGAGCTGCTGAACTTCCTGACCAAAAGCTTCCATAAACTCATCGTAGATAGCCTGGTGTACGTAGACGCGCTCTACGGCGCAGCAGCTTTGTCCGTTGTTATAAAATGTTCCTTCGGCAGCCGCCTGAGCTACTTTAGCGACGTTTGCATTATCGTTGGGAACGTAGAGCGGATCTTTTCCGCCTAATTCCATCTGGCAGGGCACCATTTTGGGAGCTACCGTTTCATAAATGCTTTTGCCAGTACGGTTCGATCCAGTGAAGAAGTAACCATCCAACGGAAGGTCGAGCAGTGCTTTTCCTACTTCACCGCCTCCCACCACTACCTGAAACGCATCGTCAGGAACTCCCGCCTGATGCAACAATTCGCCAATCTTTAGTCCGGTAAGGGTGGTGTATTCCGAAGGTTTGTAGAGTACGGCGTTTCCGGTAATTAGTGCAGGAATGAATACATTGACTCCCACTAGGTAGGGATAATTCCAAGCCGATATATTGGCGATAACGCCCAATGGCTCGTAGGCGATCTTTTCCACTAATCCCTCTTCTTCCGTGACTACCTCTTCGGCTAGCCACTTTTTCGAATTTTCTACGAAGTATTGGATGCGTCCCCGTGCTCCGTTCAACTCATTGTGCGACTGGTTGAGGGGTTTTCCCATTTCCCGAGTAAGTGTTTGGGCTAGTTCATCAGCTTCGCTCTTCAACAATTCGGAAAATTTAGTGATAGTTGCAATACGTTCAGAAATTGGCACTTTCTGCCAGTCTTTCTGGCCTTGATGTACTTTCTCATATTTCTCCTGAGCTGAAGTATTGGTGTCCTCTTCTATCGTAGTAATCAGGGCTTCGGTAGCTGGGTTGATAATCTCCATATTGAAAATAGGTAAGTAATATAAACTATAGATTAGGCTTCACAATGAAAAATCATAAGTACTTGATTTTCAGATGATTGCCCTCAATCCGGGCGGGTTTCTACCGCATCGGCGGTCCGATTTTCCATCGATAAAAAGTAGATCCGGCGTGGGGCGCAAAAATCTAGAAGAATTTGAAATTGCACCGGCAACCCGCCGCGTCCACGGTGGATCGCTATGCTCAAACAGAAAATTCTTCCTCTTCTCGGCGGAGAAAATTGTCTTAATTCATAGCTTACGTTAAGTGGTGTTTTCTCACGAAGATACGTTTTATTTGAGTAATAGATGCAAGTGGAAAGAATAGATAGCCTTACTTTTAGTGCATGGTTGCCACGCTGCTAAAGTTACATTTGAAGCAATTGGGAAGGGTACTTCAGGAGCTGGGAGTAGTACGGAGCATAATTGCCCTATTACTGGTATTTTTTACACTAGCGAGAATCTATACGTTGACTCCTCCGCTCACCTATGTGGTAGCCGTTACTATTTTCTTGTCAATCGCTTCACTTCATACATTCAGGAAAGATAAAGTGTTTTTACAACTGATTCATGAGCAAACCTACTTTCTGTATCTGGTAGAGTATCATTTGCTGGCAAGTCTGGTATACCTGGAGTTTTTACTAAATTTTCACTGGCTAGAAGTAGCATCTTTATTCGTATCTATTACCCTTGTTCCTTTTATTAGTATCAGAACTAATTTTGGGGCGAGTCGCATTCGCAGTCTATCCTTTATTCCAGCACTGGCGTTTGAGTGGAAGAGCAATTTGCGGAAACAAGGACTTTGGGTCGGGCTGCTGTATATTTCGGCATTGTTGCTTTATGCCTACCCGTTTATCACCCTGCTGGTTATTGTCATTTTTACCTTCATCGTTACTACTTTCTACAACGAAGCCGAGCCCCGGTCGATGGTTGAGGTATTTGCTGATTCTCCGCCCCGCGCTTTCCTTTGGCAGAAGGGGAAAGCGCATCTGCTCTTATTCTGGATCGGCTGCTTACCGCTGGTACTGATTTTCTTGGTAGTAAATATTAAATACTGGTATGTTTTGGTGATCTGGTTTCTGGTTAGCTCTATCATCCAACTGCTCAGTATTATGCTGAAATATAGCTTTTACGAACCGGGGCAGACATTGAACAATAATGTGTTCATGTTTATCTATTTTCTGAGTTTGTTCGTCCCTTTTTTTGTTCCAGTACCATTAGTTATGCTGATTAATTACTATCGGCGAGCCAAAAATAACCTAAGCACTTATTTGTATGATCAGTATTGAGCATGTCAGTCTTCGCTACGGAAAGAAGGAAGTTATTCGCGATTTAGATTTAACGATTGAGTCGGGAAGTACGCATGGTTTGGTAGGACTGAATGGCTCGGGTAAAACTACGCTGATTAAAGGCTTATGTGGGCTGAAATCACTGGCTAGTGGTAAAATTCAGTTTAACAATCGCTAAAGTGATTTAAACTTTTTAGAGAATATTTATGCTAAAGCTTTGATTTTCAATTCATTAAAACGAATAATTTGCTCAGCTTTTGATACAATTTATGCTATACTTTGTATCACTTAAACTTACTGAGTATGAAGCTATTCCTATGAATCTAATACCAAAAGTTTAAATCACTTCGCTCTTTAGCGAAGAAAGATGTGGCGTATCTGGAAACTAATAATTTCTTCTATTCCAACATTACTGGGCGAGAGTATCTGGAGCTATTTACATACCATCATCCCGACTTTGCTATCGAGGAATGGAATCAGTTATTTGATCTACCGCTAGATCAGTACACTGAATCCTACTCTACCGGAATGAAGAAAAAACTGGCTTTTATGGGAGTTATCGCTCTTGATCGGGCAATTCTGGTGCTAGATGAACCTTTCAATGGCATTGATCTGGAAACAACCCAAAAGCTTAAGACGATTATTAAAACATTGCAGGAGCAGGGCAAAACCATTCTGCTGACGTCGCACATCCTAGAATCGCTGATCAGTTTATGTACCGCGATCAGTTACTTGGCTGATGGACAGATTCAGCACACATTCCAGCCGTCAGAATACGTCGAGATGGAAGAAAAGATATTTGGCAGCTCTCAAGAAAAGAATGCTGCATTGGTAAGAAAGCTGTTGAAGTGATAAAAGCATATATTTGAGTGTCTATGTACTCCTTTGAGAAATATCTGAGCAGTTTCACTTCTCTACCAACGGCTTCTATGCAGGCTTTGCTAAATTTGTTTGAACCCGTAGCAATGCAGAAAGGTGACCACTTAGCGACCGAGGGCGAGTTTGCTAAGAAGCTGGCGTTTGTGAAATCCGGCGTTCTTCGGGCGTATTATCGTAGTCCTAAGGGCGAAGAATTCAACAAGATTTTCTTTACCAATCCGGCTATCGTCGGGGCGTATTCCTCCTTGATTACGGGTCAGCGGAATATGATTAACATTCAGTGCCTGACCGATTGCGAGTTGCTACAAACCAACTTTGCGCGAATTTTGGCACTCTACGAAGAGCATCCTATGGTAGAAAGGCTGAACCGGGTGATTGCTGAAGATTTCTTTGTGAAGAAAGAACGCCGCGAAATGTCGCTGGTCATGAACGATGCCTCGGAACGCTACGCTATGTTTCAGCAACAGTTTCCCGAACTGGAAAATCAGGTGGCTCAGTACCACGTAGCTTCTTATCTGGGCATAACCCCGACTCAGTTAAGCCGAATTCGGGCAAAAAAGGACTGAATCATTTATTTACATATGTAAATGTTCCGGTGTCGGAAAGTCCTGACCTTTGATTCATCATCAAACGAAATTATGCTATGAATCAGATCATTGAAGAAAAAAACGAATCAGTTAATAAATATCAGGACAACGCACCGAACCGGAAAGTGGAACGTCCTTCTAATGCGTTCGTGGCCGTTTCCTGGACGATGCTTTTGGTGGGAATGACCGCTTACTTCATTGGCTTGTACAATGCCGCGATGGAGCTCAACGAAAAAGGATATTATTTCACCCTGATTATGTTCGGGCTGTTTGCGGTAGTATCCGTACAGAAGAGTGTGCGCGACCGCCTGGAAGGCATCCCAGTAACTGATCTTTACTATGGTATCAGTTGGTTTGCGGCCATTCTCTCGGTCACCTTGCTTACCATCGGCTTGTGGAACGCTGATTTAACTCTAAGTGAAAAAGGATTTTACAGCATGAGCTTCTTGCTAAGCATGTTCTCAGCCATCGCCGTTCAAAAGAACACCCGCGATTTACAAAGTGCTAATAATAAATAAATGAACTTACACCCCTCGGCAGAAGTGGCAAAAAGCATCTGTCGGGGGACTTGTTGGATAAGCATTAGTATCGGTGGATTGCAAATCCAGAGATATTAAAATTCGCAATAGAATGTCCCAGATAGCGAAGCTATTTACCTTACCCTATCCAAGGATAGAACGTTTTCCTAATCCTAATACCATCTATTTTAACCTTCTTATCAAATTCATAGACCACTAAACTAGACACTTTTAACAAGCTCCCATTTTTCAACTCGATAGCAGTATAATGATATACATCCCAAGGAAAAATTGGTGTGCGATTTTCTGCCAAAGGCCAAGACTTGTAGCTTACAACGGATTCTATATTCTTCGCTTCAAATTCCGTTACCATTCCTTTTCTTTCATAAACCATAATCTCTCGAGATTCATCATACAAAAACTTATCGTTTTTGCTGTATAGATAATAGTTAATATGAAGTATCAAAAGTGGAAGAATAAGTGTTGTAAAAACTACAAAAGAAACAATTAAAGCTGCTTCTACATTAAATTCACCTAATTTATAAAGCATCAAATAGTATCCGACTATTGGAAGTATTACACTTAGCACCATTAATGACCAAAGGTGGCGGAAATGACTCGCTGAATCTACTTTAAATACATTCATATCTACCTAAGATATTACTCTTCTGATCCGTAATTGCGAAGCTGTATAAAAAGAGAAATGTTTTTTATTCTCCAATATCTATAATTCGCAATATGCTGATTATCAGCGAGTAAAATATTTTGCTAAAATGGAAATAATCAGTTTTTATATAATCTTAGAATCGAGCTCCCTTTCGTCATTAACCGATGCTATGGTCGTAAAGGGCTCAATGTCTACAAACCTGCTCTATCGGCAAAACCCCAAAAAATGCGTATAAACCTTTTCGGCGTCCATTAAAGGAATCTGAGAATTGGCGAAGAACTCGGGGTGCCACTGTACGCCAAATACTTTGCCTTCTTCGGTTTGGTTCCACAGAAAGGCTTCTACGAGTCCATCGGGCGAAGTGGCAAGTACTTCTAGATTTCTGCCCAAATCCTTCACGGCTTGGTGATGAACGGTGTTGACCATTCGATTAGATTCATCTTGATGTAAACGGGCTAGCAGTTTTTCTTCTTCCAAAAGCACGGGATGGTTTAGCTGGTCGTAAAGCACTGCGTCCCGATGCTGATCTAGTTCGGGTTGCTGGGTAGCAATATCTTGGTATAAATTTCCACCGAAATACACGTTCATCACCTGAAAGCCTCGGCAAATGCCAAAAACAGGTTTATGGTTTTTAATGGCGTAGTCCAGAATATCCAGTTCGTACTCATCGCGTAGCGGATCACCCAACCAGCGACCGATGGGTTTCTCACCGTAGGTTTCGGGGGCTAAATCGGAGCCGCCCTGAAAAACGAAGCCATCCATTTGTGCTAGAAAATTCGCTAGTTCTTCTTGCTCCAGATGGGGAATTAATATTGGCAGTACATTAGGGCGGTGCAGGTAGCGAGCCATATCGCGCTCCAGATAGCAGAGGTGTTTAGCTGAAAAATAAGCGCGCTCTGAATCAGGGTACATGATGCAAGCTGATACTCCAATTTTGATCACAGGGCAGCAGTATACAGTTTTACAAAATCCTCACGGCTTACAGGTTTAGGATTATTCGGATGAGCAAAATCTTCGGAAGCGAGTGTTGCTAGTTCCTCCAGATGTTCTTCAATCACCCCTGCTTCGCCCAAGCGGGTAGGTAAGCCGATGGCTTCGTTCAGGTGAAACAATGCTTCAATGACGGCTTCTCCGTTTTGGTTAGTCAACTGCATAGCTTGAGCTATTGTGGCAAATCGATCTTCAAAACCCGCTACATTAAATCCTAGTCCGTAAGGCAGACAGATAGCATTCGCCAGTCCGTGGTGCATATCTACCAAAGCCGAAAGCGGATGCGCCAGCGAGTGAACCACTCCCAAACCCTTTTGAAAAGCTACGGCACCCATCAGCGAAGCTAGTAGCATCTCCCGCCGTGATTCTGCATCCGGTTGTTTCACTGCTTTTTCTAAGGATCGGGAGATCATACGGATTCCTTCTAGGGCAATACCATCGGCCATGGGGTGATAGTTTTTTGCTAAGTAAGCTTCCATGTTATGAGTCAGGGCATCCATACCAGTAGCGGCAGTAACTGCCGGAGGTAGTTCATAGGTGAGTTCAGGGTCGGCAAACACAATTTGTGCCATCAGGCTGGGATGGAAGAGAATATGTTTTTTGCGAGTTACATCATCCGAAATAATTGCACTACGCCCCACTTCGCTGCCCGTACCCGCCGTAGTAGGAACAGTTACAAACAATGGCACTGGTTCAGTAATGTACTGATCGCCACCAGTGAGTTCGTCGTACTCCAGTAAATCTCGGGTGTTATTAATACTGAGTGCCACCGCCCGGGCTACATCCATTGCCGCTCCGCCGCCTAGGCCGATAATTGCATCATTTTCGTGTTCGTGATAGGCTCGGTTTCCTTTAGTTACATCAGATTTTACCGGATTTTTGGAAATATCGCAGAATAGTTCGGGGGACAGACCTTGCTGCTTCAGATCAGTCATAATTTTCTCGAAGAAGGCTAGCTTCGCCACTACCCCATCAGTAATGAGTAACGGCCGTTGACTTACCTGACTTTTCAGATAGTCGCCCAATTCCCGAACGACTCCCTCACCAAAGCGAACAACGGTAGGAAAATTAAATTGATGAATCATAGACAATTGGCAAAAGATGAGATATGAAAGATGAAAACAGACATTATCTAAATGGTTTCATCGGTGAAATTTACGAAACTTTGCCTCGTTAACGAACGGTGGTAACTCATTTCATTATCTTGCAGGCAACTTTTAAATCACTAAGCGGTTAAAGTAGCCATGAGACCAGTACGAGTACGATTTGCCCCCAGTCCGACGGGGCCACTGCACATTGGCGGGGTACGTACCGCCCTATATAATTACCTATTTGCCAAACAACATCAAGGGACATTTATTCTGCGGATTGAAGATACTGATCAAACCCGCTTCGTACCAGGGGCGGAGGAATATATTCGGGAAGCACTGGATTGGTGCGGAATTTCACCTGACGAGGGAGTAGTAGAAGGGGGTAAATACGCACCCTACCGACAGTCTGAACGAAAAAATATCTACCAGCAGTATACTCAGCAATTGCTGGATGCCGGATACGCTTACTATGCTTTTGATACTTCGGATGAGTTGAACACCATGCGGGAGCGATTACAAGCAGAAGGTAAAAACCCGCAGTACGATGCCACTAGCCGGATGAGTATGAAGAATTCATTGACTCTTTCAGAAGAGGAAGTAGCGGCGAAATTAAAGAGTGACGAACCCTACGTGCTACGAATAAAAACTCCGGAAGATGAGGAGATACAATTGAATGATTTAGTACGAGGAGAGGTAAAAGTCCATTCGTCTACCCTAGACGATAAAGTGCTGCTAAAATCTGATGGTTTGCCGACTTATCATTTGGCTAATGTAGTAGATGATTATTTAATGAAGATTTCTCACGTTATCCGGGGAGAGGAATGGTTGCCATCGGCTCCGCTGCACGTGTTACTTTATCGCTACTTGGGTTGGGAAGATAGTATGCCGCAGTTTGCCCACTTACCATTGCTAATGAATCCCGATGGCAAAGGAAAACTCAGCAAGCGCAGTGGCGACCGTTTCGGCTTCCCAGTGTATCCGTTCGATTGGAAAAATCCACAGTCAGAAGAGGTTTCTCCTGGTTTTCGCGAGTCAGGTTACTTGCCCGAGGCGACGGTAAACTTTCTGGCATTGCTAGGTTGGCATCCGGGTGATGAAGAAGAGTTGTTTAGCTTAGAAGAATTAGTGAAAGTGTTTGGTCTGGATCGGGTCAGTAAGGCCGGGGCTAAGTTCGATATTGAGAAAGCCAAGTGGTTTAATCAGCAATATCTTAAGGAACTGCCCAACTCATCCCTAGCTAAATATCTTCTTAAAGACTTGTCAGAAAACGGCATTGAAAGTAGCCCAGAAAAAGCGGAGCAGGTGTGTGGATTGATGAAAGAGCGTATTACTTTTCCGCAGGAGATCTGGAGCACAGCCCAGTACTTCTATCAACCGCCTGAGCATTACGATGAGAAAATGGTGCGGAAAAAGTGGAAAGCCGAGGCCTCGGATGCACTGCTTGCTTACGCGGAAGTACTAGAAGGTTCTGACGAAAAGTTGTCAGCCGAAAGTGCTAAGCAGCAACTACAGCAGTTGTTAGAAGATCGGCAAATGGGTTTAGGCAAAGTGATGCCCGCGTTACGTCTGGCTCTCACCGGACAAGGCGGTGGCCCTGATCTAATGAGCACCATGGAAGTACTAGGCCGTCAGGAGGTGATGAGTCGAATACGGCAGGCCGTAGAGCAGTTGAACGGAAATACTTAAAACAGACTATACATTCTTACCGTTATTATTAAAGAATTGATACAGCGGATTAACTATCAATTATCCCGCGCCACGGCGACTGTCGCACAGTGGTACTGTCAACCCCGGAACTCGTCCGGGATAAATTTTCAATTGGTATAAATCATGGGAAGGAAAAGATTAAATAAACGAGAAAAACCCAAAGTGAACCCAGAATTAGATGGGTTTGATATCAAGATTGATACGTTTGGGGAGATTCAGACCAACTATGATATTGATAAGATCAATAAGTTTCTGAACAAGCACGTAGATGATAAAAAGCTACGCGACCGAGACGATATTGAAGGTCGGGATGATGATACCGATCAAAAAGAAGATCAATCCGAAGAAGAGGAATAACTATTCCTCTGAAGTCCAATCCATAGCCACTGGTGGGAAAATGTGTAAATTCCCGTGCTGGTCTTTACCCAACCGAATACGAGTGTATCCGCCTTGGGAATACCAGTAAAAGTAAGGAGAAATTGGATCAGGATGTCCCTGGTATTGTTCGCTGACAAAATCATAAAGGTACTCAACTACGGTTTGGAAGGTGTGAAGGTTATCAGCTTTTAGGTTATGAACCAGCACAATTTCTTCGTGGGGCACAGTAACGATGGCTCCGTATTCGCCAATAGGTTCCGGCATTACTTTATCTAACACCAATGTTGTATTCGCTCCACCCATCGCTAATAGATCAATAGAATCAGCTACGGTTTTGCGGATAGTTTCATAGGTAGGAGTGGCAGTATTTTGCTCGGCAATGTGCCAGATTTCTTCTTCCGTTACTCCCCACTTAGCTAATTGGTTGTGCTCAACAGTTGCCGTTGCGGTAGGAAGATTAAGCACCGCGCAGGTAATAGTTCCTTCCAGATCGGTACGGGATACCCAATGCATTTCATCTTCACCCTCCATCGCCTCTCCAGGATATAGCTGTAATCGCAAGTATTTTTTTACCGTGGAAAAATCAGCCTCACTAAGCATCTTCTGATCTTCGTAGGCGCTCATGAGCATCATGATGTACTCATTTGCCAAATCATTTCTCTGAGTAGAATCAAAGTCAAACTCAGCACTTTGTTCAATAATGGGTAGGAGAGAAAAGGAGTAAGGGTATTCGCCCATCTGAATCTTAACAATACCTGATTCTACGTTCAGAATTTCAAATTCATCTAGCTGTTGCAGGGTATGCTCCAGTAAATAATTATACTCTTTTTGGCTAAGGTGCTGCTGATGGGACTCAGGTAAGAAATGATCAATCTCTTGCGAAAAAGCAGTAAGATTTGTGATAAAAAATATAACTGATATAATTTTAAATTTCATATTTAGGTAATTTTAATGTAAAAATAAATAAAAAATATTAAAATATAAAATTTATTACATCTGTATGATTAATTCTATATACGCTAATAATATGATTTAATTTTCACTCTTTGGGGGTTGCCAAGGTATTCTTCCTCCTTGCTGAATATGATTCATCAAAAGGCGAAGAAGTTCCTCATATTTTTTAGGCTGCTGGTCAGCAACATTTCGCGCTTCTCTTGGGTCTACTTCCAGATTGTATAATTCCAGAGGTTGCCAAGGGCTGTTCTGAATGAGCTTCCAATTGCCAAGCCGCACTGCATAAATAGACTGCCCTCCGTAACGAGCGCCTCCTTCTCTCCGGGTGAAAAATACACCTCTTTCTTCTTCAGTAGAAATATCTCCGAGCAGTGTAGGCAAAAAACTACGTCCTTCAATTGCATTGTCAGAGGTAATCCCCGCCGCGGTCAATAAAGTTGGGTACAAATCCATAGAAAGATTAATCTGATTGGTTTTGGTTCTAGGTTGTATTTTACCCGGCCAGCTTATAACGGTAGGAACCAGCAATCCGCCTTCGTACATACTTTGTTTACCATCGCGTACCGGGCCGTTGTTAGCTTCACTGGGCAGATGTCCGCCGTTGTCGCTGGTAAATACGATTAGCGTGTTTTCGTACTGACCGGACTGTTTCAATGCATTAATCACTTGGCCGATACCATCATCCATATGCTCAATAAAAGCCACGAGTTTAGCCCGATTCTCCAAAATATCTGGTTCTCGCTCCTTAACTTTATTCAGCCAATCTTCAGGTGGCTGTACCGGAAAGTGAGGGGCATTGTACGCCAGATACAAAAAGAAAGGTTGGGATTTTTCGGTTTGCTCTTGGATATACTCTACTGACCACTGCGTGAACAGATCAGTAGCGTGGCCTTCTGGGTCAATTGTTTTCTCGTTGTGGCGCATGTAATTAATGCCGTGGCGACGATGCGTCCAGTAATCATCCATCATATCACCCAACCAACCTTTAAATTCATCAAAGCCCCGTTCATTCGGAGTATTTGGTGAATCCAAGCCGAGGTGCCACTTACCAATAATCGCAGTATGATAACTAGCATCTTTTAAAGGGGTTGGCAATAGTGTAGCAGTAGGATCAAGGTAGCCCCAGCTATTATTAGTATTAGTACGAATTACCCCAGGTACACCCACGTAGTCTTGGTAACGTCCGGTTAGTAGTGCAGCGCGGGTAGGGGAGCAAACCGGACAGTTGGCGTAGAAACGGTCAAACCGCATACCGGCCATAGCTAGGGAATCGATATGGGGAGTACGGATGTCTTCAGTACCATAATAGGAGACATCGTGGTAGCCTTGGTCATCGGTAATAATCAATAGTATATTGGGGGGTGATGAAGATTGAGCATTTGTTGTACTATAGTAACTTAGATTAATTAAAATGAAGAGAAAAGTCGGATAGATAAGGTGTTTCATTATTTAAGAGATTATCACGAATTTAGAGGATAGATCTCCACTAAAATTATCATTAGTTAATCAATTATTCAGTAACAACCTATGAAACGATCGCACGAAATAGACTATCAGATTCGGGGTGAAGGTATCCAATTGGTAGAAGTAGAGCTTGACCCCCAAGAAACCGTAATTGCCGAAGCTGGAGCAATGGTATACCTAGAAGATGGTATTGCATTTGAAACTAAAATGGGCGATGGCTCTAATCCTAATCAGAGCTTTTTTGGCAAACTGGTTTCGGCGGGTAGCCGAATGCTTACCGGAGAATCAGCTTTTATGACCCACTTTACCCACCGGGGCTACGGAAAAGCGAAAGTAGCTTTTGCTGCCCCCTATCCGGGTACTATTATTCCAGTAGATTTATCCCAAATGCAGCAAAATACCCTGACAGTACAAAAAGACTCGTTTTTGTGTGCAGCACTTGGTACCAAAGTAAGCATCCAATTAAATCGCAAGTTGGGCTCAGGATTGGTTGGAGGCGAAGGATTCATCTTACAACGATTGGAAGGCGACGGACTCGCGTTTATCCACGCCGGGGGTACCGTGATCGAAAAGCAGCTTAATAATGAAACCCTACGGATTGATACCGGCTGCGTAGTTGCCTTTGAGTCATCCATTAATTTTGACATCCAAAGCTCTGGTGGACTGAAGTCTATGATCTTTGGCGGAGAAGGGTTGTTTTTAGCTACGCTTTCGGGCACGGGTCGGGTCTGGCTACAATCCATGCCATTCCGAAAGTTAGTAGCAGCGATTGCTCCCTACGGAAAAAATAGTAATAAAGGAGAAAGCTCTATTCTAGGTAGCTTTTTTGAGGAGTAGGCAACAATTAAACTTTTCCGCCAAAGTTGATGACCTTTACTTGATATAATCTATAGATAAGTGAATTACTCACAATTCTACTTTATCAGTCATGGAATCGGCATTATTATTTTTCGTACTACCGCACTATACTACTATCATTTTCTTCATTCTGCTTTCGCTTAACACTTCAGGGAGGCGTAGTAAATCCAATAAAGATACTGCTAAATTAAGTAAAGCGTAGGCGATGTCTACCCTGGATCGCTAGTTAGCGAGGATAGCGTAAGCGAGGTATCAGCATAGGTACGTTGGCTTGATAATCTCGATACTTATCACCATAAAGTTTCAGTAGCTTTTTTTCTTCTAGTTGAATTCCGATCAATATGTAAATGATCCAGGCCGACGCGGTAATCAGATTAGCGATAGTAGGGGAGAACGCCCATAAACCTAGTACAATCAGAATAGTGCCTGCGTATAGCGGATGACGAACGTAGCGCAAAACCCCATCGGTTTGAAGTGGCTCAACTTGATTCTCCGCTGGTGTGGGTACACCTAAGAACTCCCGCTTAGAGAATTGCTTAAACGAAAGATGAATCACGATCACCCCGTAAGAAGCTAGCACCAATCCAAATAGTTGCAGTATATCGCGTACCCGAATATCACCAATAAGTGGCTCAGTAGAAATCAACGAATTATAGAGCAGAATAGGAATAATGGTGATTACCGCAATGATATTGTAACCCAGCCGATAGTAGCGATAAGATTTTCCCAGCCAGTATTGAGCCTGTTTTTTTACTTCGGTGGAAGCCAATAGGCTGTGCAAAACAAAATATACTAGCCACAAACCTGCCAGAATGAAGTAGGGAACCGCCATATCTCAAAGATGAACAAAAATTCGGGAGATGGTAGTAATTTTTTCATATACGATGTTTTAAAAACTCAGGCAGGTATAACTACTATTGCTATATTTAAAAAACCTTGTCTAATAAAATGATACAGCGACGAACGCACTTAGTAGGTAGTATGCCTTTTGCCAATGAACAAGACGCTATGAAACGCGCTCTGGATCATCTGGGAACCCACTTGTCTAGCCTACCCGATGGAGAGATCGGTGAGAAAACACCCCAGTATCCTAAAGGAAAGAGAGCTGCCTGGGTGATGACTGCCATTGATATTTGTACGGCAGATACGGAGAACTGGGAAGTAGCGCAGGATGCCCAGCGAGGCGATGACGGTTTCCCAGTGGGATATGACACTGTGCAGAAGTTGCGCCCCAAACATCCGCCTTCCGCAATGTATCAGCATCTGGATTTCGGGTACCATACCTACTTTAAAGAGAGTTACCCTCTATTTAAGCAACTGCGAGACGAACGTGGCCAACCAGATCTAAAGTTTCAGGTTGGAGTGCCTACCGGACTAGGCATTACCTTTGCCATGATGGGAAAGATCGATGCACTACGTTATGCTAGTGTTTTTAGCCAGCGAATAGCCTACGAAGTTAACGAGATAATTAAGTTAGCCGGAGATGATGTAGTAATTCAAGTTGAGGTACCTGGTGAGTTAGCACTAGCGCATAAGCTCCCTAATTTTCTGATAGGCATTCCTCTAAAAAGTATATACGGATTAGTGAGAAGGATAGACTCATCGGCTGAACTAGGAGTTCATATTTGTTTAGGTGACCTAAACAACGAGGCACTAATTCATCCTAAAACGCTGAAGAAGTTGGTGTATTTCTCAAATCAGATGGTAAAAACATGGCCAAAATCCCACCAAATTGCTTATGTACATTATCCTCTGGCTGAGGCAGCTACCCCACCCCCGACAAATGAAAAGTATTACGCAGACTTAAAGGATATCAAGTTACCCGAGCACGTCCGTTTCATTGCCGGATTTGTACATAAGAAACGTAGTAAGGAAGAGCACCAACATATACTACAAGCAATTGAGTCAGTCCGAGGTGGTACCGTTGATATTGCTTGCTCGTGCGGTATGGGGCGATATTCGGAAGAAACTGCGCTTTCGTTATTAATGGTGATGAAGGAAATGGCCGAGCAAAAGTAGTTTACGCTTGTGCGTGGCTAGCAAGTTCCTCGCGTAGCTGCTGAATAATACCCTCTTGCTCACTAGATTTCCGGTGCATCTCTTCTTGAGTGGTTTGTAGCTCTTCCATATTTTGCCGCATTTCCTCTTCAGTGGCTTGCATCTCTTCGGCCTGTTGCCGTGACTGGTTAAGTAACTCACTCATTCTGGCTGTTACTTGCTTACTTCGTATGGCTGATGCAATGTCCTCACCCGCTTTCTCTAGGAAGACCTGATGATATTCTTCAATGGGTGAGAAAGATGCAATCTCGAGAACCCCTGTTACATTTTCATCAAATATAAGCGGAGTAATGAACAGGTGATTAGGGGTAGACTCTCCTAGACCTGAGGTAATGTGCGTATACTGATCGGGAATATTAGTTAAATATATCGGTTTTCTTTCCAGAAAGCATTGACCCACTAATCCTTGACCCGGTGCAATCTCTTTATTCAAAAACTTTTGGCGTTCGTAGGCATAGCAGGCTTCTAAACGTAGTATTTGGTTATCTTCACTCTCTAAGACATATAGGCCACCCTGATTAGCTTTTAAATAACTGACTAGTTTAGCAATAAGCTGTTGATAAGTCTCATTCTGATCTTGATTAGCTCGCAAGACTTGGTTTATCTCACTCAGGCCCTGGGTTGCCCAACTTCTCTTTTCATCCTCTTTTCTAGCCTGTTTAACTTCTTCCAGGTTTTTTGATAATTCATCTTGCTGCTCTTGCATTGCCTGGTTCTGCTTATTTACCTCATTAAGTAGGGTAATATTTTTCTGATCAGACCGATGATTTTTACGGAGTAAGAAGAAAAGTGAGAGAGAAATGATAATGATGCCCATACCGCTGGTGGCGTAATAGAAAATACCACCTTGAAACATACTATTATCTAAATCTAGTACTAACACAGTGCTCAACCACGATTGACTAAAGAAAATGGCATAACACATAACTAGCGATGCAGCTAATAACCCTTTTTCCTCAAAATCAAAAAGAATCCAGGGAATTAGCGTCATAGAAATCTGGCATACCATAAATGCATCTAGGAGAGAATCACCTGGTGTTACTAAGTAGGCATGGTAGATAGCAGTGAGTAACAACGCCTGGAACGACATAATAAACCGAGAAAGACGATGCCACTGAAAGGAGTTGAATATGAATATGCTGCATGCTAACCCAGCGGCACTAGCCGGATACATAACCAGGGGTGGGTAATAGAAGATAGAAAAAGCCATGTAGCTTAATGCTACAAATACAAACATACTAGCGATCTGGTTAGAGAGCCGCACTTTGGCTTGATATCGTTCTGAAAGCTCCTCTGTTACTCCAATGTTGAATAAGAATTTCATACCCGACTTTTCACAGTATTTTGTCGAGTAGCAGCAAATTTTATTCTAAATAGTTGCTTGTGTAATGAATCAAGCGAATCTCAAATATACTAGAGCAACTAAATAACGTTGATTTTGAAGTTCAATGGTTGAGTCGCCTACTCATACCGCAGAGCTTTTACTGGGTTGGCTCGGGCAGATTTTAGGGTTTGCCCACTTACTGCCAATAGGGCAATAAGAACAACCAGAATTCCAGGTACCACAAACAGCCACCAGCTAATACCAATGCGATACGCAAACTGCTCTAACCATTCACCCATCACATAGTTGGCTACTGGGATAGCAACTAGCAAAGCAATTAGAATAAGCCGGAAGTAGCTTTTGGTCAGTAACAAAATAATGTGGCTTACCGAGGCTCCCAAGGCTTTGCGAATACCGATTTCTTTAGTACGCTGAATACTGGTGTAAGACGATAATCCTAATAAACCCAAGCAAGCCACTAAAATTGCCAATCCCGCAAACACGCCGAATACTTGCCCGAACTGGGTTTCAGCTTGGTACTGCTGATTGAAAGTATCATCCAGAAAGAAATAAGAAAAAGTGCTACCGGGGAATACTTCCTCATAAGCTGTTTCTGCCTGTTTTAAAGTTTGGGGAAGATCATCTGTTCTCAGCCGCAAGTATTGATACAAATTGCTATTTCTATTCTGAAATATGAGAGGTATCATCGGCTCTTTCATAGAGAGGTGATGGTAGTTTTGGGCTACTCCAATAATTTCAGAACTATCGAAAGTGATTCGTTGCCCAATCGCAGCTTCAGCATCTTCAAAACCAAGTAATCGTACCGCTTCCTCGTTCACCATTACTTTTCTTACGTTATCTGTTCCCTCCTCAAAATTACGTCCGGCTACCAGTTTCATATCCAGAACATCCATAAAGTTAGCATCAGCTCGGTACCAATAAAAAGTAATTTTATTATTCTTTTCTTCACCTATTCGGCGTATTCCTGTAGATGAGTTAAGAAAGCTGTAGCTGGTTCCTGGAACTGCGCTCGAGCTACCTACCGCCTCTATAGTAGATAAACCCGACCAAGCTTGGTGCAATGTACCAATGCGGGAGCGGGCGACAGAATCGATCTGAATATCCAATGGAATATTAACTACCAGCACTTGGTCAATGTCCATTCCTAGCTCCTGTTGCTGCATAAATGTCAGTTGCTGATACACCGTAAACGTGCCTACCATCAGCACCACTGAGGCTAGAAACTGGAATACGACCAAGCCTTGCCGGAGGTACCTACCGTGGGAAGTATTCTTTAACTTACCTTTCATCACTGCTACCGGACGGAATGAGGATAACACTAAAGCCGGGTACAATCCCGAAAGCAAAGTTCCAACTACTACCAATCCGATGATAATCAGCACAAAATTTAAGTCGTTGAATAAATTAACCGTAAGCGGTTGCCCACTTAGCTGGCGGAAGGCCGAAAAGCTTAGGTATACCATCAGGGTGGCTACCAGCATCGCCGCGATATTGGTCAGTAATGCCTCGAACAAGAACTGGCGAATAAGTTGGGCGCGGGAGCAACCTACCGCTTTCTTCACTCCCACTTCTTTGGCGCGTTCTACCGAGCGGGCGGTAGCTAAGTTCACGTAGTTTACCCAGGCAATAATCAGAATAAAGAGAGCAATCACCGATAGGAAAGTGACCGTATCGGCGTTCCCGTTGGCTTCGGGTTCGTAGGTTTTGTTAGAGTACAGGTGAATGTCGCGTACGGGTTGAACAATAAAGCGCTCATTTTCCATTTCGCCTTCTAAACTTTCGACAAATTTATCTAGCTTCTGATTGAAAGCTGCTAAATTAGCTTGTGGCTCCATCAGCAGATAGGTGAATTCATTGTTCGCATTCCACCCAAAAGGATAATTGATGGTCTTGTCTCGCAGAGTGACGTAGGAAATCAGAAAATCTATTTTTAGGTGGGTATTGGGTGGTAAGTCCTCTATCACTCCGGTAATCTTTACCATTTTCTTCTGGTTAGCTGCCTGGTACGACCCGCCGAACATATCCAGCGTTTTTCCCACTACATCGGTAGTACCGAAGTACTGCTTGGCTTTAGATTCGGTGAGTATCATCTCAAAGGGTTCATCTAGGGCACCGGTCGTATCTCCCTGTATCATCTTCAGAGAGAAGATAGAAAGTGCAGAAGGATCAGCATAATAGGCGCGACGCTCAGTATTACGATACTCATCGGTACCAAACACCATATGTTCCTGGTCGTGCAGCCGCACGTAGTCCAGTACCTCAGGCAAATTGGCTTTCAGCTCAGGACCTGCCAGCGGATACACTTCGGCATCCTGCGATAATAATTCCCCTTCCTCATAAATGTCCAGCGTAAGTCGGTAGATTTGATTAGACTGCTCATGGAAATCTTCGTAGCTCAGCTCGTAGCGCACGTAGTGTAGAATCAGCAGACAAGCCGCCGTGCCAATGGCTAGGCCTAATAAATTGATGAGCGAGTAAAACTTATGTTTGGTAAGGTTGCGGTAAGCGATAGTGAAGTATTGGAACATGGTAGTTAGATTTGAGTCGATGAATCGCTAAATTGAGATAACCGTGTAGTATTAACAAGCTAAATGCAGTGAACTACCACTAAGGTGCAGGGAACGACTAAATACAGCAACTAAAATGCCTTTAACAAACCTTAACAGCCAAGTGGCTACTTTTTATGCTACGATTCATTTCTTTAGCAGAAAAGAAGACACAATGAAATATCTGACCGCGCTATCGCTTGCTGTTTCGCTCGTGTGCTTTGATAGCTTCTCTCAGGGCATAACCTCCTTTACCACCAGTGAAACTGAACATTACGAATTAGTAAAACCCAACAATGAACCAATGGGAGTACTAATCCTCTTCGGTGGCTTTCCCGAAACCCCAGATGTAATTAAACGGGAGTTTGAAATTATAGAACCCGCTATGGAAGCAGGAATAGCCATGGCCTGAATGAAATTTAATCGGCGACTGTGGCTGGAGAAAAATGAGAAAAAGCAGCTTTCGGCCATCGTTAACTAACTATTTGCCGATAATAATCTTAATCAAGAAAACCTCTACATCGGCGGCTTTTCTAGCGGAGGTAATGTGAGCCTGTTGCTCAGTGATTATCTAATAGCGTCAGAAAGTGATGTTCAGCCGGAAGGAGTATTTATTGTTGATTCACCAGTTGCTCTGCTAGGACTATACGAAAATTCTCTCAGAAATATTGAACGGAACTTTTCAACGGTTTCAGTTCAAGAAAGCGAGATGATTATTGGCCTGTTAGAGCCAGAGTTCGGCAAACCTGAAAATAGTATCAAAAAGTACGAAGAGCACTCCGTCTATACTGCTAAAACTAATAACATTGATAATCTATCTCATCTTCAAAACATCGAGATCAGACTCTATACCGAACCCGATATCGCTTGGTGGAAGGAGAACCGACAGAACGACTACGAAGACATGAACGCTTATTTTATTGAGAAAATGGCAGACGATCTAGCCAAAGTATTTGGTGATGATGTGGAATTTATTACCACTGAAAGCCGCGGGTACCGAGCTAACGGAAATCGTCACCCCCACTCTTGGTCAATCGTGGATATAGGCGACCTGATACAGTGGATGACCCAAGATTGAAATGCTATCGGGCATTATTCAGTAATGGTTTCCTCATCAGAGCTAACGAAGGCAGGAAAGTCCTCGACAGCGCTGCCGTAGATAGCATTGAAGATCAACTTGTAGGTACCACGAGGTTGCCCTCGGAACTGGGGTCGAAAGCCGAAGAGTACCACGTCGCCTTGGCCGTGTTTTACGTGCATCAGGGCACTCTTACCACCGATATGTTTCTTCTCACCCAAGGCCCAGCCACTCATAAGTAGGTCACTCTTGGTATAGCGGACAGCGGTTTGTACTGTTGGCTCCGGTAGTTTGACAATATCTTCTTGACCTCCCTCACCTTCTCGTTCTTGTTTTATCATTTCAAAGGCGCGGCTGCGGGAAAAAGAAGTAGCAATCGTATCCTGCATACCATAGGCCAACGGATGACTGGTATCCACATTAGCCCGAATGAGTGAGCCAGGAATAAAAAATTCTTTGCTGGACAAATCAGCAGTTACGTTACGCACTGGCAAACCAAATTGCTGAATAGCAAAATCACTGGCATCGTCAAAGGTAATTAACGTACCGCCTTGCTTCACGTAATTTTCCAGTGCCAGCGATCCTTCTAACCCTAATCCGCCTGTGTACTCTTCGGGCATATTGTAAACCGAGTGGCCGTGCAGAATCCGGTGCGGACTTTGGTCAGGAATAATAATGGCGTCGTACTGCGAAAGGTCAGTAGTACGCACCTGCTCATCGTGCAGAGTATCGTACTGAAAATTGTACTGGTCGAGCAGCCATCGCGTCCAACCCTCATCCATATTAGCTACCCATGATTTATATAGACCCACCTTGGGTTGATGAAGGGTGTGTAGCGTAACATCGGGCTCACGGTTAATTCCAGCAAAGGACAAACCGAGCGAGTCGGCCAGTTGAGCGATAGTATCTCCAACGTCATCACGATTTTCAATCAGGATAGTGCCAGCAGTAAAATCGTCAGTAGATTCGCCTAGCCAATGAACCTGTGCCTGCTCGGCTAGTAAGTGGTTAACAGCTAATGCACTAGCATTATCTTGCGGGCTTAGAGCGTAAGCAAACTCAGCGTTTCTAGCCACTTTTCCGGTGGAAGGTTGTACGGCTGCCGCTACTTCCTCGGTTTTAATAGCTATTTCATTATCTAAGCGATCAACGCGCACTCCCATTTGCAAGGGGAGAGTCCAGCCCGCCAGATCGTAAGGAGTTTTGGGTGGACCACCAGGATATAATCGCAAATTGGGATACTCCTGCTTTTCTAATAAGTCTTTCAGATAGGGACGGAACGACTGTGCTCCGTACAGCACAAATGAACCTTCGGCATAGGTGGTATCACCCATGTTAAACGAACGAGTAGCCTGGTGAACTTCCAGTCCTCCCTGCCTTAAAATATTGACTAGATTATACGCTTCGCTAGGGTTCCACTGTTCGGCAGGGATTACGTAAGCAAATACCTCGTCTTCGGCCTCAATCGCATCGCGACCCATGCGGTACATATCGTACAGCCACTTGGTTTTTCGGTCAGCACCAATGCTAAGGGTAGCCATACCGGCGGTCAGCATATACTCCACGGCATCCCGGAAGAGGGATTCACCTCCTTGCCAGGGGTTCGGGTAGTTGATTGCTGTTCCATCCGTAAGAATTCCGTTACTAATAGTTTTCGGCAATGAGTCGGGCGGATAGTAACGAGGGGTAGGTGTAGTATGTCCTGTTTCGGTAAGTATACCAATTTGATTGTGAAAGTAGGGGGCAGTGCGGAGACCACCGTTCCACCACATGGTGTAAGTCACATCAGATATTACACCGGGCATATTTTTCACCGCAAAGCGCGTTGCCATTTCGTTACCTACCAAATTCACTCCGTTCACTACTCCGGCGTGAATGTGTGGATTCACCGGCTTGGAAAAGGGAGGAATGAAAATACGAGCCCAGCGGGGAGAGGACTGATGCTGATTGTGGACAATCTGAGGAAACCACTCATTAAAAAGTAGGTTGGTAACCGCCCGGGTCTCGGGCTGAGTGTTCATAAACCAGTCGCGGTTATCGTCGTGTCCTACGTAGTAGTGGTACAGTACCGGAGGATTGGAAGTCTCGTAGGGCGTGCCCAAATTCTTTTTGTACCAGTCAGCAACAATGTCTAGCCCATCGGGATTGATGTTCGGCATCAGCATGAAAATGACGTTCTCCCGAATCTTTTTCATTTCAGCCGTTTCTTCGGTAGCAACCATATAAGCCAGCTCGGGGGGAAACTGAGTTGCAGCTCTTTCAGTAGAGTGGATACCCCCGTCAATCCAGACAATCGCCTTACCTTCCCCCGATAGTTGCTCAGCCTCTTCGTCAGAAATGCGGGCGCGGGCTAGCTTAGTACTAATCTCTTTCCAGCGATCTAGTTGTCGCAAATTTTCTTCACTAGAGATAAATAAAACATACAGCGGGCGCCCGAGTACTGAGGTGCCAATTTGTTGCATCTGTACCCGGTCGCTGGCCTCATCTAGCTTTTTAAGGTAATCAGTGATTTGAGAATAGTCGGCTATTTTGTAGTCGGCACCCATTTGAAAGCCAATAACTTCTTCAGGGGTGGGGGTGGGTATTTGAGCAAGTGAGGAAAGAGCAAAGAATAAAAAGGATACGCAAAGAGTAAACAGGTTCCGGTTCATAGCAAAAACAGTAGATGATTCAGAACCGGAAAATACTAAAATATATCAGGATAAAGCCGATTTTCCGGATGGTCGGGATAAAAAAGCACTATATTTCGTCATAAAACGAATCTACGCTATGCTTCCACAACTTACCCAAGACCTTATCGCTACTCGCAGTCAGCGGGTTACTTCTACCGAAGATATTCATCTTCCCAATCCTCGTTTTTTCGGTTACCCCAATCGGGTTATTCAGTTCGGTTCTGGAGCTTTGCTACGGGGTCTTATGGATCACTTTATCGATGAAGCTAATCAACAAGGTTTGTTTAAAGGGAGGGTAGTGATAGTAAATAATACTCGCTCGGGGCGGAGCCAACGTTTTGCCGAACAGGATGGACTATTTACTATTTGTGAAGAGGGTTTCTCAGGTGGAAAAGCCCAACGTCAGTTCTACGTTAATTCGGCAGCTTCTACCGCTCTTCCGGCAGCCAACCATTGGCATAAGGTGCTAAACTGTGCCCACAATGAAGCAATTACTACCGTAGTATCAAACACTACTGAGATCGGAATTACGCTTCAGGAAGATGATGATCTTTCGGCAGCACCACCTCAATCATTCCCGGGTAAACTAACTGCTTTTTTGTATGAACGTTATCGAGCTTTTACTGGTCTACCCCAAAGTGGCATGCTGATTATCCCAACCGAACTAATTATTGACAATGGAAGTAAGCTAAAATCTATTGTGCTGAAATTAATTGACATCAATCAGCTAGAAGATGAGTTTCGGCAGTGGGTGGATCAACAATGTACATTCTGTAACACCTTGGTTGACCGAATTGTACCTGGTGAACCCAGTGAAGCAAAACAAGCAGAATTGGAAGAGCATTTGGGATTCCAGGATAAACTACTTACAGTGAGTGAGATATATCGGTTTCTAGCTATTGAGGGTGATAAAGAAGAGTTGCATCACAAAGCTCCTTTTTTACAGGCAGATAGTGGGATTGTGATCGATGAAGATATTACACCGTACCGAGAGCGGAAGTTGCGAATTTTGAACGGAGGGCATACCATCAGTGTAGCAGCAGGCTTTCTGTGTGGTTTAGAGACGGTATACGATTGTATGCAAGATGAAGTGATGGGAAAATTCATCTCTCAGGTTATCTACGAGGAAATTATCCCTACGCTAAGTATTGATATTGATATGGCAAAGGAGTTTGCTGGTGATGTCCTGGATCGCTTTCGCAATCCTTACCTACATCATCAGCTTATTAGTATTACCCTACAGTATACTTCTAAGATGAATATGCGTAACGGGCTTACCTTTGATCGTTACCTTGAAAAAACTGGGGAAGTTCCTAAGCGAATGTGTGCGGGCTTGGCCGCTTATTTATTATTTAGCCGACCTACTGTTCAAGAGGGAGATAAGTACTACGGAGAGTTTAACGGTGAACAGTACCCAATTAGAGATGATAAAGCCGACTTTCTTTACAAAGCCTGGCAAGAAGTAGACCTAAGCGATGCTGAGAGTACTCAGCAGTTAGTAGAAAAAATACTTACCCATCAACCATTCTGGGGGCAAGATATGCGTCCTTTCGTTGAGCTGATATCTTTTTACTTGGGAAGGTATACCGAAGTAGGAGTACGAGATGTATTGGCTTCCCTAGTATAAGAATAGCTTAGTCAGCTTTCTCTGGACAAGATTGTAACCATATAAAAAAGAAAAAGAGTATAGTGCCTAACCATTCCATAATTATCCTTTTAATTAAATTATATTACAAATGTAATATTTTATATTAAAATAATAAAATTATTTAATGAAATAATTCAAAGCTATACCTCTTTAAATCTAAGTAATTGGTAAGAACATCCCTCAGGGTAGCCATAATCGTCTTTGGGCAATAAAAAAGCACCGAGTAAATTACCCGGTGCTTTCTTGAGCCATAATCAAGATTCTTTCATTATTCAGCCAGAGGAACAAGCTTAATATCTAATTGAGTATCTTCGATAAAGTCCTCCGCTTCCTCTAGTATGTCATCATCATCATTTGGGTAGTACCAGTTAATCTGTACTTCGCCACCCCGGTCTTCGTAGTCTTTTAGTAACAAAAGAATTTCTAGAATACCTTTAGACGAGCTAGTGTTAAAATAGATCATCTTGAAATCGAAAGTCAGAGGTTTTCCCGTACTCGTATAATCCCTTAACCAACTGCACAATCGCTCGTAAAACTCCCAGGTATTTTCTAGGTAAGACTCACCCTCTAACAAGCAATATCCTTTGTCAGGATCAAAATATACATGGGGTACATAGAAGGTATCCTTTTCCCCATTTATCTCTAGAATTTCTAATTTTGGTTTGCTCATAATAATTATGATTTTATAGTAATTAATCTTTATCAATAGTCACAAATAATGAGAAAAACGAGTGTTTTTCGTCAATAGTATATACCTCAATATCCAGCGGATTATTAGATAAAATAGCTGCCTGTACCAGTCCTATACCGGCTCCTTTACTCATATCGCCTTGGGGTTGGCGGCGCTGTACTCTCCTGAGGCGTCGGAGTTCATCACGATCTAGTGAATTGATGGTGTTGCAACTGTCTGCCAGTCGGCCCACATCGGTGGTATTCACAATATTTCCACAAGAAAAAACGTACCCCTCATCTGTCTCGACAAGCTGGAGAATTCCTACGCTTTCGGTACGCCCTGCGTACCGAATTTTCTCAGCGGAGTAGAACAAAATATTCTGGGCTAACTCGATGAAGATGGAGAATATCTTCCGACTAGCCTGGGGGAAGTCGTCTAACTGCCCACGAATGTCTCGACTGATCTCAGCCATGATGTTAGGAGTAACGGGGCCTTTGTAGGAGATCAGCAAGCTTTCATCTTGCAAAATCATTAAATGGTCGATTAACTTTCTATTATGGCTCATTTTTGCTTGATTATAAGTCATCATACTTAAATCTTGATTCCAATTAGATTAATATCATCTCGTTGTTCAGAAGATTGCTGGTGGTTTTCTAATGCATTAATAAATTTCGTTCGTTGTTCGGACATCGGTAAGTGGTGGTATTCTTGAATAACACTTCTTAAACGCCGTGACCCAAACCGCTTGCGATCCGGGTTAGATTGATCTATAAAACCGTCGGTAGTGAGGTACACACTGTCACCTGGCTGAAGTATTATCTGTTGATGCCCTGAGTTGGTAACACTATCAGGAATACTTCCTACTGTTTTTCGGATGCCCTTTAAGCTTTCAAGTTTACCATTCTGAACTAGAAAAAGCGTGTGCTTGGCTCCTACGTAGTGTAGCGTTACTGATTGGTCATCGTTTGCTTCAAAGATGCAGATGCCAATATCCATACCGTCCTGAATGTTATTATCACCGCCTCTTAGCCGTTTGGTTACTTGCTTGTTTAGGTATTGTAGAATAGAAGCTGGGTTGCTCATGCCTCGTTCCTTAATGGCCTCGGTGAGCATGTTATAGGCAATGAGGGATACCAGCGCACCTGGTACTCCGTGTCCGGTACAGTCTACTACCGAGGCAATCTTGAGGTTTACCTCCTTTGATATCCAATAGAAATCACCTGAGACAACATCTTTAGGCCGGAAGATGACGAAGCTTTCGGGAAAGATCTTCTGGCTCTCTCGCTCACTGGGTAGTATAGAAAACTGAACACGTTTAGCGTATTGTAAACTTTCTTGGGTTTTATAATTTTCTATTTCTAGCCGCTTTTTTTGTTCTTGCAGGGCTTCTTGAGTAGCTTCTAGCTCATTCACACTGCTGATTAGCATCTGCTCACTGGCTTTCAAATGCTCATTCTGCTCTTGAATCTGGAATTGTTGCTCTTGTAATTTACGGTGATCTTTTCTTTTCTGGACAAAGCTGTATGAGACCACACCGATAATTAGTAGAAACGATGAGATAATGCCGTAGCCGTACTTACGTAAAGTAGCTTCCTGTTGTAGTCTCTGCTGCTGAAGTCTTCTTTCGGCTTCCAGCAAAGCAATGGCCTTTTCTTGTTTTTCCTGCTCTAGCTTATTTTGCTCAATTTGTAAAGCCTGCCTTTCCTTCAGGCGTTGTAGCTCCGCTAATTCTCGTTTTTGCTTTTCAGCAATTAAATCTTGCTGAGCAATGGCTAAGCGCTGTTGTGCTTTTTCATTTGCTAATTGTTGGTTGAGTAATTGTACCTCCTGAAGGGCTTTACTATTTTTCAGTAATGCTAATTCTTTCTCTTTTAATCGAATGGCATTTTCCTGCCGTTCTCGGTCTAGAGCGATTTGCTCCTGTTCTATTATTAGGGATTTTAGGTATTCTTCTTTGGCATCAATTTCCTCCTGAAGGGCTAAAAGTCTTCGTTGCTCTTTGTTCTCGCGCATCCTGATTCTTCCCCTAATATCAGCGTAGCTTTGTCGATATATTTCAGCTTTCTCTTCACTCTTATCGCTGGTGTATATCAAGTTCACTAGCCGGTAGCTCTCGGCTAATTCAGGGTAAGCATTCTTCCGGATTCCTAATTCTATAGCTTGCTCAGCTAATTTTAGTGCCTGAGCATTATTTTGGCTCATATAGGCATTCGATGCCAGGTAATTGAATTGTTGAGCTTGACCAACGATGTCTCCTGATTTGCGCTCTATTGCTAGTGCTTGATTATAAGTCTCCTTTGCTTTAGAGAAAAAGCCCAAATTGGTATAAGCCACTCCTAAGTTAGTCAGCATAGAAACACGAACATCGGGGTTCTGGTCGTCAAGCGTTATTGCCAGGGCTTGCTGAAAGTAGCTGATAGCTAGCTTGAGATTCTTATTTCGCTTTTGTAAGAATCCTAGATTGTTCAGGGTCTGTAAAAGGCGAGGAGTGTCTCGAGTTTGTCGGCTGATTTTCTCAACCTTTTCTAAGTATTGAATGGCACCAGGGATGTCATCCATTTGCTTATGAATGTCAGCCAAAGCCTGGTAAGATGAGGCAATTGCCTTCATATCCCTTCTCCCTTCGTGCAACTTAGCTAGTTGAAGGTAAACTGTCTCGGCTTCTTCATATTCTTCTAACGTAAAGAGACTCTGGGCTATTTTTTTTAATATGGATATCCGGTCGGGAATATCTTCGTCAAGTCGCTTTTTTCCCTTTAGGTAATCTTGATAATACTGAATGGCCTTCTGATACGACTGACTACCGAAGTAGTAGTCACCTAGATCACGTTTAACCGCTAGTACGTTGTTTTGCGCCGAGGCTTTCTCGAAAGTAATTACTGCCCAAAGCAGGTATTTCAGTGACTCCTCAGAGTTTTTGAGCTTCTGATGGATAATTCCAATTTTATAAAGAAGCTTACCAACTTGGTTGGGATCGTTAGTAGCGCGGGCTTCGTTTAACTCTTTTTCAGCAATTTGCAGTGCCTTTTCCAGCGGATTACGGTCAGGAGCTGCGGAAGAAATTGAAGATAATGGTGGAGAAGTACTTTGGGCCAAACCGCCAACATAACAGCATATTATTATGATAAGCGTGACTATTATTATTGGTATAAACCTACCTACCAGACGAACGGCTGCTATGTAGTGGAGCGTACGACCCATTAAAACCGTAAGTTTATACCTAGCCAATACATACTTTGACTTTGGTCACCAAAAGGCGTTTCTACTTCTTGGTTGTTAAGTAAGTTTTGACCACTAACAAACAGCGAATGCTCTTCCCAAACCTGATACGATAGTTTGCCACTAAGACTAACCCGAGCAGGTAGTAACCAAGATGCATCGCGGTCAGTATAGAGATGTTGAGAATAGTAGTTTACCGTGAGGAATGCTTGCAGCTTATTAAAGAAGGCGGAGTATCGCCCAGTAAAGCTTCCAAATAACTCAGGAATAGGGCTGATGTCGGCACTCAAATCCGGAAACTGTATACGGGTAATATTTCCTGATAACAGCAGCCGATTGATTTGCCAATCTATTTTACCACTAAAGCCCGATCGTTTGGTAGCCAGTAAATTGCTTGTCTCATTTTGGGGCGAATACTGAAAATACGTTAGATCAGCCTGGATATTCTTCGTGATCTGGTAGCGGTACTTAGCTTCGTAGGCAAGCGTTGGTTGTAATGGAATTGTGAGTAACTCAGTATCAGTAGGATTGTAGTCAAATATGCTTGGTGGGCGTTCGCTTAATGATACCGCCATACTGATTTTGTGAGCAGGAAATAGTGTAAGTAAAGCACTTAATTGATGGTTTAGTAATAGTTGATCAATACTCGTGTAGTAATCCAAACGATTAGCCAGCGTTAGCATCAAGCGATTATCAGAAAAAGAAAGCTGTTGTGATGCACTAGCACTATACCGTTGCCCTTGCTGCGGAAAAAGAATTGCTTCAGCAGAATTTTCTCGTCTCGTAGTATCGGTTGCACTGTTGGCATACTGATAATGCAGAGCTTCGGTACCTACCCCGAGCCTATACTTTTTCCATGTTTTAGTATACTCTATTCTTCCCAACCATTGAGTATTATTGTCCCACTGGAGATTATCGTAACCGCTGTAAGAGAATGAACCTGCTTGGTAAGCAGCATACGCCCGAATAGATTTCCAGCGGGCTTGTAAGGAAAACCAATTAGTATTAGCCAGTCGATTCGAGGGAGCAATTTCCTCTATCCTTCTAAATATGCCCTGAGCTTCAGAGCTTTGGGTGCCAGCTCCTATTTGCAGATGGGTATTTTTTGACCACTGATAGCTAGCGTTTAGGTGCGCTCCTGAACTACGCTGAGCATTATTTACACTAGGATTCGTAGTTCTAGCATTAATCTGATAAAAGAGCAGAGAATCGCCATTTACGTACCTATCTTGACTGAAGACATAAGAAGATTGTTGGAACCGACTAAATTGGTTGTAAAAGCCAGCCACTCTGACTCGAAAGCGTCCCCCCTGAAAAAAACTGATACCTCCTTGGTAGGCGTAGTTTGTATTTAGTCCAACACGGGCATTGGCGTGGGTCTTCAGCCCAACCCCATTATCTTGCTTAGTCACAATGTTAATTACTCCTTCGGCTGCTTCTGGTCCATACCAGGCTCCGTGGGGGAAACGGACAATTTCGATCTTCTTAATATCCTGTATATCAACAGGTAAGGTTTCCCACCATACTGACTGTTCCATAAAGTTGTAATACGGAACTTCATTTACCATCAGTAAAACAGTGTTACGGCTACTTAGCCCTTCATTAGCAATAGATGAACCTCGGAGCTGGATTGTATAGTTACCATTGGTATTCTGACGAACGACAAAGTCTGGGGTAAAGCGTAAAACTTCTAGGAGGGTGGTTGCACCTGATTGTTGGATGTCATCTTCAGTAATGAGTGTGTAACTAATTGCCGATTGGGTAATATCTTGGTGGTCTTTAGATAATACGTAGATAGACTGGGTCGCTTCATTTTCAGGGCGAAGCTCCATGTCCAGAATATCTTCTTCTATGGTAAGGGTGTATGAAGGTGAATCTAGGGCTTGACCGATAGCTCCGGAAAAACCGAAGGTTATAAGTATCATCGTAATTATTGCCCCTTTTCTTGTCATTATTGATAGCCGCCAGGATTTTTTCGGAAAATACCGTAGTAGGTAAAATAGCTTGGTGGATTGCAGACTTTCAATGCAAATTAAGGAGTAGGTACGTCATTATTCTTCAATATTTTCCTTTCAAAGTACCCACGTAGGATATTTGTTACTTTTATAGATGAATGGTACTACTCTATTTCAAGCCAATCTAATCGCATAATTTCTCCAGAACCGCTACCCCCCTCAAACTCTAGCCAAATAGTCTGCTCACCTGATGATGTGAAATTGACTAGAACTGACTCTACATCCCAGCCCCAATCTGCCCCATTGAGGGGTACATCCACTAGAGATACATTACCCCCTTGTTTGAAGAGGATAATTTTTGAGCCTCCTGAGCTATTAGCTACTCTAAATGTCACAGTATACGTACCACTACTAGGAATATCGACTTGATAAGCCACAGAATCGTCTTTTTCAATGGAACCTAGGTAATACTCTCCAGAGGCAGTTGCATCAGCAACTGGTGTTGTGCCATCATTTTGTGTAAAGTATTCAGCCTCGATAATACTTGAAACAGACTGTACAGGTACTGCGTCGGTAGTCATAGAGACAGTATTAGAGTATTCAGATATATTACCATCCACGACTGCGCGCACCCGGTAATAATAAGTAGTAGAAGGTAGCAAACGATCAGCCATCAAGGAAGTCCCTGCTACTGATAATGCCTCATACCCTAGTAAAAATGTAGTAAAAGCCGCATCAGTAGAAATGTCTAGTAGATAACTACTGGCATCAGGTACAAGAGTCCATTTAGTGTATGCTTCATAGCTGTCTACATTTGTTGGTGATTGAGCAGTAGGAGAATTAACTACTATCGTTGTAGTAGATAGTGTTTCGGAATAATCAGAGCTAGCGTAGTCATTACGAGCTTTTACTCTCAAGTAGTAGCGAGTATTTGCGGTTAAGCCTTCTACATTTAGCGATGTTTTGCTCACGGAGTCTTCTCGATAGTTACTGAGTATATTGGTAAACTGGTCATCAGTAGCTACATCGACTAGATAGTACGAGGCATCAGCCACTACTTCCCAAGTGACAGTGAAACTAGTGTAAGTGATATTGGATGCTATTAGATTAGCTGGTTGCTCTAATGCAGCTAAATATTGGCTCATAATATTCGAGTAAGCTGAATAGTTACCATCTTTCTCAGCTCGAACCCGATAATAATATCGCTGGTCACCTGTCAATGCTTCTATATTGTACGTATTGTCGGTAATATCATCCACCGTTAGCAGTATGGTAGAAAAATCAGGATATGTACTGACATCCAACGTATAAGTGTCAACATCACTTACGGAAGTCCAAGTGGCAGTAAACGAGGTGGCACTTAGGTTAGAGGCTTCTTGTAATACCGGAGTAGGTAATGAAAAAGTAGCTACCTCTCCCTTATCCGAATATTCAGAGAAGGATTTATCACTGTGAGCTCGCACCCGATAATAATACGAAATACCAGGGTCTAGATTAGTAACAGTAAAGGCTGTTTCTTGCGTAATCTCGTCTTCTACTAAATATGCTTCTGTACTGAGAAATAGCGGGTCGGTCGTTACATCTACAGTATAATGTTCTGCCCCGACTACGGACTCCCATTCAAAGGTAAATTCATTCTGAACGGTATCAGGAGCACTGGATATTATAGGCTTAGTAAGTTGAGTAGTCGTTAGATGAACTACGTTAGAAACGTCGGATACAACATCTCCATCCCGAGCTATAATTCGGTAAAAATAGTCCTGATCTACTTCAAGGTTGTTTTTTACTACTACAAATGTGTCTTCAGTAACAATACGTTGTACTAAGTCAGATTCAGGGAAATCAATATCGCGGTTAATCTCTATCTCGTAGGTCTTTGCCTCTATTACCTTCTGCCAGTGAGATGTAAATTGATTAGGACCAATGTCAGTGGCCACTATGGCTACTGGCGAAGGCATGCCTAGTGTACGTACTGTAACTACATCAGAGTATCTGGTTTGTTCGCCAGTGCTAAGGCGAGCAAGCAGACGGTAGTAGTAGGTATTCGCAACTTCTAGTCCTTCTATCGTATAAGCAGTATCTTGCACTTCCACAGGTGTTTCCGTCATTAATGCGCCCTCTTCAAATGCAGCATCAGCTGCTATCTCTAGAAGGTAACTCTCTGCACCTAACAAAGGACGCCAAGTAGCTGTAAACCCTGTTGTTCTTAAATTTTTCCCTGAGGTAGCAATTGGTATCGGATCAATAAATTCCTGCTCCTCTGGAGTACACCCAGAAAACCCTGCGCAGATACCACAAAGTATTATTGCTGTTTTAAGGAATTTATTTGCCATACCAGAAATTTTTCAAATCAAATATAAATAAATTAATATATTGATGTAGTATTCACGTATAACTCACGTAAGCGTTCTATGTACTTACACGTATGTTTTAAGAGAATAAGACCAATAACTAGCTGCTGTTTCGATAAGAAATTAGTCGTGCCTACCTAATTAAGATGCCACATGCAGTCAAATGATGTAGTAATTAGAATTAATCCGTTTTCCTAGACATTGTAAGATTATTGCCACATTGGCAACTCGATGGAGAGACCAGATTTCTTGAGACGCTGCCTTCTAATTCAGTTAGAGAGCAATTATTTCAGTTATATTACATATCCTCAGAAATTATTGTATATATGGTATATTTGTGCTTATGTCTAGTTACGGATAATAATATTTACGGACATAGTTATTAGCCATTTAGCAATGCATAAGGTAGGTAGCATATATTTATACGGTGCTCTATCCAAAAATGTGTACGATAAATAAATCAATATGATGCTAAAAGAGGTTTCTTCTGAAAACAGCCTAATGGGTAAATCCGAGTCTGTTTTTATAGAGAAATTATTGAAAAGCCAAACTAATATAGTTCTGGTCTTTAACGACGACCTCAACGTATGTTTTGTTAATGACTATGCTGCGGATTTGATGAATTATAAGCAGGATGTTCTGATCGGTCAACATATTACTCAGGTTTTTCCCAAAAGACAACATCGACTACTTGAGTCAATAATCGAGAGTGTAGAAGAAGGTGAAAGTATTAGAAATCGACGGTCGTACTTGCATGTACGCAGAAAAAGGAACTTACCAGTATCGTTAAATTTTACGTTCATAGAGTCGGATCATGCGTTTAAGTACATACTGATTGCCAGAGACCAACGGCAGTATACTAAAGCAACTGACGCCCTAAAACAAAAAAACGAAGAGTTAAAAACCCTTATCTATCGAGCATCACACGATCTAAAAGGCCCACTAGCCTCTATCAAAGGACTGTTTAATCTGTTAAAAGATGAGCCAGGGGATGCTGAAACACTGAAGTACTATTTAAAACTTATAGAAAAGAGTGTTGATAAACTTGAGGATACACTCTCAGGACTGTTGGAGGTAGGGCTTTCTGCCAAGAAGCAACTTCAGTATACATCTTTCAACGTTCGTGAGTCCTTAGAAGAGATTATTGAACGCTTTGAAGGCTATCCTGGGAGAGAGCATGTTATTATTCATCTTACGTCAAATAATGATATATCTTTGTGTACTGAGCAGAAAATATTTCAGTCTATTTTTCAGAATTTAATAGAAAACGGCATCAAGTACCGAAAACCCAAGCAAAATGATGCAGTGACCAAAATATCGGTTCGTCGTTACAAGCGTGGTATTAAGGTGAAAGTGAAGGACAACGGGCTTGGTATGGATCGTAATTTGCAAAAGCGGGCATTTGATATGTTTTATCGTGGTCACGAGCATTCAGAAGGGAGTGGTTTGGGACTATTTATCGTAAAAAATAACGCTGAAAAGCTGGGTGGCGAGATAAACCTCAAATCTAGTCTCAATATGGGTACCGAAATATGGGTGTATTTGCCTGATATGCAGGAAGTTAATAACAAAAGTACCAAGCTCTCTAAAGGCCCAAAGTTAGTATCTCAATAAAATCGCTCAGCCGCCATTTTCTGGCTTTTACCGCAGCTGCAACTCTAGCGATTGTTTATCGCATAAAAAACTGGGAACAGCCTCTTTCTTAGTAAAGATTCCGTAGAATATGGAGCCTTGGCTAATCCGTGAAAACGTCTTGGTTTTCAACTAGTCGGTAATTCTTTTATCTTTAACACTACCTAAAAAATCAATCTAATGCTACTTCGCGCCGCCTGTACTGTACTTAGTTTCTTTTTTATTATTTCATTGTTCGGTTGTCAGGAAGGTACCACACTAGAAAAACGCCCCAATATTCTATTTGCCATTAGCGACGATCAGTCGTTTCTGCATACTGGCTTTGCTGGTGCTTCCTGGATAAATACGCCAGCCTTTGACCGGGTAGCTCGCGAGGGAGTTTGTTTTTCTAATTGCTACGCGGGTTCGCCAGGCTGCGCTCCATCGCGCAGTTCAATTGTCACGGGACGCTATCATTGGCAAAACGAGCAAGCGGGGCAACATGCGGCAGGCTGGTTTGATAAATATGTTCCCTTTGTTGATCTGCTAGCCGCAAATGAATACCACACCGGATATACTGGGAAAGGAGTGGGGCCGTTCAAGTACGGTGAACCGCCACTTCGCAGTCAGAATGCTGCGGGGGAAGTCTACAATCAACTAGCTTACGAGGAGGGAAGTCCTGATGACGAGCGTTTTGCCGAGGCAATTCGCAGCACCAATTACTCTGCTAATTTCCGTCAGTTTATGGAGCAGCGAGAAGAAGATACGCCATTCTTCTTCTGGTACGGTGCTTCCGAACCGCACCGAGCTTACGAACAAGACTCGTGGAAGCGGTATGATAAATCGTTGGATAGCGTGGATGTTCCAGTATTTTTACCGGATACTGAAGAAGTCCGAGGTGATTTGCTAGATTATGCGGTAGAAATTGAGTGGTTTGACCTTCATCTCGGGCGGATGATTGAGTATCTGGAAGAAATTGGCGAACTGGATAATACGATTATCATCGTAACGGCAGATAATGGAATGCCCTTTCCCCGGGCTAAGGCTAATGCTTACGAGTACGGCGTGCACGTTCCGATGGCGGTACGTTTTCCGAAAGAATTTCCGGGTGGGCGAAAGGTAGACAATCCGGTTAGTTTTATTGATTTAGCACCCACTATTTTAGAACTGACGCAAACCAGTTCGGAAGGAATGTTACCTATCAGCGGACAAAGCTTGGTGGATCTGCTAAGCTCAGAGCAGGAAGGAGTGATTCCTAATTCGCGAGGGTATGCATTGGCAGGGCGGGAGCGGCACTCTTCATCACGTTACCAGAATCTGGGCTATCCGCAGCGATTGCTACGTCAGGGTGATTATCTCTTTATCTGGAATATAGAACCCGAACGTTGGCCCGCCGGAGCACCCCAGCGGCTGGTTTCCGATTCTACGGAAGAATTACACCCGCTGTACGGTATTGATGAGGAAGGAATGCACCATTCTGATTGGGCATTTACTGATATTGACGCAGCTCCAACCAAGTCATTTATCGTAGAAAATTATGATGACCCTGAGTACGCCAGGTACTTTGAATTATCAGTGGGAAAGCGACCGGAGTATGAACTATTTAATGTAAAAAAAGACCCTAACTGTTTGACTAATTTAGCTACTGATCCGGAGTTTACGGGCTTGATAAACGAGCTAAACGAAACAATGCTAAAAGTGCTTACTGAAACTGAAGACCCACGAGTGGTTGGCCCTGATCCAGATTTATTTGAGAGTTACCCCCGCTACAGCCCCATGCGTTACTTTCCTAAACCTGATTGGATGCTTTAACTGACAACCGCTATGGAAGACTACCAGCATACTATTAGTCAATTTAATTCATCTACTGATGGCTTCCCTTTATTTTATCAACAGTGGCTACCTGAAAAAAAAGAACGTATCATTGTTTTTCAGCACGGCTTAGGTGAGCATTCGGGACGTTATCAGAATCTGATTCAAGCGTTTGCACGAACTTCAACAGCGTTTTATGCCCTAGACGCTCGGGGACACGGTAGAACGAATGGAAAGAGAGGTCATGTTGATCGGTTTCAACTATTCGTTAGTGATCTTCATGATTTAATTAGAAGAGTACAGCAAGAAAATGATGGTCAGAAAGTATTCCTGCTAGGTCATTCTATGGGTGGAGCTATTGTGCTGAAGTACGCTATCACTGACGATTATCAGGATCATTTACACGGGCTTATTGCTTCTTCTCCAGCTATTAAACCAGCAATGGACTGGATAAAAAAGCTTCAAAAACCGATGGCGACTTTATTAGCGCGTCTGACTCCCTCGTTAACACTAGATAATCAGCTTAATGTTAACGACCTCTCCCACCATGAACTAGTAGTTATGTCATATCAAAACGATCCTCTAGTACACAGTAAAGCTTCTGCCCGCCTAGGTGATGCTTTATTTAACGTTCATAAGGATATTTTGTCGAGAGCTTCCTCTCTGCATATTCCAGTTTATCTGATGCACGGCACGGCTGATCGCCTTACTGATCCTCAGGGCACTCAGCAGTTTTATAATTCACTCACTACCACCGACAAAACCTTAAAGCTATACGAAGGACTCTATCACGAAACCATGAACGAGCGACCGGAAGATCGGGTACGAGTGCTTGATGATCTAAAAAGCTGGGTACTATCCCATTAGCAGTATGAAGAGGTGGTGGATAGCTTCTGCGGCCGTGTTGACCTTATTAACGGCAGCAGCTATTATGGTTTATTCCTGGATACAAACACCCTTCGGTACCCTGCATTATCTGGCTGCCATTGGAGTACGTCTCATTTACGAACCACCTGATATAGAAAACTACTCGCCCGCCGAACTCAGAGAGCAGTATAAGCAAAAAGAATCTACCTCTACGAAATATTTACAATATGTCTCCAGCACGAAAGATACGGTAATTCTCTCTGCTGAAGGAGGAATTCCAGTCCGGTTGTATTATCCTTCCCCAACTGATAATTTACCCATTATTGTATACTACCATGGTGGTGGGTTTGTCTTCGGAACACTGAACGAGTACAATTTACTATGTGCCAAGCTGGCCCAAAAGACTTCAGCCTTGGTGGTATCAGTAGATTATCGGTTGGCTCCTGAGCATCTGTACCCAGCAGCAGCCCAAGATGCTTATACTGCGTTGCAATGGGTTTATCAGAATGCTCAATCCATTGGCGGGGACAGCACGCGAATAGCCGTAGTGGGCGACAGTGCCGGAGGAAATTTGGCAACCGTAGTATCACTCATGGCTAGAGACGGTAGCCAGTATTTTATCGATTATCAAGTACTGTTGTATCCAGCCACTCAGTCAATAGATTTGACGACCACATCGCACCAGAATTTCGGTAAGGGTTACGGAATCACTACTCGCCAGATTGACTGGTATATTAAGCAGTACCTTCCCAATGAATCGGATCGTTACGAAGCCTACGCTTCTCCTCTGCTGGCTAATGATCTTAGCAACCTTCCTCCCGCTTTGGTAGTGCTAGCCGGATTTGACCCACTGAAAACCGAAGGTGAACAGTACGCTGAAAAGCTTCAGACCGCTGGTGTACCAGTCAAACTTCGAGTCTACGAAAGTATGATCCACGGGTTTGCTAATATTCCCGAGTTCTCGCAATCAGAAGAATTACTTGATGAGATTGCTGCTGCTTTAGAGTCTGTATTTTAGTTGTCAGCCAATTGCGTTTTGGATGATGACGCTCGGATTTGGGTCAGATAAAAATAGAATACGCGCGAGAAGATCAGAATAATCAACCCGTAGGCGGTAGTAATAAAACTTACTTTTAATCCGCCAGCTAACAATGCTGGAGAAATATCACCAGCGGCCTCTATGGCATCAAACCCTTGTATCAGTCCGATAATCTGAGCAAAAAGCCCCAGGAAAAAGCAGAATAGCCCAATCTGTTTAATCGCTGATGCCGACCAGGAAGTAGTAGGCGGTTGAGTAGAGCGGGTAATAAGGTGTCGCACAAACAAAATAATCATGATAATACCCAGTAAGCTTAGCGTAAGCATATATCCAATTCCTGCCTCAACATGTAATTCAATAATTTTCATAGTGTATTAATGATAGGTAAAACATACCCAATCGTACGCTAAATACATTAACATCTAAAAAAACATCGGTGCATACCCGGAAACCGAAGATGAATTACCTAAAACCGTAGCTCACTCTCATAATTTAGCCCCAGAGGTATTCTAACTACGCTATCTGGTTAAGTACCGATGGTTTCGGTGTAACCGCCCGAAAAGTAGTATTTTGGGAGTATGGTTGCCACCCGTACTCCCTACGTTTTAATTCAGGTTGTTTTCTGGACGCTACTGTTACTGTTCAGTATTTATTATCTTGGACATAAGGAACAGCGGTACGCCGAGGGAATCATTGTCAGCCTGCTGTACTTGCCAGTGGTAGCTGCTACGGCTTATTTTATTTCACGTTATCTTATCCCTCGCTACTTTCTTCAGGAAAAGTTTGCTCTCTTTTCGCTGTACCTTCTTTATACGTTTGTAGGTTCAGTCTACGCATCGCTGATGGTGATAATCATTAGCCTAATTGGGTTGGCTAATTTCAACTACGGTAATCTGCTAACCCCTATTCGTAACATTGCCTCATTTATCGGTATTGTTCACTTCTTCATTATTTTGTTTGTTGCTATCAGCGTGACCGAACAGTGGCACGCCATGCAGCGAAAGTATTTGGTAGCTTTACAGGAAAAGAGCCAAGCTGAACTTCGCTTTCTAAAGACCCAATTGCACCCACATTTCCTGTTCAACACCCTCAATAACCTGTACTATCTTACACTGAATAAGTCTGACCAGGCTCCAGAGGTAGTGCTGAAACTCAGTCAACTACTCGATTATGTGTTGCAGCAGGGAAAAGAGACTTGGGTAAGTTTGGCGGAGGAATGTGAGCGCATGCGCGATTTTGCTTATCTGGAATCTCTACGCTATCAGGATCGGTTACAGTTAGAAATTACTACGGATGAAGAGCTGGAAAACTGGAAGTTCCCGCCGCTACTTCTGATCACGCTGGTAGAAAACAGCTTTAAACATGGATTGAAGCAAACCCGGGGATCAGCATTTATTTGGGTGCGGGTTAACGTTGGAGATGAAACCCTGACAATTAGCGTAAAAAACTCACGGTCTAAATTAGCTAAGAACTCTACAACTCGTGGTATCGGGCTACCCAATATCCAGCGACAGCTTGATCACTTGTATTCCGATAGTTACCAATTGCTACTTCGCGATCTTCAGGATTCGTTTACTGTCCATTTAACTCTTCCTGCCTATGCCTACCATCAAATGTCTGATTGCTGATGATGAACCCTACGCTCGTCAGCTCATCACAGATTACGTACAACGGGTTCCTTTTCTGGAGGTGGTAACCATCTGTCGGGATGCCTGGGAAGTAGCCGAGCAGTTAGAAAAAGAAAGCATCGATTTGCTACTGCTGGATATTGAAATGCCTGAGTGGGATGGGATATCATTGCTAAAGACCTATGAATCAGCTCCCCAAGCGATCTTGATTACGGCTCATCGCGACTACGCCGTACAGGCCTTTGATTTGGAAGTAGTAGATTATCTGCTGAAACCTGTGAGCTTTGAACGCTTCCTGAAAGCTATCTATCGCTTTCGTAAGCAGCACCCATCCAACTTTGAGCAATCTTCTCACTCCGAAAATTCTGCGTTATTTCTAAAGCAAAATCGCCAAATGGTGCGGGTTGATTTTTCCGATATCAGGTATTTGGAAGTGATGGGAGATTACGTAAAGGTAGTACTGAAAGAAGGTAATCCGGTTGTTTCTAAGACAACTCTGAAAGAGGTGCTGAGCAAATTGCCTGAAGAAGGTTTTTTACAAATTCATCGCTCCTTCGTAGTGGCTAAAAGCGAAGTAGAGGCAATTACCGCCGATAAAGTGAAAGTAGACGATCAATGGCTAGCGGTGAGTCGCCCCTTTCGAGGACAGGTTCGGCAAATGTGGAATGGCTAATTCATATCCATTCCTGATCATTAGTAGTTTTTTCGTGTACTATCTCACCAGTATGTTTAGTTGAAATGGGTTCTATCAGCATAAGCCAGACTTCTTCACCATTAGTGCGCGGTAGATGCTCTACACCTTTGGGCACCACCAGTATTTCTCCTTCGCGCACTTCCACGGTTTTATCCCGAAAATCCATATATAGCGTACCTTTCTGAACGATGAATAGCTCATCTTCATCGGCGTGGCTGTGCCAGACTAACTCATCTTTTACTTTCGCAAGTTTGATATACTGGCCGTTCAGTTCGCCGATAATTTTGGGAGTCCAGTGTTCCTGAAACTGACCGAACTTCTCGTTTAAGTTAATCTTATCCATTGTGCTAATTTTATCCTCCGGCTGGTTTCGCAGCGTAACCTTTCTTTAGTAAATAAGCTACCACTTTATCGCGCTGGTCACCCTGAACTAGAATTTCACCATCTTTCGTGCTACCACCCACTCCGCAGTGACTTTTTAACTGTTTGCCTAAATCTTTCAGATCATCGTCTGATCCGACAAAATCGCGGACGACGGTAACCCGCTTACCGCCTCCTTTACTTTCGCGCCACACCCGCAGTTTCTGCTCACCCGGTGGTAAGGTTTCCTGCTGAGATTGATCTTCTGTATTGTAGGAAAAATCAGGATTGGTAGAATATACAATTCCGCTTTGCTTTCTCTTTTGTTTTCTGGCCATGAAAAGAATGTTCTAGCTTTTGTTTAAAAATTCGCTCGAGTCTTGGGTATCTTCGTACAGAGAATCAACAGAAAAAGAAATGCCAAGCGAAGATAGTTCAACTGTTTGACCAATCCCTTCCACTGCTTCTATTTTCCAGGTTCCGTCTTTGGTTTTAGTACGAACTTCTACTGCTACCCGATACTGCTGAATCAGTAAGTACTCCTGAAAAGTTGGTAATAAGCAGTATAAATGGAATTTGTCACTTCCCGCCGTGGATTCGGGGTCTTTTCCCTCAGTGCTTTTAGATAGTACTTCTACAATAAGCGTAGGACTGGTAACAGCACCCGGCTCTTGAGGTGGCCTGTGGGGAGCTCCGCAGACGGCAGATGCGTCGGGGTATAAGAAGTAGTTCTTGGGAGGTATATAGATTTTTCTGTTTTCACTAGAAGCTACACATCTTGTAGTACCTCCGTTTCCATCGCTTTCTCTACTGCGTAGTTTTGTCCGCAATTCGGAATATACGTTTCCACTGATGGTTGTGTGATCGTAGCTGCCCCCAGCCATCGCCTGTATCACACCGTCGTGGTATTCGTAGCGTACACCAGTGTCCTTCTCCACCTGAAGGTACTCGGCTATAGTTAGATGACTGTTTTGCTGAGGCTTCATGTAAACAAAGATAGCAATAATGATTCAGGATGGTAGGAACGTCTGGATTTCCTCTAAATCTGACCAGCCCATTAGATGAATCATTCGTCGAAACTCAGACTGTAATGATGCTTCTACTAGAACTTTCTTATTACTGCTCGGATGGGTAAAGGCAAGCGAAGCGGCGTGAAGTAGCATGGTAGTCATCTGCCAACGTTCTTTGAACAATCGGTTTTGCTTATTACAACCGTGTGGACGGTCGCCAATAATCGGGTGAAAAATATGCTTAAAGTGTTTACGAATCTGATGGTACCGTCCGGTATGTGGTTTCGCCAGTACAAGTGAATAGCGAGAAGTCGCGTGTTTTCTCAAGGGAACATTCAATTCCGTTTGAGCCAGGGTTGTGTACTGAGTAAAAGCCTCCTGTACTTTTCCGTTATCATTTTCTAAAGCATAGTCAATCTTCCCTGATTTATCGGTGTAACCGCGAACGATAGCCAGATACTGCTTATCCACATTATTTTCCATAAACTGGATTTGCAGGTTGGAGAGCACACGCTGATTCAGGGCAAATAGCAATACTCCTCCGGTTTTGCGATCAATGCGATGAGCAGGATAAACAGTTTGCCCCAATTGATCGCGCAGTAGTTGCAGAGCAAACTCCTGAGCATCCTTAGCAATACGACTACGATGTACCAGTAATCCATGTGGTTTATTAATGGCTACTACGTCCGTGTCTTGATAGAGGATTGATAGCACACTATTCTGTATCGTGATTTAGGCTCAAGTTAGCTAAATCGTATCGGAAGAATAGCGGTCCGTAGCCAAAGTCGTAGCTCATTACTCCTTTCAGGTTAGGTTGAATGGGTTGACCACTCAGGAAGCCGTAGATTCCATTGCTTGAATCATTCCAGTTGAGCGAAAAGGTTACGTACATGGTCTGTTGCTGGTTAGCGGGAATTTCGGTGTGCTGCTGTGGTAGTGTTTCCAGAGAAACTTCATCTAAATCTTGGGTGCGAAGCTGAATGGAAAACGGTTCGCCACTAGCCAGAAAGGCACTACTGCGGAATAAAGGTACGCTGATTGGAAAGTCATTATTATTGTGAAATACGAATGGGATAGACAGGCGGAAACCCCGGGTTTCCAAGCTGGGTAAACTCGCCGGAAGCTCGGTGTTCTTAAACGTTTGCCAACCACTATTAAAAGTATTCCACATTCCCGGAGCATCTGGATTCACTCTAGATAAAAAGTTGGTGACGAAATAATCCGTAGCGGAAAATTGCTCGTCAATATATACCAAGCTCTTTAAATTATTCCATTTAGTACCAATCTGAGGGTCAAAGGGTCGGGCTAGGTTAAGCGTTTGTTCAGCTAGATTGACGTCAATAGTACAATCCCAGCAGGTAAGTGTAGGAGCTGGAAAAGTAATTTCAGATTCTAGCATTGTTTTTACGAACGGATTAGTCAATTGACCAATTTCGCCACTGATGAGTAGATCAGCAAATGGAGTGAGAGTTTCTTTTAGGGCGCTGAGGTTCACCGCGTTCCAGCCGCTGCCAATCCACTCTATTTGCATGGGATCAGTTGATTTGCTGATGGCGGGTGGAGCTGGTATTTTTATTGGAATGGATTTTTCCAGCTCGAGGGTTCGCTTCTCAATTTTACGACTAGCCAGTTCTTTGAGTAAGGGAGCGTAAGTTGAAGAGTTGATATCGAGCTGGTCAGTGATATTGAGTTGATAATTGGGTAACAAGTCAGCGAATTCAGATACATCAATATCTACCGAAGTATGAAACGTAAACTGCCCCTGCTTACCCAACACCGCCGTCAGCGTCTCTTGATTAATTTGAAAAATATAGGGAATCTGAATACTACTATTTGCCGGAATAATGGTGTCTGTTTCCCCACCAAAGTTGGGCAGATCATCTTCATTTAACTTGATTCCCATTCGGTGCGTAGGGATGGGTAACGGGCGAGGGTAGGGATTGCGAAAACGGTAGGTCAGCACCATTTCCAGACTAAAATCATTAAAGCTGTTTTGGTGAAACGTAGGCTCAAAACTCTCAAACTGAGCCGTTGGTAGTACATCTTCGATTACTAACAGATTAGTTTTGCAGGATGATAGTGCGAAGATGCTCAGATAGATAAATAGCGGCAATAAGCGGTGGTTGTTCATGGTAGTAGTGGTTTGATTGGCTCAATAATTCGAAGATCTAGATGGAAAATCTAATGTCTCCGTCACTATTAAGATACGCAAATCTGGAAAAACTGCTTGGTGGGAAAACCGATGCCGCATGGTAGGGTTAACAAATTAATTGCCCATATGACCGCCAGGTCGAGTTGTTGGTTTAGAAGAACCAAACTTTCAGGTGCATTTTATTAGGGCTTGTATTAATTCAGTATAAATGACTCGAAAAACTTCGTTATCGATTTATTAGCCAAATTTTCCTTATCCGTAATTACTGTAAAATGATATTGTTTTCCTTCAATTATATAAACTCTCGTTGTAAAATAAGCCCCTAAAGACTTATTGTAATAATATAATTCTCTGCCGGGATATCCATTATATTCAATTTTCTTTTCTCCAATTTTTGTAGCTCCAAGTCCTAGAACCAGATTATCTAGTGTCTCTCTCAAAAATTTTGGAATTATATCTGGCGATTCATAGAAGTTAAATTCTGGATAATCGTAAACAGTAAATTTGTATCCTTCGTTTTTATCGTTTAGTTGTTGAGTATTTAAGTCAATTTCGTGACTAAATACCTTACCTACACTTTCTACATAATACTCTTCATCGTGGCTTTTATAGGTATCAAATGGAAGCGAAATTTTATAGCTATCATTTTCTGATTCTATAGTTACCCAATCTTTATTAGAAGAATCTTCTCTCCTATCAGAGCAACTGAATGATGAAATTATTACGGCAAAAGCAATTAAACTCTGATTCATTATTTTTTATTATAAGCCCTAACGACTGTATACCCTCTACTTATAGCAGATATATTCCATATAGTGGCAATATAATCTACCTGCTCTTGTTAAACTCGTTGTTTTTAGAGCAAAAGTCACGTAGCGTTCGGAAGTCGCTAACTGATTTCCTTAGGGCGAGAAAATTATATCTCTTCTAAAGCAGGCTCAATTAAATCCCACAGGTTGCCGTAGATATCTTTAAAGACAGCAACGGTGCCGTAGGGCTCTACTTTCGGGGGGGGTAACTGCTATTACTTATATACATCGTTGGGCGTATATAATTGTTTATTATCAAGAGAATTTATTTTTCGTATGATCAATGCCCGTTGAAGTAGCTGTATATTTGATAGATAAACAAGCCTATCCCTGCCAATACCAGATACCAATTGACTGCTTTATAAAAAGCGGGAAACTGCTTCTGTTTTTGCGCAATTGAAATGATAAAAACAATAGGAATTAGTGCCAGTACCTGTCCTACTTCTACGCCTACATTAAAGCACAGAATTTTTGCTAGGAATTGTTCTTTCCCAATGTCAAAGGACTGTAATCGGGTGGAAAGCCCAAAGCCATGAATCAATCCAAAAAGACCTACCATGAGCAGCAAATGAGGTGATTTTACCTTCATTTTTTCAAAACCGCCCAAATTCTCAAACCCTTTGTATAAAACACTTAGAGCGATCACCGCATCTACTATGTGTTCATTAGCTGTAATTCCCGCATAGGTCGCACCTATTAAGGTAATACAATGTCCTATCGTAAAAACAGTGATGAACTTTAAGATGTCTTTGAAGCTGTTCAAGTAAAAGACAACACCAGCCAGAAAAAGTAAGTGGTCATAGCCGGTGAGCATATGGGTTGCGCCTACCTGAATATACGCCCACAAACCGCCATTACGTAAAAGCTCCTGATTGGCACTGGTAACATCGTGAGCGAACCCAAAAAGTGGAATGAATAACAAGAACAGAGACAGCGCTTGCTTTAAATTTACAGGCTTCATTAGTTCTTGTTTCTAAAGACCAGGAATAACAATCCCACAATGAGTAAGCTGCCCACTATAAAAACCCAAGTAGGAATCCCCTCCTCATGATCATGCGTGTGCGTATCAGTACCATGTTCATGCGTCACCTCAAATGTCAGGGTTGCCCATTTAGATCGATGTGTCAATTCATCACTATCGGTAACATTAACCATGTGAATAGTTCGTAGATAGTAGATACCGTCTTCCGACAAGTCTACTGCGGCAATGCCTTGGTCGTTGGTGCGTAATTGCTGACCGCTGGTATGCGTATGGGTTTCTCCGGTTTCGTGGGCATGTTCATGTTCGCCACCATCATGTGCATGATCGTGCGAATGCGAGTGGCTAGTGCTAAGGTAGTCAGCGTAAACTAGCTGATTGGATAGTGGCTCACCTTCTAGCAGCAGTTGTACTTCTAACTTTTCGCCACTGTATTTTTCGTATGGGTTTGCTTGTGGAACAAACTCGATAGGGTAACCTAATACGGTATTCCAGTCATTGGTCTTGACATCACCTACCTGATAGATGGCTTTTACATGTTTTTGATAACTCTCTACGGCGTCCTGATCTAATAAGTTATTATTGGTGCGTTGCTCGAGCATATCTAAAACACCATCGTGTTCAAGGTAGCTATTAAATTTATCGGCGGTAAGTTCTATGTTTCTAGCTTTAGTGGAAACACCTGCTACATACGTTCCTGCTTCACCAGTGTTGAAGGTTACTTGCGTGATGGTGCTGTCTTGATCTTGCCATTGACCCGAGTCTATAGCTACTCTTTCGCCTTGAGCAACAACCGAAGCATCTAGCATACGGTCTCGCGTGATAATATTTTCACTACTCTCGAAAGTTCCGTTATAGAGGATTAAGGTCGTTTCTTGATTAGGCTGCAAGAAGTAGGTTTCCATTTTAAGATACAGATCGTGACTGCATAATAGTACAGTAGCTGATAGTAGGTAAAAGAGGTTATAAAATTTATTAAGTCTTTTGGCTACTACTTTCTTATTTAATCTCATCGTTAATAGTTCGTTTTTTATGTTCGTTACGCCTAATAGTAGGTATATTTCATATGGCGACAATATACTCTACCTGCTCTTTTAAATCTGCTGTTTTCAGGGCAAAAATTATGTGGCGTTCGGAAGTCGCCAACCGCTTTCCCTGAGAACAGGAGTCAGGTGCCTTCTGAAGCAGGCTCAATTAAATCCCATAGATTTCCGTAGAGGTCTTCAAAGACAGCCACAGTGCCGTAGGGTTCTTCTTTCGGTGGACGGGCAAATTTTACTTTCTGGGCTTTCAGACGTTCGTAGTCACGCCAGAAATCGTCGGTATGCAGAAAGAGGAATACTCGCCCGCCGGTCTGACGACCGATATACTTGCGCTGTTCATCGTTAGCTGCGCGGGCAAGTAGCAATTGGCACTCTTGAGAACCGGGTGGGGCAATTCGCACCCATCGTTTGGTTTCACTAAGCGGGGTATCTTCCACTAGCGTAAAGCCAAGCTTTTTAATATAGAAGGCAATAGCTTCATCGTAATCGGCTACTAACAGCGAGATAAGAGCAATTTTCTGGTGCATAGTTCATAGCTTTCTGTAAAGATAGGAAGTATCCCGGGTAAGCATGATTTTTCTGAGGCGCGTTTTTGACACTCTGTTATCTCATGCTAAATACTTATTTGAAACTATCTTGGCAACCGTCGCACAGCATATCTTTACCGTATGAGGTTCTGCGAATTCCGGCATCTCCCTCTTAAGACCCCGGAATAAATCCGGGGATACATCACGCGGTAGCCCTCTAACTATTTGTAAGTATTTGAAATCTCGCACTAGATCAAGCTAAGGAGAAGAAGATAAAAAAAGTGTTCCTGAGATCAATCAGAAACACTTAGCTGCTTGGTTAGTATCTGTAAAATTATTTGTCTTGAGCAAAGGTATCCGCATTGCTCCGAACCACGGTCTTAATCAATGTTCCCTGTTTAACCTGATCGCTCAGTTGCATACCGTTCAGTACGGCTAATTCTTCCAGACGATCATTCGGCATGTTGAAGCCTTTTAAAACTTGCGACAGCGTTGCGGTGCGGGGGACTTCTTGAATACTAATGCGTTCGGGTTGTATATTGATTTTACTTTGGTCGGTAAGCTCAGCGAAATTCTTCATAGTATTAGTAAAAGTATTACTGAACTGGTTAAACTCCTGCTGGGTGCTGATTCCCATGATATTATAAATATTTCCTCCGTACTGAATTAGGTAAGTCAACAAACGAATCTGCTGTTGTTGCTGCTGAGGTTGACCTTGATTTTGCTGGGGCTGCACATCAGCCAAGATTGATAGGGCTGATAACCCATTGACAGTTACTTTTTCGGATTGGATAACTGACAGATTGTTATTCTGAACTAGGGCTTGTCCGGCTTCTTCTAAAGAATTTCCTTGGCTGAGGCTTAGAGTCATAATGGCTTTACCTTCTTTATGCGCCATCTGCACCTGCTGCGGTGTATTCTGAAAAGTCCATCCTTGCGGAGTAGGAAATTGAAATTTCAGAACCGGATGGTAAAATATTCCGGCTTCTAAGTAGCCCTGGTTTGGGTCTTCGCCGTAAATCAAACCATCAATCATGCGTAGGTAAGAGTTACGACCTACTTCCAGGGTCGTCGCGTTTTCTTTCTCTTTCCACTTCTGCGCTAGCTCTTGTACTTTTTGCTGGCGATCCGCCGGGTCAGGGTGAGTAGAGAGGAAAGTAGGTACGCTTTGTCCGGCATCGTCTCGCATTCGGTGAAGGGTACTAAAGAAGTTAGCCATCTCATCGGCATCGTAACCAATTTTAGTAGAGTATTCTACTCCGAGCTTATCGGACTGACGTTCATTATCGCGACCAAACTTTAGGAATAGAAGCCCTAAACCTTGCTGGGCAGCATCGGCAAACTGGGCTAATTCAGGAGCCACAACCATTCCAGCAATTAGTCCAACCTGAGCCACCATTTGTTTACTATATTGCTTGGCGGAGTGTCGGGCAGTGACGTGTCCAATTTCGTGACCAAGCACCCCAGCAAATTCGGCTTCGTTATTAAAGTGTGCCATAATCCCCCGGGTAAAGTATATAAAGCCGCCGGGTACGGCGAAGGCGTTTACTACTGGTGAGTCTACAATCTTAAATTCATAGGCTAAGTCAGGGCGGTGCGAGATTTGCGCCATTTGCTGTCCCTTCTCATTGATAAATTGCTGTAATTGTTTATCATCGTACACCCCGAAAAATTGGGTAATCTGCGGATCGTTCTGCTCACCCATGGCTCGCTCCTGCTTGCTGGACATGAGCATTAGCTCTCTCTTACCTGTCACTGGGTTAGTAGCACATCCTAACAACCAGAAACTAGTAGCGACAATTAGTAGATAAGATATATATCGTTGCATTCTCATAATTCTAGTATTTGCTAGAACTAATATATCCAAAAAAATGCCTTTGAGAAAAACTGCTATTTGATAGGATATCAGCAAGTGACGTCGCGATGTATCTAATTTGTTTCCCCAATAATGGGGAGAAATGGCAACAAGTACTATGTTATTTGGCCATGACTTGATTCTCCAGTACCACGAATGGAATCCCTCGTTCTACCCACTCATCCAATAGGCCATTCGGTGGGACCACCTCAAATGCTAGAGAACCTAGAACAATATCCAGATCACCATCACCATCTAAGTCGCCAGTATCAGCGACTAGCCAACGTCCGTAGGTACTTTCAGCAAAAGTATGGGCAGTAAAATTCATATTTCCCTGATTCTGCAAGTAGACAAAGCCTGCTTCCGGCGCAGATTGATAACCAGGGAAAAAAGAGATTGCCGCCACATCTAAATCCCCATCCTGATCGTAATCGGCTGGAAGTGCCCGGTAGGCTCCCGGCAATGGGTAAAACCAAGACTGTTCAAACTGATAATTTCCGTCGTTGGTAAAGAAGTAGATTCCATGGTAGGGTTTTAGTACGGGTGGATAGTCAGCATTGTCGCCTGCCGTGTATACAATATCTTCGTCACCATCTTCATCTACATCCATCAGCAACATAGAACTGGAACCGTAGGATGGAGGAAATCGCAAAATAGTTTTTTCCTGAAACTTCCCTTCACCCTGATTGATGTAGGCAAAGATTTCCTCATCACCTTGTCCAAACAATGCCAGTACGTCAGGCTTGTCGTCCTGATTGATGTCACGCACATAGGCGGCAATTGCTCCGGGTTGTTGCCGAAGTGCAATCTTCCGAAAGCGACCATCGGGTTGTTGCTGATAGTAAAACAATCCACCCAGCCATTTGCCAAACTCGCAAGTAATCAGATCGGGTAAACCGTTCTTATCTAAATCGGCTACCGTAGTTTGTACCGGACGCTGCAAACTATCCAGCAGCACGAAGGGCACACCCGCATCTGTCCTTGGCAGGGTCATGACTTTTCCCTGCGGATTATCGGTAGGTGAGAATAAACCCATGACGGTTATTAAAAACTGCTCGGTAGAGATTTCGGTGTGTACTGCCCCTTCTCCGGTTCGGGCAACTCGTTTCAGATGTAAATCAGCATCGAATTGATAGAGGCTCTTAGAATTAGCATCACCTACCAAGAGCTGCTGCCGATGAATTTTAACCATCGTCGTGCTCGGGGGCGACAATCGGTAGGATGGAATCTGCACCTGAAAATTAGCTAAGCCTACGGAGACTTCTGTTTTGGTAAATGATAAAGAATCAGGAGCCTGATCCAGATAATAATCTTGAATAGCCTGCCATTGATCTTGATTGATGATAGGCTGGGTAGGATAAATTCCTGCCTGATCTACTCTCACACCACCTAAGCCTGCTTCCAGTAAAGATTGGCGGATACTATCATGCTCATAGATCCCTAATCGATAGCCCATTCGGGGCAGCACATAATCCTGCCAAGTAGATTTAGGCAGTAAATCTGGCTCAGGATGCTGATGGCAGTTGTTACAGTACTGCTGTGATAAAGTATACCCAACTGAGAGTGTATCAATATTGTCTGTTTCCGTTATTTCGGTAGCCGATTGGCAGCTAAACAATAGCCATGCGAAAAAGAGAGTTACGAATAGTTTATACAGTAACTGATGAGCTGCCATAGTGGCGAAACTAGCACAAAAGATAGTAGTGTCGGTAGAATCTAGAAGTTTTTATCTTTGATATGCTATTGATTGCTCACCTAATACTTATCAACCCCGGTCTGGCGAGACCGGGGTCAACTTTCACTTGTCAATTTTCAACTAACATAATTATGCTATTCCGAGAAGCTACTCACACTGATGTGATAGATATTGTACGAATGCTAGCCGATGACGAATTAGGTCGTCAGCGTGAAAATTTCACTAAGCCTTTGCCTGATAGCTATTACGCTGCCTTCGCAAATATTCAGCGAGACCCAAATCAGGAATTAATAGTTGTAGAAGATGAAGGCGAAGTAATCGGGACGCTTCAGCTAAGTTTTATTCAATATTTGACTTATCGGGGTGGCATCCGAGCGCAAATTGAAGCGGTGCGTATCAAGCGCGACCAACGAGGGCAAGGCTTAGGTGAAAAACTATTCCGATGGGCGATTAACCGAGCACAGGAACGAGGTGCTCACCTGTTGCAGCTAACTACGGATAAAAAGCGTCCGGACGCTATTAAGTTCTACGAAAAGCTAGGTTTTACCGCTACCCACGAGGGAATGAAACTGCACTTTCGGTAGTAATCCGTTACCTTTGTAAGGTAGAACCGTCAGCAATATGACTACCTCAGAAGACAAACCATTCATTCCCTACCAAAATCCTACTTACGAGGGAAAAGCATTACTCCAGCGAGCGGAAGAGTTTTACCAGTTTATGAACCGTCGCCGTTCGCTACGAATGTTCTCCAGTAAACCTGTACCGAAGGAAGTCATTCAGAATATTATTATGACGGCCTCATCGGCTCCGTCGGGAGCGCACAAGCAACCCTGGACATTCTGCGCGATCTCTAGCCCGGATGTGAAGGCTAAAATTCGCCAAGCGGCGGAAGAAGAGGAGTATATCAACTACCACGGTCGGATGTCGGATACCTGGCTAGATGATTTGAAAGTTTTTGGCACTGATGAACACAAACCCTTTCTGGAAATTGCTCCCTGGCTGATTGTCGTTTGCAAGCGGGCTTACGAGGAAGAGCAAGGAGAGAAGAAAAATAACTACTACGTCACTGAGTCAGTCGGCATTGCTACCGGATTTTTGCTGACAGCAATTCATCATGCCGGGTTAGTGGCACTAACTCACACGCCTAGCCCTATGAATTTTCTCAATAAAGTGCTGAACCGCCCCGCCAACGAACGTCCGTTTTTACTCATCCCAGTTGGTTACCCGGCGGACAATGCCAAAGTGCCCGACATCCAACGAAAACCACCCGAAGACGTTATTGTATACTATGAATAACTGATTATCTATGGAAAAGATCATCATCAAAAATTTTGGCCCAATCAAGGACATTGAGCTAGAAATTAAAGATATCAACGTCTTTATCGGTAGCACTTCCAGCGGGAAAAGTACGGTGGCGAAGTTGATTGCTATTTCTAGGGAGTTTGAGTTATTCCAGACCAGTAGTTTAAAATCTTTCGTTGATAAGGTAAGACATTATAATATTGATTTTGATATTACGAGAAACACTTATATTAAGTGCTACAGTAATAAATATTATTGGGAACTAAAGCACAACACTCTAAAAGACAATTTTCCTTTTGCTGAAGTATCAGATGCGCGTAAAATAGCCCTTGATGCCGCCTACAACGAATATCTACTTATGAGGAAAGCCCTCGAGAATGTAATGAGAGAACAGGAGGGAATGGATCTTATCAAAGTATTAATGATTAGTTCAAGCATTTTAAACTTTACCGAAAAAAGTCATGAAGAGCTGGATGAAAAGAAATATGAGACATTTTTGTCGCTAATTGAAAAAATCAATGAAGACAGGCATCAGATTGTTCATAGTGGTGATTACAATAGTATAGAATTTGAGAGGCTGTTTAAAGATGTTGGTGAAATCTTTAAACTGATATATGGGGATTTAAACCGCGAAGAGACTGTATACATTCCTGCCGAAAGGATTTTACTATCTATGGTTGCTGAATCTCTTTTTGGTTTGATGAATAATGATGTTGCTATCGCAAAGTGTATTAAAGATTTCGGTTCTCAATTTGAATCCGCCCGAAAGAAACCGAATGGGTTTTCTATTCCATTTTTAAATATAGAGTACAACTACTATGATAAATCTAATTTTATAACTTTTAATGATGGAGCTAAGGTAAAACTAGAACAAGCTTCCAGTGGGCTTCAGTCTATCATTCCCCTTTTGTTAGTGCTAGAGGTCAACACGAAGTCTGAGGGTATTATTAAGAATTGCTTCGTGATCGAAGAACCTGAACTCAACTTGTATCCAACTATTCAAAAGGAGTTGATTGAGTTTATCGTTGAGAGAATCAATAAGTCTAAAGACAAACTGATTGTCACTACCCATAGCCCGTATGTGCTTACTTCGCTAGATAATTTGATTCAGGCGAGTAATGCAGCTAAAGCTGATCCTGAGCAGAAAGAGAAAGTGGCGGAGATTGTACCAGAAGAAAAATGGGTGGATTTTGACCGGGTAGCTTGTTACTACTTTGAAGATGGTACTTGTCGCTCTACCTTAGACACTGAAAACCAAACTATTGGAGCTTCTAACATTGATGATGTATCGGAGGAACTGGGTAAAACTTTTGATGAACTGCTAGAACTTAAGTACGCTAATGTGTCGTGAAGAACTTATTGAGGCACTAAAGGCAACTAAAAAGAGCGAGTGTTTTGACAATTCAACCGTAGCGAAGGAAAACCATAAAGAGTTTCGCCTAGAAAATAAGTCTAAGAAAACAATTTGCCGAGTGAAGGTTGATGGCTGTTTAATTGACGATCAGCGTACCAAACGCTGCGATTATTTGTTTAAAGTATGCGAAACTAAAAAGCATTTTTTGGTAGAGTTGAAAGGAACCGATGTCAACAAAGCGGTTGAGCAAATCATTAGTACATTTGACTTTATCAACAGAAAGCTAAAACTTTCTCCTGAGTATTATGAAGGTGTAATTGTTTCTAGTAGCGTTCCTCGGGCTGCGGAGCAAAAATTCAGACTATTGAAGGAAAACTGTCTAAAGAAGAAAAAGCTGAGAATTCGGAAGGTAAGCCATAAGCATCCTGAGACTATTTGATTTGTAAGTAAACTATTTAACTAGTAGTAACTATGACTGAACTGTATCCACTGAAATTTCGCACCATCTATAAAGACAAAATCTGGGGAGGTGAGAAAATTAAAACTGTACTAGGAAAAGACTTTGCTCCGCTACCCAACTGCGGCGAAACCTGGGAAATCTCTGGCGTCACTGGCAACGTATCGGAAGTGGCTGAGGGAGCGTTGGCTGGTAAAAATCTGCAAGAAATTTTAACAACCTATCAAGGAAAACTAGTGGGTGAGCAGGTTTACCAGAAATATGGCGACGAGTTTCCGCTGCTTATCAAGTTTATTGATGCAAATGACGATTTATCTATTCAGGTACACCCTGATGATGAACTGGCGCAGCAGCGACATAATTCCTTTGGGAAAACTGAGATGTGGTACATTATGCAGGCTGATGAAGAAGCTCAGCTTACCGTAGGTTTTAACCAACCCATGAGCCGCGAAAAGTACCTGGATGCCTTTGAAGATGGCAAACTGATGAGTATCCTGAATGAAGAAGATGTTCACGCTGGAGACGTTTACTTTCTACCCGCCGGGCGCGTCCACAGCATCGGCAAAGGAATTTTGCTAGCCGAAATTCAGCAGACTTCCGATGTTACTTACCGCATTTACGATTTTGATCGGCGAGATGATAAGGGTAATACCCGCGAACTGCACGTAGAGCAAGCCCTAGATGCGATTGACTACCGAGAATACGACGAGTACAAAACCCTCTATGAGGCGAAGGAAAATGAAGTAACTGAAATAGTCAAAGCTCCCTACTTTATCACCTCCCGCTTGCAGTTTACCGAGAATACTTCGCGAGATTATTCTGACCGAGACTCGTTTACCATTTACGTCTGCGTGGATGGTGAGGCGGATATTTATAGTGATGGAAAGAGCTACCCCATCAAGAAAGGCGAGGCCTGTCTGCTACCCGCCAGCATTCATCAGGTAGAATTGGTAACGTCGGAGGGCTTTACGCTGTTAGAATCCTATGTACCGGAGTAATTTCTAATGCCCGAAAAAAATAAGCAGGTAAACGTTCAGTACTTAGGCTTAATGGATTATGCCCAAGCCTGGGATTATCAGGAGGAGGTTTTTGCGGAAATCGTCCAGACCAAAATTGCGAATCGTAAGCAACCGGATCAGCCAAAAACTACTGAAAACTACTTGCTGTTTTGCGAGCATCCGCCCGTTTATACGCTTGGCAAAAGCGGGAAAGAAAGTAACTTATTATTATCGCCCGAAGAACTGGCCGAAAAAGGAATTCAGTACTACCCTATCAACCGGGGAGGCGATATTACCTTTCACGGGCCAGGGCAACTAGTAGGCTATCCTATTCTGGATTTAGACAATTTCTTCACCGACATTCATCGCTACCTCCGAACATTGGAGGAGGCTGTCATCCTCACTCTAGCGGATTACAGCATAGACGGTGGGCGTATTCCTGGCCTTACCGGAGTGTGGATTGATTACAAAGAGCAAAAGAACCCGCGTAAAATTTGTGCAATGGGAGTGAAAGCCAGTCGCTGGGTCACCATGCACGGCTTCGCCCTCAATGTAAATTCCGACTTACGCTACTTTGATTATATCGTCCCTTGCGGAATAGAAGACAAGGCGGTCACTTCACTAGCCAAAGAGTTAGGCGAACCCCAGAATATGGAGGAAGTAAGCACCCGCTTGCTGAAGCATTTAGCGAGTGTGTTTGAGATGGATGTGATTTCAACAACAGAAGGAATAAAATTATAGAATCTATTTTATGAAAAAAGATATTGATTTTCCAAAGGTGGAAGGAGTGAGGGTGGCGATTAGCCGTCAGAAAAATGAAGTATCGAGCGAGTACGAGTTTTATGTGTACTTGATTAACGAAAATGATTTTACGCTGGAAAATGTGCTGGTTAATTCCTCGGGTTATAGCAAGAAGAAAGAGCAGAAAACGTCGGTGCTGCGTCATTTTATAGAGAGCATAGCTTCTAAAAGCGTGGCGAAGGTTGAGGCAATTCAGCCTGATTTGTTTGCTCTGGTCAATCAGTTTTGGGTGAGCTACTACCGAGGCAAAGAAGTATACGATAAAAAATTTGTCTTTATGCCTGATAGTGTGACGGAAGAAAATTTCCAGTACATTAATGTATTGGAAATGGAAGGCATACTCCACGCCTGATGATAACTTAATCTACTATGAGTCACCCTCCCCTTATGTTGGGCATTGATGTGGGTACCACTAGCGTGAAGGTGTTAGCTGCCGACATCGAGGGAAAAAACATTTGTGCGGAAGACAACTCTTACTCTCTGCATCAGTCCCAGGACGGTTACCGGGAACAAAATCCGCAAGAAATACGAGCAGCAGTACACCAAACGGTGAAGGCGGTGATTAGCCAACTGAGTCAACCAATAGCCGGGGTGAGCTTTAGCACTGCGATGCACAGCTTGTTAGCCGTAGATGAAACGGGAAGCGCGATTACTCCGATGCTTATTTGGGCGGATACTCGCAGCCAAAAGTACGCGGAAGAGCTTCGAGGTACTGATTTGGGCAATTCTATTTACCAAAAAGGAGGCGCGCCCATTCACGCCATGTTGCCACTTTGTAAAATTGCCTGGCTGCGCGATCATCAGTCAGATACTTTCCAGCGAGCGCATAAATTTCTTTCGTTTAAAGAGTGGTTACTTTATCAGTGGTTTGGCGAATACGTAATAGATTATTCTATGGCAACAGCGACAGGGCTATTTCACCAAGAAGATCTAGACTGGAATAGAGATGCTCTGGCTTTTGCAAGTATTGATGTTCAGCAGTTATCCCAACCTGTGCCTACCACTTACGTGTTGCGAGGGCTTAGTAACAAAATTGTAGAAGATACCAATTTACCCGAAGATGCGCCAGTAGTAGTCGGGGCGAGCGATGGCTGTCTAGCTAATCTGTACGCCAGCGGATTGAATCCTAAGGAAGCAACACTATCGCTAGGTACGAGCGGGGCTATTCGGCTAATCTCGCAGAAGGCTTTGCCTGATGAGCAGATGCGAATATTTAACTATTTACTTACTGAAGATCACCATGTGTTGGGCGGACCGACTAACAATGGAGGAATTATTCTCAACTGGCTTCACCAGAATTTATATCACGGCAAATGTTCTTACGAGGAAGTATTAACGAAGGCTGCCCAAATTGAACCAGGGGCAGATAGCTTAGTTTGCTTACCGTATTTTCATGGTGAGCGGGCACCCTTTTGGAATGAGCGTATTCAGGGTGGATACTTTGGGGTAGACTCAGACCATACGGTAGATCATTTCGCCCGGGCCGCCCTGGAAGGTGTGGTATACAATATGTACAGCATTGGTCAAGGGTTAGAAGATGCTGCCGGAAGTTTCGATGTAATCTGGGCCGATGGGGGAGTAATCCGCTCAGATTTTATGGTACAACTGATTGCTGATGTGTTTAACAAACCGGTATACGTAGCCGAAAGCCACCACGGAGTAGCCGAAGGGGCCATTATGCTGGGAAGCTACGCTTTAGGCTTAGTAAACTCTTTAGAAGAAGTGGTGAAAAATACCGAGAAAAAGCGAGAATTTACTCCAAATCCAGCACTTCGCTCAGTGTATCAAGAGCAGTATGAACGCTTTCGTGAGTGGGGAAAAATAGTGAATCAGCAGACTACCGAATCATAAGGGAAGAATGTTACCATCTGATATAATCTCTAGTAGCTGCTTCACTTCATCGGCTTTCTCAAACTCATCTAACTTCTCGAAAGATACGGTTAGGTTACGTAGCATTCGCCGGATAATGTCAATATTCTGGCAGGGTTGGTAAAACATATCGTCGGGCGGGAGCTTCAATTGTTTGATGTAGTTATCAATGTCTTCCCGCTTAAAAACAAGCCCGCGACTGAATGCATTAATATAAAATTGCTGATTGTCTTGCTTGTAAGTCAGAATAAACAGACTAGGCAAGTTTACTCCGTATACTGGCATTTTAAGGCGTTGCGCCACCAGCATGTACACTACGCAAAGTGAAATAGGATTACCCTTTTTGGTTTCCAGCACCCGGTTAATCATAGAGTTAGCCGGAGAGTGGAAGTTCTTCGTGTTTGCTCGAAACTTTAGCTTATTGAATAATACACTGTTCAGAATACGTACCTGATCGTAAGGGTGTACGTCAGTTTTAAACTCCAGCCAGCTGTTGTAGTAAATCTGTTCAATATCTTTCTGAACTGACTCCAGCGTAAGATCGGGGTACTGATAGGTAGCAATGAGCCACATGCCTTCTAATAAATCTTGTTCAGGGCTAGCGTACCAATTGTTGAGACGTTCTTTCAATAAATCGAGCTGAAGAGTATGAATTAGGTCTTCGATCCGTCGTTGTACATTAGGATCAAAGCTTTTCTCCCACTCTTGTTCCAAAAAGGGAATGACCGGGTTTCCGTAGGAAATAATGCGTTCTTCTACGTGGGTCAGTACCTCGTAGTCTTCATCATCGAGTAAGGCTACCAGTGCTTTTAGTTCCTGGTCGTTCATAGAGCAGTTATTTGGGCAATCTCCTAAAGATAAGGAAATGGCACACTAATCAATACAGAAGGTTAGGCGATTTTGAAGAAACTTACTGATACTGAAATCACTCTTGCTCTGCGGAGTTTCCCTCCGGCTGATCTTTCTTCTTATCCCGGTCTTTACCACCTCCGAATACAGAAAAGTGTACGTAGCGTTTAGGGTTTTCTCTAAAGTCAACCAGCAGTAGGTCTAAGTCTCGGGCAGTGCTATTTAGGTTAGTGTAGAGCGAATCATCGTTGAGCAGTTTACCCATGGAACCCTCACCATTATTCATCTTGGTAGTGATCTCATTGAGGTTCTGAGCAATTAGCTCTAATTTTTCTAAGGTAGATTGTACCTGAAGGCTGTCTACTTTTTGGTTGAGCTTAGTGAGTAGCGAGCCAACTCCAGTTTCTGGATCGCTCAACTGCCGAGTAAGTAATTCCAAATTGGCGATGGTAGCGTTTAAACCACGTTCATTTTGCTGAAGAATGTTATTCAGGCTTTGTGTAGTTCCTTCCAGATTACTGACTGCTGATGAAACCGACGTTGTATCACCTACTAATGTGCCAATAATATTTGACATGTCGGACTGATCATTGGCTCCTAAAATCTGGTTAACTCGAGCCAGGGTAGAATCTAGCTTCTCAGCAATCGGGAGAGCTTGAGCTTGTACTCGCTCTACAATACCCAGTTCTACACTTGACTGTAAAGTGTCGCCATCACTAAGCGGGCGACTCATATCACCTACTTTTAAGTACAGAGCTTTACTACCTAACAGGTCACTAGAAACCAATGAGGTACTAGCGCCCTCGCCTAGCATCACCTTCTCGTCAATATTCATAGTAACCAGCAGTTGGTTCCCTTGAGCCTGAAGAAGTTTAATACTCATTACCTGGCCTACTTTGTAGCCATTAATCATCACAGGGTTAGAGGTCGTTAGCCCTTCAATATTTTCGTAAACTACGTAGTAGGTGTTGAAGCGTGAAAAAACCTCAGTGCCTTTTAGAAAACGAACGCCTAGAAAAAGAATGACGGCAGCTACAATAGCCAGCAATGAGACTTTAAGTTCTTTAGATAATTTCACGAATAAAAAAATTGGTTACATCAAGATTTTCAAAGCACTGTAAGGGCTTTCCTACTTACATACTGAATAGCTCATCATTAGGTTTAACGGATTCGTTGATTATCCGGTTAATTTGTCTCAATTTCATTTTTATAGTCGCGAACAGCCCGGAAGATACCCGAAGCTATATAGGTTTGCCCCAATTCATCGTTTAGGTATTTTTCTTCTTTGGGGTTAGTCAGGTAGCCTACTTCTACCAACACACTAGGCATAGAAGTACGCCACAGCACTAGAAACCCAGCTTGCTTTACTCCTCGGCTGCGGCGGCCCACCCGATGTTTAAACTGCGACTCAATCTTATCGGCCAACACTAGGCTATTGCCTAAGTACGCATTTTGGTAGAGCGCAAACAAAATGTGCGATTCTGGCGCGTTAGGATCATATCCTTCGTAACGCTCCTCAAAATCTTCTTCCATCAAAATCACCGAGTTTTCGCGACGGGCTACGTTCAGGTTATCTTCCACCTTGTGGGTTCCCATCACGTAGGTTTCGGTGCCGTGTACGTACTCGTTACCAGCCGGCATGGCGTTGGCATGAATGGAGATAAATAAGTCCGCGCCGTTTTCATTAGCAATATCAGCCCGTCCTTCCAGCGGAATAAATTTATCGTCGGCTCGTGTATAGATTACTTCAACATCTGGAAGGTATTTATTGAAAATATCTCCCAGCTTTTTAGCGACGCTTAGAGCCACATCTTTCTCTTCGGAGAACACTCCGTGCGTGCCCTGGTCTTTCCCTCCGTGCCCGGCATCGATCACAATTTTTTTTACCTGATATTGCTTTACTCCTACTGTACTAAAGGAGGCCATCAGTAGCAGGAGCGAAAAACATGCAGTGCATATAATATTTCTCACTGTGCTTCGGTTGTTTAGGTAACAAAGCCTACTTTTGTGCAAACTTGCCACATTTTCTTTAAAATATAAAAATACATTGCATTATTTACAATACGCATGTATTGTTTGGCTAGTATTTGCTGTAGCCATAAATTTACGCGCTCAGACGCCCGAAGACCCTCTCCCAAATGCCGATACACTGGGGATTTTGGGTCCGAACGATACAATTCCACCCAATTTAGTACCTCCAATTGATACTACTACGCTGGCCGCAGATTCAGTAGTAACCGATAGTATAGCCGTAGAACCTCAGGGTGATATTGAAACCACTATTACTTACGATGCTGAAGATTCTATCAACTTTGATGTAGTAAATCAGATTATTCACCTCTACGGTAATGCCAACATCAACTACGGCGAAACCTCCCTTCAAGCTGATTATGTGGAACTAGACTGGATTAATAATATGCTGACGGCGCGGGGACGGGAAGATTCGACTGGGCAAGTGACCGGGAAGCCTATTTTCAAGGATGGGGGCGAGGAATACCAAACTGAAGAAATTCGCTATAATTTCGATACCCGTCGAGCTTACATTTCGGGAGTACTTACCCAGCCAGAAGGCCAGGGAGCAGGCTACGTATACGGTGAAACCGTGAAGAAGAATGAACGCGACGAGGTATTCATCAATAAAGGATGGTACACTACCTGCGACTGTGAACCCGGCGAAATTCCCGACTTCTACATTCAGTCGAAGCGATTAAAGGTAGTACCGGGGAATTTAGTAGTTTCTGGGCCATTCAACGTAGTGATTACCGATATTCCCACTCCACTTGGGTTACCGTTTGGTATTTTTCCTATGCCTCGGGAGCAGAATTCAGGTATCATTATTCCGCAGTATGGCGAGGAGCAGCGGCGGGGTTTCTTCCTGAGAAATGGGGGCTACTACTTTGATATTAATGAATACGTGAATATGACGCTGCTAGGTGAGATATATTCCAAAGGAAGCTACGGTTTCACTATCAATTCACAGTATCGTAAACGTTACGCCTACAACGGTGGTCTGGATTTCCGCTTTAACCAACAGCGGGTAGACCCCGACAACGAAGATTCAGAAACCGCTCGAGATTTCAGAATTAATTTCCGGCATGCCCCTCAGGCACGGGGCAATAGTCGGTTTTCCGCTTCAATTAATGCAGCTACGAGTACTTACAATGTAAATAATCCTTCGTTAGCCGTACAGCAAAACCTGAATACTACGCTCAACTCTAGCGTTCAGTACTCTACCTCTTTTCGGAATACGCCCTTTAATATGGCGTTAAGTGCCCGGCACAACCAAAACTTGATTACCGGAACATTTAATGTACTACTACCCGACGTTTCGGTAAATATGAACCGAATTTATCCGTTCCAGAATATTGCCAAACGGCGCACTGGCTGGCTGGCCAAAGTAAACGTTGGTTACCGTATGCAGGGGCGTAATGAGTTTACCAACGAGCGGGTAAATCCGCCTCGTAACATCCCATTTGATCAGATTGCCGGATATGACCCTGTATTGGCTGACAGTATTCTGGCAATTAATGGTGATAACCTACCAGAAATCTTAAAGCGGACTGAGACCGGAATCCGTCATACTATTCCGATTTCTACTTCATTTAACGTGTTAAAATTTATCACAGCTTCACCCTCGTTTAACTACGAGGAAATTTGGTACCTGAATAAGTTTGCTTATAACGATAGCGATTTTAACAACATTGTGATTGATACTATTCCAGGCTTTCATCGGGTAAGTTCGTGGAGCACCAGCATGAGCTTTAGCACTCGAATCTACGGTACGGTTCCTTTTAAAAGTGGTGGTAATATTCAGGCAATCCGGCATACAATTATCCCTTCCATCAGTGTGGGATACACTCCCAATTACGAAGGCCGCTACTACCAGGATGTGCGAATTGGTCCGGTACTAGATTCTATTAGTGACCCATTCTTTCAAGGGCGTGACCGAAATCTTGTAACGGTTCCATTATTTGATGAACGAGTATACCGTGCCCCTAACGCTGGTCAAGCTGGGTCAATTGGTTTCTCATTGGGTAATAATATTGAAATGAAGGTGCGGGATAAGAAAGACACAACCGATGCTGAAAATGCCACTAAGAAGATACCAATTTTTGAGAGCTTGCAACTTAGTACCAGCTATAACTTTGTAGCCGACTCATTCAAATTAGCTCCCTTCAACCTCTCCGCCCGTACCCGCCTCTTCGACGGCCAGGTATCTATAAATGGTGGGGCTACCGTAGATCCCTACGTATACATTCCCGACCCATCTAATCCAAGAGATACCGCCCAGAACGGCGAGATATTTGCGCCTTTAATTAAGTACGACCAGTACGCCTGGGATAGAACCCCTACTCCAGATGGGGAGGGTGGGGTCAATGGGCGAGACTTTAGTATTGGTACCTTATCGCGTGCTAACTTCAATATTAGTACCCGCTTGCAACCTAAGAAAAAAGAGGCAAAGAGTGAAGACGTTGAAGGCGACATAGAAAACGATTTAGACCCCACGGTAGATGAACTGGACCAGCTAGAACTCGTTGGACCCGAGTACGGTGATTATGCTGATTTTGATGTAGCCTGGAGCTTGCAGCTACGCTATGCATTTAATTACAGCAAGGATTTGAGAAGAGAAGTTCTTGAACCAGCTCCCCCTGAAAACGAATTCTACGCCCGCCAACCTACCGGGCCTATCCGGCAGTCGTTACAATTTTCAGGTGATGCTAACCTGACCCCTAAATGGAAAGTACGCTTTCAGTCGGGCTATGATTTCCAGATGCGGGATTTCACCCAGACCAATGTCACTATTTTTCGTGATTTAGACTGCTTTGATTTCCGTTTTGATTGGGTTCCCTTCGGACGTTTTACTTCGTACTATGTACAGATCAATGTAAAATCATCCATGCTTAGCGACCTGAAGCTGCAACGTCGTCGCGTATGGCGGGATGTTTTTTAATCTTCGGTGTTATGGTGTTCGTGTACTCAGGTGTTCAAGAATTGTGTAAGTTTGAACACTTGAACTATAACTGTCGTTGGGCTACGTAGGCTGCTCCGATTAGGGCTACGAGTAGTAGTACTCCAGTCAACTCGAATGGCAAAATAAAATCACTCATTAGCTGAATTCCTAGCGTTGAAACTGTTGAAGTCTTTATGGTTTCTGATGCTTTCAGCCAGGGTAAATCAGCCAAGTTAGTTTGTACTACGGTTTGCGCCAGTAAGAAAAACAGTGATCCCCCAATGAATAAGCCCCAAAATTGATTGTGATGCTGTGTTCGCACTGATTTTCCGGCTACTCGGTTAGTAAGCATCACTCCGAAAACTAGTAATACTAGCACTCCACCTACGTATACCAAAATCTGCATCACCGCCAAGAAGTCAGCTCCCGCCAGTACGTAAACGGCAGAAATTCCTAGGAAAGTGAGTAGTAACGAAAAGGCGGCGTACAATACATTACGGGTAAACAGAATAACGAGTGCCGAAAGTACGATCAATCCGGCAAATGCGTAAAAGGCTAGTGCTTCTGCTGATAGATTCATTCTTCTGGAGGCGGTTGGTTGGGTTTTTTCTTTGGAACAAGAATTCTAGGTTTGAAAGTGGGCTTGACTCCTACTTTGGGGCGAACGGCAGCTTTAGGCTTAGGCGCACTAGCTTTGGCTGCGGCCTTCTTCTTCTGAAATTCTTCAAACTCCTGCTTCTTCTCAGTAATCTCCGCCTCGGTCATTTCAGAAAAAGCAAAGTTATGATTACTAACGTCAAAGACGCTAAAGTCGTAGTCTTTGGTCATGGTCAGGCATTCGGTGGGGCATACCGTAGTGCAGAGACCACAGAAGCAACACTTAGCCATATCAATATCGAACTTTGCCGCATAAATCCGCTTGGATGAACCATCCGAGGTTTTGCCAATTTCCTCGGTTGCCCGTATAGGTTCAATATCAATACAGTTCACCGGACAAATCTTTGCACACTTGTCGCAAACGATGCAGTCGTCAATCTCATTATGTAGCTGGTAACGCCCGATGTCTGGCACCGGAAAGGTCTCATTCGGATACTGGAGGGTAACAATACCATTTTGCCGCTCGAAGTAATTATCTTCGGCCACACCCATTGGTTCCCGTTTTCGCCGAGCCTGCCACAAGTGGCGGAAGGATAACTTTAATCCCGTCAATAATGAACTAATCGCTTCCCCAATATTTCCGAAATAAGAATTGTTCGCGCCTTGCTTGCTCATACCTAATTGGTAATAGTCCTCTTTGCAAAGATAGGAGTCTTTGTTAAGGAGAAAAGCTTGAGAAACTGTTTTCTAACGAGAAGTAACCTCAGCTTCGTCCGCCTGTAATTGCTTGTCGTAGAGTTCTTTGTACACCCCGTTTTGTGCTAACAGCGATTCGTTGGTGCCTTGCTCTACGATGCAGCCATCATCTAGCACAATGATCTTGTCGGCTAGTTTGGCTGAAGAAACCCGGTGAGAGATAATCACTGTAGTGCGGTCTTTCATCACCTCCTTCAAACCATTGAGGATGGTATTTTCAGTCTTGGTGTCTACAGCGGAGAGGCAATCATCTAGAATCAGAATTTTTGGGTTGCGAGCAATAGCTCGGGCAATAGAAACTCGTTGCTTTTGCCCACCGGAGAGCGTGATTCCTCGCTCGCCCAAACGGGTACCAAAACCCTCAGGAAATTCATTCAGGGTTTTTTCCAGATCGGCGATGTAGGCAGCTTCTTTGATCTCCTCTTCATTGGGTTCATCTTCTGAGCCGAAAGCAATGTTATTAAAGATAGTGTCTGAGAATAGGAACACATCCTGAGGAACGTACCCAATCTGACTGCGGAGCGATTCCAGATCGTACTTTTTAATATTGATATCGTCAATGAAGACGTTACCAGAGCTTACGTCGTACATTCGGGGAATAATGTTGGCAATGGTACTTTTGCCCGAACCTGTGGTGCCTACAATTGCGATAGATTGTCCCGCTTCTACGTCAAACGAAACATTATTAAGTGCGTGAATTCCTGAGTCAGGGTACACAAAATCTACATTCTCTAACCGAATATTGCCGGCAATCTCTCGCTCAACATTCTCCTCAGAGATAATGGTTGTTTTCGTATCCAGAAATTCATTAATCCGCTTTTGGGATGCCGCTGCCCGCTGAACAATACTAGTAATCCAACCCAGCGAAGCTACCGGCCAGGTGAGCATATTTACGTAGATGATGAATTCGGCAATCACCCCCGGAGAAATTGCTCCGCTAATCACTTCCATCCCCCCAATGAATACGGTAATTACGGAACTTAGCCCAACCAGTGCCATAATCAAGGGAATGAATAGCGCATTCACTTTTGCCAGACTGATAGACTTTTCTTTGTAATCGTTACTTTCTACACTGAATTGATTGGCTGAATCTTCTTCCCGTACAAATGCCTTCAGTACCCGGATGCCCGAAAAAGCTTCCTGCACATAAGTAGATAAACCTGAGAGACTTCGCTGAATTTCTTCAGACTTTCGGTTGATGATATTGTTAACGTAGTAAATACTTAGCGAGAGAATGGGTAGGGGAATTAGCGTATATAGCGTCAGCCGGGCATTCACCGAAATCATATAAGGAATAAGAATGATGAACAGTACCGAGAGATTCAGCCCATACATAATGGCGGGTCCCAGATACATTCGCACCTTACTCACATCCTCTGAGATACGAGCCATTAAATCGCCTGTGTTGTTCTTACGGTAGAAGCTCATCGGCAGCGACTGATAGTGGTCGTATACCTCATTCTTCAGGTCGTACTCAATTAGCCGAGAAACCACAATAATTGTCTGGCGCATCAGAAAGGTGAAAAAGCCCTTAGCCAAAGCTAGAGCCAAAATAGCCACTCCGTACACCAAAATACTTCCGGCAAAGGTGTCGTAAATACGCTCCTGCAACTCTAAGCCTTCAAAAATCCGGTAGAGCGAAATATTTTCCTGCACCAAGTTAATAGCCCGACGGACAATCTGGGCGGGAATAATCGCCAGAATGTTGGAAATGATGATGAATAATAGTCCGAGTAAGAGGCGGTACCGATACTTGTAGAGGTACTTATTGAGATAGCTGAGTTCCTTCACGTTGATTTAAAACGGTTGTAATCTCAAATGGTTCTTACTGACTACAATGAATTGTTGTCTACTCAAAAAAAATCTACCTTTGCCTTCCTTGGAAAGTAATCATTATGGAAACTATATCGGCTGATCAATCGGCTACCTTGCAGCAAGAAAATGGTAAATCTGAACCGGCTAAGCCCTCGGTATTCGATCGTATGCAGCCCTACGAACACGAGCAAATTGTACACTGCTACGATAAAACTACCGGACTGAAAGCCATCGTGGCGATTCATTCTACCGCATTAGGACCGGCGATGGGTGGTACCCGTATGTGGAATTACGCCTCGGATGAGGAGGCTCTAACGGATGCTATCCGGCTAGCCCGGGGAATGACCTACAAGTCAGCGATTTCGGGACTGAACGTAGGAGGCGGTAAAGCAGTACTGATTGGTGATCCGAAGAAGTTAAAAAACGAAGCTTACTTACGTCGGTTCGGAAGATTTATTGATGGGTTGGGAGGAAAGTATGTAACGGCTGGCGATGTAAATATGACCCTACGTGACCTCGAGTACATAAGTATGGAAACCCGCCACGTAACGGGCTTGCCAGAAACTATTGGTGGTTCGGGCTCTTCAGGAGTGATTACCGCCTATGGGGTGTATATGGGTATAAAGGCAGCAGCTAAAGAAGCTTACGGGACCGACAACCTGGAAGGGAAGAAGGTAGCCGTGCAAGGTGTGGGCGCCGTAGGAAGAAAACTGACTGAATATTTAGTTAAAGAAAAAGCCGTTGTTTTTGCCTCTGATGTTTCTGAAGATAAGCTGCAACGAATCTCCAGAGAGTTTGGCGCGCATGTCGTCAGTATGGATGGTATCTACGATATTCCGGCGGACATTTACTCCCCTTGTGCCTTAGGAGCCACACTTAACGATGAAACTATTGCCCGCCTTACTTGCCAGGTAATTGCCGGAGGAGCTAATAATCAATTGGCTGATGAACAAAAACACGGTGCGATGCTTCAGAAGAAGGGCATCATTTATGCTCCCGATATTTTAGTGAATGCAGGAGGAATTATGGCAGTAGCCGCTGAATATCTCGGTCAGTATTCTAAGGAATACTTATTCCAGAAAGCCGAGCGTATTTATGATGTCTGTCGCGATGTTCTTCAGCAGGCTACCCGTCAGCAAGTTTCCTCTTACCAAATAGCTATGCAGATGGCTGAAGATCGAATCACCGATGTTTCTCAATTAAGGTAGAAGTATTATTGTGTTATGGTTTTGCAGTATTATAGTTTTGGGTTCAGAGTTTGTGCTAAACAATCCAAAAACTTAAATCTCAACTAAGACGCTCTAACACGATAACACCCCAAAACTTTAACACCAGCAGTTATAAAAAAGCCCAATGTGGTAAATCATTCGACTCGTTTTGTTGTTTCTCTGCTGTTAGTAAGTTACAACTCCATTATTTTATGCTGAATCGACGACTTTTGAGGATTAAGGCTATGCAGCATATTTATGCGTATCAGCAGTGTCAGCAAGCTAATCATGCACTAGCGTTTGATTATGTGCGTGAGGCATTTGAGCCTGACCTAAACGCGATGGAACTTCCTGACCCAGAGCAATTGGCGCAAGACCGCCGGATGGCTGAGGAGATATTAACCGCCCGACTTGAGGGAAATTTAGGTTCAGCAAAATCGTCAGAAACGGCCCAGCAGGTTGCCAAAGAAGCTTTGCAACGCTACGATGCTCAAACGCAGAAAGACCGTACTTTTCTGAAGAACCAGATGCTAGCTCGGGTGGAAAGCATGAGCGATCACTATAAACTTTCGTTATTGCTGTTGGTAGCTATTGCCGATGAATCGCATCGGGAAACTCAGAAAAAGATTATCTCTAACGAAAGTGTGTTGCCTGAGGAAAGAGTTTCTACTCGCTTCTATCTCAACCCAGTAGTGCAGGCTATTCGTGATCACCAAGCCTTACATGCGGAGGCAGCTAGTAAAAATTGGTCGTGGCAAGAGCAGCAAGGAGACATTCGGCAGCTCTATCGAAATACTATCAAGGCAGATGAAACGTTCCATGCTTATCAGCACTCGAGTGAAACTACACTAGAAGATGACATTACTATTGTTCGGCACGTGTTCAACGAACATTTACTGAAGAGCGAGGTTGTCAATAATTTCTTTGAAGAGCTGGATATCAGTTGGGAAGAAAATCAAAAAGTGATTAAAAGCCTGGTAAACCGAAGCCTGAAATCATTAGCTGATCATCCGGATGGGGGTATTGAGATTGCAAGCCTCACGCCGAACTGGGAAGATGATAAAGCCTTTTTTGAGGAGCTGTACAGCCTGACCGCTCGCAACGGTACTGAATATGAGCAAATTATTGCAGATAAGTCTAAAAACTGGGCAGTAGACCGTATTGCTAGTATGGATCAAGTAATCTTGAAGATGGCGATTGCCGAGATGCTTAACTTTCCTAGCATCCCGGTGAAGGTAACGATTAATGAATATGTAGATATATCTAAACAATACAGTACCCAAAAGAGTAAACAATTTATTAATGGGCTACTAGATGTAATCGCACAGTCGTTGCAGGAGAAAGGATTGATTCGGAAGAGTGGCCGAGGGCTGATTGATAATCGCTAAGCGTATTGCTTATTTTGCGAAATTCGCAGATAATGCGACCTTTGTAAAGAATATAAGTATATTAATTTATAGCATTTATGAGCAAAACTATAGGCAGTTTAGTACTTCTATTGTCTGGTCTGGTAGCCGGGCTAGCTGTTGGGTTTTTGTACGCCCCTGATACAGGTACCAATACGCGCGATCGGATGACCTATCGGCTGGAGCGGTATCGTTTCAAATTGGAGGAACTGATGGGCGACCTGGTCCGTTCAAAGGAGCAATTGCCCGATAGTGTAGCGAAAAGTGATGGAGAGAAAGTGATTAACGATGCCAAAGAAAAAGCCCGACAATTACTAGATGATGTAGATAACCTTTTGGGTCAAATTCGTAAAGAATAATAATAGTTGATAGTATATATCTTACATAATCTTAGAATATCATGAAACAAGTTGGTTTAAGTCTAATGGTCGCCCTTGCTGGGGTTTGGAGTTTAAGTAGTTGTAATTCTAATGCTGGAAGTCAGGCTTCTGATACCAAAGCAGCATCGGTAGAAACCCCAGCTACTGAAGTGGTCACTTCAGAAAATGTAACTCCTACTTCTGCTGAAGCAAGTGCGGAGTTGCCCAAGTTTGAGTTTGAAGAGTTGAATTATGATTTTGGTACCATCGACGAGGGTGAAGTAGTGGAGCACGTCTTCAAATTCACCAACATTGGTGAAGCTCCTCTCGTAATCCAAAGTACCTCGGCTTCTTGTGGTTGTACTACGCCTAGTTACTCTCGCGAACCCGTAGCTCCTGGCGAAACAGGTGAGGTTCAGGTGAAGTTTAATAGCCAGAGCCGTCCGGGTGTGCAGAATAAAACAATTACCATTACAGCTAATACAGATCCGGCAGTTACACGATTATTTATCAAAACAAATGTAACTCCCAAAAGCGAAGCAGTGAACGGACCTGTTCGCAAGTAATTTTACTGATTGATTAACTAACCAACCTATGTTGCAATTTATTCTGCTCCAGGCCAGTTCTGGTCAAAGCGGGCTGATTAGCAATCTCATCTTACTGGGTGGGATTGCCATTATATTTTACTTTTTTATGATCCGACCCCAACAAAAGAAACAAAAGGATCAGAAAAACTTTATTGGGGCAGTTAAAAAAGGCGATATGGTGGTGACGGTTGGGGGGATGCACGGTAAAGTGGTAGCACTTGATGAAAATAGTGTAACCCTGGAAGTAGAACGGGGGGCACGCATCAAGTTTGATAAAACCTCTATCTCATTAGAAGCTAGTAAGCAATATGCCAAGTAATAGTCGTGAGCCGACGTGCTAAAAATTTACAGAATTTCACCCGTTTTATTGAGCGGCGACTTCCCTCTCGGCAGGGAAACCTTAAGGTAGTAGTTCTTTGTCTCATCGCAGCTACTACTTTCTGGTTTTTCAGTGCCCTCAATAAAGAAGGCTACACTACCCGCGTTCGTTATCCAGTTAATATTACCTACCCATCTGATAGTAATATCTATTTATTGAGCGAACTTCCGGAAGATGTAACTGTGCAGGTAACCGGAGGTGGTTGGGATCTGCTTAAAAAATCATTACGCTTAAATACTTCTCCCATTGAAATAAGTTTGGATACGCCTACCCAAACTAAATATATATTAGTACAATCTCTCACTGAGCAGATCAGCAGTCGCTTGGATAATCTCACCCTCGATCAGATAGTGACAGATACTTTGCGTATTAGCATAGATAGTACTCAAAGCAGAAACTTATCCGTTACTGTAGATCCTGAGTCAATGCGTCTGGTTGAAAATTATCGTATGGTGTCGGATATTGTGCTGTCTCCTTCTCAGATAGAAGTGTGGGGACCTGCTTCAATTATACAGCAGCTACCCGATACCTTACAGCTATCTATGGATAACAGAGAGATTTCGGGTGAAATAGAAACTACCCTGGACGTGCCTACTATTGATCATCATGTAGAATTCTTTCCAGATGAAATAACAGTGAACTTAGCCGCTGAGCTATACACTAAAATAGAGAGAAGAACGCCAGTTGCACCTATTAACTTTCCTGGGGATTCTGCTGTCTATCTCTCGCAGGATTTTGTAACCGTGTCGTTTTGGTTACCCGATGTTATCTCTCCCGCACTAAACCAGCTTAATTTTGAAGCACAGGCCGACTTGCAAACTTTGAATCAGGAAGACAGTACAGTGGCGGTGAAATTGGTAGATATTCCTGCCATTGTGAGTGATGTTCATTTCAATCCCTCGCGCATACCTGTGAATTATGCCCCCTAAATCACTCAAAATAGGGATTACCGGGGGAATTGGCTCAGGAAAGACTTTTCTTTGTAAAATTTTTGAAGTTCTAGGAATTGATGTATATTACGCCGATCAGCGTGCCAAGTGGCTTCAGCAAAATGACCCTTACTTAATAAAACAAATTAAGTCGGCCTTTGGTAACGCTGCCTATAACCAACAGGGAGACTTAGATCGTTTTTTTTTAGCTCAGGAAGTATTTAACAATCCTGAGAAATTGTCCTTGCTAAATCAGATAGTACACCCTAAAGTTGCGGAAGACTACGTCCAATGGGTAAAGTGCCATGTAAACAAACCCTATACACTCAAAGAGGCTGCTTTACTTTATGAATCTGGCTCTTACCGTGAGCTCAATTATGTTATTAATGTTGATGCTGACCGTACTACTCGCTTGCAACGAGTGTTAAGACGGGATATTCATCGAGCAAAAAGTCAAGTGACAGCTATTATGGATAAGCAGTTTAGCGATGAGAAGCGTCGTCGCTTAGCTGATTTCACAATCAACAACAGTGGAAGTGTGTTAGTAGTACCACAGGTACTGAAAATACATAGTACGCTGTTGAGTATCTTGGCTAATTCAAATTAACAAAACTTTTTTTCAGTAATATTCATCTGTTAACCTCACAAATTTTTTACAATGAGTATCGATCGATACAGAAGCGAAACATGGAAAGAAATTCGCTTCGCCACCTCACTACCCCATGCCCGCTACGAAGTATCTAGTCATGGTCGAGTCAAAAGCTTCGCTGTTGATAAGACCAAGGGACGCATTATGAAAGGATCTAATGTAAATGGGTATTTATCAGTAATGGTTCGTCTGGGAAAAAAGGTATCACAAACCCACTACATTCATCGCTTAGTGGCGAGCACCTTTTTAGAACGACCCTCTGTTCATCACAAATATGTTGTGCACCTGGATTATAACAAGCAAAACAATAGCCGTTATAACCTGCGCTGGATGACTGAGCTAGAGTTGAACGAGCACAATAATCATAATCCGGCTATACTGCGAAGCCGTACTACGGGATATAAGCTAACTGAGTCTGATGTTAGGGTGATTAAGCGGTTGTTAAAAAGCAATAAGACCCGCCTCAGTATGATTGCTAAACGTTTTAACATTACCCATACCCAGCTGAACCGGATACGCTCAGGGGAAAACTGGGGGAATGTAACGATATGATGTAGCGTTATTGTGCGAGGTATTATCGTGTTTATGTTTCCTTTAATTTTGAACAGCGTGTGACAGTCGCTTGAACACTAATTCAGTAAATCTTGTGGTAGAGAGATCTGGTCAGAGTAGAACTTAAGGCGAGTATGAGAGTTAGGCAGTAAGTCAATTTGCTCAATTTGGTCTAGCTTATGGTTGTAGAATACCTCTACGTAAAAGCCGTGAATCAGATAAAGATTTATCTTATAACCATAGTACCGAATAGCTACTATGAAGGTGCCCTCCTGGTACAGTAGGTCTATTTTTTCCTGCAAAGGTAATAGTGTAAACTCAGATGTTGACATACTCCCCAAATAAGGATGCGATTGATTAACAATGGTGAAAAAGTACTTTACTATTGTAAGTGAAACTACTGTTTAGTTGTATCTTTAAATACGTGACTTAGTGTAGTAAGGTACAAAAAAAACCACTTATGCCCTAGCACAAGCGGCTCTTGTAGTGGTGGTTAAAGGGTGAAAGACGGGACTCGAACCCGCGACCTCCTGAACCACAATCAGGCGTTCTAACCAACTGAACTACAATCACCATTTATAAAGGGAGACAAATTTAGGAATCTATAAGTATATTACCAATACTGCCACTAATTTTTAGTAAAACTGTATACCGCCCTCACGGGGAAATGATCAGAGTAGGTAACCTCACGAATGGTTTGGTATTGATGAGCGTATAAGGTTTTGCTGTAGAATTGATTATCAATCCGAAGGAAAAATAAACGACCATTATAGCTAAATCCGAGACCATTACCAGCTCTCTCAAAGGCATTTAGTAAGTTTCTCCGCATGCTAAAATATGTGTAACTATATGGTAAGTCATTAAAGTCACCACAAACGATGACAGGGTAAGGGCTAGCCTGTAAATGGGTTACTAGATGATCTATTTGGCCGGCTCGACCCATGAACCCTTGCTTTAGTTTTTGAAACACTGAGGGGTAATTATTTTTCACTCCTTCAAAGTTGCTTAAGTTCCGCTCATCAATACTCATTGACTGAAGGTGTACATTATATACCCGCACCGTGTCCTGCCGAATTTTCAGGTCAGCATAAATGCCAAAATGGCTGGAGTCTGGCAGGGCGATAACCCCGCGTTGTAGAACCGGATAGCGGCTAAAGATGGCTAACCCAAACTCAGCTCCTATTCGGTTAACCAGATTGGGTTGAATGTATGTGTTATATGTACCACTTGACTTTAGTTGAGCAGTGGTGTTAAAAATAGCAGACCGACTGTTGTTATAATATTCTTGTAAACACTTAATGTGAGCCGTGTCGCTTACCAACCAATCAATCATGGCCTTTCCCGGTTCATTTTCATTTTGTAAGTAAGCGTAGGTATTGAAAACCCGCACGTTGTAACTCAGTACTGAGAAGGTCTCTGGAGTAGGGTTGGCAGGGTTACTAACTGAGAAGCTAGCTAATAGGTATTGATATCCTAAAGCTAAGGCTACTAGCGAGTACATATACCACTTTTTTCGTTGTACAATGTAGTAGGTAAGCAAGAAAGCGTGTAGTAGAAGTAACCCCGGAATAGTAAGCGACAGAAAACCGGTGAGCCACGCCCGAGCTGGCGAAATATAGGGGCTAACATAAGCAAGTAGCGTGAAAAGAAATAAAGCGATATTCAGTTTTTTTGCCACACCAATATTCTTAGTGAAGAAAACGCTTTCTTAATCAAAACGTTGCTAATTGGCCGCTCTCTTGAACTGCAACCGTAATCCTTGCTGCGATTCGTCAAAATGTCCGTCGGCATACACGCAATGACCCGAAACAAAGGTGTGCGTTACCTGCGAATGGAAAGTCGTCCCTTCAAAAGGTGACCAACCACATAGGTAGAGGATATTATCAGTTTGCACTTTCCACGGACGGCCTAGATCTACCAGTACTAAATCGGCATAGTATCCCTCACGTATAAAACCTCTGCGATCTACCTCAAATAATTGAGCTGGATGGTGGCAGGCTTTCTTTACGATAGTTTCTAAAGTGATTTTACTCTGATGATACATCTCCAGAAGAGCCACTAGATTGTGTTGTACTAATGGTCCGCCCGATGGAGCTTTAAAGTAAGTATTTTGTTTTTCCTCTAAGGTATGAGGGGCGTGGTCGGTAGCTAATACGTCGATGGTATCATTGAGCACCGCAGCGAGAATAGCCTCTTGGTCTTGAGCGGTTTTTACCGCTGGGTTCCATTTTATCAATGTACCCTTTGTCTCGTAATCATGATCGTTAAACCATAGGTGGTGTAAGCAGGCTTCAGCTGTGATATATTTATCTTCTAAAGGAAGTCCGTTACTGAATAGTGACAACTCTTTGGCAGTAGAAATGTGTAAAACATGCAAGCGCGTACCAAACTCTTTTGCCAAAGCAACCGCCAGTGAAGAAGATTTATAACAAGCCTCTTCGCTACGAATTTCGGGATGACATCGGATAGGCACTTCCGCCCCGTATTTTTCGCGGAATTGCTCCATGTTGGCGCGAACAGTCGCTTCATCTTCGCAATGGGTAGCAACTAGCATCGGTGACTTGGCAAATACGTTCCGTAGTGTCTGCTCATTATCAACGAGCATATTACCCGTAGAAGAACCCATAAATACCTTCAGACCACACACTTGCTGAGTATTGGTTTTAAGTACTTCTTCTAGGTTATCATTTGATACCCCCATGTAGAATGAATAGTTTGCCAAAGAGCTACGGGCGGCTATATTGTACTTATCCTGAAGTAAATCTTGCGTAAGTGCATTAGGCACGGTATTAGGCATCTCCATAAAAGAGGTAATCCCTCCGGCCACAGCGGCTTTAGATTCAGAGTAAATATTGGCTTTATACGTCAGCCCTGGCTCCCGGAAATGTACCTGGTCATCGATGAGTCCGGGTAGGAGGTACTTTCCTTGGGCATCATACGTATCATCGGTGGCTACTGAGGATAGATCTGTATCAATCCGGCTAATAAAAGATCCCTCGATCAAAATATCTACTTCTTGAATTTGCTCCTCGTTGACCACTCGGGCATCAATAATCTTTGTGGTATGCATATTGGCAATAAATCTAAATGCCTCTTTGAACGGCAAAAGCGTCGCGAATGAGGTACTGAATGGACTAAAAAAGATACGATTTGAAGATACAGGTAAGTCTCGCAATTCCCAAAATAATACGAGAAGAAGAAAACTAATAACCTACAAAGAAAATGTAATAACTTACATAGTCAAGAGCAATATTGCTTTGAATATAGGGTATCTCTTCGTAACTAGTACTAGCAAATAAGGCTAGATTGCGTTATGGTAACGACCAAACAACCGTCATTCAGAGCGGAAGATTCGGCAGCCCCTTACTTCACTGAAATTCAACGCTATCGACAAACCTGGATTTGGGTACTATTAGGGGCAATGTTAGGGACATTACTGTTTCTAGGAGCTCTTCAACTGATTCAATATCAGGTATCAGATACCTCTTGGCTATCGGTTCCAGCTTTGCTGTTTATGGGGTTTATCTGGGGAGTATTAGTGCTATTGGCCTACAAAGCACACCTTTTCGTACAAGTCAACGAGCAAGGCATACAGTTTCAGCTATTTCCGTTTCAGTGGTCGTCCCGTAATATAAAGTGGGCAGATATTGATGAGATGTACATTCGTAACTACGATGGAATTGCTGAATACGGTGGTTGGGGAATGCGTTACGGCCCGCAAGGAAAAGCCTACACTATTTCTGGTAACTCAGGCGTACAACTGCATTTAGTCGACGATCAGAAAATACTAGTAGGTACCCAACGCCCAACGGAGTTAGAAGAGCTTATTGTTCAGTTACGGTGTCAGAATGGTATGGGTTGCTAATAAACAAACGTACCGTGCTCACTTTCTATCGTCACTTGTTTCTGATCAGAAGGCTTAACTCGCCCAATAATCTGAGCAGCCACTCCAAATTTTTCCGATATACTAATTATTTCTTCGGCTAAGGTTTCGGGTACGTATAGCTCCAGCCGATGTCCCATATTGAATACCTGGTACATCTCTTGCCAACTGGTTTGACTTTCTTGTTGAATAATTTGGAATAGCGGAGGGGTAGAGAATAGGTTATCTTTTACTACGTGTAGATTATCAATGAAATGTAGCACCTTGGTCTGAGCACCACCACTGCAATGCACCATTCCGTGAATCCGATTGCGATAGTTTTTCAGAATCTCCTGCAAAATAGGAGCGTAAGTACGGGTTGGTGAGAGAACCAGCTTTCCTACCGTAATTTCCTTTTCCTCAGCAGTTATCTTATCCGTTAGCGATTTGCTACCAGAGTACACTAACTCGGATGGAACCTGGGGATCATAGCTTTCGGGGTAACGCTCGGCTAACAAGTGATGAAACACATCATGGCGAGCCGAGGTAAGACCGTTGCTACCCATACCTCCGTTGTACTCCGTTTCATAAGAGGCTTGACCGAAGGAAGCTAACCCGATAACCACATCTCCGGCAGCAATGCGGTCATTAGAGATCACATCCTCACGGCGCATCCGAGCGGTAACGGTACTGTCTACCACAATAGTTCGTACCAAATCACCTAAGTCAGCCGTTTCACCTCCGGTACTGATAATGTTCATCCCGTGATCGCGAAGCAGTTGCAACACTTCTTCCGTTCCCTCAATAATAGCCTGAATGACTTCACCGGGAATCAGGTGTTTGTTACGACCGATAGTAGACGAGAGCAAAATGTTATTAATTGCACCTACACATAGTAGATCATCGGTATTCATGACTACGGCATCCTGAGCAATACCTTTCCAAACCGATAGATCACCTGTCTCTTTCCAGTACAAATAGGCTAACGATGATTTGGTTCCGGCTCCATCGGCGTGCATAATGTTGCAGTAAGTCGGATCACCCCCTAGCCAGTCAGGAACAATTTTGCAGAAGGCTTGGGGAAATAACCCTTTATCTACGTGACGAATAGCTCGGTGTACATCTTCTTTGGTAGCAGAAACTCCTCTTTGCTGGTAACGTTCGCTCATACCTGAACAATTAACAATGAATAATGTGCAATGTACAATCATTTGTGAAGAGATAAATCAACTTTCTCAGAATAGCCCAAAACAACTTAGAGCTTGTTGAAAAATTCTATTTGGTCATTTATCCAAGCGATTCAAAATTAATTGGCAATTCTGCCACAATACCCATGCTTCTGCGCTTTTTGTTGTTTTTTCGTGATCCTTATCTAGCCTCCGAAAGAACCGGGTCGCCGGGCGATTAAACGTGCCAAAAGTACGTTCCGTCACCCATCGCCACTTCACGGGAACAAATCCCTTTTGGGTTGGAGGACGCGAAGATATTTCCACCTCTACTTCCAGTAAGTTATTAGAAACCCAGTCCATGAAGGTATGCTTGTAAGCCGCATCGGCCAAGATTTTTTTCATCCGATAGACATAGCCTTGTAAAGGGGCAACTACACGCTCGGCGGTATTGCCATCAGCTAGGTGAGCTGCATGGACGACTACGCCCCAAATCAGTCCTAATGTGTCGGTAATTACATGTCTTTTTCGCCCATTAATCCGTTTATTACCGTCTATGCCCCGCTCTTGCTGTACAAAAGGAGCTGCTTTAATAGACTGAGTATCAATTGAAAGCATACTAGGGGTTTCTTCTTTACCGACTCGTTTTCGTTCTCTACGGTTTAAATGAGCATTGAGGTTTTCTAGCGTACCATCTGCTTTCCAGATCCTAAAATAGTAGTAAACGCTCGTATAGGGTGGATATCCTTCTGGTAGATTTCGCCACTGTCCCCCTAGGCGTAAATACCAAAAGATAGCATCAACGATGCCTCGCAGATCGTATTTCCGTTTTCGTTGGATGGGCAAACATTCTTTCATAATTTCCCATTGCAGGTCAGTGAGTCGCTTATATCGCGTTTGCATAAACTTTTGAGTTTTGGTTGACCCAAAGTTTATCCACTGACCTGCTCTTTTCAAAATTTAAACAAGTTCTTAGGGGTGGCTGAAAAAAGAAACGCCCATTCACCAGGCATGAATGAGCATTTCTTGAAAGGCGTTGACCAACGTCTATTCCGAAGAGTTATTCGCTTGGGTACTGTTCTGTTGGATACGAGTTACTTTAAACTCGGTACGACGGTTAATTTCGTGCTGATCGTCGTTTATCGCATTTTTAATGATAAGCTGACTCTCTCCGTAACCTCGCGCCGTAATTCGGTTAGGGCTAATGCCGCTTTCTACTAAGTATTGAACTGCTGACTCCGCCCGTCGTTGAGATAGAGCTTGGTTATAATCATTATCACCCTGAGCATCCGTATGCGAACTTAGCTCGATAACGATCTGAGGGTTATCTTCCAGAATGTTTACCAGTTTATCCAGTTCTATGGCTGCTGCGTCGGTAATAAACCACTCGTCAAATTCATAGTAGATGTTTTCCATCACGATGGGTTTATCCAATACCAGTTTGTTCAGCACAATTTTGGCGCGGAAGGTAGTGTCAGTTATCATCGCCACTAGATTTTCTTGCGGAATGGTTTTTCCGATGGTACTAAAATCAACCCGCTCGGTAAAGAAGCCTTCCTTCTCAGCAATCAGTTCGTAGTTAGTACCACCGTCAACTTTAAAATTGAATTCGCCTTCGTTACCAGTAGTTTCATTAGCAATATCATTGCCCTGCGGAAATTTAAGTTTCACTTTTACTCCGTCTACAATTTTTTCCTCTCCGCTCTCTTCATCTTTGGTTACTGTAATCCCGGCCAGGAAGTAGTTGACGACTTTCAGTTCAGGATCATTATTTACGAAGGCATAGATATCGTCGTCGCCCGCTCCGCTGTTGCGGTTAGAAGTGAAGTAGCCATCTTTAATCGTGGTGAACGAAATACCAAAATCATCAGCAACTGAATTAACCGGAGGGCCTAGGTTCTCTATAGTGATTTCTCCGTCTTTTCGGGTAGCCACGAAAACATCCAAAGCACCCATGCTCGGGTGACCATCGGATGAGAAATATAGCTTTCCATCATCGGTCACATAGGGAAACATTTCGTGACCGGGTGTATTAATGCTACTACCCATGTTTCGGACATTACTCCAGCGCCCTCGCCCATCTACTCGCGCTGAGTACAAATCAATACCACCTTGTCCGCCTGGGCGGTTCGAGGCAAAGTAAAGCGTTTTGCCATCGCGACTAAAGGTAGGAGTAGAATCCCAGGCATTAGGATCGTTAATACTCAGAATTTCGGGCGCAGTCCATTTACCTTTCTGGTAACGTGACATATATAAGTTTACATCCTGCGTTCCCTTGCGCTTACCGTTATTACCGCGGGCAAATACCATCATCTTACCGTTAGGAGAGAAAGTGATTACTCCTTCATTGATAGCCTCAGTAGCAAATTCTTCGCCCAGCGTTTTGGCTTGATCAGCTAGCACTTGATTGTCTTGGATAGGAGCCCGGTATATGTTAGTAAATCCGGTACCAGTAGCCTTATATATTTTCTCACTACCACGCGATGAAGTAAAGTAAAAAGAACCCCGAAAAACGGTAGGCGCATACTCAGCTTCCTCAGTGTTTACCGAAGCTACAGGCTCAATCTCAAAGTACTGGTCTTTTATTAGAATACTATCCAGATTATTCAGGTTAGCAATTTCTTGCTGAGCCCATTCGGTGTGTTGTAGCACACTATCTTCTGATAGTTCTACATATTCTTCTAGTTGCTGTTTGGCCTGTTCGTATTCACCATTTTGCTTCAGCGCCATAGCGTAGTGAAATACCGCAGCGGTATCAGCTACGCCCATGTCAATGGCTGCCTCGTAATAGGGCATGGCTTCGGCTAACCGGTTACTTAAGCGATAAGACTCAGCAATACGGTAGTTAGACTCACCAACTTCCACTCCGTTATCCATAGCGATACGGTACTGTTCAATGGCGATATTGTATTCGCCGCCATCAAAACTATTGAAGCCTTTTATCAAAGCCCGCTTACCTGGATTACAGGCAGCGAGAGTCACTAGCAGGAAAAGAAAAGGAAGGCAAAAGCGATTTATTCTCATCATAGGTATCTCGAAATTTTTTAAAGATACGAAATCTGCCGATTAAGGACGAATCAAGATTTAAGGAATTCATTCCTAAAACGCAGTATTTTCCCAGAAAAGTATGCAAAGCAGGTAGTAGATTGCTTTTAATTGATTATGAGCAAGGAATCTACTGTTTCTAATAGTACGCCATAAGAAAGGAGAGGCTAAATAACCTCTCCCGTTTAAAAGTCTAAATTATGCTAATTGAATTATTCTGGGGCGTTTGCTCTGATATCACCTTGGGCGACAATAGTAGCTAAATCTGCTGGACTCAGGTGTACATTGATGTAACCATTAAAATCGAGCAGCTCTTCGTAAGTAATAGGGACATTATTATCTGTAACCATTACGGAAGTTTTACTGATGCCAGACGTACCATCCAGGTTGGTTAAGCTAATGGCAATTCCACCTCCCTCAGTCGCCGTATTAAAGTGAATGTGAGCGGGATGATCTCC
>CAKZYA010000061.1 GCA_937883755.1 uncultured Flammeovirgaceae bacterium | reverse complement strand
TTGGTAGAGTAGCAGCCGCCTGTTTCTCACTAGCTTTTTACCCTTGATTCACATAGTTTTTAAATAATTAGTGATCATCTCTAGATAGGTAAATCGTATTAGTTATCTCTTGGAACAATCCTTCGGGAAGAACTCCCTGCTGCCAATCTACTACCGTAGCCTGTATCTGTTTGATAGTTCTGGCTCCCATCACCACTCTATCGGCTTCTTTCACTGAAAACAAGTAGCGTTGGGCGAATGTGGCTAAAGGAATTTGGTATTTCACTGCCAGTTGGTTCACAGCCGTGGCGGCTTTCAAATCCTGATCGGTGATCCATTCGATATTGGGTGGGTCAGCCGTATATCGTTCAAATCGGGAGCCTAGCAGCGCCATATGCAGGGCCGAAGCGGCGTAGTAAGCGATTCCTTCCCTTTGAATATACGGAATATCTTTTTCAAAGGCCGAGAGGTTGCAGGCATCTATCTTCAGAAAACCGGAAACTACCTGAAAATTATCTTGGGTGACATACGGTCGGAATACATCGGTCGGATTACCTCCGACCCCCAGCAAGCGAGTAAGCCCTTCAGCCTGAAATTCTCGAAGTGTTTCCAGTATTTCCTCCATGTTCTCCATTGGCACCAGATGGGGCTCGTGTAAAAAGAGCAGATCAACCTGCGCTACTCCTAGCCGGTCCAGACTGCGTTGCAGGCTATGCCGCATACTGGATGCGGAATAATCCACGTAGCATTCGTCGGCTTTCTCAGCGGGTAAACGGCCTACTTTAGTACTGATGAAGGGACGCTCACCGAACCATCGCCGTAAGGCTTTTCCCACAAACTCTTCGCTTCGGTGGTAGGAAGGTGAGGTATCCAGCGATGTAATGCCGTTTTCGAAGGCATACAACAGACAATCAATACTTTCCGCTTCGTCTACCTTTCCCCACACCCCACCTAGTCCGGAAGTACCGTATACTAATCTACTACCCCGATCAAAAGGCAGACGTAATTCGTTGATATCGGCTTGGTAGGTTGGTGTTGGGCGGTCGCTCATAGTGTTCAACTTTCAGATCAGAATTCTACGCAGGCACTGTAAAAAGAGGAACTAATCGTCCCAGTGGGCGTCAATCACGGCCTGAATGTGCGGGTAATCTTCGTCGGTTTCCTTTAATGCCTCTCGCTTGGCTTGTAGCTGTTCTTTCAGTTGCTGGATTACTTCCTGGTAAGCCGGATCACCGTAACGGTTATGTAATTCCTCTAGATCCTGACTTAAGTCGTAAAATTCCCAGGCAGCCGGGGTTTGTTCAATCGGGTACGATTCTGGTAGCCAAGGCATAGTAGGTTTTCCCATACTGCTCATATCACTAGGCAAACCGTAATAAAATATGAGTTTATAGTCTTTGGTACGGATACCAAAATTTGCAGGTACATCATGGTGCATCATATGCATCCAGTAGCGATAATAAGTAGCTTCTCGCCAATTTTGTGGTTCATTGCCCTCCAATACGCTGGCAAAACTTTTACCCTGCATATAGTCTGGAACCTGCCCCCCCGCCAGTTCCAACATGGTAGGGGCAAAATCAGTATTATTAATTAAGACATTGCTCCGGCTATTGGCTTGTACCATTGCCGGGTAATGCACAATAAAAGGCATACGCATAGACTCGTCGTACATCCAGCGCTTGTCCATATAGTCATGCTCACCCAGCATAAAGCCCTGATCGCCGGTGTACATAATAACGGTATTCTCCCATAAATCATTTTCCTTGAGGTAAGTGAACAATCGCCCCAAATTATCATCTACGCCTTTTACACAGCGCAGGTAGCGTTTGAGGTATTCCTGGTACGCCAAATGGGTAGCCTCCTTCTGATCCGAGGCTTCAAGACCATACTGAGCTGTATAACTACGATAGGTGTGCCGGTCAGATACGGAAGTACCAATTCGGTGGATTAAGCTGTCATTCTTCCCCAGGGTTGCTTCGGAGCCAAAATCAGGTTGATCGTAGAGACTAGCCGGTTCGGGAATTTCAGTATCGGCTAGGTAGTCGGTGTAACGGGGAGCAAACTCAAAGTCATCGTGAGGTGCCTTATAATGATGCATCAGGAAGAAAGGTTGATCCTTATTCCGCTTATTGGTTAACCAATCTAGCGTACGGTCCGTGATAATATCGGACGAATGTCCTTGGTAACTAACGAAATTATCCGGCCAGGTACCCTCCCCTATTTTTCGAAATTCCGGATCGAAGTATTTTCCCTGACCTGGTAACACCTCATAGTAATCGAAGTTAGCGGGTTCTTCTTTGAGATGCCATTTACCGACAATCGCGGTCTGATAACCCAGTTTCTTCATTTCCCGAGGGAGGTGATGCCGTTCGGGTAGAAGGACGCCATCCAGGTCAATCACTCCGTTGGTCTGACTATATTGTCCGGTGAGAATGCTTGCTCTGCTGGGCGTACAGATAGAGTTATTGCAGAATACCTGATCAAACACCATTCCTTCGGCCGCCAAGCCGTCCAGCACCGGGGTTGGATTAACTTCAGCTAATCGACTGCCGTATACCCCAAACGCCTGAGTGGTATGGTCATCCGACATAATGAAGATAATATTAGGTTTGGGTGATGCCTGCTCTTCGGTTGAATCTTGCTGCGGCTGGCAAGCTACCATCAGCGTGAAAACGCTCAGTAGGAAGCTTATTGGACTAGACTTGATTTTTAGATTGTTTCGGTTGTGCATATCGGCAGATTAAATGGCTTTAGGGTTCATGTGAATGATATTGCCTAGTATTTCCTTAAAGTCAATTTAGGGCTCATGCTTTGAGATAAAACTCTTCATTCTCTCCTCTCTATCTGCACATAATAGGCAGAGAACAGCTTACCGGCTTCGTCTTCAAATTTTGCCCGCAGCTCATATTCTCCTACTTCCACTGGCACTGAAAATGAAACTACACCCTCATATTCCTCAAGGTTAAGTTCTTCTTGCTGCTCATCCAACGATATGAAAGCCCGGTTAATGCTCAGGGCTTTTCCGGTTGCTAATGAATCTACGGTGGTTCCGGGTACTGCCGGACGAGGAGGTAAACTTTCGTTAAAGCTGGCTTCTAGCTGAGGAGGCCAACGATGAAGCGTAACTCGATAGGTGCCACTCTGTGGAAACTCTACCGCCCACCACCCTTCACTCTGCATTCCCTCCCGTACCATCCGCTGGTTCCAGGCCACACTATTATACCCCTCGGCCATGTGCATATCATGGGTGTATAACGTAGTAACAGGAGATTGGGGTGGACAGACTAGGATATGGGGAGTATCGTCAAAAGTAGACTGAATGTCTTCCCACCAGCTTTTATAGGCTTGCCGAAGTTCATCCTTCTTATTTGGAAACTGATTAGCAACATCATTTTGCTGTCCAGGGTCTTGCTCCAGATTGTATAATTCTTCTCCGTTAATCAACCGCCACAGCCCCTGCATGGTAGCGGATTGTCGCCACTTTTCTGGATATTCCAGTCGTTGCGAATCGGTAATTAGTATTCGGGAAGAGACCTGGCTGGTATCGTTACTGAGAATGAGGTCTTTGAGACTGGTTCCGTCGAACGCTACACTAGATGGTGCTTGTAAACCCAGCATATCAACCAGAGTAGGCAGCACATCAACGTGAGCAGTCAAGTCAGTAACATCATGGTTAGTGGGAACATTACCTCCTGGCCAGCGAAGAAAGAACGGAACCCGATGGCCACCTTCGTACATACTACCTTTTTTGCCCCGCATTCCGGCATTATAGCCAATCTGCATTCCATCCCGGTTTCCAATTCCGCTACTGGTGCCGTTGTCTGTCATAAAAATGAACAGCGTATTTTCAGCCAAATTATTTTCTTCCAGGTACCTCAACAGTTTTCCTACGTTTTCATCCAGATTGGCAATCATCCCGTTAAAAGCTGGGTTGTAGATTTGTTCATTATCCTGGTAAGGGGTTACGTACTTGTCTTCCACGTAGTAAGGGCCGTGAGGGGCATTGGTAGCGATATAGCAAAAGAAAGGTTGTTCTGCCTGACTTTTATTTCCCATAAAGTCCAGCGCATTATCGAACCACACATCGGTACAATAGCCACTGTATTCCTCGGGCTTCCCGTTGTGGAAATAGGTATCGTCAAAGTAGTCGTTATTCCAGTAGTCCGGCTGTTGCCCTACTCCCCCACCACCGTGCACTAAGACTTCCTGAAAACCACGATTTTGCGGAAGGAAGGGTTCGTTATCACCCAAATGCCACTTACCGAAGATACCGGTAGCGTACCCATTATCCGCAAACACATTAGCCATTGTTACCTCTCCCTCTCGTAAAAGCGACCGACCACCGATGGTATGCCACACTCCGGTACGATTAGCGTAATGTCCGGTAAGCAAAGCAGAGCGGGTGGGCGCACAAGTAGGACTTACGTGAAAGTCGGTAAGTCTTGTGCTTTGGGAGTATAACTGGTCGAGATTAGGAGTTTTTAAATAAGGATTTCCGTGGCAGGATAAATCACCGTAACCCTGATCATCGCTAATAATGATAATCACGTCTGGACGAGATGATGGCTGTTCGGAAACAGGTGTAGAACAACCCCAGGCCAATAAAACAAATAGTACTACAAATCGAGAAATTATGTTATTAGTCAAGGCGCTACTGATCGTTGGTGTGTAGCTAAGCACCAGTGCTTTTTTTGACAAGCCTAACTTGCTCTTCATGGATAGGTTAGTAGTGTAAAACTTATACCTAAATTTACTTGACTACTTCTTAAACTAAAAATTATATGTCAATAGTAATTTCAATTGCATAAGCATAGTCACCGGGCTTTTCAGAAGGGAACTGAATAGATAACCCTTCACTGGTTTGTTCCCAACTGATATCGGCGTCGCTACCCAGTAGTTTAGCACCAGATACTTTTTCCGAATGATCGGCATCAGTACCTAAAGACTTAATCAGCAATTCTCCTTCTTCAGGCCAATCCATTGCAATAGCGTATAGTTTGTCTCCTTTGGTAGTAAACCGGAAATCCTGGGCGGTTAAATCCTGGTTTTTGCCTTCGGTATGGTGCCCAGTGGCTACTTCTGTAGGCCCCTCACCAAAGATCTTCCAGGGTCGGGTACCGTAAATGGCCTCGCCGTTGGTCTCTAACCACTTTCCAATCTCTAATAGTACTTGCTGCTGATCTTCTGGAATGGTTCCATCTGCTTTAGGTCCTACGTTCAGTAATAAACAACCATTTTTACTGACAATATCAATTAGATCATCTACCAGCGTATTGGGAGTTTTACTGACCCAGTTGGTTACGTAGCCCCAGGAATTTTTGCCAATAGAAGTATCAGTTTGCCAGGCTTCATCGCTAATATCCGACATCTTACCCCGCTCAATATCTAGAGTCATAGTACCGGGTGGAAATGCCTCATAATCAAAATTCTTATCCTGTAGCACTACTTCCTTATTCCACTCCAGTCCCTGATTATAGTAGTAGGCGGCAATCTTGGGATGGTACTCCTTAAAGGCTTCCTGATCTAGGAAGAAGTCAAACCAAAGGATGTCTGGCTGATAGTTATCAATCAGATCGGTGGTACGCTCCCACCACCACTGTTTAAACTCATCCGAGACGGGTTCATCCAGCGCCTTCCCTTTTTTACTGTACAAATCATCGTACTCAGGGTCTACGGTGTCAAAATGATCTTTCTTGTTGAAGAAGGCCCAATTGAATGCCAAGTGAGAAGATGCTCCCATTTTTAGCCCTTCGGCGCGACCAGCTTCAAAGAGTTCACCGAGTACATCCCGTTTTGGTCCCATGTTCACCGAGTTCCAACGGGTCACGTTGGAATCGTACAGGGCGAAGCTATCGTGGTGTTCGGCTACCGGTACTACGTACTTGGCACCGGATTTTTTGAACAGGCTAATCCACTCCCTAGCATCAAAATTCTCCGCTTTAAACATGGGAATAAAATCCTTGTAGCCAAACTCCTTCTGATCTCCATAATTCTCCTTATGGTGAAGGTACACGTGGTTTGGGCCTTCTTGTTGAGGATTAAGCTGGGCAGAAAAGGTAGCGGTATCCATGTACATCAGGCGGGGATACCACTCTGAGCCGTAGGCTGGTACGGCGTAAGCCCCCCAGTGAATAAAGATACCTAGCTTAGCATCGCGAAACCATTCCGGGGTTTCGTACTGCTGTAAAGACTCCCAGTTGGCTTCAAACACCGGTGGGGTTACTGTTTCAGGTTCTTGCTTTTGCCCATCTGCCTGACAGCCCCATAGTGCCAACATAATAATAGCGAGTGCGCCTAGTTTTTTCATTTCCAATAAGTAAGTAGTGCAGGGGGTTGCTACTAGTTAAACGATAGTTAAATATGATAGAATATGCATTGCCGGGTTACGACATATGTCTTTTTTCATACCACGTATGTTTAACTCAGATTGCAAAAGAATAGAATAGTGGCCCTACCCTACTTCTACTCTTTCCTGCTTAAGATACTCACTGGGAATGACCCCAAACTGCTTTTTAAAGCATTTGGAGAAATAAGATGGAGTGCTAAAACCAGTCTGATACATGATTTCCTTAACCGACAGATCACTTTTCTCCATGAGTTGTACTGCGCGCTTGAGGCGAATAGTCCGAATAAACTCGCTACTGGATTGGCCGGTAACTGCCTTCATCTTCAGGTGAAGTTTACTCCGGCTGATGCCGACACCTTTTACCAACGCTTCAACATTAAACTCCGGATCTTCCATGTTAGCCTCCACCAAAGCAATAGCCTGCTTGAGAAAATTCTCATCGGCAGACGTTACAGTTACATCCGAGGGTTGTAGGTAGACCTCCCGCGTAAATCGTTTCTTTAGCTCAGCCCGGGCTATTACCAGATTGGCAACCGATACCCTGAGCATCTCTACATTAAAGGGTTTGGTAAGATACTGATCGGCTCCGGTTTTCAACCCTTCTAATTTGTTCTCTTCTGTTTCCTTGGCAGTTAAAAGTATGATCGGAATATGGCTGGTGCTTTCGTTTGACTTTAGCTGCTGGCACATGTCCAGACCATTCATTTCGGGCATCATCAGATCCGAAATGATAATATCCGGCTGATCTCTTTCAGCAAACTGCAAGCCTTCCAGTCCGTTAACAGCTTCTAATACATTATATTGTTCAATAAAGGTCTGTTTTACAAATGCCCGAATATCAGCGTGGTCATCCACAATGAGAAGTTGAGGCAGATTTCGACTTTGCGAAGTATTGTTTTCTATCGGCAATTCTTCCAAATCTAACCAGGCATCAGCCGGAAGTTTGAAGTCAATATCTAAGACTGGCTCCTTCACAAAATCAGTTGGTTTATACGCTGACTTACTTAGGGGCAAGGTTACAGTAAAGCAGGTTCCCTGACCCTGAACGCTACTAAAATCAATTCCGCCCTGGTGCAGTTCTACCAGGCTCTTTGTAAACGAAAGCCCAATGCCGCTACCTTCACTCCTCAAGCTTTCCAGCCCTTCGGCTTGATAGAATCTCTCAAAAATATGAGACTTTTGTTGGGAAGAAATTCCCGATCCACTGTCGCGAATAATCAAGCTTACCCCACCCTGCTCCCAGCGTTCCGATGGTTTTTGGTAGGCGATTGAGGCTGTTACTTTTCCGCTTTCGGGGGTAAATTTGAAGGCGTTAGAAACTAAGTTATATAGAATCTTTTCCAGCTTGTCTTTGTCAATCCAGGCGGTTAGCTCTGGTTCATCGTTGATAATTTCAAAATGGACACTCTTTTTCTTCGCTACAAACTGAAAAGGCTCCAGAATTTCCTGCATGTAGCCCCCTACTTTCTCTTGCTGTAGCTTCAACTTCATTTTTCCCTGATCAATTTTACGGAAGTCCATCAGTTGGTTGACTAACCGCAGCAGATAACGGGCGTTTTTCTGCATTAGCAGATAATGTCCTTTTCTATCTTCTCCTTCCATCTTAGATCCGAACTGGATCAAATGTTCCAGAGGACCTAAAATAAGGGTAAGCGGAGTACGAAACTCGTGGGATATATTGGTAAAGAACCGAAGCTTCATCTGGTGTAGTTCTTCTGTTTTTTCTTTTTGCAGATGCTCCAGTTCCAGTTGGTGTTTTTCCCAAATTCCAATCAGAGTATATTTTCGGATAAACCATATCGCTGCCAGAAATGCTGCTCCATAGAGCATGTAAGCCCACCAACTAAGCCAGAAGGGCGGAGCAATACTGATGGCTAGCGAAATCGGTTCCTCGTTCCAGATACCATCGTTATTGGCTGCTTTTATGTGAAAGTTATAGTTACCGTGCTTGAGGTTGGTATACGTAGCAAAGCGTTTATCGGCGTTGGTGTAAACCCAATCTTCATCGTATCCCTCCAGCATATAGGCGTACTGATTTTTGGAAGGTGAGGCAAAGTGTAAGGCCGAAAACTCCAGAGAAAAGTCGTTTTCCCAGTAATTTAAATTAACCTTCTCAGCTAAAGATATTACCTTAGGCAATACTATCCTTCCATTGAATTCTACATTTACCGGAACCGACTGATTGAAGACCTGAAAGTCGGTGATAGCTACCTGGGGGAAGTGCAGATTATCGGAAATGCAGTTCGGGTAGAATACATTGAAACCTTTTACCCCTCCAAACAGAAACTCACCGTTTTGCCGTTTATAAGCCGCTAGTTCACTAAACTCATTGCTTTGTAGTCCGTCGCTAACGTCATAGTTTTTAAAATCCAATTGAACCGGGTCAAAGCGGCACAGCCCCTTGTTGGTGGCAACCCACAGATTGCCTGATTCATCCTCCAATATACTTTTGATAACATTATTGGGTAGCCCGTCTTTCTCTTTGAATACTGAGAAGGTAGCAGTGCCATCGGGAGAAACGTTTAAACGGTTAAGCCCTCCCCCAAAAGTACCAACCCATAACTCGCCCTGCTGACTTTCGTGTAATGCCAGCACATAGTTGAAGCTGAGGCTGCTGATATCGCCCGGAATATTCTTAAAACTAACGAATGAGGGTTGGTCTTGATTGAGCTCGTCAGCCGACAGTTTATTTAGTCCATTTCCAGTACCTATCCATAGATTTCCACTACGGTCTTGTAAAATACTCCTGACAATGTTATCGGAAAGACTGGACGAATTGGCTGGATTGTGCCGGAAGTTTTTCACTGCCCCGTCAGGAAGGAAGCGATATAATCCGGAATTATAGGTTCCAACCCATAATGCACCGCTGCGATCTTCTAGCAAGCTGAAAACCGAAGCATCAGAAGCCACCTTTGTACTTAATTCGGGTTCTAAAACCCAGCAGCTTTCTCGCTGACGAATTTGGTATAGCCCTTCTTTTTCCGAACCTAGCCAAATCGTTTTTTTGCCATCCCAATTCGTTTCTGCAATGGCAAAGATGTTTTTCAACTCGGTAATATGCTGAAAATCAGTATAATTCTCCTTACCAGCCTGCAAAAGATTCACCCCTCCTCCTTCAGTACCAACCCACAGGTTTTTCTGACTGTCTTCGAAGATGGAACGGATTTTATCGTAGCTGATGCTGCCGGAATGAACGTTTCTCTGGTAATGACGAAAGGATTTCTTTTGAGGATTAAACATATTCACCCCACCCCCATTGGTGCCAATCCAGATAAACCCGGCATCGTCCAGGTATAACTGCTTTACAATATTCTTACTTAGACTATTCGGATTAGCAACCTCATTTATGTAATGCTCTTGTAGTTCAGGAATTGCTTTCCCCGGCCCTTTCCGGAATCGATCTATCCCTTCGTTTGAACCACTCCAAATATCACCGTTCGGCTCAACCACAATGGTGTTAACGCCAACCGTAGCAATCAGCGTGAATTTTTTGGATTCAGGACCAGCTTGTTGATAATAGAGCTCCTTTTTAGTACCCACAATCAAATTACCTGGTTTATCTTCGTTGATAGCCTGTATATTCGGTATATCCTGAACAAATTGGAACTCCTGATGGGTGTGAGCTGCATCGGACTCCAGTTTAGATAAACCTGCGGGAGTTCCCACCCAAAGTATACCCGAAGCACTTTCAAATATTGTATTTATTCGCCGCTGATTAGGATCTGGGTAGGTTACTCGGTTAGTAAAAAAATGACTGAACCCACCTATGGTTTGACCAGTAGAGTCGGGCACGTGAACGTTCAGGCCATCTACAGTGCCAACCCATACCCGCCCCTTGCTATCTACCCAGGAAGAAAGGATGTAGTTGTTGCTTAAACTTTTATCGTTTCCGGGCTCGTGTACAAGTCGAGTGAATTCTCCGGTTTCAGAATTGTAATGGTTAATCCCCCCACCAGTGGTGCCCACCCATAGATTTTGCTGATGGTCTTCTACCAAAGTAAAAATCAGATTGCTACTGATACTCTCGGCATCGTTAGGATCAGATTGGAAAACTTCAAATTTATAACCGTCGTAGCGGTTCAAACCATCGTGGGTCCCGAACCACAAGAAACCCTGATGATCCTGCAAAATGCAGTTTACATCATTTTGGGTGAGGCCATGTTCGGATGTCAGATGCTCAAATTGCAGCGGAGCGGTCTGCCCCCAGATAATTTGGAAGGTGAGTAGCAGGGCGGTAGTAGCTGATGACAATTTAAATATTGACATAAAATACTATTGAATGAGGGATCGTATTCAAAAGAAGTAATTATCTCTCAACTATCAATAGTAAATTGATAATATTATCCCGCAATAGCAAGCAGACTTATTTATCGATTGACTTTATGTCAGGCTAGCTCTTCTAATCATAATAGTTTCATATCATTAAAAGGGTAGCTATTTCTTATCAGCCATAATTCTCTCGCGCTGCCTCTGAGTTAAGCCGTGCTGATAGTAAAAATCTGGCTTGTAGTATTGGCTGTGCCGCTTCATTTCCGGATCATCTACGTCCTGACTCAGATCACAGTCGAAGCGGAGCAGTATGGAGTGACTTTGTTCCCAGGTAGTTGCATTGGTAATATGAGAAATGCCCCAGGTGATACCCCGACCATTCTGAGTATTGGTGAAGGCGTCGGGAATATATGGCCCGGCAGCAATAGGTATTAGCGAGGTGATAGAAGCAATCTCGAAGTTTACACCATCTTCCGCATACTGCACGGTGAAGTGTTCGTTACCGTCTCGAGAAACCAAAGCCGCAATACCACTCTTGAAAGGAAACAAGGTAGTCTCGTGCCCGGAATTAATCACCGGATTGAGTGGGTGTTTCTCAAATGGTCCGAGAGGGTTATCGGCAATAGCCAGCCCCTGCATTCTTACCAGCCGAGGGTCTCCGTCGAAATCTGATTTGTAGTAAACGTAGATTTTTCCCTGATGTACCAGCGGATACGGATCGTGAATAGAGTATTGATCCCATTCTCCTTCCGCCCCATTCGGAATCACAATTTCATTGTGCGGTGTCCAGGGACCATCGGGCGAATCAGCGTAAGAGACTGCTACCGGACAGTCGTCGCCCCGCTTGCCGCTTGCTTCCATAAAGCCCTGATAGTAGAGGTAGTACTTACCTTCCCACACGAGAATATCGGTGGTAGACACCGAACGCCAACCTACGTTGGGTTTGGGAGGCCTGAGAACCGCCACCCCTTGCTCTTCCCAGGTAAAACCGTCTTCGCTGGTAGCGTACCATATCTCCGCTAAATCCCAATCAGTAGAGGGAACGGTATCATTGCTCTGGTCAACCCCCTGGGGCGGAGAAGGAGTCTCCCGGTGGGTGTACCAAACATAGTATTTCTCATTTGCAAAAATAACCTTTGAGGGATCACGACGGGAGATAGTCCCATCGCCATTATTATAGTCTAAGCCCTGAAGTTCAGTGTATTTGAACTGAGAGTAAAGCTCATTGTGCTCCGGGCGGGGAGCCAGATAATTGTTGTAGTTACGCGCCATAGCCACGCTTAATGCTCTATCCGGCTTTTCCTTCGGCAGGTTAAATGGAAACCCTCTTTCTCCATCAGATGGCGCCGCTTTCTGTTCTGATTGAGGCTCAGGGTTGCAAGCAACGAGTATGATTACGGTGAGGTAGCACCAAAGAAGGTAATCGGTGAAATGTCGTTGAAGGGTTGGCGAACTGAAAGTTTGATCGTTCATTGCTAATAGGTCATTTGGTAATTTAATGATGAATGAATGAATGATAATTATGAGAAATTGTCTAAACTACAAGGTCATCATTCATGAGCGACGCTCTCAGTGGATAAAGATGCCCAAATTGGCAACGGCAAACCATTCCGGCGTCTGGTATTGAAGTAGCGGCTCCTATTCCGGCTGATATTTCTCGCTACACTGAGCAAACAGCTGAGGTGAACCCAAATAGGCAAATATGAATAAGTAGAGTAAGTGATTGTAGCTTTTTCTCATTCGTTCAGTGCATGTTATTGCTGAAATATAGACACTCTGAACGAGGAACTCAGCCACATATGTTCACGATGCTAGCAGGTATGTTTTTTCTTTAGTCACTCATGTACTGCAGTGTTCGCTCCCCGTCAAGAAATGTTTAGAAGCTGTGCTACTTGAATACTTTATTCTTATAACAAATGCGCGATTCTTCACTGGTGAGTATCTCAAGCAATTACCAATTGGTAAATGAGCCATCGCGGCGTTTAAGGTGTGGCACTTCCTGAAGGATAAATGTTTGTTCTTTGGCTAATTCTTCGTTGAATTCTACTCCCAAACCGGGCAAATCCGGGACGGGATACCAGTTATTATCCAGTTGGGGCTGTACCGGATAGAATTCGAGCGAATTGTTCCCGCTTTGGCCTACCGGGGTATTTATATGTCTTCCAGCTAACTCATGTTGGAACTAGCGGCGGTACAAATTGGTCCTAGAGGATTGTGAGGCATTAGATCGATGTAATGAGATTCGGCCAGAGACGCTACTTTCATAAATTCGGTGATGCCACCTACATTGCAGACATCTACCCGAGCAAACTGGGTAATGCCTCTCTCCAAGTAGGGCAAAAACTGCCACTTGTTGGCAAACTCTTCGCCAATGGCAAAAGGTACTGATACCATTTTGCGGAGATTTTCGTAGGCTTCCGGGGTTTCGTCCCGAATGGGTTCTTCAATAAAATCCAGTGTTCCGGCTGGCATCCGGTGTAAAAAAGATACGGTTTCAGATGGGGTCAATAGTATACGTGTAGCAAATAGCCCTTACTCTCTACTCCGAAGAGGATAGCTCTTTTCCACTCATCATCACTTTAGCCCATAAGTTATGATTATACTCATCAAGGGCTGATTGAAATAAGCGGTGGGCTTCTTCCTTATTTCCCAGACCTCGGTTGCCCAGGGCTTCCAGGAAATAGGATTGGGAGATCGCTTTATTGTTGCGGGATGAGCCTTCTTCTACGGCAATCAGGGTATTGTCGGCCCCTGCTTCACGGAGTTCTTGCCCCTGGCTGATCAGGCTGTGGAACATCTTGTTGGCCTTATCGGTTTCACCCAGTTTTGCGTAAGATTTGGCCTGATAGTAGCGCAAGTCGTACATTCCTCTTCGATTTTCGGAAGCCACGCTTTGTCGGTAGCTCGCTTTGGCTCTTTTGGATTTGCCCATCTTATTATAGGCCTCCCCCATAAAGTAGTAAATCAGGGCATTTTTTTCTCCATCTGAAGCTTGGCCTACTTCCAAGTTCTCTGGATAAAGCAGGGCTGAATCTAAATGAGTAATCGAGGACTCATATTCTTTATCATTCATCAACTCAATAGCCTTGAGAGTATGAGCATCCACGTAGTGCCAGTAAATCTCCCGTCCTCCTTCCCAAGTTCGGAAATGGTGAGTGTTGAGGAATTGGATAGCTTCGTCGTATTCGCCGTTCAGATTGTATAATGCCACTAAGGCTCTAGGTGCCGAAACATCCTGCTTCACTACGTCTATATTGTTGCGAAGAATCGCTAGGCTTTCGGTAAAATTGGCGTTGGATAACTCGTAGTATTTTGCCAACTCAGCGTACCACAACGACATGTCGGCTTCCTCTTCTATAGCATTCCGCAAATAATCAATGGCTTTATCACTATCACTTTGATGATGGAAAAATCCAAACGCCAAATTGCGCCAAACCATTGGCATGTTACTATCGATCGATGACGCCTTTTCCCAAGCAGCTATTGCATCCTCGGGCCGATTATCGTAAAGTAAATTTCCAAGCAGATAGTAAGCATCTGCATTCTGCGCGTCTATTTGAATGGCATGATTAAGAATGGTTTCCGTCTCTGGTCGATAGGGAAAAGCATAATCTAGCGAAGTGTTCTTAGCCAAATTTAGCACCTCGATTGCTTTAGCACTCTCACCCATCTCGGAATAAAACCAGGCCTGATAATAATACACTAGTGGATTGGTGGGGCTTTCTAAAGATGACAGCAAAGTGATACCATCGTCGAGCAGGCCAGCATTCATGTAGTTGGTAGCAACTTCTAGATAGTTGTTATCCACATCCTGCATATTGCTGTGCCACTGGGCTAAAGAGGCCTTATTCAGAATAAGGCCTTTTTCATAGTAAGCCGTAAAGTAAAGTGGGTCGTACTCCAGCAGATCGTCTAATAATTCTTGAGCTTGGTCCGATTGGTCAAGCTTGCGAAGCAAGGCCGAGTACAGTATTGTAATTCTACCGTCTTTGGTATTGTTAGCATAAGCACTTTGGATGTACTCTAGTGCTTTTTCGTAATTTCCGGCTTGGGTTTCCATCTGGGCTAACTGATAATATCCGGCGGAGTGCCAAGCGTAGTACCAGGTTGACTGGGCAAAGTTATGATATGCCTCTTCGGCCTGTCCTAGTTGTTTTTGCGCCATACCTAAATAGTAAAAAAGCTCTCCCTCCTTAGGCTGATAGTATTTCACTTTTAGTTTATCGGCTGCTTTTTGCAGATAATTTAATGCTTTCTGATACTTAGTCTCGCCGAGCCGACGCGTACCCATTGCCAGATTCAGTCGATAATCATTAGGCGATTTTTCTAATCCAGCCAGATAATAATCATCTGGATTCATGCCTGGACGCTTGAACTGCTCCACAAATCGCCCGGTCAGGTACAAGTCTTCTACTGTCTCTATTTCTTCAGGCTTTTTCACCCGTTCCTGTGGCTCGGGCAGTTCTGGATATTGAAGTTGATAAGGCTTGTAAGAAACCAGCACTTTTCCGTCACTATCCTGGATCTCCGTATATAATTGGTATTCGTCAATAATCTCTTTTCCTTTGTATGTAGCTGTGAAGGGTGTTGCCGGATCAATATTGATCGTTTTTTCTTCCAAGACCTGATCGCCATACTTCAGCACTACTTTAGCATTGTTAATAGCCCGGGTGGTGTTGAATCCGTAGAAAACGGTTTTATCATCCCGCATTTGCAGCGTAACCGAAGCATCTACAGTAGAATTTTTGGCTATCTCAATATCTCGCAGCGGATACCAGTAGTTCTTGGCATCTTTCACCGAATGGGGTAAAATCCAGCTATAATCCGGTTGGTTGTTAGAGAACGATCCAGTCATAATCTCTACGTAAGCCTTGCCATCATCAGTAAGCTTACGCCGGGCATTTTGCCCCTGCAGCCCCGGTCCGAACTGCCAAAGCTTAGAAGTTTTGTTTTCTACCGGATCGCCTACATGTACCGTACCGGCATTTTGACCATAGTCGTAACCACCCACAAACCCCTCTTTATTATCCCACATGAAAAATGATACCGGGTTTGAGTGATTTTTCCACCAGGTTAGGTCTGCGCCCTCAGCATAACTTGTTCGTCCATAATCATCCGTTTCATTAGAAATAGGCCACTGAATAAAGCTAGTATTGTTGTGGTAGACTCCAATTTCCTGGCTAGGCGGCCAGAAAGTGCGAAAGTCTTCGTTAGCAGTAATAGCTACGTTCGCCCAAAACAGAAAAGTTTGGGTAAGTGCATTACTATTGCTTAAGCGATAGTCCACCTCAATGTAGGAGCGTCCCGGACGTAGCGTAACTCCTACTACTCCTCTCATCTGCATGGTTTTCTCTGTTTCCCCAATCCAAACCGTAGCACTACCGTCCTCGTTCTCAACCATCATATAATCGCTGGGCAACATAGTGGTAGTCCGGTGATGGTGAGGAAAACACCACTCAATACCACCGGAAATCCATGAACCTAATGTTCCGATAAGATCAGGCTTGATAACACTGTTGGTGTGAAACAGCTCATGACCATTAGTTTTGTCTATGGCTGAGAATAACTTTCCTCCTAAAGAGGGCGCGATAGTTACTTTGAGATACTCATTTTCCAAATATACCATGTCATAGGTAACATCCACTAACGAGTCGCTTAACTTGGTTTGCAACGGATAGGGGTATACTTTTCCCTGTGCGCCCTGCACTCCGCGGCCGGTATAGAAGACTGGGCTGAGCTCATCGGCTCCCGTTTTATAAGTAGGAATAGTTTCCTGCCCTTCGTACACTTTTACCTGAGCAAAGGTGAAGGAGGTTACGGCGAGGGATAAAATAAAGAGGATAGATTTTTTCACTTGATTGGTGTTTTTTTAGGTTGCATAGAAGTATGATTGTGCCTCATAGTGGGTTTAATCTAAAAATATCGTGCGTATCGTTATTGTTAATTACCATAAGTAGTTTGCTCTCGGCAGTTTCTACCGCCAGCATATTGCGAACGTCTTTATCGGCAAAAAAACCAGTTTTCTGGTTATTGACTAACATGAAGTTGCCTTTTCCATCTCCTTTCAGAAAAGAACCGATTCCGGCATCGGCTCGGGTGGTTTCTACTTCTGAGTGATGGTTATTTCCGGCCAGTATCAAATCTTTAGAGCCGTCGCTATCAAAATCATCAAAGATCATACTGTTGATGGGCGACTGCTGTACAGGAATCGCAAATGGCAAGAACTCAAATTTCCCATCACCTTGATTTAAAAAAATTCCCGAACGAAATTCGGTAGCCTCGTAGTGCAGCGCGGACTCCAACCTTTTTCCTACAATACCTTCCAGATCACGACTAGCGAAATCAGTATAGGTTGGGATTTTCTGGGCTAAGTGAGGCATCTGTTGCGTCATGCAGGTTTTTCCTCGAACGGGTACTTCTTTACCATCATACTCTTTGGCCAGCACTACATCTTCTACCCCATTAAAATCGAAATCGCTGGTGTAGATTTGAAATGGCTTTTCTTCCGAAGCATGGAATTTATAGTTTAGTCCTAGATTTCCAGCTACAATATCTAGGTCACCATCGCTGTCAATATCTTCCACTAGTAATCGATTCCACCAGCCTACGGCGTTGGATAGTGTAGGATACGCATCACTTCTCACTAGATTCTTACCATCGTTAATAAAAACCTCAACCCCCATCCACTCCCCGGTAACAACTAAATCTACTTTTCCGTCACCATTTATATCAGCCCAGTTGGCATCGGTCACCATGCCCACTTTTTCTAACTCAGGTGCAAACTCCGAAGTGGCAATCTCAAAATTGCCTTGCGTATTTATCAGTAAATAGCTGGTAGGCGGAGTGGGATATTGCCCCGGAACGACCCGCCCTCCTACAAACAAATCCTCATCGCCATCCTGGTCATAATCACTAGCTACTACTACCGAACCAGAAGAAGCAAATTCCGGTAGTGATCCCGTAGCTTTAGTAAATTGACCACTTCCGTTATTCAAGTATAAGCGATCTTGGTGCATTCGTTGGTTGCGAAAAAATTCGTAGCTACCACTGACCACGTACAAGTCCTGGTCACCATCGCCATCAGCGTCAAAGAAGCAAGTGCCCTGATCTTCGTATTGCTTATCCTGCTCAAACGCGGGAATAGTTACTACCTGCAATTCGCCAGATTTTTCACCTAACAAAAGTTGTCCGACTTGAGTATGCCCACCACCCAGGTACACATCTTCTAAACCATCGCCATTTACGTCAGCTTTGGCTACGGCTGGCCCAGTTTGCGATAGTTTATGAGGCAACAAAACCTGAAGCTGGTAATCGTTAAAGTAAGGGTCGAAATGCTGATAATCAGAAGCTAGTTGCGTAAATAAAGTATTCTCACTTTCCGGTGCATCTTCTGCTTCTTGAGCATCCTGATAATCAACCTCTAAAATATTATTCAGCGCAACCTGAGTGATCTCCTGCTGTTTTCCGTCCGGCCAGATAATTTCTAGTTTTTCAATGGTTTGTTCCTCAGCTAACCCGAAGTGCAGCGTGTTAGATACTGACGAAAGAAAGCCTCGAGTGTTAATCAGCCGACGAGAAAGGGTTGAGCCATCAGTCAGTTGCAATTTTGCCAATGTACCTACTCCGAATGGATTTGTTTCTGGCCCAGTAAACTCTAGCTTTAGATAACTTCCTGACTGCTGCTCAGCAGCATTATTTCGAAAAACCGTAGCTTCATCATTGATATTATTGACCACTACGTCTAAATCACCATCATTATCCAGATCAGCGTAGACTGCCCCGTTAGAGAAAGTAAGTAGCGAGTCAGTCCAATCGTACGAGGCATCATTAAAAGTGAAGTCGCCATTATTTTTGAAAAAGTAATTATTCAGCTTTTGCTGAGGCAGCATTTTAGAGAATTTTAGAAAATCCTTATCAGTAGGTTTTCGCTGGTTCATTCTAAGAATTTGTAAAATCTCGTTGTTCTTGTCCCGGTCAATTACATCCCGATAAACTCCGTTAGTGACGTACACATCATTGTAACCATCCAAATCAAAGTCAGCCGATAGTAATGACCAGCTCCAGTCAGTATTTCCGATACCAGCCATCTGAGCAATCTCACTAAATGTCCCATTACCATTGTTGAGTTGCAGCATGTTATGCATATACTGATAGTGATAGCCCTTTTCTACCATCAGTTCAAACTGGTCGACAGAAGTCATTGCCATGGTAGTTTTAGACCGAATGTAATCTTCGGGATTCATATCCAGCGTCATTAAATCAGGAAAGCCATCGTTATTAATATCAGCTATATCGCTGCCCATACTGTTGAATGACATATGCTTGAATAGCTCATCCCGGCTTTCTGTAAATGTACCGTCCTGATTGTTTATATACGCTAGGTCAGGCACATTAAAGTCATTGCAAACGTATACATCCAGCCAGCCGTCGTTGTTCAACTCGCCAACCTGAGGGTTTAGCCCGAAGCCAATATCGTACTGCAAACCAGCTTGATCCGATACATCCGTAAAGTGCCCTGAGCCATCGTTTTGGTACAGTCGGTCACTTCCTTTTAACTTTAAAGTTTCGGGGTCTTGTTGAATTTTTTCTAAATCCAGTACTTGAGTACGACTGGTAATATCTGGCGTGTTAGATACATAAACATCCAGGTCATTATCTCGGTCATAATCAAAAAATGTGGCTTGAATAGTACGGTTAGCATCGGCAAGACCATATTCTTCAGCTTGCTCGGTAAAAGTTGGTATTTCTCCAGCCTCGGCTCCATTATTGATGTAAAGCAAATTGGCAAATTTGCCATCTTCATCTTTCCACCCGCCCCGCGAGACATAGATATCCAGAAATCCATCACTATTTACATCAACCATGGTTAATCCGGTAGTGAAACCACCCTTTTGTTCAATCTCAGCCTGATCGGTTACATCTTCAAAGCTAAACTCAGCGTCCTCTCCCCTATTCAGATATAGTTTATTGTCGGAGGAATTAGCAGTAAAAAACAGATCCACCCAACCATCGTTGTTCACATCTCCGGCAGCGACGCCACCACCGATGTAAGTATACATGTACTGGTAGTAGTTAGACTCCAGTGTTTCTTCCAAGGTATTCACAAAATGAATTCCCGATTTATCAGAAGGGACTTGGGTAAATAATTTGGCTTGTCTGACGATATTCTCAGAGGAGGTAGTCTCATTGGAAGAAGAACAAGAAAAGGTAAGTACAGACAGTAAAAAGGTAGTAGCTGTCCAGAAATGTACTGAAGGAATGGTAACTGAATACTGGGTCATGTGTAGTGAAAGTGATACGTTTGCTGACTTGGCAATATTGAATATAACGTATACTTATATGAACGAAATTTCACTTCGTAAAAGCAAATTGTCTTACAATAGATAACGGTAGAATATTGAAAATTCTACCGTTAAACTCAACTATTCGTCTGCTTATGAGAATTTAATTCGCTGGTCTACCCAGATTTGGGTTTCTTTCTATTTCCTGCGCTGGAATGGGGGCAAAGTAATTATCTGGCCCCAACGAACCGAGAATGGGATTAGAAGGCTCAGTTAGTGGAACAGGTGTAGCATTGCCATTTTCATCGAACACTGTTCCAATCGAAACTCTCGGATCACGAGCATCCCCTCCTAAGGCATCCTCCACTCGCTCCATTCGTACCAGGTCGTACCAGCGTAGATACTCTCCAGCTAGCTCCCACTTCTTCTCAGCAAAAGCTAATTCGGCAATATCACCACTAGTTACATCTACACTAGCATCGGGTACGGTAGGTGGCAATCCTGCTGCTCTTCTTCTTACTTGATTGAGTGCTTCCCACCCATCGCCAGTCACGTTGCCCGATCTACCGGATGCTTCCGCATAAATTAATAGCAGTTCGGCATAACGCATATAGTAATCATTACGCGAGCTCTGAAAGTCAGGCCAGGTGTTATCTTCAAAAGGTCCCACAATTTTCCGGAAAATAGGATTTTGCTGATCCTTGAATTCAGTCCAGGGTACAAAATTCGTGGCGTTTGCTACGTCGCTGGTAGCGTTCCCATTAGCATCTACGGGCACCGCCTCGTGATAAGTGGCTTCTTTCCGGGGTCCTTCAGGAAAATCCTCAAAGAAACGAATCTCGGCGAAAGTTTCTTGCCATCCGCCGTAGTCTGCTGGTAGCCCCAGCTTTCCGTGCTTACGGTTTGCCAAACCACAATCATTACAGTAGGCAATGGTGAACAATGATTCTGTATTGAATCTTCCTTCTAATGTGTACAAACTTCCCATATCGTCCACCAAGCCAAATCCGTGACCAGCAGCATTATCAATTACTTGCTTGGCACTAGAAGCAGCTTCGGTGTACATAGAGTTATCTTTTACCGGAAAGCCAGCCCAATCCAGATACAGACGAGCTAGTATAGCCCGAGCTGAGCCTTTGTTAGGGCGAGAAGCTCCTAAATTAGAAGACACGGGTAATAGTGCTTCAGCCATGAGCATATCGCTTTCTATCTGCTCATAAACTTGTATCTGAGAAGCAAGACTAATCTCAGGATCAGGCACTATGCTTAATGGCAGAGCAATCTCACCATGAATACGTGTCAGATGGTAAAACATAAGCCCTCTTAAGAAATGGGTTTCACCTATCAGCCGATCTTGGGCTGCTTGATCAGAAAGTTGTATTCCCTCAATGTTCGCTAGCACAGTGTTAGCTGCTCGAACCATTTCGTATACAGCTCCCCAGTTATTAAACGAGCGGGAATTTTCGGGCGTAATAAACCGTTGATCGTACTCTCTAAAATCTGCTTTATTACTGGCGCGGTGGGTAGTCATATCATCACCTGACCAACCGTTTACGTAGAAGGTGGTCATCCAGGAAGCTTGCCGGAGTTGACCGTATATTCCGTTAACCCCCAGTTCGAGTTCGGCTATCGTTTCGTAAGGAATAACCGCCAACTGGGAGGAACCCGGATCTTCATCCAGTTCACAACCCTGAAAAGCAATCGCCATAACTGCCACCAGAAGTCCATTGAATAATCTATAGAAATAAATGGCTTTCATATTTTTAATCATTTTATTTTTCTGAAATGTTTTCGGGTATTAAAATCTAACCTTTACCCCTAAAGTATATGTCCTGGGATTGGGATAAGCACCCACGTTAATACCAGAAGCCACGTCTTCGTTACCTTGGTTACCCCGACGAGAGGTAAGCTCAGGATCGTAACCTGAGTAATCGGTTATTAGGAATAGGTTCTGACCACCTACGTATACCTTCACTGAAGAGCCTTCTTTACCCCCTAGGTTATTGAAAGTATATCCTAAGGTCATATTACTTAACCGGATAAAACCTCCGTCTTCAATGTAGCGGGAAGAATTGAAAAACTGCACGGTGGCTGGGATGTCGGTTTCATTCTCGGGAGTCCACTGATTTACCTGATCTGAGGCCATGAAACTACGAGAGTCACCGGCACCACCGGTAATACCTGCTTGCATGATATTATATACATCAAATCCGTGTACGCCCTGGAGGAACACATTGAAATCCCAGTTTCCGAAATTCACAGTATTATTAAAGCCCCATAATAAAGTAGGTGTACCATTACCAATCGCTCCGAAAACGATCTCCCCATCCTCATCGCGTAAGTACTTAGCATCACCAGGTTGTCGGCCAAAATTAGCCGCTTCTGCTGCTTCTGATAATTTCCAGGTTCCCAAGAAAGTAGCTCCATTAAATTGACCCAATGGTTCGCCTTCTTCAATAATATTGAGCACTCTCGCTTGCCCACCCGGCGCAGTGAATAACCCATTAATCACCTCTTCCTCACCAAATAAGTTAGTTACCTCATTTTGTAGAAAAGACAGTGTGAAGTTAGAAGTCCAATCCAGTTTTTCCTGCTCAATAACAATGTAGTCAAGACCCAGATCTATTCCGAAATTCTCAACTTCTCCTACATTCTGAGTGATAGTTCCGCCGCCGTTTACCTCTAGTACTGGAACATTCAACAAAAGGTCAGTAGTAGTCTTTTGGTAGCCATCCAAACTCAAATTTCCTCGCCCTTCCAGAAAGCCAACGTCAATACCAATGTTTACCTGACTGGTAGTTTCCCAGGTCAGATCCTGATTTTCAAAGCTATTGAGTACTGTACCCGCTGAAGCAGAAGAGCCATCGAAAGCGTAATTATTAAACCTCAGTGTAGCAAACGTAGAGAATGGATCTACTGCCTGGTTACCCACTTGTCCCCATCCAGCTCGGATCTTTAGGCTAGTAAAACCGGGTAAGTTGGTAACCCAATCATCTAAACTATACGCCACCGCTAATGAAGGAAAGAAACCCCACTTATTACCCGGACGGAACACTGAAGAACCATCGTAACGCCCGGTAGCAGTAACCAATAAGTTATTGTTAAGGACATACTCTGCCCGAAGCATGTAGGAAGATAATCTTCGTTCATTGAAGTCATTACTTATCGTCTGACCTGCGTTGGGTGCCAATTCTGCAAAATAGAACCCTTTAGGCAGGCTTAGATCATTTGAGTTATAGGCATTTCTTTGGAAAGTATTATTCTGAAATTCCTGCACACCTGTTACCTTAATGTTATGGATACCAAAATCCTGCTCCCAGGTTAAGATGTTACTCAACTGAAGGGTATTAAATTTATTATTAAAGAAAGAAGTATGCGGTAAGAAATCATCCCCTACTTCTACGGCGTACCGCTGCTGAGTAATATTGTTAAACTGAGTACCCGCTACTAAAGTGTAGGAGAAATGATCAGAAAATTTATAGTTAATGTTGAGTGCAGTATTCAGCCGTTCATTTACATCTTGAAAATCACTCTCCGTTAGGGTACGTACCGGATTATCATTTAGTGAAGCAATTCCTCGGGTAGATCGTAGATTAAATTCACCATTTTCATCAAAAATTGGAGTAGTTGGATCCCAGGTATTCGCCTTATACATCAAACTACCCTGCCCATTACCGAAGGTCTGAAAATTATTTTGGGTCTTACTTCGGCTTCCATAAAGATTAAGATTAATGCTAACCCGTTCGCCAATCTCTGTACCGATGTTAGATCGTAGAGAAAGTTGTTCATAACCCGTGTTGATTACAATACCTTCTTCATCGCGATAGTTACCGGATATAAAGTAGTTGATTTTTCCTTCGGAACCACTGGCTGATACTGCTAAGTTGTGGCTTAGTCCGGTTTGCAGAATCTCATCCTGGTAATTAGTTCCTCCATCGGCTTCCAAGGCTGAAATCTCAGCATCGCTAAAAATGGGGTTACCCCCAGTATTTACTCTTCGGATATTTTCAATTCGGGCAAAATCACCTACGGACTCAGCCAATGTAGGCAATAGACGAGGCACTTCAGAAATGACTGCAAAGTAATCCACATTGATTTTTCCTTCACCCGAACCTTTTTTAGTGGTGATAATGATGACTCCGTTAGAGCCACGCACCCCGTAAATAGCCGTTGCTGATGCATCCTTCAGAATATCCATTGACTGAATATCGTTAGGGTTGAGCGTACTCAGGTCGCCACCCAGAATACCGTCAATTACTACCAATGGATCGTTATTACCCGTAATGGAATTAACTCCGCGAATACGCACCTTCACTGCGGCACCCGGTGCTCCGTTGGCTCGAGCTACTGTTACTCCTGACGCCCGACCTTGTAAAGCTTCTTCAACCCGAGCAATGGGCTGATTTTCGTAGGTTTCAGGTGATACCCGAGCCACTGCTCCGGTTAAATCTGACTTCTTTCTAGTTCCGTATCCAACTACGACCACCTCTTCCAAGCTCTGAATGTCGGGGTTCATAGCCACATTTATCAAGGTTTGATTGCCAACTTCAACGGTCTGGGTAACATAGCCTACAAACGAGAATACTAGGGCATCAGTAGGAGAAGCAGAAATTCGATAATTACCATCTACATCAGCTACTGTTCCATTGGATGTTCCTTGAATCAGCACGTTGGCTCCGGGAATACCCTCCCCGGTATCATCAGTAATTTGTCCGGTAATAGTCTGCTGGGCATAAGAAAGTTGCATACTCAGTAGTGCCAGTAGTAGCCCTGAGATACAGCCTTTTCTCATAAATGAGTAAATCCGTTTTTTCATAACTGTTAGGTTTAATTGTAATTTATTCTTTGGCTTTTGTAGAGATTTTCAATGGGTATTTTTATTTCAAATACTCATTACCAGTCGACCACTGAGCCATCGCGAGGATCGTAGGTTTCCGGATTTTTCCAGTCGTGGCCAATTTTATCGGCTAGCTGATCTTCATCTAATTCAATACCCAGACCGGGTCCGGTAGGCACCATCACAGTGCCATCTTCCTGTAGCTTGAAAGGAGTTTTCAAGTAACCTGCTCCTAGGGAGACCTGCTCTTGGACTAAGAAATTCGGAATACTAGCTGCTAACTGTAAGCCACAGGCTAACGAGATGGGGCCCATCGGGTTATGTGGTGCGATAACCGCGTAGTAGGCTTCTGCCATTCCAGCAATCAATCGTCCCTCGGTAATGCCTCCCGCATGGCAAAGGTCGGGTTGCAGAATACTGGCAGCCCCCTTTTCCAGTATCTCTCTAAAACCCCATTTGGTAAAAATTCGCTCTCCGGTAGCAATTGGAAGGTGTGTGCTCTGCGCAATCTCCGCCATCACATCCACATTCTGGCACTGTACCGGCTCTTCAATAAACATCGGCTGATAGGGTTCTAGTGCCTTGATGAGTACCTTGGCAGTTTGGGGCGATATCTTTCCGTGAAAGTCAATACCGATGTTGATCTCAGGCCCTGCAGCTTCCCGCAATGAGGCAAAGTTATTCACGGCATAATCAATAAATTTAGGGGTTTCTACTGCCCGAGCGGGGTTTTCCATGGCCACTCCGGTCTTGATAGTATTGTACCCTTCGCTAATTCGCTGCTTCATCTGTTCAGCATTGCTAGCCCGTCCGTAAACCGTAACCCGGTCACGGGTAGGCCCACCGAGTAGCTCGTGCACCGGAACACCTAAGAGTTTGCCTTTAATATCCCACAACGCCTGATCAATACCACTCAGAGCACTAGTAAGAATGGGGCCACCTCGGTAGAACGCGTGACGGTAAATGGCCTGCCAATGATGTACTACCTGCCGAGGGTCCTTGCCAATCAGGTAAGGCTCTAGTTCTTTGATAGCCGTTTGAATAGTGAGTGCTCTACCTTCCAACAAGGGTTCGCCTAAGCCTACCACACCGGCATCGGTATGAACCTTTAAGAAGATCCAGCGGGGCTTCACCAGAAAGGTTTCCAGTCGGGTAATTTTGACCGGTTCACGATTGGACAGTGGCGGAACACTGGCAGCATATGAGGATTGGGGTAGCACCATCATCCCAACGCTAGCAACTCCTAACACGGATTGTATTGCTGAGCGGCGAGATATACCTTTGCCTTTCGTTGATGATCTAGCCATATTCAATAGAGCTGAGGCTGAGCATACTATGTATCCAAACTAGGTTCAGCCCAAGAGTTCCTGCTTTTATCACTAAGTATCAGTAATTTGCAAACATTTGAGGTGACCATACATAACGTATGTTCATGAATGTAACACATATGTTTTTTCAAGTGATGTTGAGTTAGAGTTCAGTAGGAAAACCCTTAGACTATCCACAGATTTATTAATCGAATTAAAACTACCATCTAGGACTGTGGTTTTAATTCGATTAATAAAGGATCTCTGAAATCGGAATTGCTAAACACGTTGTTGAAAACCGAAGCAGGAGTACATGTTGCACTAAGATCAGCCACTTATCAATTCTCCTACTCTACCAAAGAACTAAAACCTTAAGAAGCTTCGGAAGCGTAACTATTGATTAGGTAATATATCCGAGTCTAATTCATGGGATAAATTATAGACCTTCATTTTGCATCAAACCAGACCATTCTGTATTTTTAACACGTGTTCTTTCGCTCATACCGATTAGTTCGATTTGTTGCTATTGATAAGGTGAACTATTCGGTGAATTGACAAAAATAGCTCTCATAAGATATTGAAATACAGAAGGTTATAAGACAGATTATCATCCTGCCGCCCCGACGAACTTTGCAACTAAAATGGCATACAACTCTCTAAATGATAGGTTTAGAGCGTTTTTTTATCTCCAAATCATTCATTTAACCCCAATTCTTATTACAAAATAGATGAACTATTCGGTAAACCATTTTCATATTTGGTGCGGTTCACTGAATTATACGAAAAAGGTTGATTATCAAATGTTTACACTTTTTCTCTCGATTGGGATAAAGTCTAAATCAATCATCTTTCTTGGCAGCCAGAAGCAGGGTGTCAAAAGTTGCTAAGCATCATTAGTAAAAACTCCAAATTCATAGTATTTTTCTCACCTCTCCTTCCACCATAACTCCAAACTCAGCAGGGGTAGCAGCATGAAACTTACCATTCCCCTCACCAAGTAGTAAAAACCCATTCTGGCATTGTAGTGAGCCTGATAGGTACTGACCCCGTATAGATTTCCCCACCTAGCACATCTAAATAATGATCTTGATTAGCATCCCCCACCTGCATAGCATAAACCGGTGCAAACTCGGCAGTTAGTGGTAACGGTGAAATATTGAAGGTGTGGTTACCTTAATTTTCAAGGTACACTGAGGCCAGTAGATTTGCTTTTCTTACGGAAGCTCCTTTCAGTTCATCAGAAGTAAATATCTCCTCTATGCCTTTTCCGGCATAGGCCTCGTAACTACTAAACCGTTTTTTAATTATTCCTGGTAATACCATACCTAACTCATATCGGCTAAGAATTGGAAACCATTTCTCGTCCCGACGGTAACAAAGTATCTACTCTACACTTCCGTTATCATCAAAATCCTTAACCTACATACGGATTTCCCGCTTCCACCAGGTTTTCGCAACTTCGTATTTAGCACTAAATTACCCGCAATAATGTCCGTATCACCGTCCTGATCAAAATTACCCACTTGCAGACTGTGCTATAACCCAAAAGTCTTCTGACCACTCTTTTGATCAGTAACTTCTGTCTTATAAAGAACTCCGTGTTGGTTCACTAGGGCAAACACATCAAAATCGGGATATACTGATTTTAGAGAGTATAGGCACTTTTATAGCTAACTCTCTTTTTAGTGTGTAGATTAAAAATAGGCTTCATTAGCTAGAAAAGCCATTTGAAAATTTTGACGCGTTTACCCTATACCTAAATAAGATTATTAGCAAAATAGCTAAACAATAAGTAAAATGTATTCTAAAGTTTTTCGTGGCTAACATGGCGCATATAAAACCACTGACTTCTTAAACTCATAGTACGCGACTTTAGGCAGGTAAGCATTATCTTGCTGCGTAAAGACATTCAAGAAGATGAATATAGAATACTTAACCTCCGGATTATGAAAATTAGCGTAGTATTGATCATTCTTGTTCCTGTTCTCTATATTGGAATAGCCTGTACCGATAGTAGAAAAGAAGCATCGCAGATTCGGCAGCCACCCAATATTGTATTGATCATTTCCGATGACCAGAACTGGACTGACTATGGCTTCATGGGTCATGAGCATATTGAAACGCCCCGTTTGGATCAGTTGGCTTCCGAAGGGGTAACATTTACGTATGGTTATAGCACCGCCCCTCTGTGTAGCCCTTCACTAGCATCTATCATTACTGGCTTATATCCTTCTCAGCACGGAATACTAGGGAATGATCCGGTTTTTACTTCTGCGCATAAAAATTATAGTTCGGATTGGTTAGTAGAACGGATGGAGGAGTATCAAAAATACCTTTCAGATTTTACCCAGCTAAGTACTATTGCCGATCTTCTGAAGTCAGAAGGGTATACTTCGCTTCAAGTGGGAAAATGGTGGCTTGGAAACTACCGGAACGGCGGGTTTGATCAAGGGATGACGCACGGAGATCCCACTCGCGGAGGACGTCACGGCGATGAGGGATTAGCTATTGGTCGGAAAGGTATGAATGAAGTTTATAGCTTTATGGATAGTGCCCAAGCCCAGAACAGTCCCTTCTTTGTCTGGTATGCACCATTCTTACCTCATGCCCCTCATAATCCACCGGATAGTCTGAGAGAAAAATACTTAAAAGTAGCACCCACTAAGGCGGTAGCCAACTACTGGGCTATGTGCGAATGGTTTGATGTTACCTGCGGACAGCTAATGGACTATGTTGATCGTCTGGGTTTGAGCGAGAACACATTGTTTGTGTATGTTACCGATAACGGCTGGATACAAGACCCCGAAAGGCCCAATAAATATGCACCCCGCTCAAAAAGAGCGCCCTACGAAGGAGGTATTCGCACTCCGATAATGTTCAGGTGGTTGGAAACTATTGAACCAGAAATGAATACATCAGTAGCGGTAAGTAGTATTGATATTGCTACCACCATCTTAGCAGCCTGTGGCATTGAAGCTCCTGGGCAAATGCCGGGTATTAACTTACTCAATACTGATGAGCTTCGTAGCCGGGACGTAATCTTCGCCGAAAACTACGCCCACGATTTCTCCACTATAGATTCAAGTTTACTTCACCGTATTGCTATTAATCTACCGTATAAGCTAATTATTCCGAACCAAGCGAACCAACAAGTTGAGTTATTCAATCTCAAAGACGACCCCTATGAAAATGAAAATCTGGCCGCAACAAGACCCGAAATCGTCAATGAACTTAGAGAAAAAATAGAAAGCTGGTGGAAGCACTAAAGCCTATGATAAGATTAAAGTAGATCACGTGGATTGTATCATTCACTACTTAGATCACGAAACAGAAACACTACTCCGGAAGCTGAGAGACTTTCTGCTCAACGTCAGAAGCAGTTTTTAATCTTTCGGTATTCACTTCCTGGTATTTATCGATCAGCTTTTGTTTCAGTCGTTGGTATATATCGGGTTTCACTTTAGATAGTTCCTGTTGCTCTTCGGGGTCATTTACCACATCTACTAAAGTGAATTCCGTTGGAATAGTAAATTTCTCAGTCTGCCATCCTCGTAACACATAATTTCCTTCTCGGATGGCTACCACCGGACGTGGACCGTTGGGTTTGCGAAGGCTACCGTCTAAACGGCGATCATATCCTTCTCCGATCATTTCGTATTCACTTGGGCTTTCAAACTGCCAGTACAGTGGTTGTTCACGTTTTATTTTTTCATTTTCGGTTAAATGATTTAGGATGCTCACTCCGTCCAGGGAACGATTACTAGGTAAGGGAACATCTACGAGTTCGCATAGGGTAGGTAAAATATCTAGAGTGCTATTCGGTTCATCTGAAATGCCGGAATCTACGACACCAGGCCAGCGAACCATACCCGGTACCCGGGTGCCTCCCTCGTAAAGCTGATACTTTTGACCATATAAAGGATACGATGTTCCGTAACAGTAGTAGGTAGCTTCCCACCTTCGTAGTACGTCGGGACCGTTATCACTAGAAAAGAAAATAATGGTGTTTTTGGTTAGATCAAGAGAATCTAACGCCTTAAGCAAATTACCAATGGCAGCATCCAGATGCGTGATATTTCCGTAGTAGGCATCTTTACGAGCGTTGCCGGTACCGTACATTGCCTCAAACTGGTCAGAGGCTTCTACACGAATATGGACGGCATCGTAGGGTAAATACAAAAAGAAGGGGCGCGAAGAATCCCGCTGGTCCCGCATCCAAGCAACTGCCGAATTAGTAATGATGTCGCTGGTATATCCTTTGATGGGTCCTAGCGGCTGACCGGTTACAGTGAAGAAGTCACCAGGGTGGCGTTGCGTATTAGTTTTTAGTAGTCTTGTGAAGTGCGGATTCTCCTTACTAACCATTCCTGCAGAAAAGCCCTGTTGATTCGGAAACGAACCGGTCCATCCGGTCCAGTTATCCTGGTTTTCCCAATCAGCACCATTGAGATGCCACTTCCCAAAGATTGCAGTTTCATAACCGGCTGACTGGAGTACTTCAGCAATAGTAACTTCTTTACCTGGCAAAAAAATCTGATCATCGTCCTTTGTATCCCGAATATATAAGTTGATGTTGTGTCGGGTAGGAGTTCTGCCGGTTAATAACCCCGCCCGGGAAGGTGAGCAAACCGGAGCGGCGGCATAGTGATGCCGAAACACCAAGCTCTCTTCTGCTAACTTAGCTAAACTAGGGGTCTGGACATAAGGATTTTTAAACTCGGCTATATCGGGGAGGTTAAAATTTACATCACCATACCCTAAATCATCTACCAGTATATAGATAACATTGGGCTTAGGGTCATTGGGCGACTGTGCTTCTACTCCTATCCAAAATAATGCTGCTAAAATAGTTAGGCTAATTCTCAGAGAGCTAAAATTGAATTGCATGTATTGTTGTTCGTTGAGTGCTGTTGACTCTTTTATCAAGTTCCTTTAATGCTACTGATCAAGATATTTACGCAAATGTGTTTTCTGATATTTGAAAGTTACAAGCTGACAATTACTCATCTTAACTCTTCCTAATACTAAGTATCTTTCTTAAGAAGGCCATATTTCCAGTATCGCTCTGTTAAATCCAGGTCGTAGGACGGAGTGATAGAAAAAGGCTACTCAACCACATCTACTGTAAAGTCAAATTCCCGTTGCTCGAAAGTAGGCCCATCGATACCGTGAGAAGTGAGCACTAACACAATATCGTAGGTACCAGTTTCTGGCCAAAAGTATTGTAGTACAAAGCCATCCTGGGTAGGGTTCATTCTCATTCCCTGGGCCCCCAATTGGCCATAATGCTCGTAGAGACGACTATCAAGAATACTGTCGCTTTCCCAAGGACGATAGGTAAAGTCTCCTGGCCAAAGCGTGGCTATATCAGCATTTCCTACCACCTCAACCTCTACTGCTTCTCCCACCGAAACCGTGGTCACCGGATTTCCCCGGACAACGCTTCCGTTATCGTCCGTAGTCAACTCCCAGATGGTAAAATTGGAAACAGTAGGTACTGGGGTCTCAAACTCTTTACACGATAGGAGTCCACCAGAGATGAGCAAAAAGGCTGTTAAATATTTTATGGCAAAATTTTTCATTGTCTTATCAATTTTAGTGCTTAATAACCAGGGTTTTGAAAAATACCATCGGGGTTGGCTTCAATCTCACCCTCCGGTATTGGCCATAGTAACTGAGATTCAGGAATTGATGTACCCAAGAACTCCTCAATGACTTCTACCGTTTTTTCGGTGCGTAGCAAGTCCCGCCACCGCTTCATTTCACCCGCAAATTCCAGCCGCCGTTCTTCCAGATATAAATCCAGAGCTTCGCTTTGAGAAACACTTGCGCTGAATAGCGGCATACTTGCTCGGGCTCGAGTTTCGTTCACATGAGCCATCCCCTCAGCCACTTTATCCTGTCGGATTTCGGCTTCAGCCAGCAAGTGAAGCACATCGGCGTAGCGCATTAGGTTGATATTCCAGTCGTTCTCAATGGCTCCGGCCCCAATAGAAAAATCAGTGTATTTGCGCCAGTGATTGGCCTCAACGAAGATGCTATCTATATCGTAAAGCCCGGTATCTAGGGTAGCCAGGAAACGAGTATCACCCTCCATAGCATTTACTAAATCATCCGTTGGCACACTGATCTGGGTAGTAAACTGAAATCCGCCGATTCCCTGCAATTCAAACGGTAACAGTCGGGTATAGTCGTTGGCCCGACCGGTTTCCCCGAAGTTAAACTGAATCTCAAAAATTGATTCCGCATTATTATCGTTACCTCCCCACAACGCACTAAAATCGGGCAGCAGAGAGTATTCTCCGGAAGCGACCACTTCCTCAAGGACAGCTTCGGCTTCGCCCGGACGGTCGTTAAATAGATAGGCTTCGGCTAATGCCAGCTTGGCGGCTGCTTGGGGAGCGCTTCCCAACAACCCTTCTGTTACCAGTTGGCTTTTTACCCAGCAATTTTCCGCCGCGTACTCCAGGTCAGGAATGATCGCTTGTTCCCAAACACTGCTTACCGGATTACGGGTAAGCGCGCTCGCCTCCTCTATGGTCACGGGCTGATCGAGCAGCAGCGGCACATCACCAAATATGGTAACCAGTGTTAGATAGGCATAGGCTCGCATAAAGCGGGCTTCCCCCATACTCCGGCTCAATGCGGGATCACCCTGAAAATCGGGAAAACCTGTCTCAATTGCATCTTCAATAATGTTGCTTTTAGAGATGATTTTGTAGCTAATCTGCCAAATGTTATTAGAGGCATTCGCTACGTCGCCATCGACCAACCGTTTTCCAAAGGTGTTGGTCACATCGGTTTCGGTGTTGTCTTGCGCTCCATTATCGCTGATATTGACATAAGCGAACAGCAAGTTGGGCCGGGCGTACAGATCATATAACTCGAAGTAAATAGCATTAACACCACTCTGAATTTTATCCGGTGAATCGTAAAAATCATTTCCCCCAAATCGGTCTAAAGGTTGAGCCGCGTCGGTCAGAAAATCATCTTGACAACCCCAAAATACTACGGCTAGAGAAAATGTAAATACTATATATAATAACGTTTTCATTATGCTCATCTTTAGGATTTACAGTGTCAAATCAACTCCGAATGTGATTACCCGGGAAAGCGGATAGTTACCTCCATCTACCCCGAAATTGCGAGCTCGGCCCGAAGCTTCATCTCCCCGGTTGTTGCCCTCCGGATTGTAGCCCGAGTACTCAGTGAAGTAGAGCGCATTCTGGATATTTACGTAGAGTCGCATTTTGTCAATGAAATTTCGGTCGGTCCATGCCTCCGGTAGAGTATAACCCAAACGTAAGGTTCTAAGAGCAGTATAGTCTCCGTCTTCCACCAACAGACTGTTATCCCAACCGCTATTGACCTGACGATTAGTGCGAAGTATGGGAAAGCGAGCATCCGGATTGTCAGGCGCCCAGTAGTCATTCAGGTATTCAGCAGGCATATTAAACCCCCGCTGGCCTTGCCGGTAATTTTCAAAACGAACCACGTTGTAAACTTCCGCTCCTACAATACCATCAATCTGAACGAAGAGATCAATATTTTTCCAGCGGAGGGTGTTGGTGAATCCCCAGTTGAAATCAGGCCAGGGATTGCCAATTACGGTTCTATCGTTGTTCGTCAGCACTCCGTCGCCGTCTACGTCGAGGGTTTTTAAATCGCCAGGATGAGTATTTCGATTACGCATATTAAAAGTACTGCCGCCAAAATAGTTGAACACACTAGGTTCGTTGTATACTTCATCCCAATCGTTGAAGGCTCCGTCGAAAATTCCGCCCCAGAATACCGATACGGGGCCATCGACGTACGTCCGCGTCAGGCTAAAGCCACTAGCGTTGAAACCCTGAATAAACTCGTTTTCGTTATCAAACAATCGGGTAGCAAAATTTCGGTTATGGGAAACGTTGACGCTGGTGTTCCAGAGGACTGGGCCGGTTACCGGAGTAGCGTTTATCGTAACTTCTACGCCCCGGTTTTCCATCTCGCCGAAGTTCTGAAGAATAGACGAGTAACCGGTATAATCGGGCAGTTGCACATTGAGTAACATATCCGTGGTAATGCGCTGGTAAACGTCTACCGTAGCATTTAACCGACCATTAAAGAAGCCTATATCTACTCCAGCATTAAATTCCTCAGTGCGCTCCCACCCCAATCTAGGATCAAATAGCTCAGCATCCTCAAAAGTCAGGGCTGAAGCATTATTGATGATGTAATTGTTTAAACCAATGATTCGCTGCTGCCTGAAATTAGGAATAGCACTGTTACCAGTTACGCCGTAGGAACCCCTAAACTTCAAATTGTCTAAGAATTCAAAGCTACTCATGAAGGGTTCATCGGAAAGGCGCCAAGCCACTGCTACCGAAGGAAAATTACCCCACAGCGTCTCCGAGCCAAAACGGGAAGAACCATCTCTTCGAAAGCTAGCTGTCAGATAATACCGGTTGTTCCAATCATAAATCACCCGGCCAAACATGCCAATAAACGTGGTTTCCAGCGCAGATTCGGTAGCATCGTTCAATTGATCTTCAACGATATTAGCCGCTGATATTAGTTCAACATCGTCGGACAAAAATCCTTCCTTGCGGATGCGGATGTCGCTAAACACGGTTTTTTCGGCAGTGTATCCTGCGGTAGTGGTAATATTGTGGTTATCCGCAACAGTCTTTTTGTAGGTAAGAAGATTCTCCCAGTACCACTTCGTCCCCTGGTCGCGGGTAGAAGTACCATTCACGGTACCGTTAGCAAAGTTCTGCGGACCCGGCGCACCAAATCGGAATCCCCAAGTGGACGGTCGGAATTGATTTCTTCGGCTAGCCGAGAAGTCGGTTTGGATGGCACTACGGAAGGTAAAATCCTTGAGGAAACTCACCTCACCCCACACATTGGCCAACGACCGAAAGGTTTCCCGCTCATCCGTTTCTTCGAACCAGTAGAGAGGATTTCCGAAGAAAGTAATCCCGTATTCGTATTGATTTATCCGAAAGTCAGAGTCAGCTCCGTAGTGGATGATGTTTCCATCAGCATCGTAGGCATTTAAAATTGGGGGCATCAAAAGGGAAGTTTGCCATAGGGGCGAGACAAACCACCTTCCTTGCGTTACATTTTGGCCATTGAGATTATTCAAAACCTGATACGTTGGGGCAATCTTGGTTCCCAATCGAATATTATCGTTCACGTCGAAATCAAGATTAATATTCAGGGTAAATCGCTCAAAACCAGTGTTTCTGACAATACCTTCCTGATCAAAGTAACTTCCTGACACTAAATATTTTATGTTTTCGGAACCCCCACTGGCCGAAAGATTATAGTTTGCCTGACGACCCGGAAAACTACGATCCCGCTGAACCCGGCTGATCCAGTCTTCATTATTATTAAATATCGGATCGGTACCGTTAGCAATCCCCGCCACAAAGTCAATATCGGACTGGGTAATTCCCGAGATATTGGTATCATCATAAGCCAGAAAGGCCAAACCACCCTGTATGTTCCTGAATATTCGTCCTCCAGTATTCTCACCACTGAGGTTACCGTTTCGGGTGGGTAAATCGTCGTTTACGTCCCAGGTTTCTTCCAACACCGGGTTATAGGCGCCGGGATCAAAGCGGGTGTACGAATTTAACCGGCTATCGCGATAAAATTGCGCCCACTGGTCGCGGGAGCCAAACTCAGGCTGATTAATGATCTCACTGACTCCGTAGGAAGCGTTAAAGTTGATAACCGATTTCCCTTGTTTTCCTCTTTTGGTAGTTACCAGGATAACCCCGTTGGCGGCTCGAGAACCGTAGATGGCTGCCGCCGAAGCATCCTTTAGCACCTCAATCGACGCAATATCGTTAGGATTCAGTAAGTTGAATGGGTTATTGTCTTCCTGAAAAGTTTCGTTCTGAATCGGCATTCCATCAATAACCACTAAAGGAAATGATCCCGAATTGAGTGACCCAACCCCTCGGACAAAAATGTCAAATCCTCCACCCGGAGCGGCATTAGAGTTCTTTACCTGGACACCCGCTAATTTACCCTGCATCGCTTCGTCAAACCCCGCTACGGGTAATTCGTTAATCTCTTGGGCATCAAGACTACCTACTGAACCCGTCAGATCCCGTCGCTCCACTTCACCGTAACCAATCACCACAATTTCTTCCAACGACTTAATATCAGGGAATAAAACCATATCAACAACCGTCTGATTACCCACTACTACCTCTTCCGAAATAAACCCAACACTACTAAATACTATGATCGCTTCCGGACCAGCCACTTCAATGCTGTAATTCCCGTCGACATCCGTAATGGTTCCGTTCGTAGTTCCCTTCTCAACTACATTCACGCCGGGCAGCGTTTCGTCATCCGTTAACGAACTCACCTGCCCAGTTACGGTGATAGGGTCACGAGTCTGTTTGAATACAGCCTTTTTTGAGACTCGGGTAACCGCAATCCGACGGTTTACTTGTTTGAATTTGAGTTTCGTCTGGCGGGAAACATCCACTAAAAAGTCTGCTACGGATCGATCTACCCCGATTAAAGTAATTCGCTTGTTCTTGTCCAGGATGGAAGCGTCGTACGAAAACCGGTAGGAAGTCCGGGTTTCAATGGCCTTGAATACTTCCACTAAGCTGGCATTCTCTAGTGACAACGTAATGCGCACATCTTTTACGTTGGGAATATTTTGACCCGAGGCACCGGATGAACCAGCCCGCGAAACCAAGGGCCACAATAAAATCCCTATTAGCCCAACAAAGTAGAAGAGGCGACAGGTGATAGGTAGAATTTCTTTTTTCATAGGATTGTGGGTTAAGTTTTCACATAGGTTTCCAAGACAGAGATGAACTCCGCTCCGTTAATTTTTTCCTTAAGGTTCCGCAAAGTTTAGGTAAACTGTTTTTTGTTCAATCCTATAGGTAAAGGCTTCAGTGTAGCCTATCACGGCTAAGACGTTACTCAGATAATCATTCTCAAATTCGCCGGAAAATCGCCAATGCTGTTTTGGAGGACGGTTGTACTGGATTTGAACTCCGTACCAGCGTTCCAACGTGCGGATCACTTGCGAAAAATCAGCTTGATCAAAGTGGATGATCCCGTCTTTCCATCCGGTCTTTTGCCCGGCGGTAAATGTAGATTTCGTGAATGACTGATTGTCAGTTCGGGATGTTGCTAACTCACCCGGAGATAATGTTAGCGAATTATGAGCAACAGTTGAATCCCGGACCACAACGGCTACCTTACCCGTAGTAAGGGCAACTTCAGTGACTGTCTCGTCAGAATAAGCCCGGACATTGAAGGAAGTACCTAGTGCGGTTGTCTCCAACTGCTCGGTTAACACGACAAATGGTCGTAGGCTATCCCACTCGACAGAAAAGAAAGCTTCTCCTTGTAGATGGACCACGCGGGACTCAGCGGTAAACTCCGGATAAAACTGAATTTGACTTCCCGCATTAAGCCAAACCAGAGAACCGTCGGGCAGGGCAATTTGCATTTTTTGCCCTATTGGGCTCTTCTTGGTAACCAATGAAAGCGCGGGGGATGTTGGCTGATTTTGTTCAGCGAACTGCTCGGCAATAATCCAATAAAATCCGATAAACATCCCGGCAATGGCAGCTGCGATAGCGTACCTACGGAGCCTCGACCACCGTTCGGTTTGGCTCTTATTTACGTTTTTTTGTTGGAGCTTTCGTTGCGTTTCGGCGTACACCCGATCAGCCGAGGTGGAAGGGATCAAATATTTTTCGGGGGGAGTGCTCTGCGCTAGGGCTTCAAATATTTCCCTATTCTGAGGGTTCTCGGCTAACCAATCCTGCAATATCCGTTCGTCTTCAGCGCTAGCTTGCCCGGATAGCACTGCCGCAATAACCGCATCAATATCCCGGTTATGGTGCATAAAAAGTAGTTTAGGGTGTTATGTACTTTATACACTCCTCCCCGGCTAAATACCCCTAATGGATTAGTAACTTTTTTCAATAAATTTTTAAGAATGGCTCTGAATATACATCTAGCACGATAGGCGCGCCGAATCTTTTTCCTGATTTTCGTACGCTGATTGCACTTGTTGCCGTACATCGCGGATAGCCAAACGCATATGGTTTTCTACAGTTTTTTCGCTTATCTGCAACAGCTCCGCTACTTCCCGATACTTGAACCGGTCGTGGAACACTAGCTGGTATACCGTTCGCCGCTGAGGTGGCATCTTCTCAATGATATTCCGCACGATTTCACTAAGCTCTTGAAATACATACTCACTCTCTGGGGTGCTGTGTTCAACATCCTGGATGGGGATGTCAGGTGAAGAATACAGGTCTGATGTATACAGCTTGTTTCGCTTCTGATAGGTAATCGCTTGGTTGCGTACTGCTCGGTAGAGGTAATAGCGAATATCCTGAATGGCCAATAGTCGTTTCTTCTGCTTAAACACCTGATAGAAAACAGTAGAAACCACATCTTCGGCCGCCTCGAGTCGGTACACGAAGACTAGCGCAAAACGAGTCAAAGGAAGGTAGAATAGATCGAAGAAATCGCGACTAGCCTGGGGGTCATCCTGGTCTACCATCCGGCGAATTAGCTGTTGGATATGGGCAAGATCGTCTGGCATAGGAAGCGGAATCGTGGTTGTTGTTTATAGCAATTGAAACCTTTTATCACTTTACTCGAGTGACTTTGGTGTCTAATCTATTCTTCCTGTGGTCTGCCGAACTTATGATGTGGTATTAGATGCTATTTTTTTCTATTCTGCTTAAATACACAGTCGCAAGCACTTCTGAGTATTATAATGTATCAGCTTTTTCGGTCACATTATCTGTTTTCAGTTTACAAAAATTACACAATAATATCTCAACTTTTAACACAAAAAAATAATTTTTTTGTATACTTATGCCTATATCTACCTTTCGTAACTTTTTAGAACGATAACAATATAGAGGAAGATTTACTACTGCAATTAGCATTTTACTTATAATCAATCGCTACTAACTAGTACGTTTTTGATATGCACCGAAGAAAATTTATCACCGTAGGAGCCTCTCTATTTTCAGTTGTTTTGGCCTCTGGGCCGCTTAGGGCAAGCTCCAATCCCCAGCAGCGTGTAGGAATGTCGACCGTTACTTTTCGTCATCGTTTTGCCCAGACAAAACCGAAAGAAGTAAACAAGATTAAGCAAGAACTTACGCTAGTCGATACGCCTGAATATTTCGCTGACCGCTTTGGAATACATAACGTCGAGTACTGGAGCCGACACTTCGAGTCGCTCGAGCCTGCGTACTTAGATTCACTCAAAAAGAAAATCAAGAAAACTAAGTCGCGTCTGACTAATATTCAGCTCGATCAGCCCTATCAACTTGGTGCCCCCGATGAGACGAAGCGCAAGGAAAGTTTGGAGCTTGTACTACAGTGGGTAGAAGCCGCCCACCAAGTCGGCGCACACGCTATCCGAGTGAATCCGGGCAAGGGGGAGGTAACTCACAGCATTCAAGCACTAAAAACGATCAATGAGGCTGCCAAAAAACACGGGCTTATCCTTATGACCGAAAACCATTTCGGCATGGAGATGGATCCGGAAGTGCATTTGCGCATCGTAAAAGAGGTCGGTGATAATATGTACACCTTACCTGATTACGGTAACTACGATGATGCCGTCCGCTACGATGCCCTGCGCCGAGTGATGCCCTATGCCTACCAGATTTCGGCCAAAGCCGCCGACTTCAACAAAGACCTTGAACATACAGCTTACGACTTTGGTCGGTGTATGCAAATTGCCAAAGAGAGCGGATTTCAGGGTATCTATTCGGTAGAGCAGTGGAGTCGCATTCCCCTACCCGACAACATTAGTGCTGAGCAAGTCACCGACTGGCTCATCGATCAGGTAAAAGCGTATGTTTCTTAGCTTATGCTATCAATTAAAACCTATAACTATATTCCTGTGCCAAGAATTATTCTTTTCGTTCTCATTTTTCTAATTACTTTTTCTACCCATGCGCAACTCTGGGAGGAACACGGTGCCCTACGGGTTTCCGAAAACGGTCATTTCCTGGAGCATGAAGATGGCACTGGCTTTTTCTGGTTAGGCTGCACCGCCTGGATGCTATCCCGCCTTCAGCCGGAAGACGTGGATCGCTACCTTGACAGTCGAGTAGAGAAAAACTTCAACGTGATCCAATTCACCTCTACCAATATGGGTCGGATTAACTACCAGGGGGAACAGCCCTTTTTAGGGGATGAAGGTCGGCCCTGGAAGACGATGACCCCGAATGAGGCTTACTGGAAACACGTAGACTACATCGTAGAAAAAGCCAAGGAGAAAGGATTATACGTAGCCATTTTTGTCTGGTGGGGAACCGGGGCTAACGACCCAAACTGGGAAGAAGGCAAAGACTCGCGCATGTACTTTCGCGATCCCGATAAGCATAACTACGAATTCGGAAAGTTTCTGGGTGAGCGGTACAACGATGAGCCCCACATCATTTGGGTAGGTGCCGGTGAGTACCACAAACCAGTGAGCGTAATGTTTCCTAAAAACCAGCGCCCCCTAACCGAAACGCATGCCCGTCGCCTCACCGACATCATTAAGGGTATTCGGGAAAGTGACCCGGAAGAAAATCATTTGTACACCATTCACCCCATCTCGTTTCTTTCCTCTTCCGAAGAGTTTCATCAGGCCGACTGGCTGGATTTTAACATGATTCAAAGTCACGCCGTGCCAGAATTTATCGTTCCGCTTACCTTAGCCGACTGGCACCGTGAGCCTACTAAACCCACCTTCAACTCCGAAGGATGGTACGAGAACGAACATCAGTTGTACGAACGTTGGACCGGTATGAAGCGAGCTAAAGATGACCCTGTCGACCCCGACTGGAAACAACGATACCAAGGATACTGGTCGGTGTTTGCGGGCGGCTTTGGTTTTACCTACGGACACAAAAACCTCTGGCGCATGGAAAACGAAGAAGGTAAAGCCGGGGTGCTCCCCCAGCACATCCTGGATGCTCCAGGTTCTTCATCGCTGAAACACCTTCGCTCGCTGGTGGAGTCTCGTCCTATTCAATCTCGAGTACCCGACCCCGAACTGGTAACCGCCGGCACTACCGGACGCGACGGAGGGCTTTCCCCGGATTTGCGCATCGGTACCCGAGCTGAGGACGGTAGTTGGGCGTGGATTTACTCCACCTGGGGTTCACTGATTCGGGTCAATATGGGTCGCTTGCAAGCAGGAGAGGCTCAGGCTTTTTGGTATAACCCTCGCAGCGGCCAGTGGCACGATGGCACATCGGATACAGAAACCAAAAGAGCATTCCAAACCGGAATTCCTAGTGGCTCGGATGCTTTGCCTCAGTACTTTGATCCGCCTGGCTCTTCCGGTGACGGAAACGATTGGGTACTCGTATTGGAAGTAGCTCAATGAAAACCTAAAGACGTAGGGATTATTTCATCATTTCTCTTGACAACCAATCACTTCATCTAACGAATGAACGTAACAAAGCGAATGCAATACTCCCCTGATATTTTGGCTTTCTTTTGGCAGTCTTTTCGTCTGCTTTTTCCTGCTTTCCTACTTGGAACGTACTTTTCGCTTGCTGCCTTCTCACAGAATTCAGAAGCGATTCAACCCTATCCGGAAAATCCCCGGTACTGGCAGTACGAAGGAAAACCAGTTCTTCTGCTGGGTGGATCGGTGGAGGATAACCTATTTCAAATTCCCGATCTGGAGGAGCATCTCAACTTGCTGGCCAGTGTAGGGGGTAACTACATCCGAAACACCATGAGCGCCCGCGATTCGGGCAACGTGATGCCTTTCGCCCGGGTGGGTGACACCTATGATTTAGACACTTGGAATGAGGAATACTGGAACCGGTTTGACCGATTGCTTCGGCTTTGTCAGGCTCGGGATATTATCGTTCAAATAGAGCTGTGGGCTACCTGGGATATATTTTACGAACGGTGGCGGACCAGCCCGTGGAATCCAGCTAATAACAAGAACTATACGTTTGAAAATACCCGCCTGAAAGGTGACTACGGCGGACGAGATGTAAAACCCTACCTGGCAGGCACCATGCACGATTTTTTTCTTTCGGTGCCTCATCTATCGAATGACCAAAAGTTGCTAGCCTACCAGCAGAAATTTGTAGACAAGCTGCTATCCTACAGTTTAAATTACAACAACATACTGTACTGTATGACCAATGAGATCTTTGTCCAGTTCTCCCCCGAATGGGGTTGGTACTGGTCGAAGTACATTAAAAAGCAGGCGAGACAGCAAAATACCGTAGCGTATACCACGGAGATGTATCAGTTTCCGGTCATTAAAGCCGAACAGCATCTTGCGTCCTTAGACCATCCTGAGATTTATGATTTTGTTGATATTTCTCAAAATGCCGGTCGCTACGGTTACGATGAAAATCACTGGGATAATCTTCGGTACGCGTTCCATCGCACTGCGGATCATCCCCGCCCAATTAATCATGTAAAAACCTACGGAAACAAAAAACGGGGCATTGCCGATGTCCGAGAGAAATACCTTAGAAGCATCGTAGGCGGAGCAGCTTCTATCCGATTTCATCGCCCCGAAAGTGGTTTGGGGCTGAACGAAGAAGCCCAGTCTACGATCAGGATGGTTCGAAAGATTGAGGAATACATCAAGATGTGGGATGTAAAATCCTGCATGGATTTGCTATCCGAACGAGAGAGTGACGAGGCCTACTTAGCCGCGAATCCCGGTGAACAGTATTTTTTGTATTTTACTGATGGAGGTTCGATACGCTTGGACATGAGCAATGCGGAGGGAACGTTTCTGCTCAAGTGGATGAATGTAGAGCGGGGCGACTGGGATTATGATCTAGTCATTCCGGCGGAGGAAAGCAAGAAGCTATCCGCTCCGGGACGAGGGGGCTGGATAGCCGTATTGGTAAAGCAATAACCTGGTTGGCACTCAGTATTTTGTTATTAAAAAAGCACTAATGATTCATTGTAAAAATTTGATTATCAGACAACTACAAATGAAGTATCAATCTCTTTTGAAAAATGTTATGGTCAAACTCATTTTCCTAATCGGGCTGTCGGTTCTGTCTAGTATTTCGCCCTCAATGCACGCACAATCAGTGGGTAGTATCATAATTGAGGAAGTGGAATACCAGCGCAGCGGCGACTCAGGACAAACGCTCATCATTGCCTATCCTGAATCGACTCAAGAATTACGCCCTGCCGTAGTACATTTTCATGGAGGTGGTTTTCGCAAGGGTGAAGCTTCCGCTAAAACGGCTGAGTGGCTAGCGCAATCGGGCTTTGTGGGTATTAGCGTCAATTACCGGTTAAGCGGCGAAGCTATTTTCCCAGCGGCAGTGCACGACTGTAAAGCGGCGGTCCGCTGGGCTCGCGCTCACACTGAACAATACGGCATTGATCCGGAAAGAATTGGGGCATTCGGTGGTTCGGCGGGCGGCCATCTGGCGGCCATCGTCGGTACTTCCGGTGGCGATGCCTACCTAGAGGGTGACGGGACATATGCTTCGTTCTCCAGTCGGGTACAGGCAGTGTCGGAAAACTACGGCCCCACTGACTTTTTGCGAATGAATGATGCGCCGGGCCGGATGGATCACGATAGCCCGACTTCCCCCGAATCAGCGTTTATCGGTGGTCCTATTCAGGAAAATCCGGAGCAGGTACAGCGGGCCAATCCGATCACTTACGTAGATCCTTCCGATCCTCCGATACTGATGATCCACGGTAGAAATGATATGTCGGTACCCTACAATCAGTCCGAACTGCTTTATGAAGCCCTGCAGCAAGCGGGAGTAACAGCCAAGTTGGTTCCGGTAGAGAATGCCGGACACGGATTTAAACCCGAGCCCAAGGAAGCTACCATTAGCCCCAGTCGAGAAGAAATTCAAGCGATGCATATTGATTGGTTCAAAAAATATTTAGGCGATAGTCAAGAATCAGCTAAAAAATAGGTAGCTCAACTGATGACAGTTTCATGGTAAAGATCGTCACTCTATTATTAGCTTTAATTTTATCGTACTCCACCTTCGCGCAGGAGAGTACGACCAATACCCTTACACTGGATCGTTACGGAGGCTGGCAGGAGCTTACTTTTCCGGCTACCGGCTACTTTCGAATTGAGCAAACAGATGAGCGGTTCTGGCTGGTCACGCCCGAAGGCAATGCCTTTTTGTCCTACGGCATCAATCATATTGAACCTAAATGGATGAAGCGTTTTTATAACATCGATTACTGGGCTCGCCAATACGAGGTGACCGATTATTCCGATCGGGGCTTTCATCCGGCGTTTGAAGCAAAAGTAAAGGAAGATATTCAAAAAATGGGTTGGAATACACTGGGCTGCCACTCTTCCAACGACTACTACGCCCAGAGCTTCATCCCCTACGTCAAAACGGTACGCTTCGTCAATATCCACCACTACCAACCCCACGATGCTAGTGACTTCCCCGACGTTTTCTCTCCCGCTTTTGCTGCTTACTGCGACTCGCTGGCGCAGGAAAAAGTAAAGCCACTGGCTGATGATCCCTACCTGCTGGGCTACTTTATGACGGATTGCCCTATCCTGACCGAGTGGGATGCAGCGGCCCACGGAAACAATATCTACGGCCGAACCCGTCCGGCTTCGCCTACCTGGCCCAACGTACTGCGTAACTTGGGTTCGGCTGATCCGGGAAAGCAGCAGTACGTACGCTTGGTAAAAGATCGTTACCGAAGCATCAGCGAATTTAACCAGGCCTACGCTACAAGTTTCAATTCGTTCGATGATCTACTGCAAGCCGAACAGTGGCGCACTACGACCGATACCCTTAACCAGGCAGAGCAAGCTGACAACTTAGCCTTTTTGCTCCAGATTTTGGATAAACGCTACCAAGTAGAAACGGCTGCCATTAAAAAGTATGACTCTCACCACCTAATTTTGGGTGATAAATTCAATGGCAACACCGATACTCCGGAAGAGATTCTGGCGGTAGCAGCCAGGTACTTTGACGCGATCTTTATTCAGCACTATGCCTTTTGGGACGAACTGGAAGTTTACCTAGATAAAATCAAACGTACTACCGGATTACCTATTATCCAAGGCGATGCCTCTTGCCACGTTCCCTACGAAAATATGCCCAACCCCTACGGCCCGCACTGCGACAATCAGCAGGAACGCATTGAGAAGGTTCGGGAAATGTACTACAATGCGTTTGCCCGGCCCGATTTTCTGGGCTGGCACTGGTGCGGCTGGATTGACTCCTGGGAAGTAGGTGGACAGGTAGGAAAACAGCACGGTGGCCTGCAAGATCCTTTTGGCAACTTTCATCCGGTACACGAACTATTAAGCGATTTCTCCCAAGAAATGTATTCGGTAGCCCAATCTAACTCCTCCCCATGAAACTACGTCCGTACTATCTCATTCTTATCTTCGTTCTGCTTCTCCCGGCCGCTGCCCGGAGTCAATCGGCTGCTGACTCTTCGATAAACCTGCTCTTGGTGGCGGGCCCGAACGACCACTGCGGTGATAATCCCTGTCATCAGTACATTGAAGATCTACAGTTACTGAAAAAATGCCTAGAAGAAACACCGGGTGAGACCTCGTTTGCTATTGAATTACTCATTGGCACCCGACCCAGTACCGACCAACTAAAAGCAGCTGATGCGCTGATTGTCCATTCCAGTGCCGACCGCAAACTAGGTGAGTGGCATGCGCTGTTTCCGCAAAATGAAGCCGAAAATGGCTACGACGAGGCTTATCAAGAATTTCTTGACGTGTTGGACGCACAGCTAAAACGTGGTATGGGACTTATGGTGTTGCATTACTCTACTTGGGTGGATCATCCTACCGCCCGAGAGCACTACCTGGACTGGATTGGAGGCTATTACCACCGGGGACAGTCGCACGTGAATGCTGATCCGACAAAAAAACCGACCACCGGCATTACCACTGTCTCGTTTCCCACTCCCACTCACCCGATTCTAAACGGCCTTACGCCCTGGACTACTGAAGCTGAATATTACTACGACATTTATTTCCAGAAAGAAGATCCACGTTGGACTCCTCTCCTAAACGCCAACCTGCCTCTTAACGACCCCCAACCCCACACGGTAGCTTGTGCGGTAGAACGGGAAGGAGACGGACGCGGGTTAGGATTTACCGGTGGGCACTTCCATAAAAATATGTACCTGGAGGATTACAGAAAGTTTATCCTGAACGCTATTCTCTGGGTAGCCAAAGCTGAGGTACCACTCCAAGGAGTAGTTTCAACAGTGTCTCAGCCTAACGAAGGTGAATAATGATACTCTTTAGAATTACTATACATTGTGCCCTAATCAGTTTGCTTGTGGTAGAACTGGGGTGCACTCCATCCTCCCCGGAGGCAAGCTTACCCCCGCAGGAACAGGAGTGGCGGTACTACCACGGCAGTCTGGAAAACAATCAGTATTCGCCGCTCGCCCAAATCAACCGGGAGAATGTCAATCAACTCGAAGTAGCCTGGACTCATACCTTTGGCCACGATGAAGAACTGGCTTCGGTAAAGTGTAACCCGCTAGTTATTGGCGGAGTGTTGTACGGCACCACGGCCAACAAGAATATTATCGCGCTCAATGCCACCACTGGTGAAGAACTATGGTACTTTGATTTTAAATCCGTAGACCCATCTGGGCAGCATTATTCTGGCCGTGGGCTGCATTACTGGGAAAATGGTAATGATCGGCGGCTCTTCTACGTTTATTCTCAGTACTTGTACGCTATTGATGCTAACTCCGGCACATTGATCGATAGCTTCGGTCAAAACGGACGTATTCCCTATTCCAACGGTCTGGAGCGGGATACTACGCAGCAAGTAACCCTCACCACCCCTGGCGTCATCTACCAGGATTTACTTATTCTTGGTTCTTCGGTTTCTGAGTTCCTACCAGCCGCTCCCGGTCACATCCGGGCATTTAATGTAGTCACCGGTGATTTGGAGTGGGTATTCCATACGATCCCCCAGCCGGGCGAGTTTGGTTACGATACCTGGCCGGAGGGTGCTTATAAAACTTTGGGTGGAGCTAACTGCTGGGCGGGTATGAGCTTGGATGAAGAACGGGGTATCGTCTACGTACCTACTGCCTCCCCCACCTACGATTTTTACGGAGCTAACCGAACCGGGATGAACCTGTTCGCCAATTGCCTGCTTGCCCTGGACGCTACCACTGGTGAACGTATCTGGCACTACCAACTCGTACACCACGACCTATGGGATCGGGACTTACCCTGTCCGCCCAATTTGATCACGGTTACCCATAAGGGAAAACCCGTGGACGCCGTGGCGCAGGCTACCAAGCAAGGGTACGTATACGTGTTTAACCGAGAAACCGGCGAGCCCTTGTTCGATATAGAAGAAGTACCAGTAGCCGCCTCTACCCTAGTCGGAGAAGAAGCCTGGCCTACCCAGCCCATCCCGGTTAAACCGCCGCCCTTTGCTCGTCAGGATTTCTCGGAAGCTGGTATAACCAATATCTCCGCAAAGGCCGAAGCCTACGTAACCGAAGCATTAGCTTCCCGTCGTACCGAGCCGTTTGCTCCCCCGAACGAAGACGGTATCATCGTGATGCCTTTTTTCAATGGCGGAGCCAACTGGGGCGGAGCGGCTTATGACCAGGACAGCGAATTATTGTATATCAATGCCAACGATATGCCCTGGTTGCTCGAGCTAACGGATTTGCAGGAAGTATTGTCCGCCGAAACCGTGGATGGGCCTCAGCTTTATACTGCCCACTGTAGTTCTTGCCACGGCAAGCAGAAAGAAGGAGGGCACTACGTACCGGCCCTCACCAACATTGACCGAAAATACTCCTTTACCCAGATGATGCACATCATCAATCGCGGTCGGGGGCTGATGCCTGCTATGCAGCACCTTCCCGAAGACCAGAAAACGGCTATTACAGCTTACCTACTCGAGCTGAATCCTGATAACATGAGTAATCTTGCATCTGCGGAAACTTCCGCTGAAATAAATGACCCAGAGGAGGTGTATAAGCTACGGTATACCAATCGGGGCTACACCCGCTTTAATGATCAGGAAGGCTACCCCGCCGTGAAACCGCCCTGGGGCACGCTCAATGCCATTGACCTGAATCGCGGAGAAATACGCTGGCAGGTAACACTGGGCGAATACCCCGAACTCACCGAACGAGGCATTCCACCCACTGGAACCCGTAATCAAGGCGGCCCTATCGTGACGGCTGGCGGATTAATTTTTATCGGAGCTACGCAAGACAATTTTTTCCGGGCGTTTGACAAAACCACCGGAGAAACTATGTGGGAGTACGAATTGCCCGGTCCCGGTTACGCTACCCCGGCTACGTATTCAATTGATGGCAAGCAGTACCTAGTGATTGCCGTTACCGGAAAGGAAGGCTCCGACTTCGCTGGGAAATATATGGCTTTCGCCTTACCTACCTGATGAATGAAAACACCTCTCTACGAAAGTAACTTTCTTTAAAAGAAGGCAAACAATGATCAGGGTTGTCTGCTACTAAGCGCCTGAGAAGCACGGCCGGTCGCATCTAGGATAAGCACCCAGTCGTTGTCCGGTCCGGCTTCACCCGGCGGATCAAAATCGTGCACCTCCCCTGCTTCAATAGTGGCAAAAGTACGCTGGCTCGCATGACCGGAGCCGTTGTACATCTTCCCGTCGCGAGGATTAAACCACCAGGCTTGGTACGTGTGCTCACCCGAAGAAGTTAGATCAAGCGTAGTCGAACTTCCGTTCGTAAAGTAGAACAACCAGTAGCTATAATCCTCGGCCCGAGCAGCTTGCACATGAAAGTCGACCGAATCAGTAGGAATACGTACGCTGCTTTGATCAGGTATGCGTTCGGAGTTGATGAACGGGAACGACTCCATTAGTATGCGAACGTGGGTCATATCTGAAGCTCCCTCGTAGTCGATAGCGTTATACCAGTAGTCGCTAAAGTGAGTAGATTTACCAGGATTACCGGGATAGCTCATTTGCCAGATGCCATTACCGCCGTAGGTATATCCAAATGCTCCTGCCAGCAACGACCAGTAGGCGCGTCGGCGCAGGTGCCAGGCGTCGAACGCTCCGTTTTCGTAGCGGTGCTTCACCGGATGCTGCTCATAGCAGGGTTCAGCATCCAACGTAGGTTTTACTGGAGTCCGTTGGTAATCTTCACTAATACGTTCGTAGTTTCGGTTGCCCATACCATGCCCCGACTGAATCATGTTGAAATCCAACCATGGTTCGTTATGATAAAACTCACCCGAGGAAGTAGCTGGTGGTCGGTAAGTTCCGCCTTTCGGATGAAACGTCATTAGAATCTGGTTGGGGTTGCCGTTGGCATAACCGTCGGTCAGTCCTCGAGCCATGGACCGGTAGATAAAGTCTTTATATCCCCAGGTATCGCCACCTAGCACCCAAATAATATTTTTATAATCCCGGTAGCGATTACCCACAAAATAACCGTACTGGTACGCGGCAATCGTATCCGCTTCGGTAGATAAAATTTTGTCTTCGGGATCCCCTCGCTTAGTTTCAATATGCGCACTAGCCCATATCGGAAGCAGGGCCCAATACAGTCCTAAATCTGTTCCCTGAGCCAAAATCGTATCTACATGAGCCCAGTAAGCCTCATTGGGTTGAGATAAATCTTGGTTAGGAAAAGGGGCTTCACCGTAGATATTGGCATCGTCGGCTTGGAAACCAGCCAGTATTGCCTGAATAACCGTAAACTTTTTCTGCTGCCGATCTTTCAGATACCGCCGAGCTTCTTGTTTGGTAAGATTTTTAAATAACTTCCAGGCCGTATCCCCTAGCCAAAAGAAGGGCTCACCATTTTCCTTGACCAAATAATGACCGGTCTCATCTACTTGTAGCGGGGATAAAACTGGTTGATTAGCTTTCTGTACGAGCAAAGAAAAAGGACTGGCCGGAAGACCAGCGGTATTAGCCAGGTTAGCCTGCTCAGGGTTATCCGCCCACGCGTAACGAACGAACCAGGGATTGACTACGGCTTTGTGCACTACGGTGATGGTGTGAGTGCGAGTGTCAATTACCGCGCTTGCTTTATAAAATTCACCATCTTCTCCGGCTAACTCGAAACCCTGAGGAGCCTCACCGTTTAGCGTTTTCAGTCCTTCGGCGGTATGCGCAAAGCGGATGACTACCTTACCGTTTTGTACCGATGCTTCCTGAGCGATTGGGCCAGAGTAGACGATGCTCTCGCCGTACGCCACCTTTCGTGCAGCTAAGGCCAACCGTTTACCCACATCCCGTTTATTGTCAGGATGAATATCGTAGGTATCGCCTATATCCAGGGTAACGGCCATTCCGGTGTTAGGTACTGCTAAGGCAGCTAACTGAGCATCCCGCAGTTCAGCTAATTTACTCTCAACCGGTTTGTCTTCAGCGGGGCCGTAGGGAGCCAGTTGCACGTAGAGAAACGGAAAGTCATCTTTCCAACGGGTTCGCCAGTCCTGGATCATGAGGGGAAATAAGGTGCGGTATTCTTCCGGTCGCCCTCGGTTCGATTCACCCTGGTACCAGATAACCCCCTTTATGGTATAAGGCGTTAGGGGATGAATCATTCCGTTGTATAGCAGTGTAGGGCGATGATTAGGACCGAATATTCCGGGGCGAGGTGGTAGTGAATCGTTAGCTACTTTCATCTTCCAGGTACCGGCTAGCAGGACTGGGTTCTGATCGGTTAGCTCCAGATACAACTCATCTGGTTTTCCGTACAGCCCACCGGTACCTCGGTAATTTTCTACCCGCACTACCAGCACATTGGTGCCTTTCTGTAAGAGAGAAGCCGGAACCGTATAGTGACGATCATCAAATTTTTGATTTTCGTTAGGTATCTCCCCTACTTTTTGCCCGTTGACAAAAGTTTGATCCGCGCTGTAGATCGGCCCCAGATGCAGCGTAGCCGCTTGGCTCGGGGCTTTCTCTAGCATAAACTCCGTTCGTAAGTAGACTATGCCATCCAGTCCCTCGTAGCCAGCGTGTTCCCAGAAACGAGGTACCGTCACATCTTCCCAGTCATCAGTAGAGATGTCAGGTTGGGTCCACGGAAATTCATTTCCCTGTTGACTCCGATCCAAATTAGCAAAGTTAGCTTTCCAGTCTTTGTAGGATTGCTCCTCCGCCGCCACGAGGCTATCAATATTTAGCTTCGGCAAATCAGACCGTTGCTCCGAATACATATTCAGGCTATCCAGTAGGGCTCCACTCATCCAGGTCTGGATTCTAGTTCCGCCCCAGTCACTCTGAATCAGTCCAATAGGTACTTGGTATTGTTGGTACAGCACTTTTCCGAAATGATAGGCCACCGCCGAAAAATCAGCTACCGACTCAGAAGTACAGGCTTGCCAACCCGCCGAACTAACGTCTTCTAACGGAGTAGTACTCATTTTCCGATCAACCTGAAATAATCGTATCCGAGGTTCATTGGCCGTAGCTATTTCCTCCTCCGCTCCTTCCGATCGATACAAAGGCCACTCCATGTTCGACTGCCCGGAGCACAGCCAGACCTCTCCCAAGTATACTTCCGATAGTTCAATGGAATTAGTTGAACCTGTAATCGTTAAGGCGTAAGGCCCACCCACCGGATACGGTCCCACGATGAAAGAAAAATTTCCGCGTGCGTCCGCGGTAGCTTGGTACTGTTCTCCCTGAAAATCCAGCGTAACTGTTTCATTAGGATCAGCCCATCCCCAGATGCGTACTTCCTTATCTCGTTGCAGCACCATCCCGTCACTAATTACTCGAGGAAGAATTACTTCAGCAGTTGCCCCCAAGCTGAAACAGCATAGTGTAAACGTGATTAAAAAAAATACTAGCCTTATTGAAGCTGGCTGAAATTGTGGATGACTTAGTATAAAGAGAGTTGTCACAGGGTAGGATAGCTAAATAAATGAAATTACTAATTTACAATCGTGGGGTAATAGCTTGAGGCACTTCGCCAGTCTGCCCTGGAGCCAGCCAACCTAATGAAGCTCCAGTTGAAGTAGTGATATGATGGATGGAAGCAGCCATACGAACAGTGGCTAATCCTGAGGATAATGAAAGAGTCGCATGGTATCAGTCAGCTCCTGCTTAAGGTTTTGCAAGTGTCGTCGCATAGCTTGCTCAGCTTCGGTAGGTTGCTGCTGGATAATAGGCATTACAAAGCCTTCGTGCTCACCCACCGATTTTACAATGCGTCCTTCCAGAGTGTAAGCTACTACTCGCAGGCGATGCCACTGTACGTTCAGTTTTTGAATAAACTCTTCAGCCCGTCGATTACCTGCCATAGCAAAAACAGTAGCGTGTAACTGCCGGTCGAGTTCCAACCACCGATCAAGATACTGCTCTCGTTGCCCTGCACTTTCCGGACGGTTTTGTGCTAACTTTTTCATCTCTCCGATGCAATGTTGTAGATTCTCTCGTTGTTTATCGTTTCCTTTTTCGGCTGCCCAGCGTGCTACTGCTCCTTCTAGTTCAATTTTAACGTCAAGAATCTCCCGCATCTCATCCACCGTTAGAGCGTATACTTTTTTTCGACCATTTTGGGAGACAATCAGGCCGTCCAGCTCTAGTCGAGTCAAAGCTTCCCGTACCGGAGTGCGGCCAATACCTAGTTGCGCTGACAGATTCTGTTCGGTCACTGCCTCACCCGGCTTGATACTCATAGTGAGGATCTTATCTTTAATCAGTTCGTAAGCCTCTTCCTTTGATTTCTTCTTAGTTGTGCTTTCCATGCAGAAGTGCGGTAAATAGTATTGATACTCAGTATAAATGTATACAATTAAGTAAATTAAAAAAACACATTATACATTTGAATTATAATACATAGCTTAGCATTGAAAGAAAGGAATAAGCAGTACTTATAATTTAACTCATATTTCATCATGACTTTTACAGATAAGTTATTAGACGTCAGTATTACTTTAAAGTGCTTGCTTACACTCATTCTTTGCTCCACTTTATTAATTAGTGCAATATCTCAGAGCTCTCAACCCTTACACGCTACTCAGTGGCAAGTAGTAGAATTGGAATTCCAAACGCAAGATGCCATCGCCGATGCTATTCACCGCATTGATTTCCTGGTAACTTTTACTGGCCCTAAGGGAAATAAGTATATCCGTCGAGGATTTTGGGATGGCCCCCGACAGTGGAAAGTCCGATTTCAACCAGATACTACTGGAGCCTGGTCATATCTGACCGAAGTGGTTGGAGAAGTACAACCCAAAGAACTGCATGGCATTGAAAGTCAGATTGACGTAGTTGCCTACGAAGGAGACAACCCGCTTTTTAAACACGGTAAACTAGAAGTATCCGCAAACGGTCGTTACTTCCAACACGCCGATGGTACTCCCTTCTTCTGGATAGGCGATACCAATTGGAGCGGTCCCCATAAGGCTACTCTGGGTGATTGGGCGACCTATCTCACTACCCGAAAGGAGCAAGGCTTCAATATCATTCAGGTGATGATGACCAATTCTCTGGCTTTTGCGGCTAATGCTGACGGTAGGCAGGCTTACGTGGGTAGCGATCATATTCAAATTGATCCTCACTTTTTTCAGTTTTTGGATAAGCGTCTGGAGATGATTAATCAACATGGATTAGTCGTTGCCGGAGCACTTATCTGGTCCGCCACCTGGAATCAGATAGCAGCTCATTTAAACCCCGGTCAGGCACTTACGGAAAACGAAATCATTCTGCTAGCCCGTTACTTGATGGCTCGCTACGAAGCCTATCATACGGTTTGTTTTCTGGGGGGAGACGAAAACTATTCGGGCCAAAAAGCGGAACGGTGGAAGCGCATTGGGCGAGAAGTATTTGACATTTATCCTGAATCATTAGTGAGTATGCACCCTACTGGTAAAACCTGGGTGGGAACTGAGTTTGAAGAAGAGAAGTGGTTTAAATTTCATGCGTACCAGAGTGGTCACTGGACGGATGATGCATCTACTCAATGGATACAAAACGGGCCACCAGCCGAAGCGTGGCAACAACTTAGTTCTCGACCTGTCCTTAATGTCGAGCCAGGATACGAAGGACATGTCCGTCTCAATACTGATCAACGATGGACCGATGACGACGTACGCTCACGCCTTTACTGGTCACTGCTCGTATCCCCAACGGCCGGGGTTACTTATGGTGGACATGGAGTCTGGAGTTGGGAGACAACCCGAGCGCTTCCTGTAAATCACACCCACGCTTTAGAAGCTCAACCTTGGTCGGAAGCCATTCATCTACCCGGAGCCAATCAGATACGGCACCTCAAGAAGATATTCACTTCGTTTAAGTGGTGGACCCTGCTACCTCAACCGAATTTGATCGAGCAACCTACCGATTCAGCTAGCACGTTCATCGCAGTATCCCAATCACCAGAAGTGGGAGTGGTAGCTTACAGTCCGAAAACTCAACCTATTAGGGTAAGATTATCAGAACAGATGAGTGATAATGGAGTCTGGTGGAACCCTAGAACGGGAGAAAATACCGAAGCTACTGCTGTCAAAGATGCTAGCAATAAAAATCATTTTGTCTTCACTCCTCCTCCCGAGAATGAAGGGGATTGGTTGCTTCACATCAATAAAACTAATGAGTAGGACTATGTTGCAAAGTTTGAGATTCCGTATCTTTATCTGGGCTCTTACCAAATATCATCACATCATGGCTAGCTTCAAGGCCGCCGCGATGCAGGACGGCCTTTTAAAGTACGATCATCTTGCGCCGTGTTTGGTAGTAATGTAAGTACGGGATCAATCGGGTGGCAATCACTACCGTGACTTGGAAGAAATGATATTGGAGCGGAGTGCGAAGCTAGCCGTGATTTTATCAAAGATGAAGAAGAGCAAAGGCCAGACAACGGGGAAACTTGGCAATACCACTTTGATCCATCTTGGGATTACCGCGCATTATGCTAGTGTATCCCAAGCTCAATCAACATGCTAGCGAGAAAGTAGATAACAGGACTAAAAACGATAGGTGCCTCAACCTCTCATTTAACGTTCTACTTAAGGAGCAATGGTCGGCTTCGTAGTTGCTGCGGCTATTGCGTATACACTTATAAATAACTGGCTAAACAATCATGCCTACAGAACGAAATTGGGCGTGGTAGATTCTCATTCTTCCCCCGTTAGCTCTACTTCTGATTTCAGCACTGATTACTGATGGTAGGTCATTAACCCTTTGAGCTTACCCGAAAGGCAGGTACATAATAATCCAGCCAATAGTTTAAGAGACAAATAAACATCAGATACTAATTGTCTCATTTAGGTGAAGTAGTAAAATTAGGATACATTAACTTGTACCAAAACTAACCAATCTGTATCTTGACACCTATTATTTCACCTATACGAATTAGTTCAATTTGTTTCTATTAATGAGGTGAACTATTCAGTGAACCAATTCCATATGTGTGGCAGTTCACCAAATCATATACAGAAATCTGAAGATCAGTTATTTATACTAGCTTTGTTACTTGCTTATAATCAGGCTAAAGTATAGATCAATCACCAGATCAAATAGGGCTAAAAATAAGTAAGAATAATGAGTAGCGAAAACACGTATAGTACAGTTCTTTTATAAGTAGAACAACTCGTTTTATTGCTTTATCTATTCTCTCTTCTGTCTAATCTACTACTCCTTTCAATAATACTTTAGTAAACATAACTGCGACTTACCTAACAAAAATAGATCGCCTGAAGGGTGATGTTATTTTGATAAGCATGAACAGGCCAGTAACTTCAGGCCTCGCCCTATAAAACCCATGTATGCGATTTTTTCAGAAGTACCGCTGGCTTTGGCTCGGTTTGCTTATGCTGAGCGGTAGTTTTTTTTCACCCTTTCTACCCCAAGCCCTACAGATTACCAATGCCATAGAGTCTTGGTTTGTGGAAGACGATCCGCTACTGCGCACTTACCAGGACTTCCAACAGTCTTTTGGCAGCGACGAGGTAATTACGGTCATTATCCATGACACCGCGGGTGTAATAAACCGGAATACACTGCTAGCTATGCAAGAAAGTATCGGTGAGATGAAAGAAATAGAAGGAGTGGAAGAGGTATATTCCCTCTCCAATGCCCATACCTTTCGGCTTTCTGCCGGGCGTTATTTCACGCCTGCATTACCCGAACCCCTACCGAAAACCTCTCAGTTTTATGATTCGCTAGCTAATTTTTACCAATCAGCCCCCTTTGTCACTGGGAATTTTGTCCATAAAAAAGGAAGAAGTCTACGACTTATTGTTCAGCTAGGATTCCTATCGGACATACAGCACCGCATGGATGAAATTGTAGAGGGTGTGGAGAAGGCATTGTTCACACATTTTCCAGAAAGAAATGTATCCATGGGGGGAAGTTCAGTCATTTACTCCGGCCTCAATAGCCTTACTCAGCGGGATTTTGCGCTCTTTTTAGGAAGTGGCGTTGGTCTGATCATGCTGTTTTTGCTCGTTCTCTACCGAGATTTCTATGTGGTTATCTACAACCTGGCTACATTTTTTCTAGTGCTCTGGTTGGCATTGGGTATCTACGGTGCCCTGGGGTACTCACTTAACCTGGTTTCTTCTATTGCCCCCATTCTGTTGACTATTGTTAGCTTGCTGGATATCATTCATATACTTAACCACTATAAGGCACAGGGGCAGAAAGACATTATACCAGCTTTGAAGCGGGTGTGGTGGCCTTGTCTGTTTACCACCCTTACGACGGTGGCTGGTTTTGCTTCCTTCTTGTTTACCCCCCTGTCTATCTTACGGCAGTTTGGCCTTTTGGTCGGAATTGGCCTCTCACTGGCGCTGTTAGTGAGTTTTGTGCTGGCGTTTTTTTTCCTGCCCCTCATCAGCTATGAAAAGTCAAGCTTGGGGATACGGGCAGAAAATCTGCTGTTACGGTTATTTAGGTTTTCGGTAAAAAAGAAATATGCTATTCTGGCTTTTTACCTGATGACAGTAGTAGGTCTGGGGTATGGGGTCAGTCAGATGAATGCCAACACCTATACTCTTGGCTATTTTCCCAAGGAGCATCCGGTGATAGAAGACCATCAGGAGATTTTACAACGCTGGGGTCAATATTTTCCGATAGATATGATGCTCTATCCAGAGGATGCTACACAGGGTTCTACAGTAGTAAACAGTCCTGAGTTACTCATCAAAACGGCCGAGTTTGCCCGGCGGGTCACAGATATTGAAGGCATTACGCGTGCCAGTGGCTTTCATGAACTCTACACCCGAACGCTACCCGTCATGTATGGTCCTATGTGGCGTAATCGCCTGAATTCCAGGCTGGTTGATCGTTACACTGCACAAGCTCTAGAACGGGACAGTAGTCTGGTGAGGCGCTGGCTGCCTGCTGGTGAAAAAAAGGGACGACTTATCCTGAGTGGAGATGTTGTCAGTACAAGCGAACTCAGTGTGATGCTGTCCCAGATTCACGCATTGAGCCAAGAGGTGTACGGTAGCACGGCGGACTTACGGCCTACCGGATATATTCCGCTATATGCCGGTATTGTTGGCTATGTGGTCACTTCACAACAGCGTAGCCTCGCCATTGCTGCGGGTTTAGTGCTTGTTTTCCTGCTGCTGATGCTGAGAGGTAAAGTATTGCTTAGCCTGGTGGCCTTTTTAACCAATCTGCTACCGGTTTTGCTGATCCTGGGCGTAATGGGCCTGGCGGGTATCTCGCTGGACATTGCCACTTCCCTGATTGCCGCCGTGGTATTAGGTATTACCATAGACGATACCATTCATTTTGTGTACCACTACTACTTGGATCGTGAGCGGCTCCCGCATAGCAAAAATATGGAGAGAACCATCCGGCAGGTGGGTAAAGCCATCTTGGTGACCAGTCTGCTACTGGCTGGTGGCTTTGGGCTTATGGTCTTTGCCTCAGCGGTACCGGTACGCTACTTCGGGATATTAATTGCTACGGCAGTGAGTGGGGCTTTGCTTTCTTTCACTACCTTTTTACCAGCACTCATGGATATTTTATTCGGAGGCAAACGTTAGATTGGCAATTCCACTGTAGTACGATTCAGAGCATCCTGAACCACTCATCGCTTTCAAGTATATAAATATTTCAATTCTATTGTGGTGTGGACGTCCTTCTATTATCCAATACAGACTAAAGAGAAAAATGGGATCAGACCAGCAAAAAGCTTCAACGAAACAAGCTAATTAAAGTGTGCAAAATTCGCCCTTCTACAAGTTGCCCAAATCTGACCATCTACATCAGGTGTATTCAATAGCTGCGAGATTGTAGACTGCCCCTTTTATCGGACGCACAATATTTTTTGAAAAGAACAGCTCACACAATGCATATCAATATAAAACGGTTCATTACAGACTGATTATTGTTTAAAATGATAGCGCGACAGACTTAACATTAGCTCTCTAACTATAGTTTGTTGAGGGTTATCGGGCTAGTGGCTCTTGTGATTAGTGCTCTGCTCTTTGAGGGAACCCCAGACTACAAGTGGTTTTAGCTAACCTCATTGTATCCTCGCCTCTTTCGGCTTCGGATACAACGCCTAACTAGGCAGGTGATAAGAACGTACTAAGAAAAGCGAATTACACTTAAAAACACACCTGTTTTCAGTAATTACCTCTAGCTTCTAACCGCAGATTTTCAGAAACTACACTTCGCCCGGAAAAACAAAAGTTTAGCGACTGCTTGATACTCTTCTTCAAACTCGTCGAGGAAAATTTGTCCTACGATATCTATGTCCCAGTTGGGACATACAGACCAGGTGAGGGTAGGATTAATGAACAGCGCATGATCACTGGGAAAGAACATAAATGCAGCCCCGGCAGTCAGCAAAGGGTGGATTTGATAGGAAGTTTGCTCAAACAAGGAATAACGATACGGTAATAGGCTGCGAGCCGTAAGCCGCTCGGAGGATGCAGTAAGTAATCCGGTTACCGGTGGATCGTTTGATCCGTCGCTGTTAAACAGCAATGAACCATGTAAATACAGTGAGCTTTCAAAGGAGTAATCCGTCGATAAGGAAGCCGAAAATGCTGCATTTTGGATGGAAGATGTATAGGGGGTAAAGTAAGAAAGTTCGCCTTTGAAGCTAGCATCCGATAAATTTCCTGCCCAGCCCACACCAAAAGCTATATCCTCCCGTACCTTCCCGGCTAAAAACTGAATATCGTAATTCCAACGGTTGATCTGCCAAAGTCCGGCCATTACCATTTGGTCAAAATCTTCGTGTACACTAGCTGCTACTTCCAAACTAGAAGCGAATCCGGTATACCGACGGATACGAATTGCATCGCTACCAGGACGCTCCTCGTAATCAAAGTCAAAGAATGAGTACGCATTGAACCAGTCGTTGGGATTCCATACCAGGTTTTTTCCCCAGTTAATACGCTGCCGACCGGCTCGTACTTCCCATTGTTTATAGTACCATTCTACGTACGCCCGATCAATCATAGAATGGATCACCCAGGCCTTTCGGTCGAGTACGGTAGCCGAAAGGTCAAAGTAGTCGTCATTCACATCAATCAAAGTACTGTAGCCAGGAATGGTCTTGACTAGATCGCCAGTGAATATCCGGTTTCGTACTTCTACGTAAGCTGAAAGGGAGGAACTAAAGGTAACACTAAGATTCAGTCTATTATGAACCAAGTTATCGACGTAGGTCTCGTCATTAAGACGCTGCACCGAAACCAAGTCTTTCACGTATCCACGTAAAGCCCACTGTATCTTAGACTCCTCCTCTTGCGCAGAAGCTGGATGCATTACTAAAACCACTTCCAGCCATACTATCAAAATAATAATCAGTGGTGTGTAAATCACCATAGTTGGTGGTCTAACTCCATTTCGGACATCATGAGAGCCCATAATTCTTATTCTTTGGGAGTTTCTTGAGCAATCCACCAAGCAATCACTCCCGCTGTAAGCAAAATAATAGCGACTAAACCATAAACCCAGTCATCCATAAGTTATCTAGCCACAACTGATTCTTGCGCTACATCCGAGCTAATTTGTCCGTCAACTAGTTGAACAACTCGTCGAGCCCGATCAATCACCCGTTGGTCATGCGTAGAGAAAATGAACGTCATGTTTTCTTCCTGGTTGAGGCGAGCCATCATATCTAATAAGTTTTCCGCCGATTTAGAATCTAGGTTAGCGGTAGGTTCATCAGCTAGTACAAACTTGGGTTTAGAAGCCAAGGCTCGAGCCACGGCCACCCGTTGCTGCTGGCCACCCGATAATTCCGAAGGACGATTATCCATCCGATCTTCCAAATCAACTTCCCTAAATAACTCACGAACGCGCCGCTCTCGCTCTTCCTTAGGACGCTTCTGCAACAGCATTACAAACTCTACATTTTCTTTAGCGGTAAGCACCGGAATTAGGTTGTACGCCTGAAAGACGAAACCGATATTATGCAGGCGAAAATCGATGAGCTTATTACGCTTCATGGCCGAAATATCTACTCCGTTCACCCAAACTTTACCGGAAGTGGGGTGATCAAGCCCACCGATCAGGTTTAACAGGGTTGTTTTACCCGATCCGGAGGGTCCTACCAACGCCGTGAACTCCCCTGCTTCTACCGTGAGCGATACACCGTCAACCGCTCGCACTGGTACAGCCAGTTCGTCGTATACGCGGGTAACTTTTTTGGTCTGGATGATAGGTTGGTGATTGTTCATCGTTTATCTCTTTTATATTTTTCGGATAGCCGTTACCGGATTGAGCCTAATTGCGGTAATACTGGGATAAATAGACGCTAGAATAGCGGCAATGGCGACCATGAGCATCATGCGTCCGTAGTAAATGGGAGCCAAATGAGGGTAGATAATCGGCTGGAATCCGTAAGCGGCGTAGCCTTGATAAATGCCCGATAAATCCAATCCGTAGCGGCCTAGCCACTGAATAGTCAGGTAAGCCAACAGCAGTCCCAGTGGACTAGCGATCAGCACCAGAAACAGCGTCTCCAGCGTAATCATGCCAAATAGCCTCGTTCGGTTCATCCCGATGGCCATCAGCATACCAATCTCCCGAACCCGCTCTAATATCGCCATCAGCATAGTGTTGACAATACCGAACGACAGAGCCAACAGAATAATGACAATGAAAATAACCATATACTGATCCAGAGACTCAATCATGAAACCTAGTTCTGGAGCCAATGTCTTCCATGATTCGACTAGAACAGAGGATGATTCGGCTTGAAGATTCTGAACGAAAGTTTCCACGGTATTGGGATCTTGGAGTAGCACCGCAATTTCGTGGTACTCACCCTCAAGACCCAGCAGCTGCCGTACGTCTTCCGCCCGGGTGAAAATGTTGGTCTCATCAAAGGTAGTATTGGTCGTTTTGTAGATTCCCATTACTCGAAACGCTCCAGCCACAATCGTTCCACTGGTATCCTGAAAAGTGAGCACCAGTTTGGAGCGCAGCTTTACTTTCAGTTTCTTGGCTAGTTGCTCCCCGAGCAAAATCTTATTGCGATCATCGTTACCAAGATAGTCTCCTTCCACAATTTTGTCTTGTAATCCCGTGACAGTTTGTTCATCTTCCGGTATAAGTCCCACTAATTTGCCCCCAGTGCTACTATTGGCCGAAGCTACCATTCCGTAGGCCAACACCCGTCCGGTGACCGCTTGTACCTGCTCATTTTCTTCCAGTCGGTCTACCCAATCCGCACCATTAGGAATAAAAAAACCAGGGTCTTGGTCTTGCTCGAACTGCGGGTGGTGTAATTGCAAGTGCGATATTTCGTTACCGATGGCATCATTCAGGCGCTGGTCAATCATACCGAACACGTAGGCTAAGATGAAAGCCCCTGCCCATAGCCCCAAAGCTACCGAAGTCATCACCAGTAGGCTACGGGGTTTGTTTCTCCAAATATTTCGCCAAGCTACTAAGAATAACATAATCAATTGATAGTTGAAAATAGATAATTGAAAGTTAATTGGTTAGAATAGCGCATATCCATCATAAGCTCTTCTCGTTTAAATCCTAGCTTCGCATAGCTGCTACCGGGTCTAACCGTCCAATCTTGATCATCGGATATACCGAGAGCACCAAAGCAATGGCCAGCACTACAAACGTTTGGGAATAAAAGATTGCCGGCTCGGTAGAGAAATAAAAGATCGGTTCATAGCCAAATTTTTCGTAGAATTCCGATCGTTCCCCCGTGATACGAATCGGGAAGGTATAGAAGTAAAAGACTACTGGGATACTCAACAGCAAACCTCCTAACGCTCCCAAAATGGCAATGAACACATTCTCGTAGATAATGACCGACGACAACTTGAATTTTTTCATGCCAATCGCCACTAGCACTCCGAACTCATACTGCCGTTCTACCGTCATCATCAGAATCGTACCAAAAATACCGAAGGTGATCAGTATGTAAAGCACCAGTAAAAAGATGACATTCTCGGCCCGCTCCCCCTCAATAATCTGATCAAGCACTGGCATCATCGTTTGCCAATTCATTACTTCGTAATCGCTCCCTACTGTGGCTGCCAGCGTTTGGGCAACCGCTGACGAACGGTCAATATCCCGCAGTTGCAACACGAGAGCGGTAGCTCGTTGATCAGCTCCTAGCAACCACTGCATTTCGGGTAAGGGTAAGTAGACCATTTGCCGGTTGAGCTCAGGCGAAGCAAACTCTAATAGTCCCTGAACAGAATACTTTCCGGCGGCACTCACTCCGTGATATCCCTGTCCGATAAGCACTAGAGTATCACCTACCCCTAGCTTCAAGTATTCAGCTAACCCGACGGATAAAAGCACGGCTCGATCTTCCATTTCCAAATACTGCCCTTCTACCAGTTTTTCGTCAAGACGGGTGACAAGCGGCTCGGCCGCAGGATCAAACCCTACCACCATACAACCTTTTGAGTACTCATCGGAAGCAGCCAAAGCGAATGATTCTAATCGGGGAATGGCTGCAGTTACCTCTTCGTGTGCCAGAATATCTTGTATTAATGAATCACTTAAAACAAAGGTGTCGTCAATGGTTTTATCGTCCCAGTAGCCCTGCTGATGTACTTGTACGGCTCCTGTGTAAAAGCTCACTACGTTTTCTTGCATTCGTTCCAATACCCCTTCCTTAACCGAATTTAGCGAGACGGCCAGAAGTACCGCGAAAATAATGGAGGCCATGGTGATGAACGTTCGGCGTCGGTTGCGCCACAGGTTACGCCAGGCTAGTTTTATTAACATCACTGTTCAAGGTTGAAGGTCTATACTTACTGAACTCGCTTCATATTTTGTAAAGAAAAAAACTGCGAAGTAATCGGCACATCGTACTCCACTTCGTGATACTGAATCACCGTTTTATGCCCTACTTCATCCGCCGGTATATACTCCATCTTAGCCGGTAATAATCGTTCGTCCAACAGCCGAATATCCGAGAACACAACTTTGTTGACCAAATAACCGTCTTCATCATACATCTCTGCCCGCAGCTCCATATAATCTTGCTCGTCAATCCAGCTGTATACTTTTCCCCAAACCACGGGGGCATCCGGTTTGGGCAGTAGCTCTATCTTATAGCAGTGACGATCTAGGATGACTGAATCGCCGACAATCTTGTGGGTGTAGTCTTCCACAATGGAGGATTCTTTGATGAGGTCGTCATTGGTAAAATCGGAACCCATCCACGACTGCATCATCATCGACGGGGGCAGCTTCACATTGCGGTCAATAGAGGGTATCCAGTTCCAGATTTCCTGCTTCCGTTTTAGAAACACAGTTCCTTCATCCCGGGCTGGGTGCGTAATCAGGATGAGTGAATAGTCCGTTTCGAGCGACCAGGATTTTACCCGCATTTCTCTCGACCACGTGGGGCGAATAATAGAAATGGTCATTTCGGCCTGAGAAGTCTCGCCGCGGCGTTTTTCATCAGCTCGCCGGATAATTTCGATAGCATCAGGTGGATCGGTCGTGTCTTCTATTTTCCCCTTTGGTGGAACCAGATACAACATACTAACCCAAAGAATAAATAGCCCATAGATCTTTACCATGATTACCAATGTCAATCTACTTTTCTTAACGTACTTCCAATTTGACTATTCTTTCGACAACCCACACTGATACGCATCACCGTCCGGAATGAGCTTGATCATTGGTTATTCAAAGTAGAAAATTGACATTGCCGCACGAAATATTCTATCTCTAACCGCAATAATCGTATTACTCTAGCCGAAAATTTGTCTCTTCATTAACAGAATCACAAGAGAGTGGTGAGTCTGCGCGCAAATTTTTATCTTAAGGTAGAAAATCAAGATTGAAAATGGCTAATAGAAAAGCTGTCTTGGAAAATTGGCTTTGGATCGTTATCGCCTGGATATTTATTATCTACTTTTATACTTTTCTTACCTTTTGGGGGTTAAGAGACTATATCGTCCAAAACCCTTTTATTGAGTATCTCAATTCATATTTCTTTTACCTGGAAGTGGTACTAACCGGATTCATTTTCGGGACGCTGTTTTCAGTAGTTAATTATCTTACCAACTATCCCTGGTTTAGAGAAAGATCTTTTGGGTTTAACATTTTAATCAAGAGTATTCTTTACTCGGCTTCTCTGATTATCTGCGGAGTAATTGTCTTTCAAATCTTCGCGAGACTAAAACTTATTACCCCAGAACAATTTGAGTATTATTGGCATGAAATGGCTAATCTCACCTACACTGCTTCTCTGGCTGTCTATTTTCTCTTTTTTATTTTGTTAATGAACTTCATCATTCAGATTAATAAAAAATTTGGTCCGGGTGTCTTGATAGATTTAATAAAGGGAAAGTACTACCATCCGCGTAGAGAGCATTTGATTTTTCTTTTTCTTGATCTCAAAGGCTCTACGACAATCGCCGAAAAGCTGGGCCACGAAAAATACAGTGAATTTATTAAAGATTGTGTTCATCAGCTCACGCCCATCCTCCTCAACAACCAAGCAAGGGTTTATCAATATGTAGGAGATGAAATTGTCCTTCACTGGAAAACCAAGGTCGGGCTTGACCAACTGAATTGTTTAAACACTTTCTTCACCTTTAAAAAAAGACTAGATCAGCGTATGGGATACTTTGAGAAAAAATACGGAATATACCCCGAATTTAAAGCTGGCATGGATACCGGTGAAGTTACCGTAACGGAGATTGGGGATCTGAAGCGGGAGATTGCCTTTCACGGCGACGTACTAAACACCGCTTCTCGGCTTGAAAAAAAGTGTAACGAATACGAAAAGTCTTTATTGGTTACCGAACACCTTACCAAGAAAATTATCTCTACTAACGGGTACGAATTTGAATTTATTAACGACATACCGCTGAGAGGTAAACAGAAAAAAGTCAAGTTCTTTGCTGTTAATTGCGCTTAATATTTAGCATCGGATATTTTATACCTCCTACTATTTCCTAGTCATTTACCGGCTTTGTGGCACTTTAGTTACGAACACAAATCTACTTCAGAAAATCACTCCTGGTTAGGATAACGAGTGGCTAGTTTAAAATACTAATCTTCCCGTTCTGAGGCGGCGGATAGGTAGTACGTCCCAGCAATCACCACACTGTCTTGGGGGCCTAACTCTTCACTGGGAGTGACTTCTATCCAACCCTGAGACACTCTTCCCATCTGAACGAGAACTTTGGCAAATTGACCTTTTGATCGTTTAACAAATGTAAATGCTTGCTGATTGGCCGATACTACGGCTTGTTCGGGCAACACCCATACCGAATCTGATCCGGTGTAGATGGTGGCGTTTACATACATCCCTGGTAAAAAAAATGAATGATTCTCATCCGGATGCCCGTGCACTTGTACCGTTCGGTCTTCATGGGATAGTGATTTGCCTATCAAATATACCTTACCTGAATAACGCTGACTTGAGCCCGTCAAAGTAAACGAAAATGGCTGCCCGATACGTATTTGAGGCAGGTCTTTCTCGAATACTCGCATTTCTACGTGAAGATGGTCTAAGTTTACGATCTCAAACAGCTCTTCACCAGGTAGCACCAGTTTCCCGATGGTGCTATTCACCCGGGTAATGTAACCACTTAGGGGCGAGACCAGGCGAATTTCGGAAGTAATTGCACCTTGCTCAATTTTTTTAGGGGGCAAACCCAACATACTTAATCGCTGCCGCAACCCTTCCATCCTGGCCTGAGCGGCTTCATAGTCCGAGGTAGCTTTAATCAGGTTCTTCTTCGCATTGATCTGATCCTCGCCTAAGGCCAACTGCCGCTCATACGCTGACTTTAGGTAGTCCAAGCGCTTTAGCTCTTCCAAATACTGTTGCTGCAAGGCTACATAATCGGGGTGGCTGAGCACGGCTAATGTCTGGCCTTTTTTTACTTGGTCGCCTACCAGTAGTGAGGTGGTTTTTACATAGCCTGCCATGATAGGTGATACAACAGCCCTATGCTGAGGAGGGGCATCTAGGAACCCTCTAGCCTCAATAGCTTCGCTCATACGTTGCTTTTGCAGTGTTCCCAGACGTATGTCAGCAGTCTGTAGCTGAGCTGGAACTAATGAGACCGATGCAATGCTCTCGGTATCTGTAGGGACTTTTCCTTCCTCGTCCGAGGGTGAGTTTGGTGGCTGGCAGGCTGTTATTCCTACTAGTAGTATTATGAAGATTCGTAAGCTCATGTTGTTTCAAGGTAAGCCGGTTAAGTAATATAATTCCCAGAAAGCCTGGTTGTAGCTGTTCAGGTTATCCAGATATTCTAACTGGCTATGAGTAACACTTTCCAAAATCTGGATATAATTGAGATAGTTGATTTCCCCTAATTGATAACTTTTACGGGCCACTTCCTGCATTTCTCGGGCAGAAGGCAGCCCACTTTCTTCTAGGTATTGAATAGCTTGATAGTACTGATTGAGGGAAGACTGAAGCTGGTGACGTTGGGATTCCCACTGTCGCAAGTAGTGACGCCCTTCTTGCTCTACCCTAGCCAGACGTATCTTTTCGGCCTGCACCTGATGGGCAGCAGGCACAAACCAAAGGGGTACTGCTAACCCCACTGAGTAACCGTTGTAGACTTGGGCATTCTCACCGTTATTAAAGCCACGAAAATACTCCAGCGAAATATCCGGTAGCAAGGTTTGACGTTGCAACCGAAAGTTCGCTTGCGCTTGTTGCTCAATTAGCTTAACGTAGTTTAAGGTGAGGGGCATCATCGCGGTATCAGGCACCACAGACTGCTCGAGAGGTGTATAAGTTACCCGAATTGCATCTTCGGTTTGCAAAGCTGCTTCCAACTTAGCATAGACCAGGCCTAAGGCTTCCTCTTCTTGGAGCCGTTGCAAATGAATCCGCTGATAATAGTTCGTCGCCGCAATTTTTTCTAGGTAACCAGACTCACCTGATGCGTACTGACGAGTAGCTGCCCCTTGAAATTCCTCGTACAAACTGTCCAAATAGGTAAGCTGTTTCAATCGGTTTTGACGGTAAATAACCTCATAGTAGGCTTGGGAAACTTTACGTTTTAGCTCCCACTCACCCATTAGATATTGCGTATGAGCCAGCCGGGTGTTTAAGCGGTATAAGCGCTTTCGGCTACCCCAAACTGTTGGAAATGGAAAATTCTGCTGAACCCCATAGACCCGAAGAGGGCGGTCGTTGGGGGCAATATTATTCTCATCAAAAGAGTGATAAAACTGGGTCTTATCCAGCTCACTAACTGTCTTTTGTAATCGTAGCTGTCGTTCTTCCTCCAATGATAAAGCTTGTAGGCCTGCATTTTTTTCCAGCGCAATGGCAACAGCCTGATCAAGACTTTCTAAAGCAACATACGACTGGGCGTGGCTACTAACTATGTATACCATCAGTAGAATGCCGATATTAATTAGCTGCTTCATGAGGTTGTGCTTTTTCAAATGTGATATATAGCAAAGGAAGTACAATTAAGGTGAGTATCGTTGCCGTTATTAGCCCCCCGATCACGACGGTAGCCAAGGGGCGTTGTACTTCGGCACCCGCCGAGGTAGATAATGCCATGGGCAGAAAGCCCAGAATGTCTGTCAGAGCCGTTAGCAAGACCGGGCGCAATCGCTGGGAAGCTCCTTGCACTACCCGATCCGATAATTCTTTTACCCCTTCTTCCTTCAATTCATTAAAGAAGTCAATCAAAACAATGCCATTGAGTACGGCAATACCGAAGAGGGCAATAAAGCCCACTCCCGCTGAAATGCTAAAGGGTATATCACGTAATGCTAAGAGCAATACTCCTCCCGTAGCAGCGAGGGGAATCGCCGAAAACACCATCAGAGCTTGCCTGAGCGAACGAAACGTTAAATACAGTAAAAATAAAATCAGGAAGAGGGCTACGGGCACTGCTACCAGCAACCGTTGCTTAGCATTTTGTAAATTTTCAAACTGCCCGCCGTACTGAACACGGTAGCCAGGAGGCAATTTTAATCTTTCTGACAAGATGGTCTGAATTTCTTCTACCAACGACTGAAGGTCGCGGTTACGCACATTGCCCCCCACCACAATGCGCCGCTGGGTATCATCCCGAGATATCTTGGCCGGGCCGGTATCGTATTGTACGTCCGCTAATTCGCGTAACGGTACCCGTCCACCTTGAGGCAGGTCTACATAAAGGTTTTTTAACTGTTCTAAATCTTGCCGATAGCCGGATTGTAAACGAACGACCAAATCAAACCGTCGCTCTCCCTCGAAGACCGTTCCGGCTACGCTGCCGCCAAAAGCCATCTGGACGATCTGGTTTAAATCACGAATGTTGAGTCCGTATTGTGCTAACTTGGGGCGATGGTAGTTTACTTGCATCTGGGGCAAGCCTACTACTTTCTCTACGGTAATATCGGCCGCTCCCTCCACCGGTTCTACTAACCGACTTGCTTGCTGCGCCAGGTCGTACAGTATATCCAAGTCTTCACCGTAAATTTTAACCGCCAGGTCGGCGCGTACCCCAGTCACCAGCTCGTTAAACCGCATTTCAATCGGCTGCGTGAACTCAAAATCTACGCCAGGAATTACTGACATGGCTTGTTTCATCCGATCAGCTAGTTCATCCTTGCTGTGGGCACTGGTCCACTCTTGTTTAGGGATTAGTTTAATAATCGCATCTGTCTCTTCCATTCCCATCGGGTCGGTAGGTACTTCGGCGGCACCAATGCGCGTTACTACCTGTTCTACTTCAGGAAAACTGTCGAGCAGTATTTGCTCGATGCGGGTGGAGATGTCAATGGTCTTTCCTAAAGAGGTGCCAGTTTTGAGTACGGGTTGCACTACATAATCGCCTTCATCTAGAGTAGGAATGAACTCTCCCCCCATATGAGCGAAGATCAATACGACGACTCCCAGACTCGCCCCGGCCACGGATAGCGATACCATCCGGTGGCGAATCGACCAGCGCAGCACTGGAATGTATGCTTCCCGGATAGTGTCCATTACCCGGTTGGCTATACTCTTCTCCTGGTTCTTTTCTGGGCGGATCAGTAGCGAAGCAATCATGGGGATATAAGTTAGCCCCAACAGCATAGCCCCAATTAGAACAAAAGCAAAGGATATCGCCATGGGGCGAAACATCTTACCCTCAATACCCGATAGTGACAGAATAGGAATAAACACGATGAGGATAATAACCTGACCAAAAATAGCCGCGCGCATCATTTGGCTGGCACTTCGGATCGTTATTTTGTCGCGAACAGCTTGCGATTTGATCACCGAAGCATCAGTTTCATTAGCTAGCTCCCGGGTGAACTGAAACACGACAAACTCTACAATAATCACCGCTCCGTCAATGATAATTCCGAAATCAATGGCTCCCAGGCTCATCAGGTTGGCTGCAACCCCAAAGACGTTCATCATAGAAATACCAAACAGTAGCGAAAGGGGAATCACCGAGGCAACAATAAGCCCGGCTCGCGGATTACCTAACAACAACACCAATACAAAAATGACGATTAACGCCCCCAAACCTAAATTCTCAGCTACGGTAGACGTAGTTTTAGCGATCAACTCGCTTCGCTCTAAAAATGGGTTGATGTAGACCCCCTCAGGTAGACTTTGCTGTATTTCAGCTACCCGCGCCTTAACCCGCCCGATTACTTGATTGGAATTGGCTCCTTTCAGCATCATGACCTGCCCCAACACTTTTTCGCCTTCACCGTTGCCGGTAATGGCCCCGAAGCGGGTAGCTGAGCCGAACTGCACCTCAGCAATGTCTTTGATGAGCACCGGAACCCCTCCTCGCTGGGTTACGACAATACTGCGGATATCTTCTAGTGTTCCGATCAGCCCCTCGCCCCGCACAAAATAGCTTTCATCGTAACGTTCAATATACCCGCCTCCGGCTACATCGTTATTACTTTCCAGTGCTTCAAAAACTTCGGTAATGGCTATATTTAAGGCATTAAGTCGCTCTGGGTTTACCGCCACCTCGTACTGCTTTAGTAATCCACCCCAGGTGTTTACTTCTACTACTCCGGGAATACCGGAAAGCTGACGCTTCACAATCCAGTCCTGGATAGTACGAAGTTCCATGGGTGAGTACTGATAGCCCGGCTTCGTTTCCAGGGTATACTGATAGATTTCCCCTAATCCAGTAGTAATGGGGCCCATCATGGGAGTACCGAAGCCTACGGGTATTTTTTCCTGCGCTGACTTGAGTTTTTCAGCAATCAACTGGCGGGGTAAGTAGGTACCCATGTCATCTTCAAATACGACCGTCACTACCGAAAGCCCGAACTTAGAAACCGAACGTATTTCAGTAACACCGGGAATATTAGCCATCTCTAACTCGATTGGATAGGTGATAAACTGCTCAATGTCTTGAGTAGAAAGATTACGACTGGTGGTAATTACCTGTACCTGATTATTGGTGACATCTGGCACAGCCCCTATGGGGATTTGGGTAAAAGAGTAAGCTCCCCAGCCAATAAGAGCCAGCACCATCAAGGCGATAACAAGCTTGTTTCTTACACTAAAAGTAATAATGGCATTGATCATGACGGATAGTCAGTACTAAGACCCGGAGTATGCGTTTAGATAACTTAGGATGAATTAGCAAGAGCTAAATCAGGTACTGACAGTATCCACCTCTCTTGAACTAGATGGGAAGAATAACAATGTCAGTACTGATTATATTTGAGACGGGGGGCCACGACTAACAGCAGAGAGCGACCAGTGATGATCGTGGAAGAGAGTTTGATAAGGTATATAGCTTAGGGACCGAAGTAGTACCTGACAGTTATCGTACTCCTCTTGTTTAGTAGCATCCAAACCCGGAAGGAGATAAACGGCCAGGAATTCCGGCGAAGGACGATAGTTTTGCAGATGATCTTCCCCAAGGTCTTGTTGAAATAAGGAGGCTAGCCAATCAAATACATTGAGAGGATTAGCCACCGCAGTACTTTGGAATGATGGAGTTTCGTTTTCTACCCCATGCTGGTGAGGCACTAACGAATGAGCCAGTAGCAATGCTAAGGATAAGTGTAAGAAAAAGTATCGTACTGCTTGTATCATGGTCGTTGACTCATGAAAGATATGAAAAGTCTATCGAAATAGCTGGGTCTATCATTAGTTTAGAAGTATTAAAAATAGCTGATAACCGGGGGGCTCTTCCGATTTAGGCGATATATTTGGCAAGATATGGATGTATTGGAACAGTATGAACTGTAAACGGGCACCTACTTACGTAGATACCCGCTCCGGCTCACAATTTCCGTAAAAACTATGATCCGCCAAGCTACTGTTATTATGACTTCCGGTTGCACTACAATAAATCGTTGTTCCCCTTCTGACCGAACAAACCTCTGTTCCTTTCCCCTGCTCTCCTTTCGGAGAAACAGTTTCCAAGAAAAAAGTTTACTCGGCCTGGCCGTGATTAGCCTGCCTTTTATCTCTCACTTGATATAATCAAAGATAATTGCTAAAACAGATTCTACCGATGACATAGATCATTGCTTCTTGTTTTTTTCTCGATTAAGATCGCAGCATGATTGATAAAGCTCAATATGAGTTACTGCGCCCTCAAGAGATATGCCCTAATTGCTGGGGGAAACAATCTTACGAAGGTCAATTTCACGATGCAATGAAGGACCTTCAAATAGAGGTGAACAATCATCGAGTGATGAAAAGCTTCATTCAAAAGTTCGGAGAAGAACATCTTACTGGAAGCTATCTTCAGAAAGAAGAGCACGAAAATAAAATATATTGCCCGAAGTGCCACCAGCGTTTTCCGTATCATTACCATCATTTTACTAAGTAGCTCGTGGATAGTATACCGAACCGCGTCATTACGGCCTGTGTGCTCCTAGGGCTCTTTCTACTGAATGCCTGTGTCCGCCCTCCAACCACCACCAGTAGTGCTGATCGCCCTGCCTTGGATTCTTTACGCTCACAACCCAAAGACACGCGGGTGAAGCCCGACAAGATTTCTTACGAAATGCAGGTGCCGCAACATATCCGAGTAAAAGACTACTTTCCGTTTATGGACAGTATAGTAGCAACCTATGATTCGTTAGTAGATTACTCACTCACTGAGCATCTGTTAGTTTGGGCCAATTCTTGGATCATTGATACTTTGGTTAGCACTGACTATTATCAGCAATCGGCTAAAGATACTTTTGTATATGATCAGCGGGAGATAATTGTACTTTCTAGAGAGAGTATTCTCCGCATTCCTACCCAAGAAGAAGCCAGTACAATCCAGCAGCAGCTTAGCCATACGGTAGTCGATGTGAACATTCCCGAATTCAAGCTTAGGATTTATCGGCACGACTCGGTGCTACATACTTTTCCAGCTAGGGTAGGTCGCGATGAGCGAAAATATCTGGAAACCGCTGGACGGGTGGTAGATCTACGTACTCCTATTGGGAGCGGTAAAATCGTACGGATTGAGCGAGATCCTTATTTTGTCGATCCAGTCTCAGGTGAGCCATTCACTACTACCCGGCGGGATGATGGAAAACGCACAATGATGCCCCAAATCCCTTGGTTAGAACCCGAGATTAACGGTATCCGATACGGTTCTATGATTCATCCGACCACTAATCCTAATACACTGGGAAAAGCCTATTCTAACGGCTGTGTGGGAACACCTGAAGGAGTGGCCTGGATCATTTATTACTATGCTCCAGTAGGAACCAGGGTAAATTTTCGTTACGATTTGGAGGTAACGGACGAATGGGGCAATTCTTTGCAACTGGATGACATTTATGAACTGGTCAAAAAGTCTCACTCATCTTCTTTGGTCAATAACTTCCCATCAATATCAGTACCAGGCTCGTCAAATACCCATTACCGCTGGTGTCTTTGCCGCTAATTCAGCTAACTGTTTTAATATTTATAAAGCGTGGTTTGCTACTTCCAAAAGGCCAATAAGATCTGCTTTCAAAATGAACTCTATTGTTCCAAGTTATATAAGGCGATGATCTAAATCATTTTGATCAATTTTCCATTTGACTATTTTCAAAAATAGATATTTATCATAAATATCCCGATCAAAACATATTATGTTTCACTTTTAGCTTATTGTTTTATGAAGCCTCTATGCGACTTTTTTACAAGCTTTGGACTCAACTTGGTAGCCCTCGTTCTTTGTTTCATATCTTCTGGATCTGCTCAGCCTGCAGCCAATACTCCTGTTGAGCGGATTACCGAAGGAATACAAGCCCTTTATTTCTTTCAGGAAGGGGAAGGTTCTGTTGTATCAGACGTGTCAGGCGTTGGTGAACCGCTTAACTTGGACATTGCCAACGTAGGTCGAGTACGTTGGGTTCGAGGGGGTGGATTAGAAATCACTCAACCTACCTTTGTACATACTAGCTCTCCGGCTACTAAACTCATTGAGGCTTGCCAAGCCACCGATGAAATAACACTTGAGGCTTGGATACGGCCTGCTACAATAAATCAAAACGGCCCAGCCCGAATTATAACGCTGTCGCAAACCCGTACCGAAAGCGCAGCATTGCTAGGTCAGACTAGCAATACGAGTAATTATGAATATCTTACTCGGTTTAATACTAGCGGGAATAATTCCTATGGTGCTCCCGCATTCACTATCCAAGAACCATATGAAGAGTTGCAGATACAGCATGTGGTATTTACTCACGCCGCCGATGGTACTGAGAAGATTTACATAGATGGTCAAGAGGTAGCAAGCCAAACCCGGATGGGAACTACCAGTAGTTGGCGTAATGACTACCAGTTGGGACTAGCTAATGAAGTAGGAGGAGACCGTCCCTGGTTAGGTACATATTACATGGCTGCCATCTATGATCAGGCTATTTCTCCTCAGCAAGTACAACAAAACTACCAAGCTGCTTCGCTAGGTTCGGAATTAGTACAGCGTGCCCCAGATTTTCAGTGGGCCACTAAAATTGAAGAATTTGATTTTGAACTGGATTGGTACGGGTACGAATTGGCTGATTTTGATTTAGCTACCGATGAATCAGGAAATACCTATGTTTCGGGTTACTTTGAGTATCGAGAAACAGTAGGTGAATTCGATAATATCTATTTTCTGGCTAAGTATGACACATATGGTCACCTGCTATGGGCTAAGCAACTGGGAGCAGAGGGTGTCACCCAGGATGTATTATTTCATGTTTCTGATGTGGCTATTGATTCCCAAAACCATATTTATTTAACTGGCTACTACGATGATATTTTGCTAGATGGTCAAAATTTTTCTTCAACTAACTATACTTTTTTCCTAGCAAAGTTTGATGAAGAGGGAGGTTTACTCTGGTTTCAAGATGGAAAGCTAGAGGGATCACTGAGCAACTTCGAGTTAAATGCCCGAGGTGATAAAATTGCCCTAGATAAAGATGGGCATGTCTATGTCAATGGCTTTTTCCGAGGGTCAGATATTACACTAGATGGCACCGCTGTATCTCAGCAGTCAGGTAATATGTTTTTGGCTAAGTACAATTCGACCGGTGAAGTACTTTGGGCGCAGGCAGGGGGTAATTTTAGTGAAGATAATTACTTTACCCATGCACTCGACGGATTACAGGTAGGGGCAACCCAGAACATATACATCACAGGAGCATTTCAGGGAAATGTGCGCTTTGGTGGTATTTCATTTTCCACTCGAGAAAATACGTCTGAACAAGACGGTTTTCTGGCGAAATACAATTCAGGAGGGGGACTGATGTGGGCCGAAGAAATCGAGAATGATGGAGCTCTTCGGATTCATGATCTAGCCGTTGATAAGCAAGATAATCTTTATATTCTATCGGACTATGCAGAAGGAGGAGGGTCGCTTTTAGGTATCAATCTTAACTCCCGTGACTTCTTGGTCAAATACAACAGTCAAGGGGAACCGACCTGGGTTCATCCATTTACTTATCAATATTTCACTAGGGGCGAGCGTGACGGAGCATTAACGTTTCAGAACGATCATCTGTATGTCGCGTACAACTTCCAAGGTATCGCTGCCGTAGGCAATGTGGTATTCAATAGTCTAGATGAAGGTCTGATATTTAATAATCCGGAGGATGTAGACGCAATTATCTCTAAGCTGGATATAGACGGAAAATCAATTTGGACCAAGCAATTGAGTGCCTTACGGTTTGCCTGGTTCACCAAAGTGAATGCTATTGAGGTTATTGGCGATAACAACCTACGCATTAGTGGATTTGCAAGAACCATACCTCTTGATGATGGGCGATCTGCACCCGCTAGTGGCCCTTTTGTGGCGATGCTCTCCCAAGAGCCCCCGTTACCAAAGCGGGTAACCGAGAGTTTACAGGTACTATACACCTTCCAAGAAGGTTCGGGAAAAGTGATTAAAGATGTTTCTGGCGTAGGTACTCCCTTGAACCTTACCATTGGCGATGAGTCGGCAGTTACCTGGTTAGGGAATGGCGTATTGCGTATTGACCAACCCACCATGATTGAATCTAACAAACGGGCTAAGAAGTTGATTCAAGCCTGTAAGCAAACAAATGAGGTGACTATAGAAGCCTGGATTAAAACTTCTGATCCTGAGCTTGGTGGCCCCGCCAGAATAGCGACGCTGTCACGTAATACCAGTCAACGAGCGTTTACCCTCGGTCAGGAACCGGGAAGTGGGGATGCTTTTACTTACATTGCCCGCCTCAACACCACTGAGAATAATGAGAACGGAATTCCTAGCCTATCCGCCGATATTGACGAAATTCTTGATGACTACTCGCAGTTGCAACATATTGTATTCACTCACGCTGCGGACGGCTCCGAAAGGCTCTACGTCAATGGTCTGGGTGGAGTAAGGGGTACCCGGTCAGGCGATTTTTCTTCCTGGCGAAGTGATTATCATTTTGCACTAGCGAACGAAATTGGTGGCGAACGCCCTTGGCTAGGAGATTACCACTTAGTGGCGGTTTATAACCAAGCACTTTCTCCCGCCCAGGTGCTACAGAATTATAAAGCGGGTATTGATTCGCCACTGCTGTCATCGGCTCCTGACTGGCAGTGGGTGAGTGAAGATCTCGATGATGCGGCTAGCACGCGAGTACTCGCTACAGATGTTCAGGGAAATAGCTATACCGTTGAAAGTCTTACTGATTTTGCGACTATCGCCAAGTATGATGCACTGGGAAGCAGGCTGTGGAGTAGAGGCTTTTCATCGGGAATAGTTTCCATCGTAGATGCTGTAACCGATAGCCAAGGTCATCTCTACTTGGCTGGCTCCTTTGATTTTATTTGTTTTGGAGATTCATGTTTCACATCCCAGTTTTGGGAAGAAGATGCATTTATTGCCAAATTCGACACTGAAGGTTCATTAATGTGGTTTCGGTTAGGAGAAAGTAATGGACTTTCTAGAACTTTCGCTTCAGGATCAGCTCTAGCAATTGACCATCAAGATCGCCTGTATCTCAGTGGTAGTTTTAATGGTTCATTTATCCGGTTCGGCGACTTTACCCTTGATACGGGCAATCGTTTTCAGGTGCAATTTGACTCCGATGGCACTGCGTTATGGGCAAAAAGCTTTTCTAGTAATGATGTTGCTGAGATAAATGCTGCTACGGCTGACACCAATGGAAATAATTATTTAGCAGGCACCTTACGGGGTACGATTACGATAGGCGGAGACACATACTCCACAGCTACTGGGAATGATTTTGATAGCTTCATCATTCAGTTTGATGCTTCAGGGTCGCTCATAAAGACCCATATCATTGATAATGATCAAAGAGTTGAAATCTTCGATATTGATCATGACGACCAAGGAAGTATTTATGTAACTGGATCCTGGGAAGGAATGGGTGAACTAGCCCAAACCCCGCTGAATACCGGGTTATTTGTCGCTAAATTAATGAAAGATGCAACCAGTGAAAGCATCAGTTGGGCAAAACAATGGTTTGAAGGGTCAACCACAGCTCCAAGTTTAGTTACCGATGCAGCGGGCAATAGCTACGTGACGGCAACTTTTACCGATCAGACACAAGTAGGTGCGGTAATGCTAACCTCAAAGGGTAAAGAAGATATTATTGTCAGTAAATTTGACTCAAAGGGAGCGTTACGTTGGATAAAAACTGCCGGAGGGACGGGAAGTGATGCCCCAGTTGATATCAGTGTGTTAGCTGAAGATCAGCTCCGCCTTACCGGACGGGCTGCCTTCGGTGTGGGGGCAACTTTTGATGACATCGAACAAGATGGTTTCTTTTTGGCCAGTTTAGGATATAACTCTCCTGCCTTTACTTCTCCTGCTGCTAGCCTGGAAAATATCGCCATAGCGGAAGCTATTCTACCTGCTCAGGATTCGCTGAAGATTTACCCAAACCCAGTCATTTCTTCAGTCACTTTAGAATTGAGTGAAGAGTTTACCACAGGTGTTTTGGAAGTGCGGTTGTACGATCATCTAGGATTTCCGGTATATAATCATCAGTATTCATTACCCATACCGCAATCTGAGATTGCTATTCCGATGGATCGTTTCCTGCCCGGCATGTATGTTCTGAAGGTAGCCCATAACGGATATCCTCGATCAGACATACGCTTAGTGAAACGCTAGCTAATAAAAATGTAATAGACGAAGTGTGTATGATGTAACACCTCGTCTATTTATCTACTATTGACAAGAGGAAGGTTCCAATTAGACCACAGATAGCAGCAAAGACCAATGGCCTTGCAGTAGACATCAATCATTTTCTGAGAAGCTTCACAAATACTTTTTAATAAATGCAGTGATCTAGATCATCAGCTACGGTAATAAACCTCATCGCATGAAAGTGACAAAATAGGTACCTTCATACTAAAGTCTCTGTGGAATGAATTGCAGTGTCTAGCTTGGAAAGCTGAGAGGTTGCCCATAGAGGTTTAATTTTACTTTTTATACACATCAGGAGGGGTAACACTAACTCCCTTCTTCACTTCCATTATGAGTCACCTGAGACAAGTTGATCATTTTTTATTCATTTAAACCATAATAACTATGAACACACGTTTGTACTATCGGATTTGGCTACTCAGCCTAGGTTGTTTAGCCACTACTTATTCAGTCTTTGCCCAAGTGGACGTACTATGGGATAAAACCATAGGGGGCAGCAGTTATGATGCACTAGGGTTCGTTACCTCTACCTCTGATGGTGGGTATCTTCTTGCTGGGGCTTCTGAATCTAATATTTCGGGGGATAAAAGCGAGGATAGCCGAGGAAGTCGTGACTACTGGATCGTGAAACTTGATGCGAATCGCCAGAAGCAATGGGACAAAACTTTTGGTGGGGATCAGTTTGAAATCCTTCAAAACGCCGTCGCTACCGCTGATGGTGGCTATCTTTTGGTTGGGTGGTCACAGTCGGGGGTCTCTGGAGATAAGAGTGAAGCCAGTAGAGGTGGAAATGATTACTGGGTCGTAAAAATTGATGCTGACGGCAATAAAGTCTGGGACAAAACTTACGGCGGAAGTGGTACGGATCAGCTTAACCGGGTGGCTACTACCTCGGATGGTGGGTACCTACTGGGAGGTTTTTCTTCTTCTAATGCATCGGGGGATAAGAGCGAGAATAGCAAAGGAAGTAATGACTGGTGGATTGTCAAGATTGATGTGAATGGTAATAAAGTCTGGGACAAAACACTAGGGGGAAGTGGTAATGACGATGGTTTTGCCGATATTTTACCTACGGCCGATGGTGGTTATCTTTTGAGCGGAGACTCCCAATCCGATACATCGGGGGATAAAAGTGAGAATAGCCGAGGAGATAGGGACTACTGGATTGTCAAGATTGATGCGAACGGAAATAAGGTCTGGGACAAGACCTTCGGAGGGACAAGCCGGGATTCAGGTCGGCGAATGGCAATGACTAGTGATGGCGGTTACCTAATAAATGGTTTTTCTACTTCTGATGCCTCGGGGGATAAGACTCAAAATAGTCGAGGTAATGCTGACTATTGGGTTGTCAAAATTGATGGCAGTGGTAATAAACAATGGGATAAGACTTACGGAGGAAATGCACTTGATTTTGGGATTCTACCTCTTGCTTTGGCTGACGGTGGTTATCTGTTAACTGGTCGATCCGAGTCGGATGCTTCCGGAGAGAAGAGTGAGAATAGTAAAGGGGGGTCTGATTCGTGGCTCATCAAAATTGATGCTGATGGCAATATAGTATGGGATAAAGCACTAGGAGGAAGTGGTGATGAAATTGCGGGGCTAACTACTCCTACTGCAGACGATGAGTTTATTGTATACGGGTGGTCTAATTCTAATATTTCGGGAGATAAAAGTGAAGACAGTAAGGGAGGAAATGACTTTTGGCTCATTAAAGTGATGGAACAGCCCAGCATCACCTTTCGGTTGATTGATGCTGACACCGATCAACCGACTCTTGACCTATTCGATGGTTTTTTTACCTCGTTTGTAGAGCTCCCCACCAGTATAGCGATCGAGGCCATTCCTCGTAATCCCGTCGGAAGTATCCGTATTGAAGTTACAGGGCCTGGTATCCAAAGTACCCGCAACCAGAGTGCTGCCCCTTACTCCAGCTTTGGTGACGAAAACGGAGATTTTAAGGGTATGCCGTCAGCAGTAGGAGTCTATCACGTCAAAGCCACGCCCTACTCGGGGGGGAACGCTACTGGAGTACCCGGAGAACCTGTGGAGATATCCTTTGAGTTCCTCGAGCCTCCCATCGCTCCTATCGCCCGACTCACCGCAACACCCATACTCGGGTCAGTTCCCCTCACCGTACTATTTGATGCCAGTGGTTCTACCGACGAGGACGGTGAAATCACGCAATATATTTTCATCTTCGGGGATGGTACTCGCGTTGAAAGCACTTCGCCCACGGTTACCCATACCTATGCAGCTGCTGGTCAATACGATGTGCTGCTCAATGTCCGGGATGATGACGGAAATGGCGGGGCGGCTTCTACCAGCATCACCGTGGTCGCCGAGCCTACCCCTGGTATCGCTTTCCGGCTAATTGATGCCGAGACTGATGCCGCCATTGCTGATCTGTCCAACGGAGCTCAGATCCCAGCCCAGGGTCTCTCCAGCAGTCTAGCTATTGAGGTCATCCCGGCGGGCGTGGTGGGTAGTTTTAAGATTAGAGTTGTTGGACCCGGTTTGTTTAACTCTAAAAATGAAAGCGCCCCTCCCTATGCCAGCTTTGGCGACGATAATGGGGACTTCCGCGGTAAGGCACTAGGTATAGGCAGCTACACCGTAACCGCAACCCCGTATTCGGGACCTAATGCTACCGGTGTTCCTGGTACCCCCGGTGAAATCAGCTTTGAAATCAGTGAGACAGTTCCTGATTTAAGCATTGCCGGCTTTAAATTAGTGGATGCGGCAACGGAGGTACGACTATTTGATGATCGCATATTCACCAACCGACTAACCGTTAACACTACAGAAATACCGGAAGACAACCTGGGTATTGAAGCAATACATTCTGGAGAAGCCGGTAGCATTCGGGTTCAGGTAGAAGGACCGGGTATCAGCACCAGTATGATTGAACACGTAGCGCCCTACTCCGCCTTTGGAGATAATGGAGATGATATTTTGGGTGAAGAATTCAGCGAGGGCATCTATCTCATTACAGCTACGGCCTACTCCGGAAGAAATGCTGCCGGTACGGCGGGGGCACCCGTAGAACTTACCCTGGAAATTGAGTCCTGCGTACCACCTTCGTCTCAGTTCACCGCTATGCCTACCTCCGGTAAGGTACCCTTAGAAATTAGCTTTGTAGCGGACGAGGACAATCCTGATTACAATTATCTGTTTGATTTTGGGGATGGCGTCCGCCGGGTGACGGATTTCAGCACAACACACACCTACACGGAAGTGGGAGAATATACTGTCACGCTGACCGTGACCGATTTGTCCACAGACTGTTCCAGTTTCTCCTCCCAAACAATTGTGGTAGAAGAGGTTCTTAGTCCTGATGACATCGCTTTCCGATTGGTGGATGCTGATACCGATCAGCCGATTATGGATTTGACGGATGGCACGCAGCTAAGCCAAGCTAGCCTACCTAGTAGCAAACTAGCTATCGAAGTAATTCCGGCTGAGCCAGTAGGTAGTTTCAACATTCAGGTAACCGGACCTGGTTTGGCGACTTCCAAAAACGAGAGTGTGGCTCCTTTCGCTAGCTTTGGTGATGATAACGGAGATTTTGACGGTGAAACACTAGCCGTAGGGACGTATACGGTAGTAGCAACCCCATACTCGGGCCCTAATGCCACTGGCATATCAGGTAGCCCCGCGCAAATTCAGTTTCAAATCAATAGCGACGGAAATGCACGGGTTGCTCAATCAAAATCTGACAAGCAAAATGCCAGTGCTATCTTTACTGAGTTTGGGCTGTCCGATTTAGACGGGGGTAGTTTGCTGGTTTATCCTAACCCGGCGCAAAGCTACGTAGAAGTCAATCTGCCGCTACTGAAGGATCAAACCTACATACTGCAACTGTATGATCTTTATGGTCGGGAGGTGTTCCGCCAGCAGGGTATGGGCAATGTTATGGAATCAGTTCAGTTGGATGGGCAACCCGCCGGAACCTATCTGGTGGCTATACAGACCCAAGGGCGGCGAATGGTCAAAAAGTTGATGGTCAAGCAATAAATAATTGGGTTGGAGAGTAATTTCATTAAATCATCTAGTGAATAAAAGGGGTAGTTTCAAGCTACCTCTTTTTCACATCTAATAGTTCGATAGCACAACCTACCTTAGTGTCACAATGTCTTCAACAAACTTCGGTCGTAAGATGGCACAGGCTATCTTTGCCTAGTTCTGCTATTACTGCTTTTTTTCCGTTGTAGATATTATTTAATATTCCCATGAAAAGAGGTAAGTCAGTAAATGGGGTGGGGAAGCAAGGTCTTAATGCTTGATTAGTAACCTACCATGAATACCCTAATCAATATAGTAAGTATCGTGGGTGCCGTCGGGGTACATGCCACCTACGAATAAACCCTGTCCGGTTTTTAGCAGCCGCTTAAAATTAGATAAGCCGGTAACTGCCTTTCCATTTACGGTTGAAATAATGAAGCCCGAGCAGATGTTTTGATTCCAACGTAAATCGCCAGCGAGCTGAGGACCAATTACCTTAACTCCTGCTGATAAGCCGTACCTTCTTTTTTCGTCAGGTTGTAGTTCGCGTAAATTAGCTCTACTGATTGTTTCCATAATATTCTTTAGCCTTTCATTCACTACTCAACAAATTCAATAACATCTGCCCGTATGGCTACTTCGGGCTTGGTGTATACGCCCAATACATTCAATGCATCGGAGTCGTAACGAACATTGACTAATGCTAATTGTTTTCCTTCCACCGATTGTCCGTACTTGGTTTCAAAATTGATCCAAAGATTATTCAGGGCTTCTTGGTACAACATTCCTTCACCATTAATCCGGATGAGCGCAAAGGTTTGCATCTCTCCCCGAAACGCACCACTGATTCCCAAAATATATCCAGCACTGGCTTCGCCTCCTACGTTTCTAGCTACGATTCGATAGTTATTTTCCGAGAGTTCTATGTTCGTCAGGTGGGTAGAAGAAAATAACCCGGAAGTAGTGCATCCGGTAGTTGCTATTAGCAAAACTAAAGTGAGTAATAACATTCCTCTGCGGTTGCTGGAAAATAAGCTTTGGTATAACATGGGTATTCCGTATTTTTTAGAGTGACTGCAAAGTAGCGAAATACTTCTGGCTCGACCGATGATTCAGATCATCCTTCAGCATGACCTAGTGCATTGAAATATAGTGTAAGAGGCAGTAGCTTGAGCCAATTAAGCTTTAGTTATCATGAAACAGTTCCTCCGCATATTTTTCTTGATGGTTATTTTGCTGGTTATCATTATGGTAATCTACATGATGTAAAAGTTGAGAAGGTTTTGCCCGTTCTTTTCCGTTTTGTCTGTTGCAACTAGCTACAGTTGAACCTATAATCTAGTGAGAAGTAATACCCAAAACTGGATTTGTATTAAACAATATAAACTACTATGAAATACAACACTATTGTTATTGGAGGAGGCTTAGCTGGATTGACTGCCGGCGCTACGCTCTCAAAATTTGGAAAGAAAGTCCTATTATTAGAACAGCACCACAAACCTGGTGGCTGTGCAACCACCTTCAAGCGAGGAGATTTTATCGTAGAGGTTGGTCTACATGAAATGAGTGGACTGACTAAAAATGGTTCGCTTACGCGAATTCTTAAAATGCTGGATGTAGATAAGCACGTTCAATTTGAAAAAGTACCTGAATTCTACGGAGTGGTTTCTGATAAAGAAGATTTTGTGATGCCACATGGCTATGCTGCTGCCACGAAAGCGTTAATCAACAAATATCCAGAAGACGAAAAAGGTATCAAACGTTTTATAAAGTTGATTGCAGGTGTGCGAAAGGAAGCAACTAAACAACCTCGTTCACCTTTAAAACAAAAATTAATTTATCCATTTATGCCTTTGCTCTATCCTAACCTAGTAGAGGCAACTAAGCATACCGTTGGATCTTGGTTAGATAAATACATTACCAATGAAAATGCAAAATTAGATCTCATAGCACATTTAGTTTATTGGGGAGATGATCCTTATACACTATCCATGTTTTATTTTGCTACACCATTTTCTGGCTTTATTGAGAATGGTGGCCATTTTATAAAAGGTGGTTCGCAACAGCTTTCAAATTACCTTGCTTCCTACATAGAAAAAAATGGCGGCAGTGTTCTATTAGGTAAAAGAGCAGAGAAAATTATTACGAATAATGGCACAGCAACTGGAGTCACTTTTCGTGATAGTTTCAATGACCATTCAAAACCAATTACTATTTTATGTGATAATGTTATAGCAAATTGTGCCATTCCTACAGTACCCGCAATGCTGGATGAGCCTTATTTAGCTCAGCTTCAACAAAAAATAAGTTCAAAAACCAATTCATGTTCACTACTATGTATGTATCTCGGTTTTAATACAGATGTAAAAAAGTTTGGGGTAAAATACTACTCAAATGTTTTTCAAGGTGATGATGTAAAGACCTTGAAGGATATTTACAATAACCACCATGGCGATTGGTCTAAACGCAGGTTCATTTTTGTAGACTATAACAAAGTAGATTCGGGACTGGCACCAGCTCATAAGTCTGAAGGTGTAATTTGCACTGTGGACTATATTGAAGATTGGGAAAATCTAGACAAAGAAGACTACAACGCAAAAAAAGAAGAAGTAGCGCAAGTTTTATTGCAGCGATTAGAAAAGCAGTATCCAGGAATCCGAAATAGTATTGAATACTACGAAGTGTCTACATCCAAAACCATTAAACGATACACCTCTAATCCAAGTGGATCTGTTTATGGTTATGCCCAAATTAAAAACCAAATAGCAAGTAAGCGCTTTAGAAACAATTTCTTGATTCCTAATCTGTACTTTGCATCGGCATGGGCTTTCCCTGGCGGCGGTTTTGAAGGTTCAATTCAAGGAGGCTTCTTAGCTGCTTTGCAGATGAATCAAGATAAGATATGGTCAGATTGTGATAAGGCCAAGTATGTTGATAAAAGAGATATTAAGCTCGTAGAGAGCGACAGAATCGATGATAAAATAATTGACCTGAGCTTTGAAAAACCGAGTGGATTTAATCACCAACAGGGACAGTATGCCATTCTAAATCTCGTGAACCCAAAAGTAACCGAATTGGACCTACCTTACCGGTGGCTTCCCCTTGTTTCTTCTCCTGAAGAAGATACGATACACTTTCAAATTGAACTGGATGGTAGTAGCTTTTCAAAAAGTTGTGAGTCTATCGATGTCGGTGATGATGCCATTATATTTGGCCCTATGGGTTAAGTACAAATAAAAAGCGCGAGAGCGCAAGCCGTGTATAATTAATTGCTTAAAACCACGCAACTAACTATACACATAAACGCTGGCGGTAATTGGCTTTATAAATATCCAATCTCACGCCTCACAAAACAGAATCAATATGGGGAAAATAAGAGTCCCGGATACTATGGCAGTGGCCGTTTTGAATTCATATTCTGGGGCTGATGCCTTAAGTATTGAGCAACGACCGATACCAACACCAGGAAAAAACGAAGTTTTGGTCAAAGTTGCCTTCTCACCAATAAACCCTTCAGATTTGGCAACACTGCAAGGGCATTACGGCTTTAAAGATCCCACTCCTATTGTTCCCGGTGGAGAAGGTTCGGGAGAAGTTGTTTCTGCCGGGCCAGGAATTATGGCAAGCTATTTTCTTGGTAAAAGGGTTGCCTGTACTGGTTGGGGAACAGGTGGAGGTGTTTGGTCAGAATATGTGGTTAAAAGTGTTAAAGGAGGAGTATTGGCCTTGAATAAATCATTGAGTTTAGAACAAGGAGCAATGTCCTTCATAAACCCGCTTACCGCCAGTGCTTTTTTGGACATTTCGAAAAAAGAAGGACATAAAGCCATTTTATTGACCGCTGCGGCAAGCTCACTGGGCAAGATGGTGAACCGTCTGGGCCGAAAAGAAGGAATTCAAGTAGTAAATGTTGTTCGCAGAGATGCCCAAGTGGATCTTCTAAAGGCCCAAGGAGTTGACATTGTGCTGAATAGTAATGACGCCGGATTTGAACAACAACTACATGATGTATGTCATCAAACTAATACTCGTATAGCATTTGATGCGGTGGCAGGTCCATTAACCAATCAGCTGTTAAAAGCTATGCCCCCCAATAGCAAGGTTACTGTATTTAGCGCACTTTCCAGACAAGAGGTACAAGCGAATCCAGGTCTTTTAATCTTTGAAAATAAGAGGATTGACAGTTTCTGGCTAGGTCCTTGGCTCAGCACACAAAATGTTGTGAAAATGATGCTGTTGTGGAAACAAGCCCAGAAACAAATACCTAGTCATCTCAAAAGTGAAATCAGAAAAGTCTATCCGCTACAAGAAGTGAAAGAAGCCATCCACGATTATACCAGCCAAATGACTGGAGGTAAAATTCTGTTAAGAATGTCTTGATAAGAATAGATAGAATTACTCATGACGTTTTCAAAGTTGTGTTCTAAGTATTTAAAAGGATGAATCATTGTGATTAACAAACATCTAACAAACCAAAAGAAAACTATATGAAGAGTTTCGTCACTAATTTATCGAGCAGCAAAGCGGCAATGGTTGTAGGAATTGCGTTTATAACCTCGATTTTTATCGTAACCTTAGTTGATGATTTTCTTTTAGCCAATTTTGTAGTACCAGGTGATACAGAAGCTTTAGCCAGCGATATTGAGGCTAACTCGAGACGCTTTGGTTTGGCTGTTTTTGGTTATCTACTCGTACTTGCCCTTGATTCAATTATTGGTCTCGCGCTTTATGTAGTTCTTAAACCCGCGAATAAGAATCTTGCGTCGTTAACGGCAGTGCTCAGATTGCTATACGCTTTTACTTTGACCATTGGATTGTTTGCTCTGGTATTCCAAATTATCGATGTTTACGGTTATGCATCTGTAAAGCTTACGGGATACATATTTTTCGCCTTACACATACTTATACTTGGTTATTCGGTCTTCAAGTCAGCATATATCCCAAAAAGCCTTGGAGTATTATTGATCGTTGCATCGTTTACCTATATAGTATTCTTTGTAGATTTTCAGCTACCCGAAACACTTGCGGTCATTATAATGTCAACAATGGCTATTGCGGAACTTTCACTAAGCATCTGGCTTATAGTGAAAAGAAATAGGCTACCTGAAAATTAATTTTAGTGAAATTACAATTAGAACCTCGAGGCATTTTTAATTATATGCTGACATCTACACTGTTGCGAGATCAAAATAACATAGATACCTGCCGCACCAAAATCTTTTACCTAACTCTACTTCGGTAGCGATATGTCCGTCTAGAGCGAAAGATACTGTCTTTTTCTATAGCCTGAGAAAATCGTTACTTAGCCAGCAAATACTTTTGCACAGCCGCCGCTTGATCAACCTAACGTCAGTCGCTACAATCTTGAGAGGTTGGCAAAAAGTCATTCCTATGATATATACACTATCCTTTACTCGGGCTGTCACAAACTGCTATAATTTTCTTAATTGGCTTTCCTTGTTCATTTCTTTTTCAATCATCCGTTCTTTGATAGTCGATTCTCCCAATGGATTGTAGATACTCAAAGCGTGAATAATCACAGCAATTCCCCATCCGATTAATGGCCACTTAAACCAGATGTATTCGGTTGATGTACTGTAATTAATAATTGCAAGAGACGTGATTATCACAACGTAAACGGCTAAGTGAATATAAAGTCCAATCTTTGCTTCAACCTTTTTTTCGGCTCTTTGTCGGGCTTCCTGATTGTTCATGATAATAACGTTATAAGTGGTTAATGTTTTAATCTATGGTATGTTCCTGAAGCAGGAACGCTAACAGTGAGTATAAGAATAGTCACCACCGACAGGTTTGCTTCTTGGATGGTCGGTTAAAAGGAGTAGCATCAATATGCTTCGCTTTTTTATAGCTCATTCTTTCGTACTGCATGAGCAATTTAACCTAGTAGCTAGAAGAGAGCAATGATTTAAATCAGTAGCGATTACAACTTTCATCTTTGGCAAACTTCAGTGATCTACATCATAGGAAAAGAACATCCTGGTGCCGTACTTCGCCTTTTTAGAGGAGTATCTTTCAAACAAGGAGCGATGAATCAGTTTTTGAATCGAGAAGATGCCGCCGAAAAACTACTCACCTTTCTGCAATCGTATCAATCACAAAAAGATGGCGTAGTGTTAGCTTTACCCCGTGGCGGAGTTCCTTTAGGGCGATATATTGCCGATTATTTACACTGGCCACTGGACATTGTGATTGCTAAAAAAATCGGTCATCCCCTTAACCCCGAGTATGCCGTCGGTTCAGTCAGTGCTTCCGGATACGTCGTCAATAAGCACGAACTTATTCCTGAGAACTATGTAGCTACCGAAGTCGCTCGTCTTCAACGAGAGATTCGGCAAAAATACCAGATGTATCAGAGCGGACGAAAGCCGATTGATCCAAAGCAAAAGACTGCGCTTTTGGTAGACGATGGCATGGCTACCGGTAGCACCATGCTAGGAGCGATTGATTTGGTTCGAGGTCAGGGAGCTAAGCAGATTATTGTTGCTGTTCCGGTAGCCTCCGAGGAAGCCTACCGAAAGACCGCTCGCAAAGCCGACCAGACATTCTGCTTAGCTACTCCTAAACCCTTTGGGGCAGTAGGAGAATTTTATCAGGATTTCAGACCAGTGAGTGATCAGGAAGTAATCGAGCTACTTCGTTCTGATTAATAACTTCATCTAACTATTACCTATGGAAAGCATAACGGATATAGTACCGCTTGTTATCGGATTGATAACAGCCTTTATGGCACTGACGGCCATCGGAGGCGGAATAGCCATTATCACTAGGGTGGATAAATTCCCTTTAGCCTGGTTGCGGAGCACCCTGTTTAGAAGCTACACCATCCCGGCACTGATCCTTTCGGTCATCGTGGGCGGGAGTTCCCTGGTAGCCGCTATCCTATACTTTGCTAGCAATCCTGTCTATCCGGTCTACGCCATGCTGGCCGGTTTGATCATGGTCGGATTTATTCTGGTGGAAATACGCATACTGGATCAGGGTAACCCTGGTGCTACCCGCATTGAACTTTTCTATCTAACTTTAGGAGCAGCCGTTTTTATCCTATCAGCTATTATATGGTTCCAGCATTAACGTCCGATAAACAGTTTACCTTCCCTATGGAATTACGCGTTATCAAAACAATCCACACCCTGGTTTGGGCCATCATGGCTTCGGCTATTTTTTACGTGCTGTACGTCGGGATCAGCGGAGAAAAACAAGGCCTCGTTTGGTCAGCCATCGGATTGATCGTGCTGGAAACGGGAGTGCTACTGATTAATCGCTGGCGTTGCCCCCTATCCGATATAGCGGCCCGGTATACTGAGGCGCAAAACGATAACTTTGATATCTATTTGCCTGAGTGGCTTGCCAGGTACAACAAAACGATTTTCGGTACGCTGTTTGGCATCGGGCTGTTACTAGTGTTGCTAAGGAGTTTTTTACTTGGTTGGAATCAAGGCTAATCTTACTGCTGATTTAGGTAAGCAACCAAATCTTCTCGCGAAAATGTAATACTCCAAATACCCCGTAAATCACCCAGTTGGTGCCCGGTAGCATTATCTTCCGGATACAGGCTTTTGAGCAAAGCATTCGTTTCGTCGCTTACCTGTGTTCCTACTGTGCCGTGACAATTTAGGCACAACGGATTGTTCATCACAATCGGTTTAGCATAAAGTATATGCTGTTCGTCCAGCACTTCCACCACTGGCTGAAGCTCCTGACTGCTGCTTAGCTGCGATTGATACTGCTCCAGAATTTTTCCTTCTGTATCCGTAGGCGCATCTTGGGGGTTTCTAGGCCGCAGGGAAGCTCGTTTGATTTCAGCATCCAATCCAGTTGTCAATGTGTCAAGAATGGGGTAAGCTGCAACGTTACAAAATTTCACTGCCTCCAGAACGCCTCTCTCCGAAATAGCCTGTTTTAACTGCCCACCCAAAGCCTGTTGAGCCAGCGCTGATATTCGGTTCCCTTCAGCTAATACTACCTCTTCTATTTCTTCGGTTTGTGTGGCATTAGTAGTTTCTTTCTTGCTACTATCGGTGCAGCTCAACAGCGTGGCTAGAGCCACTACGAGTAATAACTTATTCATGTGATTGATCGTCTGTTTCAAGATTTCATAAACCCCTACATTTTGCAAGCAAAGAATCAATTTTCAATATGAAAATGATCTAGGTCATTCTTATTAGTGACCCAAGTTATTGCTACCCTGGCAGGGGCGGCCTACCTTATCATCCAATTGATCTAATATCTCCTTAAGCAATTAGCACCATGGAAACACTAACAAATACCCTTTCAGTTACTCCTCACCTTCAGGACTACGAAAAAACCTGCGCCGACTTTCGCTGGGAGCAGGTATACGAAGAACTAGACGGCCTACCAGAAAAGAAAGGACTCAATATTGCCCATGAAGCCGTAGATCGACATGCTAGTCTGGATCGAACTGCCTTCCGATGGCTAGGAAAAAAAGGCGAAGTACGTGATCTGACCTACGATGCATTACGAAAGCAATCCAACCGCTTCGCCAATGTGCTCCAGAAATTAGAAGTTGGTAAACAAGATCGGGTTTTTCTGCTAACCGGTCGCATCCTCGAGCTCTATATCGCGGCTCTGGGCACTTGGAAAAACACCAGTGTTTTTTGCCCCTTGTTCTCCGCCTTCGGCCCGGAACCGATTCGCCAACGGCTCACCAAAGGCGATGCTAAGGTGTTAGTGACTACAGAACGATTATTCCACCGGAAAATCATAGGACTACTCGATCACCTGCCCAGCTTGCAGTACGTGATACTAGTGGACGCTGAAGAACACCTTAATACGAGGGTAGTTTCCTGGCCTCTGTTGATGAAGGAGGCCTCTGATGAATTTACTATTCCTCCTACCGACCCAGAAGATATGGCGATTCTCCACTTCACCAGTGGCACTACCGGAATGCCTAAAGGGGCTATCCACGCCCATCAGGCTGTCCTTACGCACTATATCACTGGGAAATACGTGTTAGACCTTCACCCAGAAGATATCTATTGGTGTACGGCCGACCCCGGATGGGTGACTGGTACTTCTTACGGCATTATCGCTCCTCTCACCCACGGCGTCACCAGCATCATTGATGAAGCCGATTTCGATACCGAACGTTGGTACAATACTCTGGAACAGCAACAGGTAAGCGTATGGTACACCGCGCCCACCGCGGTTCGTATGCTAATGCGCTCAGATACTGAGCCGAAAAATCAACATCAACTTAATCATCTGCGGCTCATTCATAGCGTAGGCGAGCCCCTTAACCCGGAAGCCATTTCCTGGGCTCAAAAGGTATTGGGAATGCCGATTTACGATAACTGGTGGCAAAGCGAGACAGGAGGGATTATGATCTCTAATTTTGCTTCCGTTCCCATCAAACCCGGCTCCATGGGTCGTCCTCTTCCGGGTATAGAAGCGGCGGTAGTTGAGCAAGTTGATGATCAAAACGTAAAAGTACTTCCTCCGGGTGAAATTGGAGATTTAGCACTTAAACCCGGTTGGCCGTCTATGTTTCGGGGGTATTTACACGAAGAGGAGCGATATAATAAGTGCTTCGTGGATGGGTGGTACATCACCGGCGACCTGGCAAAACAAGACGAAGATGGCTACTTCTGGTTTGTAGGAAGAGCCGACGATATTATCAAAACCTCAGGCCATATGGTAGGACCTTTTGAGGTGGAAAGCGCCCTGATGGAACATCCGGCAGTAGCCGAAGCAGCCGTGATTGGTATTCCGGATACCATGATTGGCGAACTAGTGAAAGCCTACGTAGCCCTGAAGCCCGGAATAGAGCCTAATGAAGAACTGGCTTTGGATATTAAAGGACTTGCCCGAAAAAAACTAGGGTCAGCTGTAGCTCCCAAAGAGATTGAGTTTAGCGAGGACATGCCCCGAACCCGAAGTGGTAAGATTATGCGACGATTACTAAAAGCGCGGGAATTAGGGCTTCCGGAAGGCGATACCTCTACTTTAGAGAAAAATACGTGAACTACTGAGCTTAATAAACAAAACAGTCATGGCTACAAAAAACTATTTCATCATTCTGTTATCAGCAACTTTATTCTTCCAGTGCAACCGCCAGGAAAGAGAAGAGCTCCAAAGTCGAGTTGCTACTTTGGAAGAAGCTGAATCCCAACTGCGACAAGAAGTGCAGCAACAGATTCAGCAGAAAGACTCGATGCTTGCTAACTTCATGGAATCTATGAGCGGTATAGAGGACGATCTGGGAGAAATTCGAGCCCGCGAGCTGAATATTCAACTAACTAAGAAAAATGACCTTTCCCCCAAGGATTTAGGCGAGCAAATTCGTCAAGACATACAGGCAATTGATAGTCTGCTTACCAAGAATAAGCAAGTAATTAAGCAGCTAAACGCTCGGCTGAGGGCATCTCTTCAAGAAAAAGGGCAGTTAAGCACGACTGCCACCGAATTGAAAGAAAATCTGGAGCAGCAACTTGAGGAGCGAGAACAAAACTTGATCACGCTAAAAACTCAGTTAGAAGAAGTGCAAACCACGGTCGTAACCCTGCAAACCGAAGTAGATAGTCTAATCCAACTCAATGAAGAGAAAGCCAACGCCCTCAACACCGCCTACTTTGTGACCGGCGATTTCAAAAACTTGAAGGAAGAAGAAATTCTGGACAAGAAAGGAGGTTTTCTGGGAATCTTCGGAGGAGTCAAAACCCTAAATGATGACTTTGACCCAGATAAATTCACCCGCATCGACATCCGGGAAACGAATCAATTTTCTGTAGAAGGAAAAGACGTTACCCTAGTCACGGTGCATCCGTCTGATTCTTACGAAATTGATAAAGAGGATTCGGGCGAGAAGGTAAACCTCGTTGTTTCCGATCCTGAAAAATTCTGGGAGTCGTCAAAATACATGGTAATGCTAGTAAAGTAACGCTCTATGGAGACCGAGAAAATAGTAGAAAAGAAAACTTCTCAGAAAAAAAGAGCTAGTCTCACTAAGAATCACGCCAAACATTTGCTCCACCAAATGATCCGCATCCGACGGCTAGAGGAGAAGTCTGCCGAATTATACACCAAGCTCAAGATTAGGGGGTTTCTGCACCTGTATATCGGTGAGGAAGCCGTGGCGGTAGGGATCATGGAAGCCCTCAATCCGGAAGATGCCGTAGTGGCTACCTACCGGGAACACGGTCACGCGCTAGCCCGGAGCCTAACCGCCAACGCTATCATGGCGGAAATGTACGGCAAGCAAGAAGGGTGCAGCCGGGGACGAGGGGGCTCGATGCATCTGTTTGATGCGAGTCTGCGCTTTTACGGCGGTAACGCCATTGTAGGCGGGGGATTACCGGTAGCGGGTGGACTGGCATTAGCTGATAAGATGCAGCATAAACAACAAGTTACCTGTTGCTTTTTTGGCGAAGGCGCGGTTGCCGAAGGCGAGTTTCATGAGACGATGAACCTTACCGCTCTCTGGCAACTACCCGTCCTGTTTGTTTGTGAAAATAATTCGTATGCGATGGGTACCGCTCTTAAACTATCGGAGTCGGTGACTGATCTGGTAGAAAAGTCCAAGAGCTACGGAGTTACCGCCGCATCGGTGGATGGCATGGATGTGCTAGCCGTAGGAAAGGCTGCCCAAAAAGCTGCCCAATTCGTGCGTACCGAGCAGAAACCCTACTTTCTGGAGTGCCGAACCTACCGCTTCCGCGCTCATTCCATGTTCGACGCTGAACTCTACCGCACGAAAGCCGAAGTAGCTGCCTGGAAAAGGAAAGATCCTATCAACCAGTTCATTCAGCTATTGAAGAGTCGACGGTTAATCACCAACGAGGTAATTAAAGAGCTAGAAGATCAAGTAGCCGAAGAAGTACAGGCTGCGGTTGATTTTGCCGAGCAAGGCACTTGGGAGCCAGTAGAAGACCTTACTCGTTTCGTATATTCTGAAACCGAAAAATCATGACTGAAACCCAGCTAGATAATCACCAAACCACCTACCGAGAAGCGACGCGAGCCGCTATCCGTACGGCTATGCAGCAAGACGAGCGGGTATTTTTGATGGGCGAAGACATAGGGCACTACGGAGGTTGTTTTGCCGTGAGCCAAGGACTACTCAAAGAGTTTGGCTCCGAGCGCATTCGCGACACTCCGCTGTCAGAGTCAGCGTTCGTGGGAGCAGGCATCGGGGCCGCACTGGGCGGTATGAAACCCATTGTGGAGATCATGACCGTCAACTTCAGCTTGTTAGCCCTAGACCAGATTCTCAATAATGCCGCTACACTGCTACATATGTCCGGAGGGCAACTCAATGTACCAGTAGTGATTCGGATGGCTACCGGAGGAGGTAAGCAGCTCGCAGCTCAGCATTCGCATAGCCTGGAGGGATGGTACGCCCATATTCCCGGCATTAAGGTGCTTACTCCAGCTACCATCGCCGATGCCCGTGGCATGCTTGCTGCGGCTCTGGACGATCCTGATCCGATCCTGATCTTTGAAAACTCAACCCTGTACAATCGCAAAGGACAGTTACCGGAGAGTGACGAGCCAGTAGATATTAGTCAGGCCAAGGTCATGCGAAAGGGAAAAGACCTTTCTATCGCTACCTACGGAGCCAGTCTCTACAAAGTGCTGGAGGCAGCGAATCAGCTAGCCGAAGAAGGTATTGAAGCCGAAGTGATTGATCTGCGCGTATTACGACCACTAGACGACGATACTTTACTATCATCAGTAAGTAAAACCCACCGGATGATGGTGGTTGACGAAGGATGGCGCAGCGGCAGTATCTCTGCGGAAATTAGTGCGCGTATTACCGAGAAGGTCTTTTACGAGCTGGATGCCCCGGTAGAACGCTTGTGCAGTGCTGAAGTGCCCATCCCCTACGCGAAGCATCTAGAAGATGCAGCACTACCGCAAGTAGAAAGTATTATCCAAACCACTAAATCGTTTTTGCAGCAGTATGGGTAAGTTTGTTATGCCAAGTTTAGGGGCCGATATGGAAGCCGCCATCCTGGTTGAGTGGTACGTTCAGTTGGGCGATCAGGTAAAAAGAGGGGATATCATTGCCGACATCGCCACCGACAAGGGGGATATTGACGTAGAAGTCTTCGAGGATGGAATCTTGGAAAAAATCCTGGTGCAACCGGGCGAAAAACTTCCGGTAGGTACCGTACTCGCCTACATTCGGGGCGAGGGTGAACCAAGTTGGGAGGAGATAGAGGCCCCTCAGCCAGCTACTACCGAAATAGCCCTTAAAACCAATGGGAAAGTCCTGAAAACCGGATCGGTAGTTACGGAAAAAACGTATCCTATCCACCAAGTTGCAGCATCTGCCCCGCCCCCTCGACCTACCCAGGACGAACGCATTAAAGCCTCTCCTCTCGCCCGCAAGATTGCCGTCGAACGAGGTGTTGATTTACACACAGTGCACGGAAGTCGTCCCTACGGAGCGATTGGCCGAGCCGATGTAGAACAGGCTATTGCCGAGCAATTCAAAGAAGTTACGGCTCTTAAGGAGAAAAAAGAACCTTTGCCTACCGAAGAAGTGGTTACTAAAGCTTCTCGCCAGGCGTTCAATGGAGATTTTTCTACCAAAATGCGGCGGGCGATTGCGGCTGCTATGAGCCAGTCTAACCGGGACATTCCGCATTACTATCTGGAGACCCATATTGACCTCAGCGAGCCCCTAGCTTGGTTAGCCCAAGAAAACCAACAACGTTCGGTAAAAGAACGGTTACTGCCCGCGGTACTATTCGTTCGGGCGTTAGCTCGAGCTTTAACCGAAGTGCCCCAACTCAACGGCTATTGGGAAAATGATTCTTTACACATTCAAGAAGGAATCCACATCGGTATGGCCATTGCGCTTCGGCAGGGCGGACTGGTGATTCCGGCTATCCACCATGCTGATATGCAGAGCTTGGACGAATTGATGAAAAATATCCTGGATCTCACGAAACGGGTACGTTCAGGCCGACTTCGTAGCTCAGAACTAACTGATGCTACTATAACCCTAACCAGTCTGGGCGACCGAGGAGTAGAAACCGTTTACGGGGTAATATATCCACCTCAGGTAGCCATTGTGGGACTAGGGAAGGTGACCGATCAACCCTGGGCCTCCAAGGGCATGCTGGGCATCCGGCCGGTTATCCACGCTACCTTAGCGGCTGACCATCGAGCTACCGATGGTCACCAGGGTGCACTTTTTCTAGAAGCATTCACCTACTATCTCCAGGATACCCAATCTTTAAAAGAATAAGCCTATGGACACCCAAGCAAAACTGCGGCAACTGTTACGCCTCATCGCACCCGAAGTCGATATGCAGGCGGTCAACTCCGAAGATAATCTGCGGGAAGAACTAGACATTGACTCGGTGGACTGGCTGAATTTCATTGTGTCTATTGACGAAGAGTTTGGAATAGATATCCCTGAGGCGGACTACGACCAGTTGACCACGTTAGACAGTATTACCCACTATTTATCCAGCAAGTAACTGTAGTTTAAATGGACGAGCATCAAGTTATAGAGTGGTTACTGGAAGGGGATGTTTCGATACAATACCAGGTGCATCGTGATTTGCTGGGCAACGATAGAAAGGATCTACAAGACCGAATAGCCCACGAAGGTTGGGGAAAACGTTTCTTGTCCGAGCGAAAGTCCAATGGACATTGGGGGCTGGCATTTTATCAGCCTAAATGGACTTCCACTCATTACACTTTACTTGATCTACGCAATTTATGTCTCAGTCCAAATAATGAGGTTGTAAAAGAAACTATTGAGCTGACCATAAATACCTGTAAAGCAGCGGATGGTGGTATTCGATTGGGACCTTCAACCTCCGAGCATAGTGATGTCTGTGTAAACGGGATGTTTTTAAATTATGCTTCCTATTTCAATACTGATGGGGATAAATTACGCTCGATGATAGACAGTATTCTGCGTGAGATAATGCCCGACGGTGGTTTCAATTGCAGAACCACGAGAAGTGGTGCAGTACACAGCTCGTTGCACACCACGCTATCGGTTCTTGAAGGACTCCTAGAGTTTCAGAAGGCTGGGTACGTATATCGAGCACGAGATATTCAGCGTGCCAGGAAAAGTTCAGAAGAGTTTATTCTTTTGCATAAGTTGTTTCTTTCTGATCATACCGGAGAAGTTATTCGGAAAGAATTTTTAAAGATGCCATATCCAAATAGATGGAAGTACGATATCCTGCGAGCATTGGATTATTTTCAATATGCCGGAAGCAAATGGGATGAAAGAATGAATCCGGCCATCCAGGTTTTACAAAAGAAGCGTAATAAAAATTGCACTTGGAATCTGCAAGCAAAACATCCTGGGAAAGAGCACTTCGAAATGGAAAAAGCAGGTAAACCAAGCCGATGGAACACGCTAAGAGCCATGCGCGTATTAGAATATTTTAAAATAGAAAATCACGACCAAAAAAAATAATTGAATTTACACCCATTGTATACTAACCCAAAAAGTACGGCTTAACCCAGTTAGAAGCGGAATGAGAAAATAGACAGCATACTATGAAGATTAAGAAAAAGCCTACTTTTTTTTCCGGCAAGAGTTCCGTTCTCATAAGGATAATCAAGCAATTCTTTTTGATATTTGGTATCCTTACAGGATCGACTCTGCTACTGGTAATCGTTTCTCTGCTTTTCTTGTCACGGTCTTATACTCCTAAAATTAAAGGGGCTAACAGTATAGCTTCGTTGGAAAAAGTTAATCTAGGTGGAATAAAGCAGACAATTCTTATTCGCAGCCAAGATACCGCTAACCCGATTTTGCTCTTTTTGCATGGAGGCCCCGGCTCTCCGTTAATGCCATTCGCTTACGTGTCCGACCGGAAACTGGAAGAGAAGTTCATCGTGGTACATTGGGACCAACGAGGGGCGGGAAAATCTTATACTAAAAATACGAATCGGGCAGACTTAACCATTGAACATTACCTTTCCGATACCCATGCATTAATTCACCACCTCTGCGAGCGTTTTGGTAAAGAAAAGGTGTTTTTACTCGGCCATTCCTGGGGAAGTTATCTGGGCATTATAACGGCCTCTCGTCATCCTGAACTGTTGCATGCATACATCGGCATGGGGCAGGTCGTCAACATGCCAGTGGGCGAAACTATCTCTTACGACTATGTTCTCGAAAAAGCCCGAGCAGCTAATGATCGAAAGGCAATTCGCGATTTAGAAAGGATTGGCCCACCTCCCTACGATGATCATAAAGAGTTATTGGCTGAACGTAACTGGCTGACATCTTACCAAGGGCTGATTCACAATCGCTCTCTCTTTAAAACGGTTACGGATGCCCTTGTTTCTCCGGAGTATTCAATCTGGGATCATATCAATGAGTTTGAGGCTAGAGACTTCTCTCTGTCCTGCATTTGGGCTGATTTTCAAAAGGTGAGCATTGAAGAAACGATTACAGCACTAGAGGTACCCGTTTATTTTTTGGAAGGCCGATATGATTATTGTGTGCCCTCCGAACTAGTTGAGCAATACGTAAACCGGCTCCAAGCTCCGTATAAGGAACTGATCTGGTTCGAGAAATCAGCGCATATGATCAATATTGAGGAGACTTCTCTTTACCAAGACGTGCTTATCAGCAAAGTACTTACCAGCAAGTGACCTACGCATTTTATGCATCTTTCTTTAACTGGCCAGGAATTTCTTCTTGTTGATCCCAATCAATCTAAAGGGCGGTAGTAAATATTCCGGAAGGCAATAGACTTATGGTTTCCCTGAAGCAACAAGGGGTTAAGCGGTGCCTCCGGAATAGACATATGCGAGCGGGTGCCCCCTTCCACTTCAACATTCTCTTGTACTACTACTCCGTTGAGCAGCACCTTCTCGAACTTCGCGTTAGCAATCTTATCACCACTGGCATTGAACTTTGGCGCTCGAAACCATACGTGAAAGCTTTGCCATTGCCCAGCTGGGCGGCAAGCATTGGTCAGGGGAGGCGACCCACCCACTGGTTTTTCATCAATCCAACGATGGTAGATAGCGCCACAATCCGATGTCTTCAGCTCATCAGTATCCCAACTACCAAAAATCTGTAGTTCGTACAAACCATGCAAATAGATACCCGATGCATTAGGCTCTTTGCTCATCATAAACTCCACATACAATTCTATATCACCGAAATCATCATCCGAAACCAAATTCACCGTTTTGCCGTCAGGGCCATTCACAATATGATCTCCGGGAGTGGGTTCGGGAATGAGCAAGTTAGGAGAGTTGATCGAATCGAAGTGAACCGCGCTGGTTATGACCCACTGGTTCTCCGCCGTTGAATCCTGAGCATGCCAACCCGAAAGATCACGCCCATTCAGCAGCCTAATCCATCCTTCTTCCGAATAAGGCGGTGATTCGTTTTGGTTCTGTTGGGCACTTACCGCAACCGGTACGGTGAAGATTACCATAAGTACGTAATGAAGTTTCAAGGTAGTCTATCTTATTGATCTGACAGACATTATAGCGAATATTCGTTAAATGCCCAACCTTACTGACTTCCATTACCAAAAGTTTTACTCGTGTCACGCAAGCTCAGCTCTTAATACAATAGTAAAAGTAACCCAGAGCAGTCTAACAGCAATTTTTTACCAGAAATACGCGATGATCTCGATCATCGTATCCGATGACCTAAATCGTTTCTTTACCTAGCTAAGTTTCGGAAATTGTCTCTTGATGTCAGAACCAATTTTCCAACCCTAAACACGAAAAGTCATGAAACGATCATTATTGTTATTAAGTGCTAGTATACTCATTCTTGGAGCCACTCTTCCCTCTCTCGCTCAGGTAGTAGAATTACCGGAAATCGAAATTGTTGCGACCAATTACAAGTACCTCAATTCGCTGGGTGAAGAAGCCTCTATTCCCGTCCGGGAATTAGAAAACGCTGTCGCTGACTACGACGTGAAAAGCGCCGACTTTTACGAGGATGAGTACAGTACTTATTTCGTGTCCTTTTACATTCCTGAAGGCAAAATTCTTGCTTCTTACGACGGAGATGGCACCTTGCTACGTACCGCCGAACGCTTTAAGAACGTGAATGTGCCACAGGCCATCAAGCAATCTATCGCCGAGCGGTTTCCCAACTGGAGTATCTCGAAAGACATCTACCGGGTAACATTCCATCAAAGAAGCGGAGAAGCTAAAAAGCAATACAAACTCGTATTGGAAAATGGCGATAAGCGTATGCGGGTAAAAGTAGACGAAACTGGTGAGTTTATCTAACTACAAAAAGGTGATAGTCAAGAAAAAGCGGTTTTTGTGACCGCTTTTCTGTTTAAAAAAGCTAGTTCTTCCACCTGTTTTCTCACTGCTAGAAGTTTGTCACTATTCAATATTTCAAACTTATCGTGGACTACTCAATTTATCATGGGCATTTTTATCTAACATTGGTAAAAATCGCTCCATTATCTGGCCGACGTATTCTGGTGGAATATCGTGTCCCATGCCTTCAACCCAGAGTGCCTGGGCATTCGGAATAACTCTGGTCAGTTTCTTCGAGTGTTCAATATCTAGTAAAAAATCCTTGGTGCCATGAACGATGAGGACCGGAATTTCTAATTTTGCCAGATGCTCAAAACGAGGTTCCGAGTTATCTCCGGCGTAAAGCTGCTGGTTTAAAGCTTTTGAGTTAGAACCTTTGCGCTCTCGGAGTTCATAAAGAATCCGTTGGACGGTATTCTTGGTATCATACGTATACTCTGCCTCTCCTTTAGTTGCATAGTCACTGGCAAGCGCAAGTCTTACTTCATTTTTCTCGCCTCCTAAAAAAGCATAGCGAAGAATGATTTTTCCTAATTTCCTCGTGTAGTTTTTCGCTATGTCAGGAATATCTGGCAAGTCATGCCGACTCTCACCGCTGGATGCAATAGTGGTTAGCGTTAAAACCCTTTCAGGGTAATGTATCACTACTTCCTGGGCAATGGCTCCGCCGAGTGAAATCCCCACTAAATGCACTCGGTCAACACCAATTGCATTTAGCACGGCAATAGCATCTTTAGCCATGTCATGGACAGTGTAAGCGTTTTCTTCGCTCCAATCTTCAATCCAATCAGACATTCCCACATCTCGGTTGTCAAACCGAATTACTTGATAACCGGCTTCAATCATCGGCTCATAGAAAGAAGGATGCCAGTGTAAGGCCGTTCTGGTTAACCCTCTAATAAGCAAAATCGTCCCTTTGGTGCTTTTTGGTTTTCCTACTATTTCGTACCAAATTCTTACCTCATCTGAATCAGCGTAGCCAGTCTCACCAGTTACAAATTCGGGAAGGTCTTCTTCCCAAACTTCATCGATAACCTGTTCTGCTCCTTGAGGCAGATACATCCCAACCAAAGCAACTCTCCATATTAATAAGAAAAAGATAGCAATCGCCCCAAGAATTATTAAAATCAAATATTTTTTACCTTTAAGCATCATTGTGTTAGACTTTATCTTTTTACTGTCTACTAGATTTTAGTTGTTCACTTGTTAATCAGCCAAAAAACTCCCGCCACGGTAAAGCCCGCAAACAGCCCGAACTCAACCAGAATTCTAGGATGCGTCATAGAAATCGCTAATCGCTCCCGGTTCACCACCGAGTAAACCAAAAAACCCAGAGCTACTGCGCCCGGAATAAACAGAAAGTATCCTATGGTACGCTTACGTTTCATAGTTGAAGGAATAAAGCGGATTTAACTTGGGTTATTGCTTTCCGATACTACTCTCGTTATTCAGTAACACTTCTTCCACTTCTCTTCGGGGAGAATACGGAGTTTTATCAGCATATCCTATCCTCATAATAATGGTTGGATATCCGTTCATTTGAAGGCTATTCTTGAACTCGTCTGAGAGTAAATCCACTTCACAGGGAGGGTTTAAATAAGCATTGGCAATACCCAGTTCCGTAAGCTTCAATAATAATCTCTCGAGTGAAAATCCTAAGGCAATCCATTCGGCGGGAGTGTTATTGTTAGAGGTTAGTAGTACGAAGTGCGAAGAAGAGTCTATTTTTTGTTGATCAGATTTATTCTGCTTTTCTGGTTTCAGAAATGATTTTACAATCATCTTCCCCAAAAACTTAGGCATCGGAGGTGCGCCCATTACTCGATAAGTGAGGCCGTTTCTGGTTTTATTCACGTGCCCTTGATTGAATCTAATCCAGGATAACAGTTCGTTTTTAAAATTTGTATCGTTCATCTGAATTTCATTACCCTGCATGATGAAGTTTTTAATGACGTTGGATTGAATTGAATCTTTTTTGAAGAAGTAGGCGTTAATGTTCTCTTCCAAACTTACCCTTTTTAACATATCAATTTTCTCCTCTTCAATAAACTTACCCTTAAAAATACTTCTATTGGATTGCCGCTCCAGTATCAATTTAGGCATGGAGTTATCTGGTTCTAATTCAGCCTTTTTTAAATCGATTTGGATGGAATATTTTCCACTCGGGGTTAGGTTAGATGACCAGTTAGCGATGTAGCCAAAAGCGGGGGCAGCAGCGCAAATATTTTCCCCAGCACAACCCAAGCTAATATATAACTCTCGGTGGGAAGGATCTACCACGGGTAAGGAGCAAGAAAAGTTCGGATGTATCTCAATACGATCATCAATAACCTTAAACTTCCAGGGCTGGCTGTTATGCCCCGATGGAGCCTTCGTTCCTAATTCAATGAGTCTTCTAATTTCCGAGTTTATCTCCACAGACACTTCAATTTAAATTTGAATAGCACTACGCACAATCACACCACTGACAAGAAGGAAGATGGAGTAGTTTGGGTAGGTAAGGCTCATAATCCACTAAGGCTGTAAGCAAGGGCATAAGTGGGGCTCTAATACAAACATATGGACAAAGAAAAGACCGTAGAACAATGCTCCCATTAATAGTGGGAAAATGATCCACCAGAAGAAACCATGCCTACCTTTCATCTGATAGGAAATGACCAGCCCTACCATTCCAAACACGAAAAGTAAAAACGGAATAAAAGCTACCCACATCAGTACTGATTGGGGAATGACATGTATACGGAGATCAAAGAGGTAAAAGCCTACTAAAATGGACACAATTAGACTACCTACGTATATTTTTCTCATTATCAGCGACTGTTTTGCCATTCTACCGTAGTTTTTCAATCAGTTTAATTTGAAATTGGGCTACTTCGGGATGAATAGGGTTAGCATTGAGCAATACCAGCCGAAAGGCGGTCTCCGACAATTTCCAGCTAGGAACTACTGCTTGCCGATGACAAACATAGGTGCACCGAAAGTGCTGCTCAATGGGTAAATCCAGTGCCAGACAAGCGTTCATTGCCCGCTTTAATGCCTGATGAAGCTCTTCATCATCAAACCCTAAGGTATGCAGTTCATACAAAGCACGAGATAATTGCCGCCCAAAAAGGGCTGATTGAAAGCCCTTGATAGCTTCGGTAGGTGGTTCACGATGATAAATAGTGATATTTTGCATGTTATCCAGTTATTTGGTGGTTGAAATCATAGAGTCTCCATTACCCGCCACGTAGGGATACTGATCAAAAATAGTCTTGACGGCCTGATGAATCAGTACATCCGGGTCGCTAGGCAATTCTTCCAGTATTCCCACGGCCACCCCGTGCCATACTAACTGGTCTTCTTCGGTATCTACCAGATCAATAATCAGCGTACCTTCCTCATACTCTCGTACTACGTCACGCATGTATGTCCAACCTGGTCCCCAATAACGGTAGTAACCCCAATGACCATAGTAACGATAATACCCCCGATACGGTAGGTAGTAGTCCCGCGCAACATATACCTCGTGATAGGGAGTAATTTTCACGTAGATATTTACGGCAAGATCAGGATCATCATCAGATTGGTTGTAACCTCTCAACTCCATTTGTTCAGTAATCTCCCTTCGTAAGCGATTCTGGTTGAGCTGATTAAGCAAGGGATCCGTCGGATCTACGTCCCTGGGTTCTGATAGGGCAAAGGTCTTATAATGACTAAAATCAGCTCTTCTATCGTAGTCCGAAAGTACCCGAATAGGGCTGCAGGCACCCCCAATAAGTAGAGCCATACCACACAGAAGCATCCATTTCATGACTATCCTCCTTTAGATTGATAAACTGACTCAACTTAAGAATTACTATCCTGATCTCTGATGATCTTAGTCATCGTAATTCGTCTTAGAGTTGCGTAATATGAGGCTTTTAAACTTAACTGGATTGATGATGAAGATTGCCCAAGTATCCCCCCTGTATGAAAGCGTTCCTCCTAAACTGTACGGTGGCACTGAGCGCATTGTAGCCTACCTTACCGATGCATTAGTTGACCAAGGTCACGACGTCACTTTATTTGCCTCCGGCGACTCCCAGACTAAAGCTCAGTTAGTTCCGATCTGTCACTCAGCTTTACGCTTAGACCATACGGTAGTTGATCAGCTTGCCCACCATATTGTTGAGCTACAAAAAGTGCAGGAACAACTGGTAGATTTTGATGTGATTCACTACCACATCGATTACATCCACTTTCCACTATCACGTATCAATCAAAAACCTCAGCTTACTACGCTACACGGACGATTGGATCTGCTTGATTTACAAGACCTATACAATCACTTTTCCGACATGCCCGTAGTTTCTATTTCGGATGCCCAGCAAAAACCACTACCTCAGGCGAACTGGATTGGAACGGTATACCACGGTCTGCCCAAAAATTTGTACCACTACGGAGCAGGTGAGGGAAATTACGTAGCCTTTGTGGGTCGAATTAGTCCGGAGAAACGAGTAGACCGGGCGATAGAAATTGCTAAGCAGGCGAATATCAGACTCAAAATAGCAGCGAAAGTTGATCCGGTAGATCGACAATATTATGAGCAAGAAATTAAACCTTTACTAAATCATCCTCTAATTGAATTTATAGGCGAGATTGGTGAAGTGGAAAAGGAAACATTCTTAGGAAATGCCCGGGCATTACTATTTCCTATTGACTGGCCCGAACCCTTCGGTATGGTGATGATCGAAGCGATGGCTTGCGGCACTCCGGTAATTGCCTTCCGAAATGGTTCGGTACCCGAAGTAATTGATGTAGGCGAATCAGGGTTTACAGTAGAGTCGGTATCCGAAGCAGTAGAAGCACTGAATAACATAGACTTAATAGACCGGCAAGGTTGTCGTGAAGTATTTGAAAGGCGGTTTCTAGATACTCGCATGGCCCATGAGTACGTTGAGCTTTACGAGCAGATGATTGAAAAGGGTGCTTATATTTTTCCGCCATCCCGAACTACCCGACCAAAACGTGTAGATCTTTCTCAGGATACCTTGCCCAGTCAACTACCTAAAAATTAACACGCTAAATCGGCAGATTAACACTTAGTACCTATGGACTACCAGCGGTTCTTAAAGGTTGATGATAAGTACTATATTTCTACCAACTCTACTTATGCAGACGACCGGACACGTGTCTTGAATGACTCCGATACCTTTGGAGTATTTGATCGTTGGGGTGACATTCAACCCATTGGCCAAGAAGTGCAAGGACTTTACCATGAAGGTACTCGTTTTCTATCCGCCTTAGAAATCAGATTAAATGGCGAACGCCCTCTGCTACTAAGCTCATCTATCAAGGAAGAAAATGAAGTGCTGTCGGTTGACCTCACCAATCCTGAATATTCGGATAATGGAACTATCGTACACCAGGGAATGCTGCATATCAGCCGGAAGAAGTTTATACAGCACGGAGCGTGCTTCGAGACTATCCAGCTTACTAACTACGATACCCAGACCCATGCGATAACGCTAACCGTTACGGCTCACGCTGATTTTAAAGATATTTTCGAAGTACGGGGTATGAAGCGGGCAAAGCGAGGGAAGTCAGATGCTTGCTACATGGAAAAAGATACGATGATTCTTTCGTACCGAGGTCTCGACAAAGTAGAGCGAAAAACTGAAATTACTTTCTCACCTCACCCCGATACGTTTGGCAATCAGCAAGTAGAGTACCGTATCACTTTAGCTCCTCAGCAAACCTACGATGTAGAATATAGTATTCAGTTACGAACCGGGGATGAGCTAACGAAGGCGATTAGCCACGACGAAGCGATGCAGAAGCTAACCCAGCAGTTGCAGGATACCCGCGCCATCATCACTACGGTGCAGACTTCCAATGAACAGTTTAACCACTGGATTAACCGTTCCAAAACAGATTTAGTCTCCTTGCTCACCGATACTCCCCATGGAAAATACCCTTACGCCGGAGTACCCTGGTACAATACAGTCTTCGGTCGGGACGGTATCCTGACGGCGTACGAAACCCTGTGGGTAGCCCCGGAAATCGCCCGAGGTGTACTAAACTTTATTGCCCAAACCCAAGCACAGACATCTAACCCGGCCCGAGATGCCGAACCTGGTAAAGTATTTCACGAAATTAGAGGTGGCGAGATGGTAGCATTGAATGAACTGCCCTTTGGGCACTATTACGGTACGGTAGATGCTACTCCACTGTTTGTGATGTTAGCTGGAGCCTACTACCAGCGTACGGGTGACAAAACTACGATTAGACAAATCTGGCCTAATATCAAATCCGCTTTGCAGTGGATAGATACCTACGGCGATATAGACGGGGATGGATTTGTAGAATATCAGCATAAGTCAGAAAATGGACTGACCAATCAGGGGTGGAAAGACTCCTTCGATTCGGTGATGCACGAGGATGGAACACTAGCGAAACCGCCTATTGCTCTCTGTGAAGTGCAAGGGTATGTCTACGCCGCCAAAGTACAGGCAGCTCAGTTAGCACTGATAATGAGTGATAAAAAGCTATCCCATCAACTTAATCAAGAAGCTACCTCACTCAAACAAAAATTCAATCAGAGCTTTTGGGACAAGAAATTTCAAACCTTTATTTTAGCTTTAGACGGCGATCAGCTTCCTTGCCGAGTGAAATCATCGAATGCCGGCCAGTGCTTATTTACCGGTATCGTTGAAGAGGAATTAGCCCACCCGTTAGCTAACACGTTGATGAGTGAAGATATGTTTTCTGGATGGGGAATTCGCACATTGGGTATTAGAGAAGCGCGCTATAACCCCATGTCATATCACAATGGATCAATATGGCCTCACGATGTAGCATTAATAGCTTACGGCCTATCCCAGTACGGTTTCCAGAAGGAGGCTCAACGTATTACTGCTGGCTTGTTTGACGCTGCTCTCTTTCTAGATCTGCAACGCCTACCCGAGCTATTTTGCGGCTTTGATCGTCGGCCGGGCGAAGGCCCAACTGCTTATCCAGTAGCCTGCTCACCTCAGGCCTGGTCGGTAGCGTCTGTATTCTTATTGCTACAATCATTGCTAAATCTACGAATCGATGCTTTGTCTCGGCGGATCACCTTTCATTGGCCCACCCTTCCCGATTATTTAGAACATATTCGAATTGAACGGCTTCAACTCGGTTCAGAGTACGCCACCCTAGAGATGCACCGACAGGCCTACGATGTCGGAATTCAGGTGATTGATAAACCCAACGATTGGGAAATTGTAATCTGCAAATGAACAGCGAGATGATTGTGTACGCAGCAATATCGTTTTCCGTAATTTCCTCCGGAGATCATACTGGCTGATTTTGTTCAAACTGCTTCAAAGCTGCCAGTGCTTCGCAGCCATACATCACCGATGGCCCACCGCCCATCAGTACAGCTACCCCGATGGTCTCCATAATTTCCTCTTTAAGGGCGCCCGCTTCTAGTGCATCGTGAATATGAAAAGCAATGCATCCATCACATCTCACCGTAATGGCTATTCCCAGGGCAATTAATTCCTTGGTTTTTGCAGTTAACGCCCCTGCGGTAATACTAGCTTTATGGAGACTATTAAATCCCTTTATCGTTCCTGGTATCTCACTTCCTAACTGGTTCATTAGCCCAACTAGCTCGCGGTAGTACTTTGGATGATCTTTGGTCATGATAATAAAGGTTATATGTTGAGAAGCCAAAAAGAAGGTTTTATAGACACTTTATGCCTACTAATGATACGTTGACGCTAGTGTTACGCGGGCTACTGCCTCATAAATGGATACCTTAGTAGTGGCTAATGGCGAATAGTCAAATATTGATCACCGAGTTTTTATCACCAGTAAGACCATTAGCAATATATTCATCAGCGGCTCGCATATGCGTAGTGCGGGATTTAAAGGCAAATCACTATCAAACCGCTACTATTTTAATTAAATGCTCTAAAATTCAAATTTACTAAATCGCCCCGCATTACGTATATTTATTGTTGGCAGCTAATATTCTTTTATTTTTCAATATTCAATTTCTAATGATAATTCATTTGCTGTTTCAACAAGTATTTGTACATCATTTAATCCTATTGCACCCTTAAAAATATTATGCTCTTTTATCATTTGGTTAATCCGTACATGCAAATCTATAGGGTCAGATTTTGATACTTTCTCAACGGTATCTACACCTAAGTTATATAACATCTGAGCATAAGTTACTCCAACCCATTTTATTCTCGATAAATCAGATAATTTGGTCAAACTCAAAATATCAGCATAATCAATTCCTGTTGAATCGGCAAGTTTCTGTCTATCTGTTTTTGTTATCACCTTATCGAATAGCTTCTCTGTATTTTTTATTCCGATTTTCTCAAGTTTATCAACTGAGTCTTTTGATATCACATTGAAGTCTCCAATTCTATTTGGCTTTGGAAGGGTACTTTTTAATTCTCTGAGTAAAATGATTAAATAATCTTCAGACAAGCAATCAACCGTTGATAGTTCGGTAAATTTGTCCTTTTTCTTAAGCAGTTGAATCAATTCTTTTATGTTTTTAATTCCGACACTCTTAAAATATTCAAATCGCTCATCCAATTTATCTTTAAGGATCATCCGACTCGGTGGTAAATAGGCTGATTCTAATTTTATCCGATAATCATCGATTGTTATTTTTTCTAAGTCAATATAGTACCCCATATTTTAATCCTTCTATGTGATGTTCAATGTGCTCTGTGGCTCTGGCTCACTTGCTGCCAACTGGCGACTTCATCGGCATAGCCTGATGACTCCAATGATTAAACTCTCCCACTACATATGCATTTTTAGTGGAACCCGCCATCGAGGCTGGTAAGCTTAGGGGCACTTTACATATTGGTTTGCTTTTTAAGTGTTGTTTATTAACACTAATAATTGTCTTGTTTTTATGGTTTCCATTCTAAAGTTGGAATTTAGGTGATTGATAAACCTAACGATTGGCAAATTATGTTCGTTAAATAACGAGGGCTTCCTTATCGTGAGGCTTTGATGTTTGAAAAGATAATCTCTCCCGGTGGCATATCTTTTGAATGACTTTCCGGCCCGACAAAGCGGAAGGTGGTAATCCCCCTCCCGGTTCGGTCCAGTGTCCGATTTGGTAGAAACGACTTAGACCCGGTAAGGTATGTTTAATTTTGGTTCGTAGCGCCCGCGGGGTCGGTAGCCAACCTTCGTAGCTCGCCCGGAAGTTACTACTGTAGCGATAGTAGGTCATGGGTGTTGCTAAATCCTTCATCTCAATCTGTCCAGAAATACTAGGAAAACGTTGTTCTAGTGCTCGTATCATCTGATTAAGTATTTCTTCCTTTTTTGCCTGATAGGCTGCTGGGTGCTGGTATAAATCATACCAATAATCGTACTCCGTACCCACCATGCAGGTGAGTACCGTTTTCCCGGCGGGAGCTAGCTCGGGATCAAAATTGTAAATCTGGAACGTCAGCCGATCTACTGATTCCTCACCCACCGAGATAACTTGTTCCAAAGGAAAACTTAATCCCACTACACTAGCCGGAACATCTTCAAATGGGCAATTCACTCCAAAAGAAACAAATAAGATCGGGGGGAAGAGTTTTAATTGCTCAAAAGGAGCAGTTATCCTTTCGTCCTGATAATTCCCCTCGAGTATTTGGTAAATTGTATGGTGAGCATCGGCCGCCGATATGATATACTCCGCGTAATACTCCTCACCGCTCGCTAGGCGAATGCCGTAGGCTTCGTTTTCCTGTTCTTTCACCAGAATTTTACTGACCCGGCTATTTAGATGTAGGCTTCCCCCTAAGTCGCTGTAGCGATCAGCAATCCGCTGAATCCATGTACTTGAACCGCCTAAGGGGTAACCTGCTGTACGACGATGGGCAAACGCTAGAGTCATCAACAAAATAATCATGGACATCTCAGGATGCCAGAAGTGTAGCAAAGCTTCTTTTAATACTGGGCTTCTCAGACGGTCGGCGTAGTCACGGATACTTACTAATCCCCATTTCATGATCACTCGGAAAAGAGGGAGGTGCGTAAATGCCTTACGGATATTTTCCAGCCAGGCCTGAAAGCCTTCGTGCAAAGTAGGGCTATAATCACAGCGGGCAATCGACTGAATTGCCTGAATAAGATTTTGAATCTCTTTGGTATCTTCAGGGGCAATTTCCAACAAGTGTTGTTCCAGACAATCTACGTCAGTAAATAGCGTAAGAGTCTGACCCGATTTACTCTCAAACGTAAAAAACCGATCGTGATCCATGAAGGATTGCCCGTCGATAGCACCGAGTTCTTGCCAGACTTGATGAAAGCTATTAGTTGGACTAGAACCTACCAGCCAGTGAATGCACCCGTTGACCGTGTACCTATCTTTCTGCCAGGAGGTACATACTCCGCCCGAATACTCGTTTTGTTCAAAAATTCGGCTAGTGAATCCGTTCATCTGAGCATAGCAACCCGCTGAAAGACCCGCCATTCCGGAGCCAATAATAATCACTGAAGGTCGAAAATCACCCATAACTGTCTTGATTATTGTTCGTAGTGCTTAAAGTATATTGTTAGCCTTATCAAAGCACTGACGTAGATCATCGGAAGGGCTAATCCGAATCATCGCTTCACTCTATTTCTATGGATACCTTTCTCATTCAGTTATCAATCATTTAAAATCCCAATATCATGAGTATTTTAAAAGTCATTGAAGTGCTTGCCCATTCTACCCAAAGTTGGGAAGATGCAGCCCAACAAGCCGTTACGGAAGCCGCTAAAACTGTCAAGAACATCAAGTCTATTTACATTAAAGACAAAAGTGCCCGAGTAGAAAACAATCAGATTGTGGAATACCGCATTGATGCTAAAATTACCTTTGAGATTGTGCACGACGCCAACCCATGAACCAATATCAGGTACTACCCCCTAAAATTTTCCAGCTCACTGACACTATCGAAACAGATTACCTGGAACTTTATCGCTCCTTAGAGGAGAATCCTCTCACGCTGCTATCAAAGGATGAACCCCTTAGTGAGGAGGCACTGCCCGAATATCTGAATAGCCTTGAAGAGTTACTAAGGCATCATCAGGAAACGCATTCTTCAAGCCCCAATAATTAATGACAAGCAAGCCTACACTTAACATTACCCTGCTCATTGTACTTCTGGCGGCTGTCTCCTGCTTCATCAGCACTATAAAAAATGACATTTATCAGGATGGTGAATGGATCAACGCTCAATGGTTAGGCCAGGATATTGTTACTTTATTTATCGCTACCCCGTTGCTTTATATTGCCCGAAACCGGGGGCTTGTTAGAAATCAGTTAAAATGGAAAATAGTGCTAATTGGCGTCTTATTATATTATGCCTATACCTATACCTTTTTCGTATTTGGGACTCAACTAACCTTCTTGTACCTGTTGCATCTTCCAATTTTTGGACTTTCAGTGATAGGCCTGTTTATCTCCTTTATGGATTTACTCGATCCAAAGCAAGAGTTGAAAAGCCAACCCGGTTTAATAAAAAACATAATCATCAGCTACTTACTTCTCATGTCCTTTATGCTCACTTTTCTTTGGATGTCCGATATCATCGCGCACCTGACCATTTCTGGTCATACCTCTGATACTCCCACCGGGGAGCCACTTTTGCTGGTCTATTCACTCGATTTGGCAATTGTAATTCCACTCATGATTATCGCCGCAGTCGGATATTGGCAGCGTAAACAATACGGCTACAAGCTGATAGGAGTCATGCTTGTCAAGACCAGTACACTAGGAGCCGCGCTAATGGCTATGTCGCTAAGCCTTTACCTTCAGAATTTAAGCTTGGATACGTTCCTGATTATCCTCTGGTGCATTGTGGGGGTAGTAGGAACTACCTTGACTTTGCTGTTCTTTAAACAGCTTAAAAATAAAAATCAGATCATAGATAGCTCAGTATACAGTGAATTTTATGCTAATTAGAAAAAGATCATAGAAAAACCGTGGGGCACAAAAATTTTACGAGTAATTTTTGCAGTGATGTTTCTTCAAACTCAATTGTTAAATGGTATATCTAAGTTTAGCTCATAGGAAAGCATCACCAAAATCTCCCATGATTTTTATGCTCTCCATAACTGGTAGGAAATGGTTTGATGGGAGGCATTCTTTGGATTGTATTTACTGTCGATATTGCACATAGGCGATCCACTCACCATCAGGTGACCAGCTTGGAACATTAATTGTCCCCTGTCCTCCGTAAAACACCGGCGTTAAATCCTTGATCTCGCGATTTTTTAGTTGCATCACACGAAGTTTCACATCCTGACCAAAAGGGTGTCGTCCTTTCTGGTCTTTCAGATAAGAAATATATACGATGTATTCCCCATCGGGGCTCGGATGAGCAAACCAATTGTCATAGTCATCATTCGTTAACTGTTCTTGCTGACTACCATCCGGTTTCATTCGGTACAGCTGCATACGTCCCGTACGATGCGAGTTGAAATAAATCCATTGGCCGTCATAACTATACTCCGGGCCATCTTCATAGGCTGGGCTATTGGTTAACTGCTTTTCTTCACCTCCCTGAATATTGATGCTATAAATATCCTTTTGTCCGTTACGGGAAGCAAAATATACTAACGTTTGATCATCGGGACTAATGCCATGCCAGTAACTGGGAAATTTTGGGGTGACCTGGCTGACCTCTTCGGTTTCGAAAGAAAACGTATAGATCCTCGAGTTTGCTCTTGGGGCTACTTCTTTATCATTTCGACTGAAAATTAGTGTCTTGCCATCGAAGCTAAGGCCATGATCATTGTTACAATTGTTGATTATATCTGGTCTGATCTTTCCCAGGTTGTTTCCTTCTAGATCAATTTTTTCCAGAAACCCTTTAGAGTTAATGATTAAATACTTCCCATCCCTTGACCAGTTGGGTGCTTCAAAATGTCGTTTTTCATTTAGGATGACCTTTGTTTGCCCTGTCTGGACATTCAATAGCATCAAGGAACTCTCGATGTTTTGAGGTCGTTGCCCGCTCGCACTTATGGAAATAAAAAATAAAACAGTTATCAATTTTACGGCGAGAATGGATTGCTTCACAACACAACTGGTTTTAATGTTTATTATGCTTACTCGTTTACTAATGAAGTTGTTTAAAAAATCTTTTTGAAAAGAAAGAAACTAAATGTTGCAAAAGCAACAGATTGTCAGTTACCATAAATAACAAGCAAAGACCTCTACAACATGCATGTAAAACTATTTAAAAAAGTTTATCAAAAAAAACTACTATCAAATATGAATGTAAGGATACAATTTTTGTCAAATTGTAATCAACCAGGAAGTAGTAGATCGCATAAATATGACCCATTACAAATGAAACAGTGGCCCACCATCTGAAATAGATAGTTATCATGCTCTAGACTGATTGATGTCATTGCTTGGGAGTAGTAAAGATTGTTCCTTTGCTGATAAAGAATACCCATCTTAAAAAGAAAACCATGCGACCTCATATCTTACACAGCGGACTACATCGTATCGGTGACCGAATAAATCACTTTATTGACCCCGAACGCTTTTTGGGGCGGGGGCCTTTCGATGATTCGTGGATAGCCCCTACCAAGAAACCTTTAGTCAACCTGCGGGAGACCGACCGATATTTTGACATAGAGGTAGCATTGCCGGGCTTTTCCCGCGATGAGATTACGTTGACCATACACGACGACACCCTAATTATTGAAGCAAAAAAAGAGCGCGAAGAAGATACGGATGGTGTGATACGCCGCGAGTTTTTCACTCAACTATTGAAACGTACCTTCAAACTTACCCCCAACATTGATGGCCAAAATATTAAAGCTAAATTCAATAATGGCGTTTTATCCATACGACTTTCCTATTCATCCCAAGTCCCGTCCAATACCATTGCTGTACATTAGACCACAGGAAATCATTGAGTAGATTACAAGACAGTACTTTATTTAGTGAATACCTGAACTTTCCTATTACAAACTGTTCGGGGTTCGTATGAGATGATATAGAAGCGAATAATATTAAGTACTCTTTCCATCCGTGGCGTACCTACTCAGCACGATTAATCATCATGCTTTACGCTGATTGATGTCATTGCTTAGGAACAGTAAAGGTTGCTTCTTAGAAAGAAAATATCACTTCCTATGAACGACTATTCGCACCTACTTAGCCCGTTTAAACTAAAGCATTTAGATTTACCGAACCGTATTGTAAAGGCAGCCCAGTGGACAGTGTACGCCAGTCTCGATGGTGAAGTCACGGATCGACTGATTGAATTCTACGAACGTTTAGCTGCGGGGGGAGTAGGCTTAATTACCGTGGAAGAAAGCGTGTGCGATTACCCGCTCGGTGCCAGCCAGAAAGGTCATTTACGGCTGGATGAAGACCGGTTCATTGATGGCTTGCAACGGCTGGCCTCAGCAATTCATCAGTATCACGCCCCGGCTATTGTGCAAATTACTCATGCCGGCCCGGCTCACGCCCCATTTGACGGATCAACACCCGTAGCTCCTTCCCGATTAGATCCTCCGGTCGAGCCGCCGTTTTCGGTTTCCAATGAGCTGACGATAGATGAAATTGAAGCACTGATAGAAAAATTTGCCCAAGCCGCCTTACGGGTAAAGAAAGCGGGATTTGACGGTGTTGAGGTACATATGGCGCATTACGCATTGGTTAATGCTTTTCTTTCCCGAGTTCAAAACAAACGCGAAGACAATTACGGTTGCCTTTCTCTAGAAAATCGCGCCCGTTTTTCAACAGAAATCTTACAACGCACCCGAGAGCTTTGTGGGAATAACTTTGTGTTAGGGGTACGGATGAACGGACAAGAACGGGGGCACGAACTTGGAACCACACCCAAAGAAGCCGCAACTTTTGCAAAAATGTTTGAAGACGTCGGAGCCGATTATCTCCAGGTTTCTGCTTACGGCTACGGAGAGTACGCGTTATGCGCTCTGCCCGACCTTATTGGTTATCCTGAAGTAACGCCTTCTGTCAAGGAGTTTTACGAAGCCATTCCGAAAGGAGCACTGATAGAAGATGCCGAATTCATCCGTAATCAGGTGAGTATCCCAGTCTCCGGGGTAGGCTATTTGGAGCCAGAGTTAGCCAATAAAGTCATTGCCAAAGACCAGGTAGATTTAGTATGCTTTGGTCGTCCCCTACTAGTGGATCCGAACTTCCCCAACAAGTTGAAGGGCGAAAACCCCGCAACGATTCGAGAGTGCTTACGCTGCAATGTATGTCTGAGCAATATTTTGCTAGCCAAGCCGGTAGAGTGTCGGATGAACCCCTTTCTCGGAAGAGAAGGTGAGATGCCCATCCAACCTGTGAGCAACCCTAAATCTATTTTGATCGTTGGTGCTGGGCCATCCGGTTTAGAAGCAGCCCGTATCTTAGCGTTACGGGGACATCACGTAGAAGTATATGATCGCTCATCTGACTTAGGCGGACTGCTGCCCATGGCAGCTTTTATTAAAGGAGTTGGGTTAGCCGATAACCTGTTGAAAGCTATTCGCTACTACCAAAAGGAGCTCCACAGGCTCAACATTCCCATCCACTTAGGAAAAGAAGTTGATCGTGAACTTGTGAAAATTCATGAACCAGACGTAGTAATTCTGGCTACTGGGGGTAAAGCTAGTCTTCCCAATGTAGAAGGGGTTGATAAGGATGTTGTCATAAGTACCGAAGATCTGAAAAAGCAAGCAGGAAGATACTTACACTTTATTGGCTCCCGCGCCATGTCAAATCTTACCAAAATATTTCTTCCTGTTGGAAAATCAGTAGTGGTTGTTGGAAGTGATTATACTGCCCTGGAAGCAGCCGAGTTCCTGGTGAAGCGAGGAAGAAGCGTTACTCTGGTAAGTACGGACGCCCAACTTGGGGCTGGTATGCCCCTAGCCTGGCTGGTTCGCCTATTACCTTGGCTGGAAGCTAAAGGAGTGCGAAGCTACGTGGGGGTAAGGTTCCTTAAAATTTTGGATCATGGCGTTGCATTTGTAACCCCGGAAGGCCATGCTGAAGAGATCAAAGCTGATAATGTAATGGTCATGAGTCAGTACCACGCTAATGATAGCCTGATGAAAGAGCTAACGGGAGTGGTTGACGGTATTTATCGTGTCGGCGATGCTGCGGGAAATGGCACTCCTTCCATTCAAAAAGCGATATTAGAAGGCACAAAATTAGCTACTTCATTGTAGGTAGGCCTTCGAATCAAAAGTAATGCTAACTTTTCAATATTCCTGTATACTACACATACCGATGAGGAAGTAGTATTGACTTACTCTTTCAGGGGCTGATAATTTGCCAACTAAAGATTGTGCGTTTTTTCATTATGAAGCGAAGCTACTGCTGAGGTTCTCGTGAGGGAGGGTAATCTACTGACTGAAGGTAGTATCAATGAATAAATATTCGCTTCTTGTTATCAGTACAATAAAACAGAAATATAAAAGCACTCAGCTAGCTTCAATTCAAAGCTGCCAAATGCTTTTACCCTCTTCTCTCCACCTTAGCTCTTACTCTATTATCTGCCTTCCAAGCTAGGTGTAAGAGATTTCTAATTGGTCATCGATAGCGGTAACTCCGGGGGCAATCCATACTGCATTCTCAGCGTCTTTTTTCTCCACATACGATCGAACTTTTCCGGTTAGAATCACCTTGCTTCCATCTACATCTACGTGGATATTCTTAGCGTCTAACGAGGCCTGACGAGCCAATGCACTCTGGATTCGGCGATTAATATCTTCCACACTTACTTGCGGCTTTACTTTGATGGCATTCACTACCCCATAGACTCCGGTCAGGTTCTCCACTGACTCTTCCGCCTTGCGCTTCTGAAAGCTCCATTCTACTTCTCCTTCCAACTTGATCCATCCATCGTCAACGATAATCTTTATTTTTTCGTCCGGAAGGCTCGCGTGCCAAAGTAAAGCATCGTAAGCAGCTCGGGCAATAGCTTCATCATCCCGAATACTAGTACCTGGCAACTTCACCTCGATATCGTCTACAATCGCCTTAACCCCTACTACTTTCTCGGCCGCTAATTCAGCTGATCGTTTCTTGCTATAGGAATCCACTGAACCTGACAAAGTGACAACCCCGTCTTTCACGCTTACGCCAATCTCAGCAGGCTTGAGTGAGGTACGCCATTCTATTTCATCCATTACATCTTCCTGTAATGAAGCATCATTTATCGTTTTCATGACTAAAAAATTATGGGGTAAATAAAAGTAACCTAACACTAATTGATGGCAATCTCTTTCCGAGGAGCTTGCTTGACTTCCTCTTTCTTAGGGATTGTTAGTTTCAACACTCCGTCTTCGTACTTGGCTTGAATCTCATTTGCCTTCACTGATTCAGGCAGAGCAAAAGAACGTTTGAACGAGCGATAGCTAAATTCCTGACGGGTATATTCGTCTTTTTCTTCCTTACTCTCTTCTTTCTTCTCAGAGCTAATCATTAACGTGTGATTGTCCACATTGACGTGAAAATCTTCCTTTTTCATGCCGGGAATGGCTAAATCAATATAAAAAGCATCATCTTTTTCCTTTACATTGGCCGCTGGCACTCTGGCTAGCCAACTAGTGTCGAAGCTAAACCGGTCATCGTCAAAAAAGTCAGACAGTAACGAAGGGATGTTACTTAGCAATCCGGAAGGTTTCATTAATTGGGTCATGATACTATTCGTTAAGGTTGAACATTAATCTACAATAGCGAAAATAAACACCTACTCATTATTGACCGATGATCCAGATTACCGGCACCGATGATTTTGGTCATTGATTCTATTGAACCACCGTGCTTACTATTGTGCAAGCGGTTTTTTGTGTCCATTAACTCGACAGTCACCATGAAAAATTCGGTAGTTACCGTAGCCATTTTGTTCAACTTAACCATCAATGCTTGCCAGCCAAGGCAAGAGGCAACTGTGCCGAAGGTTGCCGATACTCCTGCCGGACTTCTCATCAACTTAACTAGCGATGCAACCGTTGATCCGCACTCCAGCTTGATGGGGCTACACCTAGGGCAGAACGTCCTGAAAAACGACCTGCCAGTGACTATTTTCCTCAATGTGCACGGGGTAAAGTTAATGGCGTCTGAAGCGGATACCATTAGCTTTCGTGATGAAAATCTCCACACAGTCCTACAGAGCATTATGGCCGACGGAGGACAGGTGATTGCGTGTCCGCACTGCATGGAAGCCCACGCTATCCAAGAAGGTGATGTACTGAAGGGCGTAACGATAGCCCGAGACACCAGTATGATGACCCAAATTAAACGTAACCCGACGGTTTTTACATACTGATACGTTAAAACCGTCTTTCTGATTGTCCCGGTATGGTCTTATGAACGTCATAACAACCAGATTGGCAAGATTCTCAGACACTACACAACACCTAGCAACATTAGTTGCCGGTTGGGGAATAGTGGCAATGACGCTGTTGACAGTTGGCGCTGACATTTTAATTTTTCAGCAATTGATTGTACCGGAGGATGCTACTGCTACCGCCAACAATATCATAGATAATGAGGCGCTGTTCCGAATGGGTATCGGCAGCTATCTGGTTGTTATCATACTGGATGTGGTAGTGGCTTGGGCTCTTTATATTTTTTTTAGTCCTACTTCTCAAAACCTTTCGTTGCTGGCAGCCTGGTTTAGGTTATTGTACTCCGCAATTTTTGCTGTTGCCCTAATCAACTATTTTGATGTTTTTCAATGGATAGAAAACGCCGACTACCTCACGGTATTTGAACCAACCGAGGCGAATGCTCAAGTCATGTTATCAATCAACGCATTTGCTGATGGATGGGATATCGGCTTTATCTTCTTAGGGCTGCATCTGATTTGCCTAGGCAATTTAGTGCTCAGATCGACCTATGTTCCCTGGATTTTAGGGATCTTAGTAGGGCTGGCTGGAGTGGGCTATCTCATCAGTAAGCTCACCCATTTTCTCCTACCGGATTACGATCTGTCAATGTTAATGATGATCGGTTGGGGTGAACTGATATTTGCCGTTTGGCTACTGTGGAAAGGGAATAAAGGCACGAAACGAATGTCTGAAATTAATTCAAAATAGTCCTGTTTCTGAATAGTCAGTACCCACACCATCCCGATGATGTAAATCATTTGATGTCATTCAAATAAGGGGTAGTATTATATAAAACACGGCGACCATGAAAAAAGTAGGGATCATTATCACTGGTATTTTAGTTGCTTTTTCGGCCCTAGCCCAACCAGTAGTGCACTATTTCCGAAAGTACATTTAACCTACATAGCATGAAAATCTCATTTTACGGCTACAACACGTTCGTAATCAAATCGAGCGACAAAGTCATTGCGATTGATCCCGGAGCGAGTTTCTACTTGCCCGACTTTTTCAAACCATTAATCCCGAAGGCGGAGTGGTCAGCAATCACCCATATCCTGGTCACCCACGGCGATCCCGACCACCATTGGCATACTGACCGGGTGGCTGAAGTATCGAACGCTGCGGTAGTGTGCAACCAGAAGATGATCCGTAACATCAACGGAAAAAACCTAATATTAGGCCCTAGAGCACGAGGGCTTTCCTTTACTACCGAGGTCAAAAATATCCATCCCGTGAAAGTGAATGAAACCATTACGGTAGATGACGTGCAAATCACCGGGATCAGAGGAACTCACGGACCACTTACGGTGAGTATGGGGCCATTTTCCAAGACCCTTCACGAAGGTCCGCAGGAACGTATGGGATACGGAGAAATGGGCTTTGAGATACAGATAGATGGTACGATCATCGTGAATCTGGGAGATACTCTCTTATTCGAGGAGGATTGGAAAAGTATCGCCAACCCCGACATACTCATGGTGCCGATTGGCGGAAGCGTCCCGGGCAATACCATGAGTGAGCAGGAGGCGCTGAAGGCCGTGGAGATCATTAAGCCAGCAATGGTAATTCCGTGTCATTACAATTGCGGTGCTCTCTTTAGTAAGTGCTATAATCCAGCTGATGATCAGCTATTTAAACAAGAAGTTGAAAAACTAGGTATTGAATGCATTATCATGAATCAAGGTGAAACTATCCAATTACATGAAAACCGAAAACTTCCTTTGGCTATCGGACGGTAAGACCATGTGTTATGCCGAGTACGGCGATCCATGGGGTGAGCCTGTGTTCTTATTTCACGGCAATCCTGGAGCGAGAATCAGCTGGGGACTGTACCCCGACTCACCCTTTCTGCCTGGCATCCGAATTATTGCGCCCGACCGCCCCGGTTACGGCCGTACCGAATACAAAAAAGATGCTCTGGAACGATGGCCTAACGATATTAGCGAACTAGCTGATCATCTAGGTATTGACAAATTTCACCTATTCGCACCCTCGGGCGGTGGACCTTATGCGCTGGCTTGTGCCTGGAAGGTTCCAGAACGATTGAAATCAGTGGGTGTTTTTGGCAGCGTTGGACCGTACACGAAAGATTCTGTACAGGGGGCAAACGCTCCTCTCAAACTACTCTGGAGACTGGCCAATAAGCTGTTCTTTTTGGTGAAACTGCAAAATCGGATAATGGCTCGGTTGGCCCGAAAAGACCCAGCTAGGTTATTTCGGGCTATTCGCGATTTGGAACTATCGGAGTACGATAAACAAATCGCCAGCCGCAAGGAAATAGAAAATGTATTCACGACGGTGTTTCCTGAGTCGTACCTTCAAAACGGTATCGGATCCGCCTACGATGTCACTCTGCCCAAACGATGGACAATCCCTCTTGATCAAATAAAATGCAAAGTAGCAGTCTGGCAGGCAGAGCAAGATATACTAGCGGGAAATATGGCGAAGTACATTGCCGATCAGCTACCAAACTCTGAATTCATCCTCATCCCGAAGGTAGGCCATCTGTGGATTATTGAGCATGTGAAAGAAGTACTGGAGCGATTGATTGGGCATGAAGAAATAAAAAGGCTTGACTTAGATCACCAGTAACCCATGCTCAGGTTCATCTTTCTTGTTGCAATTCTCTCGGTTCTGTCCATTAGCTGTACCTACAATGTGGCCGAACAGTATACCTACCGGGTGCCGGAACAAACTGATGATGGGCTTATCGTAGGCACACTAAATGAAGTACGGATGGATTCTGTGCCAATTATTAAGGCATTAGACCGGATTTTAGCGGGTCGGTATAAAGAAGTCCACTCTCTGCTAATTTACAAGGACGGCAAACTTGTGCTGGAAGAGTATTTTTCGGGTCACCGCTACCAGTGGGATGCGCCCCGGCATCAGGGCGAACTGGTCAATTGGAACCGGAATATGCCACACAGTATTATGTCAGATACCAAAAGCATTACCTCCGCCTGCGTGGGTATTGCCGTTGACCAAGGACTTATCCAAGATGTGAATCAGTCTATTTTTGACTACTTACCAGAACATCAACACCTCAAAACCAGGGGTAAATCGGAAATTACGATTGAGCACTTGCTTACCATGACTTCCGGATTAGACGGTAACGAATGGACGGCACCTTACGCTAGTAAGCAAAACCCCATCGTTGCCCTATGGTTTCCTCCCTGCAAAGACCCAGTCACCTGTATTCTGGAAAAACCTCTGGTGAGTAAGCCGAGTACCAGCTTCTCCTACTTCGGAGGAAATATGATTGTACTAGGCGAAATTATCAAACACGCGACCGGGATGACGATTGATGCGTTCTCCGAGAAGTATCTTTTTGCCCCCCTGGGCGTTGATTCTGCCGATTGGTCGGTACGATTCGAGAACGGAGTGATTGAAGCGGCGGGTGGTCTACAACTCACCCCCCGGGATATGATCAAGGTGGGAGCAACGTTTCTGAACAGAGGCCTTTGGAAGGAAAGCCAAATTATTTCTGAGCAATGGATCGAAAAATGCGCTACCCCCTACGGTGGCAATACAGGTATCAAGATACCAGGAGAGGATTCCGGGCGGAAAGGGTACGCCTACTCCTGGTGGACAAATCAGCTTTCCCATTCAGGTAGGTCACTAGACGTATTTTATGCCGGAGGCTGGGGCGGACAGAAAATCGTTATTATCCCTGAAATGAGCACCGTAGTCGTTTTCACTGGAGGCAATTACCTTACCGAGACCCAAGAATTTAGGATTATCAATAAGTACATTATTCCGGCAATGAACCAGCAGAAAAGTAGGGAATTTGGCAAGGAATAATCGGCCGTGGCTACATTGCTACGGCTACAAGACTATTTCTTTCAGTACCAGATCTGCCATTGTAACGATGGTGAGTTGATCTCGACAATCAGTTTGAGTATTGATTGCAAACGCAGTCCCTTCTAGTCCTAAAAAAATAATACGGGGAGGTAACTTGTCTAAAGCCCGAGCTAATTCCACCGCCTCAGTAACGCCAATACCATGAGAAGAGTACGCACCAAAATTTGTAGGAAGATATTGCTTATGCAAATCAATCCGGTGAATAGTATCGGACTTAGCTCCCGATACGACTGCATCTACGATGATAACACTGGAATATCCCTGCCAAAGCTCAATTAGCGAAGCCGGTTCTCCATCGTGCTCAATCACATCAACACCCTTCCAAGATCGTTTTCTTAGTTTGTCTACTACCAGACAACCTAGGGCATCATCGCCCCGGTAACGATTGCCAATGCCAATCACCAGAGTAGCATTACCCACGATCAATATCCAGTTTTAGAAAGTGGGTGGCGCAGGAAATGCAGGGGTCGTAATTCCGAATTGATTGTTCAGCATACCATTGCAACTTTTCGTCCGGCTGATCCAGATAAAGCGGTACAAACTTCCTCAAGTCATCCTCGATCATCTTCTGGTTCTGCGATGTTGGTGGAATAATATTGCAGTGCAAAATATTCCCCTGATCATCAAGTTCGTAGCGATGGTAAAGTATACCGCGGGGTGCTTCGGTGACCGCGTATCCGGTAGCTAAGCGCGGTTCGATTTCCACAAAAGGAAATTCAGGTGTCTGGTAATTGCTAATGATTCGCAACGCTTCTTCGCAGGCATAAAGCACCTCTAGTGAGCGTACCAGGATGCTTTTAAACGGATTATTGCAAACACTGTCTAAACCTGCTCGTTTGGCTTCATCTTGAGTGTTTTCGGGAAACTGCGCAAAGTTCAGTGCGTAGCGCGCCATGGGTCCTACATGGTATGAAGCTTGGCTATCTTTCATCACGCAGTGCAGGGCGTTGGTATAGGCTACATGTATTTCCTCAAAATGGTCTTCAAAATCAGCCGCTGAGATATTCAGTCCTTTACTGGAAACAATGCGTCCTTCGTTCATCGGGTATTCATCTGAGTGTTGCATGGCTACAAAGGTGTAGTCTTGCTCAAATTCAGGAAAATCGAGCGTGGCTGCCCAACGCACTGTCTCCCGAGCAGTTTCCCGGGCTTGCCCTAATGCTGGCACTATTGCCCGTAATTCCTGCTTGGTCGGGACTTTATAAAATCCCCCTACCCGCACGTTGATGGGGTGAACTTCCCGACCGCCCAGTAGGCGCATAAGTTCACCTCCTGCTTTTTTGAGTTGTAAACCACGTTCTACCAGTTCTGGAAAATCTTTTGCCATATGCACTGAACTGGGGTAGCCCAGGAAGTCGGGCGCATGCAGCATGTAGATGTGAAGCACATGACTGGAAATCCACTCCCCACAGTACAATAGTCGACGTAAATCTCGCAGTGGGCCATCTACAGTTATTCCAAAAGCATTCTCTATCGCATGTACTGCACTCATTTGGTAAGCCACCGGGCAGATGCCGCAGATACGGGCGGTAATATCGGGGGCTTCACTGTATTTTCGTCCCCGCAACAAGCCCTCGAAAAAGCGAGGTGGCTCGAATATTTTCAGCTTGACATCTTCCAACTCACCGTCTCGAATTTTTAGAAACATGGCTCCTTCCCCTTCTACTCGAGCCAGGTAATCTACCTTGATAATTTTATTTTTATCCGCTTTACTCATGACGTTGGCTTTCAGCTTTGAAAGGGGTTGCATTTGCGTTGTAGGTACGCATTAGCCGCAGCCAATCTTCTTTCATCATCCCTCGATCTAGTAACCAATCTGACAATGACTCTGGATTGGGTGATTCCATTGGACCATAGCATCCGTAGCAGCCCCGATTGTAGGCCGGACAAATAGCTCCGCAACCGGCTTGGGTAACTGGCCCGAGACAGGGAACACCTTGCGTCACCATAAGGCAAGGCGTACCCCGTTGTTTACACTCCACACATACACTGGCGGTCGAGATAGCAGGTTTTCGCTCGTGCAGAAAGGCATTGATAACCTCCAGCAGTTGCTGTTTATTGATCGGGCAACCCCGCAGCTCAAAATCTACCTTCACGTGATCGGCAATGGCGGTGGAAGTAGCTAAAGTGTCAATATATTCGGGATGAGCGTAGACTACATCAATAAAATTTTGTACATCTTTAAAATTGCGTAGGGCCTGAATACCTCCCGCCGTAGCGCAAGCTCCAATGGTCACCAGATACTTCGACTGTCGTCGTACTTCCTGAATACGCGCTTGGTCGTGAGGAGTAGTAATTGACCCTTCCACGAGCGAAAGATCATACGGACCAGGCAGAACTTCCCGAGAGGCCTCAGGAAAGTTAGCGATCTGGATTAATTCAGCGACGGCTAGCAGTTCATCTTCACAATTGAGTAGGGTAAGTTGGCACCCATCGCAAGAGGCAAATTTCCATACCGCTAATTTTGGTTTTTTCGCAGTCATACTTCTCTAATCTTAAATAATCGTTCTACTCGGTCGAAAGAAAAAACGGGGCCATCGTGGCAAATAAAGTAAGAGCCGTACTGACAACGGCCACAAAAACCAATAGCACATTTCATATTACGTTCCATTGAAACATAAATATCTTCCGATGCTAGTCCCCGGTCGAGCAATGCGTAGGCACAGAAGCGCATCATAATCTCCGGGCCACAAACCAGAGCTACCGTATTTTGAAAACTATCTTGCTGGGGCAGAAGATCTGTCACAACCCCTACCTGACCCTTCCAGCCTGGGGTAGCACTATCGACCGTCAGGCTAACGTTGATTGACTGAGCCCATTCTTCCAGTTCATCGGCAAACAAAATCGAGCTGGGATCGCGAGTACCGTTAAGTAAATCGATAGTTCCATAATCGGAGCGATGGGCTAACAAATAATAAATAGCCGGACGCAAGGGTGCTAAGCCAAGCCCTCCGGCTATCACTAGTATATTTTTACCTTTTGCTGCCTCTAGCGGCCATGATCTACCGAACGGACCTCGTATCCCCACCGTATCTCCCACCTTCAGCTTTTGCAGAGCCGCAGTTACAGAACCCACGTTGCGAATGGTATGAACTAGTATATTAGAATCGGCAGGATTACCACTCATTGAGATCGGAACCTCCCCGTGGCCAAAGGCATAAAGCATGTTAAACTGGCCAGGAGCAAAAGTAAAAGAACCACTATTTACGGATGGTCGCAAGGTTAGCGTAAAGCAATCCGACAGTTCCTGCTTCCGCTCTTCTATCCGGAAAGGGGTGGGGTCGGTAACTAGCGCGGTATATGGAACTGCCTCTATCATGGATTAGCCTCGCTGGGCTTACCGTAAACGTCTAGTAGCTGCCGCCGGGCTGACTGCATTCGTTGCAGCATTAGTGCCGCAAATCGCTTCATGAACTGGTACCCTAACTCATGATCTTGGTGGGTCTTGTCGCGCAAACACTTTCCGTCGAGAACAATTACATCAACATCGGTAGTGGCTCGAGCATCAAATTGATTGCGGTAGGGCGGAAATAGCCAGGAGTAACCAACTACTCTCTCTTCACCGGCCTTGGCCACGGTAAGCACTCCCCCTGGCAAGTGGCTCTCTACAGATACCTCCCCGTTGCGAATCAGGAAGAAATGATCGGCTTCTTCTCCTTCCTTCAATAGGAATTCTCCCTCACGAAAGTGTGCAAGTTTACCGCAACCCGCCAAAATTTCTAATTGCTCAGGCTTCATTCCCTCAAACAAGGGAGCTTCGGCCAGCAGATCGTTAATGTGTCGAATTTTAACCATCGATATTTTCTTTGTCGCTATTTCGTATTGCGGCTACTTCCTGGGTTAAATCTATTCCTACCGGACACCAGGTAATGCAGCGTCCGCATCCTACACAACCCGACGATCCAAACTGATCTATCCAAGTGGCTAACTTATGCGTCAGCCACTGACGGTAGCGAGACTTTACCGATGACCGCACACTCCCCCCGTGTACGTAGGAAAAATCTAAGGTGAAACAAGAATCCCACGAACGCCAACGTTCCGCATGCTGCCCGGTTAAGTCAGTCGTATCTTCCACTTTAGAGCAGAAACAAGTGGGGCACACCATGGTACAGTTACCACAAGCTAAACAGCGTTTTTCCAGTTCATTCCACTGGGGGCTTTCGTAGTTTCGATAAAATAGATCTTTAATGTCCGTAGTATCAATGAAGCGTTCTATATCTGCTATGGCTTTTTCCGTGCAAGCCCGAGCCGCTTGCGCGTCTTCCGGCTCCGCTGGCCGAGCAGGAATTTCAGCCAGAAGGTCTGCCCCCCGACCAGTTCCCGCTTCGGCTACGAAGTAGTGATTCGTATCGTCAATAATTTCCGTCAATGCTATATCAAACCCAGTATTTGCTTTCGGTCCAGTATTCATGGATGTGCAGAAGCAGGTTCTAGCCGCCTGACCACAGTTCACGGCAACGATAAAATTATCTTCTCGATTAGCGGTGTAAATCGTATCTTGATAGGTACCACCCGTAAAAACCTTGTCTTGTATTTGAATTGCATGAAGATCACAGGCGCGACCCCCGATAAAGGCATAACGAGGATTGGGTTTATTTTCCTCCAAAGTTTCAAAACTACCGTCGCTTTTTTTGCTACCCTGCCAAAGCTTTTGGTGAGCAGGAAATAAAAACTTTTTCCACGAGTGGGGACCAACATTGTAACCAAAGAAAGCCTCATCACTACGACGTTTCAGCCGGTACTCTCCGGCCGCCTGCTCCTCGGTCCACCCCACAGGCAGATCAGCAGTGGACTCTAGCTCATCGTAAACAATAGCACCATTTTGCAGAGTAGGTCCTACCAGTTGGTAGCCTTGATTTCTCAAGTACACAAACAGGCTTTCCAAATCTGGTGGGGCAATACAAACCGCCGGGGAGCTTGAGCCAATATTTTCCGATGATATCATATAGGCTAGTGGTACGTTGAAGAATGCTAAAAATAGCCATTCTGATAACCAAAAAGGATGATATAAGTCATTAAACCTCGTAACCATCAATTAGAATTGATAAAGGTTGACCTAAATCATCGCTAGGGAATGAGCGGGTGGCTATCTTGAACGCACAACCACCTTAAATTATCAGGTTATGAATCCACTGTGCCACTACCGCGAATTTGCCATACAACGTTTGAGCTTACAACACAAAGTAGAGCGACAAAGCCAAACCTACCTCGAGGTATTTGCCCATAAAGCTACCGATCCGTTGCTGAAGCAAACAATATTGAATGCTTACGCAGAAACCAAAGACCGGGTAAACTCGATAGATAGTTTACTCCTTTCCATGAATGAAATTGCTCAGCCAGGATACCCCGAAGCGACTAACGGCATTATGTACGAAGGCTTACAACGATTGGGGGCTGAATCTGATCCTTTCACCCGGGACGGAATTATTCTTCAAACCCTGATTTTACTGTATGAATACAAACTGGGCAGCTATCGGATTGTCGCCCATTATTTCCGGGCGTTGGAGCAGGAGTTTGCACTCTACGTAATTCAGAATCTACTAAAAAACGAGAGAAGAATACTTCAGCAATTCAGTAAGCTACTTACTGCCGAAGGGACTGATTCTTCTTCTAAGAAGCATTCGCAAAAAGAACCAGCTCGCCCCCGATCTAGTAAACAGGCAGTGGCTGGTATTATGAATAATAACGGATGATTGATGAATAGTAAGCAAGCAATCATTTATTGATCTACTTGGGGAACAGGCACCTCCACCGTAACCTGTAGGCCTTTACCGGAGCCGCTGTCGGAGCCTTCGCCGGAGCCTTCAGCGGGGGGAGAATCCATTTTGAACGTTCCTTGCAGCCCTTTTACCCGGGAGGAGATATTTCTTAGGCCAATACCGTTGTGTTGTAGTTCTTCCCATGTTGCCTGCAACCCTACTCCGTCATCCACAACCACCAGTCGCACTTTGGTTTTCAGACGCTTCAGTTGAATAGTGACCTGGGTAGCCTGGGCGTGTTTGATAATATTAGTGATCAGTTCCTGCACAATACGGTACAAGCTGATTTCCATCGATTCGGTCAGTCGGGCTTGCATGTTCAACGAACGAACAGTGCAGGAGAAACCGTCTTTCTTACTGAGTTCAACAGCCAGCTTTCTGATGGCTGGAACCAATCCCTGCTCCTCCAGGAGGCGGGGGGCCAGGTCGTGGGAAATAGCTCGGGTCTCATGCGCAGCTTCGGCCAGTAGCTCAATGGCTTGCTGATAAAACTCTTGGCTTTCTTTTTCCAACTGGACTACTTCGGGCTCAAAGGAATCCAGCAGCATTTTGGCAGCGGCTAGTTGCTGACTTAGGCCGTCGTGTAGTTCGCGCGACATCCGTTTCCGCTCTTGCTCCTGCCCCTCGTAAATAGCGTTGAACAGTGCAGCCTGGGCTTTTTTTCGTTCGGTAATATCTACTCCAGAACTGATCGTTGCCATAGCTTCACCCTGCTCATTCTTCAGTACGGAATTATGCCACTCTATGGTGCGCCGCTGGTGATTCCGAGTCAGTATATCGTTTTCAAAAAACTTAGCTTCCAACTCTTCGCCCCGCATAAGTTTGGCAATAACCGCCCTTACCCCGGCGCGGTGCTCCGGGGGCACAAAGTTGTTGAGCCAGTTTTTACCCTTAATCTGGGCTTCGGAATAACCTAAAATTTCCTGCCCTTTCCGGTTAATCAACTCCAAGCTCCCATCCCGGTTAATCACCACAAACATGGAGTTGGCTAAGTCTAAGTACAGCTGGGCGGTTTCTTTCTCTTTTCGCAGGGCTGCTTCGGCCTGCTTACGCTCCGAAATATCATTGACAAAGACGGTAACGAAGCGCTGTGTACCCACCCGAAACGCACTCAGGCTGATTTCCGCCGGAAACCGCTGACCGTCTTTTTTTACTCCCTCCAAGTCCATACCCGGTCGCACGGAGTGGGTACCAGCCTGGTCGATAAACTCCCTCCGTTGCTGAGCGTGGCTGGCCTCCTGAGAACGGGGCACCAACCGCTCTACGGGCTGACCGAGCAACTGGTCTTCCTCGTAGCCAAACAACTGTTCGGCACTAGCATTGCACATCCGAATGTTACCAGCTTCATCTACCAGCAGAATACCTTCGGCGGCCGCGGCCACCAACTGCCGCAGCCGTTGCTCACTTTCCAGTACCGCCTGGGCTTGCTTTCGCTCGCTAATATCCGTTACCGAAGTGCGTAACTGAGTTACATTATCCGAGACGTTGGGAAAAGCCCGACTTTCTAGCTGAGCGACAAAGGTTGTTTTATCGGCTCGCTGTAGAATTAATTCGTAAACGCGGGAGGTAGCTGAAGACTGGGTCTGATGCCGCTCCCGGTAATAATCGTCTTGGCTTTCTTTGATCACAAATTTAGCAAACGGCTGGCCAACCAACCGGCTACGCTCCATTCCCAACATACGGCAGCCGGTGAGGTTGGCTTCTTGAATCAAGCCGTGGGCATCGAAGACAAAGTAGCCGTTGGGCGCAAAGTCGAACAGATCGGTGTAGCGGTCACGGGAAGCCTCGAGCTGCTCCTGGGCTTCGCTCAGTTCTTCGTTCTGTAAGGATAACTCTACTTGATACACCTGCAACTCGTGCAGCAGATGTTGGATGTCCTGGGTTGATAGGTCTTCAAGTTTCACCGATTTGCCTTTGATCAGGGCTTCGGCACGCTGCCTCAAATTCGGGGCGGATTTTTTATTCTTTTTCATAACTTCTCGGTTTTCTTGAAGCGCAGTTGAAGCCTTTCTTTGTCATACTTCACATTCGGTTAGGTTCGCCGTATAAAGATAGTCTGATATTTGACGAAGGCAGCATTAACGCTGCACAACAACCCAGTTCTTTCAATGGCTACCCATGTCAGACCTAGAAGCTACAAAAAAAGCCCCACTCTTACAGAGGGGCTTTTTTTGTAGCTGGGTTACTATAAAAACTTTCCGTTTTCGTTTATTTTTACCCGCATACGCTTATCGCCGTTTTCGAGGGTTAGCTTATAGCGTTTATTGGCTTTCCCGGTATTTTCGTGGTAGTTCACTAGGTAAACATCTTTGGTGATGCCCCAGTTGGGAAACCGCTCGGCGACAGCCTCTAGTACCGCTTTAGGTAGTTTCACATCTTTAAACCGCTCAGCGGTGCGCAGTAGTCGGCCCTCATTGTCGTAAGCCGCCAGCACCCGGCCTTCGGGGATGTAAAAGGCGACCCGGTATGTATCGTATTCGTCCTGGTAGAAGTCAGCACTTTGCACGTCGAAGTCGGCCACAGCTTCTTCTACCTGCTGCACCGGCACCGAAGCCTCTTCGCCCAGCGCATCCAGATATTTGTACCGGGTAGCAACGATCTCAATTTCAGGTAGTTCTATTACCTGAGCCCAAGTGGGAGTGATTAGAATAACAGCCAATCCACTCACGATAAATAGCAGTGTTAATGGTTTCATGATTGAAAATTTTTAGGGATAAAAATGTATTTTCTAACCTAATTTTAGAAGATTGGGGGAAGAATGAAATGATCTTCGTCATGGGTAGAGCCCAAGGTGGTTTCTTTTTCACTAGAAAATAAAATAATAGTACCATTATTAGCTTTTTTCTCCTAGATGATAGACGACTATACTATATTTTCTTGGCTCGTTTTCATTTTACGTTTTTACAAAATCATTGCTTAAATTAACACAAACAGAACACTACCTCTTTTTTTCACTGAGGTAGTTAAATTATTTTGTATTGCCTATAGGGCTAATCCAAGAATAGCTTATTTTTTGCTAGTGTAGAGTACTTTCGACTAAGTTTCGGAAATAGTAAGTGCTAAAAACAACCTTTTGCCACAACCATTTTTTCAAAAATCAACCGATACCTATGCACTTAGTTAAATTACTTATCGTTGATGATCATAAAATGATCCGGCACGGCCTGCGGGCGATGTTACGTAATAGCGAACGGGTTCAAATTGTTGGCGAAGCCGACAATGGTCAGCAAGCCCTGGAATTCATGGCTGATCAGCCCGTCGACCTAACGTTAATGGATATCGATATGCCGGTGCTCAACGGCATTGAGACGACCAGGCGGATTAAACAAGACTATCCGACCACAAAGGTGTTGGCCCTCAGTATGCATAATGAAGAGGAACCTATCATTGGCATGTTGCAAGCCGGAGCCAGTGGGTACATTTTAAAAACGTCGGAGCATAAAATCCTAATTGAGGCCATTAACCGTCTACTACAGGGTGAGCACTATTTTCCTAAAGAAGTTGCCGCTGTAGTTTATCAGCAGTTTTCTAGAAGTAAAGCTATGCAGCACAACCATAGCAATGCATTCGCCAAAGAATTAAGCCCCCGCGAAACCGAAGTTCTCCGGCTCATTGCCCAGGAATATTCTAACCCGGAAATTGCCGATAAACTGTTTATCAGCCCCCGCACCGTAGATACCCACCGGTACAACTTATTGCAAAAGCTCAAACTCAAAAACACCGCAGGTTTGGTGAAGTATGCCGTCAAACATAACATTGCTAATCTTTGACAATTCTATAACTCGATGGTTCGATGGCTAAATTGTTATCAGTCCACCATTTATAGTTTTTACTTTGCTCTATCAGCCTTCGCCTGTGGATTGTCGATTATTAATCGTTCACTGTTCATTGTCTAGGTCTACCTAACTTTCTTAGATTTTCAACTTATACAATCGGCACAGGTGTAGTTGATCCTCCCAAAATTTCGTCCGTCATGTCAGACCCTCGATTTAATCTCTTACAGCATTACTATGAAACTAATACCTCACGATCGCTCTGAGCCTTAATTGTCGGTCTATTTTTAAAGCTACAGAAGGTAAAAGCCTGGTGAACCCCGGCCGGGGTTTCGTGGTCAACCGTAATACAATTGATTCTTTCAAAAAACCTACTGAACAAATGAGTAAGTGAGCTTTCTGAATATTGCCGAATGTTCAACCCACTGCATTTTTCAGGGCCTTGTTCGGAAAAAGTGCCGATGATAACTGCCCCGCTTGGGACCAAGCTCTGCTGGAGAGTACCGAGATAGTTTTCCACCTCCCACGGTTGGGTTAAAAAATGAAAGGTAGCTCGATCGTGCCACAGGTCGTATTTTTCAATGGGTTGAAAGGAGGTGATATCGGCATTAACCCATTTTATTTTGTTAGCATTGGCTCCCATCCGTTGCTGAGCGCGTTCTAGGGCGGTTTCCGAGATGTCGAGTACAGTTATATCCTGGTAGCCCTCGGACAGCAGATAATCCGCCAGACAGCTATCGCCACCACCTACATCAATAATTTTTGCATCAGACATTATACCAAGCCCCGCCAAAAGATTTAGTGAGGTGGTAGGCATCAGCTGGTACCAACTCATTTGATCCGAAGCCCGGGCTTGATACACACTCTCCCAGTATTCTTTGCGATTCCGCATACTTCATTCAATAGTAATCGGAAGAAAAAAGTTTATTCAGCCCGAGCGGTCAGAGCAGGGGATACTAGCGGATGAAGCTCTTCGGGCAAGTTATCCAAAATATCTTTCCACTCACCCGACGATCCGTATTGCCCGACTACTTTGAAGACTTTCTGAACCAAGAATGTAGCTCGCTCGGTATTCACAAAATCTTTTTCCGCTGATTGATCCCGCAGGGAAAGCTGTCCCATAAACTCTTCAACGTGGCGGATTCGCATCGGCTGATCCCGATACTTCCACTCCGAAGCATAGATACCTTTCAAAAACAAAGGGAACTGAGCCATCAGTTGAAATGACTCTTGCAGCGTCAGCCGGTCACGTAACGTATGGAGTACGGTCTTCAGAATGCGTTCGGTTTTCTTGATATTTTCTGGCTCACCAATCTCCTCGGCCAGTTGAGCCAGTAGTTGGTTACCCGCCTGGGCGTACTTGTCAAAATAGTGCACTGCCATCACTCATTAGGTTTTGTTAAACATACCTGAATGTAATTCTTGCCTTGGTCTTTTGCGATGACGAATATCATCATTGTATAAATCATAGAGAATTATTTATCACCAGCTCTATTCCTCTGCTTTTTTCGCTTGTTTCTTGAAATAGCGACGTAGCAGAAAATTATGACGTAGAGCCTCCATATTCTCGTTAAAAAGGCTAATCCCCGTTTGAATTTCATCTACTGACTGTTGGATGTCTTCAGCGAACGCGGTATCACTTATCAACAGTCCGGCCGTGCCCTGCCCTGATTCTACCTGCTCGGTTAGACGTTGTAAGTCAGTGGTAATTTCGGTGACTACGGTGCTGGCCGACTGCAAGTTGTTCATGGTCTGTTGAAGCTGCCAAACGGTAGTAGTATCTTCGGTCAGAAAACTAATAATTCCCGGTCCATCACCAATCTTGTCCGCTATGCTTTCTAATTTGGTGAAGGTAGTAGTAGTTTTAGCACTAGCTTGAGAAAGGTTAGCGAGGGTCTGCTGTAAATCGTTTGCTAAATGATCGTCCTTAAGCATCACTCCCAATGCGCCTCTACCAGCGTTAACCTGATCGGTGATTGATACTAAATTCTGCGTAAGACGGGCTAGGTTTTCGTTAGATACACTTAGTGTTTGCAGTAAAGCATCGGTGTCTACGTTGGGCTGCGAAGCAATTTGGTCATTAGCCTCGATGGGCAGAGCATCACCGTATCCGGCTTTAATATTGATGATCACATTACCTACCAATCCGTCAGTTCCAATGGTAGCGATTGCGTTCTTTTTAATATGATTTTGTACCTCTTCCCTGAGCAGCATATCCACCCGAACGGTAGTATCATTAATAATAGTAATTTTACTCACAGTACCCACATCAATTCCAGCAAAGCGAACGTTACCACCCTGGCGCAGACCACTCACTTCAGAAAAGTGGGTGTTTAACGGAAATCGGGTGCTAAACATGTTGCGTTGGTTGCCGACCAAATACAGCGCCAATGCCAGGAGAAACAGTCCCGCCGTAACGAAGACTCCCAATTTGATTTTTTGGCTAACTTCTTGACTCATGGTTAATCATTGTTACCGAAAAATGCTTTTACTGTAGGATCATTCGACCGCCTCAGGGTCTCGTAGGTGCCTTCGGCGTAGTTGATTCCGTCCGATAGTAATATGACTCGATCGGCGGTAATCTTCACACATTCCATATCGTGGGTAATCACGATGGCTGCGGTTTGATGCTGTTGTTGTACCTCCCGAATAAGCTCACTAATTTCTTTGGCAGTGACCGGGTCCAAACCGGTGGTAGGTTCATCGTAGAAAATGATCTTAGGCTCCAGCATTAAGGTTCGAGCCAGAGCAATCCGCTTCTTCATACCTCCCGAGAGTTCGGATGGCATAAGATCTACCGCTTCGGGTAACCCTACGCTTTCCAATACTTCTTCCACTTTCTGGGCAATTTGCTGCTTGGTTTTATCACTATGCTTTCGAAGAGGAAAAATGAGGTTTTCCCGGACGGTCATAGAATCGTACAGTGCGCCCCACTGAAACAGAAAGCCCAAGTCGCGCCGTAAGATATCTAATTCTTCGTGCTCAAGGTAAGGCACATTTTTTCCCAAGACCTGAATTTCACCCGCATCTGGGGGTATCAGTCCCACAATACACTTGATCAATACCGATTTGCCCGACCCTGACTTTCCAAGCACTGCTAAGTTTTCTTCCGCTTGCAGCGTGAAGTTAAAATCACGCAACACAACATGATCGCCAAACGACTTTTGCAGGTGTCGAACCGTAATCACTACCCCCGACGAATCAACTGGGGGCGAAACCGCTTGAGACAAGGTTACTTCGTTCATAAGTCGTAAAAGATATCGGCGACCAATACTGCCAGAAAGTCTAAAATAAACACGAGCATAGATGCCATCACTACGGCGGTATTAGCGGCAGTCCCTACCCCTTCCGTACCTTTTTTGGAGTGGTACCCTTGGTAACAACCCACCAGCCCAATGGCAAAACCAAAGAAAAATGATTTCCCAATAGAGGGAATAATATCACCAAATTCCAGGTTACCAAATACCTGATTGAAGTACAGCATCCACCCCACATCACCCTTCACATTTTCTACTAAAAAGGAGCCTACTAACGCGATGGCGTCAGCCAACACTACTAGCACGGGCAGCATGAGCGTGGCCGCTACTACTCGCGTCACAACCAAATATTTAAAGGGGTTGGTACCGGATACTTCCATGGCATCTATTTGCTCCGTTACCTTCATTGATCCTAACTCAGCCCCAATGCTAGAGCCTACTTTACCTGCACAAATTAAGGCCGTGATTACCGGACCAATTTCCCTCACAATGGAAATTCCTACCATGGAGGGCATCCAAGACTCAGCCCCAAACTCAATCAGCGTAGGCCTTGACTGTAGCGTAAGCACCACTCCCATGATGAAACCAGTAACTCCCACCAGTGGCAATGACTGATAACCAATCCGGTACGCCTGCCGCAAAAGTTCCTCAAATTCGTAAGGGGGCCGGAAGACCTGTTGGAAGAATCTCCGGGCGAACTGCCAAATCTCAGCCGTAGTGATGAAGTATTCCTGCAAACCTTGAGGTAAAAACATCAATCTATTTTTCGTGAAAGTAGCCTAGCCAACGCTTCCGAACAATGTTGCAGGTCACCAGCAGCGTTGATCTGCATCACTCGCAAAATATCGTTCCGGATAACCTGACCTATGACCTCGATCATTGCCTTCTCGATAAAAACTTTCTATTGTATTTCCTGAAACATTACGAAACATGAAAATCACTTCTGCTGAAAATTTGGTCAGTCTGGATACTGATCGCCCGATATGGGATCGTTTTTTTACGGTAGCTCCTCTAGTAGTCATTGGTACTAAGGAAGGCGAGCAGTATGACCTTGCCCCTAAACATATGGCTACCCCATTGGGATGGGATAATTATTTCGGATTCGTCTGCACTCCCAAGCACCGTACCTACTGGAATGTAAAAGACTACCGAGCGTTCACGGTTAGTTTTCCTTGGCCCAATCAAACTATCATAACTAGTTTAACAGCCTCTCCCCGCTGCAATGATGTTCCCCAAGGTAGCAAACCCGTGTTACAAGAGCTTCCCACTATCAGTGCTCAAGAAGTGGATGGCATCTTTCTTCAGGATAGCTACCTGTTCTTAGAGTGTGAGTTAGTCAAAATTATTGATGGCTTTGGAGCCAACAGCCTGATTACGGGACAAGTAGTGGCGGCTCAAGTACACGAAAGTGCCCTGCGTACTTCGGAACAGGACGACCAGCAGTTGCTGTACCAAGCACCTCTTCTGGCTTATCTGAACCCCGGCCGCTTTGCTACTATCCAAAATACTAACGCTTTTCCTTTTCCGGCCAACTTTGAGAAATAAGAAATGACTGAACCAGCCAATACCATCGTCTATTACTTGCAACAGCAAAGGCTATCCATGACTAATTTTTTGAAAGAACTAGCCGAGGCGGAATCTCCCTCAACGGTAAAAGCTGCACAAGAGCCGGTACTAAACCTACTGGAAAATGCCCTGGCTAGCATTGACTACCCAAGCAACGTGGTTTCTGGCCAAACTACCGGGGGTTACCTTTACGCTCGTCCCGCGTCACGAGAACGTAATTGCCCGGTACAACTGTTGCTCGGTCACTGCGACACCGTATGGCCCCTGGATACTCTATCTGGTATGCCCGTAGAAACTCGGGAAGAAAAAATGGTGGGACCAGGGGTTTACGATATGAAAGCCGGGTTGGTACAACTCATTTTCGCACTCAAAACCCTAACTGAGCTATCGCTACCGTATTCGGTAACTCCTTTGGTACTTATTAACTCGGATGAAGAAATTGGGAGCCACGAATCCACTCCCATGATTCGGCGATTGGCTCAAATTGCCGACCGGGCCTTTGTGCTAGAACCTTCGCTGGGTCTAGCGGGGAAGTTAAAAACCGCTCGAAAAGGGATAGGTCGCTTTACCATTACCGTTCAAGGAAAGGCAGCTCACGCCGGATTAGATCCCACTAAAGGTGTGAGTGCTATTGTAGCTCTGTCGCATACGGTACAGGAATTATTTGCGATGAACAACCCCGAGAAGGGAATTAGTGTTAACGTGGGTATGATTACCGGTGGAGTACGTGCCAATGTGGTAGCTCCCGAAAGTAGTGCGGTGGTTGATGTGCGGGTTCCCACCCAACGAGATGCTGAAGAAATTACCCAGCGTATCCACGGTTTACAATCGGCTCACCCGGAGGCAACCCTCACGGTAGAAGGGCATATCGGTCGCTTACCAATGGAAGCCACTCCCCGCAACCAGCAGCTGTGGCAGATGGCTCAAGAATTAGGTGATACCCTGGGAATTAATCTGGAACAGGGCATGGCAGGGGGTGGCTCCGACGCGAATACGACTAGTCAGTACACCGCAACATTGGATGGCTTGGGAGCTATTGGCGACGGAGCTCACGCTTCCCACGAATTTGTATACCTGAACCGGATGATTGAGCGAACCGCCTTGCTGGCTTTACTTCTTTTGTCCCCTCCCCTCAAACAGTCACCAAACATCTAAAAACATGGAAAGAATACGATATGTTTTCACCTCATTAACCCGAATCTCCCCTTTACCCAATACCGAGTTTGAAGTAACACCGCTATCCCGTCAGCACTGGCAGACTGGAGACTACGTAGTGGCCGAAGTTAACGAACCCTACCGAGGCACCCTGAGAATTGAGCATACCGACGGACGTATGGCTGAAGTCGCCGAAGGCGATCAGCTAGTGGGAGCTTTAGGCGAACGCTACGCGACTATGGAGGCCACGGGAACCTGGAAAGTTGTTAGCAAGAACAACCATATGGAAGTGCTCACTGGTGCCGGGTTGTTCGGAAAAGCAACTTCCCGTTCCATGTTTTTATCCCCCCTCATTCCTATTCGCTACGTCGGACACGTGCTGCAAAGTGGAAAGAAAGCCACTATGCAGGGCTTTGTGCCGGAAGTTGATTTTCAAAAGTTCAATACTCCAACTATTCTGATGGTAGGCACATCCATGTCTGCCGGAAAAACAACTGCGGCTCGGATTATCACCCGTGAATTAAAAAAAACGGGTCAGCGCATACTGGGCGCTAAACTAACGGGGGCTGGGCGCTACCGAGATATGCTTAGCGTTATGGATGCGGGAGCTGATGCTATTTTAGATTTCGTAGATGTAGGACTACCCTCTACCGTATGTCCCGAAGAGACTTACACTCCTGCTTTAGAAAAGCTACTTAGCATGATGGCTCACCAACCTGCCGATGTCGCCGTGGTTGAAATCGGTGCCTCACCCCTGGAACCTTACAACGGGGATGTGGCAATTGAGGCAATCCGGGACTGTATTAAATGCACCGTACTCTGTGCTTCCGATCCTTACGCTGTATACGGAGTAATGAAGGCCTTTGACCTAAAACCCGATATTGTAAGTGGAGTGGCTACCAACACTAAAGCAGGAATTACCCTCATTGAAAAACTTTGCGACGTAAAAGCTTTTAACTTGCTAGATTACGATACCACTCCTCAGCTTAAGCAGATTCTAAAAGAAAAACTAAGACCCGCATTTGCTTAATGTATTCTCGAGCATTAGCGACTAGTTGCTTAGCCTGAACTTGTTAGACTCCACCAATAAAATTCCGGTACTGACCAAGATCATTTTTCTCATAGGATGCTCCACTTAACTTTCATCACCTTTCAACCTTAGCGTACCTTCATGGAAGTAGTAGCCAAAAAAGTAACCCAAGGCCTTTCTCGACAGGAGGCACAACGCCGTTTGAGTGAATTTGGTCGCAATGAGATTATCCGTCAGACCAAAGCTCACCCTATTCGTATCCTGGTGAGGCAGTTTACCTCACCCTTGATCTTATTGTTGATTGCCGCAGCCATCGTATCACTAGCCATTGGTTTTTTACCGGATCAAGAACCGAATGTAGTAGATGCACTGCTTATCCTCTTCATTGTAATTCTGTCAGGCGTGCTCGGTTTCATTCAGGACTACAACGCGGAACGGACTATTGAAGCCCTCCAGAAAATGGCTACTCCTCACGCCCGGGTGATCCGCGACGGCCAAGAAGTGGAAATTCCTTCGGCCGAGGTAGTACCGGATGATTTGCTGCTATTGGAATCAGGCGATATGGTCACCGCGGATGGAAAAGTGGTGAAAGCATTTCATCTGGAACTGGATGAGTCAGTGCTCACTGGTGAGTCGGCAGCAGTGCGGAAAGAGGCCGATGAACCCGTATTCATGAATACTTACGTTACCGGAGGTAATGCCCGAGTCCTAGTCACCGAAACCGGAATGCGAACGCAAATGGGGCACGTAGCATCTCGGTTACAGACGCTAGAAACTGAAAAGTCTTCGTTTCAGGTTGAGCTAGGAATTCTGAGCAAGCGACTGTCTCTGATTACGCTGGTGATCCTGGTAGTGATTGCTATTATCGGAGTGTTCAAATACGGATTTTACACCTCGCTACTGACGGCTATCTCACTGGCCGTAGCTGCTATTCCCGAAGGACTACCAGCGGTGGTAGTATTGGCTCTCGCTGCCGGAGCCCGGGTTATGTTCCGAAAACATGCCCTCATTCGCCGCTTGCCCATTGTGGAATCAGTCGGCGCGGTAAATATTGTCTGCACGGATAAAACCGGCACGCTCACCCACAACGAGATGACAGTAACGCATCTTCATTACGATGGGCAAATTCACTCGGTTGATTCTTTAGAAGAACAGGGTACATTGGACGAAGCTGCCCGGCAACTGTTGCGTTGCGGCCAGCTATGCAATAATGCTATGCTAGGAGTAGACGATCATGGTGAGGCGAAATACTTTGGCGAGCAAACCGAAATAGCACTGCTTCGAATAAGTCAGCAGCTTTTGCCCACAGAGGATGGCCAACCCCACGAAAAAGTTAACGAGATTTCATTCAACTCGGAACGTAAGATGATGAGCGTGGTGGTTGCTGACCCTACTGGCGCACTCACGATATATGCGAAAGGCGCTCCTGAAGTACTCATTGCCAAATGTACCCATACCCTTCGTAACGGTGAAGTGGTTCCTTGGGACGAATCAGCTCGTCAGCAAGTATTAGAGCAGAATGTTGAATTTGCCTCCCAGGCTCTTCGGGTACTAGGCTTTGCCTATAAACCCACCGAAAGTGCTACTGAGCAAGTAGAGGAAAACTTGGTATGGCTGGGTTTGCAAGCCATGATTGATCCACCCCGCGACGAAGTTGCCCAAGCTATCCAGGATTGTAAAACCGCGGGTATCCGGGTGATTATGATCACCGGCGACAATCCGGTTACGGCTCAGGCCATTGCCGAGCAAGTGGGTTTAGAGAGTTCAGGTGTTTTAGGTGGTCCCGCCCTTGATCAGCTCGACGATGATGCTCTACGTCAGAAACTTGATGAACAGGTGAATATCTTTGCCCGTACTAATCCATTTCATAAGCTCCGGTTGCTGGAGATACTAGAGGTGAACAATAGCGTAGCTATGACTGGTGATGGAGTGAACGACGCATTAGCGATTAAGAAAGCGGAAGTGGGCATTGCTATGGGTCTGAAGGGCACCGAAGTAACTAAACAAGCGAGTGATCTTATTCTACTTGATGATAATTTCAGTACCATACGGGATGCAATCAAGGAGGGCCGCACTATCTTCAATAATATTCGCAAGTTTCTCGACTATCTGCTTACCTGCAATCTTGCCGAAGTCTCGTTGATTTTTTTGGCGACTTTACTAGTCGATCTGAACGAACCTCTATTGTTTCCAGTGCAGTTACTCTGGGTGAATTTATTGACTGATGGCCTAGTAGCTTTAGCGTTAGGGGTAGATCCACCTGCCCAAGACATCATGCAGCACAAGCCACGCCCAGATAAAGAGCCTCTAATTAACAAACGATTGGGTTGGCTTATCGCGCTGATTGGCACCAAAAAGATGCTCCTACTAATGATCGTGTTTCTTATCATCTATCCAATGGGCTTGGACATTGCTCGTAGTGCCCTACTTACTGGCATCGTATTATTTGAATTTGTACGGATTGGAGCAATCCGCTATCAAGAGAAGTTGGGATGGTTAGCTAACCGATGGTTAGTCATAGGTTTAGCCGTATCTTTATTATTACAGCTTATTATCGTGTACTCCCCTATCAATGAATATTTTTATCTAGTGCCACTAGGGAGCTTTGAATGGATGATACTACTGGCAGGAGTGGTTGTAGGCTATTTGCTGGCGATTTTGATCACTCGCTTCGTAGTGCAGAATACACCGGAATAGGTACTATTGTCAGTTATACCGGATACCCAAGTGATAGAGCTGAGACTTCTACTCTCGAGTAATAGTTTCCCACAGATTCGCATCTTTTTCTTGGTCTTTAAGTATCAATAGCGGAATATTTTTCTCCATCTGCACGATGCGCTCTGCTTCACTACCTAAAAATAGACGGGATAGAACTGACTGTCCTCCGGCACTCATAATAATCAAGTCAGCTTGTTGATTCTCTGCCTCCTGCTGGATATGCTCAGCTACGTACGAAAACTCTAATAGTCTGAAGACTGAGTTGACAGATACGTTCTGCGTATCTATATTACTGATAAACTGTTCATACTCCCGACGCGATTTATCTTCCATTAAGGTAATATATTGCTGTCTCGGAAACTCATTATAATAGTAAGCGTGCGGTAGCTCGAACACATTAAGACAGACTAATTGGCAATCAGCTTGGTACCTGGCAACGTGCACAGCCGTTTCTACAGCAAGGGCGGAACGTTCTGAAAAATCAGTTGGTATAAGGATTTTGCTAATTTCGAGTTTGTAGTCGCTGGGCACAAAGCAAACAGAGCAGGTGGACTTCCGTACTAATTTCTGGGCCAAACGCCCCTGCCCGTAATCCTTAGACTTACTACCCACGAAAAAAAGATCCACACTACGCTGATGTGCCTCCTGCCATAATTCAAAACCAGAGCGGTCATCGTACACTTCACAAATGATCTCTACTTTCTTCTCAGGGAAAAAGGGGGAAACCAGCTCCTCCATTTTTGATTGAATGGACTCCAGCGTGATTTCAGCTTCGGATAGATATTTTTTCATCTCGTCTGGCATCTCAAAATTTGGTTTCACATGAACAAAACGGATCTCCTGAGGATGCAAATAGCCGGCTAAATGAGCGGTGTAAGCAATAAGGGATTGGTCGGCTTCGGAGAAGTCTAGACCTACCATCCAGTTTTTAGAATTTTTCATCAGTTTAGTCGTAGGTTTTTTAAAGTGTGGTTATAATGCAAAAAAACCAACCATAAGGTGAGGCTAATTATTTGAACGATAAGTAAGCCACTTTGCACTAATTGACCGATGATCTAGATCATAACGATCTATGACTATTCTTTTGATAGCCAAAAAACAATCAGATAGATGGACATATTTCATATGTTTCATTGGAACAGGTAAGCTGTTTAAGTAATAAATAATTAACAATGTGCGGGTGGTCGCCACGCGACACCCCTTGCAATGTAAAGTGAACAGTTGATAGTGAAAAAGAGAATGAGGGGGTAGAAGCTTGAGGTGAGAAGTGACGGTCAAGATCTAGGCATTTTTAAGAAAGGGAAATTCAAAGTGGTATCCCCTACGAGATGATGCACCTGGATCCGCTCCAAAGTGCCCCTTCACTAGCTCTTTCATTCTTTTTCTAAAACTAATCCTGACCAGCGCATTATTAACTTATCACCGGAAGTTTCCCAACCTATTTTTTCTCCCATAAAAGAGCCGATTCCCGCCAGTCTTGCATTTTGATTGTCAACAGGACGGATGGCTAAATTAAACTTATGCCGACCTAAAAAAGTGTATTGAAGAACATAGAAATGTCTGCTTTTCTTGATTCTTACGCGCTTAGCAACCCGGTCGGAATTCTCCATATTGGTGACATTATATTTCCCGATATAATTCTTGTATGCTGGAGGGATTTCGTAAGGTTCAATGCGTAAGTTGGGATTAATAATGCTGTTCTGAATATGGAAAAACAGAAACTTTTCTCCATCTATCTCCCTGAATTCAACCCTTAGTGCATCCAGTGTTTTATTGGAAATAGGGATCACACCAAAAAGCTGGGCCTTCACAGAATAGGTAGTCTTCGTGTATGGAGTCAAAGTTAAAGGAATGGGTATAGTGCTTGATTTTATAACCAGTTTGCGTTTTCTGGCTTTTACCTCCATCGGGCCAAAGTACATATTTTGATAAATCCCCTCGTACTGTTTGACTTGTTCCCAATCGATAGTCAATCTCTCACTTTTTCTTCCTTTGGAAATCGTGTTACCGGAATGATATTCATACAGATCTTCGATTATTTTATGCACCATTTCATCTGGTGCTTCGGCCGCCTTATTTGTATTTGTGCTAATAAAGACCCCCGTTCTTATTTCCGGTAGTATAGCCAGCATAGCATGATAAGGGGGTGATTCTCCTCGATGAGATGCATATTTGGTGTATTCACCAATCGGGTGTTGTAGAAACCATGTAAAACCAATGGAAAAACCTCGATCGATGGGGACTTCACCATTTTGCTGGGTCATCATTTGCTTCATGCTTTGTGCTTTCAGCAAGGGGCCCTCTCCATAATACGAATGGATAATTGCACGCATATACCTGGCAGCATCATCCGAGGATATTGCCATATCTCCGGCCGGTATACCCAGTATCATGGGCATATCCATACTTGCTTTACCATCATAACCTTTGGCGATGACTTCATCCGTGTTCTCGCCAGCAAATACAATCGTATGATCCATGCCCAAGGGGGACAGAATATGGGATCGTATATAATCTACGTACGGTTCTCCACTCACCTTGTGTATCAGAATCCCCAATAACGAATATCCCACATTGCAGTAGGAATGGAGTTTACCCGGTGTGAATATTGTTCCGGTTTCATTAATAAGGTCTACAATCTGTTCATAAACCAACGGGTTTTTGGAAACAGCCGGTAAGTACCAATGGTAGAGGATATCTCCATGTAAGCCCGAATGATGGGTTAACAGCATGCGCGTGGTAATGACTTTCTCTTCTCCACTGGGTAATGAAAGTTCATTGATATAGTCTCCAATGGGTTTATCCAGTTCAATTAACCCTTGTTCTACCAATTGCATGACGGCAATTCCGGTAAATGTCTTGGTGATTGAAGCAATAGGGAATATAGTTTCTTTATCGGCAAGAATATTCTTTCCCTTATCCACAAAGCCAAAACCATCAGACAGAAGAACACCTTCCGTATCTACCACAGCAACCGACAACCCGACTATCTTCTTTTGGGACATTTCTTGTTCGACATACGCTTCTATTTGCGCTGAAAGTTCAGCTCGTGAGATAGGAATGCTTTTTTGGGCGTGAATATTAATATGCATGAGTAAACCTGCAATTAGTGAGATAGCTGAGATTAGGTTCTTATATTTTTTCATGACGGTACTCTAAAAGCTTACACATACCGAAAATATGCCTTTAATACTTATCAATACTCAATACCCAATAGCGCAAGTGACTCAGCGAGACAATTGTGTTTTCTCTCTAATCCAACCTAGCAAGCTTCTCCCAGTACTGCTCAGCTAGTATAACAACACCTACGAAAATAAGTAGTGGCAACACGTACTTGATAGGCTCCCGTTCCATCTGATCCCCTAGTTTTTCTGCCCAACGTCGTTTTGGTTTTTTCTTCATGGTAAGTTTCATAGTAATTGTGTTATTGATGTTAGCTTCAATGAAATAATAGTAAACCAACTTACCAATGACTTAGATCATAAGTATTTGTGTGAAGCCGATAGGTAAATCAACTTCTCCTAGCACTGACCTGCATCATTGTGGAAAATTGCAGGTCCCTCTATTTTGAGAAAAGATTTTCCAGAACAACAAGCTCTAAACATTTTCATTAAAACTCAAAATCGCTATGTCTACCCTAGTTCAGTATTTTCGCGACATTGATATGCATGATCTTCCTCAGGTTGGAGGCAAAAATGCCTCCTTAGGAGAGATGTACCAAAAACTCACTCCACTAGGAATCCAAGTTCCTGATGGTTTCGCTACTACCTCAGAAGCCTATTGGCAGTTTATAGAGGAAAATCAACTTCGTGATCCTCTTAGTGAGTTGCTCAGCCAGCTAGATCGACAGCAGTTTTCTAATCTTGAGGAGATAGGCAAACAAATCCGGGCTACCTTTTTAGAAGCAAAACTCCCAACCGAGGTGCAACAAGCCATTCGAGAAGGATATACCTACCTTACTGAACATTACGGTGAAGACATTTCTCTGGCAGTACGTAGTAGTGCTACGGCTGAAGATCTACCACACGCCAGCTTTGCTGGGCAGTTAGAATCCTACCTTAATATACGAGGGTTTGATAACCTACTGAATGCCTGTCATAAATGCTACGCATCGTTATTTACTAACCGGGCTATCAAATACCGGGAAGACAACAAGTTTGACCATGTGCAGGTGGCGCTTTCGGTGGGGGTACAACTCATGGTGCGTTCTGATCAAGGTTGTTCGGGGGTAAACTTCACCTTAGACCCTGATTCCGGTTTTGATCAAGTGGTACTGATTACCAGTGTATGGGGGCTAGGCGAAAACATAGTTCAGGGCACTGTAAATCCCGATGAGTTCTACGTTTTTAAGCCGACTCTCAAACGTGATAAGCAAGCTATTATCTCCCGACGAATGGGTAGCAAAGAGCAAACGATGGTCTACGCGTCCAATGGAAGCGGTGTATTCAACCAGCCAACTCCAGCCGATCGACGAGATCAGTATACACTTACCGACGAAGAGGTTACCACCCTGGCTAAGTGGTCGGTAGCCATTGAAGAACACTACCAACGACCGATGGATATTGAGTGGGCTAAAGACGGTAATACCGGACAGCTGTACATTGTGCAAGCCCGACCGGAAACAGTGCACAGTACCAAAGAAGATCTTCTGGAGATTAAAACCTACCAGCTACCGAAAGCTGGAAAAGCATTATGCCAGGGCTATGGATTAGGAAACAAAATCACTGCGGGGAAAGCCCGTATTCTCCATAGCCCCACAGAAGCTCACAAACTTCAGGAAGGCGAAGTACTGGTCACTACCCGAACCACCCCCGACTGGGACCCTATTCTAAAAAAAGCTAGTGGAATTATTACTGATCAAGGTGGGCGCACCAGTCACGCAGCCATTGTGGCTCGGGAAGTAGGAGCCGTGGCGGTAATTGGAGCTGGTAACGCTACCCAAGTGATTCAAGATGGTCAGGAAGTAACCGTTTCCTGTGCGGAAGGAGAAACCGGTTACGTGTACGAGGGGATACTAGACTGGAAAGAATCAGTGATTCAGTTACCTGATCTACCGCTTCCCGAAACGCAAGTGATGTTTATTTTAGGCGACCCGGAACAGGCTTTCCGGCTAGCCACCTACCCCAATCACGGTGTAGGACTAATGCGATTAGAATTTATTATCAACAACGCCATACAAATTCATCCGATGGCCTTGTGCCAGTTTGAAAAAGTAACCGATGCTGCGGCTCGGGAGAAGATCGAGCAACTCACCCACCACTACCCGAATAGGGCTGATTATTTCGTAGAAAAGCTGGCCGAAGCCGTCGCCCAGATTGTCGCTGCTTTTTATCCTAAAGATGTCATCGTACGGATGTCTGATTTTAAATCTAATGAGTACGCCAACCTAATTGGTGGCCATGATTTTGAGCCCCCGGAAGAGAATCCTATGCTCGGTTTCCGGGGCGCGTCCCGCTACTATCACCCCAAGTACCAAGCGGGGTTTGAACTAGAGTGTAAAGCGATGAAACGGGTACGCGAAACCATGGGATTAGAAAATGTAAAGCTAATGATTCCGTTCTGTCGCTCACTTACCGAGGCTGAGAAGGTAATTGCGTTAATGGAACAATTTGGTCTGATACGAGGAGTTAATGGATTGGAGCTTTACATGATGACCGAAATACCAAGCAATGTGATACTAGCTCAAGAGTTTTCGGAGTACTTTGACGGATTTTCTATCGGCTCCAACGATTTGACTCAGTTGGTTTTGGGCGTAGATCGCGATTCAGATTTGCTGAGTGATTTATTTAGTGCCAATGATCCAGCAGTGAAAAAAATGATTCGAGAGGTGATTACAGTAGCTAATCGCACTAATACTAAAATCGGCTTATGTGGTCAGGCCCCTAGTGATGATCCCGCTTTCGCCCAGTTCCTGGTAGAAGCCGGAATCAACAGCATCTCGTTCAATCCTGATGCTCTGGTAGCCGGTATTAAAAATATTCTGCAGGCTGAGAAAACCCAAGAAGCCACTGACGAGGCAATGCAGGTTACGCATGATTAACTACCTAAAACAAAGCCAATCAAGCGATTCACTATTCTTACCCGGTAGCGATTGATTGATAAAAGAAAGGAGATAGTTCTCGCTATCTCCTTTCTTTTGCTAACTAAGTAGTGTGAAATACCCTCGGAAGTATACTCAATTATCGATAACCAACTTCTGCACTAGTCGCTGTCCCCCGGTTTGCACTGCTACCAGGTAGGTGCCCCGTGGTTGCCCCTGCAGCGGAATGGATTCAGTGACGCTTCCCGCCCCCTGCTGCCGGAACACCTCCCGCCCGTACAGATCGTACAGTTGCAACGTATACATTTGATCTTGAGCCAGCGGTAGGTTGACCTCTACCTGATCCCGAGCCGGATTGGGATAGATTAGCAGACTGCCTTCTTCCAACGCAACGGATGCCGGTTCGGAAAAGGTGGTTTCGGCCACCGGGCTGGACTTGGTGACCCGCGGACCGTAGCGAGCTAAGTCGGAAGTCACCACCGGAAAGATCATAAAGCCGTTGACGTCCATCACATTGGTGCCCGGCACCACATCCACTCCGTCCAGGGCCCCGCGGTCGTACACTACCCCTTCATCCAGAGGATTTAAGCTTAAAGTGTAATAATTGCCATCTTCTGGATGAAATCCATCACCAGGTTCAAGCACAATTGAACTAATGTTGAGATTACGATCCTCGGTGGCCGTTTGCAAATCGTTGTCAAACTCCACCATCACCGTTTCTATTTCAGAAATAGGAACCTCAGTCCATTTGTAATCGCATATTATGCAATCATCATAATCGATTGGTTCGGTATCACCATCAAACTGGAACTCTTCGTTGACATAGAAATTGTAGTGGGCGTATTCGCCCTCCACGTTCGCTCCGGTAATTCCAGCAACCCATACATATGTTCCATATTCCACAATGCTAAACGTGATTTCCAGCGGGATACCGGGGGTGCCGGTGGCGTTGCGTCCTGAATAAGGCGTGGCTTTCACGGTGAAAGTTTCTTCGTCAAAAAGACTAACTCCTGCACCTAAGGGCATACCGGCAAAATCTCCGTTGCTATCGCCGAAACTGGAATAAGGCGCATCGCTCTGGTTGCGGGCGGTGTTCACCCCGGGCCCGGTTACTTCTATCCGCAGACTGCCCACTGGTTCAGAGACCAACGCCTCAATGGCCAGGCTTTCGGGTAACCGGTAAGTGTCAATCTCGGTGCCCTGGGTGATGTCGGCAAAGGGCTGGTCAATATCGGCATCAACCAACCGGAAGCCGGCCACCGGAGATGGGTTGGGAGCTACGGTGATAGTTTTACTGGTAGAGCTAGAGCAACCCGTAGCGTTCTCGGTTACCGTTAGGGTTACCGTATACGTGCCCGCCTGAGTATAGGTGTGGGAGAATCTATCGGGGATGATACCACTTCGCCCATCACCAAAATCAACGAAATAATCAAATTCAAAATAGAAGGGATCTCTCGTAATGGCTGCAAAATCTACTCCTAGTGGAGCCGTGCCACTCGTAGTCGAAACAGTAAAATCCGAAGAAGGGGGGGCTGTTGATACTATCTCCAACTCAGTCTCCACCGACACTCCCGCCGTACCCGTAGCATCCCGCCCCGAATAAGCGGTGGCAGTGATGAAGTACGACCCCACACTAAATTCCTTACCAAACACATCATCTCCGTCGTCGCCAAAGCTGGAATAGGGGGCTCCGTTCTCAATCATACTGGTACTGACCCCTGACCCCTCTACCTCAATCTTAATGCTACCTACCGTACCAGACGGTACCACCTCAACACCCATACTTTCCGGCACTCGGCAGACTGAAAAATACTGGAACTCATCATCCCAATTATCGATCACCTCATCCTGCTCCGCATCAATCAACCTAAAACTAGCGATATTAGAACCCGGAAAGTTTTCTACGATAATCACTTGGGAAGCAGTAGCCGTAGCCCCCTCATTGTCAGTCACCGTTACCGTAGCAGTATACTCTCCTTCTGCGAGGTAATAATGGTCAGCCGTAGCAGATGTGGTAGTATACGAATTACCATCTCCATAATCAAAGGTGTAACTCACAATCTGCCCGTCGGGATCCGTAGAACCGCTGGCGTCAAACTCTACAGATGTATCAGTGCGGATGCTAGTGGGATCGGCGATTAAGCTAGCTATGGGTGAGAGGTTCATGCCGTCCTCTGTGACGTTGATCTGCTTCGTCGCAGTAGCCGTTGCCCCCTCGTTATCGGTGACCGTTAGCGTGACAGTGTACTGTCCCTCGCTGGTGTAGGTATGACTGGCCTGGGCAGTCGTCGCACTGTTGCCATCGCCAAAATCAAAGTGGTAGCTAGCGATCTGCCCGTCGGGATCCGAAGAAGCCGAGGCGTCAAAGGTTACCGTCAGGGGAACCGAACCGCTTTCGGGCATCGCTGTGAAGCTAGCCACGGGCGGTTGGTTCTCATCGTCACCAATAGTGAAGCTAACCTGAGCGGGAGTACCCGCCTCCCCAGTCGCATTACGCCCTGAGTAGGGTGTAGCCGTGACGGTATAACTACCGGCTCCCAGTATTCTCCCCAGAAAGTCGCCGTTGTCATCGCCGAAGCTGGCGTAAGGAGCCACACTCTCGTTCTTGGTGTTGTTAATCCCCGGTCCTACCACCTGGATCTTGAAGCTGCCCACCGGTTCGGTGGTCAATACTTCAATCGCCAGGTTGCGGGGTAAGCCCGGTACCGGTACCGACTGTCCATTAGTGAGCCCAGCAATGGATTGATCGGTGTCGGCATCAATCAATCGGAAGGTGATGCCGGGGGGTTGAACCTCTTCGTACAGTAGCTTTCCGGCATTATTCACTTCGTCCCAGTTAGCAAAGATATTCCACCAATCGCTAATCACGTAGTCATCCTGATAGGGAATAGTAGCTTCGGATCCAGGAAAAGCTTGCATCTTATATATATGCCAGTAGGTTTCAGTCCTTTCTCTCCAGTTAGTGATATTTCCGGTACCAGCTGGCCAGTTATAGCTCTGGTCGTTCCAGGTATCTACATTGACCAACTTCTTTTCCCCAGAATTATCAGGGCGCCAGTCTTCAATGTCTGATTCTACCAAAGTAGGGTTGTCATAATCGTACTCCTCGGTAGTATTAGGGGGCATGTGGCTCCAGCCACACCGACCTGTAACAAAGTTTAGATTTTCGTCAGTACCCACAAACTTCTGCCAAAACAACTCTTCCTGGTTGTTATCTTTGGAATCAATGTATCTAAACATTCTCTCAATCTGATGCCCATAGTTGTGCCCTACGGCTTCTTTCTGATCTCTTCGAAAGTTATTGCCAAACACAATGTAAGTATGATCGTAGACGGGCATATCACTATTATCCTGGTAGCTGTTGGAGACATCGCCAGTGGTAGGGCTGGCCATATTGGCTTCGGGTGGACCGCGAAAACTAGCCGGATCGTGAATGCCGGGATCGTAACTAGGCCAGCTGGAGTCCAGCGGGGCATCCCAGAGCCAGATATGCTTTATTCCTAGATCATTTACGTAGTGTTCAACATCAAACCGTTCAAATATTTCAAAATAATCTACCCCATAAACTGGATAACCGTTCTTATCGGTAAATCTTACCTTTCCGGCCGGACTCTGTTCGTACACCGTAATGTATTCTACTACCTTGTATCCTACCATAGGTTGGGCATCGGGGTTTTTATAGCCGTGGTACTTACTACCTTCTTCCAGCATAAACTTGATCCGTTTATCAAGCAGGTCAATTCGGTCCTTCATATCCTCCAGAGTAATTTCTCCTAGTGAATGAAAATCAGGAACTTTACTCACATCCAGATTCTCCCCATCCTCAGTGGGTAGGAAGCGAATGACCAGCACCGGAATAATATTAGCGGCATTGTCTACAGGGGTAGCCAGGAAGGGGTCAATCGTTTCGTACTCTGGCTCTAGAATGGGTTGACCAGGGGCAATAATCTCAAAAGAAATCTGCACCGGAGTACCCGCTTCCCCCATGGCATTACGCCCTGAATAAGGCGTAGCCGTGGCAGTATACGTTCCGGCAGTCATCATCTTCCCATTGAAATCACCACCATCGTCACCAAAACTCGCGTAGGGTGGCGCACTTTCGTTTTTTGCCGTACTTAGTCCCGGTCCATTCACACTAATCCGTAAACTTCCTACTGGCTCATTAACTAATACTTCAATGGCTAAACTTTGGGACAGGTCTTCGGAGTAAAGCCGGGTTCCGTCTAGCAGGTTAGTAATAACGGCATCCGTTTGGGCATCAATAAGCTGAAAACCAGCAACACTAGAATCGGGGAAAAAGTCATCTGCCCATAGCTCTAACTCAGGAATGTGCACATAGTCATCTCCTACGGTACGTTCAATCCAGAACTTCCAAATTTTAGCCTCTACCGCCTGAGGCAGTACCACATCATCCCAGATACCATTCACATCATCGCGACGGGGTACTATCAGTTGGTAAGAGCCTGATCGGTTATCCATGTCAGCTTGGTTATCAGCCGTTTCTACCCACCAGCTATTGCTGTTAATGTCCGGGTAATCCGGCTCACCTAACAATACCCGGATTTGCTTGATACTTTGAGCTTCATTAAAAGCCACCTGCACAAAGGCCGGATTAATATTGGCCGAGCGCATTATGGAATAGATATCACCGTCAAAACAATTGCTAGCGTAGCCTAAATCTGAGGTAGTAGCCGTAACAACTGCTTTTCCTTGACTTTCTAGACGATTTACGTCTAATTCGATATACTGAGCAACTAAAGAGGTGGGAGGAAATAGGGCAAGATTTGTAGCCATCATAACCCAAAAGACCACTAACTGTAATTTGGTAGATTTTTTCATAGCGACACCAAAGTTGTATTAAATAATGAGTAAAAATTAGTATTTCCCTATCCCCTAGCAATGATATAGCTCATCGCAGTCAGTGACTTGGATCATTCTAATTGCAACTATATCCCGTCTAACGTACATCAATCCTAGTGATGACCCAAGTCATTGGGTGCAGGTAAGAAATTAGGTTTCTTGTCAGCGTATTACCAACCCTTTGTCGCTATGAAACTACTCATCCTTCTCACCATTCCATTGTTATTTGCTCCGGCGCCCACCAATACAGTTCCATCGGATAAGTTTCAGGCAGCGGAACAAATCACGATTGATTCTCCAGTCAACCACGATGTCTACCTAGCTGGAGAACGTATTACGGTAAACGCCCCAGTTCGGGGAGACATGCTAGCTGCTGCCGGAACCATTATCCTCCGCGATAGTCTGCTGGGGAATTTAACTGCCGCTGGGGGAACACTCACATTAAATGGCCCCGTACTAGACGACGTATTTGTAATGGGGGGAACCGTTCGGGTGGAAAGTCCGGTAGCCGGAGACATCATTGCAATGGGCGGTGAGGTGGTCATTGATAAGAATGTAACTTCTGGGCAAGATGTGGTAGTGCTCTCGGGTGAAGTACAAGTAAATGGTACTGTGGCAGGTAATGTAATCGTCCGCGGTGGCGAAGTACAATTGAATGGCGAATGTCAGGGCAACCTGGAAGTACAGGGTGGCGAGATCACGATCAATGGCTTGGTACGGGGAGCATCCTCCTTGGCTGCCGAGCGCATCGAGCTAACCCCGAGTGCCGAAATGTACGGCGATGTCCGCTATTGGCTACCAGAAGGCACCGAACCACCGGATTTTTCCGCTGCTCTCTCCGGAGCTACCGCCCAGTTTGATGAATCACTGAATCTGGAAGATGACTTCTCATGGTTGGGGAACCAGGTGCCTTGGTTTTCAGTTGCACTGGCTTATGTGCTAGCCGTACTATTAACGATCGGGTTTATCTTTTGGGTGTTTCCTAACAAGATGGATCGAGCGGGGAAAGTGCTTCACGAAGATTTCATGCGCAGTTTCGGCTACGGAATACTGTACCTTATCGGAGTACCATTGGTCATTGCGTTGCTGCTCATCAGCTTCATTGGTATTCCACTCGGACTAGTCTTTTTGTTAGCTTATGGGGTTACCGTAGCCTTCGGCCACGTGATTACCTCGGTGGTAGTTGCCTACTCGCTACGCGACCGCTATCAGTACGATTGGGGGAAGGGCTGGATGATCTTGGTAGCTTTCTTAATCTTCAGTGTACTGCGGATGGTAACATTGACCCCTTTCGTAGGCTTCTTTATTTCGGTACTGTTGGTCGGAGCCAGTCTGGGAGCTTTACTGATTCCATTGATCCGTAAAGAACAACCCGTAGCAGCTTGAGCAGTGATAGTCATGAATATCCGTAATATTCTTATTCTAGTAGACCTAAGTGAAGCAACCCCTTCCTTGCTTCGATACGGCCTCCAACTGGCAGCATCGGTATCGGCCGAGGTATGGGTACAGCATATTTACTACTTCCCTCCCGACCTGGCCGGAGAGGTACGTATTCCTGTTGCTGCCTTAGAGCAATACAAGCATCAGGCAGAACAAAAACTGGAAGCGCTTAGAGAAGAGATAGCCTTACCAATTAAGCAATTACCCCATTTCTCAGTCATTAGAGGTGATCTGATCGAGCAGGCTAACCACACCATCGAGAAATGCAATATTGACTTGGTGATCGTAGGCAATCGAGGAGGTGGACTTACTACGAATATTCTGGGAAGTCATACCCTCAAAATGATTTACCACGCTCGGTGTCCAGTACTTTCGGTACCCGAATCAGTTTCTTTTCGGCCTTTTAACCGCATTGCCTTGGCTACGGACTGGCAGGTGGTCTCTTCAAAAAATGTTAGTCAAATAAAGAACCTAGTAAAACAATGGGAGGCCTATCTGGATGTTATTCACGTAAGTACTGACACAAAGTCTCAAGAAGGTGGCCTCCGAGAGCCCTTAGGATTGGCAAGAACACCTTACACTCTCCACTACCTCTGGGAGCAGGACATTGATACAGGCTTACAGAAACATATTGCCCAGTACCAAAACGACCTACTGGTGCTCATTCCTCACCAGCACTCATTCTTTAACCGTCTGTTCCAGACAAGCATTACCCGCCAGACGGTATATCATAGCCAAATTCCATTGCTAACGCTTCGCGAATGAGTGTGTCCGTCATTTTCTTACCATACAGCTTATGACAAAACTACCCTTTTACGCTCGCTGGACGATCATCTTACTAGGCATTATCTTAGTTGGCTACCTGATGGTAGTAGCTAAGTTTATTTTGATTCCTTTCTTCTGGTCAGTGTTTTTGGCTCTGTTGTTAGCTCCACCCGTTCAGTGGCTAGAACGGCACCGATTTCCGAGCGGGTTGGCCATCGCTTTAGTGATGATTGTGGCTACGGTCGTAATGGGATTTGTTTTCTATATTATTTCCTCCCAAATCGTCTCTTTGGTATCCGAACTTCCGTCCATCACTCGCCAGCTAGAGCTATGGTACCATGAGGTGCGGACGGCAGTAGAAACCTACTTGGGTATTCCTTACGAACAGCAGCGAGCCGAGCTGCTGAAATCGTTGAGTAGCTATTTGGAACAAGGGCTTAACACGGTAGGCAATACACTGAGCTACACGGCCAAAACAGTCACCATGCTGGGTATTATGCCCGTCTACGTTTTTTTGTTGCTGTATTATCAGCAGAGCTTTGCTGAATTCGTACGTCAACTGTATCAGCACCGCCAACCCGACCAGGCACTGGAGCTACTCTCCAAAGCGGGCACGGTCGTGCAGGGCTACTTACACGGACTACTGATGGTGACCCTACTGGTTGGACTGATGGCCTTTGGGGTATTCGTTGCGTTAGGGGTTAAGTATGCACTAGTATTTGCCCTGTTTGTGGCCTTGTTCAATCTAATTCCCTACGTGGGAGTGTTTGTGGCCTCCACAGTGTCTATTCTGTACGTCTTTTTGACAACCGATTCACTTTGGTATCCTTTCTTGACCTTTGCGCTACTGTGGGGCATTCAACTGGTAGAAAATAATATTATTACCCCTTACGTAGTTGGCAGTAAAATCAAACTGAACCCGTTAGTGGTGGTGCTGACTGTTTTTGCTGGGGCGGCTATATGGGGCGTATCGGGTATGGTACTCTTTATACCCATGGTTGGCGCACTGAAAGTGCTGCTGGATGAAAAGGAAGGAACCCATGCTTACGGCTACCTACTGGGTGCAAAGCGATAATTGAGGCTAGGACGGAGGATACAGACTCATGGTCCATACCGGATATTTGGCATGATTGACCACATCTTCGGCAATGCTGCCCCCTAACAAATGCAATAAACCCCGCCGGGCATGGGTGGATACGGCAATCAGATCCGCTTTTACTTCGTCCGCAAAATGGATAATCCCTTCCTCTTCCCGCATGTCGCTGAACGTGTTAAGGGTGAAGTTTTTCAAACGACTGTTTTTTACTAGGTCTTTTAACTGCTGATTCGCGGTAGGATCATCTATAAAATTACTGATAGTATTCACCCGTACTATGTGGAGATGGGCGTCGTACACTCGCTGGAGCTTACCTAAGGCTTTGAGCACGGGTACTTCCTTATGGCTAAGAGCGGTAGCGTACACAATATTCTCTAGATTAGAAAAGTTAGTCTTTCCTTTGATGACCAATACTGGACTGGGTGAAAAACGTACCATACGTTCGGCGTTAGAGCCGACCAACACCTCCCGAACACCACTTACCCCTTGAGAACCCATTACTACTAAGTCCATCTTCTCATTCTTCAGGGCTAGCACCATGCTCTGATAGGGGTTACCAACCCGAATTTCCGGAACAACCTTTACATCAGTAAGCTTTTCTTTCACAATGAGGTTTTGTAATTGCTCTTTGATCTCTTGCTTCATTCGCTTTAGGTATCCAACCGGTAGTACTTCTACCGCACCCGGACGGGTTTCTTCCTCCGACATGGGAAAGTATAATACGTGTATCAGGTAAATAGTAGCTTTTTGCCGTCGGGCAATTTGGTGAGCCGTGCGTAAAGCTTCAGTGGCCAAAGGCGAAAAGTCAGTGGGGACTAATATTTTTTTCATTGGTCTATTGCAAATTTCTTAAACTGGAATTGGTATCCTAACCGCGAAGCAACCTCTTGTACGCTGGTATCGTCTACCGTACCATCAGTAAGTAAGATCAATTCGGGTGGAGAAAGTTGAGCGTTATAGTAAACATCCTTCGTTCCGGTCAGAGTTACTAAGGAAGCTTTGACTCGTTCAAAATCAAAAGAAGCACTAGTAGTGAGCGTGTATACTTGCTGATATTTTCGGGGAACATAGGCGGTTGTGGACATAATCGATTATTTTTCGTGAATAAAAAGAATAGGTAAAGGGGCGAGCTGAGCCACTTGTTTGGAAACACTTTTATGGAATAATCTCTCCAGAGCTACGTGGTGGCGGGGAACGACAACCAGTAAGTTAGCTGCCGACTCCATCAAATGCTTTTCTATTCCCCGGGCAGGTAGCTTATCTTCAATAAAATAGTACTTATGCGGTATACCTTTAAAGAAATGGTCAAGGTTCAGAGCTTCTTGGGCTTGGTCAATCCCAACCTTATTAGGATTGGGATGCACATGGATGATATCCACTCTGGCCTGCCACAGTTGGACTAGGTTCTTCAGGAATTCTAGATACGAGGTATCATCACTGGTTTCTAAGTCAGTGGCAAACGCAATATACTGCGGATAGAAGACTTCTGTAGTACGGGGAACCCCCAACACTGGACAAGCCCCGTACCGCATCATCTGAATAGTTGTGCTCCCCAACCAGGCTGCCGTATCGCCCGCTCCTCGCAGTCCCATGACTACTAGTTCTATCTCCTCTTTTTCTATCATTTCTTTGATACCCTCGTAGGGCATGGATAACTTGGTGATGATCCGGTGGGGAATGGACTGAATTTCGGGAATTGTCCCCACCAGTTGGTGAAGTTTTTCTCTCGTAGCTTGCTCATGCTGCTCAACCATCGGGGAGGTGACAAAGAAGGTAGTGTCTCCCCCGATAGGTACATGATAGACATGGAGAATAATTAACTCCAGCGGGGAAGCCCCCGCATATGTTTCGTTGTGCTGAAGTAACCTAGATAATGCAGTCGCGTAGCGCAGGGCTTGTTCGGCATCGGGCGAGAAGTCTATCGGAACTAAAATTTTCATGCGTTGATCGTTTTATTCCCCAATCAAGCCAGGAAACCGAGGGGAAACAATGATCTAGGTCAGTAGCCATTAATCCTAGCGTAGGTATATTATGCCTATTTTCTTTATATCGGTATCACTCACTATAAAGTGGAATGATCAAAATCATCCTGTGGGAAACCTACATCATCATTATCCTATCAATTTAGACGTAATTTTATTCTCATTAGTAAAGTGCATGAACGCAATAAGCAATAATAAGAGTGAGTTGAATTATCCTCATTGGAAGGAGAGGTAGTACCCAATGCAGGATTTGGTCTAGCTGCCCTGTTCAATCAAACATTTTTTGCTGGATTCTACGGTATGGGAACGTTCAAAAGCTTGAATAAATCACTAGCGGAGTTTCAAGAGGTGGATATGGCGTTTGGTCACGGTGGTTTGTGGGCTATATGAACCAATCGCATCGGTTAATCCATCCAAGCGTTAGCTTAAAAGTGGGACGCGGCGGAATGTATCTGGCCGAGCGTGAGAACAATAAGTTTATCTTTGAGGAAGAAAATAGAATAGACGAAGACGCTCTTCTCGTTCTTACTCCCCAGGCAGAAGTTGAATTGAATGTGATCTCTTGGATGAAAATCAAAGCCGGAATAGGCTATCTGTTCGTATCCGACAGTAGATACGCCCTACCTTAGTCAGAATGATTTCACCAGTATGGTGGTACCCTAAGTTTTTGTTTTGGCTGGTTTAACCCTGGTTACAGCTACCAACACGAGTAGTACCGGTACTGAGGCATTTATACTTCTTTCATTTTCTTGATGATCCTTTTCCAGAAGAAAGGAATCAAACTAGGAAACAAACGGTAGACCCACCAGTATATTTTCTGACTCTTGGGCGCTACGATAATAGCCCGATTCTTTTCTATTCCCCGCATCATAGGCTTAATGCAATCTTTGGCGGTTGGAAAGCGGGTTTTATCGCGTTGGTTCTTCTCCCAAAGTAGATATTCCGAGACTTTGAGTGTGCTGTCGTGAAGTGGGGTTTCAATAAATCCCGGACAAAGCACATTAACTTTTACACCGTACTGATACGCTTCAGCTCTAAGTCCCAGCGTTAGTCCCACTACTGCATGTTTACTAGCGGTATAACTGGTCATCAGCCCTCCGGTAGCTAGGCCCGCCACAGAAGATACATTGACGATCTGACCAAATCCCTGCTTAATCATCATCGGATAAACGAAGTGGGTTCCGTAGATCACGCCCCACAGATTAATATCAATGACGCGCTTCCAGTGCGCTAAAGTCATATCCTTAAACTCCCCGTCTAACCCAATCCCAGCATTGTTAATCATTAAATCGATTCGGCCAAAATCTTGCTTTACGCCAGCTACGAGCTTCTCAATATCTGAGCAACTGGTGACGTCCACTCGCTTTGCTTCGCAAGGTACACCTAAGCTTTTCGCAACGGCAGCTACTTCTTCAGCTTTCTCTTGATTAATATCAACAATAATTAAGGTCGATCCTCTTTGTGCTAGATATAAACACATCTCTCGCCCAATCCCCGAAGCACCGCCGGTCACGATAGCTACTTTGTTGTTGTACATAGTCTTCTTCGAGATAAAGAGATATTTAGCCTTCCGAATAATCAGTTATTAAACAACTAAGTCCTACCCGTTGCCTAACGCTTTGCTATTTTCATAACAATCTGAATCTTCATCTCGCAAAATTGGCGGTCTACTATGCTTAAGCAATGACCTACATCATTTAGAAAGATTGCGTTGCCAATGTGGATACATCCGCTGACGGTTTTTGGCATGAAGAAACCGAAAAATTAGGTCTTGAATAAGTAAATAAATGCCTTGCATTGCTACTGAGATACCAAAACCTTTCCAAAGTTCAGGATAAGCAATTCCAGTGGCCAACCCTCGTTGGTAGAGTGCAATGCCACTGACCACAAATGCTACGTCTAATCCAATGTTGAGAAACAGCATATTCTCGGCGTGCCGTTGCCTACTTAGCTGCTCAAGCATGGTCTGAGGTTGATTAAAAATATCATTATGGTGAAAGTAGATAAAAGCGGCTACTCCCAGATTAACCAATCCCCAACTAGCGTTCATAGCGTGGAAATAAAAAAACCAGTGCTCCGCAGTGAAGCTAAGTATCCCCCCAGTCATCAGATTAATTCCTGCCCAAAGAGCTAATATTTTGCCCTGAGCAGTCTTTAGCTGCTTCAAACGCTGGTCAAATGTTAATGAAATATTTTGCTGGGCTTGGATTGAGGTAGCCAGGGCAAATGAACCTACAGTAAATAGGTAGAGCCAGAGGAAATGCATATCTGAGTATGATTTACGGATTGTACAAAGTTCGTTAGATATGCACTAAATCACAATTGCCTTGCTTTCGAGGTATCCATTTATTATTACCAAAGGTGATGATACTTACTGCTTCCAACAATGACACTGGTCACTCTTGAGTCGGTTGGATAATATTGTCCGCACTATCTACTAATTCCTGTAATCGACTAACAAATCGAGCCGCTGGAGCACCATCTACTATATCATGATTGAAGATAACCGTCATATGCAGAAGCTTTCGGGCTACAATAGCTTGATTGATAAATGCAGGTTTCTCGATGACACTTCCCAGTGCGAATGAAACTGCCCGGGAACCGGCCATATACGGAACTGCATATCCTGGTAGGTTACTAAAGGAGCTCACTGAAGTAACAAAGGTAGTACCAGTCATCTGCTTAATACGAGTAGGGCTATTGGCTACGAACTTAAGTACCCGTGACCTCACCCATTTCGGCAAAAGAAAAAGTTTTTTCATAAAGCGAATAGCCATTGCATCCTCTGAGCTGGCTATGCCACTAGTTCGGTGACGCTCCCGGGCATTGCTGATTTCCTGGTAAATCTCCTCTACCGTTTTTTCCGAAGCCCGACGAATAGAAATCTGCCGCGGAAACTTACCTTGGGGAGTATCTAACTCTATTGGGAAGTTGATATCTACGTCATTGTACTCGACAATCTTTCTACCAACCCGAGTCGCGTTAAAGTTTGGGTATTCTGATAGCATTTTGGCAACACACTTGATCATAAACGCAAATAACGATACTTGCTTACCGAGTTCTTTCTGCTGCAAGAGTACACGATGGGCATTGGTTACATCCAGTTCAACCAAAGCCATCATGTTGTGTCCCTGGGGAAGAGTGTCGAATCCATCAATTGCCATCCGGCGGAAAAACGGTAGCTTTTTAACCTTATATTCTGAGTTGGTTTTAGAATAAGCAGACATAGTCAGGGTGCGCTAATTTTTCTCCTGCGCAATCGATAGGTGGAGTAAGCAAAGGATAAACCAATGGCGATGATACCGCTTCGTTTCATAAAGGCTCAATTCTTTGAAATATTATGTAGGTATGAGCGGTATGAATCGCCACAAAAGCTACCGAAATAGCAAGATAAATGATCGAGATGCTCGAGAGCTCAATAAAAGATGTTTTGCCAATTAGGCCTATTCCAATAAAGAAAATAATGGTCGTGTAAGCTGGAGCCGCATATCCCCATAAGCTACGCGACCAACTGCTCTGCGGAAAGTATATCTGAAGAATCCAGGAAGCGAAATAGAGAAGCAATCCTATCAAATAAATACCCAATCCAGCTTTCTGTACGGAGGTTTTTAGCGAAAATTGCATGAGAATTGGTAGAGTAAACACCAAAATTCTAGTGATATTTTCGGTTATCCCAATCCACGAGGGAATGTCTCTCCAGAAAACATCTCGAGCGTAGCCCCAAGGCAGACGGCTAGTAAAAACAATATTCCAAACCAAAAGAGGTACAAGCAGCCAAAAACAATTACTTAAGTACTTCATCATTGCCTTTCTGCCTTATTAAACGGTAGCTACTCGAAATGCCTTGGCTCCACGAATGACTTTTCTGCAAAGATGGTAGTGCTTCCTTGGCACCCTCTAGCTGTTTCATGATTCTTTGTTTGCCGTTGTTTACTGATGTTTCGCACTATCCGAAGGGTGTACCTTTCCTTTACCGGATAATTTTTTCTAGTACATCTCCTACCCAGTAGGCTAAGGCAGCGGCGATTCCCCCCAGTAACAAAGTTTCCCCAATAGCCCGTAGGTGGGAGGTTTGGGTCACCGATGCTTTCAGCCAACCCACGACGATAAACGCCAGCGACGTAAGTAGGCCAGCAATTCCAAAAGCGTGGGTAGGGGCAGTTTGTATTATGTAATAATATACGTAGCTCAGTAGCGGGATAAGTCCTATCCCAATAAATGATACCAAGGTTGCTGCTCCAATCGCTAACGGATGGCGGGTTTCTTTAATCATACCCAGTTCCTCTTTCATCATCACCTCTACCCAGCGGTTATGGTTGGCCGTGATCTGGTCAGTTACCTGCTCTAACAGTTCTCCCTTGAACCCCATAGACCGATAGATGTCCTGAATTTCAGCCCGCTCTTCTTCCGGAGTATGGGTTACCTCCCAGTGTTCCTGTCGCTTATGCTTCTCGTAGTTATCCTGAGCAGCTTTACTGGAAAGATAACTACCCACTGACATGGAGAGGCCATCGGCAAACAGATTGGCAAAGCCTAGAATGATGATAACTGCCGAACCCAATTCTGCACCAGATGCCCCAGCTACTACGGCAAAAGTACTGATACTACCATCGATGCCACCGTAGACAAACTCGCTTAAGTAGTCTTGGAAACGATAACGTTTTGGTTTTTCAACCTGATGATCTTGTTGTTCAGTGGAGGTGTAAGCCATAAATTCTCAAACAACTACCGTGCAAAGTTACAACCTACCCACTGGGGTGTTATGATTTGCCGCACCGACCTTAATGATTATTATCATTGCTCCCAAACTTTAAGTGTAAATCAGACCTATGAATGGTTATTAGGAGATATAGTGCTTTCCGCTGGACACTGCCTTCAGTGCTTCTATCCAGGTACTGGTGGCGCTGGTTTTGGATATGCACCCTAACGCCCCCGCCTCGATCATATCTTGACGATAGCATGGTTCATAATAGGGTGACATTCCCAGTACCTTCACGTTTGAAAAATGCTGCCTGATGTATTTGGTAGTGGCGATACCATCCATTATGGGCATCTCAACATCCATTAGCACCACATCAACTTCCAGAAGTGGTAGTTGGTCAATCACCTGTTGTCCATTACTGGCTTCACCTACCAGTTGAAATTCAGGAACCGGGTTTAGCATAAGCACCAAGCCTTGGCGAATAGGGGCGTAATCATCCGCCACTAGTAAATGAGAGGAAGAACCCATAGGCTAAAGCTAACTGTCAGCCTTTCCCAAAAGAATGATATAAATCAGTATTCGAGCAATAAATAATATTTATATTCATCGATAGCGGGTTTAATATCAATTTTAGATAAAATTTATACTAAAACTCTTCTGAGATTGGCGATGTCAACGTCATTTAGCATACTGAAACAGTTTTTAGAGCAACGGGCTTTTCTTCAGAATATCCCCTCCCGCTCGCTGGTTTCCTTTCCCAAGAATCAATTCATTTTTAGGGAAGGGGATACTGCTGACAATTTTTACTTGCTCTACCGAGGGAAAGTCCGGTTTGTAAAGTACCATTCGGATGGTGGATTTCGTTTTACCCTTACCCTAGTGGCTGGGAGTTCCCTTGGTCTGCCAGCTACCCTTACTCATTCCTCCTACACCGCTTCTGCACTCGCCACCACTACCGTATGGTCTTATCCCATATCCCGCAGTACCCTTCAGAAGTTCCTGCAAACATACCCATCGTATTATTCGCTTCTCGCTCAACGATTAGCCGAAACAATTACCTACTTTGAAAAAAAACTAGCGTACTAACGTAGGTACATTACATTTTTTGTATATTCAGCTAATTGAACACCCAGACGTATATTTTACGAATTCTTTTCAGATAGCTCCAGCGATTTTTTGTCAGGGTAGGGTTGTTCACTCTTTTTACTTTTTATGTAAGATTTTGTAAATACCCCTGTATGAGCCAACTTACTACTGTAGGCAAAAGTATTTTTGAATCAATCTTTCACTCTTCAACTTTAGGAATTTTAGTTGTTAACGAGCAAGGCACTATCGTTGCGGCAAACCCGCACTTGGAACAACGTTTTGGCTACGAACCCAATGAACTTCTGGAGCAACCTTTAGAGACTCTGGTACCGATTGCCTTTCAGAATATCCACCAACAACTACGAAAAGGTTTTTTTGCTCATCCCCAGGCTCGCCCGATGGGTCACGGACGTTACCTATATGGCCAATGTAAAAATGGCACGGAGTTTCCAATAGAGGTAAGTTTATGCTACGCTGAGTTAGAGAATCAGCGTTATGCAATCGCTTACCTCAGCGATGTTACCGAAAAGCAGGAAGCAGGAAGGCTTAATATCTTACTGACCCGCCTGTTTCAGGAGTCACTTCATGCTACCTATGTCATAGATACCTCTACGCTGCGCTTTGTACGAGCTAACCAAGCAGCACTGGATAGTTTGGGTTACTCCCTACCCGAACTTCGACAGCTGCACCCCTGGGATATTAAGCTTGATACTAATCAGGCAGTTTTCCAGCAGATTATCGCTCCTATCCTGACCGAAGAAGTCTCGAAAGTGACATTTGAGACCACTTTCGTGCGTAAGGACGGAACGACCTTTCCAGTAGAAGTTCATTTTCAAGCCTTCCAGCACAACCATACCCGAGTATTTATGCAAATCGTACTGGATATCAGTGAACGAAAGCAAACTGAGCAACGGCTCATCCGGGAAAAAGAAATTGCTCAGCGGTATTTAGATGTAGCTAATGCTATTTTTGTGTTGATTAACGAAGACCAAACGGTTGCCCTGATTAACCAAAAAGGCTGCGAACTACTGGGCTACTCCGAGCAGGAAATAATCGGTAAAAACTGGTTTAACCATTTCATCCCTCAACGGGTACGAGAGGAAATCTTAGCGATCTTCAATCAGGCCATGGCCGGACAGGTTTCTCCCATTGAATATGTTGAAAACTGGATACTCACCCGAGACAAAGAAGAACGATTGATAGAGTGGCACAATACCATATTGCGGGACGATTGTGGAAAGCCTACGGCCACGCTAAGTTCAGGTATTGATATTACTAATAAGCGCAAAGCCGAGCAGGCGGTAAACCAGGCTCTGGTAGAAGGGCAAGAAGCCGAGCGGCGGCGGGTAGCCCAAGAACTACACGATGGCCTGAGCCAGTCGCTAACTGCCATCCGACTGCATCTAAATGCCTTTGAGTCTGACGTGGCTCATTCGGCTAAAAAAAACCAGGAGGCTTTTGAGAAGCTCAAACACATCTTACAAACGACTACCCAGGAGGTAAAAGACATTTCCCGTGACCTGATGCCCAGCGTACTGCGGGATTACGGATTGGTGAAAGCCTTGCAGTTCTTATGCCAAACGGTGGACGATACCAACCAAGTAAAGTTACACTTCCAGACATATGGGTTAACCCAAGAACCGGATGAATCACGCAAAGTAGGCTTATACCGGATTGCCCAAGAGCTTATCAACAACACCTTGAAGCACGCTCAAGCCCAAAAAATTGATCTGCAATTGATTGAACATCCGGATAGTATTGTATTGTCAGTAGAAGACAATGGTAGAGGCTTCACTCCTTCTGAGAGCAAAGAGCACTCTCACGGTTTCGGGCTTAAGAATATTGAAACCCGGGTCAAGCTACTTTCCGGTACGTTTACCATCGATAGCAGTCCCAAGCAGGGCACTTTAGTAACGGTAGAAATCCCTAAACCAACCAATGAGCAGCATTAACATCCTGATTGTAGACGATCACCAAATGATTCGCGACGGCATCCGGGCTTCACTAGCTGACATCCCTGATATCAAGGTGGTGGATGAAGCAAGTAACGGAGTGGAAGCTCTCAATAAGCTAGAACAATGTTCTACGGTTCAGTTAGTGATAATGGATATTGGATTAGGGTCGGGCCAAGATGGTATTGCCACCACCCAACAAATTAAAGAACAGTACCCTGAGATGACTATATTGGCACTTACCATGCACAATGAAGAGCCTCACATCACCAGTATGCTTCGGGCGGGTGCCGCTGGATATCTCCTGAAAGACACGGGGATGGATGAACTTGTCACTGCTATCAGAACGGTAGCTAATGGTCAAAGCTACTTTAGCCAAGAGGTATCAACGACCATCATGAACCGGCTCATGCGAAATCAAAAGGAAAATAATACATCAAGTGCTAAGGTAATAGAATCATTAACCCCACGAGAACGGGAGGTTTTGCAGCTCATTGCCGAAGAGTACACCAACCCGGAGATCGCCGACCGACTGTTTATTAGTCCTCGCACGGTAGACACTCACCGCCGCAATCTGATCCTAAAACTCAATGTCAAAAATACAGCCGGTCTGGTCCGCTACGCTATCAAGGAGAATTTGGTGGATCTGTGATGGTTCGATTGTTCAATTATTGAGTTGTTATTAGTCCACCATTTATAGTTTTTACTTTAATACGTCAGCTGTCAACTGTGGACTGTCGTCTATTGACTGTTCATTTTCTACGCAATTCTCGTAGTTTTTTACGCTTTTCTCGTATTTGTATAATTACGTGTTTTACGTCTACTGCTTCTTGTTTAGGGGTTGTATCTTTAGACTATTCTACTAAACCTATAAACTCACACACCCATGAACGCACTACTGTCAACCCTGTCTATCCCTACTGATGTTTCATTTACCACCTCTAAGTCAGACCTATCCAAGCTTCAGCACCACTACGAAACTACTGAGTACCCTAAAGGGCAAGTGCTGTTCCAAGAAGGCCATACTGCCTGGGGGCTGTACTACATTCATCAGGGAAAAATAAAACTGCATAAATACGGCAGCGACGGAAAAGAGCAGATTATCCGAATTGCGGGTAGTGGCGACTTTTTAGGTTATACCGCCGTACTAAATGATTCCCATTACCACGTATCCGCTACGGTATTAGAAGAAGCAACAGTTGCCTTTATCCCCCGTCAGGACTTTTTGAATGCCTTTGGCCACAGTCCTGATGTTAGCCAGCACTTCACCCAACTTCTTTGCCGCGATTTGGTGGATACCGAGCAACGCTTGGTCGCCCAGTCTTATCAACCTGTCCGGGGGAGGTTGGCTGATATGCTTCTTTCCCTAGACGATTTTTACGAGCAGGGTGATGAGAAAGATAGCTTCATCAACTTGAGCCGACACGACTTGGCCAGTCTGCTAGGTAGTGCTAAGGAAACCGTTATTCGATTGTTATCAGAATTTAAGGCTGAGAACCTCATTGCTACCAATGGTCAGTTTATTGCGATACTCAATCGTAGAGAGTTAAAAAACATCAGTCAGATGTACAGTTAAGTAGCTCTCGGATTTTTGCGTAGTTCCAAGCTCAAATCACAGCTATCATGAAACCCATTAATAATATCTTAGTAGCCGTACCAGCCTCAGCAGAATACCGATCAGTAGTACAATACGCAGTAAAGATGGCTCACGATCTATCGGCTAAACTTACGGTAGCTTTTGTCTATGAGCCTTTACTAGTAAATTCCCACGAACATCCGGTTCATTCCGCCACTGAAATAGAGCAGGTGAAAGAAGGGTTTGAGCAGCTTAAGCAACAAATACTACCTAACGATCCGGTAGAATATCGCATGGTTACTCTAGATGGTCCACTCAGTGAGGCTATCCTAGCCGCTGGCCCGAATTATTTACCTGATTTAGTCATTACCGCTGCTGACTCATCCATGCCACTTTCTGATGTAGTTCAAAAGGTATCGTATCATCTGTTACTCGTTCCTCCCAGTGCTGAGTATCATCCTCTTAAGCAGATTGCCCTGGCTTACAATGCCTCATTGCTGGAGAATATAGAACCTATCAACTTCGTCGGACATCTTGCTGAAGCATACCAGGCCACGGTAGAGATTGTGGAATTTGGCAGCACCAAAGAGCTGGATTTTCCGATGACCAATCGCTCCAATGTAGAGCTAGGTTTCTTACTGAAAGATGTGACCTATCGTTTTCATCTTACTATTGGTGACGGATCGGTACAGGATATGGCTCAGTATGTGGATAACTACAGCCCAAATGTGTTAGTCGTACTGGCTCGTCGCCAACTACCGATGAATGCCAAACCCGAAGAACGCCACTCGGTAGGCATTGCCCGAACAGCCACTGTGCCTATATTGGTGCTAAAGCCTTAAGTAAAGCTCTTCAGGCCGAACCTCTCAAAGCACTAAGCAGCTCATAGCTACCTTCTATATGGTTATTTGTATCAAACCAAAAAGCTAAAGCGTGAAGGTAAGGCACTAAAAAAGACCAAACGGCATCGGTGCTGTTGTTGGAAAAGTTCAACTCGATATGGCACGGCCAGATAGCCGTGATATCTACTAGCTTTCTTAGTTCTTGATCCACTCCAGTGGGCTAAGGGTCGTGGAAGGCCACAATATCACCATTCTGCACATATTGAGCCAACTGTTGGGCGTTTTCCCGGTTTACCCGCTCGTATAAAGCCACCTCCTCGGTAGTAATTATGTCCCTGCCCTGACCGTAAATAAGATGGTGAATATTTTTGGTAAGCGATAAAAACGGTTGCTCGTTGGTTTCCATTACCAGCTAGTCGGCTTTTAGCCCCAATTGCCATAGTAAGCTGACCATGTGGGGTAGCATCTCAGCTACGCCACCGCCGTGCTGGGTGGAGTTTACTATTCAAACCTTGCTTCGGCGTAACAGGCACTTGAGGAATAAGGCTTCGTTGTAGAATGAATTAAACGATGGTAATAGGGGGACATAAGAACAGTAGTCCTCCAGTCACACCCCTTCTTTATGGTTAATCGGTACATAGCTGGTGAGCTAGGGTAACCAGATGCTGCTCTCTTTGTAGTTAGGCTCTTGGTCTTGTGGAAGTTGGCGGTTCTTAGTAGTACTTTCTTGATTAATAAAATTACGAGATTCACTCATCGGTACGCCTATCGGATAATCAACTATTTTACTTACGGTGATAAATATCTCGCGGACTAGCTGACGGTCGTGCTGTATGTCACGCATTAGGTACGGGTAATTTTCCTCAACATCGTCTACTAGCTCCTCCAAGCTACTCCGCGGATGGGTTTCTTCCTGTGCCTGGGGATCCCAATGATCAATGTAGAGGGATTTTAGTGAGAGGGGAAGCTGATCCAGAAAACGTAGCGAATGCTCGACATCGAACTGTCTACGAACGGTATGCAGCACCGCCCGGACTGTCCGAAAGGCTAAACTAGGATTGATACTCAGTAACCGGGTTAGCGATGCGTTATCGAAGTAGATTAAACGCCTCAATTCATTAGCATCTGGGGTAAAGTGACTTGATTCCATAACGTAAGCTCATTGGTTAAAACCAGAAGTTATATCATAACCATCTTTCTGCCAATGATCTAGATCATCCTTACTGCCGTAAAAAATGGATAATATCAACCAAACAAACGACAGCTATGAAACCAATCCAGAAAATTTTGATCGCTACTGATTTTTCGTCCACTGCCCATAATGCCCTGATCTACGCACTAGATTTAGCAGAAATGGCAGAGGCTGAGGTATTTATTTTGCACGCTTGGCGGATGCCCGTAGATGCTGCCACTCCCTACTCGCACGATCACTATCTGACATTAGAAAAAGAAGCCGAAGCCAAGATGCAACAGCTTCGTCACGACTTTCTGTACGCTCCCAAAGTCTCTTACGAATGCTTAGTGAAATCCGGTAATCCGGTCGATCTTATTGAAGAAATAGCCCACGAAAAGCAAGCTGACTTAATCATTATGGGCACCCGCCGAGCCGAAGGGGCCAAAACCTGGTTCGGCAGTATTACTACCCATACCGTGAAACGAAGTTCATTTCCAGTGTTGGTGGTTCCCGAGGAAGCCCGCTTTACCCGCCCCAAAACAATCGTGTTAGCTACTACGCCAGAGAAGGTTATTCAGCTTACGGAGTTACATTTGGTCAAGGCCTTAGCAAGTACCTTTGGAGCTTCCGTTAATGTACTGCATATTCATCCTACCGATCAGGAGTACCCGGTTGAACAGCAGAAATTACAAGAAGCATTGGATCATTATCTGGAAGGAATTACACACCACTTTTCTACTGTTCGAGGTGATAAACCTGGCGAGGCGATTGAAACATTTATTCAACAGCACGAAGCCGATATTCTGGTGATGCTCCCCGAGCCACATAACCTGCTAGATCGCCTCCGGCACGGTAGCACTACTAAGCAGATGATCTTTCACGCCACCCAACCACTTTTAGTGGCTAAGTAGTCCCTTGCTATGGAATAGATTTTTCACTCGATTTCAATTACCTCTATCGGCTCTTTCACTAAATTCTTGAACTGCTTTATTATTTCTTTCTCCTTGATTTCAAAATGCATCGGAAAGACCTTTGTTGGTTGAATTTCGTTTACTATTTGGGCGGCTTCTTGCTCGTTCATAGTTAGATTATCACCTCCAATCGGTAGCAGAGCTAGATCAATATTTGAAATTTTTCTCATCTCAGGTATAAAATCCGTATCGCCAGCATGATATATTTTTAAACCATTAGATAAAGTCAAGATGAATCCCACGTTTTCCTTTGACTTAGGGTGTGCTTTAATCCATAAGAAAACTGATTTCGTATTATACGCGGCGGTAGCTTCTAAGGTAAAACCATTAAGTTGTAAGCTGTCACCAGGTTTCACTACTTGTACCTTGTTATCTACTTTTTTCAGTTTCCCTTTAACTCCTTGCGAACAAATAATTTCTGTTTCTGGCTTAAGTATTTTTTCAATATCCTCAAGTGAAAAATGATCGGGGTGAGAATGGGTTATTAGTATATAATCCCCCTTTTCGGTAGTGTTAATTCCTACGGGATCTATATAAATTATTTCGTTTTCTGTTTTCAATTGGAAACTCGATGGGAAGAAATGAGATTTATTAACTCTTATTGCCCCCCAAGTGGTTAAGGTAACTCCCTTCCCCATTTCAATTTTTTGGGGTGATGAATTTCGTTTTTCACTTACGTTAATCTTTATCATAGTACAGTTTTGAACAGTCAACAAAATCAAACAAACTAGCCCAAATGATGTATTATTCATTACAAACTTCATCTCTAAATACGTACTTACCTACTCAAAACGGTTCATCTACGTTATACTCAATCTGCTTCAGCCGAAAGTCAGCGTAGGTATAGTCGCCCTCGGGCAGTTTCCAGGTAGCTCGAATCTGGGTGGGAACCTTTACGCCATTGATGGCTCGGTAATCAAATGCTTCCCCTACCCAGGTTTCTAACTTGTCCTCCGAAATGTAGCGTTGGGTTTCCAATCGGATGATCTCTCCCAAATCGTTGAATGTCACTAGATAGTCCAGCGATAGATTATCGTACTCGTAGTTTAACGTAGCGGTATTTTCATCAATAGGTGACCAGCTTAATCGCTCATGAGATAATAAATTCGTAGGAAACCAAATACTCTCTCCCAACCAACGCAACAATTCTCCCTGATTAGCACTCGCCCCCTCTATGTTGAGAATTTCAACTAGGGATAGTAGGTTAACAACTAGACTACCTTTATCAGCTACGTACTTATCGGTCGCACTAAATAAGGCAGTTTGCCCTCTCCAGACAAACCCTGGTGGATTAACGGTAAAGTATTGCTCTCCTTTAATGTCACTCCAGGCCTTGTTCTGTCCAGTCTTAAACTGACCGACATGGGTCAACCGCGCGGTATTAATATACGGATATTGATCGGGTAGCACGTGACGAAAGTACCGTTGCACGGGTTCGGGTAGCCCTTCCAATTGGTGGTAATGAAAAATCTTATCCGATGCACCGTCTACTAAAGAAAAAAGCTGCCACACCTCTTTGGTGTAATTGTGGGTATTCTTGCGTTTAGCGATGAGCACCCCAGCCAAGGTGGCCGCGCCTAGGGAGGCTAAAAGAACAATATATTTATTTTTCATCTTGCATATTTATTTTACCGTTTAAACCTAGCCAATAGCCACCGATGCCAATTAGCCAAAGTAGAATAGGGTATGCTACCCAGCGTTCGGTGCCGCCGCTTCCCAGTAGAGGAATAAAGAAATTTGAGGAAAAGAGAAATACTAAGGCAATCGTACCCAGAACTGGCCCCAGATAGCTAAATGGCAGGTTGGTAACTTTAAATGAGAAAATCGCTACTACTCCTCCTGAAGTGAAGGTTAGTAAAGAAAATAGACCGTGATACGGAGCTACATTACCTGGGAAGATACCGACTCCAAACACTCCTAAGCCGAACAATCCCAGCAAAATGCTAAACCAACGCTTGGAAAGAAACTGCCTAGCCCACCAGCTAGCCATCAGAATCATCGCTCCTGCTACTGTCATTGTGGTATTGAAGATAGTAGCGGAAGGCTGGTAAATAATGCTGTCAAGCGGACGGGTGCTTCCTAGATCGCTGATGTCATTGGCGGAAGTGCTGTATCCTGGAGGATAGAATATCTCACCCGTAATAATGCCCATAAAAATGAGCGAACCAGCTAGATACAGGAACAAGCCCGCTATGGCTTGCCGATGGTTTACTGGCTGGTTGGTACGCTGAAGCGTGGCCATGATTAATCAGTTTTGTCATTAAAAAATCCTGAAAAAGCTAGGCGCATACAGTATGATGCACCCAGCTCGGTTATCTAATCTATCTACCTACTACCTAATGTCCGCGAAAAGCTTACCCCCACTGAGAGGTAGTTGAGGTTCACGTCAGTGCTTACGTTCTCCACATCAATTTCCCGGGCTAAGGCTCGATAGCGCACCCCGGGCATTAGGCTCCAGTAATCATTGAGGGAAGTGACTATCCCTACTTCAGCCTGCCACCCTAAACCGTGACCAGAATCGGCCGTAATATCCCCCTCGTCGTTTTCCAGCTCTATATGGTTATAAATTCCTCCTCCTCTAACAAAGTACGACAGGGACGTACCTTCGATTGGATGAATAAACTGTAGTCCAAACGTATAGCCTGTTTCTTCTACATCAGTATCTCCCTGAGTCATCATTTCATCAGTAGTAAAACGGTGCCATCCCCACCCGGCGTAGGCTCCCAAATGGGGCATAAAACGGTAGGAAAAGGTAGGCTCAAAACCGAAACCAGTACTTAGGTCAGCGTTGCCTAATTCTTGGGTGGGAAAAGCAATTGCCCCCCTTAGCTCAAACGCCCAACGACTCTGCGCCATACCTTCTACTGAAAGGAACAGAGCGAGACTCATCAAAATAGTTGCAATAGTTTTCATCGCAATTGAGTTTTAGTTAAACAATACCTTAAAGGTAGGAGGTCAATAGGCTATCGGCGATGATCTAGCTTTTGGCTAGTAATGACCTTAGTCACTCCGGTCTTCAGAAAAGGACTTTAAGTTCTAGCGCAACACCGATTGTTCCGGTACATTAATTAGCAAGATAATATCAAAGTCTTCGGCTAGGTCAAGGTGTCGCTTAGAAGGACTACTAAACATTCGCTCAGCCAGCCAACGTATTTCTTCCGGGTTCAAAACGACTTGTCGCATATCAATAATATAGCCACTACTCCCTTCTGCCTCGCCCGGCACTACACCCCAAAAGCGTTTTTCTAGAGAAAGAGGGATAGGTTCTTCTTCAAACTGATACATACCTACCCCTACCGATAAATAATTTTCTTTGAAACGCTCACTCAGGTGTTGCCCTAATGAGCCTGGGGTCGTTCGGCTCATCTCCTCATTGGGCACCCAGGCTACCAGTTGTAAGCTTGAGTCGCTTTCGCTGATCCAGTTAAAATACTGGCCTACTTCTTCGTCAATGTCTTGGTAATAGCTTTTCAAATGGGACAGGTTAGTCAGATAGTGATTGATGGCTGTCAGAGCCTGAACTGCCTTTTGCTGTTGTTCTTCTTCAAGATCAGGTAGGTTGTCTCGCACTGCGCATAGCACTAGCAGCAAGTATTCTTGGTATGAAGGCGAGTCGTAGTAGTACAATCCCCAAGTTTGCTGTAAGTCTAGCAACGAATGAACTTCACCTATCAAGGTATTTACTTCCTGCTGCCACTCTGCGTCTTCACTTCGGGAACCTACTCGCTCTAATAAATCTAGGCTACTGACGATATCTTCCCGTTCGTAGCCCATAAGTTCTACTTCGGGGTAGTCGTAGCTCCACTCCAGCACCTGGATTACCTCAGTAGTATAATCATCGTCCAGCATACTAAACCCTTCGTCCAAATACTGCCCGATTTGCGTAGCTCGGTTAGAATCCAATTGAAAAGCTACGATAGGATAGTGCATGTCAGCCAACAGAAACTGCGTGATACGGATCCGGGAAGTGAATGTTGACAAGGTATCATGACCAATGCCAATGGCTTGCTTTCCTTTCACAAACTCCCGGAGAGATTCAATACCAGCTGGTGTCCGAGTGTGCATAGGAACAGCTCGGTTCATCAGCCATTGCCGGGCTGTTTCGTGGGTAAGTACCGAATCAGTAACCAGTTCGTACATAGTACGTTCGTAGAACATGGTAGTGTATACCGCACCCGTACTTACCAACCAGCAGGGGGCAGGCATCCGGTTGACTGCTTTCAGTAAGGGTTCTACCCAGTAAAAGTCATTAATCACGAAGGCAAATTGAGTATCCATTCCCTGCAGGGAATCAATCGATAGCTTTACCTGATACTTTTTTGCTTTCTTTTCAGACATTAGGTAGGTATCGGTCTGCCAACCATTAAACTCACCAGCTAGGGCCACACTATGGACTGCAATCTCCGACAGAGGTACTACATTACCATCATCTTCCTGAACAACGTACTGGTGCTCGGCCATGTCTAGCTCGAACATTACCTCATTTTCGTTGGTAGTGTAGCCTACTACGACTGTCTGCTTTTGGGCAATGCCATACCACGGGAGTAGTAAAAGTAAAATGCTGTATTTGATCATTGGTATGAAGCTTTGATAATTAAAATTGGCAGATCATAATAGCGCGTCGCACTAGCAGACTCAAGCTAGTTTCTTTGGAACTTAGCTACAATGATACAGATCATCCCATAGCGTAATATTCATCAATGACCATCTAGGTAATTTGGGGGAAGTGGTGATCTAAGTCATTGCTCACGGTAGAGGCAATCACTAGATTAGGATTTAAACGGAGATGCTATGGAAGAATCCCACCGTTATCAGTCCCACATGATTTATTTAGACGAGATTATCCCCCCCACTGCCCGCAAGCCGGACTACATTGGGGACACTGAATGGGTGCTAAATTTAGTGAATTCAGTGCTATATATGATGGGAAAGCGTTTGCCATTTGCCAGAGTCACCACATTTTTTTCCGCCCTACCTCTGCCTCTTCAGGCACTAATGGTGGAGCAGTGGGAAATTAGCCAGTATGTTCCTACTCCTATTACCTCCCTAACTGATTTACTCGACGAAATCGTGGATACTAGCCACCTATTGTACCTGGCGGATGATACCCAGGTAGCCTTAGCTGAAAAGGCATTATTTGCCACTTTAGAAAAGGCTCTACTTTTACAACCACCTAAACTACTTGTACCATGAATGTATTACTAAAATCAGCCAGTATATTAGCTCATCGCCTGTGGAAGGAAGAGCGGCAATCGGTAGCTTACTTCAAAGTGTTAGCCTATAAGGCTGGTGCTGTTCATTTGAAGGCTTATCTTCAGTCTAGTCTGCCTGACCTTCGGAAAGCGGTTGAACGCTTACAATCACTATTAGATGAACTGCCCCCCGAAAGCGAAGGCAATACTGCGGGAATTAAAGGTATCATGAGTGATGGTCTCGAGCGGATAGAAAGTAACGTAAGTGCTACTGTGAAAAACGAAGTGGCTTTACAGACAACCATTTTGTTGACTCGCCACAAACTCGGAAGCTACCAACTTCTATTGCATTACCTTCAACTTCTTAAGGAGGAATACGCAGTCAATGTCGTTCAAACCTTAATAAACGAAGCCGAAAACACTCTACAAAGGTTTATCCAACTCCTCGACTCAGATACCTTCGCCGAAGGTATAGATGTTTTTCCCGTAACTAGTACAACCAAGTCTGCCAACTTAGCTGTCCTGTAGCAGGACATTAATTTACTTTTAACCTTAACTGTTATGAAAACGATAAAGAAGATTCTCGCCCCTACTGATTTTTCCGACCGGGCTACCCGCGCTCTAAAGTACGCCATTTCGTTAGCCCACGCTACCGAAGCCAAATTATTCATTCTGCACGCCTACCGAATGCCTAGTGGTGCTACTGGAACCCCTTATCCGATGACAGGATTGTATGTAGATGTAGTAGCTAATCAAGAGCTTATTGAAAAGGAAGTCCAGCAATCCTTTGATGAAATAGAGGATATCCACCTAAAGGACAAAAAAGTACAGTACGAGTTTATAGCTACCTGCGCTTTTCCCGAAGATGCGATAGAAGAAGCCGTTGAGGAGAAAGAAATTGATCTGGTGGTCATGGGAAACCGGGGAGAGAGTAAACTGGAAAAGTTACTCGGAAGCACTACTACCCACATCATGCGTCGAACCTCTTGCCCAGTACTAGCTATTCCTGAGGATGCTGTCTTTGCAAAGGTAGATACAATTCTGCTAGCAACCGACTATCGGCAAGTTGATCGCGCGAATATTTTCGAGGGCTTACTTTCCCTAGCTAATGCTTTTCACGCCCAGGTTGATGTACTACATGTATCACCATCAGAAGAGCTCTTGGGGGCTGATAAGTTAATCGTTGGCAACTCCCTGGATCGAACACTTCGCGCCGTTCCCCATACTTACCATCATCAAAAAGCAGAAGATGTACTGGAAGGTCTACAGACATACTTGGAAAAACACCACGAAGTAGGCATTCTGGCGATGATGCCCCGCGACCACAACATTTGGGAAAGGCTTACCCAGGGAAGCGTGACGAAACAAGTGGTCTTTGAGGCTGACCGACCCGTACTAGTATTTCACCGTTCCCGAACTTAGCTACTCCAGTAATGAAAAATAATGGTTCATTAGGGTCAGGTATCGCTTTACCTCTTTAGTAAGCTTTGGTGACCATTTGGTTTCCACAGCTTGGAGCGTAAGTACTTTGGCCCGCACGTTGGCTCAGTAAAGTTTGAAGTAGACAAATAAATCATTAGTCTCAGCTGATCCCAATCCAACTGCTGGTAAATAGCTTTGGTAAGTTTGACAAAATAACTGGCCTAAGGCTTCTTGTCCCCAGAAATCCAAGTCCATCGCTAGAAAAGCCAGAAAATTATTCTCAAGCTTTTTACATGTTGAGTGTAACAGCCTAGTTCAACTTAACTAAATTATAGTTCCAGTATCTTTGATTTGATTGCAAAGCGAATAAGCCCGATGGCATTTTTTGCCCCAGTTTTCTCCAGTAGGCTGCGGCGGTAGTTTTCTACGGTTCTTACCTTCATATCAATGGTTTTGGCTATCTCGCGGGTGGTTTTTTCTTCGCAGAGTAGCTTGAGCACCTGTATCTCTTTCGGATTAAAGCGTTCGTACAACCGAAAGTCATGCACCATCTGATAGTCGCGCTGCAATTTCTGGTGCATAATCTCAGAAACCCCCTGGTTATAGTAATTACCTCCTTCGCGTACTTTTATAATAGCCTCAGCAATTTCTTTTCTTTCAGCATCCTTATTGAGAATACCATTTACTCCAATTTGAAGTAACTCCTCAATAAAAACCGTATCCGTAAAAAAGGTGAGCACTAAAATTCTAATAGAGGGAAAAGAGCGTGTTAATTGCTTAGCAGCTTCTATTCCATCCATTTCGGGCATGTAAAGATCTAGTACGATAAGATCAGGTACTTGTTGATCTACTAGCCGCAGTAGTTGTTTACCATCCGCTGCCTGTCGGCAATGATCGTGAGGAAAATGCTGTTGGAAAAGATGAACTAAACCTTCCCGGAATACTGAGTGATCGTCAGCAATGATAACTTCTTTACTCGCCATGCATAGGAATCTTTATAGAGACAACATTTTTGTTATCAATATTGGTTTGCTGTAATATACCATTCATTAGAGATATACGAGTCTCAATATTCAAAATTCCTAAACCATTAGATTGCGACCGTGCTTTTGCTTCTTCCCAGTTATAAGGAATGCCATCTTCTTCAACGTTGATAATTAGCTCATGAATTTGATCGGATAATTTAATAGAGATAGTTCGGGAGTCGCCGTGTTTGATTGCGTTACTAATTACTTCTTGAATCACCCGAAATATCATTAACGAGGTAGAATCAGAGATGGACAATAAATTGACATTAGCAGTAAAGCAAACCTTTCGTTTATGAGCAACCGATAGTTTTTGGCAGTAGGTACGTAAAGTATTAATCAGCCCCATCTTTTTTAAAGGCTGGGGCATTAGGTCTTGAGAAATAGCTCGTAGATCGTGGATAGAAGTTGTGAGCAACCCCATACTCGCTTCAATGAGGTTATCTGTGTTGGAATTAAGTGGGTAGGTTTGAAGCTCAGCCAAATATAGTTTGATAGTGGAAAGTTGAGCACCCAAACTATCATGAATGTCGCGACTAAGGCGAGCCCGCTCTCGCTCTTGCCCCTCTATTAGAGCTTGAAGCATTTTTTGCTTCATCTCTACCTGAAGCTCCTGCTCTTTCTGCTTGTGCCGAAGTGATCGTCGCTGGTAGGCGTATACGATAAAAAGTATGAAGAATAGTAATAGTCCCACAACACCACTAGCTGCAAAAATTAGGAGAGAGATATTCGTTGCGGACGCGGAAGAAGCCATAGACCAATGCTAAAGGCTACGTATTTAAACAGGCTGAAAAAGTTATGTAGTAACCAGTGAGTAATAAAATACTCATAGCCCTGCTGAGTAATATAGTTGCTAAACATAAATGTAATCAAATTCCCAGCAAAGTAGAATAGTATTCCCGTATTAATCCAGAAAAGAGGATACCGTTCCAGTGCTTCTACCTCCAGTCTCTGGAAGGTTTGCCAGTAAAATAGTAGTGCTAGCCCTGTAAAAAAGAAAGATGAGATAGTTATAGCAAGACTATCTAACTTTTCAGTACCAGTAATCAATACCATATCTATTATTTTAAACAATCCAAATACAATAATCATAAGAATTAATCCTTTCTTGATCGTATCATTATAGATAATTGTTCGGAAAAAAAGAGCGAGTATAATAAACTCGCTCAGGGTGTAAAAATGAAGCAGAATAGTGCTTTCATTATTGAATCTAGGCAAAACAAGCAGGTTTACTATATCAATAGATAAGCTAGCTGTTAGAAGTAAGACAATATAGCGGTAAGGAAAACTTCTACTCTCAATCCGATATAAGCTTACTATCAACGGAATAATAGGGAAGAAAACACTTATATACCTGGAATAATTAAGGAAGCTATCAATCATATTGTATCAAAAGCGGAGACCCATACCCATCACTATCACCATCACAGTACGGTGGACATACTGAGGATCGGTCAGCAACCTTGGCAGGGCCAATTTCTATGTAGCGGGCGCTACTAGCGTCAAATTCTATGGTAGGCAGTATCTCCAATTCATCAATCTCGTTAATTCCCATATACAGCCATAGCCCTTGAGCACCGGGTTCGTTTAGCAATTCCTGTAACACGTCTTGTCCAAAATAAAAAGCTTTCTGGCCTTTAGGAAATAACTTCTGATAAAAATGCGTAAACATTTGCGCATGGTCTAAGTCAATAGTTTCACCATCGTTAACACTTACTGGTATGTTGATCGCCTGGCTTTTATCACCATGCCATAGTGGTGATGCCGAATTACAGTCGGTGCAAGAAATAGTAGCGTGAATAATGGTTCGGTCTAACAGGTCGCTACCAGTATTGTCTACTCCAGCTCCAATAAGTTGGTACTGCTGGGCGCCATCCAATCCTAAGTAAAAACGTACTCCTAGTGCCGATTTCTGGTCGAGTAATTGGTTTACATAATCAGATCCAATGAAAAAGGCTCGCACCTGGTTGGGGTACATTCGTTGGTACTTTAGGGTCATAGTCTGCCCCTCTGTTAGGGCAATAATTTCCCCCTCTTCACCAGAAAAGTTTAACAGGGTCTCTGTAGAACCCTCTAGTCGGGATAAGTCTTGAGTAGGATCAGTAGATTCTTGACAACCAGCAAGAAACAATAAAAACAGAGACAGAATTCCTAAATTAAAATACTTCATTTTTTAATAAGTTATTGGTTATAAATTGTAGAGTAACCACCTTTTGATTACTTGATCACAAAGTATATCCAGTAACTTTTTATCTTGAAGAAGTATGACAATTTGAAGAAAACCTGATCGTATAAATACGCAGAAAATGCGTATAATTCTCTCATAAAAAATGTAGGTAACGCAGCTGATTCGTAACCTTCACTTGGCAAGCAAGAAAAACAATATATCTAGCAACCTGCTCTCCACAGATAAGATAAGGTGAAGAGTGCATGTGCCACACAACGAGCGATCGATCCCAATTATAGTAATCGAATTAGGTAAAAGTCCAGCTTGAGCGTTGAAGTTATTCTGGAGTGTACCACTCTAGCTCTAAGTGAAGGAAAATGCAGCTCAATTAGTTACAATATCGGAGAAGAGCTCATCAGTAAAGGCTGTTCTGATACTTTTACCCAAATAGTAACCTATCAAACTACGGGCGAAGGGTGATAGAATAGAAGGCGATTTAACCAATGAGAGGAAGTCGTAGCATCCACTATTGCAGGGTCGTTACGGCTTCTTAGGAAGATCAAAATATGGTTTAACGCCAGAAATTAGCGGTCAAGATGGTGGCGCATGGCAAATTTTACTAGCCCCACTGTGTTTTTTACTCTACACTTTTCCAGCAAACTATTCCGATGATTATCTACTGTACGGGGACTCAGATTAAGTATCGTGGCAATTTCTTTATTGGTCATCTCCCGGCAAATCATTCTAAGTACTTCAAGCTCTCGCTCAGTTAGAGTTCTAAGTTTAGAGAAGTCTCGTTGAAATCGATTTCTTTCAATAAGATCATCTTGCATAAGTGCCAAAGTAGATTCACTAAAAAAGTGCTGCCCCTTCATTAGGGTAGTAATTGCCTTACTAATATCTCCTTCGTTTTCACCTTTTACTAGTAAACCATGCACGCCTAGGGCGACCACTTCCTGCAAAATTTCTGGATTGTCGTGCATAGTAATGACTAGTACCTTAACACCTTTGTTAAAATTGCGAATGTAACTGACTGTATCTATTCCGTCCATCTTGGGCATCTCCAGATCTACCATGACAATATCAGGTTGAAAATGTTTCATGATGGACATCATTTCCGTACCATTATTCGCTTCTTTAATGGTTGCATCCGGAAAAAGACTTGTAAGATAGTTAACAATACCATGTCGGTACAATAGATGGTCTTCAGCGACGATAATGTTCATAACAGATAGGTAGAAATTAAATGAACCGATAAAATATCACTTGCCTAGCTTCTAAAAATACCCAGTTCACTCTGAGCGACCACTATGTTATTAAAAAAATAGTACTTGACCTAGTAGTAATGCTTATCAAAAGCAATTTAAAGAGAAATAAAAAGGTAGTACTACAGTAAAAATATGCTAATGCTACATGTATACAAGTTATTTGCCCATGTATTTGTTTTGGCCTTTCAAGAAATATTTTCGAGTCATTCATAATACTCTGTTCAACTGACAACTTGGATTCGCTTAATCATAATGTATCTCTCTGACTAAGATGAATGAAGTTACTTTAGCACTATCTAGAAAGAGCCCGTAATATGTCAATCAGGCATATAGAGTATCATCATCAGGCTAAAACTTGCACAAGTTAATATTTCAACATTAATAGGTGATACGCAAGTATTTCAACTTAAAATAGATTACTAAAACACACTTTTCAGTCATGAAAAAATATTATTACATCTGATTTATTACATTAGTATATTCCTTTACTATTTTTATTGTGTCTTTACAGGTGCTAAGTAGAGAAAAATTGTAATCTAACTAGACTGTAGAGTGTGAAATATTTGCTAAGTTAAATAGTTGCAACGGCGGACAAGTGAGTGTTCTTGAGAACACAATCATGGTGATTGCTTATGATCAGACTAACGTTTAGTTCAAATCATGCTATCGTCACAGTACTCTCGGCAATTATTTTATCAGGTAACTGTATACTAAATTTTTATCCTTCAAAAATGTAGCGTAAATGTGCTTTTATTTACCAAATATACGGCAGGATATAAAGAGTTTGATAATCACTACTTTTTGGATTTAGTATTTTCAATCGCTTAAGTGCCCTGCTCCCTTTCTCCAAAAGGGGAAGCATAAACTGCTTTCATCCCAGGGCTTATAGAATCATTTTTTTACAAAAAATCTTTCTACTAGTGTATAATTACAGTAATAAAAGCAAAGCAAAAGAGTTGAAGTTGAGCATCTAGTATTATATTTGCTAGCCTTTACAAAAGGACCAAACTATCACTACCAACCCCCCTCTAAGCGTTAAGTGATATAAATGTCCAACCTTATGCAATATCTCAAAACTATCATCCGCAACTCGCGGCTACCCAAGGTATACCTTATCTTGCTTGTTACTCTACTCTCCGGAGTGGCAGCGCAAAAAAGGCCAATAGATACTGTTTTATTCAGTGCTAACGGTTTTTACTACCGCACCCCTCCCATCTCAATTAATCATCTTAATGTAGGAGATATTTTGGCAGCTCCATACTTGCCAAAATCTAATATCATATCTGCTCAACTTACAGATGGGAAGCTGCCCGAGGGTGCATCTCTGTTTCCTAACGGTCTGATTGTAGTGAGTCAGAATGAGACTATAGAAGTCGGCCACTATCCACTAACCATTACTACTCAAGACCAACAAGATAATCAAACTACTACGATGCTAACCCTAGAAATTACTGAAGCTAATAATCAGGTCGACCAGGAGGCTATTTACAGGCTAGAAAGCAAACCAATAATTGGAGGATTAGCTGAAGGTGAAGTACTAGCCCGACCTATAGACCAAGATGGTACCATTAAAGTTGCCAAGTGCATTATGGGTAGTCTTCCCCCAGGCACTCAGCTAACCCCTGATGGTAAGATTGTAATAGCCGACCTCAAGCTACTAGTACCCAATATTTATAATGCTGGCATTGTCACGGTAGACCAGTTAGGCGGAGTTACATTCTTTATGGTTACCGTTCCGATAAAGGCAAGTGAAGATATCAGACAGTAGTTGACATATACTTACTGACAACCTTTTCACCTTTATTTTTTTGGCTTTGTAACCCATACACTCCATCGCCTATTTGTCAGATCCTCCCATTTGGCACCATGTAATTAAATGTAAAAGCCAGACTTTTTTATACATGTTAGAAATCAATACAAACCCCGACTTTTATTTCATATATTTATCATAGTCAATAATTTCTTATTATAAACCGATACAGTCATTACAAAAAGATAATCACATCTTTTTTTATCCATATTACTAAAAAATCTTTTTTTAAGTTACATCTCTTTCATACCTTGGTGGGGATATTTTTCTACACCTAACTCACGAAATGGTACATCCTCTTTTCAGCTTAAGGATAGTACTTACTACTTTTAAGAGCTAAATATGCATAATATTAAGTACTCTCATCTTTTTAAATCAAATGTGGTAAAGCCCTATGCAAAATGTATTACTCGTAGAGGATAATAAAGCCGATGTACGGCTCTTTCAGGAGTATTTACGTGACCAGAAACCTAGTTTTTCCATTTCCAATACCGATAGTCTCAAGAAAGCTTGGCATCTCGATCAGTCCCTTGCTTCAGAAGTAATTGTAGTGGATTTAACCTTGCCCGATACAGCGGGTGAAGAAACAGTGACGTTGGCCACTCAGTATTTCCGAGATAAACCTATCATTATCTTAACTGGGTTAGATGATTTAGACCTGGCTAAGAAGTCGGTGATGAACGGAGTACAAGATTACTTAGTGAAAGGCGAAATCAACCAGACTTCGTTACGAAGAGCACTACAACACGCCATTGCCCGCCATAAACTATTGCAAGAAAATCAGCGCGAACAACAGACGTTGATCCAACGGAACGAGCAACTTCAGCAGACTAATGATCGGCTAGAGCAATTCACCCATATGCTATCTCATGATATTCGAGGGCCTATCGCTAATATTTTGGGGCTGGTACAACTGAATGAGATGCAGCAAACCCGCCAAATAACGTTGACCCCGGATGTTGAGTTGATGGATCGGATTAAAACTACAGCTACCACTCTCGACCGCCACTTAAATGATATATTATCCCTACTTCAGGAACAAAACTCTTGGGTAATTCAATCTTCACTACAAAGCTGGGAAGCGTTATTTCAAGAAACGACTGTACTTCTGGATGAAAAGATTCAGACGTCAGGAGCAAGCATTACAACTGATTTTTCCGCCCCTGAAATTTTCTACCCCCCTTCAGTACTCAAGAGTATTTTAATGAATCTGCTCAGTAATAGCATCAAGTACCGTTCACCTGAGCGCCCTCTCCAGGTTCATGTTACAACCAGCGAAATAAATGAAGGGGTTTGCACCCTCTCGATCATTGACAACGGGTTAGGCATTGACTTGAAAAAATACCGGACAAAACTTTTTATGCCCTTCCGAAGGTTTCACCCTGAAGTTGAAGGGAAAGGAGTAGGTTTGTACCTTATCCGCAAGATCGTGGAAGACTTGGGTGGTCAGGTTTCGGTAGAAAGTGAAGTAAACGTGGGCACTACATTTACTTTTATCTTACCTAAAGTAACCACTGACGAAGCCCCTACCTGATTTCTCATGTCCTAACACTACAACTATGGCTTATTCTGCCGAATTTCTGGATCAGATATTGTCCAACGCCCCCGACCTAGTTTATGTTTTTGACCTCACCACTAAAAAGAATGTATATCTCAACCAAGAAATTGGCAACTTCCTCGGGTACACTGTAGAAGAAATCCAGGCGATGGGAGATCAGTTACTACCTGCCCTGTGCCATCCTGAAGATTTTATTCGCTATCTGAAAGAGCATAATCCTGAGCTGCTTGAGTTACCCGATGGCAAAATCTCAGAGTTTGCCTACCGCATGCTGCACAAGTCTGGTTCATACAAGTGGTTCTATTCTCGCGAAAAGATCATTAAACGTACCCCTCAAGGACAGGCTCTCTGGGTACTTGGCCTTACTCAAGAGATTGATCAAAACGTAAAAATAGGCAATAAACTGCGTAGGTCTAATCATACCGGAAATTGCCAGGCTGAGTTACTGCAATCTGGACACTATCTCAAAAAAGAACTCTACGAGCTGATTGCTTCTGATCATAAAATTTTTGACTTCGTTCAGGAATCATCACTAGACGGAATCTGGTACTGGGATCTGGAAAAACAAGAACACGAGTGGATGAGCCCTAAACTATGGACAACTCTGGGCTACGATCCGGCCAATATGCCCCACGCCCCCTCAGCTTGGCAAGATATCATTTTCCCTGAAGACCTAAAGGTAGCCATGGAGAATCTATCTCAGCATCTAGCGGATCCTCTACATCCCTACGACCAGATTGTTCGCTACCGCCATCAGGACGGCCACACCGTCTGGATTCGCTGCCGAGGGTTAGCCATCCGCAATAAAGAGGGTAAAGCCACCCGAATGTTAGGTGCTCATACCGACGTAACCTCTCTAAAAGAAAAGGAAAAGGAACTGGAGAAGACCAAACACCTACTAGAAGAAATGGGTAGCATGGCTCAGCTGGGTGGTTGGGAATTTGATTTAGCTACGGAGAAAATAACTTGGACTAAAACAACTCTTAATATCCATGAGGCCGATCCAGGTTTTACCCCTAGTTTAGCTACTGCTACCAACTTCTACAAACCAGGGCGTAGCCGAGATACTATTCAGAGAGTGGTAAAGCAAGCCATAGAGCATGGTACATCTTACGATGAGGTGCTACAAATTATCACGGCTCGGGGTAACGAACGCTGGGTACGAGCCATTGGAAAGGCTGAATTTCATAACGACCAGTGTGTTCGGTTGTACGGTACTTTTCAGAATATTGATCAACAGGTGAAAGCCCAGGAGGAGTTCAAAGTCTTTAAGCGGTTCTTCAAACAATCGGGCGATTTAATGGCTGTACTAAATGAAGAAGGTGTCATTCTGGACATTAATCCTTGTTTTGTTACTTTACTTGGCGCTGACAATCAAAAACTCGCCGGGCGAGAGTTTGTATCACTCATCGCCCCCAGCGATCATACTAAAGTGTTTACTCATTTATTGCCTGCTACTGAAAATAGCCAGTTTCTAAAGTTCGAGGCTCGCCTTACTTCAGGTCGGGTGATTGAGTGGCGTATCACCCCTGATACCTACCAGGAGCTATTTTTTGTAATTGGTCGTGATATTACGCTCGAGAAAAAGGTTAAAAAACAAAAGGCAGCTCTTAACAAAAAGTTGGCTGAAAAAACCCGCCATCTGGAGCTGATGACCACCAACATGACTGACTTGGTATGTTTGCATAACCCCGATAGCACATACTTATACATAAGTCCTTCTTGCGAACGAGTAATAGGCTACACCGTTGAAGAGCTAATGCCTCTAAGTCTTTATAGTCTCATCCATCTCGATGATGTCTCTACTGTCCGCAGTACGTTCCATCAGCCTCTTTCAGATAGCTCCTCTGACCAAACTAATACTCAAGAGATTGAGTATCGCATCCGTAATAAAGATGGAAGCTATCGGTGGGTGCGTAGTCAATCAACTATGGTTGTAGAGAATGACCAAGTAATTGCTCTCACATCTACCACTCGCGATATTACTACTGAAAAGGAAATTGTTCGGCAAATGGCTGAGATGGATCATCTGCTGATTGAAAAAGAACGCTACCTTAAGCTGGTAACCGACAACATGACCGATATGGTATGTCTGCATAAGCCTAATGGCAATTATCTCTACGTAAGCCCTTCAGCTTATCGTATTACCGGATATACTCCCGACGAGCTTATGCAACATAATTTCTATCACTACTTTCACCCCAACGATATTCCCATTCTTAAGCAAGATTCATTTCCTCCAATATCGGATAATTTATCTGAACAGTCTACTGTGCAGGAGTTCGAGTTCCGGTTTCGTAAAAAAAGTGGCGCTTACATTTGGTTTCACACTACCTCCACCGCAGTGGTAGTTGATGGTGAAATAATGGCACTTACTACTGCTTCACGTGATATTACTGCTAAAAAAGTAGCCGAAAGGACATCAATGCGTTATCAGAAGCAATTGCAACGCTCCAACGATGAACTCAAAAACTTTGCTTATATCGCCTCGCACGACCTGCAAGAGCCTCTGCGAATGATCAGTAGCTATTTACAATTACTAGAATATCGCTACAAAGATAAATTAGATCAAGATGCCCGGGATTTTATTGACTATTCAGTAGATGGGGCTGAACGCATGAAACGGCTTATTAATGCCCTACTAGAATACTCTCGTGTGGAACATCGCTTTGAACAATGCAATGCCGTTGAACTAAACCAAGTAATTCAAGTAGTACAGCAGAATTTAGCGGTGAGCTTTCAAGAACACAATGTGCGGCTTTGCTGTGGTAACCTTCCGGTTGTTCAAGGAAATGATACTCTCATGATTCAACTCTTCCAAAATTTAATCAGTAATAGTATAAAGTTTAAATCATCAGACGGCGTAAAAATATTCATTGATGTTCAGGAAAAGCCAGATTTCTGGCAGTTTTCAGTAAAAGATGATGGTATTGGTATAGAAAAGAAGTATCAAACCAAAATTTTTACTATATTTAAAAAGCTAAACCCTCACATTAGCGGCACTGGCATTGGACTCGCGGTTGTAAAAAAAGTAGTTGAGCTACACCAAGGAGAGGTTTGGATTGAATCAGCACCAGAACAGGGAACTACCATATTTTTTACCCTATCAAAAGCCCGAAGCTATGAAGACCATGAATCTAACCGTCAGAACGAAATCAGTATTGCTAGTGGAAGATAATCCTGGCGATGCTCGTTTAGTGCGTGAAGCCCTCAAAGGCAGCAAAGAGCCTCTCGATTTGTCCATCGCTAGCGATGGACAAGAAGCTCTTGATATGCTTAATACCCTACGTCCTGATATTATTCTACTTGATTTAAATTTACCAAAAATAGATGGGCGAGATGTTCTTAAAACAATTAAAAGTGACCCTAAGCTGAAAAGGATACCTGTGGTAGTGCTCTCTACTTCTGAGTCTGAAACTGATATTAACGATGCCTACGATGCTCACGCTAACTCATACATTGCCAAACCGTTGGATTTCACTCAATTCACAAATATCGTTCATGATATCCAACGTTACTGGTTAGGTTCTTGTGTGATAAGTCCTACCCGTCTCAACTGACGGGCTACCGAAGTTACTAACTCAAGCTCAAGTACCTCAACCCTCTGAATGATTGTGTATGATGAAAGGTAGCCCTTACAAGCTGTTAGTGATTGAAGCCAGTTCTCCAAAGAAACCTGGTTGGGCTGCCCATGAGTTGTCACAGAAAGATCAATTTCAAGTTGATGTATTTGAGGACTTTGAGCAAGCAGCCCTGTCTGCTGCTCGTCGTACTTACGATGGGGTGATCATCAGCGTTGATTTACTAGATCCAGTCAATAGCAAATTACTAAGTCGGGCTTTATATTTATTTGCTAAGTTGCCTGTTGTCATTTTGTCCAGTGTAGAATCTCCTCTCATTGAGCAACGCGTAGTGAAACTGGGCTTTCAGGATTTTCTTGTTGAAGGGCAATTTGAGGGCCCTCAACTATATCGGAGTATAGTGTGTGCCATAGAGCGTAAACGGCTACTACAATCATATCATACCAACTTGGCTGTTCCAGAGAACCAACCTAGTAAAGTACAACAAACTGAAATCCTAATTTCTGATCTTATGGCGACCCTTCGCCCTTCAGTACATGAGTTGGGGTTAGCTATTGATCAGCTTAATCAACCAAATAAGAATACGCCTTCTAATACTGACTCTTATCTTCCCTTACTAAAGCGATCCAAAGAAAATCTGGAGAAGAAATACATCCGTTTTTTTCACGTGCAGCAAAGCTTGAAGTCGCTGGATAAATCCGTTCAGTCATTTGCATTACCTTTAGCCGTTGACTCAGTAATGCGAAGCTTCGCATCCACCCTTGATTTCCTTAAGGCCAAAATCCAATTAAAAATTCTATGCCACCAGTGGTACGGTTCGTCTGATGTTTTTTGCGAGATTTTGTACCAACTCGTTTCTAATGCTATCAAATTCCGATCTAATCGTCGGCAGCTTCAACTTCAGATCCGGATCAAGAAATTGCCTAATGGTTACCTGAAGCTGACAGTATTAGATAATGGACAGGGCATTGACCTTCAATACGACAAGGGAAAGATTTTCCAACTCTTTTATCAGGAACATGACCGCGATGCTCGATCAGGAGATGGTGCAGGGCTGTATATTGTTAAAACTCTGGTTGATTACTATCATGGTCGGGTAAATACCAATAGCCGAATCAATAAAGGGAGTTTAATATCGGTGTATTTGCCTGATTACTTTACAGATTGATCTGCTTTTATTATTCTGTAGTTTACAGAACTAGGTACCATACCCATCTCCCTTGTACTACCAAACTAGTAAATCAACTTCTGTAAGTAGATACAATCTACCTTTTCTCTGACTGTAATTTATCTAGTATTTCTCAAAAATGCTCATCTAGATTTTCCCATTATGGGAAAGTTATTCATATACGGTCTCATCCAGAGACAGTTTCTCTAAATAAGACTTTTTGTACTTTTCCATAACAAGCTGATCATCAGAATTATATAATTATTTTTTTATTAGATATAATTATAGCATTAATAGTGCAGCATACAAAGTAAATGAAGAACAAGAAAACTATTACTTGTATGAATACTGTTGTTAACTCTACTAAAATCGCATTTCTAGTAATCTTATTAAGTGTTGGAGTCACTAGTAATGTTTTCGCTGGATCACTTTCTACTTCTATTGAGACAGTAGTTTCTTTCAGTGCTAAAACCCAAGCTGGACAAATCAATCTTTCGTGGGATTTGAGTAAAGCTTCAGCGGGCAAAACATATATACAACGGGCCGGAATAGATATGCAATTTGAGACGGTCCGTCAAGTTCAGGATACTCAAGATGGTCAATTTGAAGATAAACAGCCTCAATCTGGAATATGGTTTTACCGATTGGTTACTTACCAAGAAGATGGTACTGTGATTTATCACAAGACGATAACTGCTACCAAGTAAGTACTATTTCGCTCTGGCTTGTCGCGATTCTTCACAAAACAGAAAGAAGGTGATCTTTGATAGATTACCTTTTTGCCTTTATACCCAAGCCACCTAGAAAATTGCTAAAGTCCGTAACGAACTACGGATATAGCTGATTCTGTTGTATCTTTAGATGTTCAACACCTGATAAATTATGCCAAATCGTATCTTACGCTTGCTAGTGCCCACCTTCGCACCTTTTCTTTATCTTATAGCTTGCACTTCCCCATCATCCGAAACACAACCTGTAGCTGAAGCTAACTTTGTGCGGGATGAACTATCCGTGCAGCATGGGCAAGAGTTGTTTAATCAATACTGTGCCGCTTGTCATAACTTTCAGGAAACCGTCATTGGCCCTAACCTAAGCGGAGTTACCTCCCAAGTAGAAAAAGAGTGGTTAGTTTCTTTTATTAGCAATGCCCCTGAAATGATAGATGGAGGCGATGAACGGGCACAGGAATTGTTCAAAAAATATAACCAGTATATGCCGGCCTTTACGATGCTGGATGATCAGCAGATTGAGCATATTTTGGGCTTTATTCATAAGTTCTCTCAAGGGGAAAAAAGGAGTCAAAACAATCGTCCGGGCGGTATACTCAATCCGGTACCTGAGAAAATTCCAATGGCAAACTTGCGGTTGGTTTTAGAAGAAGTGCTTACTGCCCCTCCTACTGATACTGTTCCACCAGTTGCTCGTATTAATAAGCTATTAGCATTAGGAAATGGTGAGCAGGAACGTTTATTTCTACATGATCTGCGCGGACAACTTTACGAAATTACCGACCGCACCTCTAAGGTATACTTAGATATGAATGCTGAGTCACCCGATTTTATTCACGTCCCAGGCTACGGTACCGGGTTTGGTAGCTTTGCATTCCATCCTAAGTTTAAAGAAAATGGGTTACTGTATACCACTCATACAGAACCTGCCAATGCCGCTCCAGCCGATTTTCCCTTACCCGATAGTATTAAAGCCAAACTGCAATGGGTACTTGTAGAGTGGAAAACAAATGATCCACAGGCTGAACAATTCTCTGGTAGCAAACGGGAACTATTACGGGTAGATATGACCGGTAGCTCTCACGGATTTCAGGAAGTTACCTTCAATCCACTGGCTCAACTGGGCAATGCTGACTATGGGATGTTATACCTAAGTGTAGGCGACGGTGGCTCCGGGCTTCGCTATCCTTTCTTGAGTGCTAATCGCGATCTTATTTGGGGCAGCGTCATTCGCATTAACCCTTCCGGAACTAACAGTGCTAATGGTCAGTACGGAATTCCTGAAGATAATCCATTTGCTGATGACCCTAGTACTGTTTCTGAAGTCTGGGCACGAGGGTTCCGCAACCCTCACCGTATTTCGTGGGATGAAACGTCAGGTAAAATGTTCATCACCAATATTGGTCAGCATAGCGTAGAGGAAGTGAATTTAGGAGTAGCCGGAGGCGACTACGGTTGGCCTAACCGGGAAGGAATGCTATTGTTTGACCCACTGGCAAATCCTGAGCTGGTGTATCCGCTTCCTGAAAATGACTCTGGTTACGTCTACCCAGTGGCTCAGTACGATCACGACGAAGGTAATGCCATATCTGGTGGGTTCGTGTACACCGGCACCGAAGTACCACTTTTAGAAGGCAAGTATGTGTTTGGGGACATACCTCGTGGTAAGATATTCTACTCTGAAGCAGATAAAATGGAGCTTGGTCAGCAAGCCCCAGTTTACCAGCTAAGTATTGAGTTTGATGGTCAACCCACCGATCTGGAAACACTCACTGAGAGTCGTCGAGTTGATCTTCGCTTTGGCACTGATAGTGCGGGCGAGTTATATATCTTCACGAAGAGTAACGGAACATTGTATAAAGTGGTCGATTGTAAAGATACCTCAACCTTAGCAATGAGTAATGAGTAATGATGAATGTCGAACCATCAATTACTCATTATTCGCCATTATCCAGCAAGGCTACAATTCGTTCGTAATCCTGATCCGTTAATTCGGATGCGTAATCATAGTGCTTCATTACTTGGCGCATAATACGGTCTTGCTGCTGTCCTATCCGCAAGGCTTCTGAATAGCGAATGTTAGTAAAAGTGACCATCGTATACAAAGGTATCCAACGGTCAGGGAAACGATGGTGTAGCTCAGCTTCAACCTTCTTACGTTCCAGAAATTCCCGATCGGCCACCAAATCCCGCATTTCAATGAAATTGTGCAGAGCTAACTCAGCCACTGCATCCGCATCCGGCTTACGCAAGTCCTGAAAACGATATATCATTTGCTCATAGTCACCACCATGCTCTTGCAATAAATCCATAAAAATACGGCAATCCTCAAAACCTGCATTCATCCCTTGTCCGTAGAAAGGGACAATAGCGTGAGCCGCATCGCCAACCAGCACATTTTTACCATAGCGCGACCAGGGGTAGCACTTGATGGTCACCAAATCAGAAGTTGGGTTCTGAAAGAACTCTTCGGTAATCCCAGGCATCACTGCTAGCGCATCCGGAAAACGTTTCTCAAAAAAATGAGTAACCGCAGTAGGACTCGTTAGTTGCGCGAAGGACTCTTTTCCTTCGTAGGCTAGAAACAGGGTACATGTAAAACTTTTATCTGCATTGGGCAGGGCAATAAGCATGTACCCTCCCCGAGGCCAGATATGCAAAGCGTGAGGTTCCAGGGCAAATTCTCCATTTTTAGCTGGAATACTTAGTTCTTTGTATCCGTGTTCAATGAACGATTGACTGTAATTATAACGAGGCGTTTTCTGCATGGCCGTTCGTAACGTAGAAAATGCTCCATCAGCTCCAATTAGCAGATCAGGTTCGGTGAGAAAGCTTTCTTTCTCATTTAAATCATGGATGATGGCTTTACCTTGCTTCAAGTAGATTTCCTCACACCGATGTTCAAAAAATAGCTCAGCACCCGCCTTTTCCGCTTCATCTATCAGCAATTGGTTCAACCCTAGGCGAGATACGGAATAAATCGCTTGGTCATCGGTGCCGTAAGGCTGAAAGGATAGATTCCCTCGCTCATCGTGCATCATACGACCCCACATAGCAATAGCCCGAGAACGTACTCTCTCCTTTAACCCTGCTCGCGCTAATGCACTCCACCCGCGATAACTTAGCGCCAGATTGATCGATCGTCCCTCTTCCAATTCAGATTTTCTAGGGTCAGACCTTTTCTCAAAAAGTTGTACCCGGTAATCACCTTGCGACAATAGTGTACTTAGCAGTGATCCTGAGAGGCCTGCTCCTAAGATTGTCATGTTACCTTTGCTCATTAGGATAAAGTTTCGCGAAGAATCTCGCTGAAGCGATAAACTTCAGTAAAAGTATTGTATAGTGGTGCTGGGGCTACCCGGATGACGCTGGGTTCCCGCCAATCGACAATAATACCGGATTGAGTGAGTTTTTCAAAGACCTCTTTTCCGCGATCAGTAAATACTAATGATAATTGAGCACCCCGCTCTGCTGGGTTCCGAGGGGTGATAACAGTAATGTACTTTTGTTCTGGATCAATAGATTGAATACATTCTTCCAGAAAACCCGTCAGTTGCAGGCTCTTTTCGCGAATCTGATTAATACCTGCTTCAGCTACAATTTGCAGTGAGGCTCGTTGAGCAGCAAGAGGCAAAATATTAGCATTACTTAGTTGCCAACCATCGGCACCATACATGGGTTTGAACCCCGGTTTCATCTGAAAGCGATCTTCCTCCTGATGCCCCCACCAACCGGCTAGCCGGGGAATTTCCAAATCATTGGCATACCGTTCGTGAACAAATGCGCCACCTGTATTGCCTGGACCAGAGTTCAAATACTTATAGCTGCACCACACTGCGAAATCAACATTCCAATCGTGCAATTGCATAGGGACATTCCCAATAGCGTGAGCCAAGTCATAACCAACTTTAGCTCCAGCACCATGGGCTACCTCGGTGATGGTTTTCAAGTTGAAAAACTGCCCCGTATAGTACTGAATACCCGGTAGCAACAGTAACGCCAATGAATCTTGCTGCTGTTCAATAGCATCAATAATATCTTCCATCCGTAAGGTCTCTTCTTCTGGGCGGGGGCGAAGCTCGATGAGTGCATCTTGCGGGTTAAACCCGTGCCAGCGAATCTGACTTTCTACGGCATAGTGGTCGGAAGGAAATGCCCCACCCTCAATCATAATTCGGTAACGATGAGCCGTGGGGCGATAAAATGAAGCCATTAACAGATGAAGGTTAGTGGTTAGATTGTTCATCGCTACCACTTCATCTTCTTGGGCACCAATTAAATGAGCTAGCGGCTTTTTAAGACGCTTATGATAGGTCCACCAAGGGTTTGGCTCGGTAAAGTGTCCGTCCACTCCTAAGGTACGCCATGCTTCTAGCTCATTGTCTATTGCGCCAGAGACTGTTTTAGGTTGAAGCCCTAGCGAGTTACCACAAAAATAGATTTTTTCATTACCCTGATGATCGTGAGGAATATGAAAACGATCGCGAAACTCCCTGAGTGGATCGTTCTGATCGTGGGTCAATGCTTGCTTATGTATTTCTTCCATATTTTTATAACTTCATCCACAGTAAAAAGATAGAGAAAACATGATTAATCTTAATCTAACCAACAAAAAAGCCGTAGTGTGTGGTAGTACAGACGGTATCGGAAAGGCTTGTGCCGTGGAGCTCGCCGATTTAGGTGCCAGCATTACCTTGATAGCCCGTGACGAAGAAAAACTCGAAGAAGCCTTAGCTGAACTCTCAACTTCTGAGGGACAAAGACATGATTATCTACGCGCTGACTTTCAGCAACCAGATTATTTGAAATCAGTTCTGCAAGATTACGCTAGTAATCAAAATGAAATTCATATTTTGGTAAACAATACTGGGGGACCTCCAGCGGGTCTAGCCCATGAGGCGGATCTCAATGCCTTCCGAAAAGGGTTTGAGATGCACGTCATCGGCAATCAGATCCTAGTACAAGCTTTATTGCCTAGTATGAAGAAAGCGGGTTACGGACGGATTATCAATATTATTTCTACTTCAGTAAAAGAGCCAATACCCGGACTAGGAGTTTCTAATACCATTCGGGGAGCAGTAGGTAACTGGGCGAAAACACTATCTAAAGAACTTGGTCAATACGGAATTACGGTAAACAATATCTTACCTGGATCCACGGAAACTGGACGCATTCGGGATTTGATAAAGAATCGGGCAACTAATCAGAGTAAGACTCTAGAAGAGATTGAACAAAGTATGAAAGCACAGATTCCGGTGGGGCGATTTGCTGAACCTGCTGAAGTTGCTTACGCAGTAGCATTCCTGGCTTCGCCTTCGGCTGCATATATCTCAGGTGTGCATCTTACTGTCGACGGAGGGAAAATGGGATGCGCTTAATATTGGAAAGTTGATAATTGAAAATGGACAATTAGCAAAAAACTAATTATCAACTATCCATTATCCACTGATCTAAACTGAGACAAGCGTTTTTCCGGCTTCTTTAGGATTTTTCTTCAGCTTAGCGATATTGAAGACCTTTTGGGTCTTATACTTCGTGTAGCTGCATTCATAGTGCTTAATGAGTGTACCCTCTTTTTCCTCAGTAGGCGACTCGATAATTTCTTCCCGCACTACCCGCAGCGTGTAATAACCACAAGTAGGAGATTTCTCAGCGTGGAGATGTCCTTTGTACTTCTCGATTTGGGTTTCTCCAGAGGCCTCATCAATCCATACATCGTAATCTACTGAGAAAATATTTTCTTCGGCCTGTTGCCCTTCATCCAGGTAAACATCCTCCTCAGATTCACTCAGTAGTTTCATCTCATTACCAGCTTTAGAGCGGCGAGGCTTGTACCGCAATGCGTGAAGCCGCCCTTCAATAAAAGTAGGATAATAGTATTCTAGATAATTGTAAATAACTACCCCAACAATCAGCCCAAACATGATAGAGACAAATAGGCCTACGAATACGAACATCCATTCGGTAGAGAGAATAGAAGTGACGTAACAAGATCCTCCAGCAATAAAGGAGATGCTACTGTACCAAAGCAATTTTTTCTCCTGCTGATTGATAAAGTCATACTTGGCCTTGTAGTTACTGGTAGTAGCTAACTTGAAAAATAGATACAAGATCACCAGTATCCCTACTCCAATGCATACGAAGGTTCCGTAAAATAGAATTTGTCTGAAGAGCGCTAGAAGATTTTCCATGACCTATAATTGGTAAGCGATGTTTCTGGGTTTGATAGTCATTGGCGACACCCCACAAATGTAGGGTAAATTTCAGTGAAATAGATACCCACAACTCTCCTATCTTTAGGGTTTTCTTACATACATCACTGTCACCTTCGCCTGTATCAAGATACTAATTAAACGTTAATAAGTAAACCCTTATTACAAAATAAGGACATAATGTGGTTATGGTTAGATTTTATGAAAAGGTTTGCTCCGTTCTTGACTACGAGCTCTAAATGATCAAATCAGATTGTCAGTACTCAGAGCATGATTGAGAATCAAATAGCGTCTCTTAATAAATATTATATTATTCTTAAAAATATCAAATTCCTGATAATCAGATTATTACATGTTCTTTTGAAGACTTTTATTCTTATCGTAGCACCCTAATTTAGACCATAGCCAAAAGAGATAATAATTTATGCATAACCCACATAGGTAAGTTTTAGACTAGTATCTGATTTATGCTCATCTTTAGTCTGGGTATATTTACTACATGAAAAATATCAGGCGGCGAACTCTTATTTATCTAAAGCAGATATTACAGCATTGGCTGCTGGAGTCATATCAAATGCGTTGGCATAATCAGGTACTGTACCGCTAGGTATCCGCTAGTGCTAATTTTCCAAAACCTGCTGGTCAGCTAACAGCTGAGTTCGTAGGTCACTATATTCCACTTCTTTTACAGTTGTTTTTTGATCAATCGCTAGCACTGCTGCTGTCGCTGCCGATTGTCCTAATACCATAAATACGGGTTCCATACGAATAGAGCCAAAAGCAATATGGCTAGCGGATAAACATACTGGTACTAGTAGATTGTCTGCTTGTACTTGTTTGGGAATAATGGATCGGTACGCGATGGGATAGGGCGGAAAGCCACCAATTTCTACATTACCCTCATTTTTTACTTGTCCATTCACCACAAGGCGTTGGCAGTTGTGAGAATCCATCGTGTAAGCTGCCATACCGATAGGGTCTTCCACCACTTCTCGCCCCTGACAGTTAGCTTGGGTCATTACATACTCTCCAATCAGCCGACGGGCTTCGCGCACGTAAAGCTGAGGCGACCAATTTCCGTTACTGGTATATTCGTCTTTCGGATAGCCCCACCGCTTCATTTCTTCCTGCAACTCGGTTGGTACACGCGGATCAGAAGTGTAGAAATATAGTAAGCCTTGTGTGTAGTCTCGGTGCGCTTTGATGATTTCGGCTCGCTGTGCATAGCTAGCTTCGGGGTAATTATGGCTCCAGTTAATCATGTCGGTAGAGAAGCCTCCCCGGTTATTAATATCCGTTTTAGCGTTAGGCATCCGACTCCAGATAAAGTACTGATTAATCCCACGCTTATCCGGCTGAGCCTCGAACAGCCGAGCTAGTAACTCATAATGAGCCGAGTCATAGTTAGCAGGGCGAGTTATCGGTACTTTATTTTCATCGACATCGGTCAAGCAGATACGAAAGTTGTACGCTTGCACGAGCGTATCACCGCTACCTTGCGGTGCCAGATTGGCCGCACTAATGCCCCAAAGCAAATCGCTGCTACTATCGCCGGGCACTACATACGGATCAACTCCATCCGGAAATTGATGCCCTTCCAGAAGCTGTACACCATTATAGGTTTCATCATATACGCTATTAGCTTCACGCCCTACAAAGTAGTCTACTCCTGCCGTAGCCATTAGGTCGCCTTCGTAAGTAGCATCAATAAACACCTTTCCGGCGTAGGTATTACCGCTTTCGGTGGTGATTTGGGTAATCTGACTACCTTCTTTAGTAACTCCACTTTTCCGGTTTAACTGTTCTTTGGTTATTACCTCTATACCAGCGTCAGCAAGCATATTCTGATATACTTGTAAGGCAACTGAAGGTTCAAACGTCCACATGGCATCTTCACCCTCTTCGGTGCGAGTCTGCCCTCCATCCATGTAGTCTTCCCTTGCCTGCCATTGCCAATGCTCAGGGTTACTATAGTATGCTCGAATGTTTTGATAAAACTCCCGGGAAATTCCGCCGATAGCTTGCTTATTACCAATATCTGTCTGACCTAGCCCTCCTGTCGTCAGCCCACCAATTCGGTCCGATGGTTCAATTAGCACTACGGACTTACCCATACGGGAGGCTTGAATAGCCGCCGCAATACCGCCGGACGTTCCACCATAAATTACAATATCATATTTGTTTTCTGGTGGCTCTGAGGGTGAAGTAGCACAGGCCGTCAGAAGTACTACGAGCGAGAGTATGAGCGAGATTTTCATGAGTAGTTAGGTGATAGGTTGTTTAATTAGCATTCAATTACTCTATAAAAATAGAGTAAACAAATGTATTATCTAACCCTTATCTCAGCGCACTTCAGTAAATATTCCATAATGTTTAATTTTTAATTAAAAAAAATAAACATTATGAAGTTCAGAAAATTAATACTTATTTAAATAATTTAAGTAAAATACTTGTTTTCATTATGTAAAAAGCATTTTTAATTGTAAATTATCGTACATCAATGTTGAAATAAAAATTTTAGCTTATATTCTCAGTAAAAAGTGCCAAACAAAAATATTCTAATATGTTTATTATATAAACCAATATAATAAACAGTATGAAAACTTTACTTCTTGCAGACATCGTCGAGATACCCGTCGACGACCCCGTAGCGTTTACCTTTTTTACAGGTTACATGGCTATGTTTGCGGCTTCCATTTTTTTCTTTTTTGAAAGAAGTCGTGTAGATGGTAAGTGGAAACTATCATTACTAATCTCAGGACTGATTACTGGAATTGCTGCCGTACATTATTACTATATGAGAGACTACTACACCATTACCGGAGAAAACCCCACCGTCCTTCGCTATATCGATTGGACACTAACTGTTCCTTTAATGTGCGTTGAGTTCTACTTATTGCTTCGCCCAGCAGGAGCTAAAATCGGATTGATGTGGAGATTTATTGCTGCCGCAGTACTGATGCTAGTAGCAGGCTACATTGGTGAAGGTTTCTACCGCGATAACGGTACTATGAACATCATTTGGGGATTCATATCTACCGTAGGTTGGGCAGTTATTATCTATGAAGTATGGTTTGGTTCAGCTAAAGCACTAGCTGACAAGTCTGCTAGCCCTATAGTGAAGAAAGGGTTTAAGAATCTGGCTTTGTTCGCTTTCATTGGTTGGGGTATCTATCCTATCGGTTACATGCTGCTTCCTGGTAACTTATTATCTTTCACTGGTATAGATACTGCTAATATGGATTTGATCTACAATATCGGTGATGCGGTAAATAAGATTGGCTTTGGGTTGGTAGTGTATGCTACTGCAATAAGCTCTAGCAAAACTGATGCTTCTGTTTACGACGAGCGAGCTACCGTTAATGCTTAAGTACAAACTCGTTAGCTAACAGCTAACTTGGAGAACGCACTGTATCTACACACAGTGCGTTTTTTGTTTAAATACTTCCTGACAAACCTGTCAGTTCTTCTACTTTAATAAGTGAGCTATGATACCGGGCTTCTTTCCATATTTCACCCACCTTTTTCCAGATAATTGTGGCAATCACTGAAAATCGCATTCGCTTGTCTCCCGCAATAAACATCTGATCAAAATCAACTACACTGTAGCCCATTTCGCTAGTCTGCTCAGCTTCATAATTGGTAATCTCTGACCAAGTCTGTGCCTGTATCTGGTCTAGAGTCTTAAACAGTCCGGCAAACCACTTTTCCCAACCAGCGCGGTCACGAATAATTTCTGAACCACCCTCGGTATTAATATCTACAATACCGTAGTCATCGTCACAAATTTGAGCTAAGCGATCAAAGTGGTGATCTCGTACGCAGTTTAGCATCTCTAAGGTCAGGTCGAAGAAAGGCTTCTGTTGCATCTCTCGAGGATAGTTAGGAACCTCAGTTATTGATGTGTTCATAGATTAATGATTGTTTAATGATAGTAATACTACTACCGAATCAGGCTTATTGTTTGTCGGTTAATGAGCAGAGAAATAGTTATATTTTCTTTGCTCTCCATCTTCTCTATCACCTCCAGCTCCGGTAGGTAAAAATTTAGTAATTCATTACCGTCCGGTCACTATTCAATATCTCAGCCAGTTTCTGCGCCATTTTCTGAGCTATCGTCGGATGTTGAAGTGATACATCATTAGTCTCTTCCTCATCTAATGAAAGATCGTATAATTGAGGCGGCTTATCATTCCCCTCCTCGACATATTTCCACTTGCCCTGTCGCAATCCGTAGATATTATTACTAGCCTTTACAACGACTGACTCCCGAGCACCTTTTTCTTTTCCCAATAGCAAAGGAAGTAGGTTATGACTGTCGTGTGCTGAGTTCTCGAGTAACTCATAATCTACTACTGCTGCTAAGGTAGCTAGTACATCGTTCAGCGCGAAAATATCTTCGCTGGTCGCTTTAGCCGGAAAATGATTGGGCCAACGAGCAATAAAGGGTGTTCTGACTCCACCTTCCCATACACTCCATTTAGTACCTCGCAGTTTACCATTAGGGTGATGTACTTTGTCAGTTAGCGTCCCTTCCACACTACTGGCAGGAGTGTTTTGAGCGTTTTCCAGATTCATTCCCTGAGCTATCATTTCAAACTGAGACCCATTATCGCTGGCAAAAAGCACAATGGTATTATTTGATAACTCCAGGCTATCTAGTGCGGCTAATATTTGTCCGACGTAATAATCCAGCTCATACACGTAGTCACCGTACAGTCCGGCTTTGGTAGTACCTCGGAAGCGTTCATTTACTGCTAATGGGATGTGCGGTACATAGGGTGCGTAGTACAAGAAGAAAGGCTGATTGGCCGATGGCTGAGTTTTCAGAAAATCCAGAGTCTGATCCGTAATATAAGGCAGATATTCTTCCAGTTTGTACTTAGGTAGTCTTTCGGCACCGGGTGTGGCTTCGGTAGTATAAAGGTCATGATCAATAATGGCGGCAATTTGATTGTTTTCCAGTATCCAGCACTCACTGGCACAACTGAATCCTAACCAATGATCAAAGCCATGATCCAGCGGACCGTCGCTCACTGGTTTACTTAAATCTAAATTTGCTCCGTTGTCATCAGCCCGAAATTTTCCGTAGCCAGCGGGTTTTTCTCCGTCTAGCGTCGGAAATGTAGTACCCAAATGCCACTTACCGAACCCGGCAGTAGTGTAGCCTGCCTCCTTCAGCATTTCGGGTAGGGTGAGTATTTCGTCTTCAATCAGCGATGGTTCGTAGTTGGCCATCACACCATTAGGCTTCCAACTGCGGAAAGAGTAACGTCCGGTCATTAGCGAGTAGCGCGTAGGGGAACAAACTGCCACTGGGCAGTAGGCGTTGATCAGACGAATACCCTCCGAGGCTAGCCGATTTAGATTAGGAGTAGGGACTAACGAGGCCGGATTATACGATTGCAGATCGCCGTAGCCTAAATCGTCCGCCAGAATAATAATAATGTTAGGAGGTGAAACCGAATTAGGCACTCCTGATAGACTCAAGCCGCCCAGAAGTATGATTAATAGATTACAGATTCTTGACTTTATTATGGCTGGCATAGTAGGCTAGTAGATAATCTCGTACCAGTGAATATAACCCAGGGTAAAATGACATCCAACTAGAACAGTAATCAGAGTGGTTCTTCTCGTTTCGCCACTTACCCAGTAGGAAAAACTCGCTTGAAAAATATTTTAGATTAAATACTTTAAATAAGTATTTTATACCTATTTTAGGATTATGAATCAACGAATTAGTGAGAAGCTAGCTGTACTAGCCGACGCTGCCAAATATGACGTGAGTTGTGCCTCTAGCGGTAGCTACCGGAAAAATACCAAAGATGGGTTAGGAAATTCACAGGGAATGGGCATTTGCCATACCTACACCCAAGATGGTCGCTGCGTTTCATTACTCAAGATTTTGCTGACCAACTACTGCTTCTTTGACTGTGCTTACTGTGTGAGTCGTCGGTCTAATGACGTAAAACGAGCCGCTTTCACCGTCCAGGAAGTCGTTGATCTGACTATTAATTTTTACAAGCGAAACTACATTGAAGGCTTATTTCTTAGTTCGGGGATCTTTAAAAATGCGGATTATACGATGGAGCGACTAGTTCGCATTGCCAAAAAGCTGCGTACTGAGCATAAGTTTAACGGCTATATTCACCTGAAAGCAATTCCTGGAGCGAGCGATGAATTAATCCATGAAGCAGGTTTGTATGCCGATCGTCTAAGTGTCAATCTAGAAATTCCTTCAGAGAAGGGTTTGAAAAAAGTTGCTCCCGAGAAAGACTATCCTTCCGCCTATCGGCCAATGAATTTCTTAGCCGAATCTATCACGGGCTATCGCGAAGAAAAAAAGACACTACGATCTACTCCTACCTTTGCCCCCGGCGGACAAAGCACTCAACTAGTAGTGGGAGCTACTCCTGAAAAGGACTATCATATTCTGCACCTAGCCAATAGTTTGTACCAGCAGCAGCAATTGCGCCGGGTATATTATTCAGGTTATGTGCCTATTAGTAACGACCAACGGTTGCCTGTACTGCATAGTCCGCCGCTAATTCGCGAAAACCGCTTGTATCAGGCCGACTGGCTACTCCGCAGCTACGGATTCAACGTAAACGAACTGGTTGATACCAAATACCCTGACCTCGATCAAGAAGTAGATCCTAAGTTGGGTTATGCATTGCGGAACCCTGATCAGTTTCCAGTAGATGTAAACACCGCTCCCTATGAACTGATTCTTCGCATTCCCGGCATTGGAGTAAAATCAGCCCAGAAAATTGTGCAGGCACGGAGGTTCGGTAAGCTACGAAGCGCACACCTTCAGAAAATCGGTATCGTCTGGAAACGGGCCCGCTACTTTCTGACTGCTGCCGACCCTGATTTTCGCTGGCTCGGCTTCCATCCTGAACATTTGAGGGAACGAATCTTGAGTGAGCAGACCCGCCCGAAATTCTCGCCTCAACTTAACTTATTTAGCTAAAGTAATGGTGTATACCTACGACGGATCGTTCGATGGGCTACTATCCGCCATTTTTGAAAGCTATCGCTTAAAAACTCCAGCTGAAGAAATAGTTGAGGAGAGCCAATTTCAACCCGGGTTATTCGGTAACCCCACCTTTGTTTCTACCAACCAGGCATACAGTGAACGGGTGAAGAAAGGTGTGAAAAAACGATGCGAAGAACAAGCCGTGGAAACCCTGTACCACGTTTTTCTTTCGGAACAACCTCAGGTAGAGATGCTGATTTATCGCTTCGTTCGCCTGGCAATAGCAAGTGTGGAAAATGTGATGAATAACTTCCGAGAACCTGTTGTGCTGCAAATTCACCGTATTCAGAAGCAGATTTACCGTGAGGTACACCGGATGCAGGCCTTCGTTCGCTTTCAGCAAACCCAGGATGATTTGTACACGGCTTTAATTAATCCTGATTTCAACGTATTGCCGCTACTTCCTCCTCACTTCACCGAACGTTATCCTGCCTTCCGCTGGCTTATTTACGATACGAATCGAAATTATGGCCTTTACCATGAACCAACATCTGATACTGAGGAAAACCGGTCGCCATCTACTCATTTTATCACCTTAGATTCATCATCACCTCAACATTTATCGCCCCAACTACTTACTGATGCTGAGCAAGACTATCAGAACCTCTGGCAGACCTACTTTCATAGTGTGAATATTCCTGAACGGCGCAACGATAAACTACATCTTCAGCACGTGCCCCGCCGCTACTGGAAGTACTTAGTTGAGAAGCAGATCACTTAAGCGCGATAACTATTTTTTAAAAAATATTCTTAAAAAAAGTATTTATTACTTTTTAAAAATATATATTTGTTCCGAACTACCAACCGCTTCACCACTATGACACTTGAATCATCTTCTGAGTTGGGGATTAGATTACAAAAGTTACCCCAGCTGTCGGGTGATGTTTTTACTGACCGCCCTGATCTGAATGAATATGTACTTACTCACTCTTCTTCCTGCTACTTTATTAAAGTAAAGGGTGAAAGTATGGAGCCGCTGAATATTCATGATGGTGATTTACTAGTAGTGGATCGTAGCCTTTCACCTAAAGATAAAGATTTAGTGATTGCCACGGAAAACGAAGAATTTAGATTGATGCAGGCTTCAGCGTATAATGCTCAACAGTATTCTTTAGATTACGAGTTGGCAAATATCATTCAGTCTCAGTCCGTGCGGGTGTGGGGAGTAATCACGCACGTTATTCACCACTGCCGCTAATGAGCGGCTAGTCAATTAGCTTATCCTCTCTTGTAACTTTGTAAGGATTCCGTAGTTTTATGGTTAAGCAACCTATAATCCTATGAAACCACTACTTTCCCTATTAATTTTTATTGTCATTACGGCTGGCGGTGCCTTGGCACAAACTATGGAGGGCGGCTGGAAGCTCAAAAGTGCTGGTGGACAGCCGCTATCTGGAATAGAAATGATCGCCATTTGTCAAAACGGTTATTTTATGTTCGGGCAGTATCAATCCGACGGAAGCTTTATCAGTGCTGGTGGTGGTGGCTACGAATTAGGAGATGGTAAACTAAACCTTCTCTACGACTTTTTTACCGATGATGCCTCTCAGGTACGTGAACCTATTACTTACTCAGCCCAATTAACCGATAGTCACCTTACACTGAAAAATACCCCCAACGGAACTCAGGTGTGGGAACGTCTAAGCGAAGAAACTACTCCTCTCACTGGAGTTTGGCGGTTTGCTACCCGAGTAGATGAAGAAGGAAATGAAGGTGAGCGACGACGAGCTGGCCCTCGGATCACCGTCAAAATCCTTTCGGGCAGCCGTTTTCAGTGGGCTGCATTCAACTACGCCACTAAGGAATTTATGGGTACTGGTGGTGGCACTTACCAAGCTACCGAAGGCGGTGAGTATACTGAGAACATTGAATTTTTCTCCCGCGACGATAGCCGAACGGGTGCTTCCTTATCTTTTGAGTACCGCCGCACTGGCGACGACTGGTACCACAAAGGACTTAACAGTAAGGGCAAACCCATGCACGAAGTTTGGACAGAAGGAGTTGAAAATTAGTTACTACAATCGATTAGCAATAAACACACCACCCAAAATTGCCAGCATTCCCAGAAAATGTTGATAGTTAAGGGATTCCCCATCAATAAAGCCCCACAAAATAGCGACTATCGGCACTAGGTAAGTTACCGAGGCTGCAAATACTGGGGAGCGTAACTGCACTAGTTTGTTGAAGATAATCAGTGCTAGCGCTGTACCCACCACTCCTAGCGTAACAATTGCCAAAAACGGCCACCAAGCCTGTTGTTGCTCTAGGGTAGGAAGAAAGGAAGAATAGCCAAACAAGTACCCCGCAGCAATGGGTAACATCAGCACCAAAGAAACCGCCGTAATGGTTTGAGGGGTAAGATCATAAGTATAATGCTTGATGATATTGGAGCTAAAACCATAACACACCGTAGCTCCTACCACTAGTAAAGAATAGGCATTAAATCCCGTGGATGATTCTGCCGAACCCGCTAGAATGAGCAGAACTGTTCCAATCAATCCCATTAATAAGCCAAGAATCTGCTTGCGAACGATAGACTGATGAAAAAATACTGCTCCTACTACTAATACATTCAAAGGAGTCACCGCATTAATGATTCCGGTGGCCGAACTACTGAGCTGAGTTTGCGCCCAGGCAAATAAAAACGCCGGAATCAGGCTGCCCAAAAAGCCGATAACCATCAATACGATCCAGTGACGGCGATTCAGTTTAGGGAAGCCCGTAATTGCTACCGGAAGTAAAAATGCGCCCGCGGCTACAATGCGTAGTGCGCCAACTTCACTACCAGAAAAGGCAGTCAGCCCTCGTTTTATCAAGATGAAGGAACTTCCCCAGATTAAAGAAAGTAAAATTAAGGCTCCCCAAGCGATCACATCAGCATTTTGGGTCAAGCGTGATTTCATTCCGCTGGGACTGCCTCGTAGTGTCCAGCAAACTTCTCCGCAACCTCGTCTAATGTCTCGGATACTTCGGAGAAAGTAGGTAACTCAACCAACCGCTGCCGATAAGGTTTGAAGTGGGGAATACCTCGGAAGTAGTTGGTGTAGTGGCGACGCATTTCGTAGATACCCTTGCGTTCACCCTTCCATTGTACCGAAAACTCTAAGTGCTCCCGGGCGACTTGCACTCGTTCTTCCAGTGTGGGAGGAGCTAATTTTTCCCCAGTTTTAAAGTAGTGCTTAATCTCTCGAAATATCCAAGGATAGCCAATGGCAGCTCGCCCAATCATAATACCGTCTACTCCGTAGCGGCGACGATACTCTAAGGCTTTTTCCGGTGAGTCGATATCGCCATTACCAAAAATTGGAATATGAATATCAGAGTGATTTTTTACTTCAGCAATCGGATTCCAGTCAGCCACGCCCTTGTACATCTGCTTACGAGTACGCCCATGGATGGTCAGTGCCTGGATACCCACATCTTGCAGCCGTTGGGCTACTTCTACGATCTTAATGGTTTTCTCATCCCAGCCCAAACGGGTTTTTACCGTTACTGGCAGTTGTACCCGATTGACAATCTCTCGGGTCATTTCCTGCATTTTGGGTAAATCCTGTAGTATACCCGCTCCCGCTCCCTTGCAAGCAACTTTCTTGACCGGGCAACCGTAGTTGATATCCACCAATTCCGGCTGAGCCGCTTCGGCGATAGCGGCCGCTTCCCGCATAGAATCAATCTTATCACCAAAAATCTGGATACCAATCGGACGCTCGTAGTCGTAAATATCCAGCTTCTCTACGCTTTTGACAGCATCACGAATAAGCCCTTCCGAAGAAATGAACTCAGTATACATAATATCCGCACCATTCTTTTTGCAAACCGCTCGAAACGGAGGGTCACTCACATCTTCCATTGGCGCCAGCAATAGCGGAAACTCACCTAAATCTATCGTACCAATTTTTACCACAACATTTTTGATTAGTGTTCAAAGTTATTACATAAACATGAAAACTGGAATACTGGGTGCCGGACACGCGAATAACTGAACACATCAAAGAAAGTCAGAAGTTTCTTTAACTTTGCCCTATCCGGTTTTTTTATCCATTTAGTAACAGAAGCCGGGGCAGTAAGTTTAACTGATACATATTTAAGTTTGTGGTTTGATGGATTTACTTGAAGAGACTGAACCGTCGCTCGTGCGAAAAACCAGCACTATTTCTTCCTTATTAATTTTGGTAGGGTTCGTACTTTTGGGGCTGTTCTTAGGTCAATTTGCTGCTATTATCGGCATACTCCCCTTAGTTGATTATAATTTTCAGAATTTCCAGCAGGTGTTAGCCGATCCTACAGGTTCACCGCAAGCCAAAACAATACTATTGATTATCCAAGCTGCTACTTCTATTTTCGGATTTATTATTGCCCCGTTGCTGCACCAGCAACTGATTGACCAAAAACGACCGTCGGCTCTAACTGCCCGTTACGAAACCTCGCTCATTATTTTAGGACTAGTGTTCTTACTTATGATTGCTTTTATGTTTGCCAACTCAGTCGTTATTGAGTGGAATATGAATCTGGACTTTAGTCAGCTTTCTCCGGCATTCGAAAACTGGGCACGAGGAAAAGAGGAAGAATTGAAAGAGTTGACTGAATATTTAACCCGATTCGATAGTATTGCAGGCTTACTCATCGGTCTAGTAGTGATTGCGGTGCTACCCGCCGTAGGTGAAGAATTATTATTTCGAGGGTTGGTACAACCCAAATTACAACAATTATTCGGTAATGCTCACGTGGCCATCTGGCTATCAGCCATTTGCTTCAGCGCGATTCATTTACAGTTTTACGGATTCTTTCCCCGACTTCTGCTAGGAGCATTATTTGGTTATTTATTTTACTGGTCGGGCAATTTATGGTACGCTATTTTTGCTCACTTTGTAAACAATGGCTTTACGCTTCTCATGCTTTATCTGTATCAGCAAGAAATTACGGATATTGATATGGAAGCCACCGAAGTGGTAGCCTGGCCAATAGCTCTAGGGGCTACCGTGGCGGGGGCGTTTTTGTTATATCAGTTTCGGCAAATGACTAAGCCTAAGCAATCGTATGGATAGTAAGTGGCAAAAAGTATTTTCTACTCAGCAACGCTATCAGGCGGAGATTGTAAAAGCCGTGCTAGACGACCATAGTTTGAATCCAGTACTGATTGATAAGCAAGATCGGGCGTACCATTTCGGCCCGATTGAAATTTACGTGGCACCTGACTGCGTAATCAGTGCCCTGAAAATTATTCACGATGATATCCGCTTTAAGTAGATATAATAACCTTACCCAGCGAATTATCACCGCCACCCTTGGTATTGTGGCTATCGTATTTGCGGTGTATCTCGGCGAGTGGACGTATTTTGTACTCTTTTTCGGTATCTGCGGACTCACCCAACTAGAATTTTATAAACTCACCGGACTAGATGGGATGCTGCCCCTCAAATCGGTCGGTACTGCTACTGGACTTTTGGTATACACTATCAGTTTTATGGTAGAGCGAGGCACACTCACTCCCGATTATTATCTGCTGATTTTTCCGGCAATGGCGAGTATATTTTTTATTAAGCTGTACAAGAAGTCCGACAAAAAACCTTTTACAAATATTGCTTTCACACTCTGTGGTATTATCTATGTAGCCGTACCTTTTGCCTTACTCAACCTCATTGCTTTTTCGGGCACAACGTATAGTTTCCAGATTGTTCTAGGCATTCTCTCTCTCTTCTGGGCAAGTGATACTGGTGCTTACTTTGCCGGAGTCCGCTTTGGCAAACGGCAGCTATTTGCCCGAGTATCACCCAAGAAATCCTGGGAAGGAAGCATTGGGGGCGCGGTTACTGCCCTGGTTACTGCGGTGCTGCTATCGTACTTTTACACTGACTTACCTGCCTGGGAGTGGATCGTTGTAGGCGCCATCATTGTGGTTACAGGTACCTACGGCGACTTAGTTGAATCACTCTTCAAGCGTAGCATTGACATTAAAGACTCAGGAAAAGGACTACCTGGGCACGGAGGATTCTTAGATCGATTCGATGGCTTGCTACTAGCTTCCCATTTTATCATTATTTTTTTGAAATTTTTTTAAAAACCCTACGTTGGTTACGTTTAGTAAAACCAGATTACTAATTTTACACCACATTTTAGGAAATCTATAATAAGTTAACCACATGTCATACGTAGAACCAGCTCCGATCAAAGATCGTGAGAATCCGTTTGAATCCATGATGTCGCGCTTTCACATTGCTTCTCAAGCACTGGGTTTGAACGACGAAATATATAATGTTCTAAAGAATCCTGTCAAACAGGTAATTGTTTCCTTACCCGTTACTATGGACGACGGCTCCATTCGGGTATTTGAGGGCTACCGGGTTATTCACTCCAATATTTTAGGCCCATCCAAAGGCGGTATCCGCTATGATATGGGTGTGAATATTGACGAAGTAAAAGCCTTAGCTGCCTGGATGACCTGGAAATGCGCGGTAGTAGATATTCCCTACGGCGGAGCCAAAGGTGGAATTCGTTGTGATCCCAGGAAGATGTCTTCCGGTGAGATCGAGCGGCTTACCCGAACGTATACCCAGGAAATGTTCAGCATTTTCGGCCCCGACCGTGATATTCCTGCTCCTGACATGGGCACTGGTCCCAAGGAAATGGCCTGGATTATGGACGAATATTCCCGAGCCAATGGAATGACCATTAATGCCGTAGTTACTGGCAAGCCCCTGGTACTCGGCGGATCTTTGGGGCGAACAGAAGCTACCGGAAGGGGCGTAATGGTCTCGGCTTTTGCTGCTATGGAAAAGCTAAAAATCAACCCTTATCATTCTACCGTAGCTGTTCAAGGCTTCGGTAATGTTGGTTCTTACGCTGCTTTGCTGATGGAAGAGCGAGGTAGTAAGGTAGTGGCCATCAGCGATATTTCAGGAGCGTATTATAATCCCGATGGAATTAGTATTCAGCAGGCAGTAGAATTTCGCTCAGCTAACGGTGGTACCTTGGCGGGGTTTGCCGGAGGTGAAAAAATCGAGGGCGATGAACTACTCACTCTAGAAGTAGATATTCTGATTCCAGCGGCGATGGAAGATGTAATTACGGTGAAAAATGCCGAACAGATTAATGCCCGCATGATTGTGGAAGGTGCCAATGGCCCTACTTCCGCCCGGGCCGATGATGTTATCAATAGTAAAGGAACATTAGTAGTACCCGATATTCTGGCCAATGCTGGAGGAGTAACCGTTTCTTACTTTGAGTGGGTACAAAACCGCTTGGGCTATAAATGGACGCGCGACCGGGTAAACCGCCGTTCCGACCGAATTATGCGAGAATCCTTTGAGCGAGTATACAAAACCGCTCTTAAGTACGGCGTGTCTATGCGAATTGCCGCTTATATTGTCGCCATTGACAAAGTAGCCAACACTTATAAGTTCCGGGGAGGATTTTAATAGAATGAGTAAATGGTGGGATAATTTTCCGTACAAATATTCTATCATTTACTCAATCACTCCTCCAAACCTTCTCTCGGTAACAAAAGCCGCTTATCTTTGTCGTATAGTTACAACAACGCTGATTATCTATGACTATCCACCAAGAAGGGCGATCACTGTTAATGGTTTCGTTGATTATTCTGGTCATAATCAATGTAGCGATTGCCTATTTTTTTCCGACGCAAGCGATTTTACAAACAATTGTTCTTATTGGTAGTGCGGTTATTTACTTACTACTACTACAGTTTTTTCGTAACCCAAAAATTGTAGTAAAACGCGATGAGCAACAAATTTTAGCTCCGGCGGATGGTAAAGTAGTAGTGATTGAGGAAGCCGAAGAAGCCGAGTACTTTCATCAGCGCCGGATGCAGGTTTCTATCTTTATGTCGCCTATCAATGTTCACGTGAACCGTAATCCGGCTTCAGGGCTGGTGAAGTACTTTAAATACCACGCCGGTAAATATCTGGTGGCTTGGCATCCCAAATCCAGTACTGATAACGAGCGCACCACGATGGTGCTTCAACTACAAAATGGTTTGGAAATACTGGTTCGGCAGATTGCCGGAGCCATGGCTCGGCGCATCAAATGGTACGTGGGTGAGGGCGATAAAGTACAACAGGGCGAAGAATTCGGCTTCATCAAGTTTGGATCCCGCGTTGACGTATTTTTACCGTTAGACGCTCAGGTAAAGGTTAGCATTGGCGATAAAACCAAAGCCGGCCGAACCATTCTGGCAGAATTGCCCAAAGCCTAACTACTAATCTTCTACTGAAGCTAGTACTAAACGAACCATTTCACCGATCTGAGAAGGCTGTAGCCAGCGGGTCACGATTACCAGATCGTGTTCATTATCAATTATAATGAAGTTCCCACCAAAGCCAGCAGCATAATAAATGGAAGGCGATGTACCACCACCCCAAGCCCGATTGCCCCGGTTCAGCCACCACATATAGCCGTAACTCTCGTTGGCAGGCGATGAGGTAGTTGCCTGATTGATCCAATCTTCAGAAATAAGTCGCTGCCCATTCCATAAACCTCGCCTCAGAAATAACAGGCCAAACCGAGCGTGATCAAGTGTAGAGATGAATACTCCGCCACCGGAATGACCACCACCACTCACTGACTGCATCATGATACCATCTACGTTTACAAAGGAACTTTCGTAGCCATACCACCGCCAGGTACTAGAAGCTCCAATCGGATCCATGATTTTCTCTTTCAAGATCATCGGTAAAGGCTTTCGCCAGACTTGTAACAGTGAATAAGCGAGTAGGTTAACCCGCACATCGTTGTATTCAAAGTTGGTTCCGGGGGTGAGTAATTCACGATATTTCCAGTCGTCTACTCCACCTTCGCTCGGCGGGCGATCTGCCCAATCACTAATGCCGAATAAACTACCTGACCAATCGGAAGATTGATTTAGCAGGTGCTCCCAGGTAATTTGGGAGTTATGATCGCCCGCAAACGTGCCATCCCACACGTATTGCCCCACTGAATCGTCGACACTTTTGATTAATCCTTCATCTATGGCTAAACCTGCTATAGTAGAAAGATAGCTTTTCGTAACGCTAAACGTCATATCTACCCGGTCTACGTCACCCCACTGAGTCACGATGTAGCCATTTTTTAGAACAACCCCAGCGGGTTTACCCCGATCTTTAGTCGGTCCCTTGATTTCATGATAAGGTTCTCGGACGAACCCCTTCAGAATAGCAACTTTTAGATCATAGTCACCTTCATACTCATTGGCCTGAGCAAAATCTACAGCTTGTTGTAATTGCTCAGCATTTAAGCCCATCTGTTGCGGAGATCGGGTTTCCCAGATTTGAGCGGTAGGAAAGTATGGTTTGGTTTGTGCCCACGAAAAGGTTATACTACTGGTTAACAAATAAAAAGTCAGTAGGTAATGATAAGCCATAGGAAAGGAGTTTGATTAGGGTGATTTGATTTGAGCAGTAGTGTTATACTATATTTTCTATCCAATCAGAAGACTGCTTTCTAGCCAATTTCTGTGAATAGATGGACTTTAGCGTAACCAGATACTACCGCTTGCTAATTTTGTTAAAGGAGATGTTTTTCTGGCGAGTACTCTTAAACGTCCCTTCTTCGAAGTTACGCCTTTTTTGATGTTTGGTACTACGGCCTTGAACCCTTTCGCGCCACATACGCCACGAGCTAGGTTTCATTTCTCGGCGCATTAGTTTAATTACTTCTTTCTCGGATACGCCAAACTGGGCTTCAATAGCATCAAAGGGAGTTCGGTCTTCCCAGGCCATCTCTATAATTCGGTCAATATCACGCTCACTGAGTTGGGGCATTTTTAGGTTTTAGAAATTGGGCGGTGGCCGCGCGATTTTAGAAGACTATCGATTAGAAAACTATAAGCTTTGCTTAATGTTTATTGGCTAACAATGCACGTAGCTATGCTACTATAATTACGCCTTGCTACCCAACTCCTAATATCGCGCGGCCGCCTAATTCCCAATGCCAAAGAACTACATTTCTTCGCTAATCGTAGCCATTAGTTCGTCGTTCATTTTTACGTAAGCTTGGTTGCCGTTGGCTTCTGCTAGCTCCTTCGATTTTTTAGCGGCCTCCATCGCAGTCTCGTATTTACCGTTTTTCTCATGAATTTTAGCTTGGAGGTGCATTACCCAGTAGCGCTCGTTATTAAGTTCTACCGCTTTATCGATCCACTCTTGAGCCTGCGTCATATCCTTCTCGGTATTGTAGTAATAATTAGCCGCTGCGTAGTACAGATTAGGATCGTCGCCTGGGTCAGCCATTTGCTCATTAATCTGCGCCATTACTTTTTTATCCACATTAGGGTCTTCCACGCCGAAGGTCACCATAGTATTTTCCCAAACCAGATGCACATCGGCTCCAGTATCAGTCATATCTGAGAACATAAATGTTAATGTCTCAAAGGGCATGTCGGTCTTCTTAGCCGGAACCGTAAAGCGGAATACATCCTCGGCCTCGTCGTAATTTCCAATTCCTCCTTGGTTTACATTTTTGTTAACAATAATTGTCCACTCTTCCTCACCAGGGATGCTAAACAGAGCATATTCGCCTTCGGGTAAAGAGTTGCCTTCAATCATTACTTCATCGCTTACAGTAAGTCGGGTAGCCTGATTAGCTCCAGTACGCCACAGTTTATCGTAGGCTTCCAGTCCACCAAAAATTTTACGACCTTTTACGCCAGGGCGAGAGTAGTTAATAGTTACTTCCGCAAGTCCTACGGTCTGGGAAACTTCACCCAACGGACTTGGTTGAGGAGTCGTGATTTGAGCTTCTACCTGCCAAACAATTAGCAGGGCAATTACCATAAGATACAATCTTCGTTTCATAGTTAATGTAGTTTAAAAGTTATGAGCGCAAATTTAACGCTTAGGTCATTGAAAACAAGCTCCACATTTTGAAGTGTTATAGTGTTTACATATTCATGTGTTTTTGTGTTCTGAATTTTAAAGCTCAAGGGTTCAGGGTTCTGAGTCTAGAACCTGAACACTGTGACACTAAAACACCTTAACACTAATTGACGCTATGAGTATTTTAGATACTGGCTTCTACCAACGCTCTGATGTGCTGCAAATCAGTCGGGAACTGCTGGGGAAATACTTATTTACTAATATTGATGGACAGGTAACGGGAGGAAAAATTGTAGAAACGGAAGCTTACGCTCACCGGGATGATCAAGCTACTCAGATGCACTTAAACCGACGGAACACCCGCACTGAGATAATGTTTCAGCCCGGGGGCGTAGCGTATGTGTACACGGTGTATCGAATTCATCGGATGTTTAATATCATCACCAACCAAGAAGGAAAGCCGGACGCGGTTTTGATCCGAGCTGTTGAGCCCAGCGTAGGGCTAGAAGTAATGAAACAGCGAAGAGTATTAACGGATGTGAAACGATTAACCGCTGGCCCAGGTATGCTTACCCAAGCCCTGAATATCCATCGGGAGCACTACGGTATCTCACTCACAGGTGAGCTCATTTGGTTAGAAGATAAAAACGAAGTGGTAGAAGAAGACAAAATTATTACTAGTCCACGGGTAGGAATCGACTATGCTGGAGACGATGCCAAGTTACCGTGGCGTTTTCGCATTAAAAACAACGCTTGGGTCAGTAAGGCTAAGTAGGTTCCCCTTTGATTGCCAAGTAAGCATCGTTCTGATCAAACTATTCATTTGTGAACTTCGTATCATTACCTACCAAATCACCTCATCATGATGAACCGTATTCTCTGTCCAGTTGACTTTTCCGAATGTTCGCTCAATGCTGTGGAGTTTGCTGCTAAGATAGGAGCAGCCCATCAGGCCTCACTTACACTAATCCACGTTTTTACTGAAGAAGAATTCGGGAAGACACTTTCTAGTAAGAAAACCCCCGACCGGTACAAGCAACCCACTATTGATGACTTAACAAAACACGCTGAAGATACCCTCCGGCAATTGTCAGAGGAGATCCTACGCATGGAAGGTAAGCATGGATTAGCTGACTGTAACTATCAATTTACCTATGGCCCACTTAATGAGCAGATTATTGACTATGCCCAAGAATATCGGTATTCTATGATTGTAATGGGCACCACGGGGGTAAAAGATATTTTTGAAGAATACATTGGTAGTAATACTGCAAAAACCATTAAGCAGGCTCCCTGTCCGGTACTGTGCGTACCTACTGCGGCTAATTATCACATTCCCCAGAAGATTATGTACGCCACAGATTATCAGCAGGAGGACATTAACGTATTAACTCGCTTGACGTTATTTGCTGAGCCCTTCAGAGCTCGGCTTCACGTGGTACACATGTACCACAGTGAAAACTTACGGGAGCAAGCTGCCTACCAGGATTTTCAGAAACAAGTGAAAGATGCTCTTCCTCAAGCTCAACTACAATTTGAGAAGAGAGCATACAAAGATGATGTTGTGCGTAGCATAGATCAGCACGCAATTGACCAAAGCATGGACATTGTAGCATTGTTGCACCAGCGACGTAATTTTTTTGAACGTGTATTAGAGGGTAGTACGGTGAAAGATATTTCTTACTTTGCTACTTATCCGGTGTTGGTATATCGTGAAGCAAAGTAGAAATTTGTCCGAATCAGCACTACAACTATAATATAGTACTGTAAAACCATAACACTGTAATACTATAATTTATGAGGATAGGCGATAAGGTTCGCACTTTACGAGGCAATGAGGAAGGGGTAATTACACGCTTTCTGGAGAAAAACCTAGTTGAAATTGAAATAGAAGATGGCTTTGGGATTCCCGTACTGCGTAGTGAGTTAGTAGTAGTAGCTCAGGAAGAAGGAAACTACTTCGAGAAATCTGAGCGTACTCCGGCTCGCTCTATGGCTGATGAAAATACACCCAAAACCAAGCAGCAAGGCATTTACTTAGCTCACGTAGCCATCAACGACCAACAACTCTCGCTTCATCTAGTAAACGCTACCGACTTTGAACTACCATTTTCAGTAGGGGAAGATTCTCAAGGTAATTATAAAGGAATTAGTGCCGGATTACTTTCCCCCCAAAGCACAGCCAAACTGAAAAATGTGAAAGTAGCCGAATTCGATAATTGGCCCACTCTGATTATACAACTCATCTTTCATCGGGCGGGCTACTTCACGTTACGCGAGCCGTTACAACGGCGCATTCATTTCAAGGCCAATTCTTTTTTTAAAAGTAAATCAACGGCTCCGGTACTCAACAAACCAGCATTTGTAGTTCGGGTAGATGAGCAAATGGGTACTCCTCTTGATCCAGAAAAACTAAAGGAGCACATGTTTGCTCCTAAAGAAGACGATGTGGCTACCAAAAATATACTCCACCTGGATCGTCCCCCTCGTGAAGTAGACTTACATATTGAAGAACTTACCCCCAATTACGACGATCTAAGTAACCCTGAAATGCTTGAGCTTCAGCTTACGACCTTTGAGGAGAAACTAGATCAGGCCATTGCTACGGGGATGGATGAAATCACCTTTATCCATGGTGTAGGGAGTGGGGTATTACGTGATGCAATCCATAAGCGGTTGTCTACAATGAAAAACATCAACTACTTCCAGGATGCTATGCGCGAAAAATTTGGCTACGGAGCTACCCGCGTCCGTATTAAATAGCCTAATTCTGCGTTAAGTAATGGTGAAATAATAAATTGTCGGTTTTGCGCTGATTATTTTGCCTGGTTACGAGGCGAAAAACATAGGCATAGCCTAAGCTATGACGAGGCTTTTCAACGAAGTAGCCGGGCAAAGGAAGCGCGCATAAAATGATAAAATTATTGTTTTACCATTACTAAAGCTAAAGAATAAACTATTGTGCTTATGCAAAGTATTATACTGATGCTGATTGGGATGGCTACAAGCGGTCACTTAGCAGCCCAAAACCTGCTAGATACCACTCAGGTAATTACCTATTATGATTCGGCTCAGACTATTCCGAAGGCAAAATATTTCATTCTAGATAATGATAGTACCCGAGCCCACGGCGACTATGTACGCTACTTTCCCGACGGCAGTATCTCGGCCCGAGGAGTGTTTGACAACGGTAAAATGATTGGCACCTTTCGGGAATTTTATCCCAATGGAGCAATACAACGGGTAATTCCGTATCAGGATGGAAAAAAAGAGGGAGCGGTAATAGTACTCACGCCAAGTGGAGATACGCTACAAACGGCGCATTTTGCTGATAATAAAATGGAAGGCGAACTACGAGTGTATCATGAAGACGGTTCGCTCAAGAATAAAACCAGCTTTATCAACGATAAACCCGACGGTCTAATTGAGTCTTATTACCCTAACGGAAATCTGCGGGAGCAGCTTACCTATGAGCAAGGTAAACAGCAAGGGCCCGTCCGTCAGTTTTACGAAGATGGCACACTTCGTAATGAGGGCACCTACATTAACTCTAGTTTGGAAGGGCCGTATACTGAGTATTATCCCAATGGAAAGCCAGCCAGCGAGACTACCTTTCAGCAAGGGCAACGCCATGGAGTTTCTCGTTCCTACACGGTTGATGGCCAGTTGGTGATAGAAGAAACTTACGAAAACGGTTTCTTGGAAGGCAAAGTCCGCTACCTCTACCCTGATGGCACTCTGAAAGCCGAAGGGTTATACCAAAACGGAAAACCCAAAGGCGAACACCAGGAATATTTTTCTAATGGTATCCTCCAACAACGCACCGATTATCAACGAGATACCACGCTTATTGAGACGTATTACCGCGATGAGCAACTGAAAAGCCGTCAGAGCCAGGTCGACGGAAAGCCCGCCGGACGCTGGCAAAACTACTTTCCGAGTGGCCAACTACAGGAAGTTCTTTTCTATCGCGCTGGTCAGCTCAATGATACAGCTCGCTACTATCATGAGAACGGCAATTTACAGAAAGTTGAAGTATACAAAAATGGTCGCCGTGCCCAAACTACTAAGACCTACTATACTTCAGGTCAGCTAGAAAGCGAAACCGAATACTATGCTGGAGTGCGCCAGGGCAATTATCACTTATATCACGAAAGCGGTCAACTGAAGGAGGAAGGCCAATACAATGGTGACCAGCCTTCGGGTACCTGGAAATTCTACGACGAGCAGGGGGAATTACTCAAGAAAGAGAAAAGATAATAGTCTAACCTTTCTGAGTGATTCGTAACCCCTTACACCTTATCAGAATTAAAAAAGGACTGCAATTTTACGGAATAAAAGCAGTAATATTTTATCGTACTATTCAAACCTGTTGCCCACTTTCAGGTTAAGTATTCGTAATTTTTTTATTGACTGTAAATGCACTCCTCTCTCTTATGATTTTTATTGATATCAATCAGGAACAAATACCAGCCTTAGGACTAGGTACCTTTGGCCTTACTGGGCAAGACTGCCGTACTTCAGTGGCTGATGCTATTAGTTTGGGGTATCGCCACATTGATACTGCCAAAATGTACGAAAATGAGCAAGATGTAGGCTCTGGTATTCAAGATGCTTCAGTAGATCGTAACGATCTATTTGTGACCACTAAAATCTGGCATACTGATCTTAGCCATGCGGGTATTACCGCCGGACTAGAAGATAGCCTACAAAAACTACAGATGGATTATGTCAATCTTACGCTAATTCATTGGCCTTCCAGCGATATGGATCTGCGGGAATGTCTGGATACACTGATGGAACTACAGCAAGCTGGAAAAACCCGCCTCATTGGAGTGAGTAACTTCCCGTCTTCTTTGCTAAAGGAAGCCAAAGCATTAGCACCGATTGTGTGTAATCAGGTAGAATATCACCCTTACCTGGGTCAAAGTGCTGTACTCAATGTACTTAGTGAACACCAGATGATGCTAACGGCTTACTGCCCTATCGCCAAAGGAGAGGTTCTGGAGGATCAGTACCTTATTAATCTAGGAAAGAAATACGGAAAATCACCTACTCAAATTACGCTGCGCTGGCTGGTGCAGCAGGAGAATATAGCAGCTATTCCAAAGTCTGGTAGCTCCAAACGCCGGGCAAGTAATTTTGATATTTTTGACTTCTCATTAACTGATGAAGAGATCGCTAATATACACGCACTGCACCAGAATCGTCGGTTAATTAACCCGCACTTTGCCCCCGTTTGGGATAATTAAGTTTGACTGCCTCTTATCACTAATCGCGATAACCTCACTAATAAACGAGGAATCTCCCTTATTGAGCGAAATCAGGGGCAGGTCATTTCAAACGAAACCTATATTGCAAGATAGAGAAATATTCACGTTATGCCCATCATTGTTGACAAGCTAAATTCTTTAGCACTAGCCTGCACTTTATTAATTTCAGAGCGCGAAATAGTTCGTCAACAAGAGGTAAGCGTCATTGCGGTGAAAGTATGCCGCAACCAACTTCTGCGAGAGGAATACTGGGCATCTGTTAAAGATTGGATGCCCACTATGGACTTTATTACCTATGAGGAGATAAACCAGTGCGCCCTCTCTCGTAACTGATTTTCTAGCGAACGAAAGCGGGAGCAAGTCCGCCGTCGACATTTAGTACGTTGCCAGTACTTTTATTCATCAGACCCCCAACCAAAGCAAATACTCCATTAGCAATATCTTCAGGAAGTATCGTTTCATTCAGTAGGGTACGTTTAGCATAGTGATTAGGCAAATCCTCTTCGGAAACTCCGTAGGCTTCAGCCCTTCCTTTGGCCCAGCCACCAGCCCAAATATTACTTCCCTGAATCACCGCATCTGGGTTCACGACATTCACTCGAATCTTATCTTTTCCTAATTCAGCCGCCAGTAAGCGCGACAAGTGTAACTGAGCCGCTTTGGCAGTTCCGTAGGCAGCATTGTTTGGCCCGGAAACCAGCGCATTTTTACTTACGATATTCACAATATCGCCACCCAAGCGCTGCTTCCGCATAATATTTACGGCAGATTGGGTCATCAGGAACTGCCCTTTTACCATAACATTATGCTGTAAATCCCAGTCACCTTCCTGCGTGTCTTCTAGTGTTTTAGAGATAGAAAGTCCTGCATTATTTACTAAAATATCCACCCCCCCAAAAGCTAAACAAGCATCTCTGAACGTCTGGGTAATATCCGCTGTTTCGGTTACATTAAGAGAGGCCGCAATGGTTGAATCTTTTCCGTATTTCTTCACAAATTCGCTGCGGGCTTCTTCTACCCGCTCTTTATTCATATCTGAGAGGATAACGCAGGCTCCTTGCTGCACAAACTTCTCAGCAATGGCTTTTCCGATGCCCCCCCCACTACCCGTGATCAGCGCTACTTTTCGGGAAAGCGGTTTTTCAGCCGGCATTCGTTTTAGCTTGGCTTCCTCCAGTAGCCAATACTCAATATCAAAGGCTTCTTGCAGCGGAAGAGACGTGTATTCTGAGATTGCTTCCGAACCTCGCATTACGTTAATAGCGTTTACATAAAACTCACTGGCTACTCGAGCTGTTTGCTTGTTCTTAGCAAACGTAAACATACCCACGCCTGGCCACAGAATTACCACCGGATTAGGGTCTCGCATAGCGGGACTATTGTCATGCTTGTGGTTTTCGTAGTACTCCGCATAATCTTTACGGTACTCCTGAAACGCCCCCGACATTTGGTCACGAACAGCCTTAGCATCCGATATATCCGCATCAGCCGGAAGAAAATCCAGGACTAGTGGGCGAATTTTGGTTCTAAGAAAGTGATCGGGACAAGATGTCCCCATAGGAGCTAGTTTGGACAAATCCTCACTGTTGATGAATTGTAACACCCGCTCATCATCGGTAAAGTGACCTACCATCGGCTTATGGCTAGAGCATAATCCCCTTAGTGTGGGGGCTAACTCTGCTGCTTGTTTTTTACGATCTGTTTCAGGTAATGAATTCACCTTAGCCCCACCAAATACTGGACGGTCTTTACCCGTATGCTCTTCAATGTAGCGTGATGCTTTCTCGATCACCTCCAGGCTATTCATGTAGCATTCGTAAGCTGTGTCGCCCCAGGTGAATACCCCGTGACTGCCCAGTGTAATTCCCCGAATACCTGGGTTTTCTTGGATGCACTTTTCTAGCTGTAACCCTAAGTCGAAGCCAGGTCGTTGCCAGTCTACCCAACCAAGTTGTCCCTCAAATAACTCTTCGTTAATCTGCTTCCCGTTCTTGGCAGCGGCAATGGCAATTAAAGCATCCGGATGCAGGTGGTCAATATGTTTGTAAGGCAAAAATGCGTGTAGCGGAGTATCGATGCTAGGTGCCCGCGAATCTAGATCATAGAGACAATGATAAAATAGCCCTACCATTTCATCCTCGTGCTCCAACCCTCGGTAGCGATTTTTAAGAGCATGCAAACGTTCGTTGAACAGTCCGGCTAGGCCATTTCGGGTCAGCGATCCAATATCGCCCCCTGAGCCTTTAATCCACATTACTTCTGTATCTTCGCCGGTGAGCGGATCTTTTTCAATTGTCTTACAACTTGTATTCCCACCCCCATAATTAGTAATCCTGAGATCAGTCCCAAGAATATTAGATCGGTATAGTAATAATGCTACCTCATCGCCTTCCAACGACTTGGCTTTATCTTCATTCCACAGGTAATTTACATGCTTAAAAGATGTAGACAGGCTTTCCATAGAAAGGTAGATTTTGTGTAGGAAAATTTAGTTTATAATAGTAAAAGTACGAAAAAGCAGTCAAGTTTGCCGTCCTGTACCATCTTGCTTTAACTCTTAATCAACCACCTTAAAAATGTATATGTTACGTAACTTTTTAATTGTAGCGGTATTTTTTCTGAAGGCGAGTCTTATCGTCGCACAAAACGAAAACAACCAGCAAATTAGTAGTGCAAAAACTGCCTACCATCGAGGTGTCTACGAAATCGAGCTCAATGCTACACCTACGGAACAAAACCCTTACTACGACATCAGTTTAAAAGTTACATTTACTCGATCTGATGGCTCGAGAGCTACAGTTGACGGTTTTTACGATGGAGGAACTCGTTACCGAGCCCGGGCTTACTGCAATTTGGTGGGAGAGTGGCAGTGGCGATCGACTTCTAATAATCCCGGGCTAGATAATCAACAAGGTACTTTTGAAGTACTTCCATCTGATTTTCGTGGTAAGCTGCGGATACATCCCGATGATCCGTACCAGTTTGTTTACGATAATGGTGAGTGGTTTTTACATATTGGCGATACAGGTTATCGCTACGTAGTACCTACTGAGCCACATTGGAAGGTATACATTGACCAGGCTGCCGAAATGGGTACTACTAAAATCCGAACCTGGTTTGCCATGTCACGAGGTGAGGTAGACGAGCTTTTAATGCCTAACGGTCGAGATTTATCACTGTTTGTCTGGAAAGAAATTGAGCATCGCTTACTATATGCACTGGAAAAATATCCGCAGATTATTTTACAACTCATGCCTCATGCCGAAGACACTGAAATGATACGCCGCTATGGCGAAGGTGACGAAGCTTCCCAAATGATTGCTCGTTACGCCCAAGCCCGTTGGTCGTCTTTTCCCAACATTCAGTGGGCGATGACCAACGACCGTAAGATTCAGGCCGATACAGTTGCCTCTATCTCTGGACGAGAGGTCTATCATCAAACGATTCGGCAAATGGGACAAGATTATCACGATCAGGAACCCTGGGGCACACTTATCACTAATCACCAAGCCCGCTTTACTGGTTACGATTTTGCCGAAGAACCCTGGTCGGATATTGTAACTTTAGAGAGTCTAGATGAAGTAGCTGGGAAACTTATTCTAGAATACCGAGAAAAAGCTGAGCAGCCCGCGGTACTGGATGAAGATCGCTACGAACTTTATCGTCCGCCCGCACATCCCCGTTACTTTTTTCGGCGGCTCATGTGGGCTTCGCTATTCTCAGGTGGGCACGCTACTTATGGTGGCTTAAAAACCTACGACCCTTACTTAGGTTCTGAATTCCAAGGACCGAATAAAAAAGTCATTCTAAGCTACCAACCTCACGAAGGTAGAGATAAAGGTATTTCTGGCTATTTTGATGCTAACCGAGCCGGAATTCTATTTCAGGGCGGACACGATTTTCGGCACATTCATCAGTTTTTCCAACAGTCAGGGTTGACTTTGGTAGGCATGCAACCGGACGATCGCTTAGTTGGTGGAGATGCTCTTCGGTACAAGTGTATTCATAATGACACTGAGTATTTGGTATATCTAGCGAATCCCAGTGGAACTACTCCTAAAAGTGATTACCCAAAAGATAAAGTACCAACGATAACGCTAAAGCTACCCAAGTATACTTTCTCAGTACGCTGGTTCGATCCGGATACTGGTACCTGGGTTTATGATTCTAATATACTGGGTACAGAAGTTACCAAGCTTACGGCTCCCGCTGAAGGCGACTGGGTGCTTTGGCTATCTCGTAAATGAATAGGTTGCGACAAAAAACACTGGAAAAAGTTAGCGAGAAATTTTAACTTATGGAACAATCGTTAACAACCTTAATCCTTCCACTATGTCGCACACTAGCTATTATTTTACTGCATTACTTCTCTTATTCTCACTCATTGCTAATGGACAATCATTGAAGGTGAGCGAAAATCAGCGTTATCTGGTTCAGGAAGGTGGCACTCCTTTTTTCTGGCTAGGCGATACGGCCTGGGAGCTTTTTCACCGCCTTAACCGAGAAGAGGCTACTAATTATCTAAAAAATAGAGCCGATAAGGGGTTTACTGTTATTCAGGCCGTAGTGTTGGCTGAACAGGATGGTTTACACGACCCTAACCCCTACGGTCATACTCCATTGATAAACGATGATCCAGCCCAACCCAACGAAGAGTACTTCACCCACGTTGATTTTATCGTCGATAAGGCGGAGGAGTTAGGATTATACATTGGAATGCTACCCACCTGGGGCGATAAGTTTAATAAACGCTGGGGAATAGGTCCGGAAGTATTCACTCCTCAGAATGCCTACGCCTTCGGTAAATTTCTGAGCGAACGCTACCGTGATAAACCAATTATCTGGATTCTAGGAGGCGACCGTATTCCTGAAGAAGAAGAGGATTTTGACATTATTCGGCAAATGGCAAAAGGGTTGAATGAAGGCGATGGCGGTGCTCATTTAACGACCTATCACCCGATGGGTGAACAGAACTCCGCAACGTTTTTTCACGACGACGAATGGTTGGATTTTAATATGTTTCAGTCGGGGCACGGAAAAGAGAACTTTCCCAACTATCAAGTAAATCTAGCTAATTTGCAGCGCACTCCGCTCAAACCTACGATGGATAGTGAGCCAAATTACGAAGATATTCCTATCAACTTTAAATTGGAAAACGGCAGATTTGACGATGTTGATGCTCGACAGGCAGCCTACTGGAATATACTTTCGGGTGGCTTGGGGCATACTTACGGAAATAATAATATCTGGCAGATGTGGCAACCCGGTCGGAAACCTATCCTAAAAGCTGGCACTCCTTGGCACGAAGCAATGGATCATCCGGGTGCGTTTCAGATGGGATATTTGCGGGCACTGTTTGAATCCCGGCCATTTACCACGTTGTTACCAGATTCATCGGTAGTAATTTCAGATGAGACCGGAATCCGATCTGCTCGAGGTGATGGCTTTGTAATGGTGTATTTGCCCCAAAACCCTACCGTTGATATTGACCTAAGTCAGATGGAAGGTAAGAGGTTTCAGGCCTGGTGGTTTGATCCTCGTTCGGGCGATAGTATTAATATTGGAAAGTTCAAGCGTAGCGCGTACACCCTCCGTACTCCTAGCGGCACCAAGGATTGGGTACTGGTAATTGATGATGCCAGCTACGACTATCCGCCTCCGGGAGATGAGAATGTAGTGGGGAGTTAAAAGGCGCCTATTCAGACTTTTCAGCAATAGCCAAAAATCGTAACCTTTCGTCTTACCTTTTCCGTTAGCAGTGATTGTAGTTCTATATCACGACACCAATTTTTTATGAAGTCATTAGATACAATTATTGCCCAGCGATATAGCCCTCGCAATTTTGCCGACCGTTCGGTGAGTGATGAAAGTATAAGGCAGGTATTTGAAGCAGCTCGGCATGCCCCCTCTAGCTACAATGAACAACCCTGGCGGTTTATCTACGCTACTCGAGAGCAGTCTGAAACCTACCAGAAACTACTCTCCTGTATTAACGAATATAACCAATCATGGGCAACGGGCGCACCTATACTGATGCTCAGCTTAGCCAAGAAACACTTTAGCCAAAACGGCAAACCCAACCGCCACGCTTGGCACGATACCGGCACAGCCGTAGGTTTTCTTCTGCTCAAAGCTACCGAGTTAGACTTGTACGCTCACCAAATGGCGGGATTTTACCCAGATAAGGCGCGAGAAGCTTTCAACATTTCGGATGAATATGAACCTGTTGTCATGATGGCTCTTGGTTATTTGGGCGAGGAAGAACGACCCGAGAAACCTCGAAAGGAAATCAATGAGTTTGCCTTTGCCGGAAACGAGAAAGTGTTGTAATCATGTGGTGTTAGTCCCAAAGTAAATATAAGGTCTAGCGCTAATTTGTTCGGGTCGGGCATTCATGTTCTCGCTTACATTGTTGTGAAACAATGTCCGAGCTTATATGCTCAGGCTAGTGCGTTTTTTTAACGCTTCACAGACACAATTTGGCTAGACTCCAGATTTAAAAACACGAACACTATAATATCTGAATACATAAACACCTGAACACAATTATGACTGACGAATCACTACGCTACCCCATTGGGCGGTTTTCGCCTCCAGTTGAAGTTACTCCCACTGACCGGGAAAAATATCTAACTGAAATTGAACGATTACCATCTGAGATGCGAAATGTAGTTGCGGGATTAAGCGATGAGCAACTAGATATTCCTTACCGAGAGGGTGGTTGGACCATCCGGCAGGTAGTACACCACGTACCCGATAGCCACGTTAACAGTTATATCCGCTACCGCTGGACACTCACCGAAAACCAACCAACTATTAAAGCTTACTACGAAGATCGCTGGGGTGAACTACCTGATGCAGCATCAGCCCCAGTTGAGCCTTCACTGCAACTTTTGGAGGCTATTCACCAACGCTGGTTACTATTACTGCGAGCTATGAGTGACGAAGATTATGCGCGTAGTTTCGTCCACCCGGAGACCAATAAGACAATTCGGCTAGATACCATGTTAGCTTTATACGCTTGGCACGGAAAACATCACGTAGCCCATATTCAAAACCTAAAAACCCGAATGCGCTGGTAAAAGAAAAGGTGTAGTATAACACCACACCTTTCTGTTGTAGCTTTATCGTTTACCGATTAAGCAGCAGCTTCTGATGACTCGACTTATTACCCATGGTTAGCCGACTGATGTAGAATGCTCCCGTAAGCTCAGAGGCGTCGGCAGCAAATTGGTAGGGTTGCCCAGCTTGTACTGCACCCTGAAATACTTCTTTCACAATCGCTCCGGTAATATCGTAAATAGCCAAGTGCACAGTTCCGTCTTGCGGGGCAGTAAAACTAAGCGTAGTCTGTTCGGTGAATGGATTGGGATAAGCTGCCAAACTCAATGTTCCTGGCGCTAACCCGTTTTCATCCGTCAATCCTGATGAGTTTTGCTTAGTGGTTTTTGCAATTTCTTCGGTACGAGCACTAGAAAGATCATCATTAATAGAGAAGAATAAGATTTTGGTGTAACCCTTCACCCCAGTTCCATTCGAACCAGAGTAGGGCGTAGCAGTTAGTTTATACGAACCAGAAGGCGGACTCCAAGCAGCATAGTCACCATTATTGTCTCCAGCGAAGGCGTAGGGTGCCTTATTTTCTGTTCTCTCAGGATCAGTTCCTAGTTGAAATACCACACTGCCTACCGTAGATGGATTTGTGTTTGCCTTAATATTAATATTATCCGTACCTACTTCACTATAATTAATCTGCTCAAACCCGTAAATCTTTTCTAAATCTACATCCGTGTCAGCATTAATCAATCGGAACTCAGCAATAGACGGAATCGTGGGGGGAACTAGCTTCCACACGTACGAACTTGCAGGAGAGTACAAAGGGATAAATGTAAAATCAGTTTGGGACTCACCAGCCTGAGGAGCATTTGTCTGGGACTCGCTAGTCTGAGGTGAACCGGAGGACTCAGTACGTGCGTTTGCAGCTTCCTTGCCACTAAAGCCAACCGGATAATACACAAAGCCCGTCTTGCCCCGGTGCCCACTGAAATACAGCAGATTATACTTAGATACTGTAATATTTCCTTTCCCGTAGTCGGTGTGTGAGCTTCCTAAGCGGCTTGTCCAGCGAAACTCTCCGTCATCAGAATCTAGCTGGGACACGAACATATCGGTAGATCCATAGCTAGTAAACGACTGATGACCAAAATCAACGGTGTTTTTAAATGTACCGGAGATGTACAGCTTAGAACCATCTTCCGCAATGCTTTGCCCATTATCAGTACTCGTGCCCCCTATGCCTTCAGCCCAGAGCAAGTTGCCATTTTCTGAATAGCGAGCTACAAATGCGTCAGCGCCACCTTGGTTCGTGAGCGTCTGTCCGCCCATATTAAAGTTTGGTGTATAGAACGTTCCAACCACGTATACATAATGTTCTGAACTATTCAGTACAATATCTTCTCCGGCATCAATATAGGCGGAGCTACCGTAGGTTTTACCCCATTGGTACGTTCCTAACGAGTTATATTTAGCCAAAAAGAAGTTAGCCACGTATGGATTAGAGGACGGTGAATTTCCGCCAGTGATGTATACGTTATCATAATACTTACCTACCGCAATAGAAGTAGCGAAGTCATAACCCGATCCGCCGTATTTCTTTACTAGTGAAAAGTTGCCATTTTCGTCATATTTGGCATAAAAAGCATCGCTAGTACCACCGTAGCTACTGATGTTAGTTCCGGAAAAGTTGGCTGTTCCTTGGAACGAGCCCGCAATGTATACATCATCACCCCAAATATCAGTGAAAATTCCATTGCCTCTATCAGTGGAAGTACCTCCGGCTTTACGTGACCATTGCAGTGTGCCTGTTCCCGCATTATAGCGAGCCACAAAAGCATCGGTACTTCCCGCACTACTTAATGCCCCAGTCATATAACCATGGTAGCTGCCAAAACTTACTGTGTTCTTAAATGAACCCGTAATGAACAGGTTACTTCCGTATTTGCTGATGGCTACATCGCCTAAATAATCATCGCTGGTACTGCCGATCTGACGAGCCCACTTTACATTGCCATCTTTGTCGTACTTCACAAAGGCTAAATCGGTCTTGTGCGGACTACCAAAACTATTAAAAGTATAGCTGCCGTACGTGGTGGTGCCTTTAAAGGTCGCTAACACATAGGTATTTCCTGAGCCGTCAGCAGCTACGGCACTGCTGATATGGTTACCTCCGTAGCGGAACCAGGGGTAAGACTGAGCCATCACCGTAGTGGTGGTTACTCTGATAAATGATAAGCCTAATAATAAACTTAAGAGTAGCTGAGGGTGAGGAAACGTTTTCATGGCTGTAGAGAGTTTAATAGTTGCTTGTTGATATTAGTATCTATCCATGCTTTTTTTGTAATCAAAAAAGAAGATTTTTCTGAAATATTCTTTGTAAACTTGGTCTATGAAATGGCTATGGATTCTAATCATCGTAATGAGCACACTAAAGGTTAATGCTCAGGCTCCATCACCCAAACCACTCCGAGTGGCGGTAGTAGGGCTAGTACATTCTCACGTTCATTGGATACTAGGGCGAGAGGATCGCGGCGACATAGAGATCGTCGGGATTGTAGAGCCTAACCGTGAGTTAGCCCAGCGGTACGCCAACCAGCACGGCTACTCTATGGATTTAGTGTACGACGATCTGGTAGCTATGCTGGATGAAATTCAGCCCGAAGCGGTAACGGCTTTCAACACCATCTATGATCACTTGAGTGTGGTGGAAATTTGCGCCCCTCGCGGCGTTCATGTAATGGTAGAAAAGCCACTGGCGGTAAGTCTGGATCACGCCCAGCAAATGGCAAAGCTCGCTCGGCAACATAATATCCATTTGCTTACCAATTACGAAACTACCTGGTACGGCAGCAACCACGAAGCCTACCGACTGGTACATGAAGAAAATGCGATTGGTGATTTGCGAAAGATCGTCGTGCATGATGGGCATCCGGGCCCAAAAGAAATTGGAGTGAATGAAGAGTTTCTGGAGTGGCTCACCGACCCCAAGTGGAACGGGGCAGGAGCATTAACTGACTTTGGCTGCTACGGTGCCAACCTGATTACCTGGCTGATGCAGGGCGAGCGACCTACTTCAGTAACAGCAGTAACCCAGCAAATTAAGCCAGATATTTATCCCAAGGTAGATGATGAAGCGACAATTATTGTAACCTACCCTAAAACCCAGGGAATAATTCAAGCCTCGTGGAACTGGCCGGTAAGCAGAAAAGATATGGAAGTCTACGGACAGATCGGCTATGTGCACACGGAGAATGCACTAGATATGCGCTTTCGCCCCAGCGAAAAAGAAAGTGAACAGATTCTAAAAGCCCAGCCGAGAAAAACTCCCCGAGACGACCCATTTGCCTACCTAGCGGGAGTAGTGCGTGGAACCATTGAAGTAAAACCTACCGATCTTTCGGCTCTAGAAAATAATTTGATTGTAATGGAAATACTGGATGCGGCTGTCCAATCAGCGAAGAGTGGGCAAACAATTGAACTAACGAACTAATCATACAATCTTAACCAGACATGTTAAAACAAATTAATTATGCGCTCCACCCTATTCCTACTACTTTGCATCAGTATGATTTCTTTGTCTTGGGCACAGGAAAGAGTGCATTCGGGAGTAATGTACCAACCCAGCGATACAATTTACTCACCAATCTACGGGGTTGAAGCTCAGATTCTCGAAGGCTGGTACGGAGTACTACCTCAGGACACTGAATTATTTCTCTTAACCTCTGATAGGGGCGATGACACGCAAATATTTGTTCGGGCTTCGGAAAACACCTCAGAGAATATTCAACAGAGCTGGCAGGAAGGCCTAGAACTTACGAACAATTTGAAGGTAGTAGTTACCGACTCGGTACAGTATCGGGGTGATGTAATGTACGCTGACGTGAAAGTGGCAGGAACAAGTACAGGAAACTATCAAGCTTACGTAGAGGCCAAATGTGGAGCTTATGGCAAATGCGTCGTTTTTTTTCTGATATCCCAAGCCAATAATTTTGACGAACTCAAAGAGCAGCTTACCCAAATAGTAGACAACACTACCCTGAAAAAGCCTAGTGAGAATACCCGCTACGATGATTTTAACTGGCAGGAGTTTTTAAGCGGAAAGTACCTCGCTTCCATTAACCAACGTAATTATAAGAACCAGAAAGAAATTAACGAAGTACATCTGAAGAAGGACGGTAAGTTTCGTAGCCGGATTGAGCAACGAGGTATGGTAGATCAAAAGAAAAGCGAATACTGGGGAAATAATAAAGGAGAGTGGTCCATAGAAGGTAGCGGTAAAGAAGCTACACTGGTACTTAACTTTAAAAAACATGAACCTCTACAGATCGGACTGGTCATTGATGAAGATAAAATCTATCTAAATGGTCAGCGTTTCTACGCGATGTACGACCAATAGAATACGACCACATACGTATCTGGTTCTTATCACAGCCGATCGTAAAAATTCCGTTACTACACTGGTATTTTACTTTTCTATACTTGACTTGTCTAATATATGTCACTTCGTTGGTAGCTGACCCTATTTTTTCCTTTAGGCGTTTTTCAAGGTCATGCTCAGGTTTAGAATCTTACATAGCCCCAAGACACCTTCTTCGCCTCTGACACCTAAATGAAACCCCACTACTAGGCCTAAGCAGCGTTCTACAGCCAACCATTCCATGGCAGCCAGATCCATCGCCTGGCGACCCGGTCAGGACAGTCTTTAGTCCCTATAAACACCCACATCGCATCCTGGCGGGGAACCGCAGCTTCCAGACAGTATAGTTGTAGTTCTGGGTTATCTCTAACTTGCCTGTCGGGAGTTCTGCTTTCCATAGGCAATAAAGCCATTTTTTATGATCTTTGGGCTGGGCGGTATTCCGCTTTGGCAATGAGGGCAGGTAGTCATATTATATAGATTTTGGCGGTTCACTGAGCGGTCAATCCAATAATACGAAGTACTGTTCCATTGCCAAATTCTCAATCTTTCCATCCTTGTCTAAAGTACACTACCAACTTTCGATAACTCATCAAAATTGAAAATATTTAATACTATAGCAGAATATTTAGATTCTCTTGAGATCGCGTATGACTCTGACGTTGGCGACCTTTTTGTATTCAAGATCGAGGATTACTTCGGAGATAGGGCATTTGAAATGAGCCCTTACCGGCATAACTTCTTTGAGATTTCCTACGGACAAGGGCACGACGTTGATGTTCAGGTAGGCGACGTCTCATTCAATCCGAGCGACAAGATGCTCTCGTTTTCTACGCCGTTCAACATTTCGTCGTGGCGCATCAATTCATTTCGGGAAGATTCGCTGGGCTATATGCTTTTATTCAAACCCGAGATTTTGAACAAAACCTACCATCGAGTCGATCTCTACCGAAATTTTCAGTTTTTCAATATTAATACCTCTCCGGCACTCGCTCTTTCTGAAGAAGAGAGCAAGATGATCACCGGCCTGATGGGAACGATACTTCAAGAGTTTCAAGAAAGAACACCTAATGGTTCCTCCACTATTCTGAGTGCCTACCTAACCATCCTCCTCGAGAAAGCCAATGGTCTCTACCAGCAACCCAATGCTCAGCTCATCTTTTCTAACCGAGCTGAGGAGATTGCTTTCTTATTCGAAAGCCTACTAAAAGAAAAGGTCAGCTACCAACGTCACTTAAGCGACTACGCGGCTGAGCTGAACATTAGTACTTCCTACCTGTCGGAGTCGGTGAGGAAAACGACCGGCAAATCGGCCAAGGCCGTAGCCAAGGAGTTTCTAATGCTCAATGCCAAAGCTGAGTTGTCACAAAACAAAGACACCATCGCCGTAGTAGCTGAACGACTAGGATTCAACGATACCTCAAATTTCATCAAGTTTTTTAAGAATGAGGTCGGACAGACTCCTAACCAATATCGAAAATCACCTTGATTTTTACCACTTTTACCGCTTTTTATATATAAAAGCACGACTTATTTCTATTGACCTTTGTCTTATAGTCAAGCAATACAGACAAAACGGTCAATATGAAAACATACTATAGTACGCTACTTTTTCTTTTGGTAGGCCTCATCATACACGTACCACTGTACGGACAGACGGTACTTGAAACTGCTGCAACGGACGAAAATTTTATCGTCGAAACGTGGTGGATCAAGCCCTTCGACAATAAGTATAAACTGAGCCTGTTTAGCCTGAATACGGCGGAGTATAATTATGACAGTGAGGAAAGTATCTTCATGTCGTACTCTTTGCTGAACTACAATCTGTTCAAGAACTGGGGACCGGCAGTAGGAACCCGCTTACTTCCAGATAGGGCGGTGGCCTTGGGAGGTGTTCAGTATAGCTTCTACCGAGAAGAATTCTTCGTCACGGCCAACGTAACCTCTGAAATTAAGCGTAGCCCTGACTTCGAGGTCTTCTCAATTATGCAATATCGACCGAAGTTCTCGGAGAAGTTGAAGGGATTCTTTCAGGGGCAATTCTCCTTCAATTTTAACGCTGACACCCATCTGTTTAGCTTTCAGCAGTTTCGTCTGGGGGGCGACTTTGGGCTAATACAAACCGGTATTGCCCTCAATAATTTTCAATTCGGAAACGATTGGGAATATGATCTTCAGCCAGGGCTATTTTTCCGCCTGGAATTTCAATAAGAGTAACCATAAAAAAATAGAACAATGAAATACCTCATTTTTAATACATCTGAGAATTGGGCGTCTATCATGCTACGCATCGTGTTAGGCACCATCATCTTTATTCACGGGATAGGTAAGCTGGAGGGAGAAGGGTACAGCCAATTTATCTACTTCTTCACTGAATATCTGCGTATGCCCATCATCTTGGCCTGGCTTACTATTGCCATTGAGACGGTCGGCAGCCTGCTGCTTATTGTTGGTTTTGCCACCCGTATCAATGCCATTATGCTCTTTGGTCTTTTCGTGGGTATGATCACCTTCGTGCACTGGGATATCGGCTTTTCTATGAACTGGTGGGGGCAGTTGGAAGCAGGACAGGAAGGGTTTGAGTATCATCTTTTGGTGCTCGCCATGAGTGGCGCATTGGCTTTACTAGGAGGAGGGAAGCTCTCGGTCGACCTACTGTTGTTCAACCCTCAGCCCGACGCAAAAACCTTTTAGTCCATGCCTTCAACGATCTACATTTTAGCGTTGGCCACGTTTGCAGTGGGCACCCAAAGCTACGTATTTACGGGGCTTTTATCGGAGCTGGCCCGTGACTTAGGCGTAAGCGTGGGGGTGGCCGGTCAGTTAGCTACCGCCTTTGCCATTACGAGTGGTATGGCCGCTCCCTTCGTGGTGAACTTCTTCAGCAGATACGAGCGGCGTCGCCTGCTGGTGAGCGCATTGTTTTTAGTTGGACTGATCAACCTGGGTACCGCCTTCTTGTCTAGCTTCAACTTATTTATTGCGGCACGCATTTTGGCCGCTTTGTGCGCTATTCTGGTCATTCCAACGGCGGGAGCCATCGCTGCTTCGCTCGTACCCAAAAACAAACAAGGGCAAGCGCTGGGCCTCATTTTATCTGGGCTCACGCTGGCGCTAATTCTGGGCGTACCCTTGGGAACCGTCATGGGTGACCTTTTTGGCTGGCGTGCCACGTTCGTCTTTGCCGGAATCGTCGCGCTCATGGCAATGCCGTTTGTTGCCAAGCTGGTGCCAATATCACCCGGCACCGCCGAAGCTTCCTTCAGCAACTTTAAAGTAATCAAGCTCCCGGTAGTGAAAGTCAGCTTGGTATTGAGCATCATATCCTTCATTGCGGCCTACCCCATCTTTGCTTTTATCGGGCCCTTTATCGAGGAAGTCACCGGGCTGGAGGGGGCCTATCTGGGAGCCATGCAAGCTACCATTGGGGTTGGTTCTATCATTGGACTGGTGCTTGGCGGTAAGATGGCCGATGGTCGTCCTTTCACGCAGAACATCAAGATCCTCTTTGGGGCATTCATTGGGATTCAAGTCCTATTCTCTGTTTGGTTTCTGTTTCCCGAACTGCTGGGTACCAGCCAGATGATCGCACCGATGGCCCTGAGCATTATCGGATCATCCGCCATTTTGTTTGCCACTGGCCCCGTGATTGAAAAAGCTCTTGTCAATGCCGACCCGCCGCAAGCTGCCCTCACTTTGGCTATGAACACCTCAATGATCTACACGGGGCAAGGAATCGGTGCCGCGTTGGGTGGAGTAGTGATTGCCCGCCAGGGCTACGAGGCCGTAGGCGGAGTGAGTGCAATGATCGCCGTCGTTGCCTTTGCGATTGCACTGATGTTCAAAGCGAAACCCAAGAGGCAGGTGAAAGACCATAAGCTGGCTACGCCCTAACAATTTTTATTATTCAACTAAAAGAGAAAGTCATGACTAAAACAAAAAAAATCTATGATCGTCCGATTGTTGTCACCGGAGCTACCGGAAAACAGGGCGGAGCCGTTGCCCGACACCTCTTAGCCAGTGGCCATAGCGTGCGTGCCCTCACCCGCAATCCAGACAAACCGGCGGCCCAAGCACTCAAAGAGGCGGGTGCAGAAGTTGTTCAGGCAGATTTGGAAGACCGTTCTTCCATCGATGCCGCACTCAAAGGAGCGGCCGGACTATATTCGGTGCAAGACTTTTTAGAGGCTGGTGTGGAAGCCGAACAACGCCAAGGCTTAAACCTGACCGCTGCGCTTTCGGATTCTGGCGTGGAGCATGTGGTGTACACCGGGGCTTCTACCATGGATCGCAATACGGGCGTACCCCATTTGGATAGCAAATGGAACGTTGAAATGTCGTTGAGGAATTCGGGCAAAGCCTGGACGGTATTTCGCCCCGCTGCCTTCATGGATAACTGGGAGTGGGACTGCGAAAGTATTATAGAAACGGGCGTAGTACGCTACCCTATGCATCCGGAAATGCCCTACGCACAGATCGCCTGCGATGATATTGGCCGGATGGTAGCGCAAGCCTTTGAGCAGCCCGAGTTATGGGCCAACAAAGCTTCCCCGATCACCAGTGACATTTCAACTATGAAAGAAATCACCGCCACCCTAGCCAAAGTGTTGGGGCGTGATATACAATACCAGCAACTCACCTGGGACGAAGTACGGGCTGAACAAGGGGAAGAACTGATGCTGATGTACCGCTCCTTCGATACCATTGGCATGGACGGGTCACCTTATTTCTTACAGCGTTGGCTCGGGCAAACCACTGATTTTGAAAGCTATTTGCTAAAAGCAGGTTGGAATCAGTAGGACACATCATAAGCCACCCTCGGCTCTAAGCAATACGAGCCGAGGGTGGCTCAACAGTTAATGAGTTTCCCACTCAACGAGGGGAACAGCGTCCGCATTGCGGGTTTCACCGCCTACTACTTCGCCTAAGTAAACGCTATTGTCGCGCCGAGACAGGTCTTCTACTACTTTAATTCAAAATAAGCTGGTACATCTAATGGTATTTCCTTCAATCATACTTTTTTCAGCAAAGGGCTTCAGCATACCCTGATCGTCTTTCCCGACAATATTCACTGCAAACACTCGGCTTTTTTCCATAGTCTCATGCAGGTCAGTATGTTTCTGAACCGCTACGGTAACCAATGGTGGCTCAAAAGATGCCTGGTTAACCAACTCGCTGTTCCTGCCGTCATGTAGTCTCTATCACGCGTAGACATTTCTTGGCTAGGTTTACGCATGGTTAACAATATAAAATCCATAGGTAATCTTTCGCAATGCCTGCGATACTTCCTGCTCTTTCATGTCAAAAAATTTGCGTGGTTTAAAAAATAACTTCACCAATACAACTACTGCTGGGGCGAGTTATTTTTCCTGGTGAAGAGTCGGAAAAGCTCAGTAGTATTAGCTATAGCTTGTAAATGCTGGTGTCGCCGCTGGTATAACTCATAGCCTAGCCAAACTATTACTACACTATATTCTAAAGATACTAGCCAAAGATTTTCCTGGAAACCATTGATAGTATATCCAGCGTAGGTAAGAAAAATAAAATACGTCCAGACCATTGCATATCGGTAGGGAGTAAGCACGGTTAGTGCCAGCAAAGGCAAAACGTACCAAGGATGAACTGTTAGAGCAAACAACAAATAAATCAGCCAAACCCAACCAAAAGAATCCATGATACGCTGCTTCCGCTCCAAAACAGTATACAGCATGATTAGTAGAAAAGCAGTAATAGCCAGTTGTGAACCCGCCGTTTGAATAATGTTGTATCCCTTTCGGTAATAGCCAATCTCCCGGACGATGTAATACAGGCTGGCGTTGAATTCAAACTTTTGAAAATACAGCCCAATGCTACCTTGTAATCCGGCGATTAGCTCGGAAGAAAGTAGAGGTAAAAACAACAGTAATGTTGCTACCCCAATCACGGTGTAGAACAATAAGACTTTTTGCCAACCTAAGCGGCGAAGGTAAAGCGGGAGGAACATCAACGGGAGCAACTTGGTACATACCGCCAGGGCGAACAACAAGGCCGAGGTAATCCATTTCTTTTTCTCGAGTAAATAGATACTAGCCAGCAAAAAGAAAATCATTAGGGCTTCAAAGTGCAGGTTTCCGGTCATCTCCAAAATAACCAGCGGATTCAGAGTGTACCAGAGTACTTGCTTTTGAGGAATATGGTACTGTTTAGCCAGTTGAAGCAATAACCACAGTGTACCCAGTTCAGCCAACAGAAGCATAGATCGAATCACCCAGGTACTTCCGGCGAGTGAGTTAGGAAAAAATTTTACCGCCAAGGTGAAAACGGCTTGGTTAATAGGCGGATAAATAGTGTAATAATCGGGAGAGTTGAGCGCAGCGTATAGTTCAGGGTCAATATCGATTCCTAAACTGTCCGCTTTGCCATTCATTAATTCCGAGGGTAAATAAGCAAAGGGGTTCACATCTTGCTGAAGTAATCGGCCATCCCACACGAAACGGTAAATGTCATCCGACAAGTTGGGCTGAGCAGGCAGTAGAATCAGCCTTCCCATTATAGCGATACCTAGCAAGAAGTAAATTGTTTTTTTAGAATCGGTAAGTAGTACGCAGCCTACGTATGCTACAAAAGCTAGTGTGTAAATCGAGAGTAATTCCGCTGTTTCGTAACGTTGAAGAGAGTAAGTGATGAAGAAAATGCTGCTCAGCAGAATAACTGAGCTAATTCCGATGCCTAACGGGCGCAGCTTAAGCATGTTTCACTTGACGGAAAGAATAGTAAGCTACGGCGGCAAACCCAGTCGCTAGCATTCCGTGGAAGAGAAGCAATCCAAAGTCGCCAAACCGGATTCCGGTATAGATACCGTAGGCAAAGTAGACTGCTAAAGCAGCTTCCAGTAGCACCATTGGGCTAAGTTTACCTTTGATATATACATTGCTACTCCATTTTTCTTTGGCGTTGGTCACATTAAATTTGGGCGTTCGCAAGAAGGGTGACTTAAAACCTAACAACCCTTCGGCTACCGCAACAGCATTGTGCAATGATAACCCCATCGTAATAATGAGAAATAGAGGATAATGCACCAGATAGTACCGCCAAGGCTGCTTAGCGTGTAGCTGTCGGGTAGAAATCCAGTAGAAAAGACCGATTGAGAAGAAGCCAATAATAAAGATACCACCCAAATTGAAAATCCACTGGTACTGAGGATGAGCATCTTTGATAAAAAGCATAGGAACACTCAATAAGGCGGCTAGCAACAACGATAGAAATACCGAAGAATTAAATAGATGAAAAAATGCGTGTAAACGATTTACCCACCGGAACGGACGAGCGACGCGTTTGTAGGCTAATCGGCTGGCGTGTTTGCGGGCACATTCGGCGGCGCCTTTGTTCCAACGGAATTGCTGGGATTTAATGGCGGGCATCAGAATGGGTAACTCAGCGGGTGCTTCTACATCTTCGCGGTAGACGAACTCCCAGCCTTTGGCTTGAGCCCGATAACTCAAATCCAGATCCTCAGTCAGTGTATCATCCGACCAACCTCCAGCATCCTCAATACAAGCCTTTCGCCAGACGCCACCAGTTCCGTTAAAATTAATAAAGCTTCCCGCGTGCTTGCGTCCTCCCTGCTCAATGGTAAAGTGGCCATCCAATCCAAAGGCTTGTAAGCGGGTAAGTAATGAATAGTCTTGATTAATATGCCCCCAGCGGGTTTGCACCACTCCCACTTGCTCGTGAGTAAAGTGAGGTAGCGTTCGTTTCAGGAAATCAGGAGCAGGCAAAAAGTCAGCATCGAAGATGGCGATATATTCGCCTTCAGCTATCTCTAATCCATAGGCGAGTGCTCCAGCTTTGAATCCACTTCGGTCAGCTCGGCGCACCTGCTGAATATTTATTCCCTGACTGTGGTAATCAGCTACCTTTTTGGCAATAATGTCTACTGTTTCGTCAGTAGAATCATCCAAAACCTGAATTTCTAATCGATCGGCTGGATAATCAAAAGCACAAATAGCATCAATCAAACGTTCAACCACATAACGTTCGTTATAAATTGGTAGCTGAACCGTGACCTTAGGCCAATCTACGATGGTTTTAGGCGGTCGAGATTTCTCTCGCAAGCTTCGTAGATAATGCCAAGTAAGATGGAGCTGCGCTACGCTAAACATAAAAATGAAAAGCAGCGAAAGAATATACGCTATAACGATGATGATCTCCACAGTGAATTAGTCCACAGTCCATAGTCGATAGTCCACAGTAAACATATTAGTCTGTAGACTGTCGACCGTAGACTGATTGCTATAAATATTTTAAAATCGTCCCAATAATCTTATATCCCGCCATAATCGTTCCTTTAACGGTTCCTGATACTTTCGATACTCCAATCCGTTGCCGATAACGAACGGGCACCTCTATCCACCTTAGTTTTTGTTGAGCAGCCTTTACTTGCATTTCTACTGTCCAACCGTAGGTGCGATCTTTCATCTCCAGTGCCATTAGCGAATCGTAGCGGATCGCCCGAAACGGTCCCAAATCGGTAAAATATGCGCCGTAGAGCCAACGAAGCAGACGAGTAGCCAACCAATTGCCAAATACCTGCTGAGGGGTCATTGAACCCCGCTCTCGTTGACCCAGTGCCCGAGAACCAATAACCATATCCACTCTTTCATCCATAATTGGCTGAACCAATTGAGGTAATTCTTCGGGATAATCAGAGTAGTCGGCGTCCATAAACACCACAATGTGGGGTTTCTCAATTTGCTGGCTAATATACGCTATTCCTTTCAAACAGGCATTGCCGTAACCCTGCTCGGGCTCTTCTAAAACGGTAGCTCCTGCTTCCTTAGCAACTCGTACCGTATTGTCGTTGGAGTTATTATTAACTACTACAATTTCGCTTACCCATTCCTTCGGAATATCCCGGATCACTTTCCCCACCGAATTCTGTTCGTTAAAAGCCGGAATAATAACTTTACTGGTCTTCTGCATAAAAAGTTGAGGGCGAATCTCTTGGGATAGGGAATTGTCAGAACTACGACATTAGAATGATTGATAAATTTGTTTGTAGTTGGAAAACCGGAGTCAGGAGACCGATTGCCATTATTTATTAGTCATCAATCATTACTCATTATTATACTAGTTTGGGAACGGTTACTTCTTCAGAAACTGGAAGTAAAAACCAGAAAGTAGTGCCTTTTCCTACTTCGCTTTCTACTTGCAGTTCACTTCCGTGCAATTCTACGATTTTTTTGGCGATTGCCAACCCTAATCCTAGACCGCTCTGCGATTTGGCACGGACGTTACTACTACGATAAAAGCGATCAAAAATATGACGAAGATCTTCCTCAGCAATGCCTTGTCCGGTATCAGAAATGCAAACCTTCACCTCTTTACCCTCTGGCTTATCTACGATAACGGTTACTTTTCCTTGTTCAGGAGTATATTGAATGGCGTTCTCCATTAAGTTTTGTAGTACCCGGGCAATTAAACTCACGTCGGCGTAAGCTAAAGGAATATCTTTAGCAAAATCACTTTTAAGTGTGACTTTGTTTTCTTGCGCCTTAGGCGTAAGCTGAAGTAAAATATCATGCGCGAGTTCTACCAAAGAAAACGTTTCGGGTTGAGGCTGCGTTTGCTGCGCCTCTAGCTTAGATAGTGCAAATAAATCGGCTACTAAACGAGTGAGTCGTCGGGTATTCTTTAAGATTGTTTCCAAGTAACCCTGCTGCTCAGCATCACTCAGTAAATGTTTCTTGAGCAGAATCGTTTCTACGTAGCCTTCTACCGAAGCTAGTGGAGTTCGTAAGTCATGAGAAACATTAGCAATCAACTCGCGACGCAGTTCATCATTTTGCTTAAGTTGATTCATCGCAGTCTGTATCTCACTAGCCATGGTGTTGAAGGCAACCGCCAAATCATTTAATTCATCCGAAGAACTCGCTTGCACCCGCACACTATAGTCGCCCTGTTCCATCTGTCGTACCGCTTCAGCAACCTTTTTTAAATCCCTCGTCAACCAGAGTACTAGCAGTAGACCAATAATTAAGGTAACGACTAGTGCTACCAATAAAGCTCTGCCCAGTACCATGAGAATATAGCTATGCCGGATGGAGGCTGCATCGGTTTCATGTTCACTACCGAGGGTAATGTACAAATAACAGTGTAGTGAACCATCTTGGCTCAATAGCTGTGTAGCTGAAAACACTCTAGGCTCTGCTGGAAATCGTGGATCATCCCCGTAGATAGGCATGGAGTCCGTCTGGTGGATAAATGCCTCTATTTGATCTACATCAATCTCCTGCATCTTTATTTCGCCAGGGTTGGCCGATGCCGTTAAAATCTCCCCGTCGTGCCCAACCATATACAGCTTAATATTGGGGTTGATAATCATTGCGGCATGAAAAAGGTTTTCTAATTCTTCCCCTGGGATTTCATTGGTAGCCGAGTCAATCTTAAGTTCTTTAGCAATAGATGCCGCCAAATCTATATTACGCTTCTGCATCATCTCGGCCAGATAATCTGCCGAAGAAGTAGACATTAAGTAGAAGTACACTGCACTTACCGACATCAAAAGTATCGCAAACACCAGCGAAAGTCGGAAGCGCAGACTACCCCAACGGATACGATCGCCGCTGCGACGGTTGCCACCATGGCGGTCGTCACTACGATGGTCGCTACGGTGATTTTCTTTTTTACTATTTTGCTTACTAGATGAGTTCATCATTGAATTTATAACCAACTCCCCACACCGTCAAAATATAGGTGGGGTTAGCCGGGTCTTGTTCTATTTTTAATCGAAGACGATTGATATGAGAGTTTACCGTATGTTCGTACCCACCGTAGGAGTAACCCCAAACCTTACTTAGCAGTTCTTCACGAGTAAAGGTGCGTCCTACCTCCTGCATAAACAGTTTTAGCAAGTCAAATTCCTTTGCGGTCAGTTCTACTACTTCGCCATTCAGAAGAACTTTATGCTTGAGAATATCGAGCGTAAGTCCTCCCTGCTGAAGTCGATCAGTAGCAACTTCCTCCGGCCCTTGCTCAAACTTGTAGCGACGAATCCGGGCTTTTACCCGAGCTACCAGCTCACGAACGCTGAAGGGCTTGGTCATATAATCATCTGCCCCCAGGTTCAAACCCAATACTTTATCTATTTCCTCAGCTTTAGAGGTAAGCATAATGATTGGCGTATCAATCCTTTCTTGCCGGATACGCTGACATACCTCCATGCCATCCATACTCGGCAACATAATGTCCAGAATGATAATATCGTACGATTGATGAATGGCTTGATACAGACCGTCAATACCATTGCCAACAATCTCAGCTTCGCAGTCAATATCCCGCAGATTTACCTGAATCAGATTGGCAATGTCCTGATCGTCTTCAATAATAAGGGCTCGCTTGTGCATAGTTGCCAGTAAAGAGTCTATTGATATTTCGTTCTCTTCATCTCCTAAATATTCCATGTAAGTTACGTTAAATCTCAAAAATAAGCGACAAAGGCAAGTTAGGCTACCGCGTAGGCGGGCGTATACATTGGCTTCGTTTCATTGGTCCATTGCTTTAGTACCTCAAGTACTTCAGAAATATCAGCCCGCTGGGTATAATCTTCGGCTACAAAGGCATAACGGATAATTCCATTAGTATCAATCACGTAGGTAGCGGGCATCGGTAATCGGGCTATTTTATCTTGGTGACGGGTTAGTAAATTCAAACCCAGACTACGATAAAACGCAGATAGATATTCCGACAAAGCTATCGAGACTTTAAACGACCGGGCTACCTCGCTACCGTGATCTTGTAGAACCGAAAAATCTAATTTGTTTTTCTGCACCGTGCGCCGGGCATGCTCTCCAGATTCTGGAGTAATCGCTAGAAGCTGAGCACCCTGAAACTCTATTTCGGGTAGAGCATAGCGCCAAGCTTGTAAGGTAAGGTTACAAAACGGACACCAGCCGCCTCGGAAGAAAGTTAGTACTACTGGCCCTTTCTTTAACTGATCATATAGGTGAACAACTCGTTGGTTTTGATCTTTAAGGGCAAAATCGCTGGCTACGTCTCCAACCTTTAGACTACGTTGGGAGGCGCGCTGCCGTTGGAGACTTTCTACAAATTGCCGTAGCACTTGGCGAAGTCTAGGGGCAGTTTGTTGGTCTATCTCCTCGGCTAGGGCTTGTAATTCTTCTGGTAAATCAGTCATGGTGCTTATCAATTAAATTTTCTTTCAATCGTAAGTACGTGACTATGAGCCGCTTATTTGTCACAGAAGTATCACATGTTTATGAAATTTAAAAAACGTAAAAATTTTGAAACAAAGTATAGACAATTAATGTATATACAAATATTAAAATTTAATTGCTATATTTATCTATCTTAATCTTTACTAAAAATGAAAGTATTTTCTCTAAACGCACTCGTACTAACTGTTTTGGCAATAGTAACCTCAGCATTTACTCTGCCCGAAAAAGAAGCAGTAACCTATACTGTTGATGTTCAGCAAAGTCAGGTTACCTGGAAAAGGGAAAAAGTAACTGGAAACCATGTAGGCACTATCCAGCTTCAGCAAGGCAGTTTAGCCTTGGAAGACGGAAAACTAACTGGTGGTAATTTCACCATTGACATGAGCACGATTAATAACACGGATCTGGAAGGTGAGCAGAAAGGAAAACTGGAAGGCCACCTGAAGTCGGATGACTTTTTCGGAGTGGCTACCTATCCTAATGCTGTGCTTACCATTACCAATGTTGAGCCTCAGAATGACAATACGTATCAAGTTACAGGTGAACTGACTATCAAGGATAAAACCAACCAGATTCAGTTTCCGGCTACGGTTACTACCGAAGGAAGCCAAGTAACTGCCAGCGCTTCTATTACGGTAGATCGCTCTGAGTACGATGTGCGCTATGGTTCGGACAGTTTCTTCGATAATCTGGGCGACAAAGTAATTTACGATGACTTTCACTTGGAAATATCATTGGTTGCCGACAGCTCAATGGCTAAGAAGGCTATGAAATAATAGTTCTCGCAACGTTCGTATCAATTCGGCAAGAGCGATGGAGTTAGGCCTTCATCGCTTTTTTTATATAAATTTTCATCTACCTGTGACAAAATGCTAGAAATTGCTACTAACTCACTAAATCACAGTTGATTGTTACTTTACGAATGGCAAATCGGAAGAAATTTCTTGACCAACTACATCAGCATCAGGGGCTAATTCATAGTCTGTGCCGTAGTTACTTCGCCAATACGGAAGATCGGGAAGATGCGTTTCAGGAAATTGTACTGCAACTTTGGAAATCCTACCCATCGTTTCGTGGCGACTCGTCCATCAGCACCTGGATGTACCGGGTGGCTCTTCAGACAATCTTCAATTTGTTGCGACAACACCAATTTACGTTTGCTACCCTCCCGGAACAACCAAGTGGGAATGACTCAAAAGATACTGAAACCATTCGGATAGCGCTTAGCGCACTGAGTCCCGAAGACCGGGCTTTGCTCATTCTCTATTTGGAAGGATACCCGTACCAGGAAATCGCTGATATAAATTTAATGACCGTTACCAACGTAAGTACTCGCCTCAATCGGATTCGGCAAAAATTACGTTCACTTTTTCAATCGGAGATGATATGAACTTAGATGAATTAAAATCGGATTGGCAGCACTATGCCTCAGTTACTAGCACTCGCGAGCAAAGAAGCTTAGAAGAACTGGATGCTTTGCTTCCGTCGAAGCAGTCAACTTTTAGTCAATGGTTTACGAGCTATTCTTCTTTATTGAGAAATGCCGCTATGTACGCATCCATCATTTTTCTCTGCGGTGGCTGCTGACCTTATGCCTTTCGCTTTTATACGATGGACGGTTTCACCCGAAATTGTTGATCTGGGCTTTTTTACCCTGCGTTGGTACAGTCTACTATTCACTACAGGAATTCTACTCAGTTATTACATTGTCCGAAAGCAATTCAGGCAGGCAAAACTACCGAACGAATCGTTCGAGTCGTTGGTAATGCACGTGTTGGTAGGTATGATTGTGGGAATGCGCTTAGGTCATTTTTTGTTTTACGAACCCCAAGCTTTTTTAGAACGTCCGCTCGAGATTCTTCTACCATTTAGTTTTACTCCCGAACTGCATTTTACGGGTTACGCTGGTTTAGCTAGTCACGGCGGGGCTATCGGTATTCTGATTAGCCTATGGCTGTTTTCCCGTAAGTACCCTAAAGTATCCGTTTGGTTTATATTGGATCAACTCGCGTTGGTAGCTCCGTTGGTCGGAGCATTCATCCGGTTAGGAAATTTTTTCAACTCTGAGATGATTGGGCATACTACCACCGTGCCCTGGGGGTTTGTGTTTCCACTCGTTGATCAACTACCCCGGCATCCGGCGCAGCTCTACGAAGCGATGAGCTACTTACTTATTTTCGTTGGATTATTCATTTGGAAATCTCGTACCAACAAACTTTTGTCAGGACTGATTTTCAGTGGTTTGCTTATCAGTTTATTTTCCGCTCGTTTTGTAATAGAGTTTTTCAAAATCAATCAAGTAGCCTTTGAGAGTAACTTCATACTGAATATGGGGCAGTTACTCAGTCTACCTTTTATCGTCATTGGAACCATTATCTACTACTCCCGCCGCACTTCTTCAGTAGCAATTTCTTGATCTTTCCTTTTCTCGGTCAATCCCTCGGAACTTTTGCCCTTTTCGGACGTTCTTCAATGGTACTCAAAACTGTATTTGATTTTTGCTTTATCCTAATACCATAGAAGAAAAAATTGGCTTTGACCAAATTCGTCAGTTACTGAAAGAACATTGCAGTAGTTCTTTAGGAACATATTATGTAGATAAGATTCAGTTTTCGGACGACTACGATCACATTAGTAAGCTACTGCACCAAACCGAAGAGTTTCAGCAAATCTTGCAGGAAGAACAGTCTTTTCCTTCGGGAAATTATCTGGACGTACGTCCGCAATTGGCCAAGGCTAAAACTCCTGGCATCTTTCTCTCTGAAGAAGAATTTCATCAGATTCAGCTATCACTGGATACCATTATTCGTTGCCAATCTTTTTTCAAGACTTCTGAGGAAGAACAACCCTATCCGTACTTAGCCCGCCTTAGTGAGCATGTAGGAGTACCTCCCAGCTTACTTGGGAGTATCAGGAAAATCATTGATGAAAAGGGGCACATACGTAACAACGCTAGCAAAGAATTGCAGGATATTCGGCGGACGATGTTGGGTGAACAATCCCGTTTACGCAAGGTGCTGGATCAGATTATGCGTCAGGCTCGGCAGCAGGGTTACACCCCCGACGATGCTTCGGTCACGATCCGCGGTGGGCGCATGGTCATTCCCATTCAGGCCGAGTATAAACGGCGGATTAAGGGATTTGTACATGATGAATCAGCGACTGGACAAACCGTTTATCTGGAACCTGCCGAGGTGCTGGACATCAACAATGAAATTCGGGATTTGGAATACCGGGAACGCCGGGAGATTACCAAAATTCTGACTCAGCTCACCGATGAATTACGACCTCATCTGAAAGAACTGCGGTACGCCTACCAGTTTCTGGGAATGATGGACTTCATCCGGGCGAAGGCACGATTAGCTCAACAACTAGAAGCAATTTGTCCCAAACTGGAGAAAAAACGGTTGGTCGACTGGCAAGAAGCCCGCCATCCACTGCTCTATCTTTCACATCAGGCTCAGAATAAACCAGTCATTCCGCTAACGATAGAGCTAAGTGCCGATCAACGTATTCTCGTAATTTCGGGTCCAAATGCCGGAGGGAAATCGATTTGCCTGAAAACGGTCGCCTTAGTGCAGTATATGCTTCAGTGTGGCTTACTCACTCCAATGGACGAACAATCCACTGCGGGAATCTTCCAAAGTATTTTTATTGATATTGGCGACGAACAATCGTTGGAAAACGATCTGAGCACCTACAGTTCGCATCTCACCAATATGAATCACTTTGTAAAGATGGCTGACCAGAAGACATTAGTACTTATTGATGAATTTGGCACCGGAACCGAGCCTCAGTTTGGCGGAGCCATTGCCGAGGCCATTCTCAGCGACTTGAATCAGAAGAGGGTCTTCGGAGTCATCACCACGCATTATTCTAACCTGAAAGAATTTGCTGACCGAGCCAACGGAATTATCAACGGTGCGATGCGCTTCGATACCGATGAGTTAGAGCCGCTCTATCAATTAGAAATGGGGAAACCCGGTAGCTCATTTGCTCTGGAAATTGCTCGGAAAATCGGGTTACAATCATCCATCTTAAATCAGGCGAAAGAATTGGTTGGGATAGAACATGTGCAGTACGAAAAGATGCTGAGTGAGCTGGAAAATGAGAAAAATAAGTACGAGCAGCTTACGCAAAATTTAGCTGCCAAAGAGAAGCGTATTTCTACTACTTCTCAGGAGTACGAAGAATTGCGTGAGCACTTGAAAAGCGAACGCAAACGTATTTTAGCCGAAGCGAAGCAAGAAGCCAGTCAGCTTTTGCAAAATACCAATCAGCGGATTGAGAACACCATCCGCACCATTAAGGAGAAGAATGCTGAACGGGAAAGTACCCGACAAGCTCGTCAGGAGTTAGAAGACTGGAAACAGCAAGTAAAGCCCAAAAAATCGGAAGCTAAGCCCCGTCCGAAGAAGGTGAAAATTGCCAAAGAAGAAGGTCCTATTCAGGAAGGAGATGCGGTACGAGTGAAAGAAAATGGAGCCATTGGCGAAGTGTTATCACTAAAAAACAATCAGGCAGAAATTCTGATTGGCTCTCTCAAATCAACTGTAAAACTGAACCGGCTCGAGAAAGTAGCCAAGCAATCGTTAAAAAAGATACAGAAAGAGGTAGTTTCTTCTGCTAAATCAAATGTTGATTTGACCGAAAAACGAGCCGGATTCAGCAGCAGTCTGGACTTACGGGGTAAGCGAGTAGAAGAAGTAATTCCTAAGCTAGAGATTTGGGTAGATGAAGCGGCAATGTTCGGTACCAACGAACTGCGAATTGTTCATGGAAAGGGAAATGGCGTACTACGCGAAGTAGTCCGTAACTATCTCAAAACCCATCCTTCTATCTCTCATTTTCAAGAAGAACATATTGAGCGAGGCGGTGCTGGGGTTACGCTGGCATATTTGCGATAATCACACTAAATCCTACTACGTTTGCTGCTTCAGCATCAGGAAATGATTCACCCTTGAACGACCAGTGCGAGTAAATATTCGTGCTTAGCGCAATTTGCTCTAGGTGCGTTTTAACCGGGCTGGCTACTGCACTTTGTTGGTGGCAGATTTTCAATCTGCCCAATAAAAAAAGCAATCAAACACTTCATAGGGTCTATCAGTAAGTATCGTAGGAATATCTGCTTCAAACCACACTTGTTCTTCTATTTCTTCTTCAGTCAGTAATCTGTACCCATAACTGCTCATCAATTCTTTAATTTCATAGATACTATCATCCCAAATATTATAGTCTACATAGTGGATACTTTCAGGCCTTAGAAACCCTCTAGACCTACCTTTCCACGTATCATTCTCATAAGTAATCGTCCACTCTGATCCCCCATAATACCAATAGGGCGATAAATTAGAAATGTATAATAGTAATCCTTTAATCCACTCTGTACGCTGGCTTCCTTCATAAGTGATTTTAGTGTCTGACCTGTCTCTTTGAGAAATTTCTACATTAACATAAGAAGCAAATCCGCTTCCATAATATTTGAAGTCAGGTTCTACTACCAGTTTTGGATTATCTTCAATTCTTCCAACTATTGTCTTTATATAACTTTCAACTTTATTGATTTTCCCAGTTTTGAAAGGTATCACATCGCCAATGACTTTAGCGTTAATTAAATCCTTCAAAAACTCTTCTGTAAACTTCATATTAATTTGCTACTAACTACTGCATAAATGCAATGTAAGCAAATACTATTGCGTTTGCTGCTTCATCATCATTAACTGATACCTGCCCGAAATTCCAGCCTCACGACTATTATTAGCCGGGATGCTACTGTCTCCGCCTACCGCGAACTCAATTTGTAAGGAGTCAGATTCAAACACTTGCACCGTCATAGGGACTAAATCGGGCTGACGAGTGATTTCTGCTCCAACCGCAAAATCATCACTTTCTTCCACTACTAGCGTTCCCTGCGGAGGAAATATTACCGGACTAATATTGCCCTGCGTAACGTAAGCTACTTCACTTACACTGGGCGTGATAGTTATACGAAAGCCAACAAATTCACCTGCCTCTATCTGCTTATCAACCCCACCCGGTTGGGTTTGAGGCACGATAGCATCTACGGTATCTTCTACGAACCAGGTTCCAGCAATAGCCTGCCCGGGTACTACTTCGTTACCACCGCTGGAACCATCGTCTATTTCACAACCCCACACAAAAATTAGGGATACGAGAGACAGCAGAAGTATTATCTTAAGTCGAGACATTTGTTAAGTATTAGAAAATATAGAGAAAAGTACTTGTACTCTTTAACCGAATGGCTAACGCTTAAATTGTGTAATATCGACGATCTGATTGCAAAAATCATATTCAAACGATTGATTGGAGCAAATAACGACCAATTTCTTAGAAATGTGTTGCCGAACCTCTTCATGATACCAACGTATTCCTTGCTGATCTAAGTTAGAGCATGGTTCGTCCAGTAGTAATATTGGACTTTGAGAATAGAAGGTAATCCCTAATTTGAGCCGCTGCTTCATACCCGAAGAAAACTGCTGAATGTATTTTTGCCGGGCGTTAATCAACCCGGTGCGTTCTAATAGCTCTTTTGCGGTAATATCAGGTTGCAGAGGCTTGAGAGTCGTGTGGAAATCCAGAAATTCTTCTAGGGTAAATTCTTCAATAAGCTCAACGTAGGGAGCTGCAATACTAATTTGCCGGAAGATAGATTCTTCATCTATCGGTTTATCTTGCTGATAGTAGCTAATCTTTCCGGCAGAGGGGGGAAGCATGCCCGCCAGAATGAGCAGTAGGGTAGATTTACCACTGCCATTGTAACCAGTGAAAGCGTAAGATTTCTCCTGCTGAAGATTGAGGTTGATATTCCTAAAAATCCATTCTCTACCGAATTTTTTGCCGAGCTGCTCCGCCTCAATTCGTATCACGAGCGACTAGTTACTGATCGAATCCCCGAATGATGCCCCGCTCTGAACCGTGCATAAACCGCAAGATTTCATCCCGTTCGCGAGAGGGGTTCATTGTAATTTCGATTTGGTCGAGAGCCGCCGAGTTATTCATCCCACTGAGGTAAATCATCCGATAGATCTCCTGAATTTCATTGATTTTTTCGTTGGAAAAGCCCCGACGGCGTAATCCAATGGAGTTCACCCCGCTGTAACCTAATGGTTCACGAGCCGCTCGAATAAAGGGTGGAACATCTTTTCGTACCAATGACCCGCCTGAGATCATGGCGTGAGGGCCAATTTTCCCAAACTGGTGAACTGCACTCATACCACCAATGAAGGCATAATCTCCTATATTAACGTGGCCTGCCACCTGTACGGCATTGGCTAAAATACATCGGTCGCCGATAATACAATCATGGGCAATGTGCACGTAGGCCATTAGTAAGCAATCACTACCTATAGCAGTTTTGTACCGATCTACTGTGCCCCGGTTGATGGTTACACACTCCCGAATCACAGTATTGTCCCCGATCTCTGCCGTAGTCTCTTCTCCCGCAAATTTCAAATCCTGAGGAACTGCGGAAATTACCGCACCCGGAAATATGCGGCAGTTTCGCCCAATGCGGGCTCCTTCCATAATAGTTACATTAGGACCTATCCAGGTGCCTTCTTTAATTACTACGTTCTTATGGATGGTACTAAATGGCTCAATAACTACGTTACTAGCAATTTTAGCTTCGGGGTGAATGTATGCTAAAGGTTGATTCATGGGTTCTTTCTAACTATGCTGGCTGACATAGTAGCTTCGCAGACTAGGTTTTTTCCTACGTAAGCCTGACCGTGCATTTTGGCAATACCTCGCTTAATAGGTGCCAGCAGTTCACATTTAATTGTAAGAGTATCGCCAGGCAATACCATTTTTCGGAAACGGCAGTGCTCAATGGCTAGAAAATAGGTCCAATAGTTTTCTGGATCAGGTACTGTACTTAGTACCAAAATGCCTCCGGTTTGCACCATAGCCTCTACCTGAAGCACACCCGGCATTACAGGGTTACCCGGAAAATGCCCCTCAAAGAAAGGTTCATTCATGGTGACGTTCTTCATTCCACACACCGTAGTATCATCCAGATAAAAGATTTTATCGATCATTAAGAACGGATACCGGTGGGGTAGCATCTGGCTGATCTGGTTAATGTCGAGCACCGGAGGCAACTGCGGATCGTACTGAGGTATATTGGATTCACCACTCTCTTTCATGGCCTTCTTGAGCTTCTTAGCGAAGGCGATATTAGCCGCGTGACCTGGACGAGCAGCCAATATTTGAGCTTTGATGGGGCGACCTACCAATGCTAAATCTCCTACTACATCTAGTAGCTTATGTCGGGCAGGTTCATTTTTATAACGTAATTCTACATTGTTTAAGATTCCTTCTTCTCGGACTTCGACTTTAGGCTTGTTGAATAAATCGGCCAAATAATCTAGCTCGTCGTTATCTACCTTCTTATCCACCACCACAATGGCATTATTAAGATCTCCACCTCGAATCAGGTTATTCTTATGTAGCATTTCCAGCTCATGCAAAAAGCAGAAAGTACGGCAAGCGGCAATATCTTTAGAGAAATCTTTAATATCGTTTAAGGTAGCATGCTGACTGCCCAGTACGGGAGAGTTGTAATCTACCATTACCGTAACCCGATAGTCGTCCAGAGGAAGAGCAGCGATTTCTACGTTACGGGAGGAATCGCGGTAATGCACACTTTCCTTTACTTCAAAAAAATTACGCAAGGCACTTTGCTCCTCAGTTCCAGCCTCGAGTAAAGCATCAATATAGGGTTTGGCACTCCCATCCATAATGGGTGGCTCGGGGCCGTCGAGCTGGATGAGTACGTTATCAATTTCCATCCCCATCAATGCCGCCAAGGTATGCTCAACGGTATTGATCCGAGCTTCCCCTTGCTCAATAGTGGTTCCCCGAGATAAATCTACTACATTATCTACGTCAGCATCCACCGTAGGCTGCCCCTCCAGGTCGGTACGCTGAAATTTGATTCCATGGTTAGGCTTAGCCGGAACGAAGGTCATATTAGCCGGAACTCCGGTGTGTAACCCCACTCCAGACACGGTGACTGACTTCTGTATAGTATGTTGCTTAATGTTCATCATGTACTTTGACTGAATTAAGCGGCAAAGTTAGTATTTTTTTTCTAGTTCACTGATGCGGTTTAGTAGATCGGGCAAATTGCGAAAAGCAGCGTACGCCCGCAGATACTTTTTCCGATCAAAGGCGGGGCTTCCTAACACTATCTGACCTGAATCTAGTGATTTACCTACTCCGGCCTGAGCCCCTACCGTCACTCGATCACCGATAGTGAGGTGCCCAACAACACCGACCTGTCCCGCTAGAATACAGTTTTTGCCAATTTTGGTAGAACCAGAAACTCCAGTTTGAGCTGCAATCACAGTGTTTTCACCAATCTCAGCATTGTGAGCGATCTGAATGAGATTATCTAGCTTTACCCCATCCTGAATAACGGTAGAACCCAGCGTAGCACAATCAACAGTAGTATTGGCTCCAATGCTCACATGATGACCAACAACAACATTACCTAACTGAGGAATGGTCTTGTAGCTACCGTCGGGCTGAGGCGCAAAGCCAAAACCGTCGCTACCAATTACAGCGCCCGAATGGAGTACGCAGTGGCTTCCGATAATTGTTCCCGCATAAATCTTGACTCCGCTGTGGATGATAGTATGGTGACCAATGATGACATTATCGCCTACATAGGCTTGCGGGTAGATTTTTACGTTATTCCCAATTTTGCAGTTAGCACCAATATAGGAAAATGCGCCTCGGTACAAGTCTTTTCCTAACGTGCTGCTTTCGTGAACAAAAGATGGATCTTCTACTCCTGACTTATTAGAATTAGTGAGTTTATGATATTCTTCCAGCAAGGCGGTAAAACCCAAATATGGATCATTTACCCGAATTAGCGTAGTGCTTAGTTCTTGGCGAGGTTGGAAATTCTTATTTACTAGCACTGCACTGGCGGCAGTTTTATAAATAGCGGGTTCGTATTTGGGGTTAGATAGGAAGGCTAAAGCACCAGGCTCGGCATCATCGATTTTCCCTAACTTATTAATTTTGGTAGTCCCATCGCCTTGTATTTCTCCGTCGAGTAATTCGGCGATATAATTGGCACTAAACTCTATCATGAACTTTTGCTTAGGTTATAAAAGAGGTTGTTTATTAGTTGAGGAGATAAGTCTTTTGGCCAGCAAACATAGTGTTTTTTTACGATTCGGCTCATCGCTTTCAGATGAGGTAGATCAGATGCCTCTACCACGTCAAAAATCTTGCCCTCTTTGGTCAAAATATTGATTTTTTGGTCTTCCACTACATAGGCAGCGTTGCTCACCTCACCGTAGTATAAGAAATAAAATATTTCATCTGAATTTAATTTCATTTCTTGCTGAACCCACTGTTGCAACTGCTCAACCTCCTCCTGAGATAATGCTTCATTAAACAACCTAATTCGAAATAATTTGCGCTGAAGTAGCATCCGGCTAAGAGTAGATAATACTCGATCAGAGTGATGCTGCCAACTTTTAATTGCGCACCATATATCGTTATCATCCAGTGCCATATAATATTCTAGATATTCTTCATCTTGCTTGATATCGTTAAGAGCAACTTGTTTTTCTAGGAATAGCTGTAAGCAATCAGAAGCTGATACCTTAGCTCCAGCAGCCAGTAATTGTTGTGCCCGTTGAATAATCGCCACCAACATTTTTTCAGCACTGACACTGGCTTTGTGTAGATATACTTGCCAGTACATCAACCGTCGAGCGTTCAGGAAATTTTCAATACTGTAAATGCCCTTTTCTTCTACCACCACCTGATCGTTGCGTACATCTAACATTTTAATAATCCGGTCGGCCCCAATCTCACCTTCAGACACTCCCGTGTAAAAGCAATCGCGTTTTAAGTAATCCAGCCGATCAATATCTAGTTGGCTAGAGACCAGTTGATGAAAGAATTTCCGCTCGTACTGGTTAGTGAAGATCTGATACGCTAAGGTCAGGTTACCGCCTAGTTCTTGCTCCAAACGTTGCATAATTAACCGCGACATTTCCTCGTGACTTATCTTCAGTAAGGTAAATTCCAAGGCATGCGAGAAAGGTGCGTGGCCCACATCGTGCAGTAAAATGGCAATCAGTAGAGCTTCACACTCGTCATCTGAAATTTCCTGGCCTTTGTTACGCAGGCTATCTATCGTATTTTGCATTAGGTGCATGGAGCCTAACGCATGGTTAAACCTGGTGTGCAGAGCCCCAGGATAAACAAAGTCGGCCAAGCCCATCTGGCGAATGCGTCTTAACCGCTGTACGTAAGGGTGCTCAATGATATCAAAAATGAGTTCGCTTGGAATATTGATAAACCCGTAGACTGGGTCGTTGAAAACTTTTCTTTTATTCAACGTTTAATAAATTTATGTAACAAAATCTGCTATTAGCGTTGAAGAGTTAACGAGCTTAGTATTTTAAGTTCTCGGTTTTGAGTTGAGCATCCGATTTAAACGTGAATTATAAACTCAAAACCGTAACACTCAGAACTACACAGTGTAGCACTGCTTTAACGACCTCACAATCACTTAGTTTTTTTAACTACTACACCTATGCAAAAATACAGAATCCTTTGGGCCGACGACGAAATAGATTTATTGAAGCCCCACACGCTTTTTTTAGAAAAAAAGGGCTACGAGATGATCACCGTCAACAGTGGTGCTGATGCCATTGAGCAGGTAGAGAATGAATCATTTGATCTGATCTTCCTAGACGAAAATATGCCAGGTATGACTGGTCTAGAAACACTAGACTACATCAAAGCCAGCAAACCGAATATTCCGGTAGTGATGATTACCAAGAGTGAGGAAGAAATGATTATGGAGCAGGCAATTGGTGCCAAAATCAGCGATTACCTGATTAAGCCGCTTAACCCCAATCAGATTTTACTCTCTATCAAAAAAATTCTGGATAATCGACGGTTGGTTACCGAGAAAACCAACATGAGTTATCAACAGGACTTCCGAAATCTGAGCATGGCCTACAGCGATGATATTGATCACGAGGAGTGGGTAGAGATTTACCGTAAGCTGATTTTTTGGGAACTAGAAATTGATAATACTGAAGAGCGTAGTATGTCAGAAGTGTTGGATAATCAGAAAGATGAAGCCAACTCTAATTTTGCTCGCTTCATCACCGATAATTATGATTCGTGGCTGAATGAAGTAGATGTAGACAAACCACTACTGTCGCATCAGTTGATGGTAAAACGGGTGTTTCCAGAGCTACAAAGCGGCCAACCGCTATTCTTCATTTTAATTGACAACCTACGCTTTGACCAGTGGAAAATCATTGAACCGATTATTGCAGATTACTACACTGTTGAGGAAGAATCGTCTATGTACTCCATTCTCCCTACTACCACTGCTTTCTCTCGTAACGCCATTTTTTCGGGGATGCTACCCGCTGAAATGGCCAAGTACCATTCGGATATTTGGGTGGGTGATGATCAGGAAGAGGGAAAAAACAACCATGAACATGAATTTCTGAAGCGGCAACTGAAGAAGAACCGACTGGATATTAAGAGCAGTTATCATAAAATCATTCGTACTGAGCAAGGTAAGCAGTTACTCGATAATGTATCTAATCTGTTGGGCAATGACCTGAATGTGGTGGTGTACAATTTTGTGGATATGCTCTCTCACGCCCGCACCGATATGGAAATGATCCGGGAATTGGCTCCCGATGAGTCAGCCTATCGCTCTATTACTAAATCTTGGTTTCTGCACTCACCTTTGCTAGACTTATTTAAGCGACTTGCCCGCGAACCAGTGAAGGTAATGGTAGCTACCGACCACGGTACTATTCGGGTGAAACGTCCCGCGAAAATTATTGGTGACCGAAACACCAATACCAACTTGCGCTACAAACAGGGGAAAAACCTGAATTTTGATAATAATCGGGTGTTTGCGGTACGTCGCCCCGAAGATTTACACTTGCCTCGCATCAACGTATCAACCACCTACGCGTTTGCCACCCAAGACTATTTCTTTGCCTATCCGAATAATTACAATTATTATGTAAATTACTATCGTGATACCTTTCAGCACGGAGGAGTTTCGTTGGAGGAGATGATCGTGCCATTAGTTACTCTAGTGCCTAAAAATGCCTAAAAATGAATGGGTTAGCGAGTCAATATCAGAAGAAAACTTGCCTCAGTTTGCCCAAAATTTAATTGATTGGGGCAAATCTTACGATATTTGGCTTTTCCAGGGTGATTTAGGAGCAGGTAAAACGACGCTAATTAAGGAGCTCGGTCGCCAATGGAAGGTGCTGGATTCTATGAGCAGCCCAACATTCTCTATTGTAAATGAATACGAAACCGAGGATGGAAAGCTGGTCTATCACTTTGATTTTTATCGTTTAAATGACGAATTAGAGGCGTTGGATATTGGTGTAGAGGAATATTTTTACTCTGGAAACTACTGTTTAGTTGAGTGGCCTGAAAAAATCCCTAATTTGTTACCAGATCGCTATCTTCAAGTTTCATTAGAAGTGCAGCCTGATCAGCGTCGCACTATTTACGTGTCCAGACATGAATGAGCCAACTACCCCAGAAATAGCTAATAGTCCGGTGTCCACTGAGATTAAAGAACTTGCCAAAGAGCAGGCACTCTACCCTCAGGAACAGCTAGCCAAAGTGAAGGAAGGCAAGCAGCCTCTGACAATAGGGATTCCTAACGAAATATCACTTCAAGAAAATCGCTTATTACTTACTCCCTCATCCGTAGGGGTGGTTAGCAATCTGGGCCATCAGATTATGATAGAAACTGGGGCTGGACTATCATCTAAGTACACTGACAACGAATACAGCGAAGCCGGAGCCAAAATTGTATATTCTGCTAAAGAGGCGTTTGATGCTGAAATTGTGCTGAAAGTTGAGCCTCCTACGCTAGAAGAAATTGAACATATCCCTCAGGGGGCAACTTTAGTCTCGGCACTGCAAATGGGGAACCAAACCCCCGAATTCATTCATGCCCTTAATAAGAGAAAGATCACCGGAGTAGCCTTTGAGTTTATTGAAGATAAGGTAGGTGGAATGCCCGTAGTACGAGCCATGAGCGAGATTGCGGGCAGTACAGTGATGACAATAGCCGCTCATTACCTAAGCAGCAACACCGGTGGCAAGGGAATTATCTTAGGGGGGATTACCGGAGTTCCTCCTACGAGGGTTGTCATTCTTGGATCAGGCACGGTAGGAGAATATGCGGCTCGAGCTGCCATTGGATTGGGAGCTGAGGTAAAAATCTTTGACAACCAACTGTACAAGCTTCGTCGTATCAAGCATACGCTAGGTCAGCAGGTATATACGTCTACTATGGATGTTATTACTTTGAGTAATGCATTAGAAGAGGCGGATGTAGTCATCGGAGCTATTCGGGCTGAAAAGGGTACTAATCGTATTGTGGTGACGGAAGAAATGGTCGCTAACATGAAAGCCGAATCAGTGATCATAGATGTAAGCATTGACCAGGGAGGTTGTATTGAGACTTCGGAAATAACCACGCTAAAAAAGCCAGTATACAGGAAATTCAATGTAATTCACTACTGCGTTCCTAACATCGCCTCACGAGTGCCTCGCACTGCTACTAATGTATTCAGTAATATTTTTACTCCTATCTTGATTCAGATGAGCGATGCTGGGGGCGTAGACGAAATGATCTACACCTGCCGCTGGTTCATGAAAGGTGTGTATACCTACCGAGGTAGCTTGACCAACGCCGCTATAGGCAAGAAATTCAACCTTCGCTACCGTGACTTACATCTGCTGATGGCAGCCCGTATCTAGACAGTACGAATTGCTAAAAATTGTTAAAATCTCACCCTTACGAAATTTATCAGTACGTTACGGCGTAATTACTACTACGGTAGTTACCGAAAACGTTTTAATCCTACCGGGTTTCCATTAGTTTTGCAATCCTATTTTATAACGTAGTTGCAGGTTCATGCTGACATACAAAAAGCTCAACGATTTTATTGGCTGGGGAATTTTCGCAGTTTCTCTCATCGTATATATGCTCACGGTAGAAGAAACCGCCAGTTTCTGGGACTGTGGGGAGTTCATTGCTGTATCGTATAAACTGGAAGTACCTCACCCTCCGGGTGCTCCGCTGTTTCTGCTGATTGGTCGTTTGTTTTCTTTTCTTTCCCTTGGAAATACAGAAATGGTCGCTTACTGGGTCAATATGGTGAGCGTACTCAGCACCGCCCTCGCCATTATGTTCCTGTTCTGGACAATCACGCTATTAGGCCATAAAGTATTGAAAGTAAAAATGGGCGAAGAAACCCCGGCTCAAAAAGTTTGGTTGCTCGGCGGAGGTATTATCGGGTCATTGGCCTGCTTATTTTCTGATTCTATCTGGTTCTCAGCTACTGAGGCCGAGGTTTACGGTTTATCTCAATTTTTTACCGCCTTTGTTTTTTGGGCTATTCTGAAGTGGGAGAATATTCAGGATGAAGGAGCAGCTAACCGTTGGCTCATCCTGATTGCTTACACGATGGGGCTTTCAATCGGGGTACACCTACTTAACTTAGTAACGATTCCTGCCCTCGGCTTGATCTATTACTTCCATAAGCACGAGCCTACTACGCGCGGGGTAATCACGACTTTAGCGATCAGTGGCGCACTCATTCTACTGATACTAATTGGAATTATACCTGGCTTACCAACGATTGCTGGAAAAATTGAAGTTTTCTCAGTTAACAATATTGGACTGCCTTTCGGCTCAGGCTTTGTCATTTTCGGGTTAATTTTAGTAGGCGGGTTAGTTTACGGCATCCGCTACTCTATTCAGCACAAAATGCCAATGCTAAATACATTCTTGTTAGGGTTAACCTTTATTTTGATCGGATACTCCTCCTACTCAGTCGTCATTATCCGTTCCCGCTACAATCCACCGATTGATGAGAATAACCCGGAAACATTTATCAGTTTCACCTCTTACCTCAAACGAGAACAGTACGGTAGCCGCCCGCTAGTTTATGGTCAGTACTTCACGGCTGATCTGGTAGCCCAAGAAGAGGGTGCACCTATCTATGAGAAAGGAGAAGAAAAGTATATCATTACCGATTATAAGCTGGAAAATACGTACGATCCTAAGAAAAGCACCCCATTTCCTCGAGCGTACAGTACCCAGGGGAACCACCCTCAGTTGTATCGACAAAAGATGGGGCTTCGACCCAACGAAGAGCCTAATTTTGCCGATAACCTAGGTTTCTTCTTTAGCTATCAGCTCGGCCATATGTACATGCGTTACTTTATGTGGAATTTTGCCGGTCGGGAAAGTGATATTAAGGAAGCCGCCTGGCTTCGCCCTTGGGAAGGCGACGCTGGAGTACCCGATATTCTGGCTCAGAACAAAGGACGCAATCAATTTTATATGCTGCCTCTGGCGTTGGGACTGATTGGTCTATTCTTCCAGTACCGTAAAGATGTAAAAAGCTTCTCAGTAGTGGGAGTACTCTTTCTACTAACAGGAATTGGACTGGTAGTGTATCTAAACTCACCTCCGGTAGAACCCCGAGAGCGAGATTACATCTACGCCGGATCATTCTACGCCTTCACTATTTGGATTGGTTTTGGAGTAATGGCTCTAAGCCAGTTTATCAGCCAATTTGTGAAGAACCATCGCAATGCCGGAATTATTGCTGCTTCGCTTTGTCTGGTCGTACCCGGAATTATGGCCGCCGAAGGCTGGAATGATCACGATCGTTCAGACCGATACTTCTCGGTAGATTCGGCGAAGAACTTCCTGGCTTCCTGTGCGCCTAACGCCATTATTTTCACTGGGGGCGATAACGATACGTTCCCACTGTGGTATGCTCAGGAGGTGGAAGGCTTCCGAACCGATGTGCGGGTAATTGTACTCAGTTACTTTAACACTGACTGGTACATTGAGCAGATGACGCGTCCGGCCTATGAATCGGAACCATTGCCGTTTTCGCTAACCAAAGAACAATATAAACAAGGTGGGCCAAACGACTATCTACCTTACGTGGAAAATCCTCAGGTAAAAGGTGCTATTAATCTAGAGCAGTACTTAGGATTGATTAAAAAGAATTCTCCGGCACTAAAGCTTCAGAATGCCCGAGCAGATTATAATACGGTACCCTCTAAAACCTTCTATCTGGATGTAGATCTGTACGATACCAGCGAAGCTCAACGAACCGTTTCTGACAGTGATTCTATTCCGCTGGAGCTACCGGATAATTTGAAAGAGATTGTTCCAGTCGAGTTGCGTAACCTAGTAACGGATCGTTTAATGCTAAACCTAAAGGGGCGAGCACTAGAGAAAAAAGATCTGATGATTCTGGATTTGATCGCCACCAACAAATGGGAGCGCCCTATCTATTTTAATAATACTTCTTTGATGGGAGCCAATATCGACTTCAAGCAAAATGTGGTGCAAGAAGGCAACGCTTTCCGATTGCTGCCCATCGTCAACCCTGACCCTAATGATGAGATTGCTAATCTGGATGTGATGTACGAAAACATGATGGAGAATTTCCACTGGCGCGAACTGGATAACCCTGACGTTTACTACAGCGAAGACTATCGACAATTTGCTCTGAATCATCGCTCTAGCTTTAATAGCTTATCGCGGGAGCTGCTAGCGGCCGGACGTATTGAAGAGGCGCGTAATGTAATAAACAAGAGTTTAGAAATAATGCCCGATGAGTCTATACCTTTTGATTATGTCACCGCGCAAGCTGTTCCACTCTTGTTTGAGTTGGGCGAAGACGAAAAGGCTACGCAAATAGCCCAGACCATTGGTGACCGAGCGGATGAGATGCTCACCTACCTGATTGAAGAAGGTCGTAGTGGTGGATATGAACGACAAAAGCACCTGATTACGCTGAATGAAATCAGCCGTGCATTACAATCAGCAGGAAAAACCGAGCTAGCTCAGCAGTACGAAGAGGCTCTTATGCAACACTATAACCGGATAAATTCATAACAATCTGCTTATCATACAGATAGTTTCTATATTTTCGTAATCATTATGAAACGTTCTGTTTATAACTTTTTTACTATACTGTTGCTCGTAGGCACTACCTTACCTGGCTTGGGGCAAGGCTTATCAAAAACCAACGTAAGCCACGTATACAATCTAAAGGCTCCGGTTTTGGTTGATGCTAAGGTAGCCGAAAGTAATAACGAAGCGATTGTATTTCTCCGAGTTATCAACCAGTCAGAAGTAGAGCTGTCAACTATTCAATATGAAGTACGGGACAGCTATTCTTCTGAAACAGCTTTAAGTACCCAATCCCTTACCTCCAACGAATTAATAAAAGAGGAGGGGAACACCGCTTATTATCAATTTGGAGTGCCTATCCAAGAAAACACCAATTACGTATTTTTATATCTTACCGTATCCGTTGCTGGCGCTGAGTTGCCACTCCGCTTCGATGTATCATTAGATAATGACCAAAACTTTCCGCTTTCCTCTTTGCTGCTGATGAGGGCAGAGGAAGACATTCCAGTATTCTCAAATTATATTCCTCAAGGTACCGAGGTGCGAGTGATTTCACTGAACGACTCTGACTCAGTGGCGTATGCTTATTATTACGACCACAACTTTGGTCCTAACCCGTCGCCTTTGGGCAATAGTAGCGATGTACAACCCAAACTAACGGTAGATTCACTCTTCCGAGTCCCACTAGATAGTACTATCCGTTTTGATAAAAGTGGACTCTATTTTGCCCAACTAGATACCACCTCACTGTCAGGTGTTTCCTTTCGGATAGAAGATCAATATTACCCTCGTTTGGTACGAGCCGAGAAACTGGCTCAACCTATTCGGTATATCAGTACCTCTGAAGAAGCTAGTGAATTACAAACTGCCGAAACTCCTAAGCTGGCACTAGATAACTTCTGGATGAGAGCAGCTCGCTCTCAAGACCGGGCAAAATTGATTATTCGTAACTATTATGGACAAGTAGCCCAGGCAAATCAACTGTTCACTACCTACAAAGAAGGGTGGAAAACAGGCATGGGCATGATTTACACCCTCTACGGAAAACCCGATGATGTATACCGTGATGATGAAAAAGAGGTTTGGATTTATGAAGCCGACAACACCTTAGTCAGCACATCATTTACCTTTATGAAGGTGAAAAACATTTTCACCGACCAGCATTATAATCTAATGCGTGATGAAGCTTTTGAACGTTTCTGGTTTCGTAATATTGACCTCTGGAGAAAGGGAAGAAAAACACTGTGAGCCACCCAAAAACTGATATTGCCTTCGGCACTCGGGCGGTGCAGGAAGCGCTGAGCTCAGGGCGCGAGATCGAGCGTATACTGTTGCAAAAAGGAGGAAAGAACGATTTGTTCAATGAAATTGTAGCCGAAGCTCGTCGGCAGCACATTCCTATTAGTACGGTTCCTACCGAGAAACTCAACCGGGTAACCCGAAAAAACCATCAGGGCATTATTGCCTTTCTCTCTTCAGTCATTTATGCTTCACTGGATAATATTATTGATGAGTGCTACCAGCGAGGGCAAGAGCCACTGCTGATCATGATGGATCGGATTACCGATGTTCGAAACTTTGGGGCTATTGTTCGTACTGCGGAGTGTTTAGGAGTACACGCCATTGTTATTCCCGACAAGGGAAATGCCCGCCTAGGCGGTGATGCCATGAAAGCTTCGGCTGGAGCATTAAACCATGTTCCTGTTTGTCGGGAGGATAACCTCAAACGCAGTATTCAATTCCTGAAAAATAGCGGTATCCAAGTGGTTGCCTGCACTGAAAAGGCAGATAAACTATTACCCCAGCAGGATTTACGGGGACCGATCGCATTGCTATTAGGCTCGGAAGAAGATGGCATTTCCGATGCTTACCTCAAACTGGCTAATACCTCAGTAAAAATTCCTATGAGTGGACAGATTGCTTCCCTCAACGTATCCGTAGCAGCAGCCATCAGTCTGTACGAGGTTATTCGACAGCGTAATGTTACTGCGTCTTAGCCTGCTCAATCTGCTCTAACAAAAACTGCATATTATAGATTTGAAACGTCTTATCGTCCGACATTGCAACCAAAATTTCATTTGGTAAGTCAGGTAGAAAAGCAGTATTAGTGACCTCATGTCCATCACTCTCCTGAGTATAAAGAGAGATTAACACCTTCAGACTCGAGAACCCAAGGTGTTTTCGGCTGTCAGGAAGCCCCGTTTTACATTTCTCCAGATACGTCTATAACGAGTAAATCCTTCATGAGTGGTTTATTCTTTTCGGCTACTTCTATGTGTGCTGGGTGAGGTAGATAGATATCTCGACCTGCCTCATCAGCAAAGGTTAGGATGTAACAGTGGGTAAAACCTTTGGCAAAGCCCTCTACACTTACATCCTCTCCCCCTTCAAATGAGAGGATTTCAGGTATGCGGTTTTTTAGCTCAAGAAAATCTTTAACAGCTTGGCCTCTTCTTGCGGCAGGGACTTCATCTTTAAATTGAAAAGCAACCACGTGCCTTAGTGCGTTCTTTTTCTCAGAGACAGTACCCATTTCTGCTTCTGTCTCTACTCTGCTTGCACTACCCGAAGAGCAAGATGTAATTGCCGTGGCAATCATTACAGCTACAAAGCGTAGAGGTATCCAACTATTTCTTTTCATGAAATTTAAAAGTTAAGTTTTAAGAATTATTTTTCGTCCAAACGATAAGAAACTATTCTTTCGTCACTCACTGCACCGGCAAATAGAAAGAGCTTACCATCAATCTCATGCCCTGCTAAGCCATAGTACATAGGAAAACCCGTCTTAATTTTACCAGCATCAGTCAGTAGCCCTTTCCAGTCGAGTACACATAACTGGATACTCTTATCATCACGGGTAGCAGCAGCTATCAAATCGTATTTTTCACTGATGGGGAGACTTTGTAACCGAGTCTGACCTTTGATGAGCGTTTCAGCGTTTCCTCGGAAAATTGAGCGGGGTAAGATTTCACCATCTTTATCTACTATAAAAACACTAATTGCGTCGCCGTGGTAATAGTAACTTTCCCGATCTTTCACCCAAGGGGTAGGCTTATAATAGATATGATGCCGATGACCAACTACCACGTAATTTCTACCTTCTAGCGAACTGGATATTACCGGGTAAGTACCATTAAGGTATCTGGTTTCGGTATCTTCTATATTGCTTATATTCTCGAAAGTTCCATCCTCATAAACCCGAAAGCTGCTTAGTCCGTTATCATGAAAGCCTCCGGTGAAAAGGAAGGTTTTGCCATCTACACGGTGCAGCGACATACCGATAATGCCGTCATTGAATATTTCATCAGTATCGGGCTGAGATTGTACGTGCTGCATACTCCCATCCGGCATAATTTTATATGAACTCATGCCTGGGGATTTTTCCAGTCCCCCGGCAAAAAGGTAGGTATCATTTTCCATGTGAACTACTTGTAAAGTAATGACCACATCTAGATAGGTAGATTCGGTATCCTCGAGCAGAAATACCTTTTTCAGTTTACCATTATTTTCGATCTCGAAGACTTCTACTGCTCCCTCACCTTTCAGCCCAGCAAAGAGGAGATTCTTTCCATGCACCGTATCCGTCACAATTCCGCGCAAGCCTACTAAACCCGCCCTGTTTTTCGTTGTAGGAGTCTCATAGCTTTCAATCAGAGTTAGGTCGCCATTAGTGCTTATCTCGAAAGCATCCAGAAACGCATGATCTCCACCTGAGTACAAAAAATATCTAGAACCTTGTTGATGCACCACGCAGGTTACTGTATTACCCGAAGCTTTAGCGGAATCCACCTCATTAATAGAGAACTGCGGTTGGGCGTAAAGTAGCTGTCCAATGAAGACCGAAAGCAGCAGAAGTATTAGGTGTAGTATTTTCATGGGGCACTCAGAAATGATTTTATAAAATGGACTCAGCCGCCGTGATGGCTATGTCGTGGTCTTGCTCTATGGTGCCACCACTAATCCCAATAGCCCCGATGATTGTGCCGTCTTGATCCTTAATCGGTATACCTCCCGGGAAGGTAATCAGCCCGCCGTTGGAGTGCTCAATATTGTATATAGCCCCGCCAGGTTGCGTTATTTTACCAAGCTCCCCGGTTGACCCGTTGAAGAAGCGGGCGGTTTTTGCTTTCTTAATGGCAACATCAATACTTCCCAAATACGCTCCGTCCATCCGTAAAAATGATTTTAAGTTCGCTCCTGCATCTACGATAGCAATATTGATTAGAATATTTTCCGAAGACGCTTTCTCTTCAGCCGCTTTCAAGATAACTGTTGCTTGTTCAGCAGTGAGGTCACCCGGTAGTTGAAGTTGACCAAAAGCTTCAGAAGTAGCACTTGACCAAAATAGAAGGATAGTAAAGGCTATGATCCAATTCATTTTCCAGTGAATCTTTATTTAAGTGCAAAGATGACAGATACACTAATCAAAATCCTTGAACTAGTTCAATAAACGACTCAAACTACTATCAACTCCTTCTGCTAAGGTTCTTTCTCCTGATTTTACTTACAAACTCCTGAGTAATGCCCAAGTAGCTAGCTATCTGCTTATTTGTAATCCGTTGCGAGATTTCTGGGTAGGTATTCAAAAAATGAAAATAGCGTTCTTCGGCAGTCATGGTATGATTTCTTATTAATCGTCTTTGCCAGGCAACGACTGCCCTTTGGGACATAATCCGAAACAAACGCTCAGCTTTGGGGACTTCTTGATAGAGCCTTTCTTTATCAGTTTTGGTAATTACTAATAATTGGCTCGGCTCAATTGCCTTTATATCCAGCTCCGAACTGGTTTGACCAATAAAACTATCAATTTCCATAACCCACCAATCTTTTACTGCGAAGTATAGAATCCTTTCATTCCCCCTAGCATCGGATGTCGAGATCTCAAAGCAGCCCTCTATTACAAAACCTTCAAAGCGACAAATGTCTCCCTGCCTAAGTATGTATTCTCCCTTCTCTACCTGTTTTTCTTCGTAATAATGGTTGATGCTATTTAACTCGTCATCCGTTAGACTCGTATGCCTCAAGAAATTAGCCTTTAATACATCGAAACCCTTATCCACAGAATGGCATTTTTATAAAGTCGTTCAATTAGTACTCACTACTGCATAACGCTAGACGTAAATTGATCTATTTAGTCGTATTTACAAAATCTTTTATCTATCGTTATAAGCTCCATTAACTATTTGTTACTTCTTACTTTTGGGTTCTTGATCAACGTATAATTTACTATCTTTCCGCCATGAAAATATACCCTATCCTATCACTAGTGGTCTTACTGCTAACTGGCTCACTAGCTTACGCTCAAGAAGAATACACCCGACCGAATCTACCCGCTAAATGGCGGCTTCCTTCCGAGCAACCCGATCATATTGTACTGAATTTTTCGGACGACCCGGCAACTACCCAAAGTGTGACATGGCGAACCGATACTCGTACCAAGGAGGCCTTCGGTGAGATCGCCATTGCCACCGCAGCTCCCCGCTTCTGGCGTAATGCGAAGCGAGTAGTAGGCACTACTGAAACCATGGATGCTTCGCGGGTAAAAAGTGCTGAATCTAAGGCAAACTATCATTCGGTAACTTTTACTGGACTTACTCCCGACACACTGTACGCTTACCGAGTAGGCGATGGAGAGCACTGGAGTGAGTGGATTCAGTTTCGTACCGCTAGCCAAGAGCCTGCGCCATTTTCTTTTCTTTACGTGGGGGATGCCCAGAACAACGTACTGGACTTATGGTCTCGATTAATTCGAGAAAGTTACCGTACGGCTCCGGATGCCCGCTTTATTATTCACGCCGGAGATTTGATAAACGATGCCCATAGTGAACTGGAGTGGCACGAGTGGTTTACCGCCGGGGGCTGGATTCACCGCACACTACCTAGTTTGCCATTACCGGGCAATCACGAGTATGAAGGCTACACTGAATTGGAGGAGGAAAACGATATTGAGCATCTTTCCGTACAATGGCGTCCACAATTTACCCTGCCGGAAAACGGGCCAGATAGTTTGGAAGAAACTACGTACTACATTGATTATCAAGGAGCTAGAATTGTTGCTCTCAATTCTAACGAACTACATGAGAAGCAAGCAGCGTGGGTAGATCAAGTATTGGCTGATAATCCGCACCCTTGGTCGGTAGTAACTTTTCACCATCCTCTGTTTTCGGCTTCAGGTAACCGCGATAACGATGGACTTCGGGAGTTATGGAAACCCATCTTTGATAAACATCAGGTTGATATTATTCTACAGGGGCATGACCATAGCTACGCCCGGGGGCGAGTGAATCCTTTAGCCGATAATATTCCTGATGGAATTAACATGCGCGATGTAACCGGAACAGTCTACGTAGTTTCGGTAAGCGGAGGCAAAATGTACGATGTAAAACCCGATTGGGATGATTATGAAGCTACTCGCGACCGGGCAGCTGAAAACACTCAACTATTTCAACTCATCAGCATTGATGGCGAGACATTACGCTACGAAGCCTATACTGCCGTAGGTGAGCTTTATGATGCTTTTGAATTAGTCAAACAAGAAAAAGGACCTAATAAATTTATAGAGTTACAAGATGAGGCAATTCCACCGTTCACGCACGAGAATACTATTCCATATCGACTGGAAAAGTCTCAGGGGAATTAGGCTCGTACTACTTCACCATCTTTTAGTTCGATGATACGATCAGTACGAGCGGCTAAGTCTTCATCATGGGTTACCATAATGATGGTTTGTTGTTGTTCATGCGAGATACGACGAAATGTTTCAAAAACAATTTCCGAATTCACCGAGTCCAGATTACCGGTAGGTTCATCGCCCATAACAATGAGAGGGTCATTCATCAGTGCTCGGGCAATGGCTACTCGCTGCTGTTGTCCACCCGAGAGTTTATTGGCTGACTTGGTGGCCTGATCTTCTACACCTAAGCTTTTCAAATGTTGAAAAGCCCGCTGCTCAATTTCTTCATCTGACCAACGACCCAACTTCTGAGCTGGTAACATCAAATTCTGAAGTACTGAAAATTCTGGCAACAGAAAATGAAACTGGAAGACGAAACCGATGTTTTCATTGCGGAATTTTGCTAATTCAACCTGCTTCTTACCAGTAAGCTGTTTTCCATCTACCCAAATCTCGCCTTCGTAATCTGTATCCATTGTAGAAAGTAAATACATTAAAGTGGACTTACCACTGCCTGATTTCCCTACGATGGATACAAAACTACCCCGCTCAATAGAGAATGTGACCTCTTTAAGTACCTGAAAGCGAGTAGGCTCGTAAAAGAATTTATTGATTTGCTTAGCTTCCAGTACCGCAGGCATAATAAGTATCAAAATGATCGTTATCCGCGTAATATTTCAATAGGGTCTACTTTTCCAGCCTTCCGGGCGGGAAGGTAACCAGCTAATGAAGTGGTAAGTAGCCCGAAGACTATACCGATAATATAGTATGTGACACTAAAATTGACTGGCAAACTGGTCAAGTTAACTACATCCCCAGCGTCGAAGGGTACTTTTGAGATACCATAAGCAAGCAGATAGCCCAGTATTAGCCCGGCCAAACTTCCTAATAGCCCAATGATAATGGACTGCGTAAGAAAAATCTGCGTAACGTCGCGCGCCGAAAAACCCATTGCTTTTAGAATAGCAATGTCTTTCATCTTATTGTAGATCGTCATGTTCAGAATATTATAGATTCCGAAACCTGCTACAGTTAGCAAAGTGATCGAGACGGTATAGGTCAGTATGTTGCGAAAGATATTTCCGATAATCAGGGTTGCGTTGGCCTCTTCCCATCCCATAGCCCGGTAGCCAAATAATCGCTGATATACTACTGCTAGGCTTTCTGCCTCTGATTGATTCTTCAGCTTGACATTAATATCAGTAATATACTGATTATCTTTCTGCATAATTTTCTGAACAGTAGCAATATTTGCGTAGCTGCGTACATCGTCAATGGCTCCCATGCCCATCTGAAAGGTTCCTACTACCCGCAGTTTCATGGTGTAGCCCTGAGGGGTAGTTATAGTGACCCGATCACCAGTTTGTACATTGAGCTTTCGTGCAAGCCCAACACCCATAATCAAACCATCATTGGTATTAAGCAAGTCTTCCAGCGTACCAGATCGGAGCTTATCCCGCAAGTCAAACATGCGATCTTCTGCCAAAATATCTACTCCTAGTACACTGCCGTTTAGTTGCACGGGACCATAATTATAAAAAACCTGCGTAGCTACTGAAGGAGCTACTCCTAGTACTCGTTCATCCTGCTGAATGACTTTGACCATCTGAAAAGCATCCTTTAAGTTCTGTTTTTCATCTTTGGGTTTTTGGTGATGTACTACATTAAAGCCATCAGGATCATTGGCATCCAGAATAGTATGACGATCGACTGCTATGTCGTTATAAATGTGAATATGAGGAGTAGAAGTCATGGCTAGCTCTTCGGTAAAATCATTAAGGCCAGTCATTAGCCCCACCATGCCAATAAACAGACTAATGCCAAAGGTAACTCCCAACATAGCAACAATAGTTTGCTTTACCCGAGAGAGCAAATGAGTACGGGCAATCTGAAGAATAAGTGAAAAACCCTTCATGGTAGATAAATTTGAGATTCTTCATTTAGTCCAGCTACTACTTCAGCCATTTCCATATTTTCTACCCCTAGCTCGACTTTGATCTTTTGTCGCTCACCATTGCGGTTCACCCAAACACTATCTTTTCCTACCAAAACCGTTTTAGGAATTACCAGTGCATTATCTTTCTGACGGATAATAATATTAGCTTCTATCGTACTGCCAGGGTACAAAGGTAAGTTAGTTAACGGTACGCGAGCTTCAATCGTAAATGAACGATCGGCTTGGCGGAGGTACGGGTGAATTAAGATTACTTCAGCTGTTAGAATAGTGTCTGGCAAAATATCGGTAGTGAAATTGACGGTTTGTTCCACTTGCACCTTAGCAATATCTCGTTCGTCTACTAATAGCGTAAGAATTAATAGGGAATCATTACCCACGCGAGCTAGCGATTGGTTAACACTAATCATCTCGCCGGGCTCTGGTACAATATTATACACAGTCCCATCTAATCGGCTTCGAACCAAGGCATCACCCTGCGCTTTGGCAGCTATCTGGTAAGCAATACGGGCTTCGGCCAGTCGATCCTGTAAATTATTTGCTCGTTGATCTAGCGTGCGTTGTGATGCTAGATAGCTATTCCGCGACGCAGTGAACCGTAATCGAGCATTGTCTAAGTTAACCTGGGTTGTAGCGTTTTGCCTCATTAAATTCTGGTAGCGCTGATAGGTAGTTGAGTCATTTATGTACTGCTGACGGGCACTCTCCAGAGCGAGACGCAATTCTGATAATAATGCTGAATTCTCGGAAGCATTGCGGCGAGCGGTTGCTAACTGTTGGGTAGCACTTTCCAAACGTAAATCGTTTGCCTCCTGAGTAATAATGAATAGGAGTTGACCTGCGTCTACTGTTTCACCTTCTTGCACCAAACGTTGACGCAAGATCCCGCCGATAGGCGCAAAAACCTGATATTCATTGGCAGGTTGCACTGTTCCCGAGGCGTAAACTGCTTCAGTCAATGATTTATACTCAGGTTGAATCGTATCTTCGGAAGGCCCACAGCCAAAAAATACTAGTGCCACTAGACAACATATAGTAGACCGCATAAGACAGGTGTATATTAGTAGTAGACAAGCCAAGCTATAAAAGGCTCTTAACTTTCCGCGAACCCAAACGAGCCATCTGCCCGTTAACTTGCTGATTGCTGCGCCTGATATTCAGCCTCCGTTTTGAATGTTCGAAGGATAGTTTCCATCTCCCGGATTTGTGTACGCTTGTTTTTACCTGGATAATAAACGTACCCCTCAATGTAGTAGAGGCGATTGAGGCTTTCGTCTACGAAAGTGTAGCTCAAAAAAGGCCCACCCATCGTGATGTTACTCATTTTCCAGAGACCTCGGGCTTCAACACCAAACTTACCATCAAAATTGACCGTATCGTAAACGATAGGCTCAATTTCCTGGATTGTCATAAACCCAGGAGGGTCATCAGCAATAATGTAGTTTCCTAATGTTTCTTCCCTAAACTGCATAATCGCCTCAGGCTGAAATAATTCTTCGGAAGTATACTCTTGGTAAGTAATTATAATACTTTTATCAGGCTCTCCTGCTTGACCAAGTTGCCTAAGCCAGACAAATTGCTCTACGCTGTCTTCCATCGGTACCAAGTCGTAATCTTGCGGAATGCGAAGGTAAAAGTTATAGCCTTCCAATAACTCCCGCTCCATCGCTCGGCGTTCCCCTGACTTATACAATGCTTCCATGGCTCGGTTGCGTTCTACATCTGAGAAGTGTTGACGTATCTGCTTACGATTAGCTTCCAGATTATTCAATAGTACACCTTCGCTCACTCCAAAGAGATATAGATTCTTTTGCCCTCGGGCAAATACATTGTTAATGGGATAACTGAAAAACGTAGAATCACTTTCAATGCGAGACAAAGAGTTTTCCGTAAAAAACTGTTTCATTCTCTCTCCCGAAGCGGTTCTGTTATCTAGCGTAGTAACGAAGATCATATTTTTGGCACTTCGCAGTACGTCATTTAATTTGAATGGGTTAATATAACGTAAGTCAAAATACGGCTCACTTTGGGGCAAACCCGGTACTTCTTTCATGAAGATTTGCCTTAGCTCATTTCCTAGCTCACTTTGCCAGGCAGTTGAATCCATTACCAGAATGATTTCACCGGCAGCTCCTCGGGCTAAGGGGAGAGCACTATCATTGGGGCTACCACTCCCACCGCAGGCAGTTAGCAGACCAATGATCAAAGAAATAAACAGAAAGGATCGTAAATAGATAGGTAAGGCCAAGAGTATGTGTAGTTAGGATTTACTTCGTTCAATTATACGAAGTAATCCGGATTTTGGTGCTTTAATCTCGTCGAATATTAAGCTTAGCGACCAATAATCAGTTTCTGTCCAGGCTTGATGCTGTTAGTTCGTAGGTTATTCAGTTGCTTGATCTTAGCAACCGTTAGTCCCTGGTATTTACGAGAGATCTCCCATAGGGAATCACCTGGTTGTACTAAGTGAACTTTTCCAGCAGAAACTGGAGTACGCGCAGCAGAAGCCACTGCCCGGTTAGAAGATTTCACATAGAGTGTGAGTCGCTGCCCAGCGTAGATCCGACTACCTCGAATATTATTCCAACGGCGCACATCAGAGAGACGCACGCCGTGGCGTTCAGCGATTTTTCCCAACACATCACCCCGGCGTACCCGATAGGTCGTCTTAGTTCTTCCGTAGGTGCTACCACTGCTTTTTTGAGCCTTAGCAATAAACTGTTTTTTGATGGTTTCACTTCCAGCTGAGTCTAGTAGAGACGAAGTATTGGCAGCTATAAAATCAGCTAAATCTGCCGGAATACGAAGAGGATAATTTTTAGCTGTTTCCGGTACGGCAGCCCTACGCAACTCAGGGTTTAGTCTTTGCAAATCTTCTTCACAAACGTTTAGTTGCTCAGCTAGAACTTTAAGACTAGCAAACTGGCTGACCATAAGCGTATCAGCTTCTACAAGATATTCTGGTATTTCTTCTCGCAGATTATGTTCATCAATGTAGCTAAGAGTATAAGCAATAGCTACAAACTGAGGTACATACGACCGCGTTTCGCGAGGCAGATAACGATAAATATCCCAAAAACTCTTTTTATAACCAGAACGTCGGATTGCCTTACGAACATTACCTGGTCCAGTATTGTAAGCAGCTAAAGCTAGTTCCCAATCGCCAAACATTCGGTAGAGCTGCTTGAGGTACTTACACGCTGCCTCAGTAGATTTTTCAGGATCTTGACGCTCATCTATATACCAATCTCGGTTTAGCCCAAACATTCGCCCAGTGCTAGGCATAAATTGCCATAAGCCAACTGCTCCTACTCGGGAACGGGCTTCGGGTTTTAGCCCCGATTCAACAATAGCAAGATATTTTAGGTCTTGAGGAAGGTTATGCTTTTTAAGATATTTTTCAAAAATAGGGAAGTAAATATCTTTACGACGAATAACCATTCGAGTGTATTCCCGGTCGCGAACAGTAAAATAATCAATGAATGATTTCACCCGCTCGTTGTACGTCAATGGAATATCGGACTGGATACAAGCAACGCGATCCGCTACTAAGTCATAAGAGGCATCAGGCACATACTCGTAGTCATACGTTGGTTGGTACAGTATTACTGAATCTTCAACGTTAGCGACTGCCACTGTTTTGCCACAGGAGGGAACTGTAGCTACAACAAATAATATTACCGAAAAAAGTCCTGCCATCTTCATCATTGCTAATCCTTATTTTACTGGATATTGATGGTATTTAGAAACAAAATATGTACAATTTAACGAAAAAAAATGATTATATAAAGTAATATTATTACCTAGTTAGTTTGCTTGGTTCTTACGCATAAAATAGTCTGCAAAGGCCAATAGCGACCCTTCTTTGAAAGCGCCACCAATGATTTGCAGCCCAATAGGTAAGCCAGCTTGACTGTTTCCTACTGGAACAGAAATGGCCGAAACTCCGGCAATAGAAGCCTGTACAGTGAACAAATCAGCTAAATACATTTCAATTGGGGTAGCCCGTTCACCTAACTTAAACGCTGGGGTAGGAGTAGTAGGCAATACAATAAAGTCATATTCATCCAATAGATCACGTGTGGCATTTTGCAGCAAACGGCGTACTTTTTGAGCTTTGGTATAGTAAGCATCATAGTAACTTGCACTGAGTACAAAAGTTCCTAGCATAATCCGGCGCTGTACCTCTTCTCCAAACGCCTCCGTTCGGGTTTTCTTGTACATGGCTTCCATGGTATTACTCTCCGCACTTCGGTAACCATAGCGTACTCCATCAAATCGCGAGAGGTTCGAGCTAGCCTCCGCCATTGTTAAAATATAGTAAGTAGGTAGCACGTACTCTAGCAGTGGAAAATCAACAGGTTCTACCATGTGACCGCTTTGCCGGAGTAGTTCCAGCGACTCTTCGGTTTTTTCCTTTACATCAGGATGAAGCCCCGGGTGGTCGAGGGTATTTTGTAAATACGCAATTTTAGCGGACGTAGGAGTCTCAGTCATTTGTTGGCTATACGCCGGAACCGGGAGTTGAGAGGCAGTACTATCGTACTCATCAGGTCCTGCCATAATTTCGGTAAGCAAAGCCGAGTCTTCTACCGTATGGGTCAATGTCCCGATCACGTCAAAGGAAGAAGCGTAAGCGATTAATCCGTAGCGAGAGATTCGAGAATAAGTAGGTTTTAAGCCCACTAACCCACAAAAAGCCGCCGGTTGGCGGATAGATCCCCCAGTGTCAGAACCAAGCGAAGCGGTACACATTCGGGCTTGTACCGCTACGGCTGATCCTCCCGATGAACCACCCGGCACATGATCGGGATTAACAGCGTTTCGGGTAGGAAAGAAAGAAGAGTTCTCAGTAGATGAACCCATCGCAAACTCATCGCAATTTTGCCTGCCGATGATAATTACATCTTCATCAAGTAGGCGTTGTACGGCAGTAGCGGTAAACTGGGACTGGAAACTATTCAGGATTTGACTCCCTCCCTGAACAGGGTGATCTTTATGGCAAAGTACGTCTTTGAGTCCAATGATCATACCAGCCAAGCGACCCGCAGTTCCTCCAGCAAGCTTCTGATCTATTATTGAGGCCTGAGCTAATGCTTCTTCTTCGTAAACTTCCAGAAAAGCCCCTAAGTGAGATTGCTCTCGAATGTTGGAAAGATAGTATTCTACAACTTCTCGACAAGTAAGGATCTTCTCGACGAGTAATTGCTGAATATCATAAAATGAGGTGAATGACGGTAGGTTACGACTTGGTAGTGGTGGTGTTGCGGCTTCCTTCTTCAATTTCGTCCTTGATTTCTTTGGTAGCGTCTTTAAACTCACGGATACCACGACCTAACCCTTTAGCCAGTTCGGGAATACGCTTAGCCCCAAAGAAAATAAGTAATACTAAGACTATCAAGAGAATTTCCCAGCCACCTAGACCGCCTATGAATGCAAAATTGGTCATCATATCTAATTATGTTGTGATAAACTACATTTTTAGCTAAAAGCTAAATATAACGAATAAATATGTACACTTCTCGCTTTAGCTCAACTATTGTTCCCTTGTCTAAAAGAAACTCGACCTAAAAAGTTCAAAGTATTACATTGTATGGAGTTAGCGTATTGAGCAAAATTACGTTGATTCACTAGTCTTATTGTTTAGTAGGCTTCTTTGGCTGCAATATTGTTCCTTAAAAGCTTTTTAATCAACGTGATTTGTCCCAGGTGATAATAGCTATGTTCAATCATACCTTCAATATTTCTTCGGTAATCACCATACTTCTTATCTACAAATACTTCATCTAACCTTTCTTCCGGCATGCACTCTACTTGACCTGCAAACCCCTCAGCATTAATCCATAGCTTATGAATAAGCTCGCTCCAATCTTCTTCTGACTTCATAGTGGGAATATCAAAGCTATACTTATCACGGATTTCTAAGTCTCCCCCCTCCAAGACGTTCAACACTCCTGAGATGTAATAATTGATATGGAATGTTAAACTAGCAATAGTATTTAGATTTCCCACCTTGGTGAGAGCCTCCTCTAAAGTCATGTCAGACAATTGATCTCTTAGATTCGTATTTGCAATCCATTTGCCATCAAGAATTACCTCTCTAAAACGATTGGCAAGCTGAACAGACGACTTCATTTTTTTTCTTAGTTTAAGTTATGATGTGTGCTTCATGAATACCAGATGCAAGAATACATAAACACTATCGCCCTAGAACACTCTGATCTCCAAACCCTATCTCCGCTGCAACCAAGGCTCTGGGTTGAGTTTTTGTTGATTGTGCCAAATCTGAAATTGTAGAGCTGAAATCCCATCAGAATCAGTGTATACCAGGCCGACGGGCTCTTCGGCTCGTACTGCTTGTCCTTTACGGACATTGACATCTTTTAGGCGAGAATAGACGGTGAAATATTCACCGTGTTGCATGATAATGGCCTTACTATTTCCGGGGCCAGGAATCGGAGTGATTGCAATCACTACTCCATCAAATACGGCTTTTACTTGGGCATTCTGATTTGTCTGGATATCAACTCCGTCATTGGGTACTAGAATATTCTTCATAACCGGATGCGGATTATTACCAAAGCGTTGCGAGATAAATCCGCTGTTCACCGGCCACTGTAGTTTTGCCTTATTGCTAGCAAATGAGGTAGAAAGAGCTTCTTTAGAAGTATTTAGTGCGACGGCATTTTCCGTCTTTTTCTTAGCACTCTCATCTATTTCTTTCTTGATCAAATTCGCAATCAAGCGCTCCAGGCGTTGTACGTCGTTACGGCGGGTAGCCACCTCTTTTTTCAGCTTTTCTTCCTTTTGGCTCAAATCCTGAATAACCGCTCGTTGCTTAGTTTTTAGGGCAACTAAATCTTGATTGGCAATTACTTGTTGATCTAGCAGCACCTGTTGCTCCAGACGTTTGCTTTCAATTGTTTCTCGCTGATTAATTAAGGTCTCTCGTACTTTCTGAATTTGGTTGACCTGATTTTTTCGGGCTTCAGAATACTGCTGCATGTATTTGATACGCCGAAAGAGTTGGTTAAATGTTTCGGCCGAGAACAGAAAAGTAAGCCGATTATAACTATTATTAGTCTTACTGGCCGCGTATACCATGTAGGCATACTCTTGCTTCAGGTTGACCAAATCTTCTTCCAATGCAATGATTACGCTGCCTAGCTCCGTAATCTGTATTTTCAGCAGACCTAACTCCTGACTAATAGACTGAATAAGTGATTCCCGAGCTTTGATTTGCTCATTGATAGCATTGAGCTGCCCAATACTACTTTCGCGACGGGAGGAAGTTTCGGAGAGGATACGCTGTGCCTCTTTGATGCGCTGGAGGTTTTCTTTCTTCTCTTTCTCTAATTGTTGGCGCGTAACTGATGATTTTTGCCCCCATCCAGTAGTAACCGAAAAACTGATGAGCAGGATCACCAGCAAATAACGAAATTTCGGCATGCTATCGACGAGCGTACTTTTCAGGAACGGAGAACGGAAAACGCAGGACTTTATTAACAATGGATACTTTCTTATGCTCAATGTCAATTTTTGTATTACGTTTTTGGCCTCGCTGCCGATAATCCAAAGAAACCAAATTACTAAATGGTAATATCTCTTCATCTAGTTGCTTAAAATCACTGTATTGTAGATTAAGCGTGTTTTTTCCTTTCTTAGCTGATTCATTTTTTACCTGCTCTACCATCGCTACCCTCTCTACTTTCATCAATTGGCGATCAATAAAATTCTCGATAGTGATTGCCCCCTCTTCCTGTCGAACAATAAAATGGTTAGATGCCTGCTTTACTTCATCGCGATCGTCAATTGAGCGAGGCATATCTCCTAACAGCACCGCCTGCAACAGATCATAATCAATCGTAAAATTATATTTTTTACTCAGCTCCTGAAAATTATAGCTTCGGTACTCTTTATCTAGCCGATTAATTAGCGACAGGGAATCCCGGTTGATGATTGCCCGAGCCGCCTCGATACCAAACCCAGGCGTCACTGAAATCCAGATTAAGCTATCTTTTCTAAGCCGGATATTGGCAGTCGCGCTCACATTTTGCCCTTCACCCTTAAATTTGATTTTACTGCTAGCCGTCAGGTACTCAAAATCTACGTTTTCAATTTCAAGTTCAGTAGCCTTTACGCCACCCCTGTCTACTCCCGCAATTTTCTTACTACAGCTAGGAAGTATTAACAGGATGACAAATCCAACCAGCAGTTGGGTTAGGCTATTCGTATAGTTTTCGGTCAGCAATTTTTTTGTCGATAAGTTCGGAAGCATCGTCCAAGCCTTTAGCTTTCATCCATTGTTGCACAGCCTGATCAACCTCACCCAGTTTAAAAAGTATATCTCCGTAATGCTCTACTACTTCACCGCTACTGGCTCCCTGCTCTATTGCCTGCTCTATATACTTTTTAGCTTGCTTGTATTCGCCTAGCATGTACAAAACCCAACCGTGCGTATCCAAGTAATTAGCATTATTCGGATTTAGTTCAAGCAGGCGGGTAGAAAGTTGTTTGGCATAAGGTAGTTTCTCTTGCCGTAATGCCAAAAAGTAACTGTAATTATTTAACACATAATCGTTGCTAGGGTCTACTTCCAGCACCGCTTCGTAGGCTTCCGACGATTTATCATATTGTTCCAGGCCGTTGTACACATCACCTAGATAAAGATTGCAGTAGAGCGTGAGTTCCTGATTATTGGATAGTCGCCGAGCTTGATCGAGCGAGTAGGCCGCCTCATCGTAATTTTGCAAGGCAGCATGAGCCGCTCCATTGTAGAAATAAATGATCGCCTGATTAGGAAAGAGCTCCAGAGCTTGCTCAGAGTGCTTTACTACACTATCGGTTTCTTGCAAGGTCTGAAACTCAATCGTCAGTAGGTTTTGCCAAACATCGAAGTTGGTATCATCGTACTGGATTGATTGTAGATAGTAGTCACGGGCCCGTGCAGCACTATCAATAGCATTTAGAAAATCTCCCTTAAGAATATAGGCTTCAGCCTCATCAGGGTGCGATTCCAGGATTTTATCAGTAAGTGTATTTACCAATTGCTGGGTGTTAGCATCAGGTAGTTCCTGAATATATTTAGCTACCAGTTCCAGTTTCAGCTTAAGGTTTAGGCCAGGATTAGCAAAGGCCGAACTCATATGTTTCTCGGCTTCCGCATCATTACCCTGATTCTGATAGATTTTTGCTAGTAATAACTCAGTTTCCGGATTATCTGATGATATTTCTAACAGTTCCTTCAAATAAGGAATTGCCTGCTTATCTTTTCCATTAGAAATGAAAATCTCGGCCAATCCAATCACGTAGTCACCCTCACCCGGAAAGTTATCAATTAGTTTCTCGCCTTCTTCAATTGCATTATCTAGCTTATTTTGCTGTAAGTAGATCCGCTGCTTAGCTGTAATTACTTCGGGCAGAATGCCGTACTTTTGCTCTACCCGATTGTAGGTTTCAATAGATTCATCAAACTTCTGCTGATATAAATACAGAGCGGCTAGATCAAACAGATAATCGTCGGTTTTATCCAGACGATCAATCATCGTCTCATACACCAGAGCCGCCTCCTCAAAGTTAGACTGCTGGGTCAGAATTTCAGCTTTGGTGAGATAATAGTATTTATTATCAGGATCAAGCTCCAGCGCCTGATTTGCGTGAACTAAGGCATCGTCCAGCACATTTTGCCGCGATAAAATGGAAGCGATTTTGAAGTGGGCCGCATCATTGTTGGGGTCACTCTCCAGTGATTTCTCAAACAAAGCAAGCGATTTCTCAAACTCTTCTAGGATATAATATTTGACCCCTTCGGTAAAATAATAGGTGGCCTCTCGGATTTTTCGCTCCTGCTTATCCTCTTTTTTATTTTTTTGACCAAAGCTACTGGCCACCACCAACAAAACAAGCAGCCAACTCACTCCAATACTCTGATATAAGGAATATGATCTCTTCATGCTAATATCTAAACTTCTCTGGCCGATTCATGTTCGCCATACATCGCTTTTCCACGTACTACCAACGAATATGTTCCCTACAGTAGTATATGCAAAAGTAATGCATATTTTCTACTAGCTGAAGATACTGCCCAACATCCAGCTAAAAAAACTGAAATAGAGGGTTTTAGTACACTTTGTACAATGAGCGATGAACAGTTTTCTCTTCTCTATGTCAGAAGATTAAACTGCTAATTGTACATTGTTATTGATGTCCTGTACTGCCGTAACCTCCGGCACCACGAGCGGTTTCGCCCAGTGCATCTACTTCTTGCCACGTTACCTGTTCGTGACGAGCTACTACTACTTGGGCAATCCGCTCACCCGGTTGCACTGTATACGACTCATTGGATAAGTTAACTAGTAATACTTTTACCTCGCCTCGGTAATCAGCATCAATAGTACCCGGGCTGTTAAGTACGGTAAGACCGTACTTATATGCTAACCCACTGCGAGGACGAACCTGAGCCTCATAGCCAACCGGAAGTTCTATGAAAAACCCCGTACTAAGTAAAGCACGCTCTAATGGCTCCAGCGTAATAGGAGCGTCAATAGCAGCATGAACATCCATACCGGCTGCGTGCTCAGTCTGGTAAGTAGGCAACGGGTGCCCCGATTTATTTACAATTTTCACTTGGATCATAACCAATAATTAGGCTTGATTGTAGCTTCGTAAGTTTTTCTTTTCCCGCAGAAAAATGACTAGGGCAAACAACAGTGTCAGACCAATATTTAAACCATTTTCTAGCAGATCTGAGGGTAAATCTACGGCAAATGCCAGATAAATCAAGCCAATGCCAATAATTAGATACACTAACGATGGTCCGAAAAAATAAGGAATTGGATAATATTTCCGTCCGTAGTAGTAACAAATTGAGCACATCACCAAATAGCAGGAAATACTAGCCACAGCACAACCCAGATAGCCTAGCACCGGAATTAGCAAAATATTCACTATTAGGGTGACGATAGCTCCTGCTCCCGCGATGATCGTCCCGAAAATAGTTTGATCGGTAAGTTTAAACCACACCGAGAGATTAACATAAACCCCATACAGTAACTTACCAAACAAAAGAAATGGCACAATGTACAACGCATCTCGAAACCCCGCGCTTCGCAGAAATAATTTGCCAATTAGCTCTACATTCAGGCTCACTGCTACGAGAATGAGAATACTGAAGATTGTAAAATAGTGCATTACCTGGGCAAATAGCGAAGGAGCATTTTTATCCTCCGCTCCTGAGAAGAAGAACGGCTCTCCTGCGTAACGAAACGCCTGAATAGCCAGTAACATAAAAATGCTTAGCTTGACACTGGCACTGTAAGTTCCTAGAGCTTGCTGAGAAGTTTTATCGGGATAAAAGCCTTCGGGAAGTAGATCAGCAAACAAAATGATATCAATCCGCTCGTTTATCATACCGGCTACTCCCATTAGTAGAATAGGAGTAGCATACACTAGCATTGGTTTTATGAACTGTGGATTTAGCGATGGACGGTAATCAATCAACCACCGCCATAAAAATAATGGGGTAATCAAGCTAGCAATCAGGTTGGCAAGAAATACAAAACTCACACTAATTTCACCTACATCACTGGCAAACCAAGCTGAAGTATCTATAAATTGGGGAAGAACCAGTAGGAACAGCAATTGTAAACCAACCTGTAAGCCAATATTAGCCAGTTTGGCAATGGCAAACCACCGAGCTTGATTCTCTAGACGTAGGCGGGCAAACGGAATAGCAATGATCGCATCTAGCATCATAATTACCGCCAGCCAACGTACTAAATGAGCATCTTCTGGATAGCCTAACCAATGAGCGAGAGTCGGGGCTTGCCAGAACAGTAAGGCGGAAACTGAAAAACTAATCAGTACTACCCAAGTCATCGCTGACTGATAAATTAGGGTTCGGTTACCGTGATACTTTTTTTGGGCAGAAAAACGGAAATACGCGGTTTCCATACCAAAGGTATACAGTATATTGAAAAAGGCTACATAAGCGTATAAGTCACTGATTTTACCGTACTGAGATTCCAGAAATATACTGGTGTGGATAGGAACTAGGGCATAATTCAGAATACGTCCTAAGATGGTGCTAGTCCCATACAGGGCGGTTTGCCCCGCTAGTTTTTTGAGTGGGTTCATACTGTGGTTCTCTCAGTAGGTAAGCCACAAGGATTGTACCGAGACTCGATTAGACCGAGACTCGATTAGACCGAGACTCGATTAGACCGAGTCTCGTAGACCGGATCACATGGACTGCATCGGATAGATTCTTTCAAGCAAGACGTTGGGGCTAATAGCAACTTATTATTCGCCAGTGAACTGGGGAGAGCGCTTTTCTAGAAATGCCTGGGTGCCTTCTACAAAATCGCGCGATTTGCAACAGGCAGCAAAGCTGTTAGCCTCAGTCTGATAGCCCTTTTCCTCGGCTTCGTAGGCAGCATTTACGCAATCTACTACCATACCAATAGCGAGAGGGGCTTTAGCCGTAATCTTTCTAAGAAGGCGCTCGCAGTAATCAACCAGCGCATCCTTGTCTTTCACTAGTTGGTTCACAAGCCCAATTTGGTAGGCACGTTCAGCTGAAATATTATCTCCTGTCATCATCATTTCTAAGGCTCGCCCTCGCCCAATCAAGTTAGGCAATCGTTGAGTACCACCAAAGCCAGGAATCAAACCTAAGTTTACCTCTGGCTGACCAAATACGGCACTTTCAGAAGCAATGCGTATATGGCAAGCCATCGCTAGCTCGCACCCTCCACCCAAGGCAAAGCCATGCACTGCCGCTACTACGGGTTTATCACACTTTTCAATAGAAGCGAATACTTCTTGCCCCACTTCGGCAAACTTGCGTCCATTTACCTCATTAAGCTCCGAAACTTCAGCAATGTCGGCTCCCGCTACAAATGCGCGTTCACCAGCTCCAATCACAATAACTGCTTTTACCTCGCTATCATCATAAATCTCTTGAAAAGCCTCACCTATCTCTTCTAAAGTAGCTTTATTCAAAGCATTTAGTTTATCAGGTCGGTCAATGGTAAGCGTTAAAATACCGCCCCTTACTTCCGTGCTGATATATTTGTAATTTGCCATACTACCTTATTTAAAACTAAACTGTACGTCCACGACCGTAAAGCCAGCCGTGGACGTACTTAGAGGTTTACTGTTAGTCGTAAACTTTTGTGATGCAAATATAACAGGTGGGGTAGTATTCTCAAAAACCTGGAATGGATGTCATTTTTTTACCATAAAATATAATGCCCTCCGAACCTATAATTTGGAAGAAATCTTATTGGAAAACGACATTAACTTTTCTTAATTGAGCTTCACCCAATCAACATTTTATTAAGCGTAAATACTCATATTTTTTATCCATAAAACACATAATATGTCAGGAAAACGAAAGATTACGGTAGCTCACGGCGATGGAATTGGTCCTGAAATCATGGAAGCTACCTTAAAAATCTTAGATGCTGCTGGAGCCGCTATTGACCCCGAAGTGATTGAGATCGGTGAAAAAGTGTACCACCGCGGGGTAAGCTCAGGAATTGAGCCTTCTTCTTGGGACTCATTACGGAGCACTAAAGTTTTTCTGAAAGCGCCTATCACTACTCCACAGGGGGGAGGGTTTAAGTCGCTAAATGTGACTACCCGTAAAACACTGGGGTTATACGCCAATGTGCGCCCCTGCCGGTCGTATAGCCCGTATGTACCTACCCGCCACGATATGATCGATATGGTAATTGTGCGGGAAAATGAAGAAGATTTATACGCAGGTATTGAGCATCAGCAGACTGAGGAGGTAGTGCAGTGCTTGAAATTAGTAAGCCGTCCCGGTTGCGAAAAAATTATCCGATATGCCTTTGAGTACGCCGAAGCCTACGACCGTAAGAAAGTGACTTGCTTCTCGAAGGACAATATTATGAAACTGACCGATGGACTGTTCCACCGAACTTTTGATGAGATAGCCAAAGAATACCCCAACATTGAGACTGAGCACATGATTATTGATATTGGCTCAGCTATTCTGGCCGATAAACCTGAGACACTTGACGTTGTAGTTACGCTGAATCTCTACGGCGATATTATTTCCGACATTGCCGCCCAGATTGCTGGGTCGGTAGGCTTAGGCGGTTCTGCTAATATTGGAGAAAGCTGCGCCATGTTTGAAGCTATTCACGGTTCGGCTCCAACTATTGCCGGAAAAGATGTTGCTAACCCTTCGGGATTAATTAATGCGGCTATTATGATGCTAATCCATATTGGACAACCGGAGGTTGCAACGCACATTAATAATGCCTGGCTTTATACCCTGGAATCAGGAATGCATACTGCTGACATCTACCGGATCGGCAAAAGTAAAGAATTGGTAGGCACCCAAGCTTTTGCCGAAGAAATTGTTAAGAACCTAGGCAAGCAACCAAAGCGGCTCACTCCCGCTGAATACCATGCGGTACAAGGTAAGAAGTTGCATTACAGTACGCCACCTGACCCAAACCGCCAGAAAGATTTAGTAGGGGTGGATGTATTTATTGATTGGAACGAAAGCAATCGCAACCCCAATGTAATTGGTAATGGGCTATCAGCGATCAGTGGCGACGATTTTACCCTTCGTGTAATTACTAACCGGGGAGTGAAAGTGTACCCTGACGGATTACCCGAAACGTTTTGCACTGACCACTGGCGTTGCCGGTTTGTGGCTGAGGAAGGGAAAACAGTGACGCATCAGCAGATCATCAGCTTGCTGAACCGTCTGGACGAAAACAATTTTGATTTTATTAAAACGGAGCAGTTGTACAACATTAATGGTCAGCGATCGTACTCGCTAGCCCAGGGGCAATAAATAAAAGACTGAAATAATTAGTGAGGGGTGAATTAGTCCACCGATCATTATTCGTTAATCGTCTTTTTCAGTTTCTTCTGAGGTTACCGCAGAATCTTCGGAAGTAGGTTGAGTAGGTGCTTCCCCTTCTGATTTTTCTTCCTCAGGTTCGTTGTTCTCCAATACATTAGGAGCGTATTTCAGTAGTATACTGTACCAGTTCACTAGCTTTTTCATATCCGATATGTACACCCGGCTTTCATCGTACTCCGGTACTATGTGCTTGAGAAATGCTTTCAGTTCTTCACCATCGGAAGTATCTACTCCAGGATCATCTCCAAATTCTTCGTGTATTTTTTGAAAGACATCTTCTAGGGGCACGGCTCCTTCAGCATCAGTAGTGTAAATAGATACTTCTTTGAGTACTGAAACCCGCTGATTGATGTTAATCATCATTTTCTTTTTTTGCTCATCCAGCGTCTCCACAATCATACCCGAGCGGGAAGGTTTTAGTACGTGAAACAATCCTCCTTTGCCAGCAATGGCTGCTATTTCACTCAAATCCATATTAATAGATGTAATTTTGAAAAGTAACTCTTAGGTAACGGTTTTACCCTTGCTCTGTTATAAAGTTGGGCAAATATAAGATGAATGAGCTACAGCACTAGTAACTCGCTCAAATATTGTAGAATCTCCTCCCGCCCGGCTTTAGTAACGGATGAACTTACCAGCATAGGAGGAAGTTCTTCCCAGGTTTCTTGCATAGCTTCCTGAAAAGCCCGGATAGATTTTCGGGTTTTCTTCTCGTGTTGTTTGTCAGCCTTAGTAAAAATAATGGCGAAAGGAATGCCGTGCTGACCCAGCCAGTCAATAAACGCCAAATCAATTTTTTGGGGTGGAATACGGGAATCAATCAATACGAACAGATTAATTAACTGCTGGCGGTTGAGTAGGTAGGTTTCAATCATCCGCCCCCAATCATCACGTAGGGTTTTACTTACTTTAGCGTAGCCATAACCCGGCAGATCAACTAAATACCATTGCTGATTAATTAAGAAATGGTTAATTGTTTGGGTTTTACCAGGAGTATTGGAAGTCTTAGCCAGTTTCCGCCGCTCAGTTAGCATATTAATGAGCGAGGATTTCCCTACGTTAGAACGACCAATAAATGCAAACTCCGGCAGCCCTCCTGTTGGGCACTGATCAAGCTCAACACTGCTCTTTATAAACTCCGACTGCTTTATCTTCATTACTTTTCTGGCTCCCGTTTAGTGGGTGAGTCACTTACTAGCTTAAACATAGGGCGTTTAAATACTGGGAGATTGGTACTATCTAGCGATGACATAAGTCCTTTGTGTTGCTCGATAAACTGGTTAAAATTCTGACTTATATTATCGTAATGTAGGCGATATAGCGTGATACTACTATTTTCGCTAATAATTTTATCCGTCAGATAGAGTATTTTGGGTGAAATTTCTCCTACGGCAACCTGATCGGTAATAGATAGTAATGAATCGCTAACCAGCACGGTGAGGCTATCGTACTGAACAATTTGCCGGGCGTTGGCGATAGTCACTGAATCAAAACTAATCTCGCGAAGCTGGTCTACCAATTGCCGGAGTGAAGCTAACGTATCGCTATCCACTAAGTTTTGGTTATCAAACTCCGCCAGCAGTTGGTCTAAGAACTGTAGTTTCTGTTCGTCACTTTCCTTTAGAGAACTCCAGGCATAATTCAGACTATCGTTAAGCTGATAGTATGTTGTGCGAAGCGAGTCGAACTGCTCTACCGAAAGCTGCTCCCCTTGCCCAGTAATGGTAGTACTACAACTACTTACCCAAAATACGAACCACATTACCAGCCAAAATGCCGGACGCACGTATTGCATAATAAAAATAAGCTTGATCTTAGGATGGCAATTGCCAATGACAAATACGAATATACGCCATTTGGAAAAGGAATTTGTAGTTTCGTACCAAATTATTACTAGCGTTATGCCACTTGCTAATAAGAAATACCTCCAAAACGCACATGAATACTTTCATAAGCTAAATATTACTTTTTACCTATTAATTGCTGGCCCATTAGTAGGGTTTTGTTACGCTTACCTGCATTACGCAGCTGAAGGGGGATTACGTCTCACACTACGCTTTTCTTGGGTGCATATCCTGCTTATTTTAGGCACTGGGCTATGCATAGCTTTTGCATTGTATTGGTATCGCCAAGCACTACAGCAGCTAGATACGGCATGGTCGTTTCAACAAAAGCTGCAGTTTTTTTACCAGAAGAGTAGGGGCTTACATACATTATTGATGCTAAGCAATGCATTGGCAGCATTGGGGTTATACCTCACTGGTGAGCAACTATTTGCCGGAGTGTACGCCATTGCATTAGTAGCATTTTCTCTATATCGGCCTACTCCGCGCCGTATCACTCGTGACTTACGACTGACTAAAGCGGAAGAAGGAAGGTTAGTTAGAGCCGATTCTTACGCTGATGAAAGCACAGAATAAACGAAAACTCTAAAAGACATCTACGAAATAAAGTTAATTACCTCTTCCCGAAAGCTATAAGGAGAGTCTTTAGTCAGCATATCTTTCAGTTATTATTTTAAGCATATCTAACGCCTGTTTTGCTACCTCAGTTGGTGAAATGCTGGTAGGAAAGTATCTTTCCAGAGTAGCTTTTGCTGTTCCAGAGGGGGGAAATACGTCTTCACCTTTGTGTGGTTCTTTAAAATCTGGCAATAAGTTGACAAACCCGGCAGTGAAGGCTGAAGGTAGCAACATATTGGAACCGTGTACGCCAATTACTATGTGACTACTAGCGTACAGTCGGCACCACTCATATTCCGTTTCATCAGAAGTAATCTTCTCCAAACGCCGGTCATCTATTAAATCCCCCAAAGAACCGGATACACCCAAACCTACTGCTGTAAATGTAATGGATGCATCTTGCTGTTTTAGCCACTGAGCTACTTGAGCAAATTTCCAATTTTGTTTTCGAGCAAAATACAATTTAAAACGCTGATCCCAGCGCAACTTCCTTGCAAGTAAATAGAGAAGCTGATCTAGTATATTGGACAACCAAAAGCGATCTTCCCGGCAGATAAAGGTTACCTTCTTCGGTATCTCCTGCCAATGGCTTAGCAAAGGTGGTTTTATTCCTGTAAATCGCTCAATGCTAACGGTAGCGAGATCCAGTTCCATAATAGCCAGACTAAGATAGACCTGCTGAAAACGAGATAACTCATTCTTGACAAAATCATCTAAAGAACTAACCCAACTGCTTAGCTGATCTAGGGGAACATCCACACTCCATATTTCAGCGACTCCCGACGGCACTAACCACTTATGTGAACGAGGGATTATTAAGATCAATCCAATACCAAAATTATCATCTAAGTGCCGCTGGGCATTAAAAATTTTATACAGGACATGGCCATAACAGCTATCTAGGCAGTTGAGAAGCACTACTTCCGAATAGGATTGTAGTACAGTCTTTTCTATAGGCGGATAAATTGTTAGCTTACGAAGCACACTATTAATCAGGGGAGTAGCCATCCATACCTCGGCTGCTTCTGGGTAGTACTTTTCTTTACCATCAGCAGAAAATGTTACCGGAAACTGGGCAGCATGACCTGTAGGTAGCGTATGGTAGTAGACTGCTTGAGTAGCATTATTCCGCAGGCGAATAAGGGTATATATTCCAGTAAATATCAGATCTTCAACCAAAACGTTTTGCAAGGTCTCGGGAAGACCAGTCGGTTGGGGTAGGTAGGGCTTAATCTGAATCATTGAGCCGGAAGCTGAGTAGTTATTTGGTCAAGATAGTATGCTCCCAGGGTTTTCCAACGGCTTAGCAAGTGCTTTCGAGTCTCGAGTAGCAAATAAGGAGCAGTAGGGTTAAGTACAAGGGCGGTGTAAGACAGGTTAGAATGCATTAAAATTAACTTTTGGCAAAACGAAAGGGAATATGCGTCCGTAAGTGCTTCTAAGCCCAACCGAAAGCCACAAGTGGAAGGAAAAGAATGAACCGCTTCATGGTTGTAAGAACGCTGAACTTCATTAAATAACACCCGCTCGCCAAATGCTTCTTGCATTTCATCCAGTACGTGCTGATCATCCGTAGCCACAAATACTTTATTGTAGTACCGTAGGTTTTTTCGGATTACCTGTTTGAACATATTCAGAGAAACTGGCTCTACTTCTTCCCAATGGTCAGTACGTCGGATATGCACTCCCAGTACTTTTTCCTGTTCAAACTCCTCTTTACGGCACATCACTGTTTTTTCTACTTCTGGGCGAAAAAAAATGTGTTGCTGCACCAATCGGTTCATTTCCACCAGAAATCGACGATTCCAAATTCGTACCGGATGAGTTTCATATCCACGGCTTAGTACCCTTCTCGATGGGTCAATTACGACCCCAGTAGGTGGCTGAAAATAATAGTTCCAGAAGTTTAGTTCCTGGGGAAAAGCTTCCGTATCACGGTACACATGAGGAACATATCCGTAATCAATACCGTAAGGAACGTCATATTCAACTGCCAAACGAATACCAAACAGGACACGAAGATAATGGGAGAAGAAGCCTGCTTCACAGATCCGTAGGCCATTAACATCCCTACTGCTTCCCGGACAGCGTATAATATACTGCGCCCCGGGCTGCTTTAGTTCAGCCAGCCGCTGGGAAGTAAGGCGCATCTTCTTTTTCAAGGCAACTGAAAATATTGATAAACCCTCTTTCCCCAGTACAGAGGAACACCAAACTTGGCTAATAATAATAATCCAGAGTAAATGCCAGTAGCAGTTCTTAGCTGTCGTAGCATTTGCATCATTAGTGTGGCTTCCCGCAGGTTACCTGAGACTAAGGCCTGCCGAAGCTCGTACTTCAAACGGATAGCTAATGCTTGCTGCTCTTCGTCCGTTCTATTCAATTTAGACGCTTTTTGGCAGACCAGATAGGTAGAGTGCAACTGAGGATCGTTACGACGATACTGCTTAACCGATAGCGAATGAGCGTGTTTACGTACCTGAGTAGTACATTCATTTAAGTAAGCGTATTTCCACTTTCGGGCGGATCGGACCCAAAAGTCAAAATCCTCGTAGGCTAGTTGTTCGTCATAACCACTCAGTTCATCCAGCACTTCCTTCTTGATCATCATGGTAGGTGGAGAAATAAAGTAGTACGCTAGCACATCAACATATACATTACCCTCAGGAATGGGACGAATGTGTTTAAGTCGGTCACGATAATGAAACTCGAGATGCTTCCCCGTTTCGTCCACGTACTCTGCTTCAGAAAATACCACTCCGTAACCACTGGACAGACTTTCGAAATAAGCCACCTGCTGGGCAATACGTTGCGGTAGCATAATATCGTCAGTCGCAAAATCAATCACATACTTACCCGTTGCCACAGCTAGTCCCCGGTTAAAGGCAACACAATTACCTTGGTTTTTAGGTAGAAAACAGGTTTTTACTGGGAAGGCGACTGGGTTTTCTTGCAAGAATGACTGGGCTACCGTTACACTGGCATCGGTACTGGCGTCGTCGACTAGAATTAATTCAATAGCCGAATAGCTCTGCTGAGCTACGGACTGCAATGCTTCCTCCAGAAACTGCGCGTGATTGTAGCTAAGGGCAATGACCGATACTAGTGGCTGATCTACCATTCCAGAAGATACGTTTTTTTGTGAGAAAGTACTCCGCCCACGCGGGTTTTAAAATTCTTTAAGGACTCTGTTGTGGAAATACCTAGATCAATCCAGCGGAATTTCTTCTCACGGGCAAAGTTATATAGTTGTTGAAGTAAATACACGAGCGGACTAAACGAGCGATAGCAAATGGGGGAAGCAGGATAAAAATTGTAAAGAATATTTCTATTGATCTGTACCGCTACCGTAGCTGCTGCCATACGTTGGTTCTGATCAACTACTGAAAATAACTGATACCGATCAGAAAATTTTTCTGCCAGGTCAGTTAACTGTCCAAGAGATAAGGAAAGCCCCCAACCCCGCTCCGCCCGACATTGGTGAATAAAATTATACACCGAGGCAAGCTCGCTAAGTGGTTGGGCTTGGAAGGTAAAACCCGATCGAATGCACTTTCTTAAACGTCGCTTCTGCATCACGTGTACCTTCTCAATAAATGGCTTCTGATCAACCGGAATATGATGATTCGCAACCTGTTCTATCATCGTAAAACCCTGGTTCTGTAGTATCTGTGGGAGCAGATCTGCCGAGTCATACCGATAAATCGGCACACAATCCCGAATTTCCAGAGAGGTAACTTTCTGATTAGCCAGTTTTTCGCACACGAAGTTTAGAAACCCTGCAAGCTGTCCAGTGGGTAAAAGTGTACTGTACTCTAGTGAGCCAAACGGCAATTCAGGCAAGCTGATCGCTCGGAGCGATCCATCTTTCTGTTTTCTTATTGTAAAATGAATCCGAGCCTCAATACTTTGTCGCTTCTGATCAACCGCATAAAACGACTGAATTGGATAATCTTTCAGGTATAAAAAGTCCTCCCGATTGTATAGCGATGACTCAAAGCCTAATGAGTAATGAGTAGGCGGTGATCCATAAATATAATCAATAGAAGCGCGGGACATGCGGGATTAACAACTGGTTCTGATACCAAAGTTAGTGCAATTTTGCGAACTCTATTGCCACCCACTTTTGCGAGTAAATGAGCGTTAAGTAGGCGAGACCTATTTCTACTCACTTCTTAAAGCATCTACCGGATTGCTGATGGCCGCCTTCACCGATTGAACACTCACGGTAATCATAGCGATGAACGTGGCTACTAATCCAGCCAAAACAAATATCCACCAAGGAATAGTCACTCGATAGGCAAAATCAGCTAGCCACTGTTGCATAATATAGTATGCAATAGGCGATGCAATAACTAATGCGGTGACCACGAGTATAGCAAAATCCTTGGTAAGCAAGTGGACTAACTGTAGTACTGAAGCTCCTAGTACCTTGCGTACTCCAATTTCTTTAATACGCTGTTCGGCTACGAAGGTAACTAGTCCAAATAACCCCAAACAGGCAATAAACACCGCGATACCAGCAAATAACGTAAATATTTGGCCCTGCTTCTGTTCAGCCCGATATAGTTGATCGTAGCTTTCATCTAGGAAAGTAAAGGAGAAAGGGTGCTGGCTTACGATAGACGACCAGGTATCCGAAACTAAATCAATGACAGGTGCCATATCGCCCGCCGTGGTTTTAATAGCAATCATCCGGGAGTCATCACCCATCATAATCGCTAGTGGATCTATCTCGTGGTGCAGCGAGGCAAAGTGATAATCTTCCACCACCCCAACTACCCGGCGAGGAATAGAATCTGAGAAGGGGTTTACAATTTCTTTGCCCAATGCCTCTTCAGGTGCCCATTCTAGCGAACGAGCAGCAGTTTCATTAATAATGATTGCCTCTAAAGTATCAGTACTGAACTGCGGAGAGAAGTTTCGACCAGCTACTATTGTCAGCCCGAGTGTAGTTACGTAATCAGTATCGGTAAATACAGTATTCATCACTGCTTCTTCTTCCTTACCTTCAACGTTAAAGGCATACATATCATGGAACCCGCCCGGCTCGCCTGACATTACCGAAACGTTGGCAATACGAGCGTTTTGTCGGAGTCGGTCTTTAAAGCTCTGCTGTTGGTTGTATAGTTCATCATTATCTACCTCTAACAGAATAACCTGCTCTTTATCGAATCCGAGACGTTGATTCTGTACATAACGCATTTGCTGATTGACCACCATTACGGCAACGATAAGTATAATAGAGATTACGAACTGAAATATGACCAATCCCTTACGCATAGATTCACCTTTTCTTCCAACCCTTACTCCACCCTTTAGGGCTTTTACTGGTACGAAAGCCGATAAAAACAGAGCAGGATAGCTACCTGCTAGTAACCCTACACCAACAACTACCCCCAGTAGTAATAAGGGAAAACTGATATTAGTGGGAAGCATAAGATTAACCTCAGCAAATTGATTAAACGCGGGAAGCAAAGCTGATATCAATACAATGGTAAGTAACACCGCCACGAAAGTGGTGAGAAAAGATTCGCCAAAAAACTGATAGATCAAATCACTTCGGTTAGCTCCTAACGCCTTTCGCACTCCTACTTCGGCGGATCGGCGAGCGGCCCGAGCCGTAGCCAGATTCATAAAATTGATGCAGGCAATGAGGAGAATAAACAGGGCAATGGCCAGAAAGATGTAGGTCATAGACTGATTACCATGCTCGACCCAAACATCAAATTCGGTATCACTGGCAAAATAAACATCGGTCATAGGCTTTAAGGTCAGCCCTAATCGGATGCCCAATCGCTCGAAGTCGTCTCCCAGGTATTTCTCCATAAATGCTGGAAACTGTTCTTCTACCGCTTTTTCTTCGGCTCCTTCTTTGAGCAACACATAGGTCATCATATTATTATTCCACCAGCTAGAGAACCACTCTTCTTGCTCAAACCGATGTACTGAAGTCAAGAAGTCAAATTTAATATGAGAGGTTTCTGGTATTGGAGCCAACACTCCGGTTACTACCAGAGAATACTCATTTTCGTACTCTAACGTCTGCCCGATAGGGTCTTGGTCACCAAAGTACTTTTTAGCCATTTCTTCGGTAAGTACTGCGCTGCTCGGTTCATTGAGTGCCGTAGCCGGATCACCCTGAATTAGTGGAAAAGTAAATACTTTCAAGAAGTCGCGACCAACAAAGCTGATATCATCACCGGTAAAAGCGTTCTCGCCATAAGTGATTAATCCTTGGCGAGGCATAATGCGCACGGAAGCTTCTACTTCCTCCGGAAAATCGTTCTCTAACGCTTCAGCGTAGGGAGCCGAAGTAGGACCTATCTCACCAATACCATCACGATCGGACGTTCGATATACTTTGAAGATACGATCCTTCTTTTCGTGAAACTGATCGTAGCTTTGCTCATGCTGCACATATAGCACAATAAACAGGCAACAGGTGATACCAATAGCCAGACCCAGCACATTGATTCCGGCATATAGCTTGTTCTTTAATGAGTTTCGGTAGGCAGTAAGAATATAGTTTTTGAACATATCAGCTAGTTTACTACAACCCTGGGCAAAAGAAGTACCAATAGCTCTACACCCTTAAAACGCCTATTTAGCCAAAAAAGGATGCCCGAAACCGAGCGATAAGTGCCCGATAACGAACACTTTATCACTCACTTCTTAAAGCATCTACCGGATTGCTAATAGCAGCTTTTATGGATTGGAAACTCACGGTAAGCATCGCGATAAAAGTAGCTACTGATCCGGCTAAGACAAACACCCACCAGGGCATAGGCGTGCGGTAGGCAAAATCAGCTAACCATTGTTGTAGCGCATACCAGGCGACCGGGGTGGCAACCACAAAAGAGATAAGCACTAACACTAGAAAGTCTTTGGATAGCAGACGGACAATACTACTTTCGGTAGCTCCCAGCACTTTGCGGATCCCAATTTCTTTGGTACGCTGTACAATAGTGTAGGAGATCAGACCGAGCAACCCGAGGCAAGCGATGAAAATGGCTAACCCAGCGAAGTAAATGAAAAGCTGTCCGAAACGAACTTCGGCTCGGTACTGCTGGTCAAAGGCTTCGTCCAGGAAGAAGTAATTGAACGGACGCTGGGGAGCTAGCGTTTGCCATTCTTTCTCTAACGAAGCTAATGTACCGGAGAGATCATCAGTCTCTACATTGATAGAAAAATAGCGGGCAAAAGTAGATTCCATACGGATGGTCATTGAACCAATTTCCTGCTGTAATGAGCGAAAGTGGTAGTCTTTCACAACTCCGATAATCTCGCCTTCTACACCCCACTGCGAAAAACGCTGTCCAATAATATCTTCAGCTGATGAATATCCGTAGCTTTTTACTAGTGCTTCGTTGACGATCATCGCTGAGGTATCCGTAGAAAAATCTTCAGAAAAGAACCGTCCGGCAGCCACGCCCATTTTGTATTGCTTGAGGAAATTATGATCAACATAAAAGAGGTTGACATTACTGGCCTGCATATCTCCAGTGGGATTCTCTATTTCGGAGTACGCATGGCTATTATTTCGACCAGGAACACTGGAAGAAACACTTACGGATTCCACTCCAGGGTGGTTTGCCAACTGCTGCTTAAAGGTTTCCACCTTTTCCTGAATAGCATTATCGCCCCGAAAATCGATCACCAGCATTCGGTTTTTCTTAAACCCTAAAGTCTGGTTCTGCATGTAATCTAGCTGAACATAAACTACCAATGTTCCTACAATCAGCACAATAGAAATAGCAAACTGAGCAACAACCAGTGCCTTTCGTAGTACTACTCCGCGCTGACTGCTACTAAAACGTCCTTTCAGGATAGCTACTGACTTAAAATGGGAAAGCACCAGGGCTGGATAAATACCGGCTAGTAGCCCTATCGTTAGAGCAATTGCGACAAAAAATAAAAGATGATAGAAGTTATTAAATACGCTGGTAGCCACTGCCTTTCCTGCCAGTTGATTGAAGATTGGCAATAGTAACTCGCCCAATAGTAGAGCCAACAGAAACGCTATCAAACTAAGCAGCACCGACTCGAACAGAAACTGCGTGGTTAGTTGGCGGCGGACCGCTCCCACTACTTTTCTGATACCCACTTCTTTCGCTCGTTCAGTAGCCCGTGCTGTAGCCAGATTCATAAAGTTGATACACGCGATGAGGAGAATAAAGATGGCGATGACTGAGAAGATTTTAACATTAGTGAGACTACCTACTTTGAATCCACCCCGCTCCGAGTAATAAACCTCAGATAGGGGTTCTAGAAACAACGTATAATTCATACCCTCACCACGATCCTTTTCGCTAATGTAGTTTGACAGAAAGTGGGGCAATTTGCTTTCCAATTCTTTCGGATCAGCTTGTTCGGTTAGCAGCACGTAAGCAACATTTGTAAAATTACCCCAATGCTCATTCAACCCAGGAGCGAACTCTTCTAAGCGGGTAGACATAGAAATCAGTATCTCAAAATCAAAACTTGAGTTTTCGGGTACGTTTTCCATCACTCCGGTCACCGTGCAGTCATACTCGCTTTCCATCAGAAGCCGTTGTCCCAGCGGGTCTTCATTGCCAAAATATTTTTTTGCTGCATCTTCGGTTAGCACGAGACTGAACGGGTCTTTCAGGGCGGTTTGCGGGTTACCCCGGAGTAGTGTAAAACTAAAAACTTTAAAGAAGGTAGAGTCGGCAGTGATTGCCTCATCCTCTTGAAAGGTCTGATCATCTTTTTGCAAAAGGAACTGAGCGTTGTCAATCCGTACCATGTCTTCTACTTCAGGGAAGTCAGACTTCATATAAGCTGCCATTGGAGTGGATGTTTCCCCAATATTCAGCGTTTCGGTTGGGGTCTTAATGTCGGTTACTAGCCGATAAATACGGTCGCTTTTAGTATGGAAGCTATCGTAGCTTAATTCCTGGCTGACGTATAGAAAGATGAGTAAGCAGCAGGTCATACCGATGGCTAAGCCTAACACATTAATGGTTGCGTAAAATTTATGCTTCACAGCATTGCGAGCGGCAACTTTCAAGTAGTTTCTAAACATGGCAGTGTGATTAATTGAGTTATGTCGTTTTCGTTTTCGGATATAATCAGGATGCAGGAACATTAGGACATTCAACCAGTAGAGTAATCGTGCTCTTCGTACTCCTTTTGCTTCTACTCGTCGTTGGAACAATTCATACAAGTCGCCCTCCACCTCGTCGAGTAGTTCGGCTCGACAGTACCAGCGGAGGAAGCAAGTAGCCCATTTTGGTGGCATGTTATTTTTTGACATAATCTACATGCTGGATACAAGGTGCCAGGAATGGAGCGTACTCCACACTCCTTTTGCTCCCAGCACCCCGCAAAAGTTATTCATTGCGTAGCGAGTCAACTGGATTGGCAACCGCCGCCCGGATAGATTTGAAACTAACCGTAAACAAAGCGATAAGCAGTCCGACTAGTGCCGCTATCAAAAACATCCACCAAGCGGGATCAATTTTGTAGGTAAAATCCGCTAGCCACTGTTGCATAAAATAGTAACCCAGCGGAGCGGCTACCACAAAGGCAATCCCGACGAGCAGTACTAAATCTTTGGTAAACAGGTAGACGATATGGGATACCGTAGCACCCAACACTTTGCGGATACCCATTTCTTTAGTTCGTTGAACCGTAATAAAGCTGATCAACCCATAGAGTCCCAGACAACCAATAAAGATGGCGATACCAGCAAAGAGGGAAAGTAAGCGAGAGGTGCGCTGTTCTTTTTCGTACCAGCTAGCCAAGTCCTCATCTAAAAACTGATAGGTAAAATAATACTGCGGAAAAGCTTCTGTCCACTGCTGCTCAATACGAGTAATAGCTTCTGATGCCTGCTGCATATTGATTTTGAAAGATGCTTTCTGGAATAAATTAGGGTCACGCACCATCATCAACGGTGGAATTCTCCTCTGAAGAGAGAGCGAGTGGAAATCCCGTACTACTCCAGTGATAGTGATTTCCTGACCGAAGGAGTTTACTTTGGTTCCTAATATATCTTCTGGATTCTCAATACCATTTTTTTTCATGAATACCTCATTCACTATTGCCTGAGAAGAGTCACCCTCTAGTAAGTTACGACCAGCTATTAAAGGAATGTCATATAGTTTCAGATAGCTCTCATCAATGATTTTCATTTCCGTTGTTTGCTCCTCACTAGGCTTGTTTTCGTGAGTATAATTAGTCCACCATTTATTGATTGTGGCCGAAGGGGCATTTAGCGAGAAACTGGCTGCCTCAATAGCTGGATACTGGATAATAGTATTTCGGAGGGTCTGTAACTTGTCGGGATTACTTTCGGGAAGGTCAACCGTAATAATTGCCTCTTTTTCAAAACCCAATTCAGTAGTATTGAAGTAATGCATCTGGCTGACTACTACGATAGTGCAGATGATCAATACTTGTGATAGGGCAAATTGAAAAATGATAAGTCCTCGACGTAGGTTTAGCCCCCCAGTTTGCTGGTTGGTAAGCGTGTTTTTGAGCGTAGCGGCCGGACGAAACCGTGCTAGCACAATGGATGGATAAAAACCAGCGAGTATTCCCACCACCAGTGCCAAACCAAAAGCGATGAGTAAGGTTGATGGTTGGTACAACCAAGATATATCTAAAGTAATCCCTAGCAATTCCGGCAGGTAGGGAAACGCGATAGCAACCAATAGATAAGCCAACAGCAGAGCGATGAGGGTAAGGGCAAATGTTTCGCTCATAAATTGGCTAACCATCTGTTGGCGAGTGCTGCCTAGCACCTTACGAATACCCACTTCTTTAGATCGCTTAACCGCTTGAGCCGTGGCCAGATTTACGAAGTTGATACAAGCAGTAATCAGTAAAAAGATGCCGATTAATGATAGACTGGTAATAGTTTGCTTACTAATAGAGCGCTTAGAAAAATTAGTATTTCCTATATCACCATTATAGTGGATTTCAGATAACGGTTGTAGTGCGTGCGCGGTTCTTTCGTCAGCTACTTCCAAACTAACGTACTTACTAATCATAGCGTGAAACTGGGTTTCTATATCGCTTACATCAGCACCTTCGTTAAGCAGCACATAAGTCTGATGATAGGAGTTCATACCAATTTCGTACTCAGGCTGATACTCACCAGTCTGCTGAAAAGTAGCGTAAGACACTGCGATCTCAATTGGCATATCGGTGTTCAGTGGCGTATCTTGAATAATACCACTCACAATGAGATCGTATTCATTATTCAGCTTTATTCGTTTTCCTACTGCATCCCCGTCGAAGTACTTATCGGCTAAGGCTTTACTGATGGCTACCTGCCCGGGTTCTGATAACGATTTTTTCGGATCACCCACCTTCCAGGGAAAATGAAAAACTTCAAAGAACGAAGGAGTCATAAAGTAGATGTGCGACTCACGGGTCAGTTCTTCGTTTATTTCAATCTGGGTTTGGGCAGGGTTTAAGCGGTAAGCTACTGCTACATTCGCTACCCCCGAAAACTCGTCTTCAATCACGGGCATTAGCCCAGTGGGCGTTCCGGTATCGCCATCCTCTTTCACATCATCAGGGTGGCCCGTAAGCACCCGGTAAATGCGGTCGGCTTGAGGATGAAAGGTGTCGAAGCTTAGCTCAAAACGTACCAGCAAAAAGATAATGAGTGCTCCGGCGATGCCCAATGTAAGTCCAGCAATGTTGATCGCAGCAAAGCCTCGGTGTTTCTGAATATTTCTGAGGGCAATAGTGAAATAGTTTTTAAACATAGCGATATGATTTGTAGGGTAGTGTCTTCGTTTTCTGATATAGTCGGGATGCAGGAACATGAGTACATTCAGCGAATAGAGCACTTTGGCTTTCCAAAGACCTTTTTCTTCTACTCGTCGTTGAAAGAGTTCGTACAAGTCGCCTTCCACTTCATCCAGTAGTTCCGAGCGACAGTACCACCGCAGGAAGCGAGTGGCCACTTTGGGAGGTGATGCGTTATTTTCTTTAGTAGTATCGGAACGACTCATAAAGTAATCTACATCTGAAATGAGTTAAATAGAACGCTATTTATTGAGAGTGTGCTCGTGTAAAAGCCAACTAACAGCTTCGGACATAAACTTCTGGCTCGGATATTCTACGCCTTTCCACTCGGTCATATATAGAGAAGCCATGCCATCGCCCATAACGATAATCCTTCCTCCACCCTCGGTGACTTTATAAGTGCCAAAGACTTCGTCTGATTGCTTATTAAAGCAGAAAGGGGTACCGCCTTCCAGTAATCTTCCTCCGTGGTAGATCACTTCCAGCTCTTCAGAAACCACTGCACTCGGAGTGGCGTATCCACCAGATAAGGTATCTGAACTGTCTTCACCAAATTGAATATCAAACGGCTTAATAATGTCATTGACGTTTGTTTGCTCGAGCGTAGACCAGTAATCGACATCTAATACTAAAAATAGTGAGCCACCCTGCTGAACGTATTGCTCAATGGCAGCAACCTCATTGTCGCTATATTGAGCAGAAGGGGAGTGAATGAACAGTAAGTCGCAATTAGCCAGTACACCTGCGCTTATTTCTGATTTTAGATAGTCGGTGGATGCGTCTAGTGAAGAAGCGGTTGCTTTCAACTGGTTAGTCAGATACTGCGCTCTTGCTGCATCTTCTCCTGCACCTTTCACCATATCGGCGGGATCGTTCCAGAACCTTTGTCCGTGGGCAATATCTACGAATACATTGAGGTTATTCGCATCAGCCTGTGCCCATACGATGGATTGGCTGGCAGCGATTAAGATTAGAATAAGGGTTAGGTGTTTCATGGTTCTTGATGATTGATTTATACTTATTTGTATCATTTTTACCGGTAGTGGTCAGTAATTTCATAGGCTGATGTTATTCAGCCCGTAGGCTTTTTGCCGGATTTACCCGAGCGGCTTTGATAGACTGGAAGCTAACCGTTATTAAGGCGATCAGTAGGGCAAACAAACTCGCTACCAGAAAAGTAAATCCGCTAATTTCTATCTGATAGGCAAAATTCTGTAGCCACTCATGCATTAGGTACCAAGTGACGGGGATAGCCACAAATGAGCCAATGATGACTAGTTTCAAGAAATCTTTATTCAGTAAGCTTACCACGTTAACCACCGTAGCTCCTACTACTTTTCGAATACCAATCTCTTTGGTACGTCGTTCTGCCGCATAAGCCGCCAAGCCAAACAGACCCAGGCAGGCAATAAACAAGGCGAAGGCGGTGAAGTATCCTGCCAATTTGCCCACCACCATCTCACTGTGATACGTCTGGCGGAAGTGCTCATCAAGGAAGTGATACTCGAAGGGATGAGCCGGATTGAACTGAGCGGTAATTTCCTGAAGGCTAGCTAGTGCCTCGGACGTACGACCCGGCTGCGTGCGAACGAGCATCGCCCCGGTGGCCTTGGGCCGAAGTTGTATAATGGTCGGGGCGATCTCATCGTAGAGAGAGGTCATATGAAAGTCGTCGACCACCCCGACGATGGTACCGGTTCTGCCCCAGAAACTTAGTTGTTCACCGATAGGCTCTTCCAAGCCCATCACGTCTGCCGCTTTTCGGTTGACAATGTAATTAAACGAGTCAGTTCCAAAACGAGGGTCAAAGTCTCTGCCGACTACTAGTTTCATCCGCATGACCTCCAGAAAATCGAAGTCGGCCATCAGAATGTTCATAGAGATTTGACTGTTTGGGTCTTTTACCCGCCACTCCACCGAGTGTGTATTAGAGCCAACATCCAGTGGACTTTCACTGGTGGCGGTTACCGAGGCAATACCCGGCTGGCGACGAAGCTGTTCTTTGACGGTAGGAAATTTCTCTCGCACGGCTCCTTCCAACGGTATAGAAATCACATTCTCGCGGTCGAGCCCCAGGTTTTTGGAATGAATGTATTGCATCTGCTGATATACAATAAGGGTTCCACCGATGAGCAGAATAGAAATAGCAAACTGAAATACCACTAGCCCTTTTCGTAACAAAGTGCCGCCGCTACCCAGGCGGAACGAGCCTCGTAGAATACGCACCGCATCAAATGAGGATAAGTAGAGAGCTGGATAGAGACCCGCTATGAGAGCCACTACGACCCCTACGCCAACGAATAGCAGCAGCATGTCCCCGCTTAAGCTGGCGATGGTTAACGACTTTTCGGTAAGTTGGTTAAAGAAAGGCAGTACGATGCTGATTAGTACCATTGCCAATACAAAAGCCCCCGATACCAGCAGGCAGGATTCCCCCATAAACTGGACGATTAGTGATCCTCTTTTGGCTCCAATCGCCTTCCGCACCCCAATTTCTTTGGCCCGGCGCATAGAACGAGCCGTGGCCAAATTCATAAAGTTGATACAGGCAATCAGGATAATGACCAGCGCAACGATGGTAAACATCCGTACATACTCAATTCTACCGCCCGTGAGCACTCCGTTTTGAAAGCCTGAATACAGATGTTGTTCGGTATACGGCTGAAGGAAAAGGTCACTCCGAAAACCTTCAATGTGCTCGTTCTGCACGTTGGTGATCCTGCTGCTTAACGTGGCTCCATCCGCTCCTTCGTGCAGGCGCGCAAAAATACGAACCCCGCTATTCATCCAGTTGAAAAGCCACTCATTACGACTTTCGTATACCTGCATAGGAAGTACAAAATCAAATTGTAGCGAAGAGTGCCGGGGAATATCTTCAAATATTCCCGTCACCGTAAAGTCCCCTAAGCCATCTACGTTATCCCGAATCGTTCCGCCCATTGCTTGGGTGGGCCAGTCTTTACCAAAATACTTCTCGGCCAGTGAGGTTGAAATGGCGAAAGACGACGGACTGCGTAGCACTTCTTCTGGGTCACCCTGCACCAAGTGCCAGGTGAACATAGCGAAGAAGCCGGGACTAGCGTATATTCCCTCTTCCCGAATGGATAACTCACCGCTATTCATCACCAATTTGACGGGATTAGTTACCGCCACACTTCGAACCTCAGAATATTCTTGGAGGGCATGGCCAATGTTCCAGGTCACTTGATTGGATGTATTAATCTGGCCATCAGAATGCACGTGGCGCATCACGCGGTAAAGGTGGTCGCCACTTTCATGGAAGCTATCGTAGCGCATCTCATCCTGTATCCAGAGGGTAATTAGAAAAGTGCAAGCAAGCCCTAGAGAGAGGCCTATGATGTTGAGTAAGCTATAGCTTTTCTGCTTAAGAATGCTACGTAGCGCAATGATGAAGTAATTTCTAAGCATAGCCGTATGATTAATGAGGTTAAGTCGTTTTCGTTTTCGGATATAATCAGGATGCAGGAACATCAGGACATTGAGCCAGTAGCGTAGCCTCGCTCGCTGCAGCCCTTCTTTTTCTATCCTTCGCTGAAAAAGTTCGTATAAGTCTCCTTCTACCTCGTCCAGCAACTCCGAGCGGCAGTACCATCGTAGGAAGCAGGTGGCAAGGCGAGGTGGCAGACGGTCAGCATCACGATTCATCGGATAAAGGAGTTAATCGATTGACCCACTAAATTCTGACCCCCACACAATGCGGGGAATTGCTTGCCATAGCGCATTGCGCATCTGTCGGGCTTCTCGTAAGGCCTCTTTTCCCGAATTGGTAATGGTAAACAGTCGCTTTTTACGTCCACCCCGTTCTTCGGTAGCCCCACCCATATGGGAGTGCAAATAGCCCTTTTGCTCCAAACGCATCAGCGTTTTGTGTACTGAGCTTATTGTAACCTTACGGTTAGTACGTTGCTCTATTTCATCGGTAATGGCTAGACCGTAAGCGTCATCGTAGAGGATGCCTACAGTTAGCAAAACGATCTCTTCAAATTCACCCAAGTGGTTGCGTTGATTCATTTGTTTCACCTTTGTCTATTTACTATTGACAATGACAGTGCCAATGCAAAATACGGGTAAAACTGGGTGATTAGACAAGAAGACTGTCCGGTTTCGTTCAAAAGTTGTTCGTTGCCGAACAGCTTAGATTGCATAACCGATAAAGTTCTCTATAATGAAACGCTGTACTGTCTCCGTAAATGCCAGAATGTATTATTCATCCTGCAGAGCTTTCACTGGGTTTGCTCGGGCAGCCCACACAGACTGGCTGCTAAGGGTTAAAAAAGCAATAAATACGGTTATCCCTCCGGCCAACAGCAAATAGCCTACGTGAAGATCGATACGGTAGGCAAAGTTAGTAAGCCACTGCTGAAGCAACCACCAGGCCGCGGGGCTGGCCAATATAACAGCGATAGCAATGAGTTTAGCAAAATCTTGGGTCAGCAGCCAAACTATCTGACCCACCGAAGCCCCCAACACTTTCCGAATGCCAATTTCTTTGGTGCGCTTTCGTACCGAATAAGCCACTAGACCGAGTAAACCTAAACAAGCCAACATGATAGCTACTACCGTCAGACTGCTCATCAACCAACTCATTCTCGCCTCGCTAGCGTAGAGTTGGGCGAAAGTATCGTCCAGAAACGAGTAGGTAAACGGATGTACTGGGTCGGCTTGCTGCCAGGTTTCTTCTAAAAAGGCTAAGGTTTCCGGTAGTTGACCGGGATGAACGCGCAACGAAACGGTAGAAAGCCAGTTCGGCTGTATGAAAAAAATGAGGGGCTGTATTTGCTCGTGCAGCGACCGAAAATGAAAATCCTGTACCACTCCAATTACTTCTCCGGTTTCCCGACCAATTCGCGACATTGCCATTTGTTTACCAATCGGTTCTTCCCAGCCTAGCTGCCGGGCAGCTTCTTCGTTCAACAGATAGTTTTTGGTATCATCCGCCCGTTCAGCCTCAAATGTTCGTCCCTGAACTAACTTCATCTGGTAAGTATCCAGAAAGTCATGATCTACCACTAGCATCCGAATATCGGGCACATCTTCCTCCGCAAAACCCTCCGGTTCGGTGGGGATGCCCCAGTCACCCCCACCGGGTAGGTTGGCCGAAACACTGACCGACATTACTCCCGGATTTTGCCTGAGAGTCTGCTTCAACGTTTCGTATTGAGCTCGCATGCTGCTGTCGCGTAGCGGAATGGTAACAATTTGCTCTTTGTTAAACCCTAAAGCTTTCTGGCTTATATACTTTCGCTGAGCGTATACTACTACCACCGTGGTAATCAGCAGCACTGCTACTGCAAACTGGCCGACTACTAAAAATTGCCGCATCCGTGATGTACCGTCTTTCGCCTTGCTAGCGGTAATACCGGATAAGCGGGAAAGCAACAGTGCCGGGTAGCTACCGGCAACCGTAGAAACAATGAGAAATATTCCCAACAAAGCCAGAAATAGTGGGCCGTTATCCCAAATAGCAGGATTCAAGGAAAGAGCTAATTGTTGATTAACCCAGGGAGTCAGCCAATAGGCTAAACTAACTGCTAATATCAGGGCAGCAAAGCCAATTAGCAGGGATTCGTGGAGGAATTGCCAGGCCACTTGTCCTCGTCGAGCACCGATGGTTTTGCGAACACCTACTTCTTTAGTACGGTACGAAGACTGAGCCGTAGTGAGGTTTACAAAATTGATACATGCTACTATCAGGATTAAAATAGCTACTCCGCAAAACAGCAGTACTGAAGTTAAACTCCCATTGGGTGCCATCTCTCGGAATAACTGCGAATGCAGATGAATACTTGTTAGTGGTTGTAATGCGGTATAGGCGGGAATATCGATTTCACTGATTCGAGACTGCAAAAACTCATCGAAATCCTGAGTAATAGAATTATCTGCTGAAGGCTGTATCAGCAGGTACGAATAGTACTGATTGCGGTTCCACTGTTCAATTAAGTCAGAGGTATCATAGGTATGAGATACTAGAAAAGAAAAAGTGAAGTGGGTATTTTCGGGTACATCTTCCAGCACTCCGCTTACCTGCATTACTCGATCTCCGTCAAATTGTAGGGTTTGTCCTACTGCTTCCCGGTTTCCGAAGTAGCGCTGAGCCATTGATTGGGTGATCACTACTTGGTTAGGATGATTTAATGCCGTAGCCGGATCACCCGAAATCCAGATGAAGCTAAATATATCGAAGATCGAAGCATCGGCGTAGAGCCCTTCTCCTTCATAAGCCTGTAAACTGTCGCTAGCAATGAGTGTATTAGAAAAAAAGCGCAGACGGACGTATGATTCTACCTCGGCAAAATTTTCGGCTAAAGCGGGTGCCCAAGGACCAGCTACCTTAGCAATTCCTTCCCCAGTAAAAGAACCTTCCTGGTTAATCAGCCGATAAGTACGGTCTTTTTGGGCATGATACTGATCATAACTTAGCTCAAACTGAGCGTACTGAAAAATTATCATACAGCAAGCCATACCCACAGCTAGGCCAAAAATATTGATAAAAGTAAATGCTGAATTCTTTCGTAAGAAGCGGAGAGAAGATTTTAGGTAGTGGTGCCACATAAGTTAAAGTGATTTGAGACTCACAAAGAAGCTAACGAATGATGTGCCAGACCTTTATTTACCTGATAATCAATTAATTGCCTAATATTTTAACGATATTATTTGTTCAGTACCGCACATTCCTGTACGTTGCCGAACAGCTTTTATTAGCCAAAGGCGATCTCAGAAAAAGCAACCTTGCTAATTGACTAATCAAAAAATTGCCACTTGATTCCCAGATCAATGGCGAAGGGCTGTCCAGGATAAAAAGGCGTAGTAAAGTATCCTTCTTCAAATAAACTCTCACTCACCTGAGGTATCCTCAAGAATAGGCGTGCTGTACGTACTTTAAGGTTTACAAATACATCGGCAATTGGAAAACTCTGCCCATTAGGCAGTGGAGTTGGAAAATTCCCGATAAGGCCAACTGTTTCTACTCCTTCGGCACGAGGCTGCAGGAAAAATTGCTGAGTAGCCACATCATAATCGTACGCCAGATAAGAACTGGTGTAATGAATATCTGTACCAATTTGCAAGATGATTTTTCCGTCTAAAAAGATATTCTCGTAATACAGCCGAGCAAAAGCAGTAAGCTCGGGAATAGGGTAGAAATCAGCCGCACGCCCGCTTTTGAGAGTATAAATAGCTTGCCCCTGAAAGTGCATCTTCTTTAGAAAATCGATTCGGACTTCCGCGCCTGGTGAAAGTAACTGTACTGCACCACTTGCTTGTTCGGGAAAAGCTTGCCGACTGTTATACGCTGTATCTCGCCGATAATAAATAGGACGATTAATATTAGTGATCGAGGCAAACGGTCGCAGGTAAATACTCGGGAATGGATATTCTAACGAGCCCGATAATTGATCAATACCGGTGGGTTCAAATGAGTTTTTCCAATAATTATGGTTACCAATAAATTGCTGGTTAGTATACGTTGGCAATACTCGAGCCCGGGTGGCTTTTGCCTTCAGAATAGGATTACTGAACTCAGCATCTATTCGATAGCTTTCAGTATTTAAGTACTCTACACCGCCACCTAAAAAGGTGCTATCGCCTAAATCGAAGCGAAGATCAAACCCAGCATAGAGTTCAGTAAAGTCTTCATCGGCAACTTCACTTCTTCCGTAAACTGGCAATGTTCTTACACTATCTAAATCGTAGTTATTGTAATGGACAATCGGGCGGCGGATGCGATAGTGAACGCTGTAAAACAGATTGCCTAAGCTACCTTTTAATCCTATTTCATTATCCCATACGTCGTACTCAATTCGGTCAGCCGTTTGAGTTGAGTCTAGCAATACTCGAGAAAAATAGCGGGTAGCTGAGTCCGTATCAATAGTCTCGTTACCAAGCTGAAAATAGAAATAGTTATTTTGATGCCGACGGGTAAACTGATGATAGACTTGTAGTAGCTCGCTCAGCTCAAACTGATGATATAAATGATAGTTGAACCGAAATTCTTTCGCTTCAAACTCTCGTAGCCAAATTTGGGAAGCCTGTCCGAAAAAGAACTCTGATAACCCAGTATCCTGAGTTGTATCCTCTATCACCCCCCCCGATTCATCAACATTATGCCCAAAGCGAGTAGCGTTTGCCATCAACTGATAGCGTTTGTCTTCACTACGATAGTGCATAAAGGCGGTGATGTTGCTAGAACGTACTACCTTATCACCTTCACGGCGAGCAGCACCTATTTGCTTATCAATACTGAGGGTGCGTACATTGATTCCAAAATTTAGATTGGGGCCAATGTTTCGGGAGAAAGTAACATCTACCGCATCTCTGCCCACCCCACCAAACGTAATGAACATCTGCGTGAAGGGTGATTTGGTGTCGTAGTAACGGATATCTTCGGGTTCGGTCACGTAAATGTCGTAAGCATCTAGCCCAATATCAGTCCCGATAGTCTTAGGCACTACCGGATAGATGTTGCGGCTCGCCATACCGATAGCACCCAGATACTGTTGATAATTCAGAAAATTTTCTACTCGGCTATATTTATGCACCCCCGTTAACATTGTATCTACCTGCTGATAAATAACCCGGTTATTCTGTAAGTCAGATTGATAAATGTATTGAGAGGTCTCAGGACCATACTGTACGGTATCTTCCTGACTTTGAGTAGTAGTATCGGTTGGAATGCGAACCCCACCTGGACGTTGGGCATAAGCCATTCCCACACTAAGTAGCAATAATAATCCCCCGGCAAATAGTCTAACTAATATTTTATCGGACGGAATAGACCTGTTTAAGAAAATCTTCTGACGGTGCACGCGCATGAGCTGAGGCCTGGTATTTTTCAAGATTGCGTAGCTGATGATATTGACTGATGAAGCCAGGTAAGAAATGCCGCATCATCGAGAATAAAACAGGTTTGAATCGGGATGTAAAATAGAGGCAGTTGTTGCCATCGCTCAGTCAGCGAGCCACTAATCATTTTCACCATATCCTTTTCGGTGGTCATAAGGCACGTATTTTCCGAAATCCGCCGTTGAAGGTTTTCAATATCTTTTTCCGTATAACGGTGATGATCGGCAAAAGTAATATATTCCTCGGTAAGAAAATGCTGCTGCACATATTGTTGAAATGGCTGAGGACGAGCAATCCCCGAGAAAGCGATTATCTTTTTACCTAATTCTGCATGATTAAACGCTGCTTTAGGCTTACCGTAGCGAATACTACTGAAGAAAACAGGCGTTCTCTTCTGAGTATATCGTGCAATCTTAGTAGTGATTTTCTTTTGGGCGGGCTCACTTAAATCATCCGGGCATTTGGTAACAATCACCGCATCAGCTCGCTTAGCTCCAGTACGCGACTCTCGTAGTCGTCCGGCAGGAAGTACCCAATCCTGGTAAAACAGACGGTCAAAAGAAGTCAGCAGTAAGTTTAGATCGCGGGCGATAGATCGATGCTGGTAGGCATCATCTAATAAAATAACCTGGGTTTCAGGGTAATGATGCATAATTTCAGGGACACCCAATATCCGCTCTTCAGCTACGGCCACAGTTACGGATTTACTTTGATACTTTCGATAAAACTGATACGGCTCATCACCCAGCGTTTCGGCCGAATCTTCATCGGTGGCCAACCGTACCCCCTGCGTTTTTCGCCCGTAGCCTCGACTCAGTATTGCTACGGAATAGTTCTCTCCTAACAGATAATCAGTCAGATACTCAATCATCGGCGATTTTCCGGTACCACCCACACTCAGATTCCCCACACTGACGACAAAGGGAGTAAAGTCCAGAGTCTTTTTGTAACCTATATTGTACAGGTGATTACGAAATCGGGTAATACCATCGTATAATCCAGCCAATGGCCAAAGTACTAACTGGCTCAAAGCAGGTAGAAGTAATTTTTGGGAATTTATCAAAGGTGTGTAGTACGGCTAAGCTTTGGGTTCTTTAAGAAACTTTATGATAATACCGAGCTGACCTAAATGATAAATATCGTGGTGCAGCATTCCATGAATTACAAACTGATAGGGGTAATAACCTTTAAAATCAGTATCATAGTATTTTTCGTTCAAAAAGCTATCATTCTTTGTTTGGAGCAGCTCAATCATTTTTGACAGACTATCTCGGTATTCAGCTCTGATCTTATTCCAACCGATTTCTTTGAGCTTATGGTTAGGTAGCCAATTTTCTTCACTATCATCGGTGAGCGTGCCTTTACCAGTTTCAATCTTCACAATGGTCTCCTTTCGCCAGACCGTCAGATGAGAAATGATCTCGGCTACACTATGTAAGTTAGGCATAGGCCGGACAAAAGCTTCCTCTTGGCTAATCATACCAAGCTTCCGACTGAAATTCGCACCCATCCAGTTCTTACCATCCTGAATATCCTTTAGTTGGAGGATTATGCTCTCAATTGAAACGTTCATTACCATTGTAATTGTTAATTATACGCGAAGTAAACGAATGCTGCTTGTATAAGCAATCATACCCCTATGGCCTCTGCTGGATTAGTGTGAGTCATCCGTTTACTCGCGCAAATTCTAAAACTCATCCTTCACACCTACGGATATGAAATCATTGATTCGTTTGCTTGGAATTATTCTATTGGTAGCAGGATATTACTGGTTAGCCGAAGACAGTAATGACTTTACCCTTGGCGGCGACAATACGGATGTAGGACCTAGAATAGTTAGCTATTACGGCGAAGCTATAACGGTAAATTACACAGCAGTCCCAATAGTGAAAATCGAGGATCAAGAAATGAAGTTTAATGATCAATGGAACTATATTTTTTCCGATCCTACGTATCTGCTTATCGTAGCCGTAGCTGTTTTTTTGAATATAGTTTTACTGCGAAAACTCATTAAAAAGGAGCTGTAGAATTCACTACGCTTATGCTTAAGGAATTGCTATCTTCTACAGTGTTGCATAAAAAATCAAGACTTGGAATTAGTAACGATAAAAACCTTTGACAATCCTATTGAGGCTCATCTAATGAAGTCTAAGCTTGAGAACGAGAATATTATCTGTTTCTTGTTCGATGAAAATATTGTCGGGCTAAATCCTTTGTATAACATTACCGTTGGGGGTGTAAAACTAAAAGTTAGTAAAATTGATCTTGACGAAGCAGCTACAATTATTGAAGAAACCATAAATTCTCCACTAACAAATGACCAAGGCAATATTATTAACTGTCCTAATTGCCAGTCTGAAGACATTTATAGTGGCTTTAAGTCTATGAAAGGAGCAAGAGGAATTTTATCGGCAATAGTCTCTTTTTTGTTGATGGTTTTTCCTATTTACTACAAAACTGTCTACAAATGTAAGTCATGTGGAAATGAATTTAAATAGTTACGACAACATGACACTATATGTAGCGAGATTAACGAAATTTCATTGCTATTTACCAAAATCGCCAAGTCAGCAACCTGGCTCTAAGAATGAGTAATGCGAATCAAGGGTAGAGCGTTAATAAATGATAAGGTTCAGTAGTGCTGATCGGAATCAGTATGATGGCTATTCTTCATTGAGCAACTTTCGTACCTTCGTTCTTCTCAAAATAGACACTTTATGACCCAGATACATGACGTAATCACCTACTTGGAAACCATCGCCCCGCGTAGCTATCAGGAATCTTACGATAATGCTGGACTGCTTACCGGAAATCCGCAAGCGGAAGTGCAGGGTATTTTGGTTAGTCTAGATGCCATTGAAAGCGTGGTGGAGGAAGCCATCAAGCAAAATTGCAACCTCATTGTTGCCCATCATCCTATTATTTTTCGAGGCTTGAAGAGCCTGACCGGACGTAATTACATTGAGCGGACAATTATCAAGGCGATAAAGAATGACATTGCTATTTACGCTATTCATACCAATCTAGATAATGTACACAACGGAGTAAATGCTAAGATTGCTGAAAAGTTCGGATTACAACAAACCCGCGTACTAGTTCCCAAAACGCAAACTCTGCAAAAACTTACCACCTTCGTACCCCTCGAAAATGCTGAAGCAGTACTCAATGCGCTTAGCGAAGCCGGAGCGGGCAATATTGGCAACTACCAGAATTGTAGCTTTCAGATAAGTGGCACCGGAACGTTTCAACCTAATGAGCAGGCTAACCCACACATTGGTGAAACAGGCAAGCTTGAACGGGTAGATGAACAGCGCATTGAAGTGATTTTGCCAAACCATCTAACTAATCGCGTACTTCAAGCCCTACGGACTGCTCACCCTTACGAAGAGGTGGCTTACTACCTGCACAAATTGGAAAATGAAAACCAGGAAGTAGGCTCCGGCATAATTGGACAGTTAGCTGAAGCCCTATCGTCTTCTGATTTTTTAGATTACCTCAAAACCCAAATGAACTTGTCGGTCATTCGGCATACGGCTGTACTAGATCGCCCGGTGAAAACCGTAGCCATTTGTGGCGGAGCTGGTAGCTTTTTATTGCCTCACGCCATTCGGCAGGGTGCTGACGTTTTTGTGACCGCTGACTTTAAATACCACGAATTTTTTGATGCAGATGGGAAGATTATAATTGCCGATATTGGACACTACGAAAGTGAGGTCTACACAAAAGAGTTGATACAGGAATTTTTATGCAAAAAATTTGTTAATTTTGCAGTCCGTTTGGCGGATACCAACACCAATCCCGTTTTTTACACATAAAATTACGTATGGAAAGCACCACCACCCAGCAAAAAACCGTAGCCGAAAAGCTTGATATGCTTATGAAACTACAGAATATTGACCTGGAATTAGACGAGATCAAAAAGATTCGGGGAGCTTTGCCCGAAGAGGTAAGCGATCTGGAAGATGAAATTGCTGGCTACCAGACCCGGCACGATAAGTATGCTAGCGATGTAGAGCAGCTCGAGCAAGACATTGAGAACAACAAGTCGGCTATCAAAGAAGCCGAAGGGCTGATTAAGAAGTATGAAGAGCAGCAGATGAATGTGCGAAATAATCGCGAATACGATGCGATTACTAAAGAGATGGAACTACAGAATCTGGAAATTCAAATCTCCGAAAAGCGCACTAAGGAAGCTTACGCCAGAATTGAACAGACCAAGGAGCAAGTAGATGCTACTAAGGAACTAATTGATCAGCGTCAGAAAGATTTAGAAAGCAAGCGACAAGAATTGGAGACTATTGTGGCTGAGAGCGAAGAAGATGAAAGGAAGTTGCTAGATCAGCGGGGAAAAGTAGCTAAAGAAATTGCAGAAGTAGATAACAAACTTCTGAACTATTACGAAAAATTACGCAATAGTCTTTCTAATGGGTTAGCTGTGGTTAAAGTAGTGCGAGGTGCTGCCGAAGGCTGTAACATTATTATTCCACCTCAGCGCATTGTAGAAATTAAAGAACGTAAGCGTATCATCTTTGATGAGTACTCGGGACGTATTTTGGCCGATGTAGAAGAAGAAGTTATTGTTGAAGAACCCAAACCACGCCGGGGTCGACGGAAAGCAAAATAAAGCAGCCTACATTTATGATTATAAAAAAGCAGCCGACGAGCTGCTTTTTTTGTTCGATACTTTCGTACACGCTTCTGCTTCATTAGAATTCACTCTGTGATTTGTATCTTTAGTCAGCTACAATTGCCGAACTCTTATCTTTCGGCAAACATACAACCTGAACTAAGGAGCCATGCACCGTCGAACATTTCTCAAGAATGCAGCTTTAGCCCTACCGACTACATCTTGCCTTCCTTACTTCAATGCACTAACGGCTATTGACCGCCAGAAGGTGAAAATCACTGATGTAAAGTGTATTCGTACTAAGATCAACTTTCGAGTAAGCCCATTAGTAAAAATTGAAACTGACGCAGGAATTGTCGGCACTGGCGAGTGTCATCACGATGAGAATGGTTTAGGGGCTAAAGATGTAGTGCTGAATGTCTGTAAACCTATTCTGATGGGGCAAGATCCACTCGACCTGGAGTATCTGGTATTTAAAATGAGCACTCGCACTTCCTACTACGGAGGAAATCATGGCGTAGCAACCCACGCTATCACCGGGGTGGAGATTGCTCTGTGGGATATTATCGGCAAAATTACTGGTCAACCAGTGCATAAAATTCTAGGTGGCGGCTCTCACGTTGACCAAGTGCGGGCTTACGTTTCTTCGGGTCCTAAGAATCTGCTAGACAAAAACTCTTGTACTGACTTTACCAATCAAATGAAAAACCTAGGGTGGACTGCCGCTAAAGTCAATATACTTCGCGATCAACACTGGAATGAACTGGATAACCGTCGTATCTCTAACGTAGAAGTAGACCGGAACGCTGAAGGCTACGCTAATCTTCGGGAAGCCGTAGGTTGGGATTTTGATATTGCTGTCCACTGCCATTGGGAGTTTGATTTTGACAGCGCCCTTCGATTAGCCCGAGCGGTAGCTCCCATTCGGCCGTGGTGGATGGAAGACCCTTTACCAATTGGCTATAATGAACAATGGGTAAAGCTCACCGAACAATCACCCGTACCCATTCTGTGCGGAGAGAACCTATACGGTAGGCAGGATTTCCGTCCCTTCATCGTAAACCAGGGAGTGAACATGATTGAGATTGACGTTGCAATGGCGGGCGGATTGCTGGAAGCTAAGAAAATAGCCGATCTGGCGGAGACCTACTACATTCCAGTAGCTACCCATAACGTAGCTGGACCTATTGCCACTGTAGCTTCGGCTAATCTGGCTGCATCGGTACGAGAGTTTCTTGGTCACGAAGTATTTATGAGTACTCCTGAGAACCGGGAAGGAAAAGGAGTAAATGGTGATCAGGACGTGTTGGGCTATGATAAAGAACTGATAAAAGATGGTTATCTTCAGCTCAGCGACAGGCCTGGCCTTGGCATTGAACTCAATGAAGACCTAGTAAAAAGCTATCTAGTGGATGGTGAGGATTGGTGGGACTAAACATTGTGTTCATGTGCTTGCGTGTTCAAGCGAATGTCGCGCGGTATTTAGAAAGCACTCTAACCTGAATACACGAACACGTTAATGTATGTACGAATTCGGACAGTTTTGCCCGGCATCGTACAATCCAATAACCATTTAGTATATTTGTAGTGCCGATAAAGCTACTGGCATATAAGTTGTAACGTAGCTAGGCAACTGATCTCACAACAACATGCTCACGGCTGAAACTACATGGCACCATCTGGTCTGGCACGTTTACCGTTGGTTTATTCATAGTAAGCTAACAACTAGTACTACTACTCCATCGACCAATGCTCACATTGCCTTTTCTTCTCCCTCACCCGGATCTTCCGTAGAAAAGTACTTTCGGACATATTATGCACCCCTTTGCCAAACGGTATACAAGATGGTACGCAGCTCTGCTATAGCTGAGGATATTGTGCAGGATGTTTTTCTGAAAGTCTGGAACAATCGTGCTCAGCTAGACGAACAGAAATCAGTAAAAGCCTATCTATACCGAGCTGCCATCAATACCACACTCAATTATCTGGAAAAAACCAAAACGCACGCTACGCTAGACCATGAGTACGAGAACCATCCAGGTATTAATAATATTGATGAAAGCTTAGCCTATCAAGAAACTGAGCAGCGTGTTCAGTCAGCCATTGCTATCTTGCCTCCCAAGTGTAAAGTGGTTTTCACTTTGAGCCGATTTGAGGAACAGAGCTACGCCGAGATCGCCCAGACTCTTAATATATCGGTGAAAGCAGTAGAGAAACACATGGGCAAAGCCCTCAAAATTCTGCGAGAGCAACTCAAAGATTATTTTCAATCAACTTTCTGAAATTTTTTTTGCCCGCTAGGTAGGGTAGTCTGCTACTTATCGGTAATAGTAATAGTTAGTACGATACATGGGAGAGCTCAATGACGATATCTGGACATTAGTCGCGAAGCAGATGACGGGTGAATTGACCAAACAGGAAGCCAGGCAACTGGCTAATTGGCAACAGCAGCATCCGGAAAATGATACCGCGGTTGAGCAGGTAAAGGAGCTTTGGCGTGAAAGCAAGCAAGGCGAGCCTTTCTATGAGCCGAATGTAGAAGAGGGGTGGCAACGCTTTGTTTTTCGGCGCGAGCAGCAAGCTACTGATCTGACTAGAGAAGTAGCCCACCCAACTAAAACGCGAAGCTTAGTTTGGTGGTCAGGAATTGCTGCTTCAGTAGCACTATTGCTCACAGTAGGTTGGTGGTGGCAAAATCGTATTCCAGACACCGAATGGCAAGAATTTGCTACGGCTGAAGGAGAAAAACGGTTATTGATGCTACCTGACAGTAGCGAGGTTTGGCTTAATCGCCAAAGTACGCTTCGCTACTCAGAGAATTTTAACGTAGATAACCGTACAGTTTATTTGGAAGGCGAGGCTTTTTTTGAAGTGAAGGAAGCAGAAGGAAAACGATTTACGATCTTCAGCGGTGGCGCTAAAACTGAAGTAATCGGCACTTCTTTTAACCTAGAAGCCTACCCAGAGAAGCCAGTAGCAGTGCAGGTGGTTAGTGGACGAGTCGCTTTTTCACCCGCTGACCAAGATGATGCTGTTTTTCTGGAACCTGGCGAAGAAGCTGTACTAGCAGATGACACTCAATCAACCTATAAACAGGAGATTAGTAACCCTAATTTCCGGGCTTGGCAGAATAACATATTGAAATTTAACAATACAAGTTTACTACAAATTGCTCGTCAGATGGAGGAGCAATACGGGATCACCATTAATTTAACCGAACCATCATTGGCGTATTGTCGCTACACCGCCACATTCGAAGGAGCCACCCCCGAAGACGTACTAACTACTTTATCGGCCATTGGCAACTTATCGTACCAACAACAAGGCAACCTTTATACCCTCAGTGGACCAGGCTGCCAGGAATAATCTTTAGACACTAAAAATTAAAAATAATGACCGCTTCATTACACTCCCTAATTGGAGGACTACTATTACTATGCCTTAGTAGTTTGCATCCTCCTCAAACGGATCTGCTTCGGCAGAAGGTATCAGTGGATTATCAGAATGCTACTTTACAGGAGGTACTGACTGATTTGCAGGAGCAATACGGACTTAAATTCGCCTATCTCAATAATGAATTACCTACCGGACAGTCCGTAACATTGAATTTTCAGAATACACCTCTGAATAAGGTATTAGACACAATTCTTGACAACACTCCCTTATCGTATCAGTTGGTAAATAATCAGATCGTACTGAAAAATGACCCGGAAAAAGCGTTACAGCCTGATCCTGAGCCAGAAATAGAGAAAACTTCAACCCCAAGCCAATCTTCTGAGGCAGAAATACCAACTGAAGCATCGCCCGACACCGATGCAACTGCTTCAACTAATACAAACATAACAGTAGCAGAAAGTAGCCCTGCTGAAAATGACCTACCTGAAAAAGATAATAATTCCTCAGACAGTGATTCCCGGAATGGCGATTCCCGGAATGGCGATGCTGAGAATCGCTACTCTTCAAACACCAATGGCTCCAGTGAAAATATACCAGAGATAGTAGCAAAAAGAGAAAACACCGAAGAGGTAGATTACTCTACCAAAGTGCCTTTGCCCAGCAAAGATATCACTCCGCAAGAGGAAGAAGTGGTGAAAGTACCGCCTACTAAGAAGGAAGTAGAGAAAAAGCAATCTGCTGCTAAACGGTCTGGTTTGCAGAAAAAAGGTGAGATTTCTAAAAAAATTACGGAAACTATTCGGGAAGGGATGAACTACGCTATCTTCGATAACCTACCAGATGAGTCATCTTACGAAACGCGACCGCTGCATGTTGGATTTATTTATCCACTAAGTACCAACGGGATTAACGCCGGACAGTACGTCAACCGGCTATCGTTCCACGCCCTCATTGGTTACTCTGCCGGACTTGATGGTGTAGAAGCCTCTGGTTTCGGCAATGTGGAAAACGATTTTGTCAATGGGGCGCAATTTGCGGGATTCTTTAACCTCGTGAAAAAGGAAGTGACCGGACTGCAAGCTGCCGGTTTTATTAACCTGAACGGTGGTAAACTGGAGGGAGGGCAATTTGCCGGTTTCTTGAATACTAGTCTTGACTCCATTCAAGGTATTCAAGGGGCTGGCTTCTTGAACTTATCAACCGGGGCAACCCGAGGAGCACAGCTGGCCGGATTTACTAATATTGCTACGCAAGATGCCTACGCCTTACAAGCCGCTGGATTTGCTAATGTGGCGGCTAGTGGTATGCAGGGCGGGCAGTTTGCCGGATTTGGAAATTACGCACACGATGTAAACGGTGCTCAGTTTGCGGGGTTTATGAATATTGCTACTGGCGATGTCAAAGGTTTTCAGGGAAGTGGCTTCATGAATGTTGCTCGCAATGTAAAGGGAGTGCAACTCAGCGTATTTAACGTAGCCGATAGTGTAGATGGGGTACCGATTGGCCTACTGAGCATTGTCCGTAAAAATGGTTACCGAACCCTGGAAGTGTGGGGCGGAGAAACGATGCACGCCAATGTGGCTCTGAAGATCGGAGTACGAAAGTTTTACAACATCTTCTCATTTGGCTCACAGTTTGCTGATACTGATTTTCGCTATGGGATAGGTTACGGGGTAGGTCATATTACCGCATTATCACCTACTATTGATCTTTCCATAGATTTACTTGCCCAGCAGGTCTACGAAGATGGCAATCCGATTTTCAATACTAATAATGGTAACCAGACTATCAATACTAATAACCGACTTAACCTTCTTAATACCGCTCGCTTGGGATTTGCCAAGCAATTTTCCCGGCATTTCGGGGTTTTTGTGGCTCCTACGTTCAATGTGTTAGTATCTGAGGTAAGAAATACTGACGGAAGTATTGGTAGCAATTTAGCCCCCTACACTTTCTTCGACGAAACCTATAATAACCGAACTAATGTACAGATGTGGGCTGGCTTTAACGTGGGCCTTCGTTTCTAAATTTACACTACTCCTGACGTACGGTTCTTGATATCTGATCATAAAAACTTGATAATCAATACTCTACACTTTAATCATCAACCCCGGATAGGTTCCAGGTATCGCCAGACCAGGATCAACTTTCCACCTTCAATTACTACTATCTATTTTCCATTATTTTCATGAGAAGAAATCATACTGCCCTCCAATTACTAAGACTTATCCAACGTAGTTATGCCCAGGGCTGGGAAGATTCGGTGCGTCGGTACGAAGAACTGTACCCAAAGTCAGTCGCTACCAGACGTCGCCGATTTCAGGCTAAAAAAGCCTCTCTTACTCTCCTTTTGTTATTTACTGTAAAGCTGCTAGTTGCTCAGGAACTCACTCAAACCATTCGGGGAAGAGTGATTGACCAGCAGTCGCAGGCGGTAGTTGTGGGAGCGAATATTATTGTGCAAAGCTCTGACCCGCTGCTGGGCAGCAGTACCGATGCCGACGGAAACTTTCGGATTGCGAATGTACCTATCGGTCGGCATACACTGTTAGTCACCAGTATTGGTTACGAAAATGCCGTGATTCCCGAATTGGTCATTGGCTCAGGCAAGGAAGTGGTACTGACCATTCGTCTCACCGAGTCGTTGGTGCAGATGGAAGAAATTGTGATTTCGGCGGCAGATCAAGAGAAAGGGAAGCCGAGTAACGATCTGGCTTACATTAGTGCTCGCTCGTTTACGGTAGAAGAAACCAAACGCTACGCTGCCAGCGTGAACGACCCCGCCCGTATGGCCCTCTCCTTTGCTGGAGTGGCTTCCAATGATGATGAATCTAACAATATCGTAATCCGGGGAAACTCGCCCCGAGGTTTATTATGGCGAATTGAGGGAGTAGAAGTGCCTAACCCCAACCACTTTGGCGAAGAAGGAGCTTCCGGAGGTGGTATCAGTATGCTAAGTGTGAATATGCTGGACAATTCGGACTTTTATACCGGAGCCTTTCCGGCCGAATACGGCAATGCTTCTTCCGGCGTGTTCGATATCAAGTTACGTAAGGGAAACAACGAAAAACGGGAGTATGCTCTTCAGGCAGGTGTTCTGGGCGTAGACTTCGCCGCTGAAGGTCCGTTTAGCAAGAGTAGTAAAGCTTCCTACCTAGTCAATTATCGCTACTCTACATTAGCTGTATTAAGCCAATTAGGCATTGAAGTGAGTGGCGATGCAATTCCTAACTTTCAGGATGCTGCATTTAAAATCCACGTACCTACCAAGAAAGCAGGCGCTTTCTCACTATGGGGTGTAGGCGGCTTAAGTCGGCAGGATATTGATGATCCGGAAGAACAGGAGTCGTTCCGGTACAACATGGGTACTGCTGGCCTATCGCACGTATATTTCTTTGGTAAACGAACCTATCTGGAGTCAATCGTTTCTTACGCTCAAACCCTCAATTCCTTTTCGGATGATGAACCACCGTTTAACTATATGTTTGAGGAGCGATTTCGCAAATCATCTTTGCGAGGCTCTTTTCTACTGAACCATAAATTCAGTGCCCGACATACACTTCGCACTGGCGTTATTGCCAGCCATCTCAACTTTGATCTTTTAGCCGAAGGAGTAGCGGATACGCTTTCATTCACGGAAGTAGATAGCGACGGCAGCACCCAACTATGGCAGGGCTACGCCCAATGGCAGTTCCGGGCTACCGAAGCTCTGACGTTTAATGCCGGACTGCACCACATGTTCTTCCGGTTGAATGATAAGCAAAGTTTAGAGCCTAGAATCGGGATGCGTTGGGCGTTTGCCCCCGGACAAACCCTAAGCGCCGGATTTGGAATTCACAGCCGAGTTGATCCACTGGTAAATTATTTTGCTACTTTTCGCCAAAATCCTAATGAGCCGTATACCCAGCCCAACCGTAATCTGGATTTGACCAAATCGCGCCACTATGTGGTTGGCTATGAGCGTACTTTACGCGATGACCTTCGCCTAAAAGTAGAAGCTTATTACCAACAACTCTATGATGTACCCATTGGCTTATCGGCTGGTTCAGAAATTCCCTCGTACCGAGCCTATTCGCTTGTTAACTATCAAGAGGGAGTAGTAGATTTTCCACTAGATAATAATGGAACTGGGCGTAACTACGGCCTAGAATTTACATTGGAGAAGTTCTTCACCCAGAATTACTACTTCATGCTCACTACCTCGCTATTTGAGTCTAAATATACTCCACTTAGCGGTGAAGAATACGATACCCGTTTTAACGGAAATCACGTAGTCAACTTTCTGGGGGGTAAAGAATTTAAAGTAGGAAGAAACAAGAACAACGTTTTAGGGCTTAATTTCCGCATAAGCTGGGTAGGCGGGAATCGATATACTCCGGTAGACGGTGCTGCTTCGCGGGAAGTGGGTCGAGCCGTAGTGCAGTGGGATCAACCCTACGCTGCTCAGGTACCTGACTATTTCCGGCCCGATGTTCGGGTGAGCTACCGCTGGAACCGGGCTAAGTATTCTAGTACTCTCTCGCTAGATGTGCAAAATGTAATCAATCGCGCCAATGTCTTTACCCGTTTCTACAGCACGTCTGAGGGAGATATCGTCGACTCTTTTCAGTTAGGATTGATCCCAGTGCTTAATTACCGAATCGAATTCTAGACTCAATACCTGCCTTCCATATTTCTAAGCCGGTGACCTAGAGGTATCAGAACTAAAAGAAATTCCTGACCCTAAAGCACAGAAAGGTCGTTCGCATTCAGATCAAAGCATTTGGATTAAACCGAGCAGAGGTAGTCACCCGAATGGGTGGTTCGGGTAAAGCGGTAATTCCCTAGAGTAATCGGAATTGAGTGCGTAAGCGTGGTACTAGACTGCCCAGGAGGTGAGTTAGAAAAAGACCGAGTAGTAGCAGCGGCTATGGGTGAAATGGGGCTTGAAGCATTTGGGTCGTTCTTTGAACTATGATTCTATAAAGGAAACGCCTAATCCGTAATCAACAAATTATGCGCTTTTCAAAGAATAACGGTGAGTAAAAGGCTGTAAAAAGTACGCTGTTAGTTATATTCCATAACTGGACAGCAGAATTGAGCTGAAGTGTATCAAAATCGCTTTATATATCTGATTATCAGCAATATAAAATTATATCAATAATTGTATAGATCTAATATTAAAATGTATTATTGATAATAAAGATAGTATCACAAAATAAAGTGAATAGTTATAGACCCACTATCTTACAATAGTATTTTGGTAAGGAGCCTCTTGGTCCAAGACTAAATTGTAAGTGGGTATAAAAATTGAAATATGACTACATAAGTAATCATTTTTCACGATTTTAAATCCACTTGAAATGAACGATAATCGTAAAGCCACAGAGTTTAGTACTCACATTTCCCGTTCACGGATGCGGCGCTATCTGCATGGCCAATTAAATGCTGAAGAGACTCGGCAAGTAGAGATACACCTAGCCAACTGCGCTCACTGTTCAGCTTCACTCGTAAGTTATATTGAAGAGGAAGAAACTGACCAATACAACACTTACGCCAAGCAACTATCAGGTAAGCTGAAGGAGCAAAAAATTGCCAAACGCTCTTCCCTATCTTCTTTTCAAATTAAAACTATACGGGCAGCAGCGGCGGTACTAACGCTAGTGGTATTTTCCTTCTTCGGAGTAAAGAATATCATTAATAAGGAGGTAACCAGCTATCAAGCAGAAGAAACAGGCCTGCCAGTAAAAGGTAAGCCAGTAGTAGCTACTAAGAAACCCGTAGAAAAGAAAGTAACTACTAAGCCAGCAGAAAAGAAGGAAGACCGACGATTGGCAGAAAACCGTCCAGCTAAGAAAATAGTAAAGCGTACTCCTGCCGTCCAACCATCAGCTTCAGTTAAGAAAAAGGAGAGTGCGAAGAAAGCTACGCCAGTGGCTGCCAAGCCAAGAGTTAAACCAGAAGCTAAGGATAACCAGCCCGTCACTGTGAATAAGAAGAAAGCAGAAGTTGTTCCTGAGAAAAAAGAGGAGAAGCAGCAGGTGAAACCTGTCCCAGAGCAAAAGGTAGCTAACGTTGAAAAAATAGCTGAGTCAGCAAATAACGAATCAAAGACTGACCCACAAGCCGAAGCAAAGTCGGAAACTGCTAAGCCTTTACCCGAAATAAAGAAAATGGATGCTGCCAAGAAAGTAGAATTATCCAAACCCATTGGGAGTACCACGCCTGCTACGATTCCAGTACCGGGTGGAAGATTACGTTAAAATAGGTGTTTTTTCATAGTAAAGCCGCTGAGAACGAATTCCCAGCGGCTTTTTCATTGGCAATAAGAATCATTGATCATCAGTGGTACCACGGAAAGCACTAGTCATTAGCCCCGCTATTGACAATCCTGGTTATAGTAGTCAGCCACTTCAGCGGGATGTTTGAACACCTTACTTTCAATTTTCTCCTGTAGGTTGGGGCAATCCTGAAAATACTCAACAAGATTTTTGCGTTTCAAACCCAAAATACCCTGAGTAGCTCTTACCAGCAGTGAACTGTTTTCTTTGCGAAAAAAGTCCGCAGTGTCTACTGAGCTATCGTCGTCTTCAACCCACTCCCATTGATAGTGACTGAGTTTACCTCGGCTAACCACACGTAGGAATACCCACTCACCATCGTCCGGCACTATTTCATAATAGGCATCCAGCAGACTGATTCCTTTGGAGCGAACACGGTGGCTCTCGTAGGTAATTCCATTAGCCTGATAGCTTACTAATTCTCTAGCACGGTATTTCCGGCGCCTATTGCGATCTTCAGCTTTAAAGCGAATCTTAGTAAGTAGATCTGTACCTGTAAGAGTTTCCCGCCGATCCATTACTTGCCCCCTCAAAGTGTCACCGGTATTTAGTACTACGTAGCCTGGCACATAGTTCTTTTGCGCGATTACGGTATGCGACAGAAGAATCCCATTGAGCAGTAGCAAGAGGAAAAAGAGTAGTTTGACCATGATAAAAAGCTATGTTGAATAATAAAGATACTATTCTGAGTGACGAACACACATCCTCTCCTGAGAAAATCCGTTACTACACGGGTATGTAGTTTTTATTCTCTATGCCCTCTCTATTTTTTCCGATGCGCTGGTGCTTTATTTTACTCTTTTTGTTGCTTACTTTTCAAAGCCACGCCCAAGTGTGGAACCTTACGAAACGAGTCTTTAATAGCGTATTTAACGATACGGTTTCTTCCGAACGACCCAAGTTTGTTGCTTACCCTACTTTAGCTTATTCGCCTGAAACCCGCTGGGAGTTTGGCGTAAGTGCGCTCTATGTATATTATGCTAAACAAGATACGAGTAACCGTCTAAGCGAAATTAATGCCTTCACTTTTCTGACGCTGGAAAGCCAGTATGGCTTGTGGATTGATCACGCGCTATATTCCGACCGAAGTGACTGGTTCTTTCTGGGACGGTTACGCTTTCAGCAGTTTCCGTTGCTATATTATGGTATTGGATCAGATACACCTGAAGAGGAAATTGCCCAGGTAGACGCTAGTAGTATAGCTATTCGAGAGCGAGTGCTACGAAATGTTACCGGGAGTTTATATTTAGGACTGGAGTTAGATTATCAGCAATTGACCGGAGTCAGCTTCAACTCACTCAGCAGTGAACCGTTTGATCTACCGCTCGGTAGTAATGGCTCTAGAAATTTTGGGCTAGGATTGGGCGTAGTCTATGATAATCGTCACAATGTACTGAACGTACGCGAGGGCTTTTTTGGAGAAACAGGCTTTCTACACTACGATGATGCCTGGGGTAGTGACTTTTCATTTACGCAGTTCTTTCTGGATGCCCGTTACTTCCACCCAGTCACTCGTAACCAAGTGTTAGCTGGGCAACTAGTTGCCAACAATGTATGGGGTGATGTTCCATTCAACCAACTGTCACTCATGGGTGGAGAGAGTATGATGCGCGGGTATTACTTGGGACGCTACCGTGATAAGACCCTATTGGCTACCCAGATAGAATACCGATTTCTTCCTTTTCCGTTTAGCAAGCGTTGGGGAGCCGCAGCTTTTGTCAGTACCGGAGGAGTATCTTCCTCACCTCGGGAGACTAAATTAAGTGAATGGGTAGTCGCCGGGGGAGCCGGAGTCCGTTTTATGATTTTTCCCAGCAAAGATGTCTTCACTCGCCTTGATGTAGCCTTTACCGAAGAAGGTCCCGGTATTTATTTCTTTATTGGTGAGTCGTTTTAGTGACGTGCTGAAAAAATAGTCTGAGGAATTTCAGGGTGCTCGTCCGAAATGCGATCGATCAGTTCTTGAGCGTTTTTATTTTTCAAACGACGGGCAATCAAAGCATCAGTGAAGGCTTCCAGGTTGTTTTCTAAATGATAGTGGTTAGCTGCTCGAAGTAAGTACAGTTCACCATTACGCGGCGTGATTTTTAATGCTCGACTCGCATCTTTCACTGCTTCTAGTGGGTAGCCTAGCTTCTGCTTTACCCACGCCCGGTGCTGGTAGGCTTTAGCGTATTTCGGATTGATTTTCAGTGCTTGGTTTAGGTCGGTTAATGCCTCCCGATATTCTTTCCGTTTGGCGTGCACATAACCTCGATTACAGTAAGCAGCAGCGTAATTCTTGTCGTACTTCAGAGCTTGAGTAAAATCTTCTATCGCCTGACCGTACAACTGCTCTTTAAATAATGATACGCCTCGCTCATTATACGACTTAGCGTACTGATGAAACCGCTTCATTGCCTCATCGTAGCTCACCAAATTACCTTCTTCATCGTACAGATCGTAGATCTTAGCTGCCCGTTCCACAAACAGCTCTTGCTCGGTCTTTTTGTGGCAAGACAATACAGTTACAGTACACACAAGGAAGATGGCTAGACGGCTCATTGGTTAGTTAACACTTAGAAAAAGTCAGGTAGTTCAACCTAACTAATAAACTTTTCAGTGTTAAATTAAGCCTGGTAATAATAATAGTGTTGGCTTCCATACTGATAATAACTCTAGTAATCAATGGTAGTTAGCACGCTCAGAACAAAAAAAAGCTGAAAGAGGTAACATTTACGTACTAACGCCAGTATATTCGCCTTATAGTTTAATTTGCAAATTATCTGAATCATGAAATTAGCCTTAGTGGGTGCTACCGGGCTGGTAGGTACCGAGATGCTTAACGTTTTAGCCCAACGTGATTTTCCATTTGACGAACTGCTCCCCGTAGCGTCAGCCCGATCAGTAGGGAAAACTATTGAGTTTAAAAATAAATCCTACCCGATCATCAGTATGGAAGATGCCATTGCGGCTCAGCCTGATATTGCCATTTTCTCGGCTGGTGGTTCAACCTCTTTAGAATACGCCCCCAAGTTTGCCGAAGTAGGTACGTTTGTCGTAGACAATTCTTCGGCTTGGCGTATGAACCCGGCTAATAAACTAGTAGTGCCCGAGATCAATGCCCGCGTACTAACGGAAGAAGATAGAATTATTGCTAACCCCAACTGCTCTACCATTCAGATGGTAGTAGCTTTAGCTCCATTACACTGGAAGTATCAAATCAAGCGCGTGGTAGTTTCTACTTACCAATCGGTAACCGGTAGCGGAAAAGCAGCCGTCGACCAACTCATGAATGAGCGATCCGAAAAAGAAGGCGACAGAGTCTATCCACACCCTATCGATATGAACGTCCTTCCCCATATCGATGTATTCTTTGATAACGGCTACACCAAAGAAGAGATAAAAATGGTGAACGAAACCAAGAAAATTTTTGGTGACGATAGCATTCGGGTGACGGCTACGGCGGTACGGGTTCCGGCAGTAGGTGGACATTCCGAAGCGGTCAATGTAGAGTTTGCCCAGGATTTTGACCTGGATGAAGTACGAGAATTGTTAGCCAATACTCCCGGAGTAGTAGTTCAGGATGATGTAAAAAATAATATCTACCCCATGCCAATCTGGGCGCACCAAAAGGACGAAGTATTTGTCGGGCGATTACGTCGGGATGAAACCCAACCCAACACACTCAATATGTGGGTAGTGTCCGATAATTTACGCAAAGGCGCAGCTACCAATGCCGTGCAAATCGCCGAATATCTAGTGAAAAATAACCTGATCAAATCCGCCGTGATGGGATAATGGCTAATGACTGGACGGCTTTATGCCAACCCATCGTTCAACAATTTATCCGTGAACATGAACGGGGCGATCCGTATCAATTAGCCCTTCAGGCAAAAAAGCACCCAGATATTCCCATTCAGTTAGTTGCCCGGCAGATTCAAGCTCGACAGAAAGCTAAAAAGAAATTGCCGGAGTGGTATCAGGCGGAAGGCATTGTCTTTCCGCCTTTGTTATCAATGGAGCAATGCTCCTCCGAGGCAACTGCCAAGTACAAAAGTGGTCTTGTTTCGGGCAAAACGGCAATTGACCTGACGGGCGGATCCGGAGTTGATACGTATTATCTGAATCAGTCGTTTGAAGAATTTCACTACGTTGAGCAGAATCTGCAACTAGCGGAAATAGCTCGGTATAACTTTCACCAGTTAGGATCTAGTGCTATTCAGACCCATGTTGGTGATGCCAAAGCCTTTCTTACATCGGCTAGTCCGGTAGATCTAATTTACCTCGATCCAGCCCGACGGGATGACCTAAATCAAAAGGTATTCCGCCTGTCGGATTGCTCACCTGATGTAACTCAGTTACTGTCTCAACTCATGGAAAAGGCAGATAAGGTGTTAGTAAAAGCTTCGCCTATGCTGGACATTAATCAGGCAATCCAAGATTTGGATTTAGTACAGGAGATACATGTTGTTGCGGTGAATAACGAATGTAAAGAGGTGCTTTATTTACTATCATCTCAAGCTATAAAAGATCCAAAAATCTGCGCTGTTGATCTCACTTCAGATACTCCTCCACTGACTTTTACTCGTCGGGAAGAAACAGAAGTTAGGATTAGCTTTGCTGAACCTCAGCAGTTTATTTACGAACCCAATACTGCTATTCTAAAAGCCGGAGCTTTTCGTACCGTAGCCCAACGTTGGCAACTAGCCAAACTTCATCCGAATACGCATTTGTACACTTCCGAAAAGCTAATTTCCGATTTTCCCGGACGCACCTTTAGGCTAGAAGCTGTACTTCCCTACCGGAAAAAGGAGGTTCAGGCACATATCCCCAGTAAAAAGGCTAACATTACTACCCGTAATTTTGGCGACTCAGTAGCCACAGTACGAAAGAAGTTAGGATTGAGAGATGGTGGCGATACGTATCTGTTTGCTACGCGAATCCAAAACAAACAACAAGCTCTTTTACTAATGCAGAAAGTCAGAACGAATAATTATTATGAACATTAAATACGCTCATACCAATATTATTGCTAACGACTGGCAAGCTCTGGCAGAATTTTATCAGGAAGCACTAGATTGTAAACTGGTACCACCCGTTCGGCGACAATCAGCTGAGTGGCTAGCGCGGGGAACCGGGGTATCTAACTCCTCTCTCCAAGGAGCGCACCTCCGTTTGCCTGGTTATGGTGAGAATGGTCCTACGCTGGAAATCTATCAGTATGAGCATATGGCAGAAAAGCCTGACCCGGCAGCTAACCGTAAAGGATTAGGGCATCTGGCGTTTCTAGTAGATGATGTCACTTTGGTAAGGGAAAAAATTCTACAGCACGGTGGGCATGATCTGGGACAAATTACTGAAGCTGAGGTTAGTGGAGTAGGAGTTCTCACATTTATTTATATGACTGACCCGGAAAGTAATATTCTGGAAATTCAGCATTGGGCATGAAAAAGCCAATGGGCTCCCCATCGGCTAATACTATTTTATATGGCAATGAATTTATCGTAGATCCACAACCTCCACTCCCTGATACTTGCTAGTATCGAAGGTAAAAAGCTCATCAGTTACACTGGCTTGAGGGTTGAAGTTATCAATTTCGTAAGTGTAGCGAGTGCCATTCTTATCAAAAATCCGCCACTTCTTCAACGTTTTATCACTTTCGGCAATGTGTAGTTGAATCTTGAAGAACTGGTTATCGTTGTTTTCTGGCACTAAATCCACTACGCGGTATGTCTCGCCATTAATGGTTTCATCTTCCAGATAAACGTATTTAAAACCTCGCTTGTAAGCATTGTAGATTTGGGTAGGAGAAATATCTCCTTCATCTGGATCGTAGTCATCAATGTTGACTTCGTTCACTTCTTCCAGGTAAGTCCAGACGGTGCTACCGTCGTTGATAATTTCCTGACCACCCATTTTTAGGCGGTATTTATCGCCTTTTACGGCAATCTCTCCTTCAAAATCTTCGCTAATAGATTGATCTGAGTTTTCCATGGAATAAGAAAAGTCAGATTCAAAAGCCCCGATTTGCTGATAGGCCTGACTCATAGCATCCAGGATCTCCTTGGCTTTGGGGTCGTACTGGGCGTACACAGTAGATTGAAAGGCGATAAGAGTTAGTGTGATAATTGGTAGTATTTTCTTCATATACGTAATTGTTAGGAATGTTATTTGTCAGTCCAGACTATTCAATAACTGTTCCAAACTATATTCGTCACTAATCAGTACCTCACGAGCCTTACTTCCCTCAAAAGGTCCAACAACCCCGGCAGCTTCCAGTTGATCAATTAACCGCCCAGCGCGGTTGTAGCCTAACTTTAGTTTACGCTGAATGAGCGAAGTACTACCCTGCTGATGGTGAACAATCACCCGGGCAGCATCGTCAAACAATTCATCCCGCTGTTTGAGATCTACTGCTAATATATCGCTATTATCACCCTCATCGCCCAGATATTCTGGCAGCACATAGGCTGAGTCGTAACCACGCTGAGAGCCAATGTATTCGCAGATACTATCAACTTCGGGTGTATCCACAAACGGACACTGGAGCCGGATAATATCTGAATTAACCGAGAGCAACATATCCCCCATCCCAACCAATTGTTCGGCGCCACCCGTATCTAAGATAGTCCGCGAATCTACTTTAGACGTTACCCGATAGGACAAACGTACCGGAAAATTAGCCTTAATAATACCAGTAATTACATTGACTGATGGTCGTTGCGTAGCTACTACTAAGTGAATACCGATGGCTCGAGCTAATTGCGCTAGCCGGGCAATAGGAGTCTCCACTTCTTTTCCAGCAGTCATCATTAAATCTGCTAGCTCATCAATAATGAGAACAATATAGGGGAGAAAGCGGTGGCCCTCTTCAGGGTTAAGTTTCCGACTGACGAATTTTTTATTGTATTCCCGAATATTCCGACAAGCTGCATCTTTCAGCAAATTATAGCGATTATCCATCTCAATGCAGAGCGAATTGAGCGTATAGATCACATTTTTGGTTTCCGTGATAATGGCATCCTCACTATTCGGAATCTTCGCCAGAAAGTGTCGTTCCAGCTTATTGAACAGCGAAAGCTCGACTTTCTTAGGGTCAACCATCACAAACTTGAGCTGAGATGGATGCCGTTTATAAATCAGCGAGCTAATTAGCACATTAAGCCCGACCGATTTTCCTTGTCCGGTAGCTCCCGCAATCAATAAGTGAGGCATTTTTGCCAGATCGGCTACGAATAGTTCATTGGCAACTGTTTTTCCCAGAATAATCGGCAACTCCTTATTGCTACGCATAAACTTCTCAGTAGTGACTACCGAGTGCATACTTACGGTCTCTCGATTCTTATTAGGCACTTCAATACCGATGGTTCCCTTACCCGGAATTGGGGCGATAATTCGGATACCCAAAGCAGCCAGATTAAGGGCAATGTCATCTTCTAAGTTTTTAATTTTAGAAATCTTAACTCCTGCCTCCGGCACAATTTCGTAGAGCGTAACCGTAGGGCCAATAGTCGCTTTAATAGACTGAATACCAATTTTGAAGTTAATCAGGGTTTCAACAATCCGGTCTTTATTGTCTTCTAGCTCTTCTTTGGTGACCTGCACCCGTCCGGTATGGCTATCGTCTAGTAGGTCAGGTTCAGGGTAACGGTACTTAGGTAAATCTAAAGTAGGATCGTAATTCTCCGATCTCAGTACTTTTTTGGCTTCTTCTGTATGCTCTTCTACTTCTAAAGCGTATTCAGGTTCACTATCCCGTGATGGCAATTTCGGGTCTTCAATATCGAGCGAAAGTAATGGCGGTGCTGGCTTTTCCTTTGGTTTAGGCTCCAAAGGTAATTCCTCAACTGCTAGTTCTGACTCATCTACTTCGTCCTCAAACGGCGAAATAGAAGTGGCGGGCTCTTTCCAGCCAACACCATCGTCTTCTTGCGTAATAGAAGATTGTGAGAAATTATCATCTAAAGCGGTATTTCGTACTTGACTAGACCCAAAAGTTGATGCTGTTTGCGGAAAAGGCAGGGGGGAAGTTAATCCGAAGAAGTAGATGACAAATACAATCAGGGCAAATGCTAATACTAATAATGTACCCCAGCCAATCAGACTATCGGTAATAATCGCTAGCTCGTAGCCAACTCCTCCACTTAGCATACCCCATTCGGAGAGGTTCTCCTGATGATAAATCCAGTAACCGAGTAACCAGCTAGTCCAGATCAGGAAAAATGCTACAGCTACGGCCGCCCGGTACAGAGGCAGTAAGGTACGACGAAATACCAGTTGCACGCCCGCTGCAAATAACAGCGGTGGAATCAGTAACGAGGCAATACCAAACCAACGATAAATCCACAAGTAGGAAACTACTGCCCCTACTAGCCCCAACCAATTTTCAGTTTCTTGCCCAGCAGTTTTCCAGTTACTCTCCATAACCGCCTCTACTACACTCTGATCGGCTGCTCCAGTAAGTAAGTATGATATTTGGGCAATAAGTAAGTAAAGTGAGGTTACAATCAGGAAAAACCCCAGTGCCAGATGGAAGCGGGGATCTTGCCAAATAGGTTTAAACTCTCGGGATTTACTCTTTTGCCTGGACTTGGTCGAGGTTGGTTTGATCCGATTGGTCTTTCTTGATTTTTTAGCCATACCCTGTATATATCAGCTTTGCTGCACCTTCTTGCTGACGATAAGTTACACAAATACCCGAAAAAATATCAATACTCTGAAATAACTCTGTTTCTGACAGGTGTATTCTTTTTTATTTTTTTGCCTAGTCTTACCAATGATTTTTTAGAAAATTGTGTTGTGCAACCAAGCATTATTATTGACCCTTGCAATTTAACTAAGACAATAGAACTATTCTAAAGGCTTATGGAACACCTTGACAAATCAATGCTGTGCCAAAACAGTCTAGGCGAAATTACTGCTATCAACCCTGGCATCGCTTACGAATTTACGTTTAAAAATGTGCATTTATTGTTGACTGCTAGCCAGATTCATCAATTAAAAGAAGAATTTGAGCGAATCGATGACTCTGATTGGTTTCGAGCAACGGAAGAAGATTTTACTTTGCTACGGTTTTCAGCAGCTAACTTTAGTGTATGGGTTACCCGACCTGATTGGGAAAAGTTAATGCAATTGTTACTCGAGGCCACAGCCATGATGAAAGTACATCACTGGCTAGCCTTCCGTACCGAGCGTTCGCGTACGAATTAAAAGTATTACTGTGTTTTAGCGACCGTCGCACGGTGTTAAAGTTTTTAGGGAAATGGAAACCGGAGACGGTTCAATGTGGGACAGCCCCTGTGAAACAGAGACCGGAAAATAATTCAGGGTTCAAATTTACGGAATTCTGAACCCTAAACTTTTTAACACAGTAACACTCCAATACTTTCTACAACAACTTATCCACTGCTTCCATTACTCTGTCATAATCAGGCTCCTCACCCACTTCGGGTACTAATTCAGCGTAAGCAACTTCATTGTCCTGATCTACCACAAATACGGCTCGAGCCGATAAGCCTTTAAATGCTCCTTCCGTAATTTCAGTGTTATACTTTTGACTAAACTCACCGTAGCGGTAATCGGATCCGTTGACAATGCCCTCAACATTCGCTGTTTCACAAAAACGCTTCATAGCAAACGGAAGATCTTTAGAGATGACTACGCCAGTGACTCCTGACTTGCCGCCGAGCTGCTCATTGAATTTACGGGTTTCGGTAGCACATACTGAAGTATCCAGACTTGGCACCGCAATAAGTACTTTCACCCCTGATAGGCCAGAGAGCTTTTCTTCACTCATATCATCTTTTACAAAACTAAAATCAGGGGCAGGACCAGCGGTCGGAATATCTCCTTTGATAGTTACAGGTGTACCTCCTAAGGTTACAGAAGCCATAGTATTAAATTTTGTTGGTTAAATTCCCAATTATACGATGGTGCGATTAGTTTGGCTAACCCTATTCTATGTTTTACAATTATTCTAAAGAGATTGATCTAATTCTACCAAAAAAATCTTAGTTTAATGCAGAAGTTATGAGCATCAAAACTACGCAAAGACCTACTCCTCGCCACTACGAGTCCATTTTACCTAAGCGTAAAGAGTGGCCCGTAGTAAAGCTGAGTCGCCAGCGAAAGGAGTTTGTAGATACCGTAATCCAAGATAGTATTGCTAAACTGAAGGAGCTTGCTCCTACGTTAGGTTTACTGGTAGACGAACTAGAGACCACTCTTTACAAGGAAAAGTATCGCATTAAAGAAAATCCTTGGGCGGTGGATCCCGAAGATGATTATGCTTTCTGGAAATCGGTGAAAAAGAAGTTAGTAGAAGTCTCTAATCTTCAATCGGAAGATCATGATGAAGAAGCATCTCAAAAATCACAGGCTATTCTTGAAGAAATTGTTTCCCGTTACGCTAACGAGATTGCCAGCAACTTTCGCCCTTCTTACTACCAGTTTGCCCGCCGGGTTGTTACGTTCGGATTTTCCCGCTTACTGAACGCCTCACAAGTGAAAGGGTTTGGCTCTCTATTTAGTAACCAGTACTCTTTGCAGGATAAAATAAAAATCACTGGTGAAATTGAGCACCTGCGAACGTTAGCCCAGCGAGGCACTATCGTGATGGTGCCAACTCATTTCAGTAATCTAGACTCTATGCTCATTGGCTGGGTAATTCAGGAATTAGGCTTGCCACCGTTTATTTACGGAGCAGGGCTTAACCTATTCAATATTGGTATTTTTGCCTACTTCATGAATAGTCTGGGAGCGTACAAAGTAGACCGCCGCAAGAAAAATACAGTATACATTGAAACCCTAAAGGCCTACTCACGCCTCGCTATGCAATGGGGCATTCATAGCCTATTCTTTCCGGGTGGAACTCGCTCTCGGTCAGGTCGTATTGAAGACAAACTGAAGCTGGGCTTGCTCGGTACCGCAATGGAAGCCCAACGGATCAACTATATCCATAGTCAGAAAACAGGTGAGCCAGCTGAGAAAATCTTTGTGTTTCCGGTAGCACTGAACTATCACTTTGTACTAGAGGCTCCTAGCCTTATACGCGAGCATTTGCAACGCGAAGGACAGGAACGTTACTACATCGAAATGGATGAGTATTCCCAATCAGCCAAAATTGTAGGTTTTTTATTAAAGTTCTTTCAAAAAGGCTCGGATATTTCGGTAAGTATTGGACGCGGGATGGATTTACTAGGCAACTTTGTAGATGCTGAAGGGCGTAGCCTGGATAAACAGAACCGACAAATCAGTATGCGCGAATATTTCTGTACAGGTGACCAAATTACTCGGGATGAGCAACGGGAAAGCGAATATACTCGAATGCTGGGTGAAGCTATCTTGCGGGAATACTACCGAATCAATCAGGTTTTCTCCAGTCATTTGGTAGCATTTACTGCCTTTGAACTCATCAAAAAGCAGCATCCTTCTCTCGACTTGTTTAATCTGCTACGTTTGCCCGAAGAAGACTTAGTTCTCTCTTACGCTACTTTTCGCAGTAGTTGTGAAACCGTACGTCAGCAAATTTTTCACCTTCACCAGCAAGAAAAAGTAGATATTGCCGAACACCTCAAGCAAGATATTGATGAGGTAATTACACACGGACTGGCGAACGTAGGCATGTACCACGCTAAACGGCCTTTGCTAAGAGATAAGCAGGGTAATATTGTTGTTCCCGATATGACGATTCTCTATTACTATCATAATCGGCTCTTGGGGTACAACTTACATCGGATTATCCATCAAAAGAAAAAAGCCGTTGTCGACATTGCAGAATAGCCCGGTTGGAGTGATTGGTGCGGGGAGTTTTGGTACCGTTGTAGCCAATCTACTAGCTGAAAACAGCGAGGTATTGTTGTACGCTCGCCGATCCGAAGCGGTTGTTCAAATGCAAGAAAACCGGAAGAGTGCCGGGTATACCCTCCATTCTCGGGTACAGCCTACTAACGATTTGGCAGCAATGGTTGCTCAATGCTCGGTGCTATTTCCTATTGTAGCCTCCTCAGGTTTTCGGGAAACTATACGCAGTTTATCACCCTATCTCCGACCTTATCATATTGTTATTCATGGTACCAAGGGGCTAGATGTAACTCCATCTGAAACAAATCCTCTTACTCGTGATCGGGTAAAAACCATGAGTGAGGTGATTCGAGAAGAGACCGTAGCGGTACGTATTGGCTGCCTGGCCGGACCCAATTTAGCTCGGGAGCTGGGAGAAGGACAACCTGCCGCTACCGTAGTTGCTAGTCGTTTTGATGAGGTGATTCAAACGGGACAACAGTTACTTCGTAACGATTTATTTCAGGTATACGGCAGCGACGATCTGATTGGGATTGAGCTATGCGGTATCTTGAAAAATATTATCGCCATTGCTTCCGGAGCACTGAGTGGACTATTGTTAGGAGAAAATGCCCGAGCATTGCTTATTAGCCGAGGACTGTTAGAAATGATCACCATTGGCAAAGCTCTGGGTGGCAACACCGAAGCTTTTATGGGCGTAGCGGGGGTTGGCGATTTGGTAGCCACCTGCTTTAGTACGAACAGTCGTAATTATACTGTAGGACATCGTTTAGCCCAAGGCGAAACGCTGGAAGGTATTGTGGAAGATATGGAAGAAATGGCCGAAGGGGTGAATACTACCCGAATTGTAAAGCAACTAGTCGATTACTACCATATCAGTGCTCCTATTACCCGCACGCTCTACCGAATGCTATTCGAGAATCTCTCCGCTCAACGCGCTCTGGAAAGTTTAATGAAGATTCCACTGGGTGAAGGTGAAGATGTGAATGTGTTGTAGATTATAGAAAAACCGGGAACCTAGAAATAAGTGTATTACAGGTTACAAGTTGCAGGTTATCGTCTCTCCGTACCCTGCAACTTGTAACTTTCTAACCTGTAACTAAATAATATCAAATTACTCTACTGATTCAAATCTACCAACCGGATTTCTACCCGACGACTTTCTTCTGCGCTTACTTTGGCTGCTTGCGTAGCTCCGTAACCTCGCGCCACAATGCGGCGCCGGACGATTCCACGTTGATTAAAGAAGTTGAGTACTTCAATAGCGCGTTCATTAGAGAGTTTCTTATTCGTCTCCTCATCACCTTCAGGTGAAGCATACCCAGTAATCTCAATACCCAGGGCTCGATGTTTCTTCAGTGGGGTTAATATCTTATTAAGCACTTCATTGTATGAATCTTCTATTCGACTATCCCCTACCGAAAAGTAAACTTTGTACGTTTCTTCCAATAAAGAAGCACCATAGTTTGAAGAAATTGCTTTCCGATCCTTTTGCTTAATGGCTTCTTCGGTAACAAAGAAGGTTGGTAACGTATACACTGTTTCACTTCCTACTTTCTTAGCTACTAAGTCATCCTCCCCAGTTTCATCATAATAGTACGATACTCCGGCAGATTCCATCTTCTCGGCATCTAGTGCGTCGAAGTCTACATCCTCAATTGGATTTGTTTTATACATTAAACCCAGCAAATAGTCGTAGGCTTCGCCATCATTAGACGCAATAATCGCCTCCATCATATCAAATAAGTCGAGGCTATCGTTTTGTACTAGCATAGCTTCATTAGCCACCCGCACCGATTTTTCTTTAGTATTCTTAGTATCAAAAAAGGCATTCTTAACTAAAATCTCCTGCCCCACTACTACATCAAACTGCTTAATCGGTTTCAGAATAATCTCTTGATACAGTTCGTGAAAATGGGTTTGGTTCGGAATATTAACATTCACCGTGTAGGGCAGGTACCCTTCCGATTCTATAATTAGGTCATAATTTTTACCGGGAGGTAAAATAATCAAATAGTTGCCACTACCGGCAGTAGGGCTGTATACATAATCTAACTTTTGCTTCGCCTCTACATCTACCACTTTTATTACTGTCGGAATAGGCTTCGGGTCAGTCTCCCCAGCCAAAATGCGTCCCTTGATGAGGGTGAGCGGGATATTTGCTTCGCTCTCTGGCATCTCGAAGTAGTAGATGTCTTGTCCTCCTTTTCCTCCTTTACGCTCCGAAGAGAAATAGCCCATTTTACCATTAGCCGTCAGGGTAAAGTAATTATCATCAGTAGGAGTATTGATTGGGTAACCCATATTTTCAGGTTCCTGCCACCCGCCACCTAGGTAATAGGTTTTAAATATATCATTACCCCCCATCGTATTATGCCCGTCGGACGTAAAAAACAGCGTTCGGCTATCCGGATGGATGAACGGGGCATCTTCGTTATAATCCGTATTGATGGTCGGTCCCAGATTTTCTGGTTTTCCCCAACTACCATCAGGCTGACGATCGGCTTTATAAATGTCCATTCCTCCGAAGCCGTCCTTACGGTTACTAGCAAAGTAAATTGTCTTCTTATCAGGGGTGATGCTCGCGGTTGATTCCAGATAACGGGAGTTAATAGTTTTACCAAGGGTCTCAGGGTTTGACCATCCTTTAGCCGTACGCTTAATCCGGTATATGCTACCCGAATTATTATCACCACCAATAAATATCATCATCTCCTGCCCATCGGGCGAGATACCAGCGGTTCCTATTGGTGCATTAGCTTTTATTTTTAGCAACTGTGGTGTGCCCCACTGCTTACCTTTTTTCTCAGCAATGAAAATCTGTTCGGTAATCTTGCCTTTCTCTTCACGTACTGCCGTGTACGCTAGCATACTTTCGTCGGCAGTAATCAGTGGGTTATACTCGGTAGCTTCACTATTAATTGTCTTAAAACTATTGATGACTATCCCTTTCTTTTCACCAATTAAGAAGAGCGCATTATTACACATTTCTAACTGACGGTTTACATCAGTCAGCATTTTTTTATCATCAGCACTTAGACCTTTTTTGTAGGTCTCATACGCCTTGATTGCTTCCTGAATTTGAATATCACGGTGATACGTCTTACCTAAATAGTAGTATAACTCAGACGGAATATCAGAAGTGACTTGCTGGGCCTCAGCATATTTCAGATAGCTAAGTGCTTTCAGTTGAGCAGTAAGTTCATTCGCATAAGAGTAGCATACCCCTAACCGATAGTGCACCAGCGACTCGGTCACTCCACCGTCTACTGCTTGCTGATAGAGAGGAAGTGCTTCCTCGTAATTTTTTGCTAAAAGAAAAAACTTATTAGCTCGATCAACTAATGCATCGGTTGAACCTTGCGCGTGGATCAAGGTCGGTAAACTAATAAGAAACATTAGAATGAGTGTCCAGTAGCGTAAATACGAGGCTAGACTCTCTGACTTTGTGAGAGTATACATCATATTTAGTGGTTTTCGCTCAATCCCTACAATCATAGAATCACAATTTTACGGTACTCAGCGGATAATTTGACATCCGCATATTTGCCTGAAAGCTAGGGATAAAGGATAGGGGAGGAAAAGCCTTTTTTCACAAAAACGCAGGCATGTAATTTTTCAGGACACAATACACTAAGATGGTGTTATGGTGCGAAGTGTTATAAAGACCGTTGTGTAATTCTGAGCGAACGTCGCCCAGTTTGGTGTTTCGAGTTTTGCCCACATGAACTCAGAACGCTAATCTCAAGACTTGTGAATGTTGAACTACAACACGTTAACACCTTAATACTAAAACACTATTTATTGTGAAACCACCTCCTGGCGACGAATCGCCCGAAGTCGTTCTAGCAACGGCGGATGGGAATAGTGAAAGAATACGTACCAACTGTGGGGCAGTAAATTACTCATATTATGCGCCGATAGTTTTTTCAGGGCTTGTTGCAAAGGGTTACTGCTGTAGGTTTGGGCAGCATAAGCATCAGCCTCAAACTCATTCTTACGGCTTACCACATTCATTAGCAGCCCAGTAAGCGTACTAATAGGTGAATACAAAATACCAAACGCGATTAGGTTAAGGTGAACCGCGAGTTGCTGTCCGCCCAAAGCCAAAGATAAAGCCTCATTAAAAATCAGTAGAGATAAGATATAAAGGGTGAAACCAATCTGAGCGACCGATAAAAACAACCCAGAAATGATGTGCTTCTTCTTATAGTGGCCTACTTCGTGAGCAATAATTGCTACCAACTCTTCTTCACTATGCTGCTCAATCAGCGTATCGTACAGTACTACTTTCTTTTTACTACCGATACCCGAAAAGAAGGCATTGGACTTACTTGACCGTTTGGAACCATCAATTACATAAACATTGGTAATGGGAAAGTTAACCTGCTGGGCGTAATTGGTAATTGCGGTTTTGAGTGAACCCTCTTCTAGAGGAGTGAGCTTGTTAAAAAGTGGAACAAAAATGCTGGTGTAGAACATGTTCAATAGTATCATCACCACGGAAGCCACTCCCCAGAAGTACAGCCAGAATGGTTGCCCCAATTCGTTTACTAAATACAAAAATACCCCAACAATCAATCCTCCTAGCACAGCCGTAAGTGCGTATCCCTTCAGTTTATCCATGAAAAATAATGAAGGGGTCATTTTATTGAAACCAAAACTTTCCTCAACCACAAAAGTGTGGTAGAGCTGAAAGGGCAAGTTCATAAGATCGGAAGCTAAAAAAAGCACCGCAAAATATACCAGTGATAGGGCAATTGGATGCTCAATCCAGTCGCGCAACTGAATATCGAGCCAACCAAAAAAGCCGCTTAGCAATAACACCACCGATACCACAAAGCCAAACGAGGCAGTAATCGCCCCAAAACGGTCGTTAGCCTGCTGATATTCTAACGAGCGCTGATAGCGTTGTTCGTTATATATGCCGGATAGCTCCTCCGGTAAATCATGTTTCTTATTTTGCCGATTGAGATAATCGAGTACCCGTTCAATAATAAAGTTGACCGTGATGATGGTCAGAATAATAAATAGAATGAGCTGTGCTTCCATAGTGTCAAACAAACCTTAAATCTACCGAAAATAGTTCTCAGTTATGAAGTGTTATTGTATTAAAGTGTTCGGGTGTCATGGTTTGGATTCTAAGTTTAGCGTTTAGGATTCATAATAACAAAACTCAAAACGCTGAACCATATATAGTCGCTCAGAACTATAACGTCTTAACACATGAACACTCTAAAACCATAACACACTAACACATTTAAAACTTCGGGCAAGGGATTTTCATAATGCTGCGAGGTGGTTTGCGAGGGTCGCGCAGGGAGAAATGATATACGACAGAAATTTCGTGGGCACCCCCACTCTGGATTCCGAGGCCAGAAATGGTATAATCAAAGCTATAGCCAATATTAAAGTCTTGGAGAATAAACCCAGCTAGCAGGATTACAGATTCACTGTTAGGGAAGGTTTCCAACTGTGGCACCGGAAGCCCCCGATACCATAGTCCTACCACTATTGGTTCGTAGGTAAGGTAGGCTCCTATATCTAATTGGTCAAAATTGCCCTGTCGTTTATACTGAAAGGTAGGAGTAACACTTCGCTCTCTCCCTTTAGCATCTTCCCCGACGTACCCAAAGCCTGAAGGAAGCGGAATGCGGTAGCCTCCGTGAATAGAATGCTTCATCGGTAGAGGGGCTACATCTCCAGTGAGCGATTGGTTGGGCGTAGTAACGTGACCTGCTGAGTAGCCAAAATAAATATTATCGGTATATAGAATACCTCCTAAGGTTAAGTCAAAGAAGGATCGGTTCAGTCCTGCCCCCAGGTTTTCCCCCGTAACGGGCGAGATGAGTCCGGTCTCATTGAGTTGGTCGCCAAACACTAGTCGGCCGGGGTTAAGACCTCGGTTGTAAAAAGCCCCCTGCACCCCCGGGCGAAAGGTAATCTTATCAGTGAGTCGTAACTGATAAGCATATTGCAAACCAATACTAATTGACTGCAATCCTTGCAAGCCCTGACGGTCTCCGGTAATAATGGCTCCTACTCCGCTATTGTAATCTTCAAAGAAATGATCCATATACACCGAAGCCGTGTTGAAATTAGCTTCCAGTGAGGGCCACTGACTACGAAAGTTTAATCCCACCCTCGTGAGTTCAGTAGAACCTGCAAAAGCCGGATTCAGATACAATGGTGCAGCGTAAAACTGTGAAAATTGTGGGTCTTGCGCTAGCCCGCGATGGGATAGTAATCCAATAAAGCCCAGAAGAAGTAAAGCTACGCGTCGCATTCCCCTTAATTCAATAATATAAATAACCACCTGTTTTCAGTAAAAGCGTATAACTAGGGAAATTATTGTGAAAAGCACAATATTTCGTCTTGCACCAAAGATAGTGGATTCTACCAGTGTGCTTACCGACCATCTTGTATATATATTACAGCGAAAGGTCATAATTGTTTTTTATTTGCCCGGAGAGCTTTATCAGAAAAATACCTTTCTTTATCTTTTTTGTTCTATCATTTCTTACACCTTCACATCAGAAACACACTAAATCGTAGAATGCGCGTTAATTGCTTACATCAGACATGAAACGAATGCTTTTTTCGTTACTCTCGTAAATATATCTTAGCGTCTCAAGCAAGGCCAACTATGAGATACCACAAAATACTTCTTATCAATCTACTTCTGTTCCTCACCCTCAGTGAAGTAGCTGCCCAAGGCCGATCCGACAATTTCTGGATTTTCGGAAGTGGCGGACGTGGGCTCCAATTTGGATTGAGTGATGACTCCCTCACCGATAATACCACTACTGCCCAACCACTGGGTACCGGAGGAAGTGCCGTAGCGGCTGATCCCAATACTGGGGATATTTACTTTTATACGGATGGAACCCAACTCTTCGATGGACAAAATAACCCCGTGCCAGGCGGTAATCTTGTAGGAGACCCTAACAGTTCACAACCTGTAGTAGCCGTTCCAGTTCCGGGTGATGACGCCGACGATGGAGTGCGCGAGTATTACATTTTTGTAAATAATGGTGGTAATCTGGAATACTATGAGGTTTCGGTTGATCTAAGCGGGGGAGGTTATCCAGTCACTACCGTTACGGGTGGGCCAACCCCTACTGGAATTGCCGGAATGGCTCCCGGAATGACCGTTGTGCCCAGCCCCGATGGTTCTAATTATTACGTAGTAACTCAGGAAGCTGGCAGTAGTAATTTGCAGGTGCTAGACGTAGCTAGTCTCATTGCTTCTCCTGTTGCCATTGGTGCGCCAGCTTTTACCGCTACCAATATGGAGTACAATCCCAATACTGGGCAATTAGCAGTAGCCTTCAACGGTGGGGCGCACGTACTTGATTTTGATGGAGCAGGCAATTTTACGTTTGATGAAACGGTAGGTACCGGACAGAATGTCTTTGACGTAGCCTGGTCGCCGGATGGCTCTAAACTGTATTACAGCACCGGAGTGGGTGGCACTGTTTTTCAGCACGATTTTAACACGGGAAACTTTAGTGTGTTGGTGGACGTGGATGGAACAGCGAGTTATGGACTACAAACTGGTCCCGACGGTAGTGTTTACCATCTGTACCAAACTCCCGATGGTATTCAACTTGGGGCAATTAGTATAGCGGATAGTGCTGCTATATTGGTCACGTACGAAGATGGTTTGCTCGATGGTGCCGATTTTGGCGGGCAACAATTTTCTCAGGTAGCTTACGCGGCTCAAAGTGATTTAGCTTTTTCTATTACTCAAGTCGGACAGTGTACCAACAACCCGGTACAACTTATTCCGGAGTTTCCCGAAGGTACGCCTGAGCCGGATAGCATCTTCTGGAACCTTCCGACTGGTCCGTTCGTAGGATACAGCCCTACTTTCACCCCTGAAGAAGCCGGAGGACAAATACAAGCTGCTGCTTTCTGGGGGGATTCCATACGGTTTGCCAGTCTACCCCTCAATCTGCAAGAGTTTGATCTGCAAATCCCGATTGTTCAAGATACCACCATCTGCCCGGGCGATTCAGCCCTACTTTGTGCCGCCCCTGAAAGTGGGCAAGGGCAAGGCGGTGGACAACAACCTGGTGGGGGTGGAGTGAATATCCCGATTGGGGGTGGAGGTAGCGATGATTGTGACCCTGGTCAATATACCTATTTATGGAGTACCGGATCAACTGATCCTAGCATTACGGTTACCGAAGCCGGAGTTTATTGGGTACTCGTTACTGACCCCCAAACAGGCTGCACGGCTTACGCCGAATCTAACGTGAGAGAATATCAGGTACAGAACCAAACCTACAATGTTTGGTACTTTGGCAACGGAGCAGGTATTGACTTCAACAACCTCTATGATAACCCAAATAATAATGATGATAATGGCGATGGCGTAGATAACGACGGTCAGGTAGTGGGATTAGGCGACGGCGCATCAACCGCTCCCGAAGGCGTAGAAGCCATTTCCGATGCCAGCGGTGATGCTTTATTTTATACCGACGGACGCACCCTATATTTCGTTAATGGCGGCAACCACACCGAAGTAACCGACAATCTGGGAGCTCCGGTAGATTTGACTGAAGGAGCTGACCCCGGAGCATCGGCAACGATGGTAGGCATGGTCCAAGTACCCGGAACAGATGCGTCTTACTATATTTTTACTGCTACTCCGGTAGAAGGAGGTGGTAACGAGTTGCGTTACGCCATTGTAAACCTTAACGGCAATGTTCAAGGTACTCAGGAACCCAGTCCGGTGGTTGTTTCAGCGAATAACGTTCTATTCTCTCGTAGTACCGAGCGTATCAGTATTCAAGGTGGACGAGGCAGTGCGGCTACACTGATTGCCCACGAATATGGTAACAATGCCTTCCGGGCGTACCCGATTACTGAGCAAGGCATCGGCACTCCGGTAATTTCTTCGGTAGGCTCTGACCACGATCTTACCAATCCTGAGGATGCTCAGGGCTATATCAAATTTGGGGGCGATGAAGATGGTACTATCGTAGGCGTAGTAGCCGATGACCGAGTGGAAATTTTTAATTACGATCCGGCAACCCTAGAACTCAGCGAACCAACTACCGTTCCCTTTGACGGACTAGGCACACCCTACGGATTAGAATTCCAAACTGACTCAGTAGGCAACACTGTCGTAATTGTTTCTACCAACAGTGGTATTTACGTAGCCAGCGTAGACCGACCGCTAGAAGAAGGAGCTACCGTAAACTTCCAACCAGTAAGTGGGGCATCTGGCGTATTCGGAGCTATTCAGCAAGGACCGGACGGACAGGTATACGTAGTGCAGGAAGGGGCTACTGGGTTAGGAACAGTCACCGGAAATGTGAACGATCCCGGAAGCTATACCTACCAAGCCGACCAAGTTCAATTGCCCGATGGGGCAACTACCACGCGTGGATTACCCAGTTTTGTCAACCAAGGTGGAAACTCATTCCCTGAACCCAATATTACCGTAGACGATGCCTGCGTAGGTAATGAAACCCAGTTCTCGGCTCAGGGTCGTGACGATGTGATTGAAACCTACAATTGGGTAATTGTTCGCTTAAATGAAGATGGTACTGAAAGTTTCGTCGGTATATCTGATTCACTAGCCAGTGAGCAAAGTTTCTCATTTGCCATCGATACACTCGGCAACTACGAAGCCCGAGTCACCCTATCCAACGAATGTGACCAAGACACCGTTCTAGTACAAGCCTTTACCATGGGTACTGCCCCCGAGGTAACCTTACCCGAAAGTGTAAACCTTTGTAACGGTGGGGTAGAGCTGACTGCGATTGATCCGGCGGATGACGACGGCACGTTAACCTTTCAATGGATTTTACAAGGAGCTGTGGGCGGTGGCAACTTACCTCCGACTAATACCATTACGGCGACCGAACCAGGTTTTTACAATGTAACAGTCATCAATGCCGATAGCTGCGTAAGCGAAGGTGAAGTATTTGTGGTGGACAATCGACCACCGCTGGAGTTACCCGAAGACTTTACCCTCTGCCAAAACGAAGAGCGGGAGCTAGACGTTGAAATACCTTCCCCCGGTGATCCCGGCTACGAGTGGATTATCCTGGATGAAAACGATCAGGTCATAACCAGTATTAATGAACCCGTGATTGAAGTTAGTGATCTAACCCCTAATCCAGGCATCTACCAATACACCGTCACTGTTACCGATGATGTTGATTGCTTTATTCAAGATACAGTTGTGGTGACTATTCTAGAAGCACCGGAGATTGATGGCACTGTTACCCCTTCAGAATGCGGCGTTCCTTCTGGGGAGATACAGGTCAATATTCTAAGTGACCCTAACGAAACATATTCATTTGTATGGACTGATTCAGATGGTAATCAGGTGGGTAATACTGGCGATATTTCTAATTTAGCTGCAGGAGTATACACCGTAGCAGTCAGCAATTCCATAGGCTGTACCACTACCGAGCAATTCGCCATTAGCGATGATAACGCAGACTTTACTGTTGAAGTTGAACCTCAAGAAGGCTGCGATGATACCGGAACATTAGTTGTTACCATAACCCCTGATGACCCAGGAACATTCACTGGAGTAAACTGGTCAATATTGGGCGAAAACGGGACAGTGGAATTCAGCGGATCAAACTCATCTAGTTTGATATTTACCATTCCCGAAAACAATCCTCCTCCCGGCAACGGATTAGCTCCTGGTTCGTTCGGGTTAGAATTCGAGAGTCTGCCAGGTCTGTGTATCCAAGCCGATACTCTAACTATCCCTGAACCCGACTCAGTAGATTTTGACTTACCTGGCTTACGAGTCTTCTGTGAGCCTACCGAAATAGCCGCCTTAGATCCCGATACGGGCGATCCTTTAAACCCGGCTAGTAACGAATTTGAATTCCTATGGACAAATGTTAGCGGTGGAGTAGCCGGAAACGTAGGCTTAGGCAGCCGGACAGGTAATCCAGTAGTCATCAGTCAGCCTGGTACTTACGAGGTGCAGGTTACTGACCTAACTGGAGCGGTTTGTCCAGCTACCCGGGAGGTGGAGGTTACTTTTGAAACACCGCCTACTATTCAGGCCATTGTAGAATTAGAAGATAATAGTTGTGAAGAAGGCGAGAAAGTAATTGGCGTAACCTTTGTTGATCCCGACGTAGCCGCCAGTGGTGATCTGATTTACGAGTGGCAGGTAGAGCTACCGGATGGCACGGTACAGACTAACATCGGCGCTACCCAAGATATTACGGTCACTCGCACTGGAGATTATTCGGTAAATGTACGGCGAAGAGGTGGTAGCAATACGAGCTGCGCTAGTGCTGCCAGTCCGCTACCCGTTATCGTCAATCAGCCACTTTCAGTACTGATTCTTTACGGTAGTGCTTGTGCCGATGGTACGGATATTCCGCTCATCGCTCGGGTGACCACCGATGGAACCGACAGCCTGCGCTACGAATGGTACGATTCGGCTGATGTCCGTTTACCCGCCAGTGGTGATACGCTTTTGCTTCGTCCTGATATGCCTGATGGCGAGTACCGCGTAGTCGTGACTCAATTGGTGGACGGAGCCGACGGCTGTACTGCCGAAACTTCGGCGAACGTTACCCGCAGTCCGGTACCTGAGTCTAATTTAGGCGATGGTCCGTTCGTGATCTGCCCACGTGATCCAAATCCAGAAGCAAACTCAGTATTACTGGAAGTGAGCTTTGCGCCCAACATTTTATGGATGACGCCCTTTGGAGATTTTCTTAATACCACCACGCTTCCCGCTAATCAGGGAGGAACCTACGTGGTAGAAGTCACTAATGAGTTTGGCTGCTCAACAATTGATTCGGTAGAAGTGATTGAAGATTGTCGTCCTACCATCGTTGCCCCTAACGCCTTCCGGCCCAATGGAGTAAACAGTGAGTTCTTCGTCTACCCGCGTTACGTTGCCAACGATGATTTTGAGGTTCGGATTTATAATCGCTGGGGCGAACTAGTCTTTCAGTCTAACAACAGAGATTTCCGGTGGGATGGAACCTACAACGGGCAACCTGCCCCATTAGGATCATATCCTTACGTGATCACTTTCAAATCTGATACGGACGATACCGGAGAAATCCTGGAAGAACGGGGTGGTATCACGATTATACGATAGCCAAGTGAACACGCGACCTGCTACGCGTTATGAAGGCTATGTAAAAACTGATTAGTAGAGCATTTTGGTATTCTTCTTTTAGATCAACTTGATAGATATGCGATTTATAAGGGGCTCAAATTCAACCGCCTACTCCAACGGGCTGGTTATATTCAGGGGCATACCATTGTAATAGATGGCAATAGACTCAGGATGTACAACTTTCCCCTTTACAGAAAATTTATAGTTAATGTTGGACTAAGAGAGATCAACTAGCTTGAACCCTTGGCCGTGTACGGTTAAAATTTGCACATTTTCGTCGGGCTTGAGATACTTACGTAGTTTGGCAATGTACACATCCATACTGCGGGCGTTGAAGTAGCTATCGTCGCCCCAAACTACTTTCAGGGCTTTGGTGCGGTCTACCGTTTGATTGACATTTTGGGCAAATAGCTTCAATAGCTCCGATTCTTTAGAAGTTAGTTTAACTTCTTGTTCGCCATGCTTTAGAATTCGTTTTTGATAGTCATAAGCAAACTTTCCGAAAGTATACTGGCCTCGCTCTGTGTCTTCCGGTTGGGTGCGTCTCAGGATCGCCTGTATCCGTAGCAATAGCTCCTCCATACTGAAGGGCTTAGTGATATAATCGTCCGCTCCAAGTTTCAGTCCGGCAATAGTATCTTCTTTCATGGATTTAGCCGTCAGGAAAATCATCGGAATCTTACTGTCCAACTGACGAATTTCTTCCGCTAACTCAAAGCCATCCATCTTGGGCATCATTACATCTAATATGCAAATCGTTAGTCCATCTGCTTTTTTGAAGGTTGCCAAGGCTTCTTCCCCATCACGGCATAGAATAGTCTCATAGCCCTTAGCCGTAAGGTAGTCGTTTAAAATCATACCTAGATTCTGATCATCTTCAGCCAGTAGTACCTTCATATTCGTAGGGTAAATAAACTTTGAAGGTGCTACCTTCACCTAATTTAGATTGTAGGGAAACTTGCCCGCCGTGAGCTTCCACAATAGACTGAACGTAGGACAGACCTAGCCCAAACCCCTTCACATCGTGACGGTTACCAGTGGGAGCCCGGTAAAATTTATCAAATACCCGGTTTTGTACTTCCCGGTTCATGCCCATTCCCTGATCCTGTACTTCAATTATCAGTCCGTTACGAGTGCTTTTCGTGCGTAGTGTCACTTGGGGTGCTTCAGGTGAGTACTTGTTGGCATTGTCAATGAGATTGGTCAGTACGTTGGACAAATGGTGCGGATCAGCGGAAACCGTAGGTCGATCAGCTTGCAAATCAGTACGAAGCGAGCCTTCCCGTTTTTTGATAGACGGAGTGGCATTCTTTTCCACCTTGCGGATTAGTTTATGTACATCTAGGTCTTCCTTCTTGAGTGTGTAGTCTTTTTTATCCAGAGAAGCAATTTGCAGTACTCGCTCTACCTGTGAACCTAGTCGGGTATTTTCCTCCTTGATAATTCCCAGGTACCGCTGCAAAATGTTAGGATTTTGCGCCATATGCTCGTCCTGAAGGGCTTCTACTGCTAGCGAAACGGTAGAGATAGGAGTCTTCAACTCATGGGTCATGTTGTTGATGAAATCGTTCTTCATATCGGATAGCTTCTTCTGGCGGAAGATGGTGCTGATGGCGTAGTAGAAGCAGTACACTACAATACCGGTGAACAGTAGCGACGAGAGCAACGTTAGCCAAATTTGCTTTAGCAAGTACCATCTTTGCTGGGGAAATTCTATGTTCAGAAAGGCTCGGGAAGGTACAAAGTCATTAGGAAAAAGTGCTATTTGGGCATCGCCCGGCAGAAACTCGGCAAACATAGGAGTGCTTGCCATCAGCACACTGTCGGCTTTTGCATCCACTACAGCGTACTGATAAGGAGTATGAATACCCCGGTCACCCAGAGCAATTCGTAGTAATGTATCAAGTTGCTGATTAGAGACTCGGCTATGTACCGGCCGGCTACCAGAAATAAGCTGCTGAATGGCTTCCTCGAACATATTGGTTCGCTGCTCCAGCTTCCGCATCTGTTCCTGATATACCAATACTGGATGCTGACTAAGGTCAGGCGGTCGCACCGTAAGCACGGCAGGCGAATCAGCCGGAGCCACCCCTACCGATACATCGGCTTCCATCCGCCCATTAGTCTGATTGTACGAATAAACAAACGATTGACTTTGCCCTCGCTGAATGACCTGAAACTGCGAGGAGAACCGAGATACAGAACGATTCCTCATTGGACGATTTCCCATTGACTGGTGACTTACGGAATATGCTCCGTTCGTATCTAGCTGCAACACCTGCTGCCCAAATGTCTGATAAGCCAACCGATACGCTTCCTGTTGTTCCAACTGATTTACTACCATATTCAGTGCCTCATGCACATTTTGGGTAAAGCGTTGCTGATTAGCCTGCACAGTTTCATTAATCCAGTACCCCTGGAAACTTACCAGTCCAATCAGCGCCACGCTCATCAGCGCTACAATTACGTATACCTTCCGTCGATTCATCTCTTAACTATAACGTATAGTATAAAAAATTGTCCCGATTTAACGTTTTTTAACAAGGTGGGTAGGGGCTTTTAGGAATTTAAATATATCAGTTTTTTCAACACTCTCTGGCTCAAAAAACAAAAAAGGGAGCACAACACTCCCTTTCAGAATCTAGAGACGCGAATAACGTAAGTGCACTTATTCCTCCATTCGTTTAAATTCAGACACTATGGTTCCAATCTCATCTTCGTAGTAGAAGGTGTTTTCGTCAAAGATACGGATGTAATGAACGGCTCGCTCTTCAGAAACGCAGTCTTTTACCAAGCCACTCACCCAATAACCACTACAAGTGACTGCGGGTTGAATCTCGTCCCACGCCAGATCGTCTACTTCCCAACATAGACCGTTATCTGCATCATCTATCACTACTCCTTTACCCGTGGTCAGGTCGGCATTGATTTGTACTCCAGTCAACGCTCCATCTTCAGTTACCTCTTCCCAGGTTCCGTTCAGGTAAGTATCCAGATCGTATTCCTCCTCGCATTCATAGCGTATCCAAGTGCGGTTAAAAGGAACTCCTTGGAACACACCTTCCATGTAGAGCTCATTCTCATTGACGATAGTGATACTGGACTCTGCATAGAGGTGAGTGAAACAGTTGCGGTACATTTCTTTCAGCGTAAAGCCATCCTCAGTAGCTTCAATGTCTATCCAGGAAGCATCACCCAATTCAAAGCAGTGGGTATTGGTTTCAATATGCACCAATGTGGCTTCATTAGTTTCCGGGCTATACTCTACGATAGAGCCCATCAGCACTCCTGTGGAATTATCTTCCAGTAGCCATTGTCCGGCTAGGGTAAAACCACCAGTGTCTTCAACCACCACGATCATGCTATCAACGGACAGCGTATGCTCGGCATCTCCGTTAGAAACCGTTAGGCTCACCGCATATTTGCCGGGACTATTGTAAATTATAATAGGGTTTTGCTCAGTAGAGTTCGCCGGAGTACCTCCTTCAAACGTCCAGTTCCAGGTGGTAGGCTTTCCAATAGAAGCATCAGTAAACTGCACGCTGTCACCTACCGTAACCGAATCCTTATTTACTATAAAAGTGGCCTCTACAGCATCAGTTTCTGTGGTAGATTCTACCTTGATTAATTCACTTTTAGTTTGGGTATGCTCTGATCCATCGTTAGAAACGACGAGTTTTACATCGTAGACCCCCGGAGTGTTGTAGACCACTACTGGGTTCTGCTTGGTAGAGGTAACTGGCTCTCCTCCCTCAAACGTCCAATTCCAAGAAGTAGGCTGACCACTAGACTTATCGGTGAACGTTATACTTTCTCCTGTCTGGATGTCGGTGGAAGCAACTTCAAACTCAGCGGTTACCTCTTCAACTTCAGGTTCGGGAGTAGGATTAGTCTCTTCTTCTTCAGAACAGCTGGCTAATAGGATGGTGAATACGACTAATAAAATTCCAAATACATTTTTCATGAGATACAAATATTATATAGGTTAAAATTGGAAAATCAGACATACCAATAGCCACGCTGATAGGGGAGAGATTGCAACCCATACGCTTAAGCGTTGAGCTTACCAATCACTGAGAAGAATAGAGAAATAGAAGAGAAGTAATAAAGAGAAGTGTTATAGCAGTAGCTATTTACCCTGAGTAAACGCAGAAGGAAGGAATGTAATATAAACCCTCAGATTTTTTTGCATAAAATTTTGAGAATAGAATCAGGCGAGGATAAGCTTTAGTAGGAAGTGCTTCTCAGCATAAATTATCTATATTGCTAGGTAACAGACCTACCTGAATTTATGTCCACCCAGAAAATAGCCGGACTATTCGGCGGAATCCTTTTGTTTCTTCTGATCATGCTGATACCTACCCCTGAAGGTATGACTACCGCAGCTCAGAGTACCGCAGCGGTGGCCTTGCTTATGGCAGCATGGTGGGTAACTGAGGCTATTCCTATCTATATCACTGCTTTTGTACCAGTAGCCTTGTTTCCATTACTGGGTATCCTTCCAGCTGATCAAACGGCACATAATTACGGTAACAACTACGTGCTAATGCTATTGGCAGGCTTCTTTATTGCGAAGGCCATTGAATTACAGAATCTGCACCGACGTATTGCTTTGCAAATTATCAATGTGTTTGGAACCAGCTACCGGCGTATCATTCTCAGCTTTATGATTGCCACCGCAGCTCTCTCCATGTGGATTACCAACGTAGCCGTAGTGCTACTCATGCTACCCATTGCCCTGGCTCTGATTAAGCAAAACGAAGAACAACAAACTACTAACACTTCGGATAAATTTAATTTGGCTTTGATGCTGGGAATTGCCTACGCAGCCAGCATTGGGGGAACGGCTACACTGATTGGTACTCCGCCTAACCTAGTGCTGGTGGGAATTATTGGGAAGCTATTTCCGCAAGCTCCCGAGATCAGCTTCTTCAACTGGATGCAAGTGGGAGTACCAATGGTACTGATCTTTCTACCGCTTATCTGGCTCTACCTTATCCGTTACTTCCGTATTAGCGGTAATTTTCCCAATGGGCGGGATGTGATTGTAAAAGAACTGCAATTACTGGGAAAGATGAGTGCTGGTGAACAGCGGGTGCTGGTCATATTCGTTTTGGTAGCCCTCGGCTGGGTTTTTCGTCGCAATATCGCTATTGGCGATTTTGTGATTCCGGGCTGGACTGCTTTGCTAGGCGAATATGCTGCTTATGTGCACGATAGCACTGTAGCGATGGTCGGGGCGCTACTGCTGTTTATGATTCCGGCAGATGATTGGAAGAGTTCCATATCTTTGCTCAACTGGAAAACTGCGGCTACTATTCCCTGGGGAGTGGTAATGATTGTGGGTGGAGGCTACGCCATTGCCGAGAGCTTTCAGGTAACCGGACTGGCCGATTGGGTCGGGCAGCAATTGGCGTTCATTAACCAATACCCCTTGCTGATTATTCTGCTGCTAGTGGTGGGGCTGATGATCTTCCTAACTGAAATTAACTCTAATACGGCTACCGCTAATATTTTTCTGCCGGTACTCGCCGCCCTGGCCATTGCCAGCCAGATTAATCCATTGCTACTCATGATTCCGGCTACATTTGCCTGCTCATTTGCCTTTATGCTACCGTCGGGCACTGGAACTAATGCGGTCATTTTTGCTAGCGAAAGAGTATCACTCACCCAAATGGCTCGTTGCGGTTTGTGGCTCAACCTGATTTGTGTAGTACTGCTGACTATTACGTTATTCCTGATTGTAGTTCCACTGATGGATCTTCAGCGTACTTTACCAGCTTGGGCTCAGTGATTTATATTGATTTCATATTTTAATGATGAACCGTAGAGTTATTTCCCTTATTGGCATTTCAGGAGTTAGCCTATTTGCAATTGCCTATGTAGTGGGTGGTTTACTTGTAGAAAATTATAGTTTCGTAAGCCAGTACATCAGCGAATCTTACGCTATTGATACTGAATATGGAATGGTATTGAGAACATTCGGCTATATCCCTAGTGGAATTCTGATCACTCTATTCTGCTTTCTGGCGTACAGAAAATTCCCATCGTCTTCACTGATTAAAAGTGGGTTTTACGGACTGAGTATTTTTTACGGCATTGCTACAATAATGACAGGCTTTTTCCCTTGCGATAGTGGTTGCAATCCTGATTTCGTCAATCCTAGTGTTTCGCAAATCATTCACAGTTTAGTAGGGATGCTGACCTATGCCTTTGTTCCTATCAGCATTGTTCTTATTGGCTTGGGTTTAAAACGCTCACCAGGTTATAGTAGATTATCGCAGAAAGCGATCATCTATGGCGTAGTAAGTGGTGCGCTCGTTATACTTCTCCTGTCCAATCCAGCTTCAAATTACATTGGGCTAATTCAACGAGGTATTGAGTCGCTATTCATTATTTGGGTAATTACCTGCGCTATTGAATTAATAAAGCCCACAAAGGATAAAATGCATAGCAACCTATCATCTGCTTAATATCATCCTTTAACATTTTTTAACCAGCTTTAACATTTCGTTAACCCACTTTCTCCTCAAAAGAGCCTACTTTTATACCAGCTCAAACAACTAGTGAACCAAGCTTCCTTACGAAGATGAAAAAGCTGCTGCTCATTTTTATTATCGTTATCCTGGTAGCTTATTTACTTGCTTAGGAGCCTGGAGTACGCACCTCTGGGTCCCAAGATCCTTTATCTAATCCCCAACGCCCACGCCATGCTAAAAAACTATCTCAAAATCAGCCTTCGGAATTTTAGAAAAAATGCACTATATGCTACGCTGAATATTGTAGGGTTAGCCATTGGATTTGCGGCTTGTATCTTCATTGCTATTTACCTGCACTACGAGACCAGCTTCGAGAATTTTCACTCTCAAGCCGATAGGATTTATCGGGCTTCGTACCGCTTTGAATCCGGTGGAGAATATAATGTGCATTGGGCGCGGGTTCCGGTAGACTACGTGAATGAGCTACCCAATGATGTGCCGGAGATAGAAACACTGATCCGCTTCCAGAATCAGGAGCGTAAGTACATTCGGATTGAAGACGAGAAATTTCGACCGAAGCATGCTTACGTAACCGACCCGGAGGTATTTCAGGTATTCGCTTTCCCGCTGATTGCCGGAAATCCCCAAACCGCTTTGGTACAGCCTCGTTCGGTGGTATTGACCGAGACGATGGCACGTCGCTATTTTGGTAGTACCGATGTATTGGGCGAAGATTTGTATGTATCCGGCGGATTGGGCACCGAGGAGCTGCTTTATAAAGTAACCGGAGTAATGGTCGATGTGCCTTCCAATACTCACCTTCCAGTAGAGATGTTACTTTCATACCGCGACCAAGACGAACGGGCCGGTTGGGCCTACGTGTATACCTTGCTCGACAAAGAAGCAGACATTTCCTCAGTACAAACGCAAATGTCCGACTTTGTGCTTAAGTATACTGATGAGCAAACCGCCCAGCAGGTATCACTGGTATTTCAGCCGCTGCCGGACATTCATCTGCATTCCAATTTGGCACGGGAGATTGTTCCCAACGGAAATCAGTTGTACGTTACGATTTTCTTCTTTGTAGGGCTGTTTATTCTTCTGGTCGCGCTGATTAACTACGTAAACCTGAGTAGCGCTCTGGCAATGGGTCGTTCGCAGGAAGTGGGTATCCGCACGGTGATGGGAGCTAATCAACAGCACATCATGAGTCATGCATGGCTAGAATCGGTAGGTTATACATTGGTAGCGATGGGATTAGCAGCCTTGCTCGCCTACGGGCTTTTTCCCTACTTCCGGCAACTGACGGGAGTAGAATTTCTGATGCCAGTGGGTTGGTTTGTATTGGGACTAATTGCCCTTGCCGTAGTAAGCGGTTTGCTGGCCGGATTGTACCCCGCGGTGATTCTTCGCTCGTTTAGAGTGTTAGAAGCCATTAAGCATAGTAAAACTTTTGCTCTTTCTGGTCGGCGAGGCAAATTTAGTGTAAAGCGGGTGATGGTAGCGGTACAATTCGGAGTATCGGTATTGTTAGTTGCCAGTGCGTTGGTAGCCTACGATCAGTTTCAGTTCATTCAGCAGAAGAACCTAGGAATGCAAACCGAGCAGATTCTGGCTCTACCCGATGTACCTAATCCAGTTAAAGAACGCTACCCTTCTTTCCGAGATGAAGTAGCTTCACTAGCCGGAGTACAGCAGGTTGCTGCCTGTATGCAGGTACCCTCTAGCGAAATTCGCGATGCCGGTCCCGTGCTGGTACAAGGCGTGAACGATGACCCCAATGAAGCTCCCATTATAGATATGCAGGTAGTCGGCCCTGGCTTTACCGAGATGATGAGGCTAGAATTTTTAGCCGGATCAGACCGCTACGATGAACTGCCTCCCCTAAAGTATCCTACTGAGTTTGACGAAGAAAATACCATTGAAGAATACTTAGCTAACCGTCCGGCTCGCTACTTGATTAATGAAACCGCTATGCGGCAGCTCGGCTGGTCGTCGCCAGAAGAAGCTCTCGGCCAGAACATTAGCTGGACCATTGGCACTTTGGCGTATGCCTACGGCCCCATTACCGGTGTGGTGAAAGATTTCCACCAAGAAACGCTGAAGAATGAAGTTGACCCCACCGTAATGGTGTATGAACCGCTCTGGCTCAACACCTTCCTTATCAAAGTAGAAACTGCCGGAGTTGCTCAAACCCTAGCCAATATCCAGACCATCTGGAACGACCTCTTTCCCATCTACCCAATGGAGTATTATTTTCTGGACGATCTGTTCCAGCGTCTGTATACCCAGGAACGAGTACAGCTGCAGCTGCTATCTATTTTCAGCGGACTGGCCATCGTAATTGCCTTTCTGGGACTGTTTAGCTTGGTAGCCTACGCCCTGAGAACTCGCACCCGAGAATTGGCTATTCGCCGAGTGCTGGGAGCTAATCTGGGCTCACTTATCCGCCTGATTAGTACCGAATATGCGTGGGTGCTGCTGATTGGAGGAATTGTAGCGATACCGCTTAGCTACCTAGCTATCTCCCGCTGGCTAGAAAGCTTTGCCTACCGGGTAGATATTTCGGCACTATGGTATCTGCTGACTATCAGCTTCATCGGACTGTTACTAGTCGTCACTATCGGTTGGCAAACCCGCCGCAGCACCTCGGCCAATCCGGCCACTGTGCTGCGAGACGAGTAGACTATTTAATTGCCCTACAGCACCTAATGTAAGAAAAACAAAAAGCCGCTCATCTGAGCAGCTTTCTAGTTAGCTGATGGATCAGTTATTTGAACAGATAGTTTCTGAGCTCGGCTGCCGCATGATCAAACATAGACTTCGTGGTAGGTAGCTCCGCCAAGGCATTTAATAATTCAAAATCGTAAATCATTCCATGGTATCGCACGGTAGTGACCACCACCCCTGCCTGATCTAGCTTTCTGCCGTAAGCTTCTCCTTCATCTCTGAGAATATCGTTCTCAGCAACCTGAATCAATGCAATGCGGGAGGCAAGCCTTTCAACTGTTCCACCGAAGCTTGGAGGGGAGAAGCGTAAATAGACTTTCTAGCTTCTGGATCGGTGGTGTATTAATCCCACATCCATTGCATCAGCGAAGTGGTTAAGAAGCAATCCTCAGCGTAGGTATCATACGATTTTTGAGAAAATGACGCATCCATCACTGGCCAAAGGAGTACTTGCAGCTTAATGTTAGAGCCTCCCTGTTCTTTGGCCTTTATGGCAGTGACGGTTGCCATATTGCCGCCGACACTATTTCCCATTACCGCCAATCTTGACCCATCCACGTTAATTTGTTTTCCATTTTCCGCAACCCATTTAGTAGCAGCATAGATTTCATTGATGGCCACAGGGTATTGCACTTCTGGGGATGGTGTATAGTTTATGAATACCGCCGACGCACCTGATCTTACCACCAGGTCTCTCACCATTCGCTTATGGGTAGGATAATCTCCTAGTATCCATCCGCTACCTTGGATGTAGATAAATACTGATAGCTCCTCGTCTACGCCTTCGGGACGAATAATATTTAGTTGGATTTTGTATCCGTCCGCCTCAATAGTCTTCTCTGACTCCTCGATTCGATACCGGAAAGGTCAACTTCTGTCGCAGCTTGTGCTCCTACTAGCACCTGTCGTGCGTCTTCTTTTGAGAGTGTTTCCAGGGCCGGTACTCCAGAAGTATTCAGTGCTTTTAAGAACCCGGTTCGACGATCCAGGTGCGGATCTATCAAGTAACCTTATACTTTTATTGAATTGCTCATGGCATATAGGATTAAAAGGTTGACTAAAGCTTATATTATTTTAAGATATTGTTACTTCGCAGCTATTGCCTCTAACTCCACCACGGTAGTTTCAAACAGCTTGCTGACTTCCACTACCGTGACAGCTATTCTCATATTGTTCGTCGTAATCCATTCCTGAAAGATATCAAAATTTTGGCCTAACTCGTCAAGGGAAGTGGTATACACAGTCAGCCGAGTGATGTCCGAGCTTTTGTATTCCGCCTCGGCTATGACCTTATTAAGGTTGGCAATAGATAGCTGTAACTGACTCCTAAAGTCAGCCGTGCTGGAGATACCATTGGCATCAATGGCGGTCTGACCCGAAATGTACAACGTACTTTTAGGATTCTTTACATCAACAGCTTGAACATAATGAAGCTCGTCTTGCCATGTCCAGGGGTTAATTTCTTTTCTTTCCATGTTTTTCTCTGTTTTTCTTGAGCATGAAGGCTTGCGACGGTTAGCAAAGTCATCACTAAAATGGCGACTGGTTTCATCTCAATTGTTTCTAAAAGTTTATACTTCAAAGTTAGAAAGCAGGTATAGACTACCCCTGTGAGTCAACTCACAGAATTGGCTGGTCAGCTGTGACTTGAATCACAAAAACGCTAGCTAGGAGTAAAGACGACTTAGTGTCTCTCGGGAAACACCTAAATAGGCGGCGATTTGGGTCTTAGAGATTCTTTGCGCAAGGGAAGGGTACGCCTTTAAAAATTGCTCATATCTTTCTTTGGGATTTGCAGTGAGCAGAGAAAGAATTCGGCGCTGCGAACTGACAAATCCTCTGTTTGATTTTTGGAGCCAAAAGGTTTCCATTTTTGGGATTTCCTCACATAGTTTTCTGTAACCTGCTAAAGAAATGTAGAATACACTAGTAGCCTCCAGGCACTTGAGGGAGTAGGTGGCTTCAGATTGGGTGAAGAAAGCATTAAAGTCGCTCTCCCACCAGTCCTCCATTGCAAAGGAAACGATATGTTCATTTGCGTCCTTATCAAAGTAGATCAGCTTCACCAATCCGGAAATAATGAAATACACGTATTTTATCTGATCGCCATTCTGAAAAATGAAATCACCTTTTTTGAAATCCTGCATTTTGAATTGTGTAAGCACAAAAGCAAACTCTTTATCCGTTAGATCAAAGGTTTCTTCAAAATGATTTCTAAGTGTTTTGTACATCGAGCTTTTAGGTCAAAATAATGAAACTTCTTCATTTTGGCTACATAGTCCTTCACAACCCTGTTCCAGGGGTAGCTCCAAACTGCCTATTATCTCTGTGTAGTATTCACTTCTAAGTAGGTTGCCTAATACCAGCTAGTAAGAGGATACTAGCTCGAGCGAGAAGACTAGTCAATTGATCATATCAGCCCCTTTTCCTCTAATGACTGTTTCAACTTTTGGTGATCTTCCCAAAAACGGTCTTTGATCTTTTGGATGGTCTCGTCAAACTCCGGATGGTTTTTCAGGGACTTGATGAGAGGATCCATTTCCAGGAATAATACGATCCAGTACTGGTAGTTACCTTGTTCAGCGAAAACCTTGAGTTGCTCAATGGCCTGGTCGGTTTCCCCTTCGTGGGCGTACTTCACCGCCATACTGGCACTCTGGTAGATGGATTCGTCCCGTTCGCAGTATTCGCCAAACGATTGGAAAAACTCGGCTGCCCGATCATTTAAGCCCAACTTTTCGTAGACCACACCAACCTTAATATTCTCATGGGCATAAATATCCAAACTGTTTCTGTCTCTAGCCTCAACAAGTTTCTTATAGTAATGAAAGGCACTATCATAATCCTCCTGCAGATAAAATATTTTCGCCACATCCTGTAGAATGTCCAAACGGGTCGTATCCTTGCTCCATTCTTTAATCAGTAGTTCTTTGGTTCGTTCAATATTTTGGTCCTCGGCATACAGGATAAATGCCTTCAAATGTGGTGAATAATAATTATTTGGATCGTAATCCAGCGACTGGTTGATATACGCCATAGATTCATCGACAAAGCCATTTTGGATAAGCGCGTTGCTCATCTGCAAGTAGATATAACTTCTCTGGATAGAATCATTGGCAGCGATATCGAGCTGAATGCCCCGGAGGGCGTACTCCAGGTATTTGGCAGTATTTGGAATAACCCGGGCGTAGAAATCCGCGAGTACTTGGATCGCTGCGGATGAGTTGGGGTTATACTCCAGGGCCTTCTCCAGATGCGGTAGGGCCAATCGATACTCATGGGTATGCATGTAGTACAGCGCCTTAGCAATGAGGCTTTCGGCTGATCGGGAATCGTAAAGTAGCGCCTTATCGGCGTAATTATTAATCTGCTCGGTATACTGTTTCTCTATCTGGTGGAGGTCGAGAAAGAAATAGGCTATAGCGATGTTGGCATGGGCCAGGGCGAATTGAGGATCATGCTCAATGGCCTTCTCAAATAAGGCTATGGCCCGCTTTAAATTCTCATTGGTTCGAGAATAAAATGGGTCAAGTGCCTGAAGGTAGTAATCGTAGGCTTGCAGATTTTCGGTAGGTTTTTTCTGGATCTGCTCCAGTTCGGCCGGGGTCACAATGGCTTCTATCGCCTCGGTAATCTTGGTAGCCACCTCATTTTGTAAGGTAAAAATATCGACCACCTTACGGCTATATTGCTCCGCCCATAGATGCCGATCACTGGAAGCTTCAATCAGTTGGATATTAAGTACGACCTGATCACCGATTTTCTGCCCACTGCCTTCCACAAAGTAATTCACATTAAGTTCTTCGGCGATCTCCGGAATGGCCTTGTCCGTGTTTCGGTATTTCTCTACTGACGTTCGGCTGATTACCCTTAGGTCTTCAATCTTCTGCAAATTATTCAACGTAGATTCCATCAGCCCATTGATAAAGTACACGTTGGTAGAATCGCTACTTTCATTTTTGAAGGGCAAAACAGCAATGGACTTGTCCAACTCAATCTCATCAGAAGCAGGCTTTTCCCGGAAGAGAAAGAACAACCCAATGAGCAGTACTAGCGATGCTGCTACTACAATTGTCCATAGCGTCGGTTTTGAGAACTTGGCCTTAGTAGGTTCCTCTTCTGCTTCTCTTTTTCCTACTTCTCCGGGGGGATAGCCATAGTATTCCCGAAAGCATTTGATGAAGTAGGACGTGCTCCCAAAACCAACTCGGTGAGAAACTTCCGATACCGTCAGTGGGGGCTGCCTAAGCAACTCCATACCTTTCTTCAAACGAAACTGCCGAATGAACTGACTGGCCGAAAGCTGGGTGTGTTTCTTAACCTTTCGGAGCAGGTTAGAACGGCTCATGTTCATGGCTTCGGCCAATTCAGAAACCCCGAATTGCTCGTCAGAGAAGTTCGCCTGAATGATGGCTTCTACTTGGTCAATAAAATCGTCTCCGATAATTGATGCGTCCGACATAGTGATTTTAACTAGGATAAAAGTAGAAAAAATCTGCCACAAACATTCACTTAGAGCTATTCGCGTTCTGGCGGGGAAAAATCGCGGTTTGCGTCATAGTTTATACGCCTGCGCCATAGTTTTTATCCCTTCTGCAAACTTTATGGATTTGGCTGCATAGCTCATAAGTCTTGCGTCAACACTTACCCGACCTTTGTATCAAACAATAATTAAAAGTCAAATGCTAAAAATTAAGACCATGAAAACATTACAGATTAATTTCCTGAGAACATTGTTCAGCCTGTCAATCATCGCCCTGTTGCTACCGGCCTGTACGGAGTCAAACAGTAGTACGAATAAAAAGGCAGCAGTAGAAGTAGATGAGCCCGAAATGGATATTCAGACGGCAGTAATATCTGGTAACCTTGAGGCAGTCAAACAGCATATCGAGGCTGGTACCGACCTCAACGAGAAGGAACAATTTAGTGGTTCGACTCCTTTAATCTCTGCCGTCACATTCGATAAACGGGAAATAGCCCAGGCACTGATTGACGCTGGCGTTGATCTGTCGGCGAAAAACAACGACGGGTCAACTGCCTTGCATTCGGCGGCTTTCTTCGGCCGGGTAGAAATCGTGCAAATGTTGCTTGATGCCAAAGCAGACAAAACCGTAAGAAACAATTTTGGGGCTACTGCCCGAGAATCAGTTATAGGGCCTTTTGCTGAGGTTAAGCCCATCTACGAGATGCTGGAGCAACAACTGAGTCCAATGGGCTTACAGCTTGATATGAACGAGTTGGAAAAGACTCGTCCGGTGGTAGCAATGATGTTGCAGTAGTAAATCTAAAATCAATAAACTGATGACAACCGAAAGAAGACACGATATTGACTGGCTGCGCGTGATTGCTATTGGATTACTACTGATTTATCATATAGCCATTATTTTCCAGCCCTGGGCCATGTTCATTGGCTTTATCCGAAGCGATGAGCTAATGGAAGGTTTATGGAAACCTATGACTATGCTTAACGTCTGGCGGATTCCCCTTCTATTCTACGTATCGGGCATGGGTGTCTACTTTGCCATCCGAAAACGAAACTGGCGACAGTTGCTGCTGGAGCGCAGCAAGCGGATTCTTTTACCCTTCATCTTCGGTATCATTGCCATCGTTCCGTTGCACATGTTTATTTTTCAGGGACACTACAATTTGCCCTTGGGCTATTATCCGCATCCTGGTCATTTATGGTTTCTAGGAAATATTTTCACCTATGTGCTGCTCCTATCCCCGCTCTTTTTCTATCTGAAGAAACATGAAGACAGTAGGTTTACAAAAGGCCTCTCCTCTTTCGTGAGTAATCCCTTGGGTCCCCTATCGTTATCAGCCTTTTTCATCATTGAAGCTTTAATTCTTAAGCCCCAGGCATTTGAACTGTATGCGCTAACGTGGCATGGCTTTTTCCTGGGGCTTCTGGCCTTCTTTTTTGGCTTCCTATTTGTGTACAGTGGGAAGACGTTCTGGCAAACTGTTCTGACCTGGAGATGGCTTTATCTAGGATTAGCGATCGTTTTGTATATCATTCGCTTAGTAGTACTCGAAATAAAAGCACCCGGCTATCTGATGGCCATTGAGTCCAATCTATGGATCTTAGGAGTCTTCGGGTTTGGTTACAAATACTTGAATAGACCGAGCATCACGTTAAGCTACTTAAGTCAAGCTGCTTATCCCGTGTACATCATTCATATGTTTGTACTATATGCCGGAGCTGCGATCATATTACCGTTGCAGATACCAGTCTTGCTGAAATTCATAGCTATCGTAGTATTCACTGGCGTAGTATGTTATCTCATTTATGAGTTCATCATTAGAAGGATTGGTTTCTTAAGGCCTTTATTTGGACTGAGATGGAAGTTTAATCGAGTAGAAAAAGCAAAAATTCTTACAAAACCTGCGAGATTGTAACGTATTTAGCCAAATCGTTACTAATTCTTAGATATACAACTATATGTCAGAGAAATACTTGCTCTTGATTATTGATTCCCAAAAAGGAATTGATGATGCCGAATATTGGGGAGGGAATAGAAACAATTTGGATGCTGAAAAAAATATAGCACTGATGTTGGATTTATTTCGCAAATCAGGGTTTCCGGTGATTCATGTTCAACATTGCTCAAACAATTCTCACTCGCCATTAAGGCCAGATCAGATAGGGCATGCGTTCAAAGAAACGAATGAGCCCAAAGAGGAAGAGTTGGTAGTGCAAAAAACAGAAACAAACGCGTTTGTTAATACAAATCTAACAGATGCGATTTTAGCTCTTCATATAGATAGCATCGTAATAACAGGGTTTATCACCAATAACTCGGTGGAGGCTACGGCCAGAATGTCGGGAAATTTAGGGTTTAATACGATAGTGATCTCCGACGCAACTGCAACATTCAACAAGATAGGACTTCACGGCGAAGTATATGATTCAGCACTTGTACATGCCATATCATTAGCTAATCTTAATGAAGAATATGCTTCTATCGTAAGCACTCAAAGTTTAATTGAGATAATGACCAGGGATACTAAATAAACGCCGTTGAAATTGTAAACAGGCGCAAATAAAATAGAGATGTCCATCTACTTGCCTACCCAGTACAGTAGATTAAGCTTGTCCAAAACGACAAAATCCATATATTGAGGTTGACATCAATCAGCCATAAAATGAAACACTACCACCTAGTAGTCTTACTTCTATTAACTACTGCTGCTTGTAATAACCAGCAAGAAAACTCTGAGCAAGAAGCCGATCAGGTAACAGAAGACATCCAGGAGGTCATAATCTCTCGGGATCAGTACCGTAATCAGTTGTATGGGTTTTGGTTAGGAGAGTGTATTGCTAACTGGACGGGATTGGTGACAGAGATGGATAAGGTTGGCAATATTGGAGAAGTGAAGACTGGCGATTTTTACACCCGCGAAGATTGGGGCAAGCCCGACCTACCCAGTATATTCAGCAATGGTCAGCCCAGCGATATTTCCCCGACGATAGATTTTGTGTTTCGGAGTGAAGGAGAAGTATGGGGTGCAGACGACGATACCGACATTGAGTACATATACCAGCATCTGTTACTCACCAACCAAACTTCTAATCTAACCCCGGAGCAAATTCAGGAGGGATGGTTGAAGCATATCAAGCATGAGGAGGAAAATTATCTGTGGGTATCGAATCAGCGAGTGCTGGATTTAATGCTGGAAGGAGTATTACCGCCCGAAACTAGCGACCCTGCCCGGAATGAGCACTTCGACATGATTGATGCCCAACTCACTACTGAAATATTTGGCTTGTTTGCCCCGGCCCGACCAGATGTAGCGCTGGAGATGGCTCATCTGCCAATTCGTACCTCCGCCCGCAAAGAAGCTGCTGAAATTTCAGAATTCTACGTAGTAATGCACTCGCTGGCATCCAAAGTAGACACTAGTGCTTCAATGGATCAACAACTACGTTGGTTAGCCCGTCAGGCTCGTGAAATTCTACCCGACAGTTCCTACACTGCACGTATGTACGACTATGTGCAAGAAAAGTACGAATCGAGAATTCCCTGGGAGCAGGCGCGGGACTCTATTTACTACCGCTACCAGGTGAATCAGCAAGACGGGTATGATATTACTTCTCGAAACATTTACTGCAACGGTTGCTTTGCCGCCGGAATCAATTATGCGGCTAGCCTGGTCAGCCTTTTCTACGGTGAAGGAGACATTGTGGAAACTATAAAAATTGGAGCCTTGGCTGGTTGGGACTCGGATAACCCTACGGCTACCTGGGGAGGTTTACTGGGTTTTATGCTGGGGAAAGATGGAGTAGAGGAAGCCTTCGGTCGAGAGTTTTCCAATCAGTTCAACATCCACCGAACCCGACAGAATTTCCCCAACGATGGTATAGATACTTTTGAAAATATGTCTTCTAAAGGACTAGAAATCATTGACCGAGTGGTACAAGAGGAAATGGGTGGAACTGTAGATACAGAGCAAAACACATGGATTATTCCTGCCGAAGAATTTGATTTTAGCCAGAGATACTAGACTGTGCCTGGTCTTAAAACATCATCTTGTAACAGAGAGTCAATTTCCAGAAGCCATTATGGGATGCACGGCCTTTTCATAAAAATAATTCGGACAAAATTTCCGATATTTTAGCGCGCTGGCGGGAAAATTCAGCGGGCGTGCGTTGGTTTTTGCGCGGAGAAGCATTGAATTTTTTGGTTCGTTTTTGTTTCAAGACGGGGTCTCCCAGACAAAAATGAACAAGAAAAGGTAGACATTTTTAGCGTTGTTATTTTTTATGAAAAGACCCTTTTATGGGATGCTGAAAATCAAAAAAGTGCGTAGAATTTTGTATTTTACTATTAAAATTGCTGCATTATCGAACCTGCCGTACCCCATATCAGACCCCGATTCAAAATAGAAACCCCTTATCCCAAAAGTGAGGTGATGGACAGAATTGAAGTATTGCTCAAAGATTTACCAGATAATATCAGGGGACACATCGTTAATAATCACGTTACACTAGATATTGCTGGCGAAGATGTACACTACTGGTCGCCCCAATTGAACTTCAGAATAGAACCGGATGAAGAAGATCATAATCATTCAGTGGTATCAGGTTTGATCGGCCCCCGACCAGCCGTTTGGTCTTTGTTTATGTTTATCTACGCTGCCATTGGGATCGTAGCATTTTTCGTCTCACTGTTCGCTGTCTCAAAAATACTGTTGGGAAAATCTTCTAATCTCATATTTGTATTTCCTGTCGCTCTACTGTTCATGCTAACAGCCTATCTGGTGGGAAAATACGGAGAGAAATTGGCGAAAGACCAGGTTAACCTACTTAAACAATTCGTAAGAGATGCTGTCTATTTTGATAAAGATGGATAGGGCACTCTGGTCGCTGAGTGGATATGAAAATAATTTGAAAATAGGTTTATGGAATTTTTATTGATTGCCTACGATGGCACCGACGGAGCGGCGTTAGACCGACGCATGAGTGTGCGAGAAGAACATCTGGCTTACGCCCGTAAGTTACGTCAGAACGGAAAAATGATTAAAGGCGGTGCTTTTCTGAGTGATGATGGAAAAATGATTGGTTCTACTATCATCTACCAGGTAGACTCCGAAGCCGAAGTGAAGGAAATTATTGCGAATGATCCCTATAAAACCAACGGGGTGTGGGTAGACATTACCACCAAGCATATCCGCTTAGCCAACCTGGATTAAGCCGAGGGAAACTCATCTCTTATCGCCAGCTAAAGGTTTCTCTGCCGTCTTCTTTTTGCGGATCTCGTATCCATACTTCTACTTCTGGGATACCGATAGTAATTGGAGCTATCTGAACGGTATATTTTCCAAATCGCTGAGGAACAAACGTGGTGTCTACAAATCGCCATCGTTTCACCGCAGACTTTCCACTGCCAAGCTCAGGCTTGAAATACTGACGGTCTGACAACACTTCATTATTGGCCGGATCAATAACAGTTACAAGAATCTCGGCGTCAAAAGAATTTTTTAGAAGTGGATCAACAGGCTTTACCGAAAGCGTATGGGCTACGCCAGTATGATTTACCGTGAATTCTACGGTTCGTATGGGCGCAAGATCACCTTCTTGCACGTCCATCGAGCCAGCTACTTTGCTTCTGATTATCGTATTTTTCTCGTACTCAATGCTGGTAGAATAAGAAATGATTCCTCCTACTACTCCTATTAGTATGAAGCCGACAGATAAGTTGAAGATTTTTTTGCTGTATAATCCGTCGTGCAACTTATGCCGGACACCCAGCAAAATCCCACCAGCAATTATTCCAATGCCTCCGATTATTAAAGCTTCAATCAGACTAGCACTCATTTTGCTTTTTCGCGTAAGCTAAAAACATTCTGGCCCATCGTCAACCCCAGCCGTGCCATAGGTGCGGAAGTAGCGGCTTCCGTTCAGAAAGGTTTTTTCATCTTTGTACTCCAGAGCGTACTCGTATACTTCTCCGTTATGAAAATTCAGACGCAGACTAGCTCCTCCCTGGGTGTTACCTACCACTTCCCAAGTGCCATTGCCCTGTCCGCTATCGGCGGAGCTTCCGAATGCACCTCCGGTATCTACCGACATGCTACTGTTACTTTGGTATTTAAAGTAACCTTGGCCACACAAATGGATCAGTACCTTGCTACTATACCCTCCTCCGGTACTATAGCCCCCGTAGCTTCCGCTACTGCTCTGGTAAGAATCCATGTAGGTAAGGCGGGAGTTTTGTAAGGTTTGCTTCCACTCTTTTACTACTGGAGGGGTTTCAGGTTGATAAAATTGGGTGCTATTGGCTAGTTGCAACGCTAATTGTTTATGCGTAGCCGAGTATTGCTCAGGGGTAGTAGCTGCCAAAATGGTAACCCCATTGCCGAGCGGATTTACCAGACCGACTACATATGCCTTTACCGCTTGCCCTTCCAGCGTACCACTGTATTCTGCTCCGATGCTTCGTCCACTCAGGTTTTCTACGTCTCCCGATAGGTTTAGACTAGTTCTGTTCTGCTCATTAATACCCCGTTGGGCTTCCTGAGTAAGTTGCGCTACGGAAGTATACTGGTGTAAGGTAAGGAAGGCAAATCCGGGCTCGGTGTTGGAACCAATAACGTATCCCCCGTCTACCTCCTGCCCAACCCATCCGTCGGGAATGGTAAATCGGATTCCTAAGGTCTCAAAGTTTACTTCTCCTGTAGTTTGGGCGAGGGAAGATGTATAGGCGGTAATAATAAAAATGAGGGGAAGGGTATAGCGAAGCATAGTGATGAATTTATAGTTGTTGAGCGTGGCTACTTTCTACTGAATCAAACTGAATATTTTTCGAGTAGCACACTCAAAGTAAAGCTAGGCATAAATCAAAAGAGAAGAATCACGGAAAACCGTGAGATTGAAAAATCAGGGAAAACCCGGATATGTGTAAATAAATAGTATATTTATACAAAGTCTTATGTAGAAATTTAGCCAAAAGTGAAAGTGACTTGCCACTCCACAATTGCTAATTATTGTTCACCTGTTAGCCAATCTCACCGTTTGGTATGGATTTTTGCCATTTTCGTATGGTTCGATTCGCCTTTACTAGCTCAATCACCGATAGGTTCTGATTCCATCACTGCCCTAATGGATGCGGCATATGAACTAGAGGCTATCAACCCGGACTCAGCCATCGCCCTTTACCAAAAAACGTATGTACTGGCACTAGCGAATTGGGATACACTGAATGCTGGGAAAAGCCTACAATACACAGGTATTGTATTTGCCGAACGTGAGCGCCTTGATTCGGCAGAGTATTATTACCAACGAGCCCTACCATTTTTCCAGCGTATTAGCTACCAAAGGGGTGTTGGCAGCACTTATGTTAATCTAGGCAATATTGCCCAATACAGAGCTGATTATGAGCAAGCGATTGATTATTATCTGCAAAGCATTCCGTACTTTGAGGATATAAGAGATACCTCCAGCATTTCTATTACCTATAATAACATAGGTTCTGTTTTTAATTTTATCGATCAACCCCGTCGGGCGTTGAGCTACCAAGAGCAAGCCTTGGCATCAAGTAAAGCTATCGGTGATAGTGTGACTATAGCCGATGCCTACATTAACATGAGCAAGACATATATTACACTAGAAGATACCGCTAGTGCTATTGACCAGTTGCAGCAGGTTATTCAGTACAGCGAACCGAGCAATAATGTATATTTTTTGATGCTGGCTTACAACAATTTAGCTGAGCTATACACGAAAGCGGGTGACCTTGAGCATGCCTCTTCTTATGCGACCAATAGCGTACATTTCGCCCGACAAAACGGAATGCCCTACTATACGATCAGTGCTTTGATCACAGCAGCGCGAACCCTTATTCAGTCTGGTGCTTATTCCTCGGCCCTCGATAACCTTCAAGAAGGATTTCAATTAGATGAGAGTATTAAAAGTCATGAGTTACGGGCTCAAGCCTATGAGTTAGCTTCCCAGGCGTATGCCGGATTGGGCAACTATCGCCAGGCCCACGAGCAGTTCAAATTACACAAACAGTATTCAGACAGCATCTTTGACGAAACCCGCACCCGAACGCTGAATGATTTGGAAAGAAAGTATGAGGCCGAGAAGAAATCACGTCAACTGGCCGACCAACAACTACTCACTGTCCAACAAGAGGAAGACCTAAACCGACAGCGCTTTTTACTGATCCTAGTAGTTTCGGTGAGTTTACTGCTCGTTATGGCGGTTGGCTTTCTATTTTATTACTTGAAGCAGCGCCGAAAGCTCTATCAGCAGCAACTCCTGGTAGTAAAACGGGAAAATGAGTTGCAGTCGGTGAAAGCGCTTATTACTGGGGAAGAAAAAGAGCGAACCCGTATTGCCAAGGAGTTACACGACGGGCTGAGTGGCCTGTTAGGTAGTATCAAGCTGCGGTTTAGCGCGTTCAGCCAGTCACTGGGATCAGGTCAGAAAACCGATTATGCCCAGGCGTTAGGACTGCTGGATGACGCTAGCCGGGAGGTACGGCAAATATCCTACAACCTGATGCCCGAAGTACTGCTAAAGTTCGGCTTGGTAGAGGCTCTCCAGAGCTATTTTAACAATATTAATCAGTCAAATACCTTGCAGATTGATTTTCAGGCATTGGGCTTAACTGAGCGTTTAGCCCCTTCTTTAGAACTGACTCTTTATCGTATTTTACAAGAGTTGGTGAACAATATTATTAAGCACTCTAACGCCACCGAGGTGCTCGTGCAAATTAGTCGCCTCGATCACTTACTAACCGTTACGGTGGAAGATGACGGTGTTGGCTTTTCTCCAGAACAGGCATCGGGTGGTATCGGCTTGGAATCTATTCGCAGCCGGGTTGACTACCTCAGCGGTAAGCTGGATATTCAGAGTCAGCAGGGAAAGGGCACTTCGGTATACATGGAATTTGCCTTAGAAAAACTGCAAAGCGCATAATTTTGCTGTACCCAATGATCATCTGACGGTGAAGGTTTTACCTCTAAGGGGCTAGCTCAAAGCGGGTGCGTGTGATTCCGAGCTTTTCATTTTCTTCGGTAAACTCCAGAGTCAGTTCGGTTTCACTAAGCTCAAATACAGCCACTTGCTGTTCCTGCTCAGTTCCTTGATCGAGTATCAGCAGAGTGCCATTAGCCGTCAACTCCCAACTGCCCTGCTGCTCGTCGGGATTCAGAAAACGATAGGTCTGATTAGCGTCAAACGTAAATCGGAAGTTGCTATAATCGGCAGCATCCTCATTTTGTCCGTTAACCTGCACGGACTGTACCTGCCAAGTACGACTAATCATTTCTTCGGGGGTAGGTTCAGATGGGTCAGTGGGCTCTTCCTTACAGGCAGCTAGAACAAATAGTATCAGAATAAAAGCAATATTTTTCATGGTGTAGTGAATGTAAAAGGTTATTGTTTAATCAGTTTGCGTTGGTGCCAGCCCTGGTTACTGGTGAAGCGTACCAGATACAATCCGGGGGATAAACCACCCAACTCAATTTCATAATCCGAATTTCGGGAGGATAGGATGCTTTGGTGCTTGAGTTGCCCGGTAGTGGAGTAGATAGCTACTTCTATTTCTTCGCCTAGGGGTGAGTTGATTAGCAAATGAGAGGTAGCTGGGTTAGGATACATGGTAAGCCCTTCTGCCAGTCGTTCATCAATTAGGCCCGTAACCATACCCTCTACTTCTATCGCCTCTGAGCGAGCTACGCAGCCCGAACCATCAGTAACCTCTACTTCATAGCTTCCGGCTTCTTCTACTTCAATACTTTGGGTGGTATCGGGCAGTGCCTCACCGTCTCGGAACCAGCGGTAGCTACTGGCTTCACTAGCGGTAAGCGTAGAGCCTTCTACCTGAATACTAGGCATGTTGGAGGTACAAACGATAACTTCTACTTCTTCGGAACGCGTCGTACAGCCGGATGCACTGGTGATCTCCACCTGGTAATTCCCACTTTCCAGTGCTGTGATGGTTTGGGTAGTCTCAGGCAGTGGGGTACCATCCAAGAACCACTGGTAAGAAGCTCCTTCAGAGGCAGTGAGGGTGTTGTTGGCAACGGTGATTTTGGGGATCAAGGCTGAGAGGTCTACTGTGAAGGTTTCTGAAAACACACTGTCTTGAAGCACCCATACATCTTTACTAGCGATAACTTGTACCTTTACTTCGTCACCATCGGTAAATTCGGCAGCAGTGTAAGTAGATCCACTCTGGTCGGGTATTAATTGATTGTTGACATACCACTGGTAGGTAGGTTCAGCCCCGGCATCGGTAGCTGAAATAGTAAAGGCAATACTATCTTCAGTAGAGCATACTGCACTACTACTGGTACTTAGTCGTCCCTGATAAAAGCAGTTGATGGGATTAACTATTTGAAAGTCAGAATT